>NZ_AOLM01000009.1 GCF_000337835.1 Haloferax sulfurifontis ATCC BAA-897 | reverse complement strand
GACCGCCAAGACATCCCGAAGCGGCTATGTGTTTCAATCCCGTTCTGGGTTTCTATTGCCCTGCGACACGCGTCGATACGGGGACGATGCGAGCCTCTGTGCGGTTTCAATCCCGTTCTGGGTTTCTATTGCCCTGCGACCGACCCTACGCTAGTCGATAGCGTCGACACGTCGAGTTTCAATCCCGTTCTGGGTTTCTATTGCCCTGCGACACGCTCTCACGGCGTATGTCCAGTTCGACAAGCAAGTTTCAATCCCGTTCTGGGTTTCTATTGCCCTGCGACTCGACGTCGCGGGCCCGGTGATGTCTGTTGGTGCTGTTTCAATCCCGTTCTGGGTTTCTATTGCCCTGCGACACCCATCGTCGGCCTGGAGCGCGGTGCTCGCTGCGCGTTTCAATCCCGTTCTGGGTTTCTATTGCCCTGCGACTTGTGAGTGTGTTGTCGAAGTCGAACATGACGCGGTGTTTCAATCCCGTTCTGGGTTTCTATTGCCCTGCGACCGCGCCGTCCTCGCTCAGTTCTACTTCGTTGTCGTGTTTCAATCCCGTTCTGGGTTTCTATTGCCCTGCGACAGGGGGTGCAATTTGCTTGACGTGGTGTATAAACCTTGCTCCACCCATGATAGCGCAGTCCACTTTCGTGGACCCCTGTTGTACACGGCTTTGAAAAAGGTCAACGTCAGATGACGTTCGATTGTTCATCTGGTGGCTCATTTCCGAGATCTGTTGTCGCCTCCTGGCAAGCTTCGCAAAGCCGATATAGCCGAACTCGATCTCCGTCGGCCGGCTCAATGTGGCTTTCAAGTTCGTCTTCGAGTTCAACCCGCTCGCTCTTCGACACGTCGAGTTCAAAAACGCTGTACTGGCGCCACGCTCCGTATCGTTCCAGCGTTCGGTAGACGCGTCGACGATTCGTATCGTCGCTGACGTCGTACGTCACTGCGAGTCTCATCGCGACACCTCCAGCGCGTGATAGTCATCAAGCTCACCCGTAATCGCTTTCCGCAGAAGGATCACCTGCTGTCGGATCGCCTTGCGGCGACTTACACGGTACTCGAAATACGGGTGCGTCAGCTCTTCGTTCATGTATCCGTCAAACTTGTCCAAGTACGCTTGGAAACCGTCGTCAGTAAGTCGGTTGTCGTTTCCAAACTGATCATGAGTAATTGTCCCACGGTTTACCAGACGCGTGACGAAGGCATCGCAGAACAGCGGCCGGAATTCCTCTTGGAGGTCAAGGGCGAGTGACGGTCGTCCGTGCCGATCAGCGTGGAGCACACCCAAGAAAGGATCAAGGTTGTAGCAGCGGAGCGCACTCAAAACCTCGTTTTTCATCATCACGTAGGTCAGCGACAATAGCGAGTTGATGTGGTCTTCGGGCGGTCGTTTGCTGCGCGTGTCGAACGTCCAGTTGTCGACGAGAGTCTCGTCAAGTCGGCTGAAGTAGCGTTCTGCAGCCTCACCCTCAATCCCGCGAAGGTCGTCCTTGTTCGATGCGCTCGAAACACGTTCGCCGAGGTCTTTGAGAACAGTCGTCCCTCGGACACCCTTCCGCGAGAGAATCGTCCGTGCATTCCTGATCTTTGCTGCGATCATCGCCTTCGAGATCGCAAGCTCGTCACGGCCAGTAAGTGCGTACTGTGCGCGTCGGACCTCTGCGATTGTGTTACGTTCTGGAACGAAACTCCCCCGATACTTTCCATTCTGTGTGAAGTAGTTGAGCACGATCCCGTGCTCGTTCGCTGTTGCAACGAACGGCGTTGAGAAGTTCACACCGCCGAAAACGTTGATTGTATCAAGCTTCTCGACTGGGAACGCTCCGAGTTCACCGTCGTCGCCTTCTACATCGTAGATGACGACTTGACCGCCGTCGATACGGACCTGCGAACCCTGTGTCGTGACGTATACAACTGAATCCTCGAAGATGCCCTGGCTCTCTTTCATATCAAATCTCCGGGTGTCGTTCCCTCCCATCCAGTCCCTTCGGCCTCAGAGGGTGAGAGAACCGCCGTCTCACCAGGCATACAGTACGTCCTCGCTGAACACGCCTCGCATTTCGACTGGTTCTGCGTCAGCGGCGGGATCGAATCAACTGACATTGAACGGATACGCCTCAGTATCTCTCGGACAGCCTCACGGTGATCCTGCGTGATCCGGACCGAGTGGCGCGTGTCGGTTGAGTAAAGGTAGATGTACCCCACATTTACGGACTCGTCAATGGCGTCTTCGAGCAGCATGCAGTAGCCAGCAAGTTGGACTTCGTCGCTTGAATAGTATGATCCGCTCTCGGAACGCTTCCGTTCGACTGGGGTCGGTGTCCCAGTCTCGGTGTCAACGAGGTCAATCTTCCCGTGCATCCCGAGGTCATCAGAACGGAAGTATCGCTCCGTCACCCAGCTCCCGCGGCGGGATGCGTGTTTGTGTTTCGATCGGCCGTCGACGAGTTCATAGGGTTCTCCAATCTCGTCGTAGTATCGCTGGTAATAGTACCGGCGTGGACAGTAGACGAACTCGTTCAACGCGCTCACATATACTAGTTCGTCCTTGAAGCTCGAACCCGTCATCTCAAAGGTCGATCCCCAAACTCTCCAAGTCGACAGCGTTCTGCGCCTCTTGGACCGCACAGTGGAGATAGAGCGCGTCGATACCGAGTGCGGCACACCACTGTTCGTCACCAACGGTGAGCGGATAGAGGAAGAGGAACTTTCCAAGATTGTACTGGTTCTTGACCCGTCGTGGGTGGTTCTTGACCGCATAGCAGAGCACGTCAAGGCCCTCGCGCATCTCGTCGCGAAGATGTTCAATCGATGTAATCCGATCCGCACCATCTGGCTCGACATCGATACCAATCCCATCAAGTTCGCGCGGCTTCCGTGTCTCGTCGTCAATTCCGTCGTCGGCACGTAGCCAGCCATAGGTCTCGGAAGTAGCCTTGAGACGGACGCTCCGTCCATAACCGTCGTCGTTCGTTTCGATTGTCCCGTCGTACGTGCAGTAGCCTGTAACGTACGGCGCGAGGTGAGAGACATCGTCGGTGTGCTCGTTCGGAACAACCTCGTCGAACCCAGTTCGTGAGAAGAAATCAACATGACCATGACGTAGGAGGTAGAAGAGGTCGTACGTTTTTATCGGGTCGCTCGTGCCTGGTGTGCGGTCGTAGACGAGCGCTTGAAGCGACCCGCCGCGGTACCACTGAAGTGTCCGCTCAACGGCATTATTGATAACATCTGCGTGTGCTTTAACATCCGACTGGGTGAGCGGTGGATCACCGCCGCCAAAGTGTCGGAGGATACGCTCCCATCCCTTCTCGCGGATCTCCTCGGCACGTTCCGAGTTGGCATCACGAGCACGACATTCGATGTGGTGATAGGCTTCGGCTGCCGAGTATCGCCAGTCGAACGATTCGAATTCTCGGGGGTCGTGGTAGGCATCTTCGAGTGTTTCGATGAGTTGTGCACGGGAGACACGACCGTCACATTCGATTTCCGAAAGCGACGCAGCGACGTTCGTCGAGGCATAACAGCGAGCGGATTGTGGTTCGGATTTAGTTCGAAGACGGCCGAGGCGCTGGACAAAACTCGCCCGATCAGGCGCCGAGAACACGAGACGATCGACTGTGAAGTCAATTCCAACTTCGACGGCTGAGTTGCTCACGAGGATGTCGAAATCGTCAAGTTTCTCTTCGAGATTGCCGCGGTGGAACCCGTCGATACGAACTACGGTTCGGTCATCAAACGTGTTCGAAAGGTGAGTGTAAACCTCGTCCACCTCGTGAATCCCGTCGAGAATAAAGACGGTTCGTCCAGCCTTCCGGGCGAACGATTCGGTGTCGTCCCAGTCCTCACCGAGGAGTTCACTCGCCGTGTCGAACGTTGCCGCTGAGCGGACGTCGAGATCAACGGGAGGCATAACTGCACCCCACCCATCAGTTGGTGTCTCGTTGAAAGAGCGCTCTTCAGTCGTCTCGCGCTTCGACGTCACGCGGCGATACGGCGCACTCATTGCCTCTTCAAAGTGGTGTTCGAGACGAGTAGTCGGGGTCGCGCTGAGTAGGACAATTTTCGAGAGCGCGCACTGGAAATTAGGGAGGTCGTACATCTCGTCGAGCGAGAACAGGAGCGTATTCTGCTCTTTTCTGCCGGCGCGATGGAACTCGTCGACGACGATTGTCTCAAACTCGTTGAGTTGTCTGACCCGAGAGCCAGGGTTACCAGTACGTCCGTAGATGTGCCGACGCATCATCACGAGAATGTCCGGGTTCGTCAACACTAGTACCGGGTCTCCGCGCTGATACACGTACGTCCGAAGGAGAGCTCGAAGTCGCTCGCTGTTCGTCCTCGTGTCTGGATACTTGGTCGCGTATCGTGTCCGGAGCATGTCAGCTGTGATCGGGAGCACCGCGACATCGGATCCTCGCTTGGGGAAGCTCTCATCGAGTTCCTCCCTGATCTGATTGTACTGGTCGTGGATGAGCGCATTCGTCGGGTAGACCGCCAGCGCGTGGTCCTCACATTCGATGACGGGCGCGAGCCATGAAATCGTCTTCCCACCGCCGGTCGGACTATCGTTTACTGCGAGGAACTCGTTCGAGTTCTGGAACAGCTCTCGGATGTCCTGCTGGTGGGCGTACGGTTCGAATTTGGAATCTTCGACTGGATACTCGGGATCCTTATGCCGTCGGAGTTCAACACCTGAGAGAGGGAGTAGAGATCTCATCGCTTGGTTTTGAGGAAGGTCGCGTCAGCAGGGAGCTGGACGCCGTTTTTACCATCCAGATTCGTTGGTCCAAGTTCGACATACGCGCCGTCATAGGATGCCTGCATCACGAGTGGCGTCGGTCGCATCCGTTTTGTAACAAGATTTCCCACCGGTGTGAGATCTGTGTCGTATGCACCAATCGGGTGACCGAGATCAAACTCACCGGTGTCTTGTGAGACGTCGAGAGGCTCGGTCTCAACGCGTGCTTTGCCGCGTTTCTTCCCAAGCCGGATGTATCCCGGGACGCGCGACTCGAGTTCACTCGTACTGAGACCGCGTCCGAGCAGGTAGCACGTGAGTTCGTTCCCGTGACCGAGCACACGACGACGACCATACGTGGGGAGATTCTGCTTCGCATCCGGATCGTCTTGCGCCGAGTAGTTGATTGTCGCGTAGTCATCGCTGCTCGTGTTGTACGTTGAAGTGATCCGATTGGCGAGCCCAGATCCAGTACTATCAGATGGCGTCGCTGGCGTCACGTACAACTCCTCGGAGACCCCATCGGTGTCGTCGAGGTACGTCGGTTCGAACAAGCGATCGACGTACCGGCCAGACGCAAACCCGAATGCGTAGTAGAGCGCCGTGTTCAGGAAGTACGGCTCCGTGTCTGCGAGCCGACCGACTTCACGACTCGCAAACCAGATCTCCCCTTGCGTCCGGAGCGTCACTTCGAGTGCTGCCATCATGCTCTCAGCCAGTCTGTTCGAGGAACGCACGTGAGGCGTCTAGTTGCGTTTCAAGGACATCGGCGAGCGAGTCACTAGTCGCAGTTTCAAGCAAGTCGTCGACGGTATCATCTGGGACGCGTTCAAGGTCGAGACCACCCCGCTCAGTATTGACGCGGTCATCGAAGGCAGACTGGAGATGGTCTCCGACGAGTTGTGGGTCGTGCGCCGCCGCTGTGATAACATCTTGGATCGAATCGGCGGACGTCTCGTCGCTGTCGCGGAGACGGGTGACGACATCCCTGGTCAGCCCAAGATTCGCTGGACCCTCTTCACTCCCAGTGTAGACTCCGAGGATGTGGTTCTTGACGCGGCCGAGACGTGACGTCGCGGCACCGTAGCGCTTGTTCTTCGCCGTGATCCCGAGGACGAACGCGAGTTCTTCGGGCGTTGCATCACGGAGCGTAATGACTGACGGGAATAGTGTTCCGGGTTCAAAGAAATCAGGTTCGCGGATCGTCGCTTCTGCGGTCTTCGCGTAGTCGTCGCCCGGCGCGTTCTGGAACTTCTCGTCAATCGTCACGGTCGCGTCCCGAAGCGTGTATGCGGTGTCGTACATCACTCGCGACGTTATTGAAAGCTGTTGGTCGGCATCGTCGCTCGCGGCGCTCCCATAGAGGATACACTCAACGCAGTCCTGGCACATGCCGTTGACCTGCATCGTACACTCCGTCTGGAGGAGGTCACGCTGCAGGGACTTCCCGAAGCGTCGGTCGCTTCCCGTCTGCTTGCGCATGAACATCAGGCCGGGAGAGTATGTCTCACGATCATCTCCTAATCCGACCGCGACGTTGGCGAGGTCGGCGCTCTGCCCGTCAGTTGTGAAGACTGCGTGGCTCTCCAGCTCACGTAGAACGAGGACGTTCGTGAAATTGTTCTTCGGGGCGATCGTCATCTCGTCTCGGGAAACGGTGCCGCGCTCCAGTTCGGGGTAAGTGTCGTGGTCAAACATTGTCAGTTGGTCTCCGTCGTGTCGTTGATCGTCTCGCGCTGCAGTCGGATCGTCGCCGCGTAGAAGCCGTCCGCGAGATTGTTCGCTCGCCGTTTCAACAGGGACGGCTTCCCCTCGCATCGATCGGCGAGGAGTCGCTGTGCGAATTCGCCTGCGTACCGCTCGATTCGTTCGTTCAGTTGATCTCCACTTCTGCTTTTCTCGGCAGGAACTGGCCACACCTGTTCACTTCGCTGATGGAGCTTTTCGAGTCGGCCGGCGACGAGTAGTGCCGCCTCGTCGGCGCTCAGCCGGAACTCATTCGAATCTTTCACCGCTTTCACCGACTCGCGGAATACTCGTTCGATAGCGTACGGCTTGTCGTTCCCGTACGCGGGACGTATCGCATCGTAGGCGAGTTCCGCGAGTGCGGTCACATCGTCTTTCGTTGTATTCGTCATTTGTTGATTGCTGTTGTTGTATCCGCGTCGTTTGTCAGGTTTCCATACCGGTCGAGATAATCTGCTTCCTCGAACAGGTACCGCGAAGTCCCACCGTCATCGGAATCCAGTACTGCCCGCTTCAACAGGTACGATCCCGGAAGCGGCTTGTTCCGGACGGTCCGAAGATACTTCGCGAATCGGGCATCGTCGCGGGCGAGTGCATAGCCGAGTTGGATTAGGGCAGCAGCGGCACCGAGTCGGGTCCGAAGCTTCGAAAGTGGAATCTCTCGTCCGTAGAACTCGTTTACCGTCGTGAAACCAGCGTCGAGCCTCACCATCTCAGAGAAGTCACGACCCCGAACCTCCGGAATTGGGGACTGTGAGACGTACGCTCGCAGTCCCATCGTCGACGCAACCGCAAGCCCGACAAAGACGCCAAAGAACTGGAATTCTGTCTCGTTATCCTTCGGCTTATAAAATGAGAGCGTCTGCGACCCGAATCCAGCACCGGGGTCAAATCCGTTCTGGAGTTGCTCGATCATCGAACGTCCGCCCCCATCTTCAGCACGTGTCGCCTCGCGGAGGACCGTCGATACTGACTCGGAGATCTTCGTCTCCACTCTTCGGTCACAGTCTTCCTCGGCAGTTGCGATATCAAACATCGCAGAGGCGAGACGACCAATCCGAGTCATTGCCTCACCCGTGAATCGTGCGAAGATTTCATCCGAGTAGAGATCCCACATCGTTGGCGTGTAGAAGTAATCCGGCACGAGATGAACGAATATTCGGCCAGCATCGCGTCGACTCGAACCGGTCTCGCGGAGGGAAAACTCGATCTGACACGGTGTACAGACGAGGAGTTTTTCGGGCTGGCCAGCGTCGGCGGGGATCCGGTTCGAATAGCCCGCTTGGAGCGTCGTGAGCGACTTTGGAGCCTTCATATCGCTCTTCCGGTTACTCGTTGTCCCACGATTACAGAATGTACACGTCTTTCCCCGGCGAGTGGCGTGATGTTCTTCGAATGGGTCGGAGAGTTCGTCCATCTCTGCCGTCGGAGGAGATGCTTTTCCACTAATTCGAAGGGTATCGCCGATATACGCCCGGATTTCGGTCTCAAACTGTCCCGTGTGTGCGTCCATGACGATATCCTCCCACTCCTCGTCAAGCGCGTCGAGGTTTGTGATCAGGAGCTTCGCGACTTCGCCCGGAACATCCTGCCAGTGGTCACGACGCGCTCGGTCTGCGACGTGCTGACCGACTGCGTACGCGTAGTCCCACTTCCCGCCAGCTGTGAGATCAATGTTCTCGTCATCGCGTGTCTCCTGAAGTCTGTCGAGGACACTTCCATCGACATCGAAGAGCCGACACGTGACGGTGAGGGCGTCTTCGTCTGTCAAGCCGGCATCGGCGAGTGGGTCAACAAACGCGCGTTTGAACGTGTACACCAGCCGGGCGTATCCCGGAGCGACTCGAGTCGTCGAATCGATATTGATTGGAAGGCGCTCGTTCAGCGATTCTATCGTCTCCGCCATACTATCTGTCGGGTCTGAATCAGGATCGGCATCCTGTTTCGCCTTCACCGCGATCGCGTAGAGAAGGTTCCGCGCCCCTGCGTAGAAGAAGTCTTGATCGTTAATCGTGTAGAAACCTTGCGACTGCGTCGAGAGATTATCCGCGAGCGCGTCATGGTCGTCATATGCAGGGTGAGATTCCCCAATTTCGGACTGAAGGCGGTCATAGACGTCGCCGATTAGTTCATCGTCGACCGTTACCTCAGTATCTTTACTAGTCAGATAGACGCAACCGTCTTGGTAGATGAGAAGTCGTTCGTACCCAAGGTGTTCTTTGAGGACGTTGCTGACCGCACCGTTGAGGAGGTTCGTGAACACGCCTTTCACGTCGTCAAGCGTGTGGTGCTGAAGCTCGAGGTCGGTTCCGGGGTACGCGACTTCCAATCCCTTCTGATTCCGCTCGACTGTCGCTGATTCCGGCGTTTGGCAAGACGCAAACGCATCGGCGAGGCGAACGTAGGGCCGGAGTTGGTCATACGTCCGCGTGGAGTGCTCCGGATTCGAGTTCCACGTATTCGCATGGTCGACCGCGCACGCGTGGAACGTCTCGATTCGAAGACCAGGGGCAAACGAACCGACACCGAGCGCATCGACGAGAGTAGCTACCTCATCCACGTTGATATCATACTCCTCGTCAATCCCCTGCTCATCTCGGAGCTTGTGGAGGTCGTGAACGGTGAACAGCGCGACGACCTTCCGAAGCTCGTCATCGCTCAGCTCGTGAGCACCAAACGAAGGTGCAATATCGTTCAGTCGTACGATAGCGAACACGCCGTTCCGGACGTGGTTGAGCATTGACTGGTCGGTCAGGCCATACTCAACGCTTTTCGCTGACTCGAAAGACCACCCGATGTCGAGAAGGTAGGGATCGAGGTCAACAAGATACTGCGCGAGGACTGGATGGGTATCTCGATTGCCCCAAATCGATTCGGGAGTAGACATTACCGTCCAACCTCCACAGAGACTGTCCCACACCCTCTGGAGACGAATCCACCAACGCCGGCATAGTCGCTGAAAAGCGCAAGTGCCGTGACTGCGGTCCGGGTGGCTTCGCTCGCATCCTTGAACTTGTACGTACAGTCGATTGTGAACCCCTGACGAAGGATTGGTCCGCCGTCTTCACCACGATTAACGAGGACACTGTGTGTCTCGTACGTTCCCGCATCGGGTTTCTCAATAAGATTTGCCTCGAAGTCTTCGCGCGTCATTGCGAGTTCGAGTTCGTCGGCCCGCTTATCTGGGATTGTCGAGGACCACTTTCGCACGAGTGAGCGAAAGACGCTCCCACGGTGGGGAAACATCGAGGTGATTTCTCCACTCTCCTTGACACAGGTCGGTGTCTCAAAGTGAACCTCAATCTCGAAGGTATCGTCGTGCTGTGTGACGATCTCTGAAGCATCTTCGAGGATTTCTGCGTGGGTCGTGTTCGTGCTCGCGAAGTCTCGCACCCGAAAGTCACCGTCCGCGAGTTCGAGTGTGTCATCGCTGAAGACAAACGCATCGGCAAGCGCTTGGAAGACCTCTTGGTCGCGAGAGTCAGCGACACCCATCTTGAGGTTGTACGTCTCGTCGCAGATTACGCGCTTGTGGTGATCACGACGGCTCCCGTCAAATGTTCCGAGGAGGCCGCTGTTCGTCAGACTCCCAATAGAGGAATCATGGACACGTGTGCTGATGTCCTTATTGACGTCATCGAGTGCTGAGAGGATCGCACTGTAGATCTGGTAGCCATTCGCCGTCGGTACCGGGAATGAGCCCTCTGGCTCAAGCGTCAAGTCGACCCGACGCATAACACCTCACAACCGTAGGCTTTGGTATGTCGGTTCACAATCACATCTGCGTTGGTTACCCCCTTGAATCTTTTTACGATTTTGGAGATGTATTCAGTTATCCGCAAATATACATGGACGATAACACGAAAACGAAGCCAAACCATTTAGTCGAACTCGGCTGCAATCGGATACATGCGAACGTACGTCTCCACAATTGGGCACTACAGCCCGCGGGTGATGCGTCCAATACTCGATAATGGCCTCAACGCCAACGACGTCGTCGTACTCCTCCGACCGCACGGCGATACAAGCGATAGAGCCAAAAGTGCGATCCAAGACGTCAACCAGACTGTCAACGAGCTCGGACCCGGATCAGACATCGTTATCGAAAAGATCAGCTACAAGTCGTTTGGATCTGCAGTGCTTGAATGCGTCGACATCCTTGAAGCCGCCGAAGGAACGGTGGTACTGAACTTCGCAGGGGGTCCACGGGAAATTTTCCTCCCGCTGACCATCGCTGCAATTGCGCGGTCAGACATTGTCGATCTCGCACTCCAGTTCAGGGACATTGACGAAGAAATTGAAGAAATCACTCTCCCGAACCTGATGAGTCGCCCGTCCGACGCGACCCTCGACACACTCCGATCCCTCGTCACTATCAACGGAAATACGACACTCCCTCAAATCGCCGACGAGACGGGGAAGTCGAGAAGTACTGTCGGACGACATCTTGATGCGCTGGAATCCGATGGTGCCGTCAAAACGTGGAAGGAAGGCAAAACCCGCCACGTCGGACCAACACTCGCCGGTCAGCTTCGTGTGTGAGTGTAACCCTTCATCGACCTTTTTCAAAGCTGTGTACAGCGGGGGTCCACGAACGACACCCGCGTTCTTGCTCCACCAGAGAAAGATATAGATGCTCTCGGCGAATATACACCCCCTGTCGCGATGCGGTAGAAACCCAGAACGGGATTGAAACCATCAGGTAGCGCACGACCTCGGGGAACAGATCGTCGCGATGCGGTAGAAACCCAGAACGGGATTGAAACCGGAGATCGTGACCCACGCGGGTCAGGAGTACGCGCTGTCGCGATGCGGTAGAAACCCAGAACGGGATTGAAACGGCTCCACCCGCCGCCGCCTCCGCCGCCTCCACCGCGTCGCGATGCGGTAGAAACCCAGAACGGGATTGAAACAGGTTGAAGTCGAGTCGGTCGTG
>NZ_AOLM01000008.1 GCF_000337835.1 Haloferax sulfurifontis ATCC BAA-897 | reverse complement strand
CCGGCCGGTCGAGGCTCGTCGGCCGGCCGCGGCGACGCCGCCAACTACTGACGCTCTGTCTCGGCTTCCCGGTTGCACCCTCTGTTCCCTACCTGCCTTCGTATTCTCACCCGGAACCGCTCTCCCCGCGCGTCAAGCATATGTGCACACCCCGAATAGCAGTCGGTAGTGAGCGACTCACACGACTCCCCGGGCGGGAAACGCGGCCCCGAGAGCAAGGTCAGCCGACTGCTCCGCGAGCGTGGCTTCGACGGCTTCGGCGCGGAACTCGAACGGCGCTGGACCGCCGAAGCGGACGCGCGGTCGAGCCTCCGCGACCTCGCCGACGCGTTCAACCGGCGACTCATCCGCGCGGCGCTCGCCGAGCGGAACGAGCGCGCCCTCGACGGCGAAGTCGAGAACCTGTACCGCGTGCTCACTGACGACGACGTTTCGAGCGGGGCGCGGACGAAAGCGGTTCACCGACTCGAACGCGCCGGCGTCGACGTCGAGCGACTGGAGGCCGACTTCGTCTCGCACCGCGCGATGCGAACCTATCTCACCTCGTACCGCGGCGTCACGCCGCTCTCAGAGACCGACCGCGACGACGGCAATCTCCGAGAGCGCCGCGCCGAAACCATCCGACGCCTACTGGGTCGCGTCGAGCGCATCACCGAGAAGTCGCTGTCCGACCTCGCGGCCGCCGACGAACTCGACGTCGACCCCGAGACCGCCGAACTGTACGTCGACGTTCGCGTCCACTGCCCGGACTGTAACGCTCAATACACCGTCGAAGCCCTCATCGACCGCGGCAGTTGTGACTGCGAGTAACGCCGCCTTGCGCTTCGCTCTCCACGATATCGAGCACCCCGAGACGGCTGGGCACCGAGCTCGAAACACCTCACCGCTCGCCGCGGTTCGAAACACGTTCCATTGCTATCTATGGAACGAGTTCTGCGTCGCCGCTGTCCGGCGGAGATACGAGGCAGACAGACCGGACGGCACGAAGGCCGTTGCGGGCGAATCGACGACTGACTTCCCGAGACGGCTCAAATCGCGGTCTACAGACACCGATACGCAGGTTCGCATCCGAACGGAAAAACACGTTCCACAGATATCTGTGGAACGGGTTTTGGGCTCGTCACCAACTGTTTTCACGGACCCCGGTGTGGTCACCGTATGGCCACGACGAACGGACCGGCCCGCCTGACCGTCACCGGAATCGGCGCGCTCGACGAGACCACCGTCGCGTTCGAGCGCGGCGTCACCGTCCTCACGGCAGGGGACGCCGCCGACCGAACGTCGCTCGTTCGGAGTCTCGCGACCGCGCTGGGAAGCGACGAGCACTCACTCGACCGCGACGCCGATATCGGCGACAGCCGGGTCGAACTCGTCGTCGGGGGCGACCGCTACACGCGGACGTTCGCGGGAGAAGACGACCGCCTCGTCGCGTCCGTCGACCCGTTCCTCGACGATTCGACGGGTGCCGACCGATTCGCCTTCCTCCTCGGCTCGAACGAGGCGCGACGGGCGGTCGCGGACGAACGAGACCTGCGGAAACTCGTCATGCACTCGGTCGACACCGACGCCGTCTACGAGGAACTCGCCGACCGCCGCGCCGAGCGTGCCGAATTGGACGACCGAATCGGGGCGCTAGCGGCGCTCGAAGCAGAGCGACGGGAGCTCCGCGACCGCCGCGACGAACTCGACGCGGCTATCGAGCGACTCGAAGCGGAGTTAGCGGACCGGCAAGCGACCCTCGCCGGTATCGAATCGGCGGCGGTTGGAGCCGACACCGACGCCGAGGTGGGCCCCGGACCCGACGCCAACGGGTCCGATACAGAGGCGCGACAGGACCGGCGACGGGAGTTGACCGCGGCGCTCGACGACATCGAGTTCGAACTCGAAGCCGAGCGGGAGTCGCTGGACGCGCTCGACGCGGAAATCGACGACATCGAGTCAAAACTGGACTCGTACACCGACGACCCGACCGCCGAGCTCGACGACTTGACCGACGAACTCGCGGGCTCGCGCGCGAGAAAATGGCAGTTGGACGCCGACATCACGGACGTTCAGCGGACGCTACAGTTCAACGAACAATTTCTCACGTCGGAGACGTCGCCCGTCGCGGCCGCGAGCGAGGGCGAGAGCGACGACGAAAGTGACGGCGAGTCGGACGACGGCGACAGGGTCGTCTGCTGGACGTGCGGGACGTCGGTCCCCGAGGCGAGCATCGAATCGACGCTCGACCAGCTTCGGACGCTCCGCGACGACCGCCGCGAGGAGCGCGCCGAACTCGCGGGCCGCATCGAACGGCTCCAAGAACGCCGGTCGGAACTCGAAGGCCTGCGAGAGCGACGACGCGACCTCGAAACTCGACGCGAGGAGCGGCGCCGTGAGCGCGCCGACCGCCGTGCGCGCGTCGAAGACCTCGAAGCCCGACGCGACGATATCGAATCGGACATCGCCGACCTGAAGCGAGATGCCGAGTCTACGGAGACAGGCGATCGCGCCGCGCTTCTCGATGCCCACCGCGAGGTCAACCGCGTCGAGTTCGAGTTGGAGCGGCGACGCGAGGAACGCGACGCCGTCGTCGACGAGCTCGAAGCCCTCGAAGCAGAACTCGACCGACGGGCGGACCTCGAAGCGCGGCAGGACGAAATCGACGACCGAATCGACGAACTCCGAGACCGCATCGAACGGCTCGAACGCGCGACGGTCTCGGGGTTCAACGACCGCATAGCGGATGTTCTCGATGCCCTCGAACACGACCGGCTCGCCCGCGTCTGGGTCGAACGCCGGAGCGATGGGGACGCCCGAGGCGACGGGCGCCCAACCTCACGGTTCGTCCTCCACATCGAGCGGCGCACGGACGACGGGAAAATCTACGAGGACGTTATCGACCACCTCGCGGAGTCAGAGCGCGAACTCGTCGGACTCGTGTTCGCCCTCGCCGGCCACTCCGTTCACGAAGTGTACGACGACGTCCCGTTTCTCGTCTTCGACTCGTTGGGAGCCATCGACGCCGACCACACTCGAACGCTCATCGACTACGCCCGTACCGCTGCCGACTACCTCGTGGTCGCACTCCCCGACACGGACGCGCCGACGCTTTCCGAGTCGTACCGACGAGTCCGAGTATCCGACTGACGGTCGGTCGCTGGTGCCATCGACAAGAGGCAGTCGCACAGACGGACCACTACGAGCTGTCTCCCACCCCGTGACACCGCTATCGGTGTAATGTAATGCTGTACTCGAACGGATGCTTCGAGAGCGCACACCAGCACACTGAGGGGTAGACCGGCGGACAGAAATGTGATTTCTGAACAATTCAACTGGTCGGCACTGTCTAGTCAAGCCAGTTTGAGGAACGAGCGGGTCGTTGAGTTAGTTGGTCGAAATGCTCGTAAAACCGCTCAGTGAGTGCTTTACGACGGACTTAGAAGAAACGTGGGAGCGTCTGCCGTCCAGCTCCACGCGACCGGCTGTTCACTCAGCGAGACGGAAATACTCTCCGGCTACCCGGCGTTAAACGTTCTCACCAAGCCGTTTGGCAATAGGTACTTCGACTGGCAGACAGCAGTCACAACCCGCCCGAGGCGAAGCCGAAGCGGGTTGCGGTCGACGAGACCGCTGTCAGAATCAATGGCGAATGGGCTTGATTGTACGGTGCAATAGACGTCGAGGCGAAGCCGATTCTTGACGTCGAACTGTTCCGACGACACGTGGCCGCCCCGACTGCGACGTGTCTCCATCGACTCTCGGAGAAACACGATCTCTCAGACGCCGTGTTTCTCCTTGACGACTACGGCTATCAGAATGCCCTCTATTGGTGGGAGTGAGCGGTCGGCTTGACTATGCTGAGCGAAACCTCATCGAAACGTGGTTTCACACCCTCAAATTGCGAGGCGACCGCTTCCACGATTCGTGGGTGGGCAGTCACGGAATCGTCCGTGGATGATTCATACAATTGCGCAATACTATACTTTTCAAAATCGCATCGGTCGCTCGATGGACGAACGCCGGCCGAGGAGGTCACTAGCTAGACAGCGCCTACAGTATCGAGACGTCTCTATCGCTACATGTTGAAATAGCAATCCTTGCTATCGACCAACGCGGCGTTTCGTTCCTCTCCGAGCGCTGTGTTGACCCGTGACTGAAGCGAAAATAGGATAACACGGCTAGCCGTGTCATGACTGTTAGCCGCTCTCGACCGCTCTCACGTCCGAAATCGACGGTTCAGACGTATCGGAAAACCGGCGAACGACTCGGCATCGGAGGCGTAGCCGCCCGTCGATTGACGGGCGGTTCGGAGCACAACTGCTTTGGACGGCGAACGTGACCTCCCAATATGCGAACTGGTGTCATCATCGCCGGGGGATACTCGACGCGGTTCGGCGACGAGGACAAGGCGGTCGCCTCGCTGGCGGGGACTCCTCTCGTTCGCCGCGTCGCCGACCGGATGTCCGGCGTCATCGACGCCCTCGTCGTCAACTGCCGACCGGAACAGACGGATGCACTCCGGGCCGCGCTCGCCGGCTACGACCGCCCGATGACGATTGCGGAAGACACGGACCGCGACGAGGGGCCGATGGCTGGAATCATGACGGGGTTGCGAGCCGTAGAGGCGGAGTACGCGTTCGTCGCCGCCTGCGACATGCCCTTTCTCGACCCCGCGCTCGTCGACCGACTGTTCGAGCGGGCGGCCGGCCGCGACGCCGCCGTGCCGCGGGTCGGCGACGGCTGGTTCCAACCGACCCACGCGGTGTACCGGGCCTCGGCGATGGCCGACGCTTGCGAGGCCGCGCTGGCCGAAGGGAGCCACAAAATCATCGACCCGCTGTTCACGCTCGACTACGTCGTCGTCGATGAAGACGAGGTGCGTGAGTACGCGAGCCTCGACACCTTCGAGAACATCAACACCCCCGAAGAACTTGCCCGTGCGGCGGAACGGTTGGGCTAACGCTCCACGACGGCCACGACGGGCTCTGAAGCCGTCAACCGCGTCAGGGCGACGCGCGGAACGTCGGACCGGGCGAGAACCTCCGACGCGATTTCGCGCGCGACCGCTTCGAGCGCGGAGTCGTCGACCTTGTTCAGCACGGGGACCACTGTCGCCCCGTCGGGGACGTCCGCGAGGCCGCCGCGCTCGCTCGTGAGCACCGTTGCGACGTCGGACGGGCGAATCGTGTCGCCGAGGTCGAGGCCGGTCAGCGCGGCGACCCGTTCCGGGCGGTGGACGCACGCTTCGGTGAGTGGCTCACCGACGGCGTGGACGCTGGCGATGGGAAGGACGGTGTCGGCGGTCGTCGGGAGCCGTGGTTCGCGGTCTCCCGGGGCCTTGAACTCGCGCATCCGTGCACCGTCGGCCTTCACCAGCACGGCGTCGGTGGCGTCCGATTCCCCGATGGCGTCGACTACGCCGGGGTCGTACCCGCGGTAACGGTCGTCGCGGTCGCGGTCGGGAACGACGCCCACCGGCCAGTCCGTCGCGCGTTCGAGCGCGGCGACCGGGCGCTCGGTCACGACCACGTCGTCGACGTGCTGGTCGAAGATGGGGATGCGGACCGTGGCCGTCACGACGGCGCGGTCGAGCCGACGCGCCAGCGCGTACAGCGTGGACTTCTTCCCGCCCGCGCCGACGACGCAGACCACGCCGCTTCGAGCGCGGAGCGCATCAGAGAGCTTCATATTCGTTCCACGGGGAGTACACAGTTCGTCGTCCAGCCGTTCGCGTGGTGTTCAATCATGGAGTGGGTCGAAATCATCGGTGAGGTCAGTGAGGTCGAGGCGGTCGATAGTCCGGGTCGTCGGCACGCCGTCTTCGTTCCAGCCGCGGCGGCGGTAGTACGCGTCGAGCATCGAGTCGAAGTCGTCGCGGTCGACGGCGGCACCGGCGCGCGGCCCCGTCTCGAGCGGCTCTTGGAGCGCGGCCGGGAGCGAATCGTCCTCGCGCGAGACGCCTTCGCGGACGTTGAACAGCCGCGTCAGGTTCCAAATCCGCTCGCCGATTATCGCGAGTCCTCCGGCGGGGTCGAGGCCGATCGATTCGAGCCACGCTCGCCCGAGGTCGTCGAGCGCGTCGCCGAAAAAGTCGTCGGCGATGAGGCTCCAGAGCATCGACCGCCGGTCCTGTTCGCGGATGACCTCCGCCGCGGTCCGGTCGGCTCCCCAGTCTCCGTCGAACGCCTCGCGTTCGATGGGTCGCGCCCGCCGGTGGCACGCGCCCCGGTCGCTGGTCGCGTAGGCGAGTGCCATGCTCTGCGCGCCGCGCGGGTCGTAGGCCGGTAGCTCCATCGACTTCACCGTGGGGACGAGGTCCCGCCCGCCGAACCGCGTCGCCGCCGCCTCGACCCCGTCCGCGAGCGCGTCGCCGAGGGCTGACTCGCGCTCCGCAATCTCTCCTAAGAGGGCCCGCGCGCCGTCGGCGTCGCCGAACGACAGTGGACGGTCGAGGACGTCGGCGGCGTCGGCGTTGATGGTCCACGCGACTGCACTGCCCGCGCTGATGAGGTCCATCCCGAGCCGGTCGCAGGTCTGCCCCAACTCGGCGACGGCGTCGAAGTCCTGGATGTCGAGGCCGGCTCCGAGCGTCATCGCGGTAGCACCGCGTGGGACGTGGTCGCCGTCCTCCGTGGCGACGCGAAACCCACCCGGTTCCGTCGTGTCGGCGTGTTCGCGGTCGACAGCCCGGTCTTCGACCGTCGTGATGCCTAACTCGTCCGCCGCTTCGAACTGCCCGTCGCTCCAGCCTCGCGTCGAGAGCGCGCCGATTTCGTTCGCGAAATCGATAGTTTCGACGGTTCCACTGGTCCGGAGCCACCGTCCCGTGGCTGTCTCTCGGTATTTCGCCGCGTAGGCTTCCCGCAGGTCGTCCAAACCGTCCGGAGGGTCCCCCCGCGCGACGATTGCCTTCAGCCGCTTCGAACCCATGACCGCTCCCGCACCCCCTCGACCCGCGTGGTGCTCGCCGCCGTCGGAGGCGACCGTGGCATATGCGACCTGCTGTTCGCCCGCGGGGCCGATACACGCGACCGACGCGTCGGGGAACGCTCGCGCCGTTTCGACCGTGTCGGCACCCCACGTCTCGGCAGGGGTAATCGTCGCGTCTCCGTCTTCGATAACGAGGTGAACAGGTTCGGACGCGACGCCCGTCACGAGCAGGCCCATGTGCGACCCGAGCGCGCCGGTCAGCGAGTCGGGGAACTCGCCGCCAGCATACGAGTCGAGGAAACACCCCGTCAGCGGGGATTTCGTGATGGCGGCGTATCTCGACTCCTCCGGGAGGTACCCCGAAAGCGGGCCGAGCATGAACAGAATCGCGTTCTCCTCGCCGAGCGGGTCGACGCCGGCGTCGAGTTCGTCGTAGAGATAGCGGGCACCCAACCCTTTCCCGCCGACGTATCGCCGTCGCCACTCGTCCGGAATCGGCCGACTCTCGACGGAGCCGGAAGACAGGTCGACCGCGAGGAGTCGTTCGGGGACGGAGGGTGCCATCTGGTCGTTCGTCAGTACCGGCGACCAAAAAAATGATGCCAATCGGTTCGACCGGACGGGCGAGTCCGCGAGCGCGACCGACGCGACCGTCGGTAACGCGATTGTGGCTCGGGCTTACGCGGGGGTCGGGGTGTCCGACGGGAACCGCCGCGAAACTCGACATATCACTAATAGAAAATGATGTGTTTTCGAACCGAGGTCCGCGGCGTGAGGGTTCGACACTCAGTCTGCGCGGGGTGGCCCAGCATTGATTACAGCTCCCCGCGAGACGTCGCACAGCATCGATATGTCCACAGCGGAAATACCGATTACGGTCGTTAGCGGTCCACTCGGCGCGGGTAAAACGACGTTGGTCAATCGACTCTTGGACGACCCCGGCGGAAGGGAGATAGCCGTCGTCGTCAACGACATGGGCGAACTGAACGTCGACGCGGAGTTAGTCGCCTCCGAGTCGGACGACGGGGTTATCGACCTCTCGAACGGCTGTATCTGCTGTCGGCTACAGGACGACCTCGTGACCGAGGTGACGCGGCTGGCGGAGACCCGTTCGTTCGACTATCTTCTCATCGAAGCCTCTGGCATCAGCGAACCGCTCCCGATTGCGCGAACGCTGACGGGGGAGTCGAACGAGGGTAATCTGCCGGAACAACTCCGGTTGGACACCACGGTCTCGGTCATCGACGCCTACGGGTTTTGGAAGGCGTTCGACCCGGCGGAATCGCTTCCGGACGCCGCCCCCGACCCGGAACGACCGCTGACGGACGTGCTCGTCGAGCAGGTCGAGTTCTGTGACGTGCTGTTGCTGAACAAGTGCGACATGGTCCCCGGCGATGCGCTGGACGCCGTCGAAGCCGAGATTCGGGAACTCCAGCCGCGCGCGAGCCTCCACCGGACGACCCACAGCGAGGTCGAGCCGAGCCGGGTCCTCGATACGGGACGCTTCGATTTCGACGCGGCGAAACGCCAGCAGGGCTGGAAACAGGCCCTCGCGAGCGACGGGGACGAGGCGGACGACGACCACGACCACGACCACGACCACGACCACGGTCACACCCACGACGAGGGCGTTTCGGCCGCGACGGCTCACGGCGTCGAGTCCTTCGTCTACCGTCGAGACCTCCCGTTCCACCCGCACCGACTCGACGCGTGGCTCGACGACTGGCGGGGGAACGTCGTCCGCGCGAAGGGGTTCGCGTGGGTCGCGAGTCGTCCCGAGACGGTGCTCGGTGTGAGTCAGGCGGGGCCGTCGGTGCAGGCCGGCCCCATCGGTCGGTGGGAAGACGACGACCCCGCGACGCGACTCGTGTTCATCGGCCGCGACCTCGACGAGGCGGCCCTGTGCGGAGAACTCGACGACTGTCTGGCGACGACGGACGAGCGGGCGGCGGCGTATCCCGACGACCCGTTTCCCCGTGGGTCCCCCTGATTAGGCCGCGCCGAAGTCGACTTCGTCTCGGAGTTCGTCCCACGATTCGTGGAAGCCGTAGGTCGACTCCGACTCACCGCCGACTACCGTCTGGTACGTCTCGTCGTACTCCAACAGCTGGGTCCAGCCGTCGTGGTACCGGTAGCTACAGTACTGGCACATAGACCGGAATAGCGGGGTGACCGTCAAAGGCGTATCGGTGAAAATCAGAGGGGGAAGCGACGGTTACCGTTAGGGTTCCAGCAGGACCTTCGTGACGCCCTCCTCGCGGTTGTCGAACTTCTCGTACATCTCGGGCGCGTCGTCGAGGTCGACGCGATGGGAGACGACCCAGCTCGGGTCGGCGCGGCCCTCGATTATCATGTCGCGGAGCTGTCGGTTGTACTCCTTGACGTTACACTGGCCGGTGCCGAGTGCCTGCCCTTTCTCGAAGAGCAGGCCGAAGTCGATGCCGAGGCGGCCCTGCGCGGCCATCTCGTCGGGAGCGCCGGGGTCGTCGGGGACGTAGAGACCGGGAATCCCGAGTTCGCCGGTCGGCCGGACCGTCCGAATGAGGTTGTTGATGACGACGGCCGGGTTCTCACGAGCAGGGTCGTACGCGGAGTCGGCTTCCTTGTCCGGGTCGATGGCCTGATAGCCGACCGCGTCGACGCCCTTGTCGACACCGCCGCCGTGAAGCTCTTTGATCTGTTCGACGGGGTCACCCTCCTCGAAGTTGATGGGCGTGGCGTCACAGTGCTCCTCGGCGAGCGCGAGGCGACTGGGAACGCGGTCGACGACGTAAATCTCGGCCGCGCCCTTGAGTTTGGCGCTGTAGGCGGCCATCAGGCCGACCGGACCGGCGCCGTAGATAGCGACGGAATCGCCCGCTTCGAGGTTGGCGAGCTCCGTGCCGTGCCAGCCCGTCGGGAAGATGTCCGCGAGGAGCGAGAACGAGTCCTCGTGTTCCCGACCGTCCGGCAGTTTGAGCGCGTTGAAATCGGCATACGGAATGCGGAGTTTTTCCGCCTGACCACCTTGATAGGGGCCCATGGCGACGTAGCCGTACGCCCCACCGGCGAATCCGGGGTTGACGTTGGTACAGAAGCCGGTGTAGCCGTTCTCGCAGTTCTCACAGAAGCCGCAGGCGACGTTGAACGGCGCGACGACGCGGTCGCCGACTTCGAGGCCGCTGACGGCCTCGCCGACCTCCTCGACGATACCCATGTTCTCGTGGCCGAACACGATTCCGGGCTCCGCGGCCGTCCGACCCTCGTACATGTGCAGGTCGGACCCGCAGATGCAGGTCGTCGTGATGTCGATAACGACGTCGTTCGGGTGTTGAATCTGGGGCTCTTCGACTGCTTCGACCGCGACCTCTCGTTCGCCTTTGTAGACGACTGCGTTCATTGACATCGTTCTGACTCCGCTCGCTCTCTGCGAACGGATATCATATATAGCTCGGGTGCGAGTGGGCTTCGTGGATTTTGACACATTAATGATTTAAATAGTCTCAGCGCTCCGTTTTCAACCCATCAGTTAGATTATGGTCTGTGTTCGACCGGCGGTGTCGACGGCTACACCACCCACAGGCACCTGTCCGTGAGGGCGAGTAAGTACGGCGTGCAAGCCGGGAGAGGACCACAAATTAACTGAGTTCTTACATTTCGTGCGATGCGTCTCGTCCCGGACGTGGATTTATTACGGCCCGTTCGAAACGGCCGGCCATGAAGCGCACGATTAGTACTTCGGACGCACCGGCGGCTGTTGGCGCGTACAGTCAAGCGACGACGAGCGGCGACCTCATCCTCACCGCGGGCCAACTTCCGCTCACGCCCGACGGGGAGCTACTCGACGACGCCTCTGTCGGCGACCAGACGACGCAGTGTCTCGAAAACGTGGCGGCGATTCTCGCCGCGGAAGGCGGGTCCCTCGACGACGTGCTCAAAACGACCGTCTTCCTCGACGATATCGACGATTTCGAGGAGTTCAACGAGGCGTACAGCGAGTTCTTCGACGAGGAGCCGCCGGCGCGTAGCGCGGTCGAGGTCGGGAACGTGCCGAAAGGAGCCGCGATAGAGATCGAAGCGATAGCGGCGACCGAATAGGGTCGGCGGTTCCGAGCGGACGCAACTGCGCCCGACCCGCGCGAGGGTTTTTGAGACGACACTCGCCGACGAGAACGCGCTTCCGAGCGCCCGGTGTCGTCGCTTGCGACTACTTCAACCGCATGTTCTCGGCTCGCTCCGCCGCGAGGTCGGTGATTTCGTCGACGTCGCTTTCGGAGCGGTCCGCGAGAACCCGAACCAGCATCCCGAGTTGGACGGCCGCCGTCTCGCGCAACTCCGATGCGTCCTCGGTGTCGTTGGCGAAGTAGTACTCGTGCCGACCGTCGTCGTGGACGAGTCCGGTGTACACGGACTGGACGTCGTCTTCGCGAGTCGCGTCGGCCGCCTTTGCTCGAACGTCGTCGAACCGTGGGTTCGTCATCATCACGGTAGACGACGCGTCGCCGCCTTAGCTCTTTGCTCCGCTCGCTGTCCGGTCGGGAACGGTCACCGACCACCTGCCCAATCGCGCTCGAACCGGCTTCGAGTTCGGTTCCCCGAACGCCTCGAAGGCGCACTCCGACGCGAGCGGGTTGGGATGATTTTTTTAACCCCGCCGTGTCTCTTCAGCAGTGAGAATGAATCGCACAGGAGACGAGGTTCAGTCGCCGACCGTCCGGGTCTCGGGTGCCGGGCGAACGGAGCACGGCGAGCGCGTCTTGAGCGCCGCACGCGCCGCCGCCGACTCCGTTCGGGTCCTCCGAACGGGGCCCACCGGAATCAGCGCGTACGACCCGTTGGTTCTCGCGACCGATGCGGGGCGGACCGCGTTCTTCCCGGCCCCGGAGACATCGAGGGTCCGAGACCTCGTCGCCGACGTGGAGGACGGGGCGTTACCGACGGACGGTGCCGCGGCAGTCGTCCAACACGACGTCGAGACGACGACGCTTCCGGTTCCGACCGACGGGCCGCTCGCGGTGGGGCAACGGAGCGTCCTCGGTCCCTGTGGGTGGGTCGACCCGCTGGACCCGGCGGCGTGTCAGTTTCGCTCGCTCGACAGAGACGCGGGCGCTATCGCGGACGCCGGCCTCGTCGGTCGAGGCAGAGGAGATGCCACCGCCGACGAACCGGTCGCCGACGCCTGGCGACAGGCACGAGAGACCGACGGCGACCCAGTCGTCGTCGTGAACGCGAACGACGCGGACGACCGCCAGCGGGCGGACCGAACGCTCCTCGCCGGGTCGACGATGTCGGTGCTCGACGGGGTGGCGGCCGTCGCCGAGTACCTCGATACGACTGATGCGGTCATCCATGTCGCTGAAACCGACACCGAACTTCGAGCGCGTCTCCAGCAGGCCATTGACGCCGCCGCGGACGAACTCCCGGTCGTTCCGGTACTCGTCGAAGGCCCGGACGAGTACCGCGCCGGCGCGCCGACGGCGGCGCTGGAAGCCATCGAGGGCGCGGACAGAATCGAACCACGTCTCCAGCCACCGTCGCCGGCCGAGTACGGACTCTACGGTCGCCCGACGGTCATCCACACGCCGCGGACGTTCGCGCAGATACATCTCGCGCTTTCGGCCCCGGAGGAGTCCGACGCAGACGGCTCCGCCTCGGCGACGCGACTGCTGACTGTCACCGGCGACGTGGCCGCACCCGCGACGATAGAAATCGGCTCGGACGCCCGCCTCTCGACGGCTCGGGACGCCGTCGAACTGGAGGGCTCGTTCAAGATGGCCTGCGTCGGCGGGGTGTTCGGCGGCATCACTCGGACGTTGGACGTGACGCCGACCACAGCGGAACTGACCGCGGCCGGCCTCGGAACCGAAGGCGTCGTCGAACTGTTGAACGACGAGCGGTGTGCGGTCGCCACTGCCGGAGAGCGAGCGCGCTTTGCGTCGGAAGCCAACAGCGGGCGGTGCGTGCCGGGACGGGAGGGAACCGTCCAACTCACCGAACTGGTGCGAGCGGTCTACCGTGGCTCGCTCGACCGGGAGAAGATACGCGAACTCGGTCGGGTCATGGCCCGGTCGAGCAACTGTCGAATCGGGGCCCGTGCCCCGCGCCCGGTGCTGACTGCGATGGACGAGTTCGAATCGAGTTTCGAAGCACACGCGAACGGCCGCTGTCCGAGCGGTGCCTGCACTGACAAACTATGAGCACTGACGACCCACTCCCGGGCGTTCCGGAGATAGACGACCCACAGCACGAGACGCCGGTCACTGCGGAGTTCGAGACCGGGACCGCGAACGACCCGCCCGTCGGAACCGGCGGCGAGCGCCCGACGACGGTCACCGTCAACGGGACTCCGGTCACCGTCCCGCCGGGTTCGACCGTCATCGACG
This sequence comes from Haloferax sulfurifontis ATCC BAA-897, assembly GCF_000337835.1. Taxonomy (GTDB): domain Archaea; phylum Halobacteriota; class Halobacteria; order Halobacteriales; family Haloferacaceae; genus Haloferax; species Haloferax denitrificans. The sequence goes on along the minus strand of NZ_AOLM01000008.1, from coordinate 342,941 downwards.
CCATGCAAGCCGTCGACGACGAGGTCGTGAGCGTGGACCCCGGTGCCGACAGCCTCGACGAGGACGCCGACGTTCCGGCGCTCTGCTACTACGACCGCGAGGGCGACGCGAGCGACGAAATCGGCCCTCGGAGCGAGTGTCGGACCTGCATGGTCGAAACGGACGAACACGGGGTCGTCCCCTCCTGTTCGTTCCCGGTGACGGACGGGCTGACGGTCGAGACCGACACGGCGACCGCCGAGGAGTGCCGGAGCGTCAACCTCGACCTCGTCCTCTCCAACCACAACCTGCGGTGTACGACCTGTAACGGAAACGGTCGGTGTGAGCTACAGGAGACGGCCATCAGCGAGGGGGTCGACCACCCGCGCTACGGCGTTTTCGACGACCGCAGCGAATACGAACCGCTCGACGACAGCTCCTCGTTCATTCAGATCGACCGCAACAAGTGCATCCTCTGTAACCGGTGCGTCGAGGGCTGTAACGACGTTCAGGTCGAAGGAGTGCTCCGTATCGAGGGCTCCGGAGCGGACACCCGAATCGGGTTCCAGTCCGACGCCGAGACGATGGCCGACTCCGACTGCGTCTCCTGCGGGCACTGTGCCACCGTCTGTCCGACCGGTGCCTTGACCGAGAAGGACATCGGTGGCGCGGGGACCCTCCCGCTCCCGGGATTCACACAGCGGAACTCCGTCGGGCGGGTCATCGAACACGAGGAGGTGGAGACCCTCGACGACACGACGGCACCGAACCGCTCGCCCGCTCCCGGTGGCGCGAGGGGTGCTGGGGGCGAAGCCAGCGCCAGCGGGGAGAAACAACGCGGCGTCGCCCGATATATGGCCCAGAGCAAACGCCGAGCGTCCGATTTCTTCGAAAAATACGGTCGGAAGGCCATGCTCGCGGGCGAACACACCGCGGAGAACCTCGCGGCCCAGACACTGCCAGAGGGTCGGCTGTTCGACATCGCGTCGCTCGTCAGCGACTACCGGCTGGGCAACCTCGACAAAGCGGAGACGACCTGTGGATTCTGTGCGGTCGGCTGTCGGTTCGAGATGTGGGGCAAAGACGGCAACGCCCTCGGCGTCCAGCCCGTCGACGACCCGGACAACGCACCGGCCAACAACTTCTCGACGTGCGTTAAGGGGAAGTTCGGACACGAGTTCGCCAACAGCGAAAACCGGCTCACGAAGCCACTGATTCGAAACGAGGACGGCGAGTTCGAGGCGGCCTCGTGGGACGAGGCGCTCGACCACGTCGCCAGCGAACTCCGCGGGATTCAGGACGAACACGGCGTCGACGCGGTCAGTTGCCTCGCGTCGTCGAAGGGGAGCAACGAGGAGGCGTATCTCGTCCAGAAGTTCGCTCGACAGGTGCTCGGCACGAAGAATATCGACAACTGCGCCCGACTCTGTCACTCGTCGACGGTGGCGGCACTCCAACAGACGCTCGGGTACGGCGCGATGACGAACCGCATCAACGAGGACATCGGCGAGGCCGACGCCTACCTCATAAGCGGGTCGAACACGACCGAATCGCATCCTGTGTTGGCGACTCGCATCAAGCAGAACGTCCGCGACGGGGCCGACCTCGTGGTGTTCGACCCCCGGAAGATCGGCATCGCCGAGCACGCCGATCAGTACACGAGGACGACGCCCGGCTACGACGTGGCGTGGCTCAACGGGCTCATCCGATACCTCATCGAACACGACCTGCACGACGAGACGTTCATCGAACGGAATACGAAAGGGTTCGAGGAGGTCAAGCGGAAGGTCCAGGCGTTCACACCCGAGAAAGTCGAGGAACTGGCCGGCGTCCCACCGGCAGAACTGCAGTCGGCCGCCGAGACGCTCGCCGACGCCGAGAGCGTCGTCTTCGGCTGGGCGATGGGCATGACCCAATCCAGCCACGGCACGGAGAACCTCCTCGCGATGGCCGACCTCGCGCTCACGCTCGGGCAGGTCGGGAAACCGGGTGCCGGACTCTCTCCCTTCCGGGGCCAGAACAACGTGCAGGGCGGCGGCGGCGACATGGGTACCCTGCCCGGCAGTCTCCCCGGGTACCAAGACCCGGCCGACGACGAGGTCGGCGAGAAGTTCGCCGAGGTGTGGGGCGAACGTCCGCCGGCAGAACCCGGACTCAAAGTCCCGGAGATGCTCAGCGAGGCCCACGAAGGCAATCTCCGCGGAATGTACATCGTCGGGGAGAACCCCGCGCTCTCGGAACCCGATATCCAGCACGCCGGTGAGGCGCTCGATAGCCTGGACTTCCTCGTCGTACAGGACATCTTCATGACGGAGACCGCGGAGTACGCCGACGTGATTCTGCCGGCGGCGACCTCGCCGGAGAAACACGGCACGTTCACCAACACCGAGCGTCGCGTCCAGCGGGTTCGAGCGTCCGCGGAACCGCCCGGAAAGGCACGCCAGGACTGGGTGATAACGCAGGAACTGGCGGCCAGGCTGGGCTACGACTGGGGCTACGACCACCCGCGGGAAGTCATGGACGAGATTAGCGACCTGACGCCCATCTACGGCGGCGTCAGCTACGACCGCCTCGAATCGGGCGACGAACACGGACTCCAGTGGCCGTGCTGGGACGACGACCACCCCGGCACGCCGTACCTCTACGACTACGACGAGGGGAACTTCAACTTCGACGACGGGCTGGCCCGCTTCGTGCCGGCAGACGGCGGCCATCCCGGTGAACTACCGGACGAGGAGTATCCCTTCACACTCACGTCCGGGCGGGTCCTCTATCACTGGCACACCGGACAGATCACCCGACGCGTCGAGGGTCTCATGAGCCACGTCGGCGAGAGCTTCGTCGAAATCAATCCGACGACCGCCGCGGAACTCGGCGTTTCGGACGGCGAGTACGTCAGGGTCGAGTCCCGCCGTGGTGATATTGTCGTCAAAGCCGTGGTGACCGACCGCGTCGGCGATGGAACGCTGTTCATCCCGATGCACTTCGCGGCCGGCGCGGTCAACAAACTCACGCAGGAGACCTTCGACCCGCAGGCCGGCATTCCGGAGTACAAAGTGTCGAGCGTGCGCGTCGAACCGCTCGGACCGGACGCCGACCCGGACGTGCTTCGGACCCCGGACGCGGGCGCTGGGAGCGCCCCACGCGGCGACGACTGATTGCCGCGAGCGTTTCGCCGCTTGGTGCGTCTTCAAATCGGTGCGTGAACGGGTGCGACCGACTCCCGCGAACGACGACTCGTTCTTCACGAGAGCACGGCGCGTACGGTTGTCCTCGACTGCCGAGTCAGGTGCTTCTCATTACCTGTTCGAAGTCGTGTCAACACACGTATTTGATGGACAGGTCACGATGGAGAAGTCGAATCGTCGGGGGCTCTCGACTCTCAACGTCGCTCATTGCCCGTCCAACCCCTGATTGTATCAGTTATCTCCGTGCAACAGACTTCTGGCTTCGACCCCGTGGGTGTCGAGGTCGACGTGCCTGCTGTCCAAGCTATCGACCACCCGTTTTGAGAGAATAACGCAAGACAATTCGGTATGACTGCACCCCTCGCCGCCACACGGTCCGGGGCCTCCAGAACTGTCCTCGTCGCTCGGTTCACCGCAGGGGTATTCGAAATGAGAGAAGTATAGGCCGTTAAACAGATGAATAAGCGGTTCTCATACGGGGTGAATCACCATCGACAACGGGTTTCGGCCACCCGAGAGAAGTCGAATGAGTCCGCAATCCGCGGGTCGTCGCACCCAAATGGCCGGAGGAGTATTGTGTAGTAGAAGCTATTCGAATGCACTTACCGAACGGGATACCGCTCGATGGACGAACACAACTGCCTTGTGCTAATTAGGGTATGACAGAGAGGAGTACATCTATTTATTTTGCCATTTGTGGCGAGTGACTCGAAGCGCCGGACGTACCCGCTCGACGGTTAAGACTAACAATTGAGTCGGGTTGACCGCCGACGGCGAGCGAAATCGCGTTTATCCGGCCCGTAGCCTGTCGCGTCGAACGTGTCGCGTCGACGCGACTCGTAGCCGGAGCGCCGTTCGCCCGGACCGACGCGCGTCGTGACTACTCTTCGATAGCGGAGACGAGCGTGCCGTCGGCGTCGAATTCGAGGCGTCGACGGTCGCCAATTTCGACGTCGTCGCGTCCCGCTAGCTCATCGAGGACGGGTTCAGAAGCCAGCATCGTCCCGGGTTCGAGAGTGTTAGTGATGCGGCCGATACGCATCTCACTCAGGTCGGGAACGCCGGTCATCGAAGCCGCGAGGATAAACGCCGTTGCATCGCAGGGGACGACGAACGGAATCTTCGAGCGTTCGGGCTCGCCGCTCGTGGTGATGTTGACGTACATGTCCTCGAAATCGACGGCTTCGACGAGGGATTGGTTGACGTAGTCTGCGAGGCCGATGCCGATTGCGTTACCGTGTGACTCCGGTGTGACCGACCGAACGTAGATTCGCGTTATCTCCGGCGAGTTCACTTCGGGCTGGTTGTGGAACCAGACCCGGCCGACGACGTTCGTGTCCATCCCCGTCCCGCTGATGTTCTTCCCCAGTTCGTCGACCATCAGGAAGTCCAACTGGTCGACGGGGAGCGAAGGGAACAGCTCTTTCGACCGTTCGAGCAGTTCCGACTCGCGTTCGGGGAGTTCCTCTGCGGAGACGCCTTCGATGAAGGCGGCGCGCTCGTGGTCGTTCTCTACGATGGCGATGCCGCCGACGATATCGGTTTCATCGAGCAGTATCTCCGCGCGTTCGGGGATGACCTCGTCGAACCCGCGAGCGATTGCGGCGTTGTGCATGTTCTCGGCACCGCGGTGTTTCCCGAGTCCGACGACGGCCATCTTACAGAGCCCAGACTCGATTGGACCGCGGTAGTCGGTGTGGAGTTTCACGCGGTTCGCGAGGAGGACGGCGTCGGCTTCGAGCGCGTCTTTCGCCGCGAATATCGGCTCGCCGTTCGGGTCTTCGGCGACTCGCTCGACGGCCATCGACGAGCGGACCTCACAGCCCATCGACGCCTCGGTGATGCCGAGTGAGGCCAACGTCTGAATCTGACCCTCCGCGGTCGCGCCGCCGTGACTTCCCATCGCGGGCATGATAAACGGGTCGAAGTTCCGGGTTTGGAGTTCCTCGACAACCGCCGCGAGGACGGCCGGCATGTCGTGAATCCCGCGACTTCCCGCCGTAATCGCCACCGACGATCCCGATGGAAGCGTCTCGAACGCCGGTACGTCGTCGACTGCCTCGACGGCGCTCGCTCGGACGTCGTCTACCTCCGGCGGGTCCGAAACCGAGCGGACGGTCGCGAAGGCTGGAAGGTCGTCGAGCGTGGCGTCGTTCACCGCTTCGAGTCGCTCTCGGCTGGGGAGGTCGAGTGTCACCATCTGTGCCTGAGTCCCGTGTTCACTTTTCGTCCATGACCGCGACGACGGGGACGTCCGCGCTCAGGAGGACCGACTGGGTCGTACTGCCGAACAGCGCCTTCCCCACCGCCGTTCGCTTTCTCCCGCCGATGACGAGATACGACGCGTCTAGCCGCTCCGTCTCGCCCAGCAGTTCGTCGACGACTTCACCGACGAGGCCGCGCGTCTCGACGTGTCCCGGCCGGTCAGTCGTCGCTTTGACGACGGACCGAGCCACCGATTCGGCATCTTTCTGGCCGTCCTCGACCGTATACCCCGCTTGGTGGACGTCGTCTCGCTCTTCGAACTCTTTCTGGTTGAGGACGTTGACGACGACGAGTTGGTCGTCGTACGCGTTCGCGAGGTCTTCGCCAATCGTCACGACGCGGTCCGGTTTCTGCTCGCCATCGACTGCTGCCAGTATCGTCATCGTGTGCCATGTATTCTCATGTGTACATAAATCTTGACGCCTCGCGCCGAGTCGTGAGAACATATAACTGCCACCGGCGGGAGTACGAGACGATGACAGACGGAGCACGACGGTTCGATGGTGTACACTGCCCGCTCGTCACGCCGTTCGACGGGGGTACGGTCGACCACGAAGCGCTCGGAGCGCTCGTCGACCACGTCGTCGATGGCGGCGTCGACGGACTCGTCCCGTGCGGGACGACAGGCGAGTTCGCGAGTCTCGACGACGCCGAGTCCCGGGCGGTCCTCGAAACCACGGTCGAACGGGCCGCCGGCAGGCCTGTGATGGCGGGCACCGCGGCGACGAGCGTCGCGGCGACCGTCGACCGAATCGACGTCGCGGCCGAGGTCGGCGCAGACGCCGCGCTCATCACGCTCCCGTATTTCCACGGGTCGAACGACCCCTCCGGTGACGTCGCGTTCGTCGAGTCGGTCGCCGACGAGAGCGCACTCCCGCTGTACCTCTACAACATCCCCGCCTGTGTCGGCCGGTCGCTCGGCGCGGACGCCGTCGTCGACCTCGCCGAGCACGGCGCTATCCGCGGTCTGAAGGATTCGAGCGGCGATTTGAACTACTTCTCGGAGCTCCTTCGACGGACTCCCGACGCGTTCCAACTGTTCGAGGGGTTCGACAGCCACCTCGTCCCGGGGCTCGTGCTGGGCGCGACCGGGGGCGTCAACGCGCTCTCGAACGTCGTCCCCGAAGCGTTCGTCGCCGCCGCGACCGCGGCCGACCGCGGCGACGTCGCCGAGGCGCGCCGAATCCACGAGCGACACATCGCACCGCTGTTCCAACAGTGCGTCGAACACGGCTTCGCGCCGGCGACGAAGGCGGCGCTCCGTGCCCGCGGCGTCCTCGAAACGGCCGAGGTCAGACCCCCGCTCGTCGGCCTCGACAAGACTGCCCGCGGCGAGATTTCGTCGCTCGTCGAGACGAGCGTCGCCGCGTATCGCTGACGGCGTTCGCACCCTCACATTCTCCGGTCACCGTGGGCTCGACAGCGACTCGGAGGCGATGCGAAATCCGTCCGAGGAGCTACGCGACAGCGTCGCAGACCGAGGGGAGAGTGTCGGGGCGACCGAACGGCGGGCGCGCCGTCGCAGTGTCACTCGCTCAGAGTGGTACTGTGGTCCAAAGCCTCGACGGCACCGTCGGAGAGGTGGAGCGCGTCGACGCCGGCGACCAGGTAGTCGACCCCCCAGTCGAGGCGGGTCGCCCGCTGGTCGGCGTCGGTCGCAAGGGTCCCGACCGCCACCCCGGCGTTGGACGCGGCCTCGACAACGCGGTCGACCGCTTCGAGGAAGTCTCCGTCGTCCCACTCTCCGAAGCGGTCCATCGACATCGAGAGGTCGACCGGTCCGATGAACACGCCGTCGATTCCATCGACCGCCGCGATGGCTTCGGCGTTCGCGACCGCGCGCTCGGACTCCAGTTGAACGTACCTCACGACGGTCTCCTCCGCGGACTCGACGTGCTCGCCGAGCGCGCGTCCGTACCCCGTCGCGCGGCCGAGGCCGAGCCCTCGCGTTCCCGTCGGCGGATAGCGACTGGCGTCGACGACGGCCGCGGCCTGTTCCGCCGTCTCGACCATGGGAACGAGCACCCCGGTCGGGTCGAGGTCGAGCGTCCGTTTCAGCGTCGCGGGGTCGTCGTCCGGCACCCGGACGAGAGTTTCCGTCTCACCCGGTGCCGCGTCGACCGCGCGGACCATGTTCTCCATCGTCTCGTACGACATCGGGGTGTGTTCCGCGTCCAAGACGACGAAATCGTATCCGACGCCGGCGAGTAGCTCCGCGGTGCTCGGGTGGGGAATCACGGCCCACGTTCCGATCAGTTGGTCCGGCGACTGGCCGGCGCGTTTCAGCCCATCGTGTTCGACCATGTGAGCACTCTCGGATTTCGAGCAGGTATAGCTTCGCAATACTCGGGGGGTCCAGCGGTCGCCTCACGCCTCAGTCGCACAGGCGTAGCCGGCGTCTGCCGCGCTCGCTCGGAGCGACTCGCCCGCACTGACGAGGGCGCTCGCGTCTCCCGCGACGTTCCCCGACTCGACGCGGCTGGTTATCTTCGCGGCGACCCGGCACTCCGCGGCGTGCAGGTCTGCTTCGATCGCGGCGACGCGTTCGCGCTCGCCCGTCGCCGACGCGTCTTCCCGGACCGCGCCGAGCTGTGTCGATACTGTCTCGGAGAGGAAGACCGCCTGTCGCCCGTGGGTGGTGAGCTTGTCCGCGTCGTCGCGGTCCCAGCCGATTTCGACCGCCTCTTCGCCGAGTGAGTCGACGAGGAACGCGGCCTTGTCGAGCGTGGCGTCGGTCGCGTCGTATCCGGGGGTTGCCACCGCGCGCGTATCGTAGCCGACGAGGACGACCCGTTCCGGCGCGCTGTACGCGTCGGCCGGATAGGCCGCCCCCACGACACCGCCGGCACCGAAGACGAACACCACGACGAGGACGAGCCCGAGGAACGCTCTGGGCGCTCCTCGAACTGGCTTGCGTGCGAAGAAGGGGTGCATTCGCGTCCGCTCCATCGTCAGCGACGCGACGCGCTCGACGAGCGCCGCCAGCGAGTGCGTGTTCTGCGACGCTCCCGTCACGACGAGGCGGCCGTCGCCGGCGACGCGAACGAACGAGTTGTGGAACCCGGTGTGACGAACGTTGAGGCCGCGACCCTCACCGAATCTGTCGCGGCGACACTCGTCGTACTCGTCCGCCGCTTCGACGGCCGCTTCGATGTCGCTGAGCGTCTGCTCGGCGTCGCTCACGGAGTCCGCAGAGACGAAGATAGAGTCGCGCTCGAAACTGAGCCCGGAGCCGTTCCGTCGGTACTCGGCGAGCCGTCGGAACGCGAACTTCGCGTGTGCGGCTACCAGCGGAATCGTCGGGAGGAGGGCGACGGCGGCGAGCGCCGTGACGTACCCGTCTCTCGAAGCGGGACCGAGGCCGTAGTGGAGGCCCACGAAGGCGAGCGCGACAGAGAGCGTCAGACAGCCACCGACGACGAACGCGCGGAGTTTGTTCATCTCATCACCCCCCGAGGAACGTCTGTTTGAGGCGACCGAAGAACCCGACTTTCCGCCGCTTACTCTCGGCTTCGAACACCGGCCCGAGTTTGGTGACGAGGTCCTCGTAACTCTCGAATCGGTCCACCTCGGCGTCTCCGAGTAGCTCTGCGAGCATGATGGAGTTCCCGTCAGCGTCCACCTGCACGTTCGCCAACGCGTGCTCGCGCTCTATCCGGCGAACTGAGACGGGGTACTCCCAGCCCGACTCCTCGACGAGAGCGTGAACCGCGTCCGGTCCGTGTGTCATGTTCGTTCGTCTGGTTTCTTCGACCATAAACCTTTCACGGAGTGGTCGGGTTTCGCGGCCGTCGATGGCGCGGATTCGTCGAGCAACGAGTCGACACACCGGTACCCCAGCCGACTCCCCGACGGGGACCGCACCTCCGAGAGGAGCGGGCGGGACCAGACGATCGTCTGGTTTCTCCCGAGGAGTTCACCGTTCGGCGTGGTGCCCCCGACGATGAGCGTGTACTGACCCCACCGTGTGGCCGTCTCGTTGCGCGGTGCAAACGCCGATGCAACCGACTGCGCGGCTCGACGCGACGGCCACAGACTGATTCCGAGCGTCAGCTTGTGACCGGACGGCGGCACGTACGTCACCGCGTGCCGTGCAGTCGGGTCGCTGAGTCGGTCCGGTTCGGTGGTCGGGTCGGACGTCGCCGGAGCTTGCGTCCACCCGTCGAGTCCCCCGGCGCTCGCCCCCGGCACGACGGCCGGGGCGAGTTCTGCTGGGCGAACGTCTCTCGGTGGAATGGGACACCCGAGGGCCGAGTACGAGATTGACTCGACGTCGGAAGGCGCGTTCTCGGCGCCGTTTTCACTACCTTGGGCGCCGGTTTGGGACTTCGGTTGCCCCGTTGTCGCCGCGGCTCCCCCTTCGCGCTGGTCGCTCGTCGCAGCGGCGGGCGAATCCGCGACCGATGGCAAACCGCCATGAGTGAGGACCGCGCCGACGCTCGCGAAGAGGAGTACTACCACGACTGCGACGACCGCACCGCTCGTGGGCGTCGGCCACCAGTCGATGCCGCGCGCTTCGTCTGCGGAACCGAATCGCGGCGAGCAAAACCGGTCCGCCGAGGGACCGAGATAGTCCACGAGTATCTCGGCCGAGCGCTCTCTGTCGACCGCGTACCGAACGACATCGAGCACCTCGGCCGCGTCAACGACGTCCGGGTCATCGGACAGTCGGGACGTGACGACGACATCGCCGGCGACCGTCGGCGGAGGGCGGTGACACACCACGAGGCGACGCGTGGTGCGCCCGTCGTCGACAGCGACGGTGGTCCCCTCCCGCGTCACGGACCGGCCGCGTTCGACCCAGAGGTCAGACACGAGTCGGGCGAGCGTCTCCGCGTCGAGACGGCGCAGTCGCGCCGAGAACCGACGCGCGTCGTCATCGCGGTTCCCGGTGAGGCGGCGCATCGGACGATTAGAGGCGCGTTCTGATGTCTTCGACGACCGCTTCGGTGGTGGCTGACCCACCGAGGTCGGGGGTTCGCGGTGCGTCGGCGTCGGCGAGTTGCGACTCGACCGCGCGCCAGATGTCACGGGCGACCTCGCTCTCGCCGAGGTGGTCGAAGAGCATCGAAACCGAGAGGACAGTCGCGAGTGGGTTGGCGATTCCCCGCCCCGCGATGTCCGGGGCGCTCCCGTGGACCGGCTCGAACATCGACGGGGAGTGACCCTCGACGTTGATGTTCGCCGAGGGGGCCATCCCCATGCTCCCGCTGACGATGGCGCCGATGTCGGTGAGGATGTCGCCGAAGAGATTCGACGCCACGAGCACGTCGAACTCGTCCGGTCGACGGACGAGGTCCATCGACGCCGCGTCGACGAGCAGGCGTTCGACGGTCACGTCGGGATAGTCGGACGAGACCTCCTCGACGATTTCGTCCCAGAACACCATCCCGTGTGCCTGTGCGTTCGACTTCGTCACGTTCGTCAGCCGGCCCTCGCGCGACCGGGCCGCCTCGAACGCCGCACGGACGATTGTCTCGGTCCCTTGGCGGGTGTAGACGGCCGTCTGCACCGCGACTTCGTGCGGGTAGCCCCGATGTTCGTGACCACCCGCATCGGCGTACTCGCCTTCGGTGTTCTCCCGGTAGACGACGAAGTCGATATCGCCCCCGTCGTATCCGCGGAGCGGGCTCTCGACGCCGTCGAAGAGCACCGAGGGGCGCTTGCAGACCTGCTGGTCAAACGCCTTTCTAATCGGAAGCATCATCCCGCGGAGCGTCACGTGGTCCGGGATGTCCGGGTGTCCGACGGCACCGAGGAGAATCGCATCGTACGTTTCGAGCGTCTCGATGGCGTCGTCCGGCATCATCGACCCCGATTCGAGGTAGCGTTCGCTCCCCCAGTCGTATCGCGTCGTTTCGAGTTCGAACCCGCCCGCGTGTGCGGCGTCGTCGAGGAGCGGCCGCGTCGCCTCGATGACTTCGACGCCGATACCGTCCCCCGGGAGAAGCGAGATAATGTATGTCACACACGAACGTCGCCGAGTGAGGGCAAAAGCGTTCCCCCGCGGGGGCGGAAATGCCGACGGCGCCGCTCCGGCGCGGTTCGAGCGGTGTCGGTTCGTCAGGCTTCTTGTTCTATCATCTTCGGTGCCGATTCCGCCCGTTCGTGCCCGTGGACCAGCGCTTCTTCGGTGTTGCGGTCGAACAGATGGAGGTCGTCTTCGTCGAAGCTCACAGTGATGACGTCGCCCTCTTCGGGTTCGGTTTCGGACGGGGCGCGGAGGCGGCACTCTTTGCCCGCGACGTCGAGGTAGATGAAGTTGTCAGAGCCGATGACCTCGACGACGTCGACGGTCGCCTCGAAGGACTGTTCGTCGGGGGCCGACGGGTCGACGTTGAGGTTCTCCGGCCGGATACTGAGGATGTATTCACCCTCGCCGCCGACGAGGTCGACGAGCGACTCGGAGACGTTGTAGGTGAACCCGTTGCCGACGAGCGTTCCGGTCCCGTCGCTTGCGACTTCGAGGTCGACATCGAAGAAGTTCATGCTCGGACTCCCGATGAAGTCGGCGACGAACGTGTTCGCCGGGCGGTAGTACACCTCCTTCGGCGAGCCGACCTGCTGAAGCTGTCCGTCGTTGAGGATGACGATTCGGTCGGCCATCGTCATCGCCTCTTCCTGGTCGTGGGTGACGTATATCGTCGTGATACCGAGTTCGGAGTGGATGCGCGACAGCTCCGTCCGCATGTGTTTGCGGAGTTGGGCGTCGAGGTTGGAGAGGGGTTCGTCGAACAGGAACACCGCCGGTTCGCGGACGATTGCGCGGCCGGTCGCGACGCGCTGTTGCTGGCCGCCCGAGAGACTGCCGGGTTTCTTGTCCAAGAGGTCCTCGATGCCCATCATCTCCGCGGCCTCGACGACTCGACGATCGACCTCCTCGTCGTTGAGGTCGGTGCTCAGGCTGAGGCCGTACCCCATGTTACCGCGAACGGTCTTGTGAGGGTACAGCGCGTACGACTGGAACACCATCGCGATGTCGCGGTCGCGGGGTGAGACGGTGTTTACCGGTTCGCCGTCGAGGCGAATCTCTCCGTCGGTAATCGATTCGAGTCCGGCGAGCATTCGCAACGTCGTCGACTTCCCGCAACCCGACGGGCCGACGAAGACGACGAACTCACCGTCGGGGATGTCGAGTGACAGCTCCTCGACGGCGATGATTGGGCCGGACGTGTCTTCGAATACTTTCGTAATGTTGTCAAATTCAACGCGTGCCATGGTAACGTACTGTGTGATTGGTTTGTCGGTCTGTTATTTATGCGTGTCCCCGAAGTGGCGGACGGTGGCCGCCACTGGACCCCGTCGCTTCAGGCACCTCCGAGGCCTTCTCCGACGTACCGCTGTGAGAGGCCGTAGAAGACGACCGGGGGTGCGACAAGAAGCACCACGGCCGCCATGAGGATGTTCCACTCGCGGAGCACGTCGCTCCCGAGGATGAAGTGAATCGCCACGGTTGCGGTTCGGACGTCTTCGTCGCTCGTGAGGACGAACACCCACAGGAAGTTGTTCCACGCCGTGAGGAACGAAAAGAGGGCGGCCGCGCCCACCGCGGGTGCCGAAAGCGGGAGGACGATGCGGAGGAACGCACCGATTTCCGTGTGCCCGTCGATGAGCGCCGCCTCTTCGATGTTCTCCGGAATGCCCTGTCTGAAAAAGCCCTGTAGCAGCCAGATGGTCTGTGGCAGGACGAAGATAGACAGCGCGATGATGATTCCCGGCAGGGTGTTTATCAGTCCGAAGACGTAGAACACCTCGTACACCGGGATGGTGATGACTATCCACGGGAACATTATCGTGAACACGGCGGTGTAGAACAGGAGCTTCCGCCCGGGGAAGTCCAGTCGCGCGAACGCGTAGGCGCCCGGAATCGAGAACACCAACGAGATGAGCGTCGCCGATACCGACACGATGACACTGTTCTGGAAGAACGTCACGAAGTCGAACTGGTTCCAGATGTCGGTGTACGCTGTGAGCGTCAGGGCGTCCAGCGCCGGGAGGTAGCCCGTCTCGGGGTTAATCGCGGCGAAGTTCGTCAAAAGCGACGTTCGGACGACCCAGAAGTACGGCGTCAACGCGAAGAGCGCGAAGACTCCGAGAGCGGCGTACAGCAGGTATCGACTGCGGCGAGTTTCGTTAATCATGGTTAGACGTACAGCTCCTCTTCGTCCTTGATGACGGTCACGTAGAAGATGGCCGCCGTCATGGAGACGAGAATCATGGCCATCCCGAGCGTGTACGCCCGCGAGAACTGCAGGTTGACGTACGCGGTCTCGTACGTGAGGATACTCATCAACATCGTCCGAGTCCCCGGTCCACCGCCGGTCAACTCGAACGGCTGTGCGAACTCCGCGACGTTCCACGCGGTGCGGAGCGCGAGGATTATAATCGTCGGCGTGACGAGGTGGGGTAGCGTCACGTCACGGAAGCGTCGGAGACGCCCCGCACCGGCCAGCGCCGCCGCCTCGTACTGCTCGCGGGGAATACCCACGATGGCGGCGGCGTAGATGATGCCCGCGTACCCGTAGTCGTGCCACGACTGGGCGACGATGAGGGAGACGTACGGCCAAATCCCGTCGGCGAGGAACGACGGCGCCTGAACGCCGAGGAAGTCCGAGATTATCATGGGGAGCATCCCGAAGTCGCTGTTCAGGAACCACATCCAGATGACACCTCCCGCGAGCGGCGCGGAGAAGTACGGGGACATGATAATCGCGCTCGTCCAGTCTCGCCACCGGCTTCGAAGTTCGCTCAACAGCAGGGCCGCGACGAGGCCGATGACCAGTTGCAGGAGCGTCGTCCCGAAGACGAAGGCCAACGTCCAACCGAACGCGAAGTGAAACAGGTCGTTCGTCAGGAGCCACGAGTAGTTTTCGAGACCGACGAAGCTACCGGCCTCGCCGAGTCGGGTGTTCGTGAACGTCAGGAAGACACCTCTGACGATGGGGTAGTAAAACAGGATTGTGAACATCACGAACGTCGGGACGATGAACAGGTAGCCAATCCAGTTCTCCCGGACCCGGTCCATGAGCGTGGTCTCCTCTAGCCCATACTTCTGTCTGATGTGTTGTGCGGTCTCTTGTGACATGGTATCGTTGTATTATAATATCGTATAAAAACGTTTGGGGTGCCCTGTCGAGGAGCCTCCCTCCGGCCTACTGTGCCAGGCGGTCCTGAATGCGCGAGCGGACGAGCGACGGCGTCTCCTCGATGGAGTGCTGTCCGGCGATGGCCTCGCTTATCGTCTCGTTGATGTCGGTCCACCGAATCGGGTCGGTGTCTCTGACGTCCCAGGACGCACCCGTCGTCGAGTACTGCTTGCCGTAGGTGTCGGCGTTCTTGTAGGCCTGCTCGGTGCTCTGTGCGAGTTCGTACTCGTCGAGAATCTTCTGCAGTTTGGGCTGGAGTCCGGGGAGCGACTCGTAGTGTTCGCCCCACGCGGGCAGGACGAACTCGTCGTCGCCGAGGAGGAACATGTTGAGGTCCCACGCGGCGTTCTGTTCCGCGTCGCTCGCGTTGAACAGCGTCTGTTGCTGTTCGAGCGCCCACATGTGGCCGCCGTGTTCGCCCTCGACGCCCTCCAGTTCGCTGATGCCGAAGTTGCTACCGAACTCGGCGTCGACCTTCGGGTGCGGAAGGAGCATGAAGTCGCCCTCGCCGTCGTTCCAGCCGAACTGGACGTCCTCTTTGATGGCGCGCCAGCGGTTCGCCGTCGGGACGGCGTAGTTGAACGACGCGACCTTGCCGGTCAGCATGAGAGACGGAATCTCCTCGTCACCGCGCTGGGCGGACTCCGAACTGCTGAACTCGTGGGCCATCTTGACGCAGGTCTTGATCATGCCGTCGGTCTTGCCCTGGTCTTCGTGGTCCTCGTTGGCGACGACGATAGTCGGGTTCTCCGGGTCGTCGCTCTGACGCATCCACGGGTCGGTACCGCCGGTGTACGCGGTCCGCGCGTACCCCCAGTAGGATTCGAGGTCGCCGGGGACGCCGGTTTCCTCGTAGGCGATGGCGTCGGTCTGCTCGTCGATTCGACGGACCGCGTCGAGGAAGCCGCTCCACGTCGAGAGCTCCGAGGCTGGGTCGCTGACGCCGACTTGGCTGAACAGTTTCGGACTGATTCCGAGGTTACTGTTCGTGTGGCGCATCCCGCCCGCGGACCAGTACTCACCGCGGTACTTCGCGGAGTCGAGGTTCGCCGCCGTGTAGTCTCCGGGGAGTCGGTCCGTCCCCTCGATGAAGGGAGAGTGGTCGGGCACCTTCCCGTCGAGGTAGAACTGGAGCCCACCACCGCCGGACTCGGCCATCGTCGGCGGGTTCCCGCTCGACACCGTCGAGGCGAGCTTCGACCGAATGTCCCCGTAGGACGCCGTCTGCATCTTCACCGTCACGTTACCCTGCTGTTCTTCGAAGGTGCTGAGCGACTCCTGGAAGTGCGACTTAATCGAAGAGTTCTCGGCCGCCTGTGCGTTCAGGTAGTCGATGGTAATGCTCTCGGAACCGCTGGAGTCGGACCCCGAGTCCGTGTTCGAGTCTGATCCAGAGTCCGTGTTCGAGTCGGACCCGCTATCGTCGGTGTTCTCTCCGCCGCCACCAGTACAACCCGCGAGCGCACCGAGTGCCCCGACAGTCGACGCGGCCGCCGCCGACTGCATGAATCGTCGTCTCGATGGCTGGTTGTCGGTCTCGTTGCTGGCGTCTTCACTACGTTCACCACTGCCCGTGCCACTACGTGACATTGTGGTAAGGTCAACATACAGGAAGGGCTTAAATGTTTCCCCATTATTGCCGAATTATCATATACAATCCGAGAATGCCATTGTGTGTCAGTCCCGTACACTTATGATGAGTGACCGTCGACAGGACGATTATGGACTCCGACGCACGGCACGCGCTCCTCGCCGACGTCGACCGCGTGTGCGACCTCGTGGGGACGACGCTGGGGCCGTTCGGGACGAACAAACTCGTCGTCGAATCGGGCGGGCGTGTGACCACGACCGCTTCGAGTACCCTGCTCCTCGAACGCCTCGAACTCGACGACCCCGCGACGACCCTTCTCCGGGACGCGGCGACCGACTTCCGTGACGAGTGGGGAGACGGCTCGACTCGGATGGTGCTGTTGACGGGTGCACTGCTCAGCCAAGCGGACGACCTCATCGAACGGGGACTTCACCCGACGACCGTCGCACGCGGGTACAGAGACGCGTTCGACATCGCCAGCGAACGACTCGACGCGCGTGCCCGCCCGCTCTCACTCGTCGGTGCCGATCGGGTTGCGGAGACCGCACTCACGGGGACGCGGAACCCGGCCACTCGCCGACGTGTGAGCGAAGCCATCGCGAGCGCCGTCACGAACGCGGCGGCCGACGACTCCGTCGACGGCGGTCGGACGAACGTCGACGTGGTCGCGCGAATCGGCGGCGTCGGCGACACCGAACTCGTCGACGGCGTCGTCATCGAGACGCCACCGGTCTCGGATGCGATGCCCCGTCGACAACGAGACGCGGGCGTCGCGCTCCTCTCGTCGACGGTGGACGTCCCCCGACTGGGCGGGGCCACCGACTCGTCCAAACAGTCGATTTCCCTCGACGTGGAGTCGTTCGAAGACCGGGCGGACGTCGGTGCGTACGAGCGCGACGAGTTCCGACGGATGCTGTCGAACGCCGCCGACGCCGGGTGTCGGTTCATCGCGACGCAGGGCGCAGTCAACGACCGCGTGAAGACGCGGGTGGCGGACGCGGGAATCACCGCTATCGAGCGCGTCGACGACGACGACATGCGGCGTCTCGTTCGCAACACCGGTGGGCGGGTCGTCCCCACGCTCGAAGACGTGACGCCCGAGACGATGGGAGCCGCCGACGTGGGGTTCGAGCGACTCGCCGGACGGGAGTTCGTCACCGTCGAAGGGACCGCCGAGCGGATGTACACGCTCCTGTGTCGGGCACCCGACCCGCGGTCGGTCTCGGCGTTCGAAGCCAGTGCAACGAGCGCGATTAGCGCGACGTTTCAGGCGCTCGCCGACGAGCGGGTCGTCCCCGGAGGCGGGGCGACGGAAATCGACCTCGAACGGTCGGTTCGGGAGGCCGCACGCGGGACCGCGAGCCGCGAACAGCTCGCGATGGAGGGGTTCGCTCGCGCGCTCACGGAGATCCCGCGAGGGTTGGCCGCCAGCGCGGGGCTCGACGGTTGGACGAGCGTGCTCCGCCTGCGCGTCGCCCACACGGAGGGCCGCTCGTCGATGGGCGTCGACGCGCTCTCGGGCGAGGTTCGGGACGTTCTCGACGCCGACCCGGTCGTCGAACCCCGTCGCCTCCAGCGTGCTATCCTCGGCGCGGCGACCGACCTCGCGGTCCAACTCATCCGAATCGACGGCCAGCTTTCCGCGTCGAACCTCGCGGACGACGAACCGTCGCCGCCGGTGCAGTAACCGAACGGTCGGTCGTCACTACCTCTGTTCTGCGGGGGTTTGAAAATCGCGTTCGAGCTAGTCGTGTTCTATCTGCGGGTCGAGTTCGTCTAAATCGAGACCGGGCGAGACGACGGCGTCGATGGTCGAGAGCTGTTCCGACGTCGCCACGGCGCTGTCGAGCGCCTGTGAGAAGACTCGGCGGGGTTCGACGACGCCGAGTTCCCACGCGTCGGCCGGTTCACCTCGTGTAACGTCGAGACCGACCGGTGCCGGGTCGGCCGCCGCGTCGGCGTGTGCGGTTCGAACGGCCGCGACGACTTCGAGCGGGTCGTAGCCGGCGTTACGGGCGAGCGTCTGCACGAGCGATTCGCACACGTCGGCGAACGCCTCGATTGCGAGTTGCTCTTTCCCCCGGACGCCGCCCGCGAACCGCCGGAGGTCCCGAGCGACCGCGAGCGGCGCCGCGCCAGCGCCCGGGAGGACCTGTCCGTCCAGCGCCGCAATCGCCGTCGTCTCGACGGCGTCTTCGACGAGTCGCTCGTGAGCCGTCCGCCCCTGTTCGGTCGGTGTCCCGACGATGACGGTGAACACCGACCCCTCGCACTCCCCGATGGTCGTCCACTTCTCGTCACCGACTCGTCGCTCGGTCACGCGCCCCGCCCGTCCGAGCTTCGAGGCGTCGAGGTCGGAGACGTGGCCGACGACCTGTGCGCCCGTCGCACGGGCGACGCGGTGGATGTCAGATTTCGGGTACTGCGCGCGGTCGACGACCGCGACGCCCCGCGATTCGAGCGCGGTCTTGACCGCATCGTCGAGTTCGGCGCGCACGACGAGCACGTCGACACCGAGGTCGGCCACGCTCGCCGCAACGTCGTCTATCGCGTCGGTACGCGCCGCCGTGTAGGCCGCCACCGACCCCGCAGAGCCGAGCGAGACGGCCGCGCCGCCGCTTCCGAAGTTTGTCGCCGTCGCTTCGACATCGATGTCGCGTTCGAGGACGGCGATTCTGGCGTCCGACAGAACACCCTCGACTGACGGTGTCCAGTCGAACGAGAGCCGGCTCTTCTCGCTCGTCTCGTGTGCACCCGGTCGCCGCCGAATGACGTGACCGCGGACGAGTTCGACCCCGTCACCTGCGCGCGTTCGCACGCTGACGTCGTCGGTGTCGAACCACTGTCCCTCTGTCGACCCCGCGAGTTCGGCGACCGCCGTCGAGACGACGTCCGCGTACGCGTCTCGACGGGACGGCGAGAGGTCGGTCGTCATCGACGTCTCGGCGACCTCGCGAAGGCGGTCGCGGTCGGTGGGGGATATCGGGCGGGCGAGGTCGTCGAGCACCTCGCCCGCACGGTTCGCCGCCATCGCGTATCCGACAGTCAGCGTGCCCTCGTGAAGGCCCGTCTCGGCGAGTCGCGCGCCCTCGTCGACGAGGCCGGCGGCGAGGAGTGCGGCGGTCGTGGTCCCGTCGTGGAGTCCGCGCCGGACGGAGTCGAGTCCGTCGACGAACAGCGCGGCAATCGGGTGAACGAACCCGTCACCGCGTTCGATTGCGTCGAGGAGTCGACCCGCGTCGGCAGTCACGACGGTCTCGGGCACCTGTTGCCCGTCGACCGTCTGCACGAGCGATGTGGACCCCTGGGGGCCGTAGGTCGAAGCGAGGAGAGACTCGACCGCACGGGTCGCTCCGACGACGTACGCTCGTGCCGCCTCGTCGCGGGCGAGCCAGTCGCCCGTCTCCGCGTTCGTATCGTGAGCCATAGTGTGCCGCAACGTACCACAGTATATAAATCTATGTTCTGTTCTCCGACTCTCACCTCGACAACCAAATGACCGAGAGGTGAATCGAGGGGGCGAGACCACACGCTGTCCGGTTCGTTGGCGTCCGAAGCGCGAGAATCTCCCGCACCACCCGCCCTCCTTCTAGAGGGCCCGGTTGACGAAACGGCGGGCACCACACGGAGCCAAATCCGCACCCATACCCGTTCGCGAAATTCGTGCGACAGTATCGAACAGGGGCCGGCCGTGGAATCGAACGCCGTTGATTCGGTCAGTCGACGGTCCGCCGAAAACCGCCGGACGGCTCCGCTAGTCGTTACTCGAAAAGACGCGTTGGACTCGGTCGAACGGCGATTCGGAGTCGCCCCCACGGAACCGTCTTCATCGGTCCTGCCAACGTCCGTTTATCCATGGTGAACGTGAGAATCGTCGACGTCTGAGTGAGATTGACGGCGACGCGCCGATTGCGAGACCAAAATATGTGTACGTTCAGTGGGTTTCTTCGCGACCCGACCATGAACTATAATTATAAACTCGAAGCACACAGTGCAATCGTTCATGGACTTGGACTGCCCTCGCAATAATTGCCTCAAAGTTGTAGATTACACTCATAGAACTGTAAAGGAGAATTTGGAACGCCGCTCAAGCCACGTAGAACCGCCTCAGAAGAACGAATCGTGATTCTGTGCGACGATAGTAAACAGGAGCCGTGAGACGGATTCGGCAGGGCGGGCGCTGGGACCATCTGATTCCGCGGTCGCGGGGGCGGTCATCGGCCGCCGACCGGTGTCGACGGCTCACCGAAGTCGTGCGGTTCGAGCGTCGTTCTCTCAGAAGGCGAACGCACGGTGCATTTCGGGAGACCGGGAGCCGGTGACGTGAGAGCATTTATTAGGTGCCCCTGTGTGAGCCGACGTATGGCACCGACTATCACGAAGATAGAGTCGACAGAGTTCAGTTACACGCTCGACGACGTCGGGACGGACGGACACGGGTTCAATCTCGTCTACGACCCCGGAGAAACGACCGAGCGGAAACTGTTCGCGTTACAGATTCACACCGACGAGGGAATCACCGGCGAGTACATCGGTGGGAACTCGCCGGGCGCGGCGCAGATTAACACGTTCGCGGACTACCTCGTCGGGAAGAACCCCCTCGAACGAGAGCGTCACTGGAGCGAGATAAAGCGGGCGCTCCGGAAGTACGACCGGATGGGAATCGGCCCGGTCGACATCGCGCTGTGGGACTTCGCCGGGAAGTACTACGACGCGCCAATCCACGAACTCCTCGGGACGTACCGGACACGGCTTCCCACGTACGCGTCGACGTATCACGGCGACGATGCGGGCGGTCTCGACTCCCCCGAGGCCTACGCCGACTTCGCCGAGGAGTGTCGCGACGCCGGGTTCCCCGGGTTCAAGATTCACGGCTGGGGCGGGGGCGACGACGCACGGGACGTGCGCCGAGAGGTCGAGACGGTCCGGGCGGTGGGCGAACGCGTCGGCGACGAGATGGACCTGATGGTCGACCCCGCGTGCGAACTGGCGACGTTCGCCGACGCGTTGAAAGTCGGCCGCGCGTGCGACGAGTACGACTACCTCTGGCTCGAAGACCCCTATCGGGACGGCGGCATCTCCCAGCACGGCCACCAGAAGCTCCGCGAACTCATCGACACGCCGCTCCTCCAGACCGAGCACGTCCGCGGGCTCGAACCGCACACCGACTTCGTCGCCAGCGGGGCGACCGACTTCGTCCGCGCGGACCCCGAGTACGACGGCGGTATCACCGGCGCGATGAAAATCGTCCGCGTCGCCGAGGGCTTCGGCCTCGACGTGGAGTTCCACGCGCCCGGCCCCGCACAGAGACAGTGCATGGCGGCCGCCCGGAACGCGAACTACTACGAACTCGCGCTCGTCCACCCGCTCGCAAACAACACCCAGCCCCCTGTCTACCGCGGTGACTACTCGGATATGTTCGATACCATCGACGAACGCGGAACCGTTCCCGTCCCGGACGGGCCGGGCCTCGGCGTCGACTACGACTGGGAGTACGTCGAAGCGAACGCGACCGGCAGTGTCCACAGCTACGAGTAATCATGACCTACAGGGCCGGAATCATCGGAACCGGGGGCATCGCTGGCATGAGAATCCTCGGGATGCACGACGAGTCGCAGATCGGGAAAGCGAAAGTGCGTGCGAGTCACGCCGGGGGGTACGACGAGACCGAGGACATCGAACTCGTCGCGGTAGCCGACGTCGACGAGGCGAAACTCGACCGCTTCGGCGAGGCGTGGGACGTCCCCGAGGAAGGGCGGTACCTCGGTCACGAAGCTATGCTGGCGAACGAAGACCTCGACGTGGTCTCCGTCTGTACGCCCTCGTACCTCCACGCCGACCACGTCATCGACGCGGCCCGCTCGGCGGCCGACCCCGAGGCCATCTGGTGTGAAAAACCGATCGCGTCGGCCGTCTCCGACGCGGAGGAGATGGTCGCCGTCTGCGACGAGACGGACACCGAACTCGTCGTGAACCACTCGTTTCGGTTCACCGACAAGCTTCGCCGCCTACGCGACCACCTCGTCGAAGACGGACTTCTCGGCGACGTCCGCTCGGTGGCGACGCAGTTCCGTATGGAACTCATGCGTAACTCCACCCACCTCCTCGACACGCTGGTCTACCTGCTCGACGCCCGCGCCGACCGGGTCGCCGGCTACATCAACGGGGAGAACGAGGCCGTCGACTCGCTCGACGCGGCGGCCGACGTCGACGACGCTGGCGGTGGGGGATTCGTCGTCATGGACGACGACACGTTCGTCACCGTCGACTGTACCATCCCGCGCGAGATTTCGTCGATGACGCTCCAGTTCATCGGCACCGAGGGGAAACTGTACATGAACAACGACGACGGGGAGTGGCGGTACTGGCGTCTCGAAGACGGAGAGCACGTCGAGACCGACCTCCCCGGTATCGACGGTGCGTGGACCTGGGACGAAGACTACCGCAACGCGTTCCCGAACGCGGCGAGACACATCGAGGCGATGCTCCGCGGCGACGCGGAGAACCCATCGACGGGCGAGGAGGCGACGCGGTCGCTGGAGATTATCGTCGCGCTGTACGTCTCCGAGTACACGGGCGGGCAGGTGAGCGTTCCCCTCGAACGACCCCTGCGCGACGTCGAAATCACGTCGTGGTGAGCGCCGGTTCGGCAGGGTTCGTCGTCGTCGCCGTCGCCATCGCCGTCGTCGATATCAGCGGTGACGGCTGACGTCGGCGGCCACCCGAATCGCGTCGACCATGCTCGTCTCGCTTGCGATTCCCTCTCCCGCGATGTCGAAGGCGGTTCCGTGGTCCACGCTGGTCCGGATGATGGGCAACCCGATAGTCATGTTGACGCCGCTGACGCCACCCGCCGCGTCGAAGCCGAGCATCTTCAACGGGATGTGACCCTGGTCGTGATACATCGAGACGACGCAGTCGAACTCGCCCCGGGCGGCGCGGACGTACACGGTGTCGGGGCTTATCGGTCCGGTCGCGTCGATGCCGTCTGCGACGGCACGCTCGACCGCGGGCGCGATCTCGTCGTCGTCCTCGTCGCCGAGGAGGCCGCCGTCGCCGGCGTGCGGGTTCAACCCGGCGACGGCGACGCGGGGGGAGTCGATACCGAGGTTCCGGAGCGCGTCGTCGGTCACGCGGACGGTTTCGAGGACGTTCTCCGTCGTCACGAGGTCGCACGCCTCTCGGAGCGGGACGTGCGTGCTGACGTGAGTCACGCGCAGGTCGTCTTCGATGAGCATCATCGAGTAGTTCTCCGTGCCGGTCCGCGCGGCGAGGAGCCCGGTATGACCCGCGTGTTCGCTTCCCGCCAGCCGCGTCGCCTGCTTGTTGATGGGGGCGGTGACGATTGCGTCTATCTCCCCTTCGACCGCGAGGTCGATGGCGCGTTCGACGTATTCGAGACTCGCGGCACCGTACTCCTCGCGGAGTTCGCCGTGGACGAGGTCGTCGACGTTGTCGCAATCGAGGACAGACAGCGCGGTCGGGTCGTCCTCGACTGCGTCGACGGAATCGACCGCGCGCATCTCGAACTCCGCGTCGCAGGCGTCTCTCGCTCGTCGCATCACGCCGAGGTCGCCGACGACGACCACGCGCGCGAACTCCGTCACGGACGGGAACGCCTTGACGGCGACTTCAGAACCGATACCCGCGGGGTCGCCCATCGTCACGGCAATCAGGGGCTTACTCGTACGCATCGTCCCCACCCAAACGGGCGATGCACTTACGTATTGCCCCGGGAGTCCCGAACGCGCCGGCCTTCGTCACGACCGGGGTGCCGTCGGCGACGCCGCCCGACAGACGGCCGAGCGGAATGCCCTCCTCGACGGCCGTCCCGGAGAGGACCACGCCGGCCGCGTCCAGCGATTCGAAGACGTCGGCGGCGACCGCACCGCCGGTCACGAACACCGACTCCGGTGCCGGGGGTCCCCCGACCCAGAGCCGTTCGACGGTCGAACCCAGCGTCTCGGCCACCCGAGCGCGGACCGTCTGGTCGTCGATGCCGAGCCGTCGGCCCGCGTCGAGCGCGCGGCGCGGGGCGTCTTCGTCAGGCGCGGAGACCAGCACCGCGACGCCGCGGTCCGCGAGGCGTGACGAACAGGCCGCCGCGGCCTCGGCACTCGCACCGGCCGGGTCTTCAACGGCCGCATCGAGGTCCAGCGAGACGACCGGCTCCGCGGGGAGCCCGTCGAGTTGGTCGAGCGTGGTCGGGTTCGTGCTCCCGACGACACACAGGACCGTTCGGTCTCGCGTGGGGACCGACGCCGGCCCGGCACCGCGGGGGGGCGGCGTCTCGACGTACCTCGCGAGCCCCGCGCTCCCGACGTAGACGACGTTCAATCCCGAGCGCGCCGCGCCGTCCGCGAGGGCTTCGAGATGCCGCTCGTGCGACGCGTCGGCGACGACGATTCCGCGACCCGTCCGAGCCCGGTCCCGTAACGCGTCCGCGACGGCCGCCGGCCCCGTTGCCACGCGGTTCACCGGCAGACGAGAGACGGAGTAGGACGACGCGGAGTACCGCGTGGGGAGGTGCGACGTCTCGACGGGCTTGTCCGGGTCGTTGCCGGCGGCGGTCTCCGCGACCGGGACGCCGTCGACGAGATGGTAGCCCTCGACGGTCGTCCGCCCGTTTCTCGGGGAGGCGGGTGCGACGAGCGCGAGGTCGGCCGCCGTCGCGTCGAGGACGGCGTCGGTCTCTCCCACGAGGTTCCCCCTGAGCGTCGAATCGACCTTCTTGTAGACGAACGAGTGGTCGTCGGTTCCGACGACGTCGTGGACTGCCGCCGCCGCGCTCGACGGGTCGGCGTATCGACTGTCCGTATCGACGACCCGGACGTCCGTGTCGGAACTCGGCGTGTCCGACGGCGCGGTCGACGCCGAGACGAGCGTTCGGAGCCCGCGAGCGGCGAACTCGTGGCCCGTGTCCGTCGCCCCGGTGAGGTCGTCTGCGATGACGAGTCCGGACGAAAGCATGTACGTGGAGACGGAGAGACTACTACTAAAATCCCACCCCCATCGGCGAAAAGACTAACACGGTACTTGCCATGAACTGTGAACATGGGACATTCGTTCGAAGGATACCGACGGTCGAACGGCCGGGTCGGTGTCCGAAATCACGTCGCCGTCATTCCAACGTCAGTCGCGGCGTCTTCGGTCGCTTCCGCGGTCGCAGACGAGGCGGGGGCGTGGGCACGGGCGACGCCGCACCAACTCGGAACGAGCCAGCCCGACCCGGCACGGCGACAGACCGAGCGCGTCCTCGTTGGAATCGGTCGAAACCCGAACGTCGGCGCGGCGCTCGTCGTCGAACTCGGGACCGAAGACATCGACGCCGAAACGGTTGCGGACGACATCGCGGCAACGGGCAAGGCGACGGAGACGCTCACCATCAGAGAGGCCGGCGGAACCGCGAACGCGCTTTCGGAAGGCGCGGACCGTCTCGACCGACTGAAAGCGGAAGCGGACCGCGCGAGGCGCGAAGACGCCGACGTCTCCGAACTCGTCTTCGGGGTCGAATGCGGCGGGAGCGACGCGACGAGCGGAATCGCCGCCAACCCCGCCGTCGGCGCCGCGTGCGACCGCCTCGTCGAGGCGGGCGGGACCGCCTCGTTCAGCGAGACGCCGGAGTTCATCGGCGCGGAGCACATCCTCGCCGACCGATGCGTCTCCGAGGAGACGCGGGAGCGTATCCTCGAACGCGTCGAGGCGCGCGAGGGGATGGCCGAGTTGATGGGCGTCGACCTCCGCGGTGCACAGCCGACGCCCGGAAATCAGGAGGGCGGACTCACCACTATCGAAGAAAAGAGCCTCGGGGCCATCTCCAAAGGGGGGACGACACCGATTCGCGGCATCGTCGACTACGGCGACGAACTGCCGACGAACGGCGGGCTCGTCCTCATGGACACGCCGGGGTACGACGTCGAGAGCGTCGTCGGGAAGGTCGCTGGCGGGGCGCAAGTCATCGCGTTCACGACCGGTCGGGGAAGCACGACCGGAAACCCGCTCGCGCCCGTCATCAAGGTGACCGGAAACCCCAAGACGTGGGACCGGATGTCGAACAACATCGACGTGAACGCGGGGACGGTGTTCGACGGCGAGTCGATAGACTCGGTCGGTGCCCGCATCTTCGAGACGCTCGTCGAGGTGGCGAACGGCCGCCGCACGGAGGCCGAACACCGCCGGTTGGAGGAGTTCGCGATAAACGAGATTCAACCCGAGGAGCTGACCGTGGAGGTGGACGGATGAAGGGCCGCGTCTTGGACGGCGCGCTCCTTCGACTGAGCACGTCCGACAACGTCGGAACGACGGTCGACGACCTCGAATCGGGAACCGAAATCGACGCCGACGGCCGAACCGTCGTCCTCGCGGAGGACGTCCCGTTCGGGCACAAGGTCGCGCTCGAACCGGTTGGCTCGGGCGGCGAAGTCCGAAAGTACGGCGAGGTCATCGGAACGGCGACGCAGGCGATAGAGGTCGGCGAGTGGGTCCACACCCACAACTGCGAGAGTACGCGCGGCCGCGGTGACCGGGCGGCCGCGAGAGGTGAGTCCGCATGAGCACGCCGAGCGCGTCCGGTCGGACGTTCGAGGGGACGCCGCGAGCGGACGGAACGGTCGGTGTCCGAGACAACGTCTTGGTCCTCCCGTCGGTCATCTGTTCACACTTCGTCGCCGAACGAATCGCCGAGCGCGTCGACGACGCCGTGGCGACCCCGCACGACCACGGCTGTGCCCAGCTCGGGGCCGACAACGAGCAGACCCGGCGGACGTTCCTCTCGATGGCGCAGAACCCGAACGTCGCCGGAACGGTCGTGGTCGGACTCGGCTGTGAGGAAGTCCAGAGCGCCGAGGTGGCGACCGCGCTCGAATCCCGCGACGTCGCCGTCCGCGAACTGTCCATTCAGGGTGTCGGCGGAACCGACGAGTGCATCGAACGGGGCGTCGAAGCCGCGACCGAACTCGTCCAGTCGCGGCGCACGTCGCAGACGGTCGCCGACCTCAGCGACCTGACGCTCGGCGTCGTGTCGAGCGACCTCGACGCGTCCACGGTCGCGTCGGCCGACCCGCTCGTCGGCCGCGTCGCCGACGAAATCGTCGACGCCGGGGGTCGCGTGGTCGCCGCCGGCAACGAGCGGTTGGTCGCCAACCCGGACGGGGCGCGCGACGCCGCAATGGACGAGGCGCGGGATGCGATGGAGGCCCTTCTCGACAGACACGAGGGACACCCGGCCCGGGCGACCCGCGTCGGCCAGTTCGCGCGTGACCGCCCGTTCGAGGAGGTCACGCGAGCGTGGGGGAGAAACACCGTCTCAGAAGTGCTCCCGTACGGCGAGCGTGCGACCCTCTCGTCGGGCCTCGCCGCCGTCGACGCCCCGTCTCGGTTCGGCGAGGCGACGACTGCGCTCGCCGCGGCGGGGGCGAACGTCGTCGTGCACGTCACTGGCGACGGAATCCTCTCCGGGCACCCGCTCGTCCCGGTCGTCAAGGTGACCGGCGACCCGGGGACCGCGGCGGCGCTCCCGAACGACATCAGCCTCTCCGCGCGGCGTGCCGACCCGGACGACGTACTGGAGCGACTGGTCGACGTGGCGAACGGAACGGCGTGTCTCGCCGAAGAACACGGCTTGACGGAGTTCGCAATCACCCGCGTCGGCCCGTCGATGTGAACGGCGCGGCGGCTCGGGTGCGTTCGACGGGTGGACGCGCTCGCGAGAGAGAGAGCCGGCGGGCACGGCGGCCGGACGGGAGGGGAAACGAAGGGCGGTCGTGCGACGTTCGGTGAGAGACGCTTGTCGGCGCGCGGACCGCTATGAGTACGTCAGGTTGAGTTCGATGACGTTCGCGGCGCTCATGACCTGTTCCGGGATTTCCGATTCGAACCGTTCGCCCTTCATCCGACTCGTCGGGCCGGAGACGCTCACGGCACCGATGGCGTGGCCGTCGGGGTTCTTGATGGGCGCCGCGATACACCGAAGCCCAGAGAGGCGTTCTCCCTTGTCGTAGGCGTACCCCCGCTCGCGAACCGCCGCGAGCTCTTCTTCGAGCGCCTCGCGCGAGGTGATGGTCGTCGCCGTCTGTGCGGGGAGGCCCCAGCGCTCGATGATTTCGTCGACTCGCACCTCGGGGAGGTACGCGAGAATGGCCTTCCCGAGCGACGTACAGTGGAGCTTGACGCGCATCCCGGCGTGCGTGTCGAGCGAGACGGCCTGTTCGCCCTTCGAGCGGAAGAGGTAGACGCCCTCGCCGTGCTCTTCGACGAGCAGGTTCGCGAGCTCTCCCGTCTGTTCGGCGAGTCCTTTCACTTCGGGCTTCACCACCTCGTACAGGGGCATCCGGTCGCGGGTGTGCTCGCCCAGACTGAGGAACTTGAGTCCGATGCAGTAACGCTCGTCGCGCTGGACGACGTATCCGTGTTCTCGGAGCGTCCGAAGGTGACTGTAGACCGTACTCTTCGGGAGGTCGAGTTCGGTGGCTAACTCTGTGACACCCGCCGACCCTCGTTCTTTCAACGCTTCGAGAATCTCGAGCGAGGTTCCCAACGCCCCGATCGTGTTTGCCATGTTCGTTCCCATGCTACCCACCTGTTGACATTCATCGTTAATAATTGTTGTTCACGATTGTCGTATGTCTGTTCGTCATCGCTAGGCGGTCGCGCCCGAAGTTGTCGAAGGCGAAACCGTTTTGCCGGGTGCGCGTGTCGCCGTTAGACATGCAACGCGTTAGATTTCGCGACCCAGCGGGGAGTGTCAGAACCGGCGAATGGACCGACGACGGTATCTCGTTCGGCGGCGAAACGTTCGACCCGGCGACCGTTGACGTCCTCCCGCCGTGCGAGCCGTCGAAAATCGTCTGCGTCGGCCTGAACTACGAAAAGCACGCCGAGGAGTCGGGGATGGACATCCCGGAGCGGCCCCTGCTGTTTCTCAAGCCGCCGAACGCGCTCGCTGCGCACGGAGACACGGTCACCCTCCCCGCCGGGAAACAGCGCGTCGATTACGAAGCCGAACTGGGCGTCGTCATCGGAGAGCAGTGCCGGAACGTCGAGCCGGACGACGCGATGGACGTGATTGCCGGGTTCACGTGTCTGAACGACATCTCGAACCGAGACGACCAAGAGGTCGAACAGAACTGGATTCGCGGCAAGGCGTTCGACAACAGCGCGCCGCTCGGACCCGTCGTCTCGACGCCCGACGAGGTCCCTGCCGACGCGCGCATCGAACTCAGAGTCAACGGCGAGACGAGACAGGACTCCTCGCGGGCAGACTTCATCTTCACGATTCCAGAACTCGTCGCGGAGATTACGTCGTACATGACGCTCGAACCGGGAGACGTCATCTCCACGGGGACCCCCGAAGGCGTCGGCCCGCTCTCCGACGGCGACCGTGTCGAAGTCGATATCGAGGGGATTCGGACGCTGGAACACACCGTCCGGGCCGACTGACCGAGCGGTCGGTTTCAGCCCAAAGATTCATGTGCAACGGTAACACACAGTATATCGTACGGGAAAGAGAGGCGACTCGTCAGACTATCAACCATCAATCGCGTGACTAATTGCGATACCGCCGCAACCAGCCCGTCTCTTCTTCCCGTATTTCCACCCATCCATAGCGTGAGCGAGGCCCTCGTCCACTCGCGGCGGTGCGGAGATCTCGTTCCTCGGTAACAATTATGTAGTAGTGGCCGTTCCGTCTTTTCATGCGATATCACGCACTCGCGGGGACAGAGCGGTCAGCACTCGCTGTGTCCGAGGGCGGCGACGTCTACGACCTCACGAGCGCCAACTCCAACGTAGAGACCTTCTGTGACCTCGCTCGGGCGGCGGACATCACTGGGCGGACTATCGACGACGTGGCCGCGGGACTCCTCGACGACGCGGAGCGTCTCTCTTCTGAGTACGTCGACGAGCGAATCGAGCGTCCGGTGGTTCCCGACGAGGTGTGGGCCGCGGGCGTCACGTACCACATCAGCGAACAGGCGCGAGAGGCCGAAAGCGAGACGCCGGACGTCTACCTCGACGTCTACGATGGGGAGCGTCCAGAAATCTTCTTCAAGGCGACGGAGAGCCGGACGGTCGGTCCGAACGAGGCTGTGGGCGTCCGGGGCGACTCCACGTGGGACGTCCCGGAGCCCGAACTCGCGGTGGTCCTCCATCGGGGTGCGATAGTCGGCTACACTGTCGGCAACGACGTGAGCAGTCGTTCCATCGAGGGCGAAAACCCGCTGTACCTGCCGCAGGCGAAGGTGTACGACCGCTGTTGTGCTATCGGACCGTGTGTCGCGTCCGCCGAGTCGGTGAGCGACCCGCACGGACTCGAAATGTCGATGCGCATCGAACGCGACGGGACCGTCCTCTACGAGGGGTCGACCTCGACATCCGAGATGGTGAAGTCGTGCGAGGAAATCGTGTCGTACTTCACCCGACACAACTCCGTCCCGGAGATGGTGGTGTTGTTGACCGGGACGGCACTCGTCCCCGAAGAGGGGTTCACCCTGAAACCCGGTGACGACGTCAGCATCGAAATCGACGACATCGGCGTCCTCGAAAACACGGTCACGGCCGTCTGACGAACGGGTGGTTCGGGAACAACCTCCCGGCCGAACCGTTCTCGACTTCGACTCGCCCCGTCCCCCGAACTCCGTTTCCCATCACCGGACGGTCCTGCCCCACGACCGAGACTGATTGAGTTCGAGGCGACGCGATTTCACGCGCCCGCCCCGCGTTTTTCGACGAACTTACCGGAGAGACGGCCCGCACACAGTTCGAGCGTTCAGTATCGTCGCACGGATGTCTACAGAGTCAGAGGCGTCCGAATTACAGCTCTACGTCCGTAACGAGATTGGGGCGGACGAGCCGAATCGACCGAGGGAGACGAGATGCAATGTGACACAGTGACGCGGGGAGACCGTGGTCGTGTTCACCATCGCTGAACGGGACGTCGCCACTGGGTTCGGGCGCAGTGACCGTCGGGACGTTCGAACAGTATCCGACACGTATTTCAGCACACCGTGAGATTGACACCCAATGCCATATTCACGCGGGTCGGAGCTATCCACGGTCTACGAGCGGGCGCGAACGAGCGGGTACGGGTTCGTCGCGAGCAACATCACCGAGACGAACATCCTGACCGGACTCGTCCGCGGCGCGGAGCGCGTCGATTCGGACCTCGTCGTGCAGGTGAAACGTGACACCGCCGCGTTCGCCGGGAACGGCGACCCCCACACGGGGTTAGATATCTTAGCGACGCACGTCGAGAAACTCGGCGAAGACGCTGACGTCGGCGTGTTCCTCAACGTCGACCACGTCCCCGCAGACGACCGCGCGTTCCTCGAATCCTGCGTCGCTTCCGGGGTCCCCTCCTCGCTGATGGTCGACGCGTCGCACGAACCGTTCGAGGAGAACGTCTCGCGCACCCGCGACGTGGTCGAGACGGTTCGAAACCGCGAACAGGACATGCTCGTCGAGGCCGAGCTCGGGATGATTAAGGGCATCGAGGGCGGCGTCGAGACGACCGAGGCGTACTACACCGACCCCGAACAGGCCGTCGAGTTCGTCGACAGGACGGGCGTCGACCTCCTCGCGATTTCCATCGGGACGGAACACGGCGTTTCGAAGGGCCGCGACCTCGAACTCCGTCCGGACATCGCACGCGACGTGGGGCAGGCGCTGGCGGACCACGGCCTCGATACGCCGCTTGTCGTCCACGGGTCGTCTGGACTCTCCGATAGGCAGGTCCAAGACCTCCTCTCGACCGGGGTGTGTAAGCTGAACAAGAACACCAGATACCAGTACGAGTTCGCCAGAACGGCCTGCGAGTTCTATCGGGACCACGAGTCGAGCATCCTCCCACCCGAGGGCGTCGACGACGACCGACAGGGGTTCTTCGGCGACGCGGAGTGGTCGCCGAACAAACGCGACTTCACGCCTCACCGGGTCTGTCGAGAGGTTCAGGACCGAATCGCCGACGTGATGACCGAGGTCGCCGCACTCTCCGGGAGCGCCGGCGAGAGCCTGTACGTGTGAGTGCCATGGAGACGGCAGACGACCCACTCCTCCTCGGAGTCGACGCGGGATTGACGAACGTCAAAGCCGCGGTGTTCGATACCGACGGGAGAGAGCGGGCAGTCGCGGTTCGACCGACCCCGAACGAGCGCCCCCGCGCCGGCCGCGTCGAGCGCGACCTCTCGGCGTTCTGGGACGTGACGTGTGAGACGATTCGCGAGGTTCTCGGGGAGTCCACCGTCGAGGCGGGGGCCATCGCCGGGGTCGGCGTCGCCGGCCACGGACACGGACTGTACGCGCTCGACGACCGCGGACAGCCGGTCAGAGACGGCATCACGTCGTTGGACAGCCGCGCGAGTGACGTCGTCAAGTCGTGGGACGAAAGCGGCCGCTCGGAGGCGGTTCGCTCGATTACGGGGTACGAACCTTTCGTCGCCGACCCGTTGAGCATCCTCGGATGGATTCGGCAGGAAGAACCGGAAGTCTACGGCGCTATCGACCGACTCCTGTTCTGCAAGGACTACCTCAAATACCGACTCACGGACGTCGTCTGTACGGACGAGATGGAGGCGAGCGTTTTCTACGACATCGAAGACGAGGCGTACTCGTCGGAGCTGTTCGACACACTCGGCCTCGGCGACTGCGCTGACGCACTGCCACCCGTCGTCCGGAGTACGGCGGTCTGTGGCGAGGTGACCGCGTCGGCGGCCGACGAGACCGGACTCGAAGCCGGCACGCCCGTCGCCTCCGGACTTCACGACGTCGGCGCTGTCGCGCTCGGGTCGGGTGCGGTTCGACCGGGGCAGGGGTCGCTCATCGTCGGCACCTGGGGGCAGAGTATCTACGTCTCCGCCGACCCGGACAGCGCCGACGGCGGAGGGCTGAGTCGGCGGTACCTCGGCGACGCGTGGCTCCGGTACCGCGGAAGCAGGTCCGCCGCGGCCGCGGTCGACTGGTTCACCCGAGAATGCTGTCGCGATTGGCACGACGAGGCGGCGTCCGACGCCGCGTTCTACGCCAGACTGAACGAGACGGTCGCGGAGGTCCCAATCGGCTCGAACGGGGTCGTGTTCCTCCCGAACCTTCAGGGGTCGACCGACGACCCGAACGAACGCGGCGCGTTCGTCGGGCTGACAATCGAACACGACCGAGGCGAGATGTTACGGTCGATATACGAAGGCGTCGCCCTCTCGTTGAGCGACCGGTTGCTCGAACTCGCGTCCGAAGACGGACTCACCGACGTCCGTCTCGGTGGAGGCGGCGCGAAGAGCGCGGTGTGGTCCCAGATGTTCGCCGACGTTCTCGACGAACGGGTCGTCGTCCCGGCGGGCCGAGAAGCGGGTGCCCGAGGTGTCGCTATCTGCGCCGGCCTCGCCGTCGGCCTGTACGACGACGTCGAATCCGCCGTCGAGCACGTCGTCGGGGTCGAACGTCGACACGACCCGACGCCCGCGCACACCGACGCCTACCGGGAGGTCCACGAGGCATACCGACTGGCCGCCGAGGGGATCGCCCCGGCCTGGGAAAAATTAACGTCGATTGAGCGGGAGACCCAAACGAATGACGATTGAAACCGTGCTCCTCTGTGGAGACCCACAACAGCCGAGCGAGTACATGTACGAGGCGGCCTCGTTCCTCGAATCAGAAGGCGTGTCGTTTTCCCGCATCGACTGGAAAGGCGACGTCTCCGCGGAACGGTTCCGGGAGGTCACGATGGAGATGGAGTCGCGCGGCCCGTCCGCCTACGACACGCCGATAATCGAGGAGCACCTCGACGGCGTGGACGCCCTCGTCGTGCACAAAGCGCCCGTCTCCGCGTCAGTAATCGAGGCGGGGGACTCGTTGCAGGTCGTCGGGGCCGCCCGGGGTGGCGTCGAGAACGTCGATGTCGAGGCGGCCGAGGCGAACGACGTCGCCGTCCTCCACGCGCCCGGACGGAACAAGAACGCGGTCTCCGACTACGCCGTCAGCCTCTTGCTCACGACGGTCCGCGAGATTCCGCACCACACGAGGGCGCTCCACGCCGGCGAGTGGAGCCAAGAGTTCGACCCGAGCCGGTTACCCCGCGACATCGAGGCGATGACCATCGGTATCGTCGGGTTCGGAAACATCGGCCAACAGGTCGCCCGACGGCTCTCGGGGTTCGGCCCCGAACTCCTCGCGTACGACCCCTATCAGGACGAGTCGACGTTCGACGACGCCGGTGTCGAACGCGCGACGCTCGACGGCCTGCTCGAACGCGCGGACGCCGTGACGCTTCACGCGCGACTGACCGAGGAGACGCGGGGACTGCTCGGCGAAGACGAGTTGGCTCGGATGAACCAGTCCGCGATACTCGTCAACTCCGCCCGTGGAGGGCTCGTAGACGAAGCCGCGCTCGTCGACGCGTTGCGAACGGGGTCGATTGCGGGGGCGGCGCTCGACGTCTTCGAGACCGAACCCCTCCCGGAGGACCACCCGTTCCTCGAAATGGACAACGTCGTCCTCTCACCGCACACCGCGGGGTCGACGCGCGACGCCGTGACGAACGGTCCCCGCATGATTGCCGAGGGAATAGAGAGCCTCATCGGTGGCGTGGACCCCGACAACCGAATCGCCTAGCCGGAACCAGACCTGAGTTCTGCGTGCAGGTATCCGATATTCGCCTGCATGCGCCCGTGGACGCGCCGTCTCACATCGGTCGAGAGCGGTCACACCGCGAGTGTCCGGCCGTTACTCGACCGCCTCTAGCAGGCCTTTCAGGTACCCCGTCGCGTACAGTCGCCCGAGCGTCATGTACCCTGGGTTCGAGTTCTCCTCGCCGGCCATCGTCGGGACGTGGTCGGGTCGAACCGGCCCGTCGAACCCGATGTCGCGGTACGCCTGGATGCAGGCGCGCATATCGGTCGGCCCCTCGTCGTGCCACGTCTCGACGAACCGCTCGTTCGTTCCCTCGACGTCGCGGAAATGCACGAAGTTGATTCGGTCGCCGAAGCGTCGAATCGTCTCCGGGATGTCCGCGCCCATCGCGGCGAAGTTGCCCTGACAGAAGGTGATTCCGTTGTGTTCGCTGTCGTACATCTCCATCACGCGCTCGTAGTGCTCCGGCGACGTGACGATTCGGTCGACGCCGCGGAGGTTCTCAATCGGCGGGTCGTCGGGGTGCAACGCGAGCTTCACGCCCGCCTCCTCGGCGACTGGGACCACCTCGTTGAGGAAATGTTCGAGGGCGTCCCACAGCTCGTCCGCGTGGACGGGGGCGAGTTCCTGTTCGGGCGCGTCTTCCATGAACTCGTTACTGTACGCCGTCGTCAGCGACCCACCGCGGGCGGGGAGCGCCGTGGAGGTCCGCGCCCACCGCTTGCCCGCCATCCAGTCGTAGGCGACGACCGGCACGTCAAGCGAACCGAGATGTCGAAGGTACTGCTTGAACCGCTCTATCTCCTCGTCGCGACCGTCGCGACCGAGTCGAGTGTCGTCGGAAATCGGAACACAGCCTTCGATAACCCCGACGTCGAGACCGTAGTCGCGAAACTCCCGAGTCAACGCGAGCAGTTCGTCGTACTTCCACGGGCGCGACCCGTCACCGATTTCAAGCGTGTGGACGACGGCGGTCTCGACGCCGACCTGTTTCGCGAGGTCCCACCGTTCGTCGCGCTCCGGCGGTAGTATGAGTGATGGCTCCATACCACACGGTTTCGTTCGAGTGTTATCAGTGTTTCTCGTCTTCCGCCCCGTCAGTGGTCGCCCGGTTCGAGGACGTCGTCGACGAACTGCCCGTCTTCGAACTCGACGGGTGTGGGCTCTTCGACGACGCGCAGGTCGTCGCGGTCGCGCGCCTCCTCGATGAGCGGTGCCGAAACGGCGAGGCGGCCGAGACGCATCGTGTCGCGAATGCGAACGACGCGCGGGGCTTCGAGGGCCCCCACGCCGATGGTGGACAGCGAGGCGATGAGACCGGTCCGGTCGGTTTCGACGGCCGGCGGAATCCGGGCGGCCCGCGGGGTGCTCGCGGTGAGGACGTTGACCAGCGTGTCGCTCCAGTTCAGTTCCTCGAACAGGTCCGCGTGGATGAAGTCCGCCGACCCGAGCCCCGAACCGTTCCCGTGGGAGGCCGGCGTCAACCCGCGAACGAATATCCGAGTGATGTCCGGTTTCGGTGGGTCCGGTTCGAACCCGTACACGATTCGTCCGATGACGTTCGTGTCCATGCCCGCCCCGGAGATGTCCTTTCCCATCCGGTCTACCACGAGCACGTCGACCTCGTCGAACGGGATGGTCGGGAGGTGCTCGTAGGCGAGTTCGAGGAGTTCCGCCTCTCGGTCCAAGAAGCCCGACGGCGGCACCCCCTCGATGAATGCGGTGTCGTCGTGTTCGTCCTCGACGATGGCGATGCCGCCGGCAATCGGGAGGTTCTCGACGTGCAGGCGCGCGATTTCGGGGAGCATCTCCCGGAAACTCCAGTCGGCGGCCCAGTCGTGTGCCGTTTTCGCGCCGCGCTGTTTGCCCATCCCGATGACGAGCATCTTCGAGAGCCCCGACTCCACGTCGCCCCGAAAGTCCGTGTGGGGCTTCACGCGGTTGGCCGGGATTATCGCGTCCGCGGCCGCCGCGTTCGCGTCCGCGTGGACCTCGACGTCTCGGTCCGGTGTCTTCCCGATGACGACCGTATCCATCGTCGCTCGAATCTCACAGCCGAGGCGCTCTTCGGTTATCCCGAGCGCTTCGAGCATCTCGCGTTGGCCCTCGGCGGTGGCACCCCCGTGGCTCCCCATCGCCGGGAACACGAACGGCTCGTACCCGCGGTCGTCGAGCGCGTCGACGACGGCGCTAACGATGGTCGGAATGTTCGCGATACCCCGGCTCCCCGCCCCGACGGCGACTTCGCCGCCGTCCGGTACCCCGTCGAATTCGAGCTGTTCGACGGCGTCGAACACGCTGTCCCGAAGCTCCGCGTCCGGAATCGGGTCCGTCTCCCACAACTGTTCGACGATGCCCACCTCCGGGACCGAGTCCATGCCGCTCGCTTCGAGAACAGTCGCCTCCGAGATCGGGACTGGTCCGTCCCGACGATTGTCACCGTCTACCATGTGATTTACGTTTGCACATTCGAAGAAAAGTCTGCCGCCGTCAGCCCTCGGCTTCCAGCGGTTCTTCGCCGGCGGCGAGTCGGTCGTTTACCTCGCCGACGTCGAGGTCGATGCCGAGGCCCGGCCGCTCGGGAACCGCGATCGCTCCGTCTTCGATGAGTGGACCGCCCGTGTGCAGGTCGTCCCACCAGTCGACGTCGCGAGCGTGGTATTCGAGCGCGAACGCGTTGGGAACCGTCGCACAGGCGTGGACGGACGCCATGGTTCCGAGCGGGCTCGCGACGTTGTGCGGGGTGATTGGCACGTCGTACGCGTCGGCGACGGTCGCAATCTTCCGGAACTCGCTCAACCCGCCGCACTTCTGGATGTCCGGGGCGGCGATGTCGATTGCCCCCGCCTCGAAAAACGGAAGAAAACCCTCCGTGCGAACGAGGTTCTCCCCGGCGAGGATTGGGGTGGTCGTCCCCGCCGTGACTCGCCGGTGCGCGTCGGCGCTCTCCGGCGGGACGGGGTCTTCTATCCACGCGAGGTCGTACGGTTCGAGCTTGCGCGCGAGTCGAAGGGCCGTCTCGACGGTGAAACTCCAGTGGAAGTCGAACGCGAGCGTCGGCTCCACCCCAATCCGCTCCCGAATCGCGTCCACGATATCGACCTTGTGTTGGACGGCGGCGTTCGTGAGGCGACGCGTCGCCGTGTCAGTGTCCCCCGGCGCGACGTCGAGGTCGAACTTCAGCGCGTCGAACCCCTCACCGACGACGGCTTCGGCGACGTCGGCGTACACGGCCGGGTCGTACGTTTCGTGGGGGTCGTCGCCGCCTTCGCCGAGGTGTTCGCCCGCGTGGCAGTCACAGTAGATGGCGACCGAGTCGCGGAACTTCCCGCCGAGCAACTGATAGACTGGGAGGCCGGTGAGCTTCCCGACGGCGTCCCAGAGGGCGGTTTCGATACCGGACACCGCCGCCTGCGAGTAGCCTTCGCCCCCGGCGAGTCCGGACAGCATCTGGGTCATGTGCTCGGTAAGGCGCTCGACGTCGTAGGGGTTCTCGCCGACGAGGCCGTTTTCAAGGAACTCGACGTGTTCGCTGACCGGTCCGGCGAACGCTTCACCGTATCCGCGGACGCCGGCGTCCGTCTCGACGGTCACGAGGTTCCACGGGAAGTTCCCGCCGAGCACTCGGCAGTCGACGGCCGTAATCTCGACGTCCCGTGTCGGGTCGCGGGACAGCCCGTCGTCCGCGAGGTTCCGCCATCCGACTCCTGCGTTCATCTCCGTTACGAGATGCTCGTACTTCGAGTGAGGCATCGTCGTGATGGTCGCGGGCCACCGTCAATAATCTTCCCCGCGGAAGCCGCGACGCACAGCCCTGAGATCGTGCGGGAACCCGCTCCGTGGCGGGAAGCTCCGACCCGTCTCTTACTCCGGTGCGATGAGTTCGACCGGATGGACGACGTCCCGTTCGAACAGGTCGCCGAGCTGTTCGGTACAGGAGGTCCCGCTCGCGACGAGCGTGCGGTCGGTCGCGTCTGCGAACTGCGCTTCGAGGTCGCTCCCGACGTCCATGCTGAGTTCGTAGTACTCGCTTTTGTAGCCGAAGCTCCCCGCCATCCCACAGCACTCGACGTCCGACGTGATGAGGTCGAAGCCGAGGTCCGTCAGGACGGCCTCGGTGTACGTCTCGACGCCGATGGTGCGCTGCTGACAGTGGCTGTGGTACGCAAGCGGCTCCGACGGCTCGGCGAGAACGCTCGCGTCGGCACCGGTGTTGAGTAAGCCGTAGACGTACTCCATAACGTCGTAGGAGTTCCCTGCGAGTCGCTCGTGTGTCTCCCCGTCGAGGAGCTTCCCGTACTCTCGGCGGAACGCGGCGAGGTCCGAGGGCTCGATGACCACGACGTCGAACCCGTCGTCGATGTACGTCGTCAGGTCGGCACTCACCTCGGACGCCCGCCGGGTTGCCGTCCGTATCATCCCCTGTGAGAGCGGTGCCCGGCCGCTCTCCTGTGGCGCCGCGAGTTCGACCTGCGCGCCCAGCGCCTCGAGCGTCCTCACCGCCGCCTTCCCCCGGTTGACGAGCACGTAGTTGGTGTACGCGTCGGGGTAGACGACCACCTCGCGCCCGTCGTTGTCCGGCGAGTCGTGTGCGGCGAACCAGTCGGCGAACGTCTCACGCTCGAACGTCGGGAGGTCGCGCCGGGCGTCGACGCCGAAGAACCGCTCCATCGCCGACCGCACCGGCCCGAGCTCCGCGAGTCGGGTCGAGAGCGGTGCCGTCGCCGACCCGACCCGTGCCAGCGTCCCGAAGTTCCCGAAGAGACGCTTCTGCGCGTCGAGACCCCCCGGCTCCGCATCGGGAGTCAGCCCCTCGACGAGGAAGTCGAAGGCGTCTTCGTCCGACTCGCGGTTGATTCTGTCGCGGACGACCGTGTTTATCCACGGAATGTCGATTTTTACGGGGCAGGCGTCCGCACAGCGCGAACACCCCGTACAGAAGTCGTTGAACGTCGCCGCCGAGTCCTGTCCGTGAACGCCGGCTTCCCACCCGGTCGCGATACCGCCGGTGTAGGTCTCGCCGCCGAAGGCGTGGCCGCCGACGTGCTGGAAGTTCGCACAGGAGTTCGCGCACGCCCCGCACCGAATGCAGTAGAGCGTCTCGCGCAGTTGGTCGTCGTCTCGCATCGCCATCCGACCGTTGTCCACGAGGACGAGATGGAACGCTCTGTCGTCGTCGCCCGACCCGAGCGGTTCGGTCGGCCGAGAGAAGTCGATAGTCGGCGACTCCACGGGCGGGGTGAGCATCGTGACGTACTGGGAGATGGGCTGTCCCGTCGCCGCCTTCGCGATGAGCTCGACGAACGGTTGGAGTTCGTCGGCGCTCGGGATGACTTTCTCGACGCCCGCGACCGCGATGTGCGTGTTCGGGGTCACCGCCGTCTTGCGGGCGTTCCCCTCGTTCGTGACGAGCGTAATCGTGCCCGAATCAGCGAGGACGAAGTTCGCACCGGTCATCCCCACGTCTGCAGAGCGAATGCGGGTTCCGAGGTAATCACGCGCGAACGCCGTGAGCTCTTCTGCCGTCTCGAACGGCTCGTCCGGGTCGAACCGTTCGTTGAACAGTCGAGCGACGTCTTCCTGTGAGCGGTGGAGCGAGGGGCCGACGAGATGCGACGGCGACTCGTCTGCGACCTGGAGGACGAACTCGCCGAGGTCGGTCTCCCAGACGTCGACGCCGGCGGCTTCGAGGTGGTCGTTGACGTCCAACTCCTCGGTCGTCATCGACTTCGATTTCACCACGGTGTCCGCGTCCTCGTCGTCGACGACGGCTTCGATGTACCGGTTGGCGTCCGCCGCGTCGTCGGCGACGTAGAGCTCGCCGCCGTTGGCCTCGACGCTCTCGCGGAGCCGGTCGATGAGCTCCGGAAGTCGGTCGATTGCGTCTTCCTTGATTCGGCGCGCCCGACTGCGGAGCCCCTCGTAGCCGTCGAAGCTCTCGGAGACTTCGTAGCGGTCTTCGTTGAACACGGTCGTGTTCTCGCGAATCGCGCGGCCTTCGGTCTCCAGTAAGTGACGGATGTGTCTCGCTTTCGCCCGGCGCTCTTCGAGGCTCATAGTCCCTCCACGAGGACCACGCGAACCGTCTTCGGTCCATGGACCCCTTTCACGAGTGCGCCCATATCGCCGGTCGCGCTCGCTCCCGTGGCGAAGACGACCGACCCGCCGTCGGAAAACTGCTCGGCGAGCTTCGGCATCGCCTCGGTCACGTCCTCGAGAACGTCGCTCTCGCGGACGACGCCGACGTGTGTCGGCGGGTAAAGCGAGACGGGTTCGTTCCCGGCGGCGTTCGACTCGACGACGAGCGTCCCGTACTGTGCGATTGTGCGCCCGATTGGCGTGACGCCGGTCCGCGCCTCGGTGAGGTCTCTCGGCGTGAGTTCCGTCGTTACGGGAGTGTCCTTCAGCGAGACGCCGTCGAAGCCGAGCGGGGTTCCGACGGCCGGTTCGTCGACGACGCTCGCGAGCGTCTCGGAGAACGTCGCGGGGGTCGCGCGCGTCAACTCCACGCCGACGTCTGTAAGCGACCGTTCGAACGCCCCGATAGTACCGATAGCCATAGCAGTACCATACGGGACGAAAATGATAATTGTTGTCATGGGACTCGGAGGAGTCCGTCTCGATTCCGGACGGTTGCGGCGTCCGGTGCGCGATTGGTATCGCTGGGTGCTGTCGTCGGCCCGCCCGTCGTTTCTGGTGCGTGCTCACCAGCGGCTGAGACGAGAGAAACGTCCGCTGAAAACGAACCGGCGGCGGTCAGTAGGTGATGTTCTGACCGGTCTCGTCGTCGAACAGGTGAATCTTGTCGAGCGTGGCCGAAAGCGAAATCGATTCGCCCGGCTCGACACTGCTCTCGGGGGCGACGCGGGCGCTGAACTCCGTGTCATCGTCGGTCTTCGAGGTCACCGTGAGGAACTTGTCCGAGCCCATCGGCTCGACGACTTTCACCTGTGCGTCGAGAGTGCTGTTTTCGGTGTACTCGTCCTCGTCGAGGACCGACAGGTCGCTCAGGTCCTCGGGACGCACGCCGAGCGTGAGGCTGTCGAGGGACCCGTCCCACTCGTCGACCGCCCGCTCGACGTCCACCGGGAGGCCGAACTCGAAGAACTCCTCCCGTAGTCCGGCGTCGAACCCCAGCTCACGCGGTTTCGTCCGCGGGGGCGGGTCAGTGAGTTTCGGGTGAGTGTCCCGTTTATTCGTCGTCACCCTCCCACGGCGGTGTCACCCGCGGCGGTGAGAACACTTCGATACCGACGGCGTCGACCTCGCCGCGGTTCTCGGCCGAGTGTGGGACCGCTCCCGGAATGACGTAGGAGGTGTTCGGCCCGACGAGATACTCTTCGCCGTCGACCGTGAACAGCAACTCCCCCGACGACACCCATCCGATCTGTTCGTGTTCGTGGCTGTGCGTTCCGACGAGCGCGCCCGACTCGATACGGAAGTGTTGAACACTGCCCTGACGCCCCGTCGCAAGCTGTGCGAGGTGGACCCCGTCGAGAACCTCCTCGCCGTCGTCCGTCATCGGTTGAACGTCCATACGAGCGTCTCGTACGGCATGGACTTAACCAGTCCCCCGTGTTCGGTGCGTTCGAGTCACGTTCGACACGACTGAACGTTCCCACGGAGTGACGCGACGGCGTCGATAGCGCCGTTCCCCGGAGTAGCGGAGCGAACCGTCGCTGTGACCGCCCCGCGTGGCCGCCGCTCACTACACCGGGGTTTACTATCGCCGGATGCGAGGTGGCCCAATCCTCTGGACATTACATAAGTACACCTGTAATACAAACTTCGATGTGCTCGCGGAGAACAGCGAACACGTTCGCTCTCGTCGCACGCCGACTCGGCGGCGCGCCGCCGCCGGGGGAGCCTCGGACGGTCGTCGCACGACCCCTTCGAGAGACAGACGGCTCTCCGGGGTGGCGTACGGGGGAGTCGACCGATTGGCGTCGCCGCTAATCGGAGGAGTCGACGCTCCCGACGACGAAGCCGGTGGCTCCGATGCGACCGTCTCTCAGTATCCCTGCGGCGACCGCCGGAGGGGTCACTGCCACGGCGCACCGTCGCGCTCGACGAAGCGCGTGCGCCGTTCGATGTCGTCGATGCGGGCGACGTCTTCGTCGTCCAGTTCGAGCGCGGCGGCACCGAGGTTGTCTTCGAGGTGGGCGCTGGAGGTGGCTTTTGGAATCGCGACGACGTTCTCGTGGCTCGTCACCCACGCGAGACACACCTGCGCGGGCGACGTCCCGTACTGTTCGGCGATGTCACGGATGGTCGCGTTCGTGAGAGCCTCGCCGCGCGCGAGCGGCGAGTACGCGACGAGCGTGTAATCGCGTCGCTGTGCGTCTTCGACGAGCTCACGTTGCGGCAAAAACGGGTGCATCTCTACTTGGTGTGCGAAAAGCGGAGATTCGAGGACCTCGCGGGCCTCGTCGAGGAGGTCGACGTCGAAGTTCGACACGCCGATGTGTCGGACGCGGTCCGCTTCGACGAGGCGTTCGAACGCGCCGAGGGTTTCGTCGGCCTCGTACTCCCCGACCGGCCAGTGAACGTACAGGAGGTCGAGATAGTCGACGCCGAGTCGCTCCATGCTCGCGTCGGCCTCGTCGAGGACTTCGTCGTGGGTCAGCCCACCGCTTATCGGGTGGACTTTCGTGGCGAGAAACAGCTCGTCACGAGGCGCGTCGGCTTCCTCGATGCCGTCGCCGACGGCCGATTCGTTCCCGTAGTGCTCTGCGGTGTCGACGTGTCTGTACCCCAGTTCGATGGCGGTCCGGACCGACCGGGCGCACTGCGCCGGGTCGTCGTTTTCCCACGTTCCGAGCCCGATTGGTGGCAGAGGTGATACCATACGACGTATCACCCGTATCTGCAAGTAAACTCTTTCGCCGTCGGCGTGCCCCCGCCGGCCCACCGGGACGAATCCGGAGCGGGGAGTCTCGTCTCCGCGCGCTGGGGTAGATTGATACGATGGCGGACGAATGTACGGTCCGATGACGAGTTTGACTGTCAGACTTCCAAGCGGGGACGACCTTCCGAAGGTCGGCCTCGGAACGTGGGATATCGATGGCGCGACCGTTCGCGCGTCTGTACGCGCCGCACTCGACGGTGACTACACCCACGTCGACACGGCCGAGGGATATCAAAACGAGGGCGAAATCGGTGAGACGCTCGCGGACTACGACCGCGAAGACCTGTTTCTCACGTCGAAGGTACTGCCGGCGAACCTCAACTACGAGAGCGTCATCGAGTCGTGTGAGAACTCGCTCGACAGACTCGGCACCGACTATCTCGATTTGTATCTGATTCACTGGCCGAACCCGGCGATTTCGCTCCGAGAGACGCTCGACGCGATGAAGACGCTCTCCGACGACGGGAAGGTGCGCAACGTCGGCGTATCCAA
The DNA here is from genome assembly GCF_000337835.1 of Haloferax sulfurifontis ATCC BAA-897. Taxonomy (GTDB): domain Archaea; phylum Halobacteriota; class Halobacteria; order Halobacteriales; family Haloferacaceae; genus Haloferax; species Haloferax denitrificans. Next base: position 298,757 of record NZ_AOLM01000008.1, on the reverse strand, counting down.
CTTCAGCGGCTATCAGCTTAGTAACGCGCTGCACGTCACCGACGTCCCCATCGCCGTCAATCAGATCGAGTTCCATCCGTGGTTCCAGCGGCGCGATTTGGTCGACTACTGCCAGTCGAACGGGGTGGCCGTCGAAGCGGCCGCACCGCTCGGGCGGACGAAGGTGCTCCAAGATTCGACGATTCAGGATATCGCAGAGACGTACGACAGATCTCCCGCGCAAATCGTCCTCAAGTGGGCCGTCGAGAAGGACATCGTCGTCCTACCGAAATCGAGTTCCGCGACGCACATCGCCGAAAACGGTGCGCTGTTCGACTGGGAACTCGATACGGAAGACCAACGACGTATCGACGAGTTGGACCGGAACCAACCGGTCTACGATACGCTCGAACGAGATTGGTCTCGGGAGGTGTACGGGATTCCAGAGTAGTCGATTCGGCCTGACGAAGGTGGGCTCTGTTGTCGGTGTGGCGCACGGAGGGCGCGTTTGCCAGCACCTCGGTTCGCGCTCCGCCGTCAGAACGTGTCAATCACTGGGATTCCGACGGTGTCGAAGTCCGTCATCGAAGCCAGTATCTCGGGGGTCTGGTCGAGAGACACCATCTCGGATATCACTGCCGCCGGTTCGAGCGCACCACGGTCCATCATTCTGAAGATTTCGTCGTACCGCGGTCGAGGCATCCCGACCGCACCGATGAACTGGAGTTCGTCGAGTACCATCCGGTCCGTCGGGAGCGCGACCTCGCCGCCCTCCTCGTTCGACGTGAGTCCGACTTGCACGTGCTGACCTCTCTTTCGGAGGCTCTTGACCGCGTTTTGGCACGTTTCGGCGATTCCGAGGGCGTCGACCGAGACGTGAGCGCCGCCGTCTGTCAGCCCTCGCACCTCCGACGGAACGTCAGCGAGGTCGTTTGCGTTGAGCGTTTCGACAGCGCCCAGTTCGCGCGCAAACGACAACTTCTCGTCGAAGAGGTCGACGGCGACGACGTTGGCCCCGAGCGCGTCGGCGATGTGAACGGCGGACAGACCGACGCCACCACAGCCGTAGACGACCACCCAATCGCCCGCGGTGACGTCTGCGCGGTGGACGAGGGCGTGAAACGAGGTCATGAACCGACAGCCGAGACCGGCCATCTCGACCGACGAGACGCTGTCCGGGAGCCGGACGACGTTGTAGTCCGCCCACGGTACGTGGAATCGTTCGGCGAAGGCCCCGTTGGCCTCGGGTGCGAGTCCGAGCGGGACCCGGTTATCGCAGACGTTCGAGTGACCCGAACGACAGGACGGACACGTCCCGTCGCCGAGGTTGAAGGGGACTGTCACTCGGTCGCCTTCGCGGACGTGTTCAACCTCGTCGCCGACCTCGACGACGACGCCGGCCGGTTCGTGACCGAAGACGTGTCCGTCGTCGAAATCCCGAGACTCCCAGAGCGGGTCGCCCTGCCACGCGTGCCAGTCGCTTCGGCAGATTCCGCACGCCTCCGTCTCCACGATGACACCCGCCTCGTCTAGTCCCGGTTCGTCGACCTCCCGAATTTCGAGCGGCTCACCGGGAGTTGTGAAAGTTACTGCGCGCATCGTACCATGGTGATTGCTGGCAATTAGTATAGTTGTACGGGGATGTCATCCCAGTATCGCGGACGCCAGACCACAGGCGGGGCGAGTACGCGACGAATGAGCGAGAACAGTTGGGGTGACGCCCGCGCCGTTTCACTTGCTCGCTCGTCGCTTTTCGGGGCGAAACAGACAGACACATATATAATACTGTTATCTGATAGTATTGGAGACAAGCGCCGCCTCGTCAACCGTGTGTCGTCGGAGACGAGCGACACTCAAACGGGCGTGGTTCGGAGGGGGTGCGTCGGCGAGACCCGATTCGTCTCGATGGATACCAGCCCCGACCGTCCGCCGCGACAGAGGCCGTCACGACTCCCTTTCACCCACGATTCTGGTCGAAAGGTGGCCCACGCGCCAATCTGAGTCGAGATAAACTATCCCGTGAAAGTCGTCTCGTCGGCCTCACGCAACCCCGAAAGTGAGTTCGACCCGCACAGGCCTCTGTCGTAACGCGGGTATCACGAAACGTGAACCAGCGCCGAACACGCCGAGGAAAACCGAGCCGAATAATAGTCATTTTACGTATATTTAACTATACATAATCGTATACTGATAATATTGATTCGACGTCGAACGCCGTCGCTACGTCGCCCGTCCGGCGGTGAAAGTTCGACCGCATGCGCGAGCGAAACGACCATCTACCGCAACCGTCGGGGCGACGAGTCCGAGACGCCGGTGGTGGAACTCGTCCGGATATCCGGGACCGCCCGCGAGTCGAGCGAACAGTTCACCGAGGCGAAACGTCGGCGTCTCCGACTGAGCGGCCGGCCAGTCACGGTTAAGTATCTCCCGTCGAACTTTCACGGAGAACAGCTATGAGTGAGACGGTGAACGAGGTGGCCGTCCTGCACGTCGACGACGACGAGGCCTTCGCGGAGTTGGCGGCCGCGTTCCTCGAACGGATGCACGACCGGTTCCGGGTCGAGACCGAAACGTCGGTGGCGGCGGGACTCGACAGACTTGCCGACGAGGAGTTCGACTGCGTCGTCTCGGACTACGACATGCCAAGCCTCGACGGTCTCGACTTCCTCGAAGCCCTCCGCGAGGACGCCCCAGACCTCCCGTTCATCCTCTTTACTGGCAAAGGAAGCGAGGAGGTCGCGAGCGACGCCATCTCCGCGGGCGTCACCGACTACCTCCAGAAGGAACACGGGACCAGCCAGTACACCGTCCTCGCCAACCGTATCGAGAACGCCGTCGAACAGTACCGCTCACAGCGCGCGCTCGAGGCGAGCGAACAACGGCTCTCCCTGTTCATCGAACAGTCGCCTCTCGGCGTCTTAGAGTACGACAGCGACTTCCGCATCGTCGGCCTCAACGAGCGTGCGGAAGATGTTCTCGGCTACTCCGAGGCGGAACTGCGCGGCCACACCTGGGAGGCCATCGTCACGGAAGGCAGTTACGACAACGTCGACACCGTCACGGACCAGCTCGCCACGGACACCGGCGGCTACCACAGCGTCGACGAGAACGTCCGAAAGGACGGCGAACACATCCACTGCGAGTGGCACAACCGCGTCGTCACCGACGACGACGGCGAGGTCGTGGCGGTCTTCTCGCTGTTTCAGGACGTGACCGAGCGCATCGAGCGCGAGGCGCGACTCCGGGAGACGACGGCGCGGGTCACCGCGCTCTTCGAGGAGTCGCCCGACATGGTCAACGTCCACAACGTCGACGGCGACATCCTCGACCCGAACCCCCAACTGTGCGAGGCGACCGGCTACAGCGCCGCGGAACTCACCGAGATGAAGGTCTGGGACCTGGACCGAACGCTGGGCGCCGAGCGAGCCACGGACATCTGGAACGACATGGAGCAAGGCGACAGGCGGCGGATCGAGGGCGCCTACACCCGCAAGGACGGCTCGACGTTCCCGGTCGAGGTCCACGTCCGCCGGCTCGACCTCGCCGGCGAGGACCGCTTCGTCGCCATCAGCCGCGACATCTCCGAGCGCGTCGACCACGAAGACGAACTCGAACGGACCAACGTCCTGCTTTCGACGCTCGTCGGGGCGCTCCCGGTCGGGGTCCTCGCCGAGAACAGCGACCGGACCGTCCTCGCGGTCAACGACCGACTGCTCGAACTGTTCGACATCCAGGAGTCACCCGCGGAGCTCGTCGACGCGGACTGTCGGAAACTGGCGCGAGAGGCCGGCGAACTCACCACCGACCCCGAGGGCTTCGTCGAGCGCGTCGACGAACTGATATCCGGGTCCGAATCCGACTACTCCGAGTCGGTCGAACTGGCGCGCGGCCGGACGCTCGCCCGAAGCTACGAACCCATCGAACTGCCCGAGGGGACCGGCCACCTCTGGATGTACCGCGACACGACCGAACAGCGCGAGCGCGAACGACAGCTCCAGCGGCAAAACGAGCGGCTGAGCGAGTTCGCCAGCGTCGTCAGCCACGACCTGCGGAACCCGCTGAACGTCGCCACCGGCAACGTTCAGCTGGCGCGCGAGGAACACGACAGCGACCGACTCGCCACCGCCGCGGAGGCGCTCGACCGCATCGGTGACCTCATCGACGACCTGCTGACGCTCGCCCGCGAGGGCGACGACGTCGGCGACTGCGAAACCGTGGCGCTGTCGTCGCTCGTCGACGACTGCTGGCGGACCGTCGAGACGGCGGACGCCGACCTCCGAAACGACCTGACGACGACCGTCGTCGCCGACCGGAGCCGGCTCCAGCAACTCATCGAGAACCTCGTCCGTAACTCGGTCGAGCACGGCGGCCCGGGCGTGACGGTGACGGTCGGCGACCTCCCGAACGGCTTCTACGTCGCCGACGACGGCGACGGTATCTCGGCCGACCACCTCGACACGGTCTTCGAGGCCGGGTACACCACCTCGCGCTCGGGGACCGGCTTCGGTCTCGCCATCGTCAAGCAGGTGGCGGAAGCCCACGGCTGGGAGGTCCGCGTCACCGAGTCCGCCGAGGGAGGCACTCGCTTCGAAATCACGGGCGTCGACTTCGCCGACGGCCGGGCGTGAACACGGCGCACGGAGGGCGAGACGGTCAACTCAGTACGGAACGCCGCAACTCGGACACATCGGCGGCGCTCCCTCGGGGAGGTCGACACCGCAATGGGGACACTCCACGTCCGCGTCGGGCGACGTAATCTCGGCGACCGCGGACGCGGTCGTGTCTCGAACGCCGGCGAGCGTCCCGACGCCGTCGGCCGGCGAGTCACTGCCATCGCCGTCACCCGACGCCCGGAGAAAGCGGACCCGCTCGGCGACGAACTCGGCCGCCGCGTCTGACTCCGTATCGAGTACCGAGTCCGGAACCGTCACCGACTCGCCGCGCTCGCGGGCCAACAGCCCGAGTGCCTCGGCGGCGCGCCCCGGACGAAGGCGTTCTCGTCGGCGAGCCGAGCGGAGAGCGCCGACCGACCCGCGCCGAGCGAGTCCGGGGCGTCACAGCCGATGGCCGCCATCGCCGTACAGAGGTGGTATCTGACGAGTACGTCCGGGTCGTCGAGGTGTTCGACGAGCGTCGAGACGCGGTGGCGAAGTCGACCGGGGTCGCCGAGCGCCACGCATTCGAGCGCCTTCGCCAGCTTCCGTTTCACCTCGGGTTCGTCGAACGAGAGACCGACGCGGAGGTCCGCGAGCATCTCCGGCGAGGCGACCGCGTCGGGGTGTTCGAGCGCGACGTAGCCCAGCGCCTCGGCCGACCGAGCGCGGACGTAGTAGAACTCGTCTTCGTCGGCGAGGCGCTCGGCGAGCGCCGGAACCGCGGGAGCGGCCGCATCGGGAGCGGCCTCCGCGACCGCGACGAGCGCCTTCGCGGTCAACAGCCGGACGGCGCGGTCGTCGTCGGTGAGAAAGGGCGTGACGGCGGGGAGGAACGACTCGAACGCGATCGGCCGGTCGTCCGCGAGGCCTCGAAGCTCGCGGAGGGCCTGTTTGCGGTCCTCGGCCGACGCCGTCCGGAGCGCCCCGAGAGAGTCGCTCACCTCCTCGTCGGCTCGGGTCTCGACTGATTCGACGAGGCGCTTCAGCGGAGACGCGCGGCGTGTGTCGTCCATCGGTTCGTGCTCCTCGTTGGCGCAGTATCCCCTCGGCACGGCAATAAGTTGGTGGGGAGTACGTCGTCGAATCAGGGCAGGGGCCGGGAACGCGGAGTCAGTCCAGCGGGAACCGCGCGACTGCGCCCTCTTCGACGTACGAGACGAACACCGACGACGGCTCGACGCGGAGAGAGAGTCGGCTGTGCGAGTCCGGTTCGTACGACCACCGCGTCTCGCCCGTCTTCCGGGAAAGCACCTCGAAGCCCCGGTCCCAGCCGGCGACGACGTGGGAACCCGTGACGGCGAGCGAGTCCAGCGACGGGAGTCCGGTTACGGTCTGCCACCGCCGCGTGCCGTCGAGGTCAAAGCAGTCGATTCGGCCGAGCATCCCGCCGTCGGGGTCGTCGACGCGGCTCCCGACGAACACCGCGTCGTCCGTGGCCTCGACCGCCCGAATCTGGTAGCCCGTGGGGTTCGCCCACAGGCGCTCGCCCGTCTCCCGGTCGAACGCGAGCAGTTCCTGCCGCCCGTCTTCCCGGTCGCGGGTGAGGTACGTCTGCGACCCGAGCACCATCGTCCGCCCCACGTCGCCGATGGGGACGTGCCACCGAACGCTCCCGTCGGAGAGTTCGTAGGCCGTCAGCGTCCCGTCTCTCGCGGCGGCGGCGAGTCGGACGTCCGCGGCCACGTTGGAATACCACCGCCGGGGCTCGGTCCGCCATCGAACGCTCCCGTCCGCCGGCGAGAGCGAGACGACGCGCGATTCGCTCCCGCCCGCCGGCACGGGCACCACGAACGAGTCGTCGGTGACGCCGTCGAGGAAGTACGACGAAACCGCCCGTTCGAAGCGTCGGTCGCCGGTCTGCGGGTCGTAGCCCGTGAGCGTGTTCTCGGAGCCCGCGAAGTCGAGTTCGGCGACGAGCGACCCGGTGCGGACGAGTCGCGCCCGGCGCGCCGTGCCCTCGTCGCGCCACAGTTCCTCGCCCGCCGCATCGACGGCGTAGAGGTCGCCGTCGGTGCTGTGGACGTGGTACGGGCCGCCGGACGGCGGAGCGACGGGTCGCGTCTCTATCGGGCCGCCCGTCTCGAACCGGAGTGTGGTCGATCCGTCCTCGCGTCGCAGGCCGTACAGCGCCTTGTCCTGCATCCCGGCGAGGACCAGTTCGTCGGTGACGGCGGGCGGGCCGGCCATGAACGCCCCGTCGATATCGCGTCGCCAGACCGGTCGTCTCCCGCCGAGTCCGGGAATCGAGCTACAGCCGGCGACGGAGAGCGAGCCGACGGCCGCGAGCGTCCCGAGCACCTCGCGGCGGGTGACGGTTTGCTCCCGGCTTCCGGCCGAACCCGTCCGCTCCGGACGCTCACTCGGCATCGAGCACCTCCGCGTCGAGCCGAGCGAGTTGCTACTCCTGTCCGACGTAGACGCCGTCGCCCGCGGCGACGACCCAGTTCACCGTGCCGCCGTCGAGGTAGCCCTCGAACCAGTACTCGCCGAGGAGGGTGCCGTCGGTCGCGTGGACGTACAGCGCGGTCGGTTCGAACGGGACGGTCCCGCTGTGCCCCCGGACGAGGAGGTCAGACCCCACGACGGTCACCAGTCGGTCGCCGACGCGGGTCGGTCCGCAGGTCACGGGGCCGGCCAGTTCGCGCCGCCACAGTCGGGTTCCCGTCTCGGCGTCGAAGGCGTACAGGAAGTAGTCCGCGCCGCCGACGTACACGCGGCCGTCGGAGACGAGCGGCCGGGCGAACGCGGTGTTTCGGAGCGACCCGCGCCACCGAGGCTCGCCGGTCGCCGCGTCGAGCGCCAACAGTTCCTCGGTCGCGCTCCCGACGAAGACGGTGTCGCCGGCGACCGCCACCGACGACGGCGACGGGCCCACGTCGACGCGCCACGATTCGGAGCCATCGGTGGCGAACCGGCGAACTGTTCCGTCCAGAATGGGCGCGACGACGCCGGCTTGGGAGCCGTCGCCGGCGGGTGCGGACGCGGGCGCGCCGGCCAGCGACGCCGGAAGTTCGGCGCGAAAACGCCGCTCGCCGTCCTCGCGGGACATCCCGAGCAGTCGGTCTACCACGTCGTTTTCGGTGCCCGAGATGGGGAGGACGACGGTGTCGTCGGCGACGACGGGCGGGTACTGAACGACGCCCGGGTCGGCTCTATCGACGCCCGTCAGCCCGATGTTCCACGCTCGCTCGCCCGCCTCGTAATCGACCGCCGTGGCCCGTCCCGCCTTCGAGAACAGGTACGCATACTGGTCGTCGACGCCGAGCGGCGACCGGTAGCCCTTCCGGCCGGTCACCGCCCAGCGCTCCTCGCCGGTCTCGGGGTCGAGCGCGGACACCATCGGGTCGGCGTGAAACGGGCTCCCGGTTCCGACGAGCAGGGGGCCGGACGGCGGGCGCAGGGCGCGGGTCGGAGTCCGCACGCCCGCCGTCCACGCGGTCGGCATCGGAAGCGAGTCGTCGCGGCCCGTGAGGCTCGCACAGCCGGCGAGCCCGGCGGCGAGCGCCGGGAGAGCCTTCAGCGCGTCGCGTCTCGAATAGGAGGGCATCAGCGAGGACGTGTGGTCCGGCTGATAATACTCCTGTTGGTTTCGACGGCGGCGCGACCGGCCGCGGCCGGCGAACCCTTCGAGCGAGGAGCCACGAAGGTTTTTATCCCGCGCCGAGACGGCGGTCGTATGCTCTCCAGACGCGAGGTACTGGCCGCCGGCGGAGTCGCGCTCGCGGGCGGGGTCGCCGGGTGCGGCGGCTCACCACCGTCTCCGGACGCGACGTTCGACGCGCCGACGAGGGCGTGGCCGACCGCCGGCTACGACCCGCAGGCGACGGGCCACGCACCGGCCGGCCCGCCCGAGGGAACCGTCTCGTGGAGCGTCTCGCGGGGGAGCCTCGACCCGCCGCTCTACGGCGCGCTCGCCCCGCCGGTCGTCGCCGACGGGGCCGTCTACGCGACCGGACTCGCGACCCGACACTACAGGCCGGACGACTTCACCAGCCCGCTGGCCGCGATTGACGCCGAGTCCGGGTCGGTCCGGTGGGTCGAAGGCTTCCCGGACGGGCTCAGCGGCGGCCCCGCGGTCGTCGGCGACGACCCGGGAATCGTCGTCGTCGGAGGCTACGACGGCACCCTCCACGCCGTCGGAAGCGACGGGTCGAGCGAGTGGGCCGCGGACCTCGGCGGCCGGCTGGGAACCCCGACGGCGTACGGGAACAGACTGTACGTCGAAAGCGGGAACGGCCGCCTACACGCCGTCGGGAGCGATGGAAGCCGACTGTGGACCGCCGACCGGCCGGGGGCGCTCGAACTCCTCGTCGGCCCGGACGAGCCGGTCGAAACCACGATGCCCGTCGCCGACGACCGCGGCGTCTACGCCGCCTTCACGCCGTTCGAGCGGGAGCGCGAGGCGGTCGTCGTCCTCGGCTACGACCACGGCGGCGGGCGGCGCTGGCGGACGGTGCTCGACGGCCGGTACGGCCGGTCGCCCGGGGGCCTCGCCGTCACCGACGACGCGCTGTACGCGACCGTCGGCGGAACCGTCTACGCGCTCGACGCCGACACCGGCAAGGAGCGCTGGCGGTTCGTGACCGGCTCGGAGGCCGCCGGCCCGCCGACGGTCGACGGCGAGCGAGTCTACGTCGGCGCGAAGAACCTCTACGCGCTCTCCCGGACCGATGGCGTCGAGCGCTGGCGCGTGGTGAACGAAGCGCCGCCGAGCCACGACCGCGACCCGACGGAGCTCCCGTATCTCGCTCGCCCGCCCGTCGCCGACGGGCGAGTCTACCTCCGAACCGGAGCCGTCGACGCCGCCGACGGGACGCGGCTGTGGGGCGGCGACGCCGACGAGTGGCTCCAGTCGGGGAACTACTTCGCCCAACCGTACTACAGGCGGCCGATGGCGTCGCCGGTCATCACCGAGGAGGCGATGTATCTGACCCACGCGCACCACGGGGTGGTGAAGGTCGCATGACCGACACCGGCCAGCGACCGACTCGGCGTCGACTCTTGGCGAGTCTCGGAAGCGCCGCCGCCGTCGGCGCGGCGGGCTGTCTCGGAACGCGGTCGGAGCACAACCCGACGAGCGGGGAGTGCCCCGAGTACGACCCCGTCGAGCCGGCGACCGCGGACTGGCGCGGCGTGATGGGTCCGACGACGAACACCGGAGCCGTCGCGTCCGAGGCCGTCCCCGAGGGCGACCTCGCCGTCGATTGGACGGTGCCCGTGGAGACCTACGTGGGCCACCACGTCCCGGTCGTCGCCGACGGCACCGTCTACGTCCACGACATGGACGACGAACTCTCCGCGGTCGACGCCGACACGGGCGAGCGAACGTGGACCAGACCGCTCACCGACCCCGAGCCCGCGCCCGCAGTCGGCGACGGAACGCTCGTCGTCGTGACCCGCGAGGAGACCCACGCCTTCGACGCGGCGACGGGTGACCGACGCTGGAAGCGGGAGGGACTCGGCGGCGGCATCTTCGGCGCGAGCCCCATCGTCGCGGGCGACACCGTCTACGTCCAAGCGGGCGTCGCGACTCACGCGCTGTCGCGTTCGACCGGCGAGACCCGCTGGCGGGCCGCGACCGGGTTCCCCTCCGACTCGACGCCCGCCGTCGCCGGCGACACCGTCTACACCGCCGGCGACGACACCTACGTCCGGGCGCTGGCGACGGCCGACGGGACGGAGCGCTGGCGCGCGAAGACGAGCGCCCGAATCGCGTGCAACGTCTCGGTGGTCGAGGGAACCGTCCTCGTCGGGACCGGTGCCGGGAGCGTGCTCGGACTCGACGCCGAGACGGGTGCAGAGCGCTGGCGCTACCGGCTCGAACCGCGGCGAGCGGGCGGCGAACGCCGACCGAGGCGGCCCGAGACCATCGCGACCGACGGCAGTCGGGTGTACGTCGCGACCGACGACCGACTGGTCGCGCTCGCGTTGGCCGACGGGACCCGCTGTTGGGACAACCTGAACTACGCCGGAAGCTACGCGAGCGGCATCGCCGTCGGCGCGGGGACCGTGTTCGTCCCGACGCACGACGACAGCGGGGATGCGATAACCGTCCTCGACGCCCCCACCGGAAACACGCGGCAAGAGCTGGCGGCGGGCAAACGCCAGCGCTTCGACATCGGCCCGAGCGTCGCCGAGGGCGGCGTCTACTTCGCCGGCCGGGGCGCCGTCGTCCGACTCAGTTAGGTCGGTCTTCGGGCGGGACCGACCCGAGTGGTTCGTCGACCCGTCAGTTCGGAAGCGGCGGCCACGTCGTCGCCACCGTCTCGGCGATGAGCCGGGTCTGCGCCCGTCGGAGTCGCTCGGAGGCCGAGGAGGCGGTGATGCCGAGGTCGTCGGCGACCTCCCGCAGGGTGGCCCCGCGGGGGATGTCGAAGTAGCCCAGTTCGTACGCCGTCCGGAGCGCCTCGTCCTGTCGGTCGGTGAGCCCCTCGCCCGGCGGTTCGGGGTCGCCGTCGCGGGCGAGGCGTCGGAGGTCGAAGCCGGCGTTCCGCCGCCAGAACGACGCGAACCGCCCGAACGCGTCGCGGTCCGCGAACCAGCCGGTCTGTCGCCAGCCCGCCGGTCGGACCTCGATGCGCTCGATGATGGCGTCGGCGGTGGCGAGGGCCTCCAGCCCGGCGAGGTCGTCGAGGCTGTCACCGAGCTGTTCTTCGAAGCTCAGCGCCGGGACGGCCTGATACCGGCGCGTCTCGCCCGACTCGCCGATCCGGGTCCAGTCGGCCACGTCGAGGGAGTCGTCCATGGCGCTTTCGAGCGCCCGCGTCGAACCCCCCGTGACCGTGACGACGAACATCGGTCGCTCGCCGTGGTTGTACTGGAGTTCCAGCGCGAGCGTCGCCTCCGGGACCGCCGCCGCGACCCCGGTCAGCGGGAGCGCGTCGCAGTCGATGTCGAACTCGGCGATGAGCCCCATACGTCCGCTGTCTCGGCGGTCGGCCAAGGGCGTGTCGAAGCGGCCGAGTCGGGGCTCCCTCTTCGGCCCCCATGTAAACGGCCGCACGGCTGAGAGTGCGACTTAGCCGCCGCCGGCGACAAGCGAGGGTGCGATGCAACCGATTCGATTCGAACGCGGAACCGAACTGTCCGACGAGCGATTCGGGAGCGGCGCGCCGCTCCTGTGCTGTCACGGCGGGATGGCACCGCCGGCGTTCTGGGACCCGGTCGTCCCGCACCTCGACGGCTACGAGGTCGTCGTCCCGGAGCGACCCGGCTTCGGCACCTGTCTGGACGACGCCGAGACGACGCCCGCCGAGGCGGTGCTGGAGCGCGAGGCCGAGACCGTCCGGGAACTCGTCGACGAGATTCGCGCGGCGACCGGGCGCGACCCGGCGCTGTTCGGTCACTCCTTCGGCGCGCTCACGGCTCTCGAAGCGGCGACCGACGCGCGGGTGGCCGCCGTCGCCGCCTACGAGCCGGCGGTTCTCCCGGAAGCGTACCGGAGAGAGGCGGACCTCTCGGAGCGCATGGCCGCGCTCGTGGGGGCGGGAGAGCGGCGCGAGGCGGTCAAACGCTACGTCGAGCAGGTGCTCCACCCCGACGGCATCGACGACCTCGACGCGTGGCTCGACGAGTGGCCCGTCTGGCCCGACTGCGTCGCCCTCGCCGAGGAGGTCGTCCGGATGAACCGCGCCGTCGAGCAGTACCGGCTTCCGGCCCGCTTGGACGTGGACGCACCCGCCGTGGTCTTGGCCGGCACCGACGGCCCCGACTTCCTCCGCGAGAGCGCCCGAAACGTCCACGACGCCCTGCCGACCAGTCGGTTCGTCGAGTTCGACGCGCTCGGTCACGGCGGCCCCGGCGACGACCCCGAGCGGGTCGCGGCCGCGGTCGATTCGTTCCTCCGTGACCGGGTCGGTTACCCGTGAAAACGCCGACCACGCGGAGGGTCGTGTTAACGACAATTGCGGAAGTACGAGCCGTGTAGCAGTCGTCTCCGGCAGGCTCGCGGTTCGGTGCGTGGACGGCGTGCGACGACCTGTCAACCAAACATTCTTTGCTCGATGCGGAGACGTGGTCAGTATGACAGCCCTCCAATCCATCGGTACAGCCGCCGGGTCGCTCAGACGGAACCCGATACTGTTCGTCGTCGCCACGGCGTTCAGCCTGATTCAACTCCCCTCGATATTCGCGCAGGCGGTCAGCCCGCTCATCGGGAGCATCGTCTCGCTTGGGTTCAGCGGACTCACGATATTCATCGTCCCGTTCTTCCTCGGCGGCGTTCTCGGTATGGCCAACGAGGCCATCGACGGTCGCACCTCGCTCGGCACGTTCGTCAGCGAGGGGAAGACACACTACGTCTCACTGCTCGTGGTGTACTTCTCCCTGCTCGTCGTCAACTTCGTGTTGTCGTTCGTCGGCGTCTTCGCCTCGGTGTTCGTCGGCATCGCCGTCCTCGGGAGCAACGGCGAGATGAGTACCGTCGCGCTCGCGGTTCTGGGCGTCGTCGTCCTCGCCGTGGCTCTCACCTACCTCGCCGTGGTGTTCGTCGTGCAGTTCTTCGGCCACGCCATCGTCATCGACGACCTCGGCGCGGTCGACGGCATCAAGCGGAGCGTCTCCTGCGTTAGGAACAACATCGTGTCGGTCCTCGGCTACTCGGTCATCACCGGCCTCGGCGGCGTCCTCGCCGGCGCGTTCGCCGTCGTCATCTCGCTCCTTCTCACCCCGTCGCTCCGACATCAGGGGGCCGCGGTGGGCGGGGCGGGTTCCGGCGCTCCCGTCGCGTCGGCGTTTTCGAGTCTCCCGACGGTCGGCGTCGTCGGCATGGTCGCCATCGCGGTCGGACTCGTGCTCGTCAGCGGCCTCGTCGGCGGCTTCTTCGCCGCCTACTCGACGGCGTTCTACCGGTCGATTCGCCCGACGAATCCCGAGACGACGGCACCCTGAGGCCGCGACACCCTGAGGCGACGGCCGAGTCGCCGCAGATTCTGTCGCTCACGTGTCATTCGCAACCGTTAGGCGTCCGGGGGGTGAATCGGGGGTCGTCCCATGCCCTCCACGAACCCGGACGCCGCGATTAAAGCGGTCGACCTCAGGAAGTCCTACGGCTCCGAGGTCGCGCTCGACGGCGTCTCGCTGTCGATTCCGAGCGGAACGGTGTACGGCTTTCTCGGACCGAACGGCGCGGGGAAAACGACGACGATGCGCATCCTGACGGGGCTCTCACGGCCCACCTCGGGTTCGGTCCGAATCTGCGGGCTCGACGTGAGCGACCGCGGAAAGCTCGCGCCGCACGTCGGCTACCTCCCGGAGACGCCGCCGCTGTACGACGAGTTCAGCGCCCGCGAGCAACTCGACTACGTCGCCGACCTCCGGGACATCCCGGCGGAGACCGCCGAGGCGCGCATCGACGACCTGCTCGACCGGTTCGGCCTCGTCGGCGACGCGAACAAGCGCATCGGCACGTACTCGAAGGGAATGAAACAGAAGACCGCGTTCATCCAGAGCGTGCTCCACGAGCCGGACGTGCTGTTTCTCGACGAGCCGACCTCGGGGCTCGACCCCCGCGCGGCGAGACAGATTCGAACGTCCATCGGCGACGTGGCCGCCTCGGGGTCGACCGTCTTCCTCTCGACGCACATCCTCCCCGTGGTCGAGGCCGTCGCCGACGAGGTCGGCGTCCTGTTCGACGGCCGCGTCGTCGCCGAGGGGACGCCCGACGAGGTGAAATCGCGCGCCCAGACGGGCGGCGAGGGCTCGCTCGAAGACGCGTTCCTCGCGGTCACGAGCGACGAGTCGCATCTATCGGGTGTCGCCGACGAATGAATCTCCGACGAGACGTTCGCCACGGCCTGCGAATCGGGCGCGCCGAGTTCGTGCGGAGCGTCCGCGGGTACACCTCCGAGACGCGCCGAATCGTCGGCCTCCTGCTTCTCGCGTTGGTCTTCGGCGGCAACCTCCTGTTTTCGCTCCCGGTCGTCTACGTCGCCGGCCGGCGCGCGCAGTCCGTGACCGAGATTCCACTCTTCGGCCTCGTCGCCACCGCGGTCCCCGTGGTGCTGACCCTCCTCGCGACGTTCAGGACGCTCGAACGCATCGGCCGCGTCGAACACGAGTCGCTCGTGCTGACGACGGTCCACCCGCGGGCCGTCGTCGTCGGACTCATCGCGGCCGAAGTCGGTCGAATCGGCCTCTGGTTCGGACTCCCGTTCGCTGTCGTCGCCGCGACGTTCACGGCCGGGCTCGGCGCGCCGTCGCTGTTGGTGACGGCGGCCGCCGTCGTCGTCCCGCTCGCGTGCTGTACGACCGTCTGGGGCTACGCGGCCGGCGTCGCCGTGCTCCGCGGATTCGAGCGCCTGCCCGGCGTCCGGCGCACGCTCAAGGTCGTCGGCTTCGTCGCGATGGTTGGAGTCGTCCTCGTCTCGCAGTCGTTCGGCCGGTCGCTGGCCGACGGCTCGCTCCCGGTCGACACGCTGGCGGCGACGCTGACGTTCGACCCGCTCGCCGACTACCTCGCGCTCGCGTTCGTCGGAACGCCGCTGGCTCGACCGTTCTCGTCGGCCGCCGTCGTCACCTTCGCGGCCATCGTCGCGCTCACGCCCGTCGGCCTCGTCGTCGCCACCCGGCAGGCGAGCGCCCTCTGGTTCACCGACCGCGCGACGGGGGGCGACCGAGGCTCGTCGGCGGCAGGCGCGAAGGCGACGGACTCGTCCGGCGGCTTCTCGACGCCGAGGCCGCTGTCGGCGACGAAAGGGGGCCACGTCGCGTGGGGACTACTCGTCCGCGGCGTCCGCCACCCCCAGAAGTTCACGCACCTCGTCATGCTGGTGTTCTTCCTCGGCCCGCTCGGCACGACCATCGTCCAGTCCTCGGCCGACGGACTCGGCCCGATACTCGCCGCGAGCGGGGCCGGCCTCGGGACCTACCTCGCGGGCGCGACGTTCGGCCTCAACCCCATCGGCGACGACCGCCCGCAGTTCCCGATACTACTGTTGACCGCGACTGCGCCGCGGGCGCTGGTTCGGGGGCGCGTCCTCGCCGGCGTGATTCTCGGCGTCCCGGTCGCCGCGGCGCTCCCGCTGGCGACGGTCGCCCTCGGCACGTCGCCGCTGTCGGCGGTCACGTTCGCGCTCGTCGGCGTCCTCATGTGCCTCGCCGCGGCGGCCTTCGCGGTCGGCCTCGGCGCGGCCTACCCGATATACGAGGAACGCGAGTTCTGGGGTGCGAAAACGGTCGTTCCCTCGACGCTCGTGCTGATGGCGTTCATGTTCGTCGTCGGCCCCGGGACCGTCATCGGACTCGTCGCCACGTGGTTCGGCGTCACCGGACACCTCGCTCCGACGCCGCCTCTCGCCGCCGGACTCGGGCTGTACCTCCTCGTGACCGTCGGCGTCTCCTACGGTTCGTACCGGTACGCGGTTCGACGGTACCGGACGTACACGTTCGACTGACGGGGGCTGGCGTCGTCGGTCGGCGCGGAACGCAATCGCGACGGCGACGGCCCGCTGGCCTTAGTCCGCTACGCGGAACACGCCGGGGTTCCTGCCCGTCCCGGCGAAGTAGAGTTCCGACCCGCGGACCGACAGGCCGCCAGTAGGCCGCGCGTCGAGCGCCTTCGACCACAGTTCATCGCCGGACGCCGCCGAGACGGCGTAGAGTCGGTCGTCGCTCGCCACGAATCGGGTGTCCTCGGCGACGACCGGCGGCCGGGCGAACGTATCGGCATCGAGCGACAGCGTCCACTTCGTCGCGCCGTCGCCGGCGTCGAACGCGGCGAGGCTCCCCCGCGAGGACTGGACGTGAAGCGTGTCGTCCGCGACGGCGGTCTGCGGGCTTCCGTTCTCCGGGAGCGGGACCGACGCCCGCCACTGCGTCGACCCGTCTTCGAGGGCGAGGGCGAACACGTTCCCGCGGTGAGCGCTGTAGTAGAGATGGGCGTCGTCCACCGTGAGCGGGACGGCGCTCTGCGGGGGGTCCTCGCGTCGCCACCGCTCCTCGCCGGTCGCGGCGTCGAGCGCGGCGACGCCGGTCTGCTCGTGGTCGACGCCGATTGGCGTGTAGACGACGCCGTCGCGGGCGGCGAGACCGGGCGAGGCCCTGCCGGCGTCGTAGCTCCATCGCTCCTCTCCGGTCGCGGGGTCGCGCCCGAAGACGGTCGAACCGCCGCCGTCGACGAGCGTTTCCGCGGCGAGCACCGGCGCGTTCGCGGGGGTCCCGTACCCGCCCTCGCTCGTCCGCCAGCACCGCTCGCCGGTCCGGGCGTCGTAGGCCGCGACGAACTCCGCGGTCGAGACGAACATCGCGTCGCCGGCGAGCGTGGGCGTGGACTTCCCGTGGGCGTAGTCGACGGTCCACGCGCGGTCGGAGTCCGCGGGAGCGGTCTCGGCGTCGAGGTCGAGCGCGCGATACACGCCGTCCTCGCCGTCCCCGTCGCTGTAGCCGAGCACGCCGCGGGCGTCGGCGACCGCGACTGAGGTGGCGAGCGCCGCGTCGCCGGACGCGATTCGCTCGACGCCCGCGTCCGCCGAGGGGCCGGGGTCGGTCGTGTAACCGGTGTTGGCGAAGTCGCGCTGGTAGGTCGGCCACGCGCCCGTCACGTCGCCGACGGGCGCGTCCCGTCGGTAGTCGCGCTCGACGTCGAGAGTGCTGAACGCGCGGGCGACACAGCCTGAGAGCGACGCGAGGGCGGTCGCGCCGCCGGCCGCGAGGACGGCTCTGCGCGTGTGCATGTTGGAGGGCATACATGTCTGTGTCCCGTCGCTACCGTACTAACAGTGTGTGCATGTTGGAGGGCATACATGTCTGTGTCCCGTCGCTACCGTACTAACAGTTGTCCTCAGCGCGCGAGGGGACGGCGAGCGTCGCAGGGAGAACGGTGCGCGACGGGGGCGACGACTCGCCCTACCGGTGTTCCACGAGCGCGTCGACCGGGTTGTCGAGGGCGAAATCGACGTTGTCGGAGGGGTCGTCGGTCCGCGCTTCGAGGTCCGAGACGACCGACTCGGCGCGGTGGCGGAACGCGCGGAGCGTCTGTCTCCCCTCCTCCGTGAGTTCGAGGTAGCGGCGGGTTCCGCGCTGGGTGACCGCGACGTAGCCCTGATGTTCGAGCGTCGCGGTGACGCGGTTGTCGAGGACGTTGTAGTCCCCGGTGACGGGGTCGTAGTCCTCGACCTCGCCGTCGACGCGGCCGCGCATGAACTCGAGGCCGTAGCGGGCCGCCTCGGTGATGAGCGTCTTCTTCTTCGCGCGTTTGGCGTCGGTGTCGTGGGCCTCGATGAGGGCGAGCGCGGCGACCTGGTCGGGAGAGGGCGAGTCGATTTGGTAGGTCGTCAGGAGCGACGCCCGCTCGAAGCCCTCGGTGACCGGCGCGTCGAGGCCGTGCGGCCGGACCTCGGGGTCGACGACGTACGGTTCGGCGTCGGTGTGTTCGTCCATGCAGGCCATCGTCGCGCCGACGGCCGCGCGCTTGGTGCCGGCGGTGACGTTGACGCGGACGAAGTCGTCGGGGTGCCAGTCGGCGATGGTCGTAATCGCGCCCATCACCTCGTACATGTCGAAGAGGTCGAGGTACTCGACGTCAGGCGGGGTGCCGACCACGTCGGCGATGCGGTCGACGACCGCCTCGTGGTAGGTCGGGCGCTCGACCGCGGGGTCCTCGTGTTCGAGGAGGTAGACCTTGTCCGGCCGGTCGTCCTCGATGGGGCCGACGATGCGGTCGTGTTCGCGCCACAGGGGGACAATGTGAACGCGGAGATGTCGTTTCATCTGTCACTCTCGGCCACGACCCCCCGCGTCGAAAGTCATTCGATTGAGTGATTCACCCGTAGACGACCGATACTGCACCCGTACACCCGAGACTCCGGGAAACACACGCTATTCATGCTACTCACGTAACTAACGGTAGTAACCGAGGAACCGCCAATGTGGGTTACCGACTACGAATAGTTGCCGCCGGCCGCGCTCCAACGGACCGGCGGTTGCGACCCGCCGACGGCGGCGCGACCAGCGGTCCCCGGTCGCGTCCCCGCGGCGGAACCCGCGTCGGCGGACGACCCCCGGAACCTTCGCCCGGTGCGCTCGGGGCGTCGGCCAGTCCGCCGACACGCGCCCTCCAGCCCCCCTCGCTTCGGCCCTCCACCGCCGGCCGACGCCCCGACAGCACCGCCTTTTCTTGCTCCGAATCGCCTCACGTCGTCCGACGAGCGCGGCGCTCTCGACCCACAGCGGACGCACGAAAAAGCGAACGAGTGTCCGCACCGCGGCTCGCTCGATTCGGTTCAGTTCGGTTTAGTTCGGTCCGATTCGACTCGGCTCAGTGCGGCTCGGCCCGAGCTGGGCCGGGCCAGCTCAGATGTCGAACACGTCGAGGCCGGTCCGCTCGTCGAGGTGGTGGGTCAGCGGCGTCTCGCCGAGATGGATGACGACTTCGAACGTCCCGGAGACGCGCGCACCGGAACAGTGGCCGCCGAGCGTCTCGAACTCGCGCGTGCCGACCTGAATGTGCGTGTGAATCTTGTCGGGGCCGATGTTGCCGAGGAAGCTCGTCACCTCGAACTGGCCCGTGAACTCCTCTTCGAGGTACTCCTGGTCGCCCACGTCGTAGTGGCCGAGCGTGACGGAGTCGACCGCGCCGATACCCGTGAGAAAGCCGTGTTCGATGTCGAACTCGTCGCGCACCGTCGCGAGCGAGTCGAGGACCTGTTCGCCGGGGTCCAGCCTGACGACGACCGTGTCGTCTTCTTTGACGTAGTCCATGGTTGTGCCCGAGCGTCCGGTACAGCGGCGGCGGCGTAATATGTTTTGAAAGGCTCAACGTTGCGGGACGAGCGGAGAGAAATCTTGTTTCCCTGACTATTAAGTAGACAGTACTGTATTTTGAGTAATCACAACGGGTCATGTCTTTGAGAGCCAACTGACCACCACATCGGCGCGAAACCGTCGTCTCAGTCGCTTCGAACGCTCAGTTCGCCAGTTTCGGAGAATAACCCCAGTCACGACGAAATCCGTCTCGAATAAGACGACCACCAGTCATCAGGTTCGCCGCCAAAAACAGGAAAATCACGGGGCAAATGAACCATATCGCGCTCGCAGTCGGTCGTTACTCGAACACCCGCGGGAGGGGAGAGACTGGAGTCACCACGGAAACGTGAACGTCGAGTCGAGACCGGCGTCGACACTCGAAACGGGCGAATCGGTCGAAACAGAACCGAGGGCGGGACTCGAAGCGACCGCAGACGACGACGTGTCCGAAGTCGACCGCCCGTTCGACAAAAGTATAAGAAATAGATTATAGCTCGATATTTTATATGATTGAGATATTCACTCGGTCCGGGCGATGGGCCAGACCGACCGCGGCCGCAGTCACTCAACGCGTCACCGGAGCATCGACCCGCCGTCGACCGTCAGCACCGTGCCCGTCACGTAGCCCGCGCCGTCGCAGAGGAACGCGACCACGTCGGCGACCTCCTCGGGCGTCCCGATGCGTTCGAGCGGGAGGTCGGCGGCGTACTCGGCGAGCGCCTCCTCGGTCCAGAGGTTCGACTCGGTGAGAAGCGGCGTCTCGACGAGCCCCGGCGCGACGCAGTTGACGCGCACCTCGGGGCCGAGCTGTTTCGCCAGCCCCTTCGTGAGCCCGAAGACGCCCGCCTTCGACGAGGAGTAGTGGACGCCGCCGGTGGCGCTCCCGCGGAGGCCGGCGACGCTCGACACGTTGACGATGGCACCCTCGCCGCGCTCGACCATGGCCGGCGCGACGGCGCGGGCGACGACGTACTGCCCCTTGAGGTTCACGTCGAGGACGCGGTCCCACTCGTCCGGGTCGAGGTCCGCGAGAGAGACGGCCCGCGAGATGCCCGCGTTGTTCACGAGCGCCGCCACGTCGGCGACCGATTCGACCGCCGCCACCGCGTCCGCGACCGCGTCGGGGTCGCGAACGTCGACGGCGAACTCGTGGACGCGCTCGTCGTCCCAGTCGGTCTCGCCGGTCTCGATATCGAAGCAGGCGACGTAGTCGTAGTCCGCTCGGAGTCGCTCGACGACCGCCCGCCCGATACCGCTGGACGCGCCGGTCACGATTGCCGCGCGCAGATGGTCCGTCATGTCGTCGGCGACGGCGCGGACCGTAGTACGTGTTGGGGTGGCGGCGAGTGGAGTGGTAACTGTTTTCGTGGTCGCGCGTGAGCCGTTCGTATGCAGTTCGCAGTCAACGTTCCGACCAGCGCCGGCGACTCCGTTCACTCCCAGTTGGCGTTCTGCGACGAGATTTCGTGGGACGCGCAGGTCGAGTTCGCCGTGGCGGTGGAAGGTCTCGGCTTCGACGGCGTCGCCGTCCCCGACCACGTCATGACCGGTAGCGGCCCGACGACGGAGTGTTTCGTCACGCTGGCCGCCATCGCCCGCGAGACCGAGGACGTGTACCTCTACCCGAAGACGGTGAACAACCACTTCCGAAACCCCGCGCTCCTCGCCAAGCAGGCCGCCACGCTCGACGCCGTGAGCGACGGACGGCTGAAACTCGGCATGGGTGCCGGCTGGAAGGAGAGCGAGGCGCGGGCCTACGGCTACGACTGGCCGGACGCGCCGACCCGCCTTCGGATGCTGGAGGAGTCGATTCGGATACTCAAGCGCCTGTGGACCGAGGAGACGGTCAGCTTCGACGGCGACTACTACACCCTCGACGAGGCGATGTGTCAGCCGCATCCCGTCCGAGACCCGCATCCGCCCATCATGGTCGGCGGCGGCGGCGAGTCGTTCACGCTCCGAATCACCGCCCAGTACGCCGATTCGTGGAACTTCTGGGGGCCGCCGGAGGTGATGCAACACAAACTGGACGTGCTGGAACGCCACTGCGAGGGCTACGGCCGGTCGTTCGAGGAGATAGAGCGGTCGTGGTTCGCGCGGTGTCTGCTCCGCGAGGACGAGGCGGAACTCGACGCCCTGCTCGACGAGCACTTCCCGCGGTTCAAACCCGAGAACGTCGCCGACAGCGAGTACCCGCTCGTCGGCACGCCGGAGCAGGTCCGCGAGCGACTGGAGACGTTCGACGAGATGGGCTTCGGCGAGGTCGTCGTGGAGTTCGTGGACTTCCCCGAGACCACGAGCGCCGAGCTGTTCGCCGAGCGCGTCGCGCCGGCGTTTCGGTAACCTGCGGGTCGGGAGTCCGCGAATCGACCCGGCGTGGGCCGCGTCCCGCGAGTGCGGCATGGAAACAGCTATCACATCTATTTTCGTACGTCGAAGCGTGACTCACCACAGCGTCTGCCTCACCTTCGACTTCGACGGCGTCTCCTCGTGGATACACTCGTTCGAATCGCCGGACAGCCCGACGAAACTGTCGAGAGGACTCTTCGGCGTCGACGTGGGCGCGCCCCGCGTCCTCGACCTCTTGGACGAGTTCGGCGTCGAGACCACGTGGTTCACGCCGGGCCACACCATCGACAGCTTCCCCGAGGCCGCCGAGGAGGTGTGGAGCCGCGGCCACGACGTCCAGCACCACGGCTGGTCCCACACCCGCCCGCGACAGTACGAGTCGCGAGCGGCGGAGTACGACGACGTGAAACGCGGCGTCGAGAGCATCGTCGACCTCACGGGTCGGCGGCCGACCGGCTACCGTTCGCCCTCGTGGGACTTTTCGACCCACACGCTCGGCATCCTCGACGAACTCGGCTTCGAGTGGGACTCGAGCCAGATGGCGACCGACTTCGAGCCGTACCGCGTCCGCGAGGGGTGGGCCGCGCCCGCCGACGCGCCGTTCGAACGCGGCACCGAGACCGACATCGTCGAGGTGCCCGTCTCGTGGCAACGCGACGACTTCCCGGCGTTCGCCTTCAACCGAAAGCGGGGCTACGCGAACGAGAAAGCGGTGTTCCGCCAGTGGCGCGAGCAGTTCGACTGGATGGTGGACAACGTCGACGGTGGCGTGTTCGTCCTCACGATGCACCCGCAGGTCATCGGGCAGTCCCACCGGCTCGCCCGGCTCGAATCGTTCGTCGAACACGTCGCCGACGCGCCGGGCGTCGCCTTCGAAACCGTGGCCGAAGTCGCCGACCGGTTCGGGTCGGCGTGAGGGCGAGGTAAAGCCGGCGGCGCTTTTTCAGGAGTAGTGGTGACAGCTGACGACACGGTCGAGTCCGTCGGGCGACTCCAGCGTCGGCACCTCGGAGGTACAGACGCTCGGCTCGACGAACGTCTCCGTCAGGAGCGACGCGGCGTCGCGCCACGCGCCGTCGGCCGCGAGCGAGAGCGCGCGCTCCACGGTCGTGCCGGCGTCGCCGGCGGGGAGCCCGTCGGGGAAGTAGGTCGCGCGAGCGTCGTCGGCGACGATATCCGGGGATTCACGCTGGACGGCTCTGACGAACCGGCGCACGCGGTCCCACTCCTCGTCGCCGAGGTCGAGGTCCCCCGGGGCGACGAGGCTCGGACACCGGGTGTGGAACCGACAGCCGGTCGGCGGGTGAATAGGCGACGGAACGTCGCCGGACAGCGGGACAGTCTCGCGGGACACCCGCGGGTCGGGCACCGGAATCGACGAGAGGAGCGCCCGCGTGTAGGGGTGTTTCGGCGACTCGAACAGGTCGTCCTTGTCCGCGAGTTCGACCAGTTCCCCGAGGTACATCACGGCCACGCGGTCGCAGACGTGGCGGATGACGCTCAGGTCGTGGCTGATGAAGAGGTACGTCAGCCCGAACTCGTCTTGGAGCTCCTTCATCGTGTTGAGCACCTGCGCCTGCACCGACGCGTCGAGCGCCGAGGTCGGCTCGTCGCAGACGATGAAGTCGGGGTCGACCGAGAGCGCCCGCGCGAGGTTGACCCGCTGGCGCTGGCCGCCCGAGAACTGGTGGGGGTAGCGGTTGTAGTGGTCGGCGTCGAGGCCGACCGTCTCCAGCAGTTCGCGCGCCCGGGCCTCGCGTTCGCCCTCGTAGAGCCCGTGGGCCTGCATCGGCTCCTCGACGATTTCGCCGACGGTCATCCGCGGGTCGAGCGACGCCTGCGGGTCCTGAAAGACGAACTGCATTCGCTTGCGGCGCTTGCGAAGCTCCTCTTTCGACAGTTCGGCGAGGTTCTCCCCGTCGAAGACGATGTCGCCGGACGTCGGGTCGACCAACCGGAGGAGCGTCCGCGCGAGCGTGGACTTCCCGCACCCGGACTCGCCGACGAGGCCGAGCGTCTCGCCGGGCAGGATGTCGAACGAGACGCCGTCGACCGCGCGGACGTGCTCGCGGTCGACCGAGAAGGGAAGCAGTCCCGCGTCGCGGTCGAACCGGAGGCGGTCGAGGAAGCCGTCGCTCGCGTCGAAGTACTTCCGCAGGTCGCGGACGCTGAGGAGCGGGTCGGCGTCGGGGTCGAACGTTGAACCGGTCCCAGTCTCGGCGGCGTCACCGGTCTCGGCGGAATCCGACTCGGCGGCGGCCGACCCGGAGGCTGATTCGGCGTCGTCGAGCGGGGCGCTCTCCCAGTAGCCCGCCTCGGCGAACGAGTCGTTGCGCAGGCACGCCGCCCGGTGCGGCGCGGCGGCGACTTCGGTGACGGCGGTTCCGTCACCGGCCTGTATCGCCACGTCGCCGTCTCCCTCGCCGCCCTCGTCGACGAGTCGGGCGTCGGGGTGGACGTGCAGACACGCCTCTCGGGCGTGCGGGCACCGCGTGTGGAAGCGACAGCCGCTCGGCGGGTTGATGGCCTCCGGCATGATGCCCTCGATGGGCGACAGGCCGTCCACGTCGCGGTCGGGCCGCGGAATCGACCCGAGAAGCGCCTCGGTGTAGGGGTGTTTCGTGTCGTGAAAGAGGTCGTCGACGGTCGCCTGCTCGACGATTTCGCCGAGGTACATCACGGCGACGCGGTCGCATATCTCGGCGACGACGCCCATGTCGTGGGTGACCCAGACGAACGAGGTGTCGTAGCGGGCCGCGAGGTCCTTCACGAGGTCGAGAATCTGGGCCTCGACGGTCACGTCGAGCGCCGTCGTGGGTTCGTCGGCGATGACGAGGCTCGGTTCGCACGCGAACGCCATCGCGATGAGGACGCGCTGGCGCATCCCGCCGGAGAACTCGTGGGGGTAGTCGTCCATCCGGCGTTCGGCCTCGGGGATGCCGACCTCGCGGAGGCGCTCGACGGCGATGGCCTCGGCCTCGGCCGCCGACACGTCGCGGTTGAGCCCGATAATCTCGCTCAACTGCTCGCCGACGGTGAACACCGGGTTGAGGCTCTCCGTGGGGTCCTGAAATATCATCGCGATTTCGCGGCCCCGGACGCGCTCGCGAATCTCGCGGCTCGACAGCATCTCGGGGTCCTGACGCGGTTCGTCGTCGGGGTCGTCGCCGCGCTCGACGCCGACGAGGAGGTCGTCTTCGAAGCGGACCTCGCCGTTGACGATGACGCCCGGCGAGTCGATGAGGCGCATGATGCTCCGCGCCGCGACGCTCTTTCCCGCGCCGCTTTCGCCGACGATACCGAGCACTTCGCCGCGCTGTACCTCGAACGAGATACCGTCGACGGCCCGAACGGTCCCCGCGTCGGTTCGGAAGTGGGTGTGCAGGTCGCGGACGGTGAGTAGCGTATCAGACATTGGTCGTGGAGTGGTGGGGGGCGTCGGTGCGTGAGATGGGTGCCTCTGCAGAACCGCGAGAGCGAGTTCCGACGCCGTCCCGGGAAGGGAGCGATAGTTCGGCGGGCGAGCGAGCGGCGGAGACCGGGCTACTCCCGGCCCCGCGGCGGACGGTCGGTGAGACGTGTGGTCCGTTCATCGTCAGTCGTTCGACCGCGGGTCGATTGCGTCGCGCAGGCCGTCGCCCAGCAGGTTGAAGCCGATGACCGTCGCGAGAATCGCGAGGCCGGGCCAGATGCTGAACCACGGGTTGACGATCATGTACTGCCGCGAGTGGGCGAGCATCTGCCCCCACGACGGCGTCGGGGGTTGGACCCCGAACCCGAGGAACGACAGCGACGCGACGATGAGGATGTTCACGCCGACCTGCAGCGTCGACTGGACGAGCACCGGCGCGAAGCTGTTCGGGATGATGTGGCGGAAGATGATGTGGCGGTCGCGCACGCCGGCGGCCTTCGCGGCCTCGACGTACTCCATCTCCCGGACGCTCAGCACCTGTGAGCGAATCAGCCGCGTGAACACCGGAATCGTCGTGATGGAGACGCCGACGATGGCGATGCCGAGTTCGCGGCCGAACGCGGACATGATGGCGATGACGAGGATGAGGAACGGAATCGCGTACAGCGATTCGACGAACCGCTGGAGCACGTCGTCCACCCAGCCGCCGTAGTAGCCGGAGACCGCGCCGACGACCGTCCCGATGGTCATCCCGATGCCCGTCGCGATGAGACCCACCTGAACGGCGATGCGCGTTCCGTACACCAGTCTGACGAGCACGTCGCGGCCGCGGTGGTCCGTCCCGAGCGGATGCGCCCACGACCCCGTCCCGAAGCTGTTTTCGATGCCGACCGGCGGAAGCAGGATGGTGCTTCCCGCCGGGTCGTTCTCCGGGTGGTACCAGAACGTCGCCGCGAACTGGTAGTCGAACAGGTCGGCGTCGATAGTCGTCAACAGCGCGACGAGCGTCACGAGCCCGATGACGTAGAGGCCGACGCGCGACGCCGAGTTGCGCTTGAGCTGTCGGAGCACCTGCGAGGAGCGCGAGACGGCGGAGCGCTCGTCGGCGTCCGCGACGCCGCCCGCGCGGGTCGAGTCGCCGACGGCGGCCGTCGAATCACTCACCGGAACCACCCCCGTAGGAGATGCGCGGGTCGATGACCGCGTACAGCACGTCCACGACGAGCACGCCGAGGACGAACACGATGGCGAAGAATATCGTCGTGCCCATGATGAGCTGGTAGTCCTGCGCCCGGACCGCGGTGATGATGAGGTTCCCCATCCCGTTGATGTTGAAGACCGTCTCGGTCAGCACCGCGCCGCCGAGGGCGGTCGTCATCTGGATGCCGATGACGGTGAGCACCGGCAGTTGCGCGTTCTTGAACGCCTGCCGCCGGAGAATCGTCCGCTCTGAGACGCCGTAGGCGCGGGCGAGTTGGACGTAGTCCTTGTTGAGCACTTCGAGCATCGACGACCGCTCGATGCGCGTGATGGCCGCCATCTGGAGCGTCCCCAGCGTGATGGAGGGGAGTATCAGATGCGACGCCGCAGTCACGAGCACGTCCAGTCTCGACGTCGCCCCGTCGACCGACGCGGGGTCGGCCCACGGCATGATGAGCCCGCTCGGCGGCAGGAGGTCGCCGTAGTACGCGAACACGATGATGAGCAGGAGACCGACCCAGAAGCTCGGCGTGCTGACGCCGATGAGCGACGTGACGCGGGCGAGGTGGTCGTAGCCGTTGTTACGGTTCTTGGCGGCGAAGATGCCCAGCGGAATTGCGGTGCCGATTGCGAGGGTGAAACTCGACGCGAGGAGCAAGAGCGTCACCGGGAGCCGCTCGAAGATTTTCTCCGTCACCGCGACCCCACCGTAGTGGATGCTCGTCCCGAAGTCGCCCGTCGCGACCGCCGCGAGGTACCTGACGTACCGGACGTACAGCGGTTGGTCGAGGCCGTACTTCGCGCGGGCGGCCTCGATAGCCGCCGCGTCGGCGGCCGGCCCGACGAGGATTCGAACCGGGTCGCCGGGTATCGAGTTGATGAGGACGAACGTGACCGTAACGACGAACAGCATGACCGGAACGATTTGGAGTAATCGCCGTCCGATGTAACCGGTTGTCGTCATGGGTGGAGTGGATGGGGAGTGAGCATATAACGTTTGGTAACTGTCACCGACAAGGTAACGTCATCTGTCGACAGAGACGTTGTTGTAGCCGGTGAGGAGCCGCGGGTTCTGCGGCGAGACCGGGTGGACCTGGAAGTCGCTGACGGTGGACTTCACGCCGTAGGAGTTCTTGTAGTTGAACGCGGGGAGGTGGACTTTGTCCTCCAAGAGCGTCGAGATGGCGGACTGGTAGAGCTGTTGGCGCTCGTCGCGGTCGGTCGATTCGCGCGCGCCCTTAATCTGGTCCATGACCTCGTCGTTCTTGTAGTAGACGCCCTGGTTCACGCCCTCGGACTCCTCGTGGAACAGGTTGAACATGAAGTCGTCCGGGTCGGGGTAGCGGACCCACCCGAGGACGTAGATGTTGTAGTCCGAGGCGTTGCCGGTGTACGCGCGGCTGAGCATCGCGCCCCAGTCGAGCCGTTCGACGTGGGCCTCGTAGCCGGCCTCCTTGATGCCGTTGGCGATGGAGAGGCCGATGTTCTCGCGGTTGTCGTCCGGCGGGACGATAATCTTCGCGTCCCAGTCGGCGGGGACGCCCGCCTCCTCGAACAGCGCCGTCGCCTGCTCGACGTCCTTGTCGTTCGGAATCTCCATCCACTCTTCGAGCGGCATGTCCCACTCTTCGACCATCGGCCCCGGAAGCGGGCCGTACTGACGGAGGCCGGCCGGGTCGATGTAGCGGTCGACCGCGTCGTCCATCGAGAAGCTGTAGTCGATGGCCTCGCGGACGCGCTTGTCGGCGGTCGGGCCCTCGTTGCAGTTGAACGCGACGTAGAAGTACCCGACGCTCTCGATTTCGGAGATGCTCGTGTCTTCGGTGCTCTCGACGGTGTCCCAGAGCCGGGGCGGAATCGTCTCGATGACGTCCACGTCGCCCGTCCGGAGGTTGGTGACGCGCGTCGTCGACTCCGTGATGGGCGTGAACTCGACGCCCGCGACGTTGGGCAGTTCGTCGCCCCAGTAGTCGTCCCAGCGTTCGAGCGTGACGTAGTTGCTCTCTTCCCACTCGACGAACTTGAACGGCCCCGAACCGATGGGCCGTTGGGTGCTGAACGCCTCTTTGTCCTCCTCGCGGACGGCCTCCGGCACGACCTGGTGGGTGAGGACGTGCTGGAACATCGCGTAGGGGTTCGAGAGGTCGAACTGGACCGTCGTCTCGTCGATGGCCTCGACCGAATCGATGACGCTGAAGATGCCCAAGAGGGGCGTCTCCTCTTCTATCGGCGCGCGGAACGAGTAGGCCACGTCCTCGGCGGTGACCGGGTCGCCGTTGTGGAACATCGCGTTGTCGACGATTTCGACGATGTAGCGGGTGTTGTCCCGTTCGATGGTCGGCATGCTCGTCGCCAGGTTCGGGACCACGTCGGTCCCCTCCCCGTAGGTGTACAGCTGGCTGAACACCCGGTTGGCGACGAGCGCGTCGGGGTTCGAAAGCTGGGTTATCGGGTCGAATCGGACGGGGTTCAGCGACTGTCCGATGTTTATCGTCGCGTCGGAGCTACCGGCGGACGTCTCCGTTCCGCCGCTCGTGGTTGTGCCGCCGCCGTCACCCTCGGTCGTCGTTTCGGACCCGGAGTCGGACGTACAGCCGGCGAGCAAGACAGGTATCGACGCACCCGTCGTTTTCAGTATATCTCTACGTGAGACACTCTCTCTCATCATTGACGCCGAATCATTTCGGCATCACCAACATAAGCATTTGCATACTGTGTGTTCGTTTCCCCTTGTCCACTCATACTGCCGGATGGTAAATTATTATATACGACAACTGTGCGTATCTCCCTATGGACTCAACGGAGTCACAGTCACTCCTAGCGGAGATGACGTGGCAGGAAGCCGAAACCGCGTTCGACGAGGCGGACTTCGTCGTGCTCCCCTGCGGGGCAACCGAACAGCACTCGACGCACCTCCCGACCTCGGTCGACTCCATCCGGGCGGAGAACCTGACCGCGGAGCTCGCCGCGGCGGCCCCGGAACACGACCTGAACCTCCTCGTTCTCCCGGTCCTCCCGTACGGTTACTCGGAGCACCACATCAACTACGCGGGAACGATATCGCTCGGAGCCGACACGTACCAGGAGATAATCATCGACGTGGGGCGGTCGGTCCAGCGCCACGGCGGGACCCGGTTCCTCGTCGCCAACTTCCACGGGGGCAACATCGAGCCGCATAAACTCGCTCTCGACCGACTCCAGCGCGACCACGGACTCGACTCGTACTACGCCCACTGGACCGACTTCGCCCGCGACCAGTTAGAGGCGCGGTTCGGCACCGAGTGGGGCCACGCCGGCGAGTACGAGACGAGCGTCATCGAGCACTACCGGCCCGACCTCGTCCGCGGCGACCGCAAGACGCCGCAGACCAAGAAGAACCGCTACGAGGTCCGCCAGTACGCCCACTTCGACGACCTGACCGTCGAGGGCGGCCTCGGCGACCCGACGCAGTCCGACCCCGAGTTCCTCGAAGAGGTCATCGAGGCGACGACCGACCGCATCCTGACGCATCTCCGGTCGGAACTGGAGTAACGCGAGCCTCGGCGACCGAAAGACGAACTGTAGCGAGCGAAACCCCGAACGAAACGAGATTTTACCGACGTCCACCGCCTACAGCGTGAGGTGGAACGGCGGTTCCGTCCCCTCCGGCAGCGCCGACTCGTACTCGCCGGGCACCGACGCCTCGAACTCCTCGCGGGCCGCCGCCACCAGCGCCTCGTCCGAGAGGAGGTCGAGCGTCGTCGCCGCGAGGACCTTCGCGGCGTACACGGCCGCCTTCGACCCGAAGCTCCCGTTGGCGGCGACCGCCTGCCACGTGTGCGAGGGCGTCCCCACCGGCCACGACGCCGCCCAGAACTGCGCGGTCGGCGTAATCCAGCTCACGTCGCCGACGTCCGTGGAGCCGTTGAGCACTGTCCCCACGTCGTAGGAGGGTTGGGCGTCGGGATACAGCACCGACGAGCGCGCCGCCTCGCGTCGGTCCTCGGAGAGTTGCGCCGTCCGCGCCTCGATGGTCTCGGCCGAGAGCGTCTCCTGAAGCTCCGCGGCGAACTCGCGGTCCTCGTCGGTGTACGGGATGGGGCCGGCGAGTCGCATGTTCTCCAGCAGTTTGTCGGACAGCGCGTGGTTCGCCACGTAGTCGTAACAGCCGGTGTGGAACCGCCGCGACACCGTCGTCTGTGTCATGAGCGCCGCGCCCTCGGCCACGTCGTCGAGCCAGTCGGTGATGCGGTCGACCTCGTCGCGGGTCGGCGCGCGGACGTAGAACCACGCCGTCGCCTCCGCGGGGACGACGTTCGGCGCGCCGCCGCCGTCGGGGATGGTGTAGTGGATACGGGCGTCGTCGGAGACGTGCTCGCGCATGAACTCCGACCCGGTGTTCAGCAGTTCGACGGCGTCGAGCGCGCTCCGACCCGACTGCGGGCTGTCGGCGGCGTGGGCCGACTCGCCGTGAAACGTGTACTCGACGGAGTTCATCGCGAGCGTCTGCGCCATGAACGGCGCGCTGAGGTGGCTCGGGTGCCACGTGAGCGCGGCGTCGAGGTCGTCGAACGCCCCGTCGCGGGCCATGAACACCTTGCCGACGAGAATC
Organism: Haloferax sulfurifontis ATCC BAA-897; assembly: GCF_000337835.1. Lineage (GTDB taxonomy): Archaea > Halobacteriota > Halobacteria > Halobacteriales > Haloferacaceae > Haloferax > Haloferax denitrificans. Next base: position 267,829 of record NZ_AOLM01000008.1, on the reverse strand, counting down.
TCCTCGGCGGGACAGCCGAAGAACGTGACCGTCCCCTCGGCCCGCCCGTCGTCGATGGCGCGCTTCGCGGCGAGCGCGGCCCCGACGCCGGCGACGCCGAACAGGTTGTGGCCACAGCCGTGGCCCGGCGCGCCAGTCTCGACGGGTTCCCTGTTCGACGACACCGTCTGCGACAGTCCGGGCAGGGCGTCGTACTCGCCGAGGATGCCGACGTGGGGCTCGCCCTCGCCGTAGGTCGCTTTGAACGCCGTCGGCATCCCGCCGATGTCCTCGGTGACGTCGAATCCGGCGTCGCGGAGGACCGACGAGAGCAACTCGGCGGACTCGGTCTCGTGAAGCCCGAGTTCGGGCGTCTCCCAGAGCGACTCGGTGAGTGAGACGAGTTCCGCCTCCAGCGACTCGACCGCCTCGAACATCTCGTTGTGGTTCATTGAGTCTCGTTCGATTGGACTGGAGAAACGATAATAACACTTCCGGAGCGGTGGACGTTCGGGCTCTAAATTCGGTATACGGATTGCGATTCACGAGGAACGAATGGAAGGGGCGGGAGATGCCGAAATCGAGAGCGCGACCTAATCCCGGCGATTCGGGGGTTCTCGAACCGCTTTCTGCCGATTTCGGTCGCCGATTTCGCCGTCTCTGGGGCGGGGATTCGAAAACCGATCCGGACGCAAAGCATGCGTATCGTTCACAAACGACTCGTTTCGGCGTCAGCGTGGCCCGCATTCGCTATCTAACAACTGGTATTCGGGAGAGGCGAAACGACTATGTGCGATGGTGACGACCCGCAGGTAATGACCGAAACCGCGAACGACCGCTCGCTCAAAACGACGGTCACGACCCTCAGAATCGTCGAATTACTCAGGGAACGCGACGGGGCGGGCGTGACCGAAATCGCCCGCGAACTCGACATCGCGCCGAGCACCGCACACACCCACGTGACGACCCTCGAAGCGCAGGAATACGTGGTTAAAGAGGGCGATACGTATCATCTCGGGCTTCGCTTCCTCGGTCTCGGAAACTTCGTCCGGACGCGGAAACGCAGATTCGGGAAGGCCGAACACTACACCAACGTTCTCTCCGAGGAGTCGGAACGGCGCTCGATTTTCACCGTCGAGGAGCACGGACGGGGCGTGTACGTCCACACCGCACCCGGAAAACACGGCGTCTGGACGCAGTCGACCGTGGGGAAGCGCGTCTACCTCCACTCGACGGCGAGCGGGAAGGCCATCCTCGCCCACATGCCGACAGCGCGGGTCCGCGAAATCATCGACCGGGTCGGCCTCCCCAAGGAGACGGAACAGACGATTCACGACGAGGAGGCGCTGTTCGACGAACTCGCCGAAATCAGAGAGCGCGGCTACGCGCTCAACGTCGAAGAGCAGATTAGCGGGGTCCGCGCGGTCGGAGCCCCCGTCATGGGACCGGACGGCGACGTGTTCGGCGCGCTGAGCGTCGCCGGCCCCTCCAACCGGATGAAAGGCGAGCAGTTCGACCGTCTCACCGAGGTCCTCCTCGGCATCGCCGAGGAACTCGAACTGAGCATCGCGCTCTCCTGAGCGCGCCGCCACGTCGCCGCCGGTCCCGCCTCGTGACACCGCTAATAGTGTAACTCGAAACGAGACGTCGCGTTCGCGACGCGACTCGTCGCGGGTGGGAAAAACGAAGAATGCAACCGGCGTCTGCGACGTTACGCCGGCGAGTAGCGCGGGTACGCGCTGTCGACGGCCTGCGCGTCCTCTTCGAGGAGGGCGACGACGAGGTAGTCGGCGTAGTCGGCGAAGTAGTCCACGAGCCGCGAGATGCGGTTCGAGTCGATGGCTTCGAGGGAGTCGAGGACCATGAACGGCACCGTCTCGTAGACGTCGTGGATGAGGTAGCCCGCGAGCGCGAACACGAGGCCGGTCACCTCGCGCTCGGACTCCGAGAGGTGGGCGACGGAGTCCTCGTAGCTCACGCCGTCTTCGTTGGTCCGGATGACGTGGAGGTCGAAGACGGACTTCGTGACCTTCCTTCGGCCCTCCCGAACCCGCTTTTCCGTGCGCTCGATCCAGATGCGGTCGAGGTTGTCGTATTCGAGCACGTCGAGCACGTCGTCCATGTGCGTGTTGAACTCCTCGACGGCCTCGGATTCGAGGCGCTTGATGCGCGTCCGAAGCTCTTCGAGTTCGTCTTCGATGTCCTCGCGGGCCGCTTCGAGTTCGTCGCGTTCGTCGAGTTTGCGCTCGATGTCGTCGATTTCGTCTTCGACGTCTTCGAGGTCACTGCGGAGGCGTCCGAGGTCGTATTCGAGCTGGTTCGCCTCGCGGTGGAGGTCGAGCAAGTCGCCGTGTTCCTCGCTTTCGAGTTCGTCGACGGTCTGTTCGAGCGAGTCGATTTCGGCTTCGAGGTCCGAGCGCTCGGATTTGAGCTCCTCGATGCGCTCTTGGCGGGTCTCGCGCTCGCTTTCGATTTCGGAGAGGCGGCGCTCGATGCGGTCGCGCTCGCGCTGGCGGCGCTCGTGGGTGGACTTCTCGTCTTCGAGTTCGGAGAGCTGTTCGCGGTGATTGCGATTAGCTTCGAGTTTCTCCTCGCGGAGCGTCCGGAGACGTTCGAGCGTCCCCTCGATTTCCGATTTGGCGACCTCGGAGCCGCACGTCCAGCAGACGACCTGGTCGTCGCCGAGGAGCTGGTCGGTGACGCTCCCGCCGGCGTCGTCGGCGTCGCGGAGCGCGTCCACGACGTCCGAGGAGGTTCCCGAGAGCATCTCCTCGTTGAACTGAATCACGGACTGAAGCTCGTTGACGGTCGACTGAATCTCCTGCCGGCGCGTCCGGAGCCGGCTGATTTCGGACTCGATTTCGTCGATTTTGCCGCCGGCGACCTCCGGGAGGTCCTCGGCGTCGTCCGCTAGTTCGTCTTCCTCGGATTCGAGCGCGTCGAGGCTCTGTTTCTCCGTCTCGATGCGGCGGTCGACGTCGTTGATGTCGCGGCGCTTGCTCCGGAGGTCGCCGAGCTTCGATTCGAGTTCGCTCTCGACTTCCTGACGCTCGCTGACGCTGGCGTCGTACTCCTCGACCTCCTGTTCTTTCTCGGCGAGTTCGTCTTCTTTCTCCTCGATTTGGCCTTCGAGCTTCGTCCGCCGGCGTTCGAGTTGCGGCAGGCGGTCGGAGAGGTTGCTGAGCGTCGAGAGCTCGTCGGCGATGTCGCGTTTCTCCTGCTGGAGCGACTCGATCTGCTCGTTGATGGACTCGACGTCGACCGGACGCATGATGAGGTCGCGGAGGTCGTCGCCGCGGGCGACCGCCTGTCGGGCGTCGTTCGTCTCGAGCAGGAACGAAAAGAGGTCCGCGAGGTCCGGGTCGTCGAGGACGGGCTCTCCGCCGGAGATGACGGCGTCACCCTGCCGCTCGAACGTCCGGGTGTACGTCTCGTCGCCGATGGTGAGTTCCACCGACCCCTCGTCGGCGTCGCCCTTGAGCGCGACGTCGTCGCTTCCGTGGGCGGCCATGATGGACCGCAAGAGCGACGTTCGGTTCGTGGCGTTCCGACCCGCCAACACCGTCACGCCCGGCTCGAACGACGTTGACAGGTTGTCGATGCCACCGATATTCTCGACCGAAAGGTGGACTTTCGATTTTGACACTTGTTCTGAGCTCATACCTTGACCCAACAGGTACACCAATATAAAATCACCCGTTGAATTAGAGAGAATGTGACAGAACTAAGTATGTAATCGTCTAGTTCGATGCGCTCTCGTCGCAGTCGCACCCGCCGCGCTGGAGCAGTTCGATGACCTCGTACTGCGTCCCGCAGTCGCGGCAGTACACCTGCGTGTCCACGAGGACGTCGAAGTCGCCGAGCCGGAGTTTGCTCGTGTTGCGGAGCGAGCTCAGGCTCTGTTCGATGACCGCGACCAGTCGGCCGCGGAGTCGCTGGATGGACTCGATGACGTTGTCGATTCTGTTTCCGGACGAGGAGTCCTTCGAGACGCCGCGAATCTCCGTCAGATAGGTGTAGACCGCCTGATGAGAGACGAAATCCGAGAGCAGTTGGTCGACGTCGACGCCGCGGGACTGGAGCGTGTTCTTCGCCTGCACGCGCATCCCCTCCGTGGTCTCGTCGCCGGTGAGAAGCGTGTACAGGTTCTCGACCTCGCCTTCGAGGACGTCTTCGCCCGCCTCCCGGAGCGCGGCGTCGAGCACCTTCTCGTTCATCAGGTCCGCGAGGTCCCGGAGGCTGTCGCTGTCCTCGGGAGCCGTCCACCGCTCGGCGAGTCGCTCGCCGAAGCCGTCTAAATCGTACGTTTCGATAACCCGTTCGACCTTGCTTAGGCGACGGTTCGTGCTTTGGTCGGTACCCATTACCCGCTTTTCACACGGTGGCGTGAAATATCTTCAGGTTCGGGGCCCGGGTCGACGGCCCGAGCGCCCGGGAGTCATCCGACGATGCCGGATGGTGAGGTGGACACGGAGAGGCCTCGAACGAGAACCGAGCGGGCGCTGACGGGCGACTCCGAAGCGAGCAGACAGTCACAACTCACCGCGAAGCAGTCGAAAAAATAGAGCATCAATGGGACGTTGTGCTCAATCGGTAGCGCGCCACGTGTTCATGAGTACTCGTTGGCAGGCGTACTCGTGGAGGCTACCGCGCGTACAGTTTGACTGACGTACTGATGGCTATCGTGCTGGTCGCACGGGATGCTGATTGCGCATGGGTCAGATTGCTCCGACCATGTGCTACTGTGCGGCACACCAATATCGATGTTTCGACTGTGACCATTATTGCCGAATAGGCGAGAGTTGGGGTTCAACGCCGCGAGCCCGCCACTGAGTCTCTGAAACGACTCGTGCGTGTCGCGGAGTCGACGACAGACCACCAAGTGCGCTGGTGCGAGGTGATGTAGGCGTCTCCGAGCCGCTCCGACATCGCATCACCGCGGCAGTCGCGCGCGCCGCGACGCTTACACGGCGCTTTCAGTCCGTCCGGCTACCGGAGTCCTACACAATCTATATCCGGCAATTCCGGACAGCGAGTGAGTGGCTGTGGCCGAGAGCGCGGTCCAGAGATGAGCGATTGAAAGCACCGGTTCGGGGCGCTTCGGACGGCTCTCGAAGCCGTCGCGGCGAACGCTAGTGTTTGAGGTAGCCGCCGTCGACGGCGATTGACTCGCCGGTTATCCAGTCGCCCTCCTCGGAGAGGAGCAGGACCGCGACGTGACCGACTTCCTCGGGTTGGCCGATTCGGTCGAGGATGTGCGCGTCGAGCGTCTCCGCGAGGATTTCGTCCGGGGACTTGCCGGACTGCTCGGCGTGTTCGTCGAGCCATTCCTCGACCATCGGCGTCTCGACGGTGCCCGGTTTGAGCGCGTTGACGGTGATGCCGTGGTCGCTCAGTTCCTTCGCCAGCACGGTCGTGAAGGCGAGGACGGCCGCCTTGGACGCGCCGTACGCGCCCTGTCCGGCGAACGGTCGCTCCGCGCCGACCGACGAGATGTTGACGATGCTCCCCTCGATTTCGCCGTCGACCATCCGGGCGGCGACGGCCTTGGAGACGAGGAACGTCCCCTTGACGTTCACCTCGAAGTGGAGGTCCCAGTCGTCTTCGGTCGTTTCGAGGAGCGGGATTGCCTGCTGGACGCCCGCGTTGTTCACGAGGCCGTGGATAGGTCCGAGCGCCTCGATTGCGGCGTCGACGGCGGTTTCAATGCCCGCGGCGTCGGTCACGTCGACCTCGTACACCTCGGCTTCGCCGCCCTCCTCGCGGACGAGTTCGGCCGTCTCGGCGGCCACTTCGGGTTTCGTGTCGAAAATCGATACGTCGGCACCGGCGCGGGCGCACCGGACCGCGATGCCGCGGCCGATGCCGCGCGCGCCGCCGGTGACGACGATATGCCTGTCTCTCAGTCGGGTATCTGTGTGCGTGCTCATAGTCGGTAGTACCGCGATATCCTATAAATAATTGCGTTGTACTGCGGCCGGTTACTCGTCGCGCTCGGCGACGACGGGGTTGGTGAGCGTGCCGATGCCCTCGATTTCCACGTCGACGCTGTCGCCCGGCGCGAGCAGTTCCGGCGGGTCGCGGAAGATGCCGACGCCGCCGGGCGTGCCGGTGGAGATGACGTCGCCCGGTCGGAGCGTCGTGATGCCGCTGATGTACTCGACGACCTCGTCGACGCCGAAGATGAACTCGGCGGTGTTGGACTCCTGTTTCGTCTCGCCGTTGACGCGGCAGGCGACGTCGAGGTCGTGCGGGTCGAGGTCGTCCTCGGGGACGAACGTCGGCCCCATCGGGGCGAACGTGTCGTAGCTCTTGCCGCGGAAGAACTGCCCGTCGTCGAACTGCGCGTCGCGGCCGCTCACGTCGTTGATGGCGGTGTAGCCCGCGACGTAGTCGAAGGCGTCCTCGGCGTCCACGTTCTTTGCCGTCTGCCCGATGACGACGCCGAGTTCGACCTCGTAGTCGACCTCGTCGATGGCCGCCGGGTGGACGATGGGGTCGCCGGGGTTCGTGACGGACGTGCCGGCCTTACCGAACAGGAGCGGACGCTCGGGCACCTCTTCGTCCTGTTCTTCGGCGTGGTCGTGATAGTTGAGCCCGACGCAGACGATTTTGCCGGGGCGCGGGACGGGCGCGAGGAGCTTCACGTCCTCGACGGGGACCGACTGGTCCTCGGCGGCGTCCGCGGCGTCCTCGACGACGGTGAGGAAGCCGGGGCTGTTGAGGTTCTGGACGGTGACGTCCTCGCGGAGGCCGGAAAGCGGGACGACGTCGTCGTCGCGGCGTACGCCCCACTCGGGGGCACCGCCCGCGGTGTATCGAACGAGTTGCATCGTTACACTCTGCCACAGCGTGATACCTAACTGTTGCGCTCTATGCAGGATTGCGACGACGGGAGCGAGACGGGGGATGGGGGGTGGCCAACTACGAGTACGTCAGGTTCACCTCGATGACGTTCGCGCTCTTGAGAATCTGGTTCGGCAGTTCCTCGGTGAAGCGCTCCTCGCGCATCCGGCTTTTCGGCCCCGAGACGCTGACGGCGGCGATGGCGTAGTCGTCCTCGTTGAGTATCGGCGCGGCCACACAGCGCATGCCCTTGACGCGCTCTTCGTCGTCGTACGAGTAGCCGCGCTCGCGGACCTGCTCCAACACGTCGAACAGCTCCTCGCGGTCCGTGATAGAGCGGTCGGTTACCGACTCCAAACCGTGGCGGTCGAGGATTCGCTCGACTTCCTCCCGCGGCCGGTTCGCCATGATGGACTTCCCGAGCGCCGTCGTCTGCAACGGGACGCGCATCCCGGCGTGGGTGTCCAGGCGGACGGCGTCGGGGCCCCGCGAACGGTACAGAAAGACGCCGACGCCGTGTTCCTCTATCATCAGGTTCGCGTGCTCCCCGGTCACCTGCGCGAGCTCGTTTATCTCGGGACGGGCGATTTTGAACACCTTCTGGCGGGACCGCGCGTGAGCGCCCAACTGGAGGAACCGCGTGCTGACGTAGTACGTGTCGCCCTCCTTGACGAGGTACTCCTGTTGCTCCAGCGTCCGCAGGTGGTCGTGAATCGTGCTGGTCGGCTTGTCCAGCCGCTTGGCTACCTCCGAGACGCCCGCCCCGTCGAGTTCCCGCAGGAGGTCGACGAGTTCGAGCGAGATTTTGACCGCGTTGACCGGAACGTCCTTCGCCATAGTTGGTTATGAATCCTCATCCCTCAAATGTCTTTCCGCTATCGCCGGAAATGTTCCGTGGGTCGTGCGTCGAGTCGGAACCCACCACGTGTGGGAGAATCTGGACGGTTCGGTCACACGAGGGCTCGAATAGACGAATAACAAAAACGGCGAAACCAAAACGGAAACGAAAACGAGAGCGAGAGCGCGAACCGAGCGCGGCGCGCTCGACTCGCGGGACGCCTCAGTTGAACTGCGGGATGACTTCGTCCGCGAACAGTTCCATCCCGTCGGTGTCGGGGAAGTCGATGAACCAGCCTTGGAACTTCGTCACGCCCGCGTCGATTCGGCGCTCGATGGCCTCCGCGCACTCCTCGGGCGTCCCCATGATGAAGTACTCCCGGGCGTCTTCCTCGGTCACGATGGGCGCTTGGTCCTGATACTCCTCTTCGAACTGGATGGGCGTCATCAGGTCGAGCAGGCGGTCGAACTTCTCCTCGTCGCGCGTGCAGATGACGTGGCCGTCCCACGAGTACTCGATTTCGTCGGGGTCGCGGCCGACGGTCTCGCAGTGGTCTTCGATGACGCCGATTTTGTGTTCGAGCGTCTCCACGTCGCCGTTGAACACGTCGGTGTTCCACACGTCGGCGTGCTTGGCGACGAGTTTGAGCGTGACCTCCTCGCCCTGCCCGCCGACGAGGATGGGCGGGTGGGGGTCCTGTACGGGCCCGGGGACGCAGTAAGCGTCCTCTATCTGGTAGTGCTTCCCGTCGAAGCTCGCGCCGTCGGTCCCGGCGGCCCACATGCGCTTCATGAGGCGGATGGATTCGTCGAGCCGCATCAGGCGCTCGAAGCCGTCGCGGTACTCCCAGCCGTAGGCGTCGTACTCCGGTTCGTGCCAGCCCGCGCCGAGGCCGAGTTCGAGTCGGCCGTCGGAGATCACGTCGAGCGTGGCCGCCATCTTGGCGACGAGCGCCGGGTTGCGGTAGTCGTTACAGAGGACGAGCGAGCCGAGGTTGATGTCCTCGGTGAAGCCGGCGATGGCCGACAGCAGCGTCCAGCACTCGTACTCGGCGTGGTCGCGACCCAACAGCAGGTGGTCGGGTGCCCACACCGCGTCGAAGCCGAGTTCTTCCGCCTTCTGGACGCCCATCTTGGTCGCCTCCCAGTCGAGCGACTCGTACGCCGGGGTGTCGCGGTGCGTCGGCTCGGTCCCCTCGTCGGGCGCGCCGGCGAAGACGGGGACGTTGTACTCGAAGCTGATGTCAGACATCGTTACTCGATGGCGAAGTGTTCGAGCGCCTCGCGGTTCAGTTGAGTGCTGACGCCGGGCTCGTCGGGGAGCGGAATCGACCCGTTTTCGGGCGACGGCGGGTTCTGGAAGATGGCGTCGGCGTAGGTCGACTCGCGTTTCTCCTGGCGCTCCTCGAACCACTCTGGGGTCGGGAAGTACTCCGCCATCGGCATGTTCGTGTGCCCGGCGATGGCGTGGAGCGTCGGGTTCGTGCCGGCGTGCGGGATGACGGGCACGTCGTGGACCTCGGCCATGTCGGCGACCTTCTGGAGCTCCGTGATGCCGCCGACGCGACCCACGTCGGGCTGGAGGATGTCGACCGCGCCCTCCTCGAGGAGGTCCTCGTGGCCCCAGCGGGTGAACTCGTGTTCGCCGCCCGAGATCGGCATCGGCGCGGCCTCGCGGACCTCGGCGTAGCCGGAGATATCGTCGGCGATGACCGGCTCCTCGACCCACGCCATGTCGTACTTGCCGAGGCGCTGGGTCATCTCCTTTGCGTACTTGACCGACCAGCCCATGTAGGCGTCGCCCGCGATTTCGATGTCGTCGCCGACGGCGTCGCGGACGGTCGCGACGATTTCCTCGTTCTTCTTCATGCCCGCGCGGCCGTCCTCGGGGCCGTGGAGGAAGCGGAGCTTCATCGCGTCGAAGCCCTCCTCGACGTACTGGATGGCCTCGCGTTCGAGTTTCTCCATGTCGACGGGGTGGAGGTTCGACGCGTAGGCGGGAATCTCGTCTTTGGTGGGGCCGCCGAGCAGTTCGTACACCGGCTTGTCGGCTTCCTTCCCCGCGATGTCCCACAGCGCCTGGTCGACCGCGCTGATGGCCATGATGGCGACGCCCTTCCGGCCGAACGGGAGCGTCGCGCGGTACATCTGTTCCCAGAGAAGCTCGCGCTGTACCGGGTCTTCGCCGACGACGATTTTCGAGAGCGTCTCCTCGACGACGGTCGCGATGGCCCCGGAACCCCAGTTGCCGACGCCGACGCCGGTGATGCCCGCGTCCGTCTCGACTTCGACCACCACGTCACCCACGGGACCCATCCACTTGCGGCGGGCCTGCGGGTTCTCACCGTCGACGTTGCGGTACTCGTCGTACTTCGACATGATGGTGACGAGCGGGAACTCGATGAACTCGCCCCACGATTCGTTGCTGATTTTCGTCGCTGAGATGTCTGTAATCTCCATGATTTGTTTGGTACGATCTCACATCCAATCGGCACGGGTAAAATAGTTTCTGTCGTCGAGCGGTTCGCGGCCGGATAGCGGGGTCGTTCAGTCGTCGAACTGGAAGACTGGCTTGCAGGTCTCGGAGTTGAGGAACGCCTCGAACGCCTCGGCCGGTTCGTCGACGCTGTAGGAGGTGTCGAGAATCTTGTCGACCGCGATTTCGCCGCGCTCCATGAGTCGAAGCGCCTGCTCGAAGTTGGTCCACGTCGAGCCGTAGGAGGTGTTGATGTCGATTTCACCGCGAACGGTCGAGGTGAGGCTGAGCTCGCTCGGCGAGTTCGGGATGCCGACGACGACGATTTGGCCGCCCTTGCGGACCACGTCGTTCCCGGAGACGACGCCGCTTCGGTGGCCCGTCGCGTCGAAGACCACGTCGAAGCCGATGCCGTCGGTCTGCGACTCCACCCGCTCGTCGAGACCGCCTTCTTCTTCGAGGTTCACCGTGTCGATGCCGAGGTCTTCGAGCAGTGGGAGGCGATACGACGCGTCCTGCCCGAGCCCGGAGACGACGACGTTCGCGCCGAGCGAGTCGGCGACGGCGGCGACGAGGACGCCGATTGGGCCCGGCCCCTCGACGAGGACGTTGTCGCCCGGCGTCGTCACCGACTGGTCGAGGACCGCTCGCGTGGCGATGCTCGTCGGTTCGGTGATGGCGGCGTGCCGGAGCGGCACGTCCTCGGGAACCGCGTGGACGTGTTCGGGAGCGACGGTGACGTACTCGGTGTATGCGCCGTCGCGGTGCATGCCAGTGATGGAGAAGTTCTGGCAGACGTTCGGCTGGCCGTTCTTGCACTGGAAACAGTGACCGCAGTCGTGAATCGGTTCCTCGATGACCTTGTCGCCGACGTCGAACGTCTCGACGTTCTCGCCGACCTCCGCGACCGTCCCCGAGTACTCGTGGCCCATGACGCGCGGGATGGGAATCCACTCGTAGCCGCCGTCGTATTTATAGGCGTGAGCGTCACTGCCGCAGAGTCCCGCGGAGTGGACCTTGATGAGCAGTTCGTCTGCGTCGGGAGTGGGAACCTCCCGCTCCTGTGTCTCTACCGAGCGCGGCCCGGTCTGAATGATGGCTTTCATAGTTGCGAATAACCGTGTGAGTTCGTCTCGGTTACACCATGTGAACACACCGATTAATATGTTTGGGTGCGGGCGGAGAATTTCGGCGGTAGCGCGGCTGAAGCCGCGGCTCTGGGTGCCGCGAGACACCACGCCCGCTGACGTTCGATGGGGCAGTCGCGCCGAGTTATATTTCGACGCCGTCCGACTCCGACGACTGGGACTGCGATTGGACGGACGCCCGGTTCTCGATACGCCGGCCCTTGCGCAGTGCCTCCGTCTCGGCGTCGAACAGGTAGACGTGTTCGGGCGCGATAGAAAGCGACAGCGTGTCGCCGGCCGATAGCCCGTGGAACTCGCCGATTTCGGCGGTGACGTCGCCCATGGGGCCGTCGCCGTGGACGATGGCTTTCGTTCCGACCGGCTCGATGACGCGGATATCGACGTCGAAGGTCAGTCCGTCGGCGCGCCGCTTGCCCGTCTGGTAGAAGTCCTGCGGCCGGAAGCCGACGTTGACGCCGCCGGGCGGGACCTCCGCGTCGAGGGCGTCGCTCGGCAGTTCGAAGCTCACGCCGTCGAGTTCGACGCGAACGCCGTCGGCGGCCTCCTCGACGACGCCGTCGTAGATGTTCATGTCCGGACTGCCGACGAACTGCGCGACGAAGAGGTTCGCCGGTTCGTTGAACACCTCCTCCGGGCGACCCAACTGCTGGAGCGCGCCGTCGTTGAGGACGGCGATTTTGTCGGCGATTGTCATCGCCTCCTCCTGGTTGTGGGTGACGTACGCGGAGGTGATGCCGACCTCGGACTGCAGTTCGTCGATTTCGGTCCGCATCGTCTTGCGGAGCTTCGCGTCGAGGTTCGCAAGCGGCTCGTCGAAGAGGAACAGCCGCGGCTCGCGGATGATAGCCCGGCCGAGCGCGACGCGCTGTTTCTGTCCGCCCGAGAGCTGTGCGGGCTTGTTGTTCAGGAGCTGTTCGATTTCGAGCATCGTCGCCACCTCCTCGACCCGCTCGTTGACGTCCGCCGTCGACATGCCGTTGTCCTCCCGCTTGAGGCCGAACCCGAGGTTCTCCCGGACGGTCATATGCGGGTAGAGCGCGAAGTCCTGGAACACCATCGCCACGTCGCGGTTTCGGGCTTTGATGTCGTTGACGACGACGTCGTCGAAGCGAATTTCACCGGAGGTCGGCGTCTCCAGTCCGCCGATCATCCGGAGCGTCGTCGTCTTCCCGCACCCGCTCGGGCCGAGCAAAACGAGAAACTCCCCGTCTTCGACGTCGATGTCGAGGTCGTCGACTGCGACGACACCGTCCTTGTCGGGGTCGCCGAAAATCTTCGTGACACCGTCTACTGTTAGGTGTGTCATTGTAAAACATTACCGTAGAACGCCCCTTAAACCTAGCGACTGACGACGAAAATTGACCGCGACGTGCGGCACCGAGAGACGGCGGGCGAAGGGTGTTATCCCTTAATCGCGCCGCCGGTGAGCCCCTGCACGAAGTAGCGCTGGATGTAGGCCAGTCCGAGCAGGACGGGAAGCGAGATGATAATCGAGGCCGCGGCGACGACGTTCCACTGGGTGTTGAACCCCTGTACGAACGTCAGGAGTCCCGGCGGAACCGTGTACCGCGAGTTGTCGAGGAGCGTCAGCGCGAACACCAACTCGTTCCACGCGAGGAGGAACGCGAAGATGAACGACGCGATGAGCGAGTTCCGCGCCATCGGGACGATGACGTACCAGAACGTCTCTATCGAGCTACACTGGTCGATGCGGGAGGCCTCGATAATCGAGTCCGGGAAGTCGTCGAAGAAGCCCTTCATCAGCCAGACGACGAACGGCGCGGTCATCGCGCCGTAGATGAAGATCAACACGAGGTGCGTGTTGAACAGGCCGAGCGCCGAGACGAGTTCCCACTCGGGGACCATGATGGCGGTCCCGGGGAACATCAGCGACGCGAGGAAGATGCTCATGAGCGCGTTCTTCCCGGCGAAGTCGCGGCGCGAGAGCACGTACGACGCGGCCGTCCCGAAGACGAGCGCGATTGCGCCCGCGCCGATCGCGACTTTCAGGCTGTTCAGCACGAGCGACAGGATGTCGATGTCGATGGCCGACGACGCCTGCCAGCCGAACAGGTTAGCGAAAAGCGAGGTGTAGCCGCCCGCCTGAATCGACGACTCGACGACGAGCCGGAAGCCCTCCAACGAGAAATCGTTCGGGAACACCGTCGGCGGAATCTGCTGAATCTCCGCGGTGGTCTTGAACGCCGTCACGACCATCCAGTACAGCGGGAAGAGGACGAACGCGAAGACGACGAGCGTCAGGAGCGAAACCGCCGTCTTGCGGACGTACGCGCCCGCCGTGGTGTCGAACAGCCACGACTCGTTCCGCCGGAACTCGGCGGCCGTGTCGGGGTCTTTCGCCGCCATCAGACGTCACCCCGCACTTGGTCGTACACCTGAATGTAGTAGTACGAGAACACGAGCAGGACGACGAACAGGATGAGCGACAGCGCCGACGCCAGCCCCACGTCGAAGTCGACGAACGCCGTCCGGTAGATCATGACCGGGAGCGTGCTACTGGAGACGCCGGGGCCGCCCTTCGTCATCACCCAAATCATCGAGAAGTTCCTGATGTTGTAGATGAGCATCAGGAGGAACCCGATGGCGAGGTTGTACCGCATCATCGGGATGGTGATGAACCGGAACTGCTCCCACGGCGTCGCGCCGTCCATGCGCGCGGCCTCGTAGAGATGCTCGTCGATGCCCTGCAGGGACGTGAGCGTCAACAGCGCGAAAAGCGGTGCGAGCCGCCAAATCATCCCGATGATGGGCGGCCACAGCGAGAGCTCCGTCGAGCCGAGCATGACGATGTACTCGTCGATGACGCCGAGCTGGACGAGCAGTTCGTTGATGATGCCCTGCGACCCGCCGAACATGAACTGCCAGATGGACGCGCCGACGACCCGCGGGAGGACCCACGGGATGAGCACGATTGCGCTCGCGACGCTCGTGTACGGCAGTTTCTCGTGGAGGAGCCAACCCATCAGGAAGCCGAGGACGATAGCGGCGGAACTGCCGACGACGACCCAGATGAGCGTGTTCCACAGCACCTGATGGATAGTCGGATTCGACCAGATTTCGGCGTAGTTCGCCAGTCCGATAAACTCGGCCTCGCTGGGCGCGAGCAGGTCCTTGTTGAAGAAGCTCGAATAGATCGCCTGTGCGATGGGGTAGAGGATGAACAGCCCGACGAGCGCCGTCACCGGCAGGACCGGGAGGTACACCTTGACGCCCTCCGGAATCCGCTCGGAGACGCTCTCGAACGAGCCCCTCGCCTGCTTCGAGTAACTCATGGTCGTAACTCACCGCCGTTGGGCCGCCGTCGTTCGAGCGACGGTTCGAGTCGCATCGTCAGGCCAGCTCCTCGTCGATGACTTCCTGAACCGATTCGTTGGCGGCGCTACAGGCCTCCTCTGCCGTCGCGTTGCCGAGGACGACCGGCTGGATGACCTCGGTGTTGATGATGCTCTGGACCGACGCGATGCCCGAGAACGACGGGAACCGCGAGGTGCGCGTGAACAGGTCGTCGTTCTCGTACAGCGTCACGAGGTCGCCGAACTGGCTCCGGAAGAGGTCGCTCGGGTCCTCGAAGGCGCTTTCGAGCGTCGGGACGCGCCCGCGGATGCCCACGTCGTTCTCGGCGTCGTAGGTCCACGGCGCGAGCTGTTCTTCGGAGTTCCACCACTCGGTGAAGTCGAAGGCGGCCTGCAGTTCGGCCTCCGAGTCGGTGCCGTTGCCGAGCATGAAGCCCTGCGCGTTCTGCAGGAGCAGGTCGCGGGGTTCGAAGCTCCCCGACGGGCTGTCCGGAAGCGGCGCGCGGGTGACGGTGTGGCCCTCGCCGTCGAGCCACGCCTGCGGCGCGCCGGTCGTCTGGTAGACCGCGTTCGCGTGGGAGTACGTGATGAAGATGCCGGACTCGCCCTCGCGGAGGAGCCGTCCCGCACCGATGTGGTCGTTCTCGGCCATCGAGTCGGGGAACAGACCGGCCTCGGCGATGTCCTGATAGAGCCTGACGGCGTCGACGAAGCCGGGTTGGTCGACCGTCGCCTCCAGCGTCTCGGGGTCGAAGTACCGACCGCCGTTGGCGTAGACGAAGCCGATGAAGTAGCCGGTCGTCAGGCCGAAGTCGGTCCCCGGCGCGGTAATCGCCGCCGACACCTCGTCGAGCTCCTGCATCTCCTCGCCGAGTTGGATGAGCTCCTCCCAGTTGCGCGGCGGGCTGTCGAAACTCGTCTGTTCGAGGTAGTCGGTTCGGATGTCCACGAACGGACCGAGGTCGGCGTAGCCGCCGGGAAGCCCCCACTGCCGCTCTCCTTCGGTGTCGCCGAGGCTGTCGTAAATCTGCGTGTCGACGTTCGCCTGGATGAACCGGCTGTTTATCTCCTCCAACTGGTCGGCGAACTGCTCTTGGTCGAGCGGTTGGATGGCGCTCGCGCCGACGTAATCCGGAATCTGCTGAGTCTGGCCGGCCATCACGTCCGGGAGGTTGTTGTTCGCCGCCGCGGACGCGATAATCTGGTACTTCTGCCCCCACTCTTGGTGCTGGTAGGTGACGTCGTGGTCGCTGTAACTGCTGTAGTGGTTACTTATGTACTCTCGTTCGGCGGGGATGCCGCCGAACAGCCAGAAGTCGAGTGACTGCGACCCGGAGTCGCCGCCACCGCCGCCGGAGCCTCCCCCGTCGGAACCGCCGTCGGAACCACTGCCACCGCCGTTCCCGCCACCCATACAACCCGCTAGTGCCGCTGTGAGACCTGCTCCGAGTCCGGTCACGTACCGCCGCCTACTGAGCCGGTTCTGTGAACCACTATCAGTCATGATGTGCTATTACAAACCACTATAGTTCATTATAATAAATATACCGGTGTCATTCGGAGATGGAGAGTTCAGCCACCGGATCGACGACAGTGCGAGCGAGGCACGCGGTGACGACCGGTTACGCTCACCCGAGGTCGACGTGCCGACGGAACGATTTCCCGGTCAGCCACGACCGGTCGGCCGCCGACAGCGAGTCGACCTGCTTGAGCCAGTTGCACGCCTCCGCGTAGCTGGCCACGTCGCTGACGTTCGGATAGTCGGAACCCCAGACG
The DNA here is from genome assembly GCF_000337835.1 of Haloferax sulfurifontis ATCC BAA-897. Taxonomy (GTDB): domain Archaea; phylum Halobacteriota; class Halobacteria; order Halobacteriales; family Haloferacaceae; genus Haloferax; species Haloferax denitrificans. The sequence goes on along the minus strand of NZ_AOLM01000008.1, from coordinate 251,453 downwards.
ACCCGCTCGCGCCCGAAGGTGTCGAGGAACCACCGGACGTGGTCGTGCATGTCGGCATAGGGGAACGCCGAGTCGGACATGTGGACGATCTCCGAGACCTTCACCGCGACCGAGTCGTGTTCCGCGAGGTCGGCGAACCGGCCGAACGTCCCCTCGTCGGTGGGCGTGTCCGGGCCCGCGTGGGCGAAGTGGTCGAACAGGTAGGTGAGGTCGGGGTACGTCTCGACGAGTTCGAGCGCCTGGTCGAGTTGCCCGTGGTCGCAGAGAATCTGGACCGTGGCGTCGTGTTCGACCGCGGCCTCCCAGAAGGCGGTCTCCTCGACGCTCTCTCTGAGCCACGTCACGCTCGGGTCGAACGTCTCCCACATCCGGTCGTACGGGCAGGCCGCGCCGAGGCGGAAGCCGAGGACGCCGTCGGTCTCCATACAGCGGTCGAGACGCTCGACCGCGTCGTCGGCGAAGGGGTCGAGCATCACGATGCCGTGGAGTCGGTCGTACTCGGCGGCGACCCGTCGGGTGTACCAGTTGTCCGTCCAGTCGCAGATAGGGTAGCCCACGACGACCGCCTCGTCCACGCCGTTTCGGTCCATGTCGGCGAGCAGGCGCTCGGCGGTGTAGACGGTGTGTACGTCGAAGCTGTCCACGAGGTCCAAGATGGGGCCGTTGGTCCACGGGTGTTCCGGGCTCGCGGCACCCCACGCGTGGGTGTGGGAATCTATCATTACAGTCGACGACGGCCGACCCCGTACTAAATCTTACCCGCCGAAAAGCTAAGACGGGTGCCGCCGAATCGGAGGCCGCATGGCGCGAATCGCGTTCCACTTGGAGATAGAAGACGGCAAGCGAGAGGAGTACCGAACGAAACACGAGAACGTCCCCGAGGCGCTCGAATCGGCCTACTTGGACTCCGACGCCGGCCTGCAGACCTACAGCGTCTTCGAGAAAGACGGCCACGTCTTCGGCTTCATGGAAGTCGACGACCCCGAGGCCATCCAAGACGTGATGGACAACAGCGAGGCGCAGGCCGACTGGGCCGAGGAGATGAGCGGCATCACCGTCGAAACCGACGACAGTTGGATGGAGGAAGTCTACCGGATGGTCTGACGGTCGAAACCCCGAGAAACGTCCGGGCATGGCGGACGAAACGTCGTGCCGACCGAATTTATCAACACCATCACCATCGAATGAATCCCCATAGACTCTCGTTTTCGACCGCATCAGCCCGTATATCGGGACGATTCTCGGAGTTCTCTGCGAATCCGGTCCTGCCGGATACTTGTCCGGTGGTGTCGGAAATTCATTCGGGACTGAATCGACCAGCGGTGGTCGTCCGTCGCGGTGAGGTCGACGATGATAATTGCACGTTCCCGTCCTCGAGGCGGGCCATACGCCCGAAAGATTACGCTCATAGAACTGTAATTCAGAGCTAACTCCGGTCAGTCGACTTCTGAGAGACAGTTCGCGGTCAGTCTCGAATCGATGGCGACACCGACCACCGTGGTCGCGTGTCACGAAACGGCGCGTTTCTGTACTGACGCCGCATCTATCGCGGATATTCGCGGTATCTCCGAAGAGTTCCGACCGCGGATTCGCGTCCGGTGATGCCGGACACCGTTCCGGCGTGAGCGACTAATCACCCGACCGCACTCACCACGACGTGATGGGCACCTCGCGGAGCGGCCCCGGAAGCGGAACGTCGACCGTCGAGTCGGTGTAGTGCGAAAGGTAGAACCCGACGATGATTTCGAGCGAGCGAGTCGCCGCGACGCCGGGCGAGTAGTTTTCGGCGTCGCCGTCGAGGAGGTCCTGCACGTGGGCCGCCGCGTTGGCGAACGACCCCTTGTAGTCCGATTCCCACGTCCACGCGCCCTCGATGCCGGGGAGCGGTCGCTCGACGTGTTCGCCGTCTTCGAGCGACCAGTAGCGCCACTCACCGTCGTCGTTGTTCATGTAGAGCTTGCCCTCGGTGCCGATGAAGCTCAGCGTCATCGACGAGATATCGCGCGGAATCGTGCAGTCTACCGTGACGAACGTGCCGTCGTCCATGACGACGTGTCCGCCGCCGCCGGCGTCGACGACCGACTCCGTGGCGTCCAACGCGTCGAGCGCCTCGTTCTCGCCGGTGATGTGGCCGCTCACCCGCGAGGCCCGCGCGTCGAGGAGGTAGACGAGCGTGTCGAGGACGTGCGTGGAGTTCCGCATGAGCTCCATGCGGTACTGCGCGCTCACGGACTTCACGTCGCCGAGGATGCCCTCCTCGCGGACGAGGTCGCGGAGTCGGCGAAGCTTGTCCGTGAACCGAAAGGAGTGGTTGACGACGAGTTCCGTGTCGGTCTCGTCGCAGACGGCGACCATCTCCTCGGCGTCGCTGACGGACGACGCGATGGGTTTCTCGCACCAGACGACTGAGGGGTCGGCCGCGGAGCGCGCGGCGTCGACGACGTGATCGCGGTGGAGGAACGACGGCGTGCAGACCGACACCGCGTCGAGGTCCTCGGCGTCGAGCATCGCCTCGTGGCCGACGTACCGGCGGTCGGCGGGGATGTCCCACGCCTCGCCGAAGGTGTCCAGTTTCGACTCGTCCACGTCGGCGACGGCGACGAGTTCGATGTCGTCGGTCGCGGCGTAGCCGCCCGCGTGGCTCGCGTCGATTTTCTCTCTGCCGATGGCCTCCTCGTCGTGCATGCCGAGGATGCCCATCCCTGCGATTCCGCCCGTGCCGATGATGCCTGCGTGGTAGGTCATAGTGTTTGTGTCGCTCGCGTTCGTCTGTCAATGTATGCCGGGGCGTATAACTGTGGTGCCGGCCCCGATCGGGCCGAAACGAAAGACGGGTCGGACCCTCAGTCGAGCGCGGCCGCGGCCATCAGGAACCAGCCCTGCCCGTAGGGCGTGTCCGTCAGGGGAGCCTCGGGCCCGCCCGGCGGGCCGGCGACGCGGTTGACCGCGCCCTCCTCGCCGACGACGCGGGAGACGGCCGCGAGCCCGTCTTCGGCGGGTCGGCGGTAGGTCTCCTCGTCGAGGAGACCGAGGTCGATACCGCGGGCGAACGCGTAGGCGAACATGAGCGTCCCCGACGACTCAAGCGGCGTGTGCGGGTCGTCGACGAGGTTGTGCCAGAAGCCACTGCCGTCCTGAAGCGGGAGGAGCGCCTCGCAGTGCGACCGGAACAGGTCGAGGAGGTCGTCGCGCTTCGGGTGGTCCTCGGGGAGCCGTTCGAGCACGTCGGCCGACGCGGCGGCGGCCCAGCCGTTGCCGCGCGCCCAGAACGCGCCCTGCGGGTAGTGGTTCGGCTGTTCGACCCAGATGTGTCGGAACAGCCCCGTGTGGCCGTCGCGGAGGTGCGCGGCGTGAATCAGAATCTGGTCGACCGCCTCGTCGAAGGCGTCGGCGTCGCCCGCGGCCGCGCCGTAGCGCGCGAGGAACGGGCACATCATGTAGACGGAGTCTATCCACAGCGACTTGATGCCCGCGAGGTCGGGGTCGTGGTGAGGGATGCCGCCGTCTTCGGTCCGGTCGAAGGACAGAAGCGACTCGTAGGCGCGTTCGGCCGCGTCGAGGTAGCGGTCCTCGCCCGTGCGGTCGTAGAAGTCGAGGACGCCGTGACCGATGGCGGTGCTGTTGTTCGTGTTCATGCACTTCTTGACGGTCAGCTCCCAGCTCGCCTCGTACTCGCGGCCGTGGCTGAAGACCTCTATCGGGTAGCTCGGGCCGTAGCTCAACTGCCCGGCGTCGTTCTGGGTCGCCACCGCGGTGTCGACGAGGTGCTTCGCGCGCTCGACCGACTCGTCTCCCCCCTCGGCGAGCAGGCCGTTGATAGCGACGCCGGTAATCCACGACTGACCGTCGATGTCCAGCGACCGGAGATACGACGCGGCGCGCTGGACTGGTGTAAGCTCGTCTGCTGGCATGGGTACAGTACCCACACGAAGACGTGCGGGGATGAAAAATGTATCCCATACCCCGCGTGCCACCGCGGTTCGCCCGGCGCGTGCGTCAACCAGCCGGCCGGGACGCGCTTCGGGACTCCCGGTCGCCCGAGTCAGCACGTTCCCCAGGCGGGAACAAATATATACGGCTCTGGTTCGACTGTCACACCATGAGCCCCCAACCGAACAAACGCCCCGGCCGGACCATCCGCTCGGTCCAGATAGCGTTCAACATCATCGACCTCCTGCAGGAGGAAGCGGGCATCGGGGTGACGCGAATCGCCGACGAACTCGGCCACTCGAAGAGCACGGTCCACAGCCACCTCCGAACGCTCGAAGAGCGGCGCGTCATCGTGCGCGAGGGCGACGGCTACCGGCTCGGCCTGCGCTTTCTCGACGTCGCCTCGCACGTCCGCGACCAGATAGGCAACTTCGACATCGTCCAGAAGGAGGTCGACTCGCTGGCCGAGGAGACGGGGGAAATCGTCCAGTTCGGCGTCGAGGAGTACGGCAAGGTGTCGTATCTCCACAAGGCGCAGGGGGAACACGCCGTCGAGACGCTGTCGCGGGTGGGGACCCAACAGCCGATGTACTCCACGTCGCTCGGCAAGACGATTCTCGCGTACCTGCCCCCCGAGCGCATCGAGGAAATCGCGGCGGCGATGGAGTACGAACCCAAGACGGCAAACACCATCACCGGGCCCGAAGAGCTGTTCGCGGAGCTCGAAACGATTCGCGAGCAGGGGTACGGCATCGACGACGAGGAGAACATCGACGGCCTGCGGTGCGTCTCCGCGCCCGTCAAGAACGACGAGACGATTCTCGGCGCGATAAGCATCACCGGTCCGTCGAGTCGGTTCACCGAAGACCGCCTGCACGGCGAACTCGCGGACTACGTCCGGAGCGCCGCGAACGTCATCGAACTGAACACGAAGTTCTCCTGAGCGCGCGGGGGCCCGCGGCTCAGTAGTTCTCGTAGATGGTCTTCACCGACGAGAAGAAGTCGAGTCCGGCGTCGCCCTGCTCGCGGTACGTGTTGGTCGACGAGTCCTTGTAGCCGCCGAAGGGGACGTGGAGTTCGAGGCCGGTCGTCTTCTCGTTGATTTTCGCGACGCCCGCTTCGACCTCGTTGACGAAGCGCTTGCCCTCGCTGAGGTCCTGCGTGACGATGCTGGCCGACAGGCCGTAGTCGACGTCGTTGGCGAGGTCGAGCGCGTCCTCGAACGACTCGGCCTCGACGACCGCGAGCACCGGCCCGAAAATCTCCTCTTGGGCGATGCGAGCGTCGTTTTCGACGCCGGAGAACACCGTCGGCTCGACGAAGTAGCCGTCGTCGTAGTCGTCGCCGGAGAGCCTGCCCCCGCCGGCTTCGAGCGTCGCGCCCTCGGCGGAGCCGATGTCGATGTATTCGAGCGTGGAAGACAGTTCGTTCTCGGAGACGTGCGGGCCCACGTCGGGGTCGTCCAGTCCGTCGCCGACGACGAGCGACTCGGCGTAGTCCGAGACGGCCGCGACGAACTCGTCGTAGACGTCCTCGTGGACGATGGCGCGCGAGGTGGCCGTACACGACTGGCCGGTCGTGCCGAACGCGCCGACGCCGACGGTCTCGGCGGCGTCTTCGATGTCCGCGCTGGGCATCACGACGGTCGGGTTCTTACCGCCCATCTCGCACTGGACGCGCGTGAGGTCGACGGCGGCCGTCTCGGCGACCATCGTCCCCACGGCGGTGCTCCCGGTGAAGGAGACGCCGTCGACGTGCTCGCTCTCGATGAGCGGACCGCCGACCTCGCTCCCGGACCCGGTGACGACGTTCGCCACGCCGGCCGGGAGTCCGGCGTGGTCGAGGCATTCGAGGACGATAGAGACGACACCCGGGGCCTCGGACGCCGGCTTGAGGACCGCGGTGTTGCCGGCGGCGAGCGCCGGGGCGAGCTTCCAGACCGGGATGGCGATGGGGTAGTTCCACGGCGTGATGAGCGCGACCGTCCCGAGGGGTTCGTGCTTCGTGTAGAGGTCCTTCCCGGGGGCGCTCGCGGACTTGACGGTGCCGCCGACGTCCCGCGCCTTCGCGCCGTAGTAGTGGAAGATATCGATGGCGCGCTGTACCTCGCCGCCCGCCTCGGAGCGCGTCTTGCCCTCCTCGCGGACGAGCACCTCGGTCGCCTCTTCCTTGCGCGCTTCGAGGTTGTTGCCGGCCTCGCGGAGCACCGCGCCGCGGGACGGGCCGGGCGTCGACGCCCACTCGTCCTGTGCGGCGACGGCCGCGTCGAGCGCCGCCTCGACGTCCGCTTCGGAGGACGCCGGGTGGACGCTGACGACTTCGCCGGCCGCCGCGGGGTTCGTGACTTCGAACGTCTCTCCCGACTGGGAGTCTGTCCATTCGCCGTCGATGAAGTTACCGTAGGTTCTCGACATTCGACCTAGCCATGCACACCCATCACTAAGTAAGCTTCTCATGCCGAACGTGGATGCTCGCTGTGCGCTCGTGGGCAACTCAGGGCGTGAGCAACGCGAATTCGGACCGTTCAAAGAAAGAGCGACGAGCCGCCGCCTCAGAGAAGGAACTGGAGGACGACGAAGAGCGTCGCGACCGAGACGGCGGTGGTGGCGAACACGTTCATCGACGCGAGGTCGGCGTCGCCGCCGAGTTCGTTCGCGTAGACGAACGACGAGACGGCGGTCGGCGTCGCGAGCATCGTCACGCCGGCTTGGACCGTCGACCAACTCGACGCGAACGTCGAGAACACCGCGAAGGCGAGAAGCGGCATCAGAACGACCTTGCTCCCGACGACGGCGCCGACGGTGCGGAAGTCGAACGACTCGGTGGAAATCGTGAGCGACGCCCCGATGGAGAGCAGTGCCACGGGGAGCGCGAGCGAGGCGAGCGCGTCGAGGCCCGTCAGGAGGACGCCGGGGACGCCGAGGCCGAGCCCGGAGAAAACGAGGCCCAACACGAGCGCCGGGATGACCGGCGTCTTGAGCACGCCGACGAACTCCTCTCTGAACGACACGTCAGCGCCGTTGACGAGCACGAGGACGCTGATAGTCAGCGGGACGTGGGTGAGCGCGCCGACGCCGAGGATGACGGCCGCCTTCGCCGACGCCAGCGAGCCGAACGTCGAACTGACGAGCGGGAGACCGAGGAAGCCGAGGTTCGAGTAGTACGACTGGACGATGGCGACGCTCCGAACCGAGTCCGGCGACACCCGGCGGTGGACGACCCAGCCGACGGCGAGCATGGTGAAGAGGACGAGCCAGAAGCCCAGCAGGAGCGTCGGCTCGATGACCTCGCGAATCGGCTGGTCGTACGTCGAGGTGAACACGAGCGCGGGGAGCGCGAAGGCGAACGCGAAGAACGTGAGTTTGTCGCGACGGCCGCTGTCGAGGAGGCCGAGACGCTTCGCTAGCGCCCCGAGGCAGAGCACCCCGAGCATGTAGCCCAGATTTGCGGCGACGGTCATACCCTCCCATCGAACAGGGGGTCCTTCCGTGTTACGCTCGCGGAGATTTCGTTCGGATAATTCGAGCACGAGAGCGCCTGAATCGCACGGATTCTAGTTAATCGTCCATGAGGGATTCGAGCTCGCGCGCGAGGCGCTCGCCGATGCGAATCATCGCGTCGTCGCCGGGGTGGACGAGGTCGGTCGTCATCCCGCTGGCGGTCGGCAGGAGGTCCGGTCCCTCCACGAGGTGGACGTTGTCGTAGCCGCAGTCGACGACCACGTCGCGGAGGTGGTCGCGGAACGTCTCGGACAGCGTCGCCTCCTCGTGGTCCCGTTGATACTCGCGCACGTGCGGGAACAGCGTGATGCAGGCGACGGGTTTGGTCGGGTTCGCCGCGGCGACGGTCTCGACCATGTCAGCGGCCCGCTCGCGGAACTCGTCGGGCGAGAATCGACCGACCATGTTCACCGAAAGCGAGAGCGTCGCCACGTCCCAGTCGTCGCGGGCGGCGATGTGGTCGGCCATCGCGGGGTCGCAGTAGGCGGTCCCGCAGGAGCCGAGGTTTATCGGGTCCGCGCCCAGTCGGCGAGCCGTCTGGTTGACGTACGTGAGCATCTCCGCCGACGGGGCCTCGCCCTCGGTAATCGACGTTCCGTACGCGAGGTATCGGAGGCTCGGCACCTCGTCGGCGGTCGGCGGCCGGCACGCGCCCTCGACGTCGTGATAGTAGATGTGGCCGCCGCGGTGGTCGCCGGGGAAGACGAGTCGACACACCTCGGGCGCGTAGCGCATCTCGCCGGTCGCCACCGGGTCGAGGTCGGAAAGCGACTCCGGGAGAGACAGTTCCACCGTCTTCGGTTCCGGCCCGAGCGTGAACTCCTCGCCGCTGGCCTGAAAGTCCCCCCAGAACGGGCGAACGAGGCTGTTTCGCTCCTCGGAGGAGAGCGTGATTCGAACCGTCTCCTCGGGGACGAACCGAATCTCGGTCCCAGCCGGGTGGGACATCCGCGTCTGCGCGCCGGTGTTCAGGCCGCTCCTGACGGCCTCCGGGACGCGGAGCAGTCGAAGTCCCTCGTGCGGCCTGACCCGCTGGAGCGCCCTGACGTTGTGGAACTGAACGTCGTCGTGCTGGATATCGTCGTGCTGCATGCCGTGTGAGTCACGCACACGCCGCACCTACTTATCCCTACCTCCGACCGCCGACACGCGGCGACGAGCGCCGCGGGACTCGGGGCGAAAGAAGCCCGATTCGGCAGTCGGGTTCCCGAGGCGGGAAAATTACAGACTTACGATTGTAATAGTCTGGCGACTGTGGCTCCGAATTCGCGCGTTGGGCGTCGACGCCGGACGACTGTCCGGAAGCGATAAATCACCGATTCACTCGTATTCCGGAGTTACAGACCTCGAACAAGCACGTTCGCAAGGTGGGAACAGGGAAACCATTGCAGATGAATAATCGGGCATAATTCGCCGGGAGTCCGTTCCCCACCCGCGAACGCCGCGCGAGAATACGACGACGCCGTGACGGTCGGTTCGGCCGGTTCACCCGCTCCGCCGTCGGACGCAAGCGAGCGTGGCTGACCGTCGCGGCCGGGAGGACGGCACGGTGTCGAAGAAGAACAGAGATGCGGAGGACAGCGGCGCGGAAGCGACTCGGCGGTGAGACGGCAGAAGGCGGTTGGGGGTGCCCCGACGGGCGCAGTCGGGAGGCGTCAGGCAGTGTGGGTGGTGCAGTCGGTTTCGGTGCGGTCCGGATCGTCGGGCGCGCTCGGGTCGGGCCGTCGGTCAGTCGATGACGCGGGCGATACCGTCGTCGAGTTCCTCGTACAGTTCCTCGGCGCGGCGCTCGTCTTCGGCCGACAGCGACCGAATCGGCTCGCGGACCGACCCGCCGTGCAGGCCGGCCAGTTCGAGCCCCTTCTTCACCACCGGGACGCTTATCGCGCCGGGGAGGTCGTTGTCCTGGCCCGTCTCGCCGCGGAGGGCTTGGAACGGAAGCGTCAGGTCGCGAATCTCGCGGGCGTGCTCCCAGTTCTCCTCGGTGAGCGCCTCGAACAGCGCGAGGCCGATTTCCGGGCGGAAGTTACTGACGCCCGCGGAGAATCCCTCGATACCCTCGTTCCAGAACGAGACGGCGAACGGTTCCGCGAGGCCGTCCACCCAGACCACGTCGTCGTCCGCGGCGGCGACGGCGGAGCCGAGTTTGACCGGGTCCTCGATGGCGTACTTGACGCCGGCGACGCCCTCGATGCGCGAGAGGTCGCGGAGGAAAGAGACCGAGGGGTCGAAGCCGCGGACGTAGGGAACGAGCGGCGTGTCGGTCGCGGCGTCGAGCTTCTCGTAGTAGCGGAGCAGTCCGCGCTCGTGGACGTAAGTGTGGTCCGGCGGCATGACCATCATCGCGTCCACGCCGATGCGGTCGTAGGCTTCCATCAGGTCGGTCGCGGCCCTCGTCGACCCGCCGACGCCGGCGAGGACGCAGGCGCTGTCGGGGAGCGCTTCGACGCTCGTCTCCGTCACGTCGACGCGCTCCTGTTGGGTCAGCGAGTGATATTCGCTGATGTTCGCGGCCGCGAGGAACGACGAGATACCGTCGCCGGAAAGCGACTTCGCGTTAGCTTCGAGTTTGTCGTGTTCGATCTCCAGGTCGTCGTCGAACGGCGTGAGCAAGCCGACGGCGACGCCACGGAGACGACTACGTACACGGTCGTCTGCGAGTGGCATGGTACAGTCAATCTGAGTCAACCGTCATAAAGGCATCGTCAACCCCTGAATCCGGTGTTCGCGCGCGAGAGCGCCCGCGAGTGGCCCATCCGCGAATCAACAGTCAGGCTTTGTGAACTATCGAAACGGTCGGGGGGTCGATTCCCGGCCGACGAGCGACGCCGGTGCGAAGTCGGATTTCGCGGTCACCCATCAATTTATTACGATTTGGTCAGAGTGGATTCGTATGGACGTCTTGATGACCGGCGTCTATGGCCGGTGCGGCACCGCAGTCATAGACCACCTGCACGACGACGACGCCTACGACTTCACGTACTTCAACCGCTCCGACCGACCCGACGACCACCCCTACGGCGGCTACGACACCGTCGTCGGCGACGTGTCCGACTACGACACCCTCAACGACGCCGCGGCGGGACAGGACGCCATGATCCACATGGCGGCGTACCCCTACACCGACGGCACGTGGGAGGACGTCTTCGAGCCCAACATCATCGGGATGTACAACGCGCTCGAAGTCGCCCGCGAGAACGAAATCGAGTCGTTCGTCTTCCTCTCGACCAACCACGTCATGGGCGGCTACGAGGACGAGTTCTCCCCCGAGATTTACGAGCCGGGTCACGGCCTCGTCATCGGCCACGAAGACCCCGTCCGCCCCGACTCGTTCTACGGCGCGTCGAAGGCCTACGGCGAGGACATGGGCCGGTACTACGTCGAGAACTACGAATACCCCAAGCAGTTCTACGCCCTCCGGGTGTGCAGTGTCCGGATGCCCGAGTACGACCACCCCTACGGCGACGCCGAGGCCGCCGTCGAGAACGGCGAGTTCGAGCGCGGGAGCGCCGAGTACGAGGAGACCGTCGGTCGCATGAAGGCGATGTGGCAGTCCCGCCGCGACTTCGCCCACGAAATCGACTGCTGTCTGCAGGACGACACCGTCGAGTTCGGTATCTTCAGCGGCGTGAGCGACAACCAGCGCCGATGGTACGACCTCGAACACGCCCGCTCGCAAATCGGCTACCACCCGCAGGACGACGGCGAGGAGTGGGACAGCCCGCCGGAGTAGTCTCGAACGTCCGAGTACAGGCGACTACGCGGTCGCGGGGTCAGAAAAAACGAGAGTCGGGTCAGTCCGCCGCGGCGGCGCTCACTCGGTGTGAAGCGTCACGTAGCCGTCGAAGTTGAGAATCACGAACTGCGCGAGGTCGCCGAACAGCGCCTTCCCGGTCGGCGACCGGTTCCGACCGAGGATGAACACGTGGTCTGCGCCCTCCGCTTCTGCGACTTCGATGACCGTCTCGGCGCGCTCTTTCTCACTGGCGATTCGCGGGACGATTTCGTAGGACACCTCGTCGTCGGTCCCGAAGACCTCTCGGGCGACCTCCTCGGCGTCGTTCACCGCGCCCCGGAAGGCGTCCTGTTCCGTGTACGACGTGTGTTCGACGTCGCCGATGGTGTCGAGGACCTCCTGGGTCTCCTCGAACTCGTCTTCGGTGAGCGTGACGAGGAGGACGAGGTCGGCGTCCGCGCCCAGCGCGTGTTCTCTGGCCTCCCGCAGGAGGTCGGCGTGCGAGTCGGTGTTCTCGATGAGTACTAAGCCTCTGTCCATGCACCTCCATTCCGCCCCGTCTTATCTAAGTCTACCGCAGGAACGGACGGCGCGAGAGCGACGGGCGGGGCAGTATACTGAAATACACCGCGGTACTCTACGCAGACATGCCCGAAACGAGTCTCGCCGACGTGCTCCGCGATTACGAGACCCGAATGAAGTTCGTCCTCGTCATCTCGCTCGCCTCCATCGCCCTGCTTCTCGTCTCGCTTCCGTCTATCGAGCCGGGGACGACGACTCACGCGCTCGTCTATCTCCAGCTGACGACGTTCTGCGGGTTAGCGGTCCTGATGCTCGGACTGTTGCTGTGGACGGCGAGGAGCGCGTGACGGGGACGCCGACGCGACCGTCGTGACCGAGCAGAACAGGTATTTTCTCTATCATGGTCAGTATGGGTAAATCCAGTATCTATATTAACCGGGAGTATCATGATAGATGATACCGCATGGCTGGAAAGCGTTCAACCAACTGGAGTAGACGAGACCTTATCAAGTACGGGGCGGTGGCCGGGACGGCTGGACTGGCCGGCTGTTTCGATAGTTCGGGGCAGACGACCGAAGACGGAGGCGGCGAAGACGGCACGGACGGAGGCACGAACACCGAATCCGGGGCGAGCCTCGCCGACGACACCCTCGATTACCCCGCGGGCCGACCCGCGACCGACGTGCAGTTCAACCGTTACAGCCTCGGCAACTACGCGCACACCCTGAAGGACCAACTGTTCGAGGAAGTCGCGCGCGGCTACGCCGACGGGACGGTCCGACCCGACCTGCTCGAAGACATGACCGTCGACGGGCGGACCCTCACGCTGACGTTCCCCGAGGGGTTCAAGTGGTGGAACGGCGACGACCTGACGGCCGAAGACTACTACATCGGCCTCGAAATCGACCGCCTGCAGTCGCCCGAGCAGTCGCCCATCGAGAGCAACACGCTGGTCGACGACTACACCATCGAGCGGACGTTCAAGACGGCCGTCTCGCCCAACCTGATGAAGGCGAACGTCGCCGAGACGTTCGTCAACACCCCGCGGTCGATTTACCGCGAGTACCTCACCCGCTACGAGGAAGCGTCGAGCGAGAGCGAGCGCGAGAGCGTGACGAGCGACCTCCTCGACATGAGCATCACGACCCAACAGCTCATCGACGAGGGGCTCGGCAACGCGCTGTACCGCGTCACCGGCTTCAACTCCTCGGAGACCGTCCTCGAGAAGTTCGAAGACCATCCGTACGCGAGTCGCACGGACATCCCGAAGGTGCGCATCATCCCCGAGACGACCGCCGACGTGGAGTCGCTGTCGGTGAACGACCAGCTCGACATGAACCCCGACGTGCTCATGTCGGAGTCCCAGCAGTCACGGTACCCGGACAACATCGAGAACGTCTACCGGCTCAACTGGTTCCGCACGCAGAAGTTCACGTTCAACTTCAAAAACGAGCACATCGCGCGGCTTCCCGTCCGACGCGCCATCGTCAACGCGGTCGACTTCGAGTCGATGGTCGCCGCGATGCGACAGGCCGGAACCGTCGGCGCGCCCGCCGAGAACCAGACGGCACTGCGCTCGACGATTCACGAGGAGTACCTCGGCGAGGAGTTCGTCGACCAGCTCATCGACTACCCGGTGGGCAAGGACCTCGACGCCGCGACGCAACTGCTCGAAGACGCCGGCTACACCAAGGAAAACGGCACGTGGGTCGACCCGAACGGCGAGTCGTTCACCTTCACCGTGCTCACGCAGAACAACAACACCCAGGTGCAGGCGACGAAGGTCTTCAACGACCAGCTCAACGCGTTCGGCCTCCAGACCGAGATTAGCACGGTCAGCTCGACCGACTACTACCAGCGCCTCCAAACGTACGAGGCGGACATCTTCTGGATATGGCACGTCGCGAAGGCGCTTTGGCACCCGACGGCGTACTTCTCGAACAACTTCTACGGCATCGAGGTCGGCGACCCCTCCAGCGGGAACGAGACCGGTCCGACGGGCAAGCCCTTCACGACGACCATCCCGAGCGAGGTCGGCGCGACCGAAATCTCGGGGAGCGGCAAGGAGATTCAGCCCGCACAGCTGATGAACGACCTGCCGAACTCCGAGTCGGCAGAACAGGTCAAAGAGCGGACCCGCGACCTCGTCCAGTGGTTCAACTACGCGCTTCCCGACTTCGTCTTCGTCGAGGAGGACTCCGGCTACTGGGGCGACACGCGGGACTTCTCCATGCCGACGGGCGACGACTACGAACTCAACACGAACCGGCCGGGCGAGTTCTCGTTCAAGAACGGATGGATTAGCTCCAACTCGCAGTGAGGTGAGACGGCACCCCCCACGGGCTTAACCACCACAATTAAGCTCTCTCACGCTAGAAGCCAAACTATTAATAATGACACCAAAGTATTTGTTGAAGCGTCTCGGGCAAGCGATACTGACGTTTTTCGTCACGATGACGGTCTCGTTTCTGCTGTATCAGGCCATGCCCGGTGGCCCGACGGAAGCGATGCGGAGCGTTATCCTCTCGCAGAGCGGCGGGAGCGTCGACATCGACCGATTGAACAGGATGATACAGCTCTACACGAACGTGAATCCGGACCAGCCGATGCACGTACAGTACTTCAACTACGCGTCTGACGTGATTCTCCGGCAGGACCTCGGCACCTCGTTCTTCAAAAACGAGGAGGTCACGACGCTCATCATGCAGCGCATCCCGTGGTCGATGTTCATCAGCGTCTACGCGCTCGCTCTGGGCTACTCGCTGAGCATCTTCCTCGGCGTGATGACGGCCTACCGCGAGAAGTCGCGGTTCGACTCCACGGTGTCATCGCTCATCATCGGGCTCAACTCGATTCCGTACTACATCGTCGGCGTCGTGCTCATCTACTTCCTCGCCATCCAGAACAACTACTTCCCGACGGGCGGCCGCATCGGCTCGGGCATCGCGGCGGGGTACAACCCCGAGTTCATGCTCAGTCTCGTGCAACACGCGGCGCTCCCGGCGATTTCGATGGGCGCGCTCGCGACCTCCGGCGCGCTCGCCATGCGCGGCAACGCGATTCGCGTCCTCGGCGAGGACTACATCCGCGTGGCGCAACTGCGGGGCCTCCGCGAGACCCGCATCGCCACGCAGTACCTCGGGCACAACTCCATCCTCCCGATGTACACGCAGTTCATGATCGGCATCGCCGGCGTCTTCAGTAGCGCCGTCATCGTCGAGGAGGTGTTCGCGTACCCGGGCATGGGCCTCCTGATGTTCGAGGCGGTCAAGACGCAGGACTACCCGCTTTTGATGGGCACGCTCCTCGTGTTCACGGCGATTTCGCTGACCGCCATCTTCATCGCCGACCTCACGTACACGCTCATCGACCCGCGCATCTCGGTGGGTGAGGAGTAACTATGAGCGAAGCACATTCCGACTCGTTCGACCTGAAGGACCTCTACGACGAAGACATCGACCCGGACCCCGAATCGCGGGCCGACCGCACGAAGCGATTCCTCGAAATGAATATCGTCGCCCCCGCGCGCATCGCGGTCGACGACTGGCGCGCGCTCGTCGGCGGCGCGATTCTCGCCTTTTTCCTCCTCATGGGAACCGTCGGCGTCTGGCTCGTCGAGCGGCCGACGAGCGGTGACGCCCCCGTCCTCGCCGCGCCGTTCGAATCGCTCGCGTACCCGCTCGGCACCGACGTGTTCGGCCAGCCGATTCACGCCCAACTCATCCACGCGACGCCGGGCATGTTCAAGATGATCTTCGCGGGCGCGGTCGTGAGCGTCGGCTTCGCCGCCCTCGTGGGCGTCGTCGCCGGCTTCGAACACGGCACGCGTATCGACTCGTTCCTGATGACCGTCACCGACGTCGTCATCACGATTCCGGGCCTGCCGCTCATCATCGTCATCACGGCCATCTTCCAGCCCGAGAACCCCTACATCGTCGGGGTGTTCCTCGGCATCGACAACTGGCCGGGACTGGCGCGGACCGTCCGCTCGCAGGTGCTGAGCATCCGCGAGGAGTCCTACGTCGAGGCGTCCGAAATCATGGGCATCCCGCTGTCGTCGATTCTCCGGCGGGACATCCTCTCGCAGCTCATGCCGTACGTGATGATAAACGGGGCGCTCACCTCTCGACGCATCATCTTCGAGTCCGTGGGTCTGTACTTCCTCGGCATCCTGCCCTTCACCACGTTCAACTGGGGCGTGATGATGAACCTCGCGTACGAGGGCAACGCGCTCACCCGACCGGACATGCTCCCGTGGATGGTCGCGCCCATGGTCTGTATCTTCCTGCTGTCGTTCGGACTCGTCCTGCTATCGCAGGGGCTCGACAGCCTGTTCAACGTCCGTCTCCGGGCACGCCACGCGAAAACCTCGAAGAAGAAAGGCACCTCGAAGAACAACCAATCGCAGGCGACCGGCGGGGACTGACCCCGTGCCAACACCTATTACCAGACGATGACTACCAACCAAACAATGCGAACGTCGAATCAGAACGACTCGAACCCGGACCAAGACGTCGTGTTCGAAGTCCGCGACCTGGAGGTCACCTTCGGGACGAACCGAGGCGAATCGAGAGTCGTCCGCAACGTCGATTTCGACATCTACCGCAACGAGACGCTCGGCATGGTCGGCGAAAGCGGGAGCGGCAAGTCCATGACCTCGTCCGCGTTGATGAACGCGGTCGTCAGCCCGGGGGAGACCTCCGGCGAAGTCACCTACTACCCGCCCGACGGCGGCGAGCCGATTTCCGTGCTCGACCTCGACGAAGAGGAGCTTCGGAAGTTCCGCTGGGGCGAAGTCGCCATGGTGTTCCAGGGCGCGATGAGTTCGTTCAACCCCGTCAAGAAGGTCCGCGGCCACTTCAGGGAGACCCTCGAAGACCACAACCGCGACGTCGAGGCGGGGCTCGAACGAGCCCACCAGATTCTGGGCGACCTCTACTTAGACCCCGACCGCGTCCTCGACTCGTACCCCTACGAGCTCTCGGGCGGGATGAAACAGCGCGCGCTCGTCGCGCTCGCGCTCATCCTCGAACCGGAGGTGCTCGTGATGGACGAGCCGACCGCCGCGCTCGACCTCCTGATGCAACGCTCTATCGTCTCGCTTCTCAAGGAGCTCAAAGAGGAGTACGAGCTGACGATTATCTTCATCACGCACGACCTGCCGCTTCTCACCAAGCTCGCGGACCGGCTCGTCGTGATGTACGCGTTCGACATCGTCGAGGTCGGCTCGACCGAAGAGATTCTCTACGACGCGGCGCACCCCTACACCCGGTCGCTCCTCAACGCGACGCCGGACCTGAACGCGCCCATCGAGGAGATGCAGTCGATTTCGGGCTCGAAGCCCGACCCGGTGACCAACATCCCCGGCTGTTCGTACCGGCCGCGGTGCCCGATGGCCGACGAGTCCTGCGCGGAGGCGGAACCGCCGATGGCGGACCGCGGCAACGGCCACCGAACCGCGTGTTTCTACCACGACGACGTGTCCGACGAAATCCCGATTCCCGCGATGGAAGCGGCCGAAGAGGGCGGTGAGGGCGAATGAGCGTCGACGACTCCATCCTCTCGGTGGACGACGTGTCGGTCCACTTCACGGACAGTAGCGGCTTCCTCGGCCTGTTCGGCGAGCGGCAGACGGTCCGCGCCGTCGACGGCATCTCGCTCGACATCGGCGAGAACGACGTGGTCACGCTCATCGGCGAGTCCGGCTGCGGCAAGTCGACGCTCGGAAAGACCATCATCGGCGCACAGGAGCCGACTCACGGGTCGATTACCTTCCGAGGACAGGACATCTGGGAGGCGAAAAACGACCGCGACCCGGACATCCCGTTCTCGGAGATTCGGCGGTCCCTCCAGATAATCCACCAGGACCCCGGGAGCGCGCTGAACCCGAACCAGCGCATCCTCACCTCGCTGATGCTCCCGCTGAAGAAGTGGAACCCGAACCTCGGGGAAGAAGAGCGCCGAAAGCGCGTCTACGCGCTCCTCGAACGCGTCGGGCTCACGCCCGCCGAGGACTTCGTCGAGCGGTTCCCCCACCAGCTCTCGGGCGGCGAGAAACAGCGCGTCGTGCTGGTCCGGTCGCTGTTGTTGAACCCGGACGTCATCCTCGCCGACGAGGCCATCAGCGCCCTCGACGTGAGCCTCCGGGTGGAGATGATGGACCTGATGCTCGAACTGCAGGACCTGTTCGACACCTCCTACGTCTTCATCAGCCACGACCTCTCGAACGCCCGGTACATCGCCGAGAAGTCCGGCGGCCGCATCGCCGTCATGTACCTCGGCCGCATCGTCGAAGTCGGGCCGATAGAGCAGGTCATCGGCAACCCCCAGCACCCCTACACGCAGGCGCTGAAGTGGGCGACGCCGAACCTCTACGAGGGCGACGAGGACGACGACCTCCCGATTCGGAAAATCGACATCCCCGACCCGACGAACCGCCCCAGCGGCTGTCACTTCCACCCGCGGTGTCCGAAGGCGCGGGAGGTCTGTCAGACGAACGACCCGGGCGCGTTCGAAGACGAGACCGGCCACGCCGCGCGGTGCTTCCGCGCCGACGACACCCACGAGTACTGGGACAGTCCGAGCATCGTCGACGACTGAGCCACCCGGCCCCGTTCGCGGACGCCGCGACCCCGCAACCCTCGTTCCAACCGTCCCGTTTTCGCCGCGTAGAGCCGTCTGAGCCGGTCGAACGACGCCCGAACGAACAGTATCTATTTGTGTGCGGAGAGCCACCGTGTGGGTACGTATGTCAGTCAACGCATCGCGCGTGCCTTCGCTCCGGAAGGCCGCGTCGTCGAACCGGAACTTCATCATGACCGTGCTCGCCGGCGTCTTCATGATTGTCCTCGCGCGCTTCGTCCTCGACGGGACGATCGCGGGGATGTTCGGCGTCTGGGGCATCTCGCTCGTCGGCGTCGGCGTCGGCGGTTACCTGTTGCTCCGACTCTGGGGCGCGTACAATTGACCGCGAGAACCGGACAGCACCGAGCGTCGAACTAACACACCGAACCGAAAAACAGCGCGCAACGCCGCGTCAGCGACCGCCGTCGATGCTGTTTCGTAGCGGCCCTCGTCAGTTGTTCCGTACGCCGTCTCGCCGCGCGCTCTCGCGCGGTTACTCGACGCGGTTGGCGTCGATGTAGTCCCAGTCGAACGCGTAGCCGAGGCCGGGCGTCTGCGGCAGTTCGACCACGCCGTTGTCGTCGATTTCGTCCGGCGGGTGTTCGAGACCGGGGAAGTACGTCTCGTAGTCGTGTTTCGGGTGCAGGAGGCCGCGCTCGTAGTACCGGCCGGGGAACGCCATCGTCCCGAGCAGTTGGAGGTTGGGCGCGTCGCGGCCGTGAATCTCGCACTCGATGTTGAACGACTCGCAGAGGCCGACCGCCTTCAGCGCGGGCGTGATACCGCCCACGTCGTAGACGCCGACGCGGATGATGTCGGCGATGTCCCGCTTTATCCACTCGGCGCGGGTGTGCATCCGGCCCTCGGCGGTCTCGGGGCCGACGACGGCGATGTCGAGTTCGTTCGAGAGCCACTCGTAGGATGACATCGAGTGTTCGTCCATCGGCTCCTCGATCCAGCGGAAGTCGAGGTCTTCGAGCGCCTTCCCGATTTTCTTGGCCTCGCTCCGGCTGTAGAAGTGGTGGGCGTCGAGCATGAGGTCGATGTCGTCGCCGACGCGCTCGCGGACCGCCCGGCAGGCGGCGATGTCCCGTTCTGGGTCGTCGCCGAACGGCGGCATCCACGTGTGGAGCTTGACGGCCTGATAGCCCTCCGCGACGAGTTCCTCGGCGAAGTCTGCGTACGCCTCGGGCGAGCCGAGTCCGTCGGGGTCGTCGTCGCCGACCATCGTACTGCCGTAGGCCGGGAGCGAATCGCGCGCCGCGCCGATGAGTTGGTAGACCGGGAGGCCGGCGTCCTTGCCGGCGACGTCCCAGAGCGCGCAGTCGATGGGGGCGACGCGCTTGTCGGTGAGCGTCCCCTTGTTCAGTCGCTCGGCCCGACAGAGCAGTTGCCAGAGCTTCTCGCGGTACAGCGGGTTCTCGCCGACGAGGTGCTTTTTCGCGAACTCGTTGGCCGCCTCGTGACCGCCGCGGCAGTAGCCGTCGGGGCCGCCGTCGACGACGACGTGCGTGATGGTCCGCGTCGACTCCCTCGGCTCGCCGGGGTGGCCGTGGCCCTTCTCGTCGGGGTCGATGTGGGACTCACAGCTGAACCGGATGGTACGGATGTCGCTGATCTCCATTCGTGGTAGTCGGTTACGCGGAACGCTCATAAAAGTACGGCGGGACCGGCGATTTCGGGGACCGGACGGCGAGGAGTGCGGGGGAGAGAACCCGGGGAGAGCGGGGGAAAGAACCCGGTGACGCCGGTCGGTCAGTCCAGCACGTCGGCCGGCTCCTCGGGGTACGGCTCGCGGACGAGCCGACCCATGTCGATTTCCTGGTACGGCGCGCGCCGGAGCGTCCCGTTCTCGACGAACTCGTCCGCTCCCGCGTCGGTCAGCTTCTCCGCCAGCGCGTCGCGGAGTTCGGCGACGACCTCGGGGTTGTCGGCGGCGCACTCGTCGAGTTCGTTCGGGTCGGCCGCGAGGTCGAACAGCTGTTCGCGGCCGCCGTTGCGCATGAACACGTACTTCCAGCGGCCCTCGCGGACCATCCCGGTGAAGTTCGGCGGGAGCCGCGGCGTCCGGTGGTAGCCGAACAGCCGCTCGCGGGGCTCCGCGTCGCCCCGAATCGTCCCGAGCACGTCGACGCCGTCGCGGAGCTCCTGGTCGCCCGCGGCGGTCGTCGCGATGCCGAACAGGTCGGTCAGCGCCACGAGGTCGTCGCGGCGGTCGCCCTCCGGAAGCTCCGCGGGCCAGCTCACGAGGAACGGGACGCGACACGACGGCTCGAAGAACGACGACTTCTCCCAGCCGCGGTGGTCGCCGAGGAGTTCGCCGTGGTCCGAAAAGAAACAGATGAGGGTGTTGTCGGCGTCGTCGCGGGCCTCGACCGCGTCGAGCAGGCGACCGATGCGCCGGTCGACCTCCGAAATCATCCCGTAGTAGTACGCCTTGATGACCCGGACGGTGGTGTCGTCGATGCCGCCCTCGCGGGTCGTCCAGAAGTGGTGGTTCTGGGCGGGTATCTTCTCGTCCATGTGGTCGGTTTCGATGCCGCCTTTCACCGGGTTTCCGAGCCGCTCGGGGTCGTACATCCGGTCGAAGGGCGGCGACGGCGCGAACGGCGGGTGCGGCGGTTCGTACGAGACGAGGCCGAAGAACGGCTCGTCGGTGTCGCGGCCGACGAGGTCGACCGCGCGGTCGGTCATCCACGCCTCGTAGTTGTCGTCCGGCGGGAGTCGGTTCTGTTGGGGGAGGTGGACCATCGCGCCCTGCCGGGCGGTCGTCTTGACCTCGTGGCCGGTCTCCTCGCGGAACGCCTCGAAGCTCAGGTGGTGGTCGTAGCCGAGGTCGATGTCGCGGGGGTGGGCGTGGTACTTCCCGACGAGGAACGTCCGGTAGCCACGCTCGCGCATGCTCCGAGCGAGGAAGGGGCCGCACC
The DNA here is from genome assembly GCF_000337835.1 of Haloferax sulfurifontis ATCC BAA-897. Taxonomy (GTDB): domain Archaea; phylum Halobacteriota; class Halobacteria; order Halobacteriales; family Haloferacaceae; genus Haloferax; species Haloferax denitrificans. Next base: position 230,214 of record NZ_AOLM01000008.1, on the reverse strand, counting down.
GGTCTTCGAGATGTCGCGCGTCGCGCTTTTCGTTCCCGAGGTAGCCCGTCGAGACGGCCTCACAGCCGGTTCGAATCGTGTGTCGCGCCGGGATACAGATGGGGTCGGGCGAGTAGGCGTTGGTGAAGGAGACGCCGCGGTCGACCAGTCGGTCGATGTTCGGGGTGTGGATTCGACTGTTTCCGAGCGCCCGAATCGTGTCCGACCGTTGCTGGTCAGTCATCACGAACAGGACGTTTGGGCGAGCATCACTCACGGCCGAACTCCGACCACCAGTAGTATAAAGATAGGCCACCGCGACGGTACGCGTACATGCCGCCCACAGCGAGTGCCTTCGACGTGACAGCCTACGCCGACGAGACGGACGACCTCCAGACCGAGGCGTTCCAGACCGCCATCGACGACTGCACGGAGTCCGACGGCGGAACCGTTACCGTCCCCAGCGGGACGTACACCGTCGGAACCGTCCATCTCCGAAGTAACGTGACGCTCTATCTGGAAGCCGGCGCGGTCGTCAGCCCCGCGAAAGACGAAGCCGAGTACACGGACAAGTTCATCGGCCCCGACAACGAGCGCATCTTCTTCCTCGCCGAGGACGTAGAGAACGTCACCATCGCCGGCGAGGGCGAGTTCGACGGCCTCGGAACCGAGTTCATGCGGATGGACACGCCCATTCAGGGCCACTCCAACGAGAGCGCGTCGCACCCGCTCATCTCGAACGGCCCCCACGAGGCTCGACAGGGCGACGCCTACCTCTCGCGGACGAAGGGGACCGAGGGCTGGCCCGTCGCGAAGCCCGACTTCCGCCCCGGTCCGATGTTCCGGTTCAACAACTGTACGAACGTCCGCATCCGCGACGTGACCATCCGCGACATGCCCGCGTGGACGCTGTCGTTCCACGGGACCGAGGAGGTCGACATCCGCGGGGTCGACATCCTCAACCACCTGCTCATCCCGAACTGCGACGGCATCGCGCTCGGCGACACGAAGAACGTCCACATCTCCGACTGCACCATCCAGTCGTGCGACGACAGCATCACCTTCGGCGCGCGACCCGACGAGCCGGTGACCTGCGAGGGCATCGTCGTGACGAACTGCACGCTCCGGTCGAGCGCCTGCGCAATCAAGTTCGGCTCGGGCACCGACGACACGATTCGCGACTGCCTGTTCCAGAACATCGTCGTCCAGGAGTCGAACCGCGGCCTCGGCATCCAGCACCGCGACTCGGGCGTCGTCGAGAACGTGCTTTTCACCGACATCGTCGTCAACTCCAACATGCTCCCCGGCCCGTGGTGGGGCAAGGGCGAACCCATCTACGTCACGTCGGTCCCGCGGGACGACGACACCGACCTCGGCGGGATTCGGAACGTGCGCTTTTCGAACATCGTCGCGCGCAGCGAGAACGGGGCGCTCGTCTACGGCTCCGAGGACTCCGACATCGAGACCGTGGAGTTCGACAACGTCCGCATCGAACTCACCGGGAGCGAGCACGCCGACGAGGTGGGCGGCAACTTCGACCTCCAGCCGAGTTCGGTCGTCACGCCCATCTTCGCCAACGACATCGCCGGCGTCCACGTCGAGAACGCCCGTGACGTGACAATGCGCGACGTGACCGTCGAGTGGGACGACAGCGACGACCTGCCAGACTACTACCGGAGCGGGCTGGCCTGCGAGGACGTTGACGGCCTGCTCGTCGACGGCTTCGTCGGTAGACAGGCCCACCGCGACGACGACGCGGCGGCGATTTCGCTCGTCGACACGACGGACATCACGGTTCGGAACTCCCGGGCGGCAGAGGGGACGGGGACGTTCCTCTCGCTTTCGAACACGGACGGCGAACGCCTGTTCGTGAACAACGACCTCATCGACGCCGCCGACGCCGGCGACGTGGAGTCGTTCGAGCGGTCGGGGAACGCCCTCCCGCGGTAACCCGTACGTTCAAGCCGACGCGACAACGACGGACGAACGCGAAAACGCGCAGTCGAGCGCGCGGCGTTCGATTCGGTTCGGATAGCCGTATCGCCGGCTATGTCCGCTAAGACGGCCGTTCTCCCCGTGAACGGTGGTTTTTTCTCCCGAGCGGTCGACGGTCGAGTCGATGGTTCAAGAGCTAACGCTAGCCGAAGCCAAGACGATTCTCGACGCGGCGGAGGAGAAAGCCGAAGAACTCGGCGTCCCGCTGAACCTCGCGGTGACGAACAGCGAGGGGAACCTCCTCGGGTTCCGCCGGATGGACGGCGCGAAGCTCGTCGCGAGCAACATCGCACAGAACAAGGCCTACACCGCGGCCGCGGTCAAGAAGCCGACCCACGAACTGAAGGAAGGAGCCGAACCCGGCGGCGACGTGTACGGCCTCCACACCACCGACAACGGTCGCGTCGTCGTCTTCGGCGGCGGGTTCCCGGTCGAACACGACGGCGTCGTCGTCGGCGCGGTCGGCGCGAGCGGCGGCGCGGTGTCCGAGGACATGGAAGCGTCCCAGGCGGGGCTCGAGGCGTTCGAACCGCTCCGCTGAGACGCCCGCGTCGGAGTCGCCGAGTTCGGGTTCGGTTCCGACGACACCCAATCCAGCGTATCTGTCCTCACGGTCCCTTTTCGGTCAGAAGCGGACGTACGCCGAGCGGTCGGTCTCGGCCGCGTAGAGGCACCCCGTCATGTCCGCGACGTAGAGCGTCGAGCCGTCCGGCCCGCCGAGCGTGCAGTTCGTCGGGCGGTTCTCGGGGAACGGGTGGCGTTCCAGCACCTCGCCCGACGGGGAGAAGACGTAAATCGACGGCCCCGGTCCGCCCTTTTCCCACCCGGCGCAGGCGACGATTTCGCCCGACTCCGTGAGCGTCATGCCGTCGATGCCGCGGTGGTCGCCGAAGTCGTGCAGTATCTCGCGGGGGCCGAGCGACCCGTCGTCCCGAATCGGGTAGGCTCGCAAATCGGTGTCTTGGTCCGGGCCGTAGGTGCACTCGGCGACGTAGAGCCGCGATTCGTCCGGCGAGAGGAGGATGCCGTTCGGCCGGTCCATCTCGTCGGTGAGCTGGACGAGTCGCCAGTCGTCTCTCGGGTCCGCTCGCTCGGCCCGGAAGACGGAGGTGTGGCCGAGCAGTCCCCGGTCCTTGTCGTCCGGGTCGGTGAACCAGATATCCCCGTCGCGGTCGATTTCGAGGTCGTTCGGCCCGTTGAGCGCCGTCCCCTCGAACTCGTCGACGACGACCGTCGCGGGTTCGTCCGGGGTGAGCGCGGCGATGCGGTGGCCCTCGGCCTCACAGGCGTACAGCTCGCCGTCGAGGCCCTCGTGAAGCCCGACCGCGCCGGCGGTCGAGTCGATGTAGACGCCGGTCTCCCCCGTCTCGGGGTCGTATTCGAGGACCCGATGCTCCGTTATCTCCGTGAATCGAACCGCGTCGCCGGTCCAAATCGGGCCCTCAGTCGCCCGGAACGGACCCGCGACTCGCTCGAACTCCCATGCCATCGAGTGGTCGTTCTTTCCACGGGGACTTAAACGTCGTCCGACGGGCTCGGAGTCGGTCGCTCGGTCGTGAGATTCCGTTTTGTCAATCATAATTCCGATTTTAGAAACAAGATAGAGAGGGATGTTGTCCAACGGAAGCGACACAGCACTGTCCGAATTACGGACTCGGCACAGAACAGAATCCGAGAAGAAGTATAAAATTATTTTGATAGTTTGAGTAAGCAACGTTAGAAATGACATATTGAGTTTCCGAGAAGAATATATTTTAGAATACTTTGCTCAAATATATATATATATATATACCCTAATTGAACAATTTTGTCTACATTAAGGCAGACTTAGATTCTAAATGTACTGTTTTTCGGAGAATTGTTCTAGTTCAGGTATATCTCGTTTAGAAATATCAACTAGGATTTTTATATACTATTTTGGTAAATCTTCGTGAGAAACCAACCGATAACGGTATCCCCGGGAATCGCGACTCGTCGCGGAGACAAACGATGAGTCGCGGATGCGCGCGTGAGAGAGCAGTCGACGGCGGAGAAACCGGCCCCGGTCGTTACCCGCGACAGGACGTGGTTCCGTAGAGGAGGGCGGTGTCGGTCGATTACCACCGCAAACCGAGTGGTGTGCTAGAAGACACACAACCACGTTGTTCCATATTGTTCATACAGCATTCCACTTTGAACCGAGAATATTGTTTTAGGTTACTATACGGTATCTTTATGTGCCATTGCAACTCTGTGAGAATGAGTAACGTATGTCGAGAAAAGACATCACACAGACGCGGTCGCAGGTGGGGTCGAAATCGGAGTCAATCCGCGCTCGGTTCGGAGACGCGGCGAGTCGTCGGAACTTCCTCAAGGTCCTCGGGACGGCCGGCATCGCCGGTCTCGCCGGCTGTTCCGGCGGCGGTGAGAGCTACAACGGTGAAGAGCAGACGACGGCCTCGGGCGGCGACGGCGAGGGGACGGAGACGGAGACGTCGTCCGGCGGCGACTCCGGGAGTTCGACGCTCCGCATGAGCGCGACCCAGCGCTTCGGGACGGTCGACCCCGCGAAGGGGACGGACTACACGCAGGTGCTCGCGCTGGTCAACCTCTACGACCCGCTCGTGTTCCCCGACACGGAGGGGAACCTACAGGGACACCTCGCCGAGGACTGGACCGTCTCGGACGACAACCAGACCTACACGTTCACGCTCCGCGAGGGCGCGACGTTCCACAGCGGCAACCCCGTCACGGCGGAGGACGTGCAGTTCTCGGCCGAGCGCTTCCTCGATATCAATCAGGGCTACTCGTCGCTACTCGGGAACGTGCTCTCGAAGGAGAACGTGACCGTCGAGGACGAGCGGACGGTGTCGTTCACGCTCGACCGCGTCCACTCGCCGTTCCTCGCGACGCTCGTGTTACTGTTCGTCGTCGACAAACAGCAGGTCCTCGACAACGCCGAGGACGGCGACTTCGGCGACCGCGGCGACTACGGCCAGTCGTTCCTCAACGACAACGACGCCGGCTCCGGGCCGTACGAACTCGCGGGCTTCGAGCGGCAGGCGCAGATTTCGTTCAGCCGCTACGCCGACTACTGGGGCTCGTTCAAAGACGGCGCGTACGACAACGTCACCGTCCAAATCATCACCAACGACCCGACGGTTCGCTCGCTGATGAAGACGGGCGAACTCGACATGTCGAGCCAGTACCAAAGCGAGGAGACCTACGAGGCGCTCGCGGCCGAAGACGACATCCGCGTCGAGTCGGTCCCGACGGTGACGACGTTCTACTTCAAAATCAACACCCAGAAGGCCCCGACCGACGACCCCGCCGTCCGCGAGGCGATGGCCTACGGCTTCGACTACGAGACGGCGCGCAACGAAATCGCGCCGGGGTCGCTCCCCGCGCAGGGGCCGCTCCCGACCTCGTTCGGCGTCCACAACGACGACATCGTCCAGCCGACCTACGACCCCGAGAAGGCGCGGCAGATTCTCGCCGACGCCGGCTACGAGGAGGGCGACATCACCGTCCAGAACACCTACGTGAAAGATTACGGCCTCGAAGAGAAGATGGGGCTTCTGTTCCAGCAGAACATGGACGAAATCGGCATCGACGTCGAGTTGAACCCCCAGACGTGGGGGACGATGACCGAACTCGCCACGAGCGTCGAGGACACGCCGCACATCAATCAGGTGTTCTACGGCCCGGTGTACCCCTCGCCCGACACGGTGTTCTACAACCAGTACCACTCTGAAGCCGCCTCGACGTGGATGAGCATGGAACACCTCGAAGACGAGGCGGTCGACTCCCTCATCGACGAGGCGCGCTCGACGGTCGACGCCGACGCTCGCGCCGAACTGTACGCCGAGGTGCAGGAACGCATCGCGAACCAGTACCCCGACCTGTTCATCTTCGTCCAGTCGAAGAAACACGCCTTCGCCGACGACGTGCGGGGCTACACCTTCCGCCCGTCGATGAGTTTCGACTACTGGTTCCCCGACTTCTACCAAGAATGAAGTACTGGCAGTACCTCGTGCGCCGGCTCGCGGGCATCCTCGTGAGTCTCATCGGCCTGTCGATAATCATCTTCACCACGTCACGAGTGCTCCCCGGGAACCCCGCGCGGATGGCCCTCGGCGCGCTCGCGTCGGAAGAACAGGTGCAGGCGCTCGCGGCCGAGATGGGCCTGAACGAGCCGATTCCCCTGCAGTACCTCGACTACATGCGGGGCCTGCTCGTCGGCGACCTCGGCACGAGCCTCGAGACGAAGCGCGCGGTCAGCACCGACATCGTCTACTACCTGCCGGCGACGCTCGAACTCATCACGGTGTCGATGTTCCTCACCGTCGTCATCGGAATTCCGCTCGGCGTCGTCGCCGCGCAGAACAAAGACGGCCTCGCCGACAACGCGACCCGGCTCGTCGCGTTCTTCAGCGTGAGCGTGCCCGGCTTCTTCATCGCAATCATGTTCCAGCTGATATTCGGCTACCTGCTCGAATGGCTCCCCATCACGGGGCGACTCGGCTCGGAGTTCGGCTCGGGCGTCTCGCGGTTCACGGGCTTCCTGCTCGTGGACACCCTGCTGTCGGGGAACCTCGCGGCCCACGTCGACGCGTGGGCGCACATCATCCTCCCGGCGCTCGCGCTCTCGCTCGCCGGCATCGGACAGGTGATGCGCATCACCCGGTCGAGCATGATCGACGTGAAAGACCAGGACTACGTCGAGGCCGAACGCGGCTTCGGCCTCCCCTCGTGGCTCGTCACGTACAAGTACACGCTCAAGAACGCGTTCATCCCGACGCTCACGATTCTGGGGCTGTTGTACGCCTCGCTTCTGGGCAACGCGTTCCTCATCGAACTCGTCTACTCGTGGCCCGGCCTCGCGTCCTACGGCGTCACCGCGGTGCTGAACAACGACTTCAACGCCGTCGTCGGCGTCACGATGACCATCGGGGTCGCGTTCGTGAGCATCAACTTCCTCGTCGACGTGCTGTTGGGTCGCGTCGACCCGCGCATCAGACTGGCGATGGAGGAGGCGACATGAGCGCCGAACCGGCGAGCGTCCTCGACCGGGTCGTCTCGGCCGAGCGCCGCGAACTCTGGCAACGGTCGTGGAAGCGCTTTACCAGCAGGCCGATGAGCGTCATCGGTCTCGGCATCATCGTCGCCATCGTCCTGCTCGCCGTCTTCGCGCCCGTCGTCGCGCCGTACCCCGAACACGCCGGGAAGTTCACCGACTTCTCGAACACGCTCCAGCCGCCGAGCGTCGACCACCCGCTGGGGACCGACCACGTCGGCCGCGACGTGCTCTCGCGCATCCTCTTCGGCTACCGGCTGTCGCTCATGCTCGTGGGCGTCGTCCTCGGCTTCGGCGTCCCCGTGGGCGTGCTCCTCGGCCTCGTCGCCGGCTACTACGGCGGCTGGACCGAGACGATTATCATGCGGGCGACCGACACGGCGCTCGCCTTACCGCCGCTCGTGATGGCGTTGGCAATCACGTCGGCCCTAGAGCCGACGCTGACGAACGCGATGATAGCCATCGCGGCGCTGTGGTGGACGTGGCACGCCCGCCTCGTCCAGAGCATCGTCGCCAGCGAGCGAAGCGAGGAGTACGTGCAGGCCGCGAAGCTCGCCGGCGCGAGCACGCCGCACATCCTCTTCCGGGAGATTCTCCCGAACACGCTGTCGCCGATTCTGGTCAAGGTGACCCTCGACGCGGGCTTCGTCATCCTCATCGGCGCGGGCCTGTCGTTCATCGGCGTCGGCGTCCAGCCGCCCCAGCCCGGCCTCGGCACGATGGTCAGCCAAGGAACGTCCTACCTGCCCGACTCGTGGTGGGTGAGCGTCTTCGCCGGGCTCGCAATCTTCGTCCTCGTGATGGGGTTCAACATGCTCGGCGACGGCCTGCGTGACCTCTTCGACGTGGAGGTGAACCGATGAGACTCGACGAGCCGGTCGCCGAGAACCCGCTTTTGACCGTCGAAGACCTCGAAGTCGGCTTCGAGTCGTTCGACGGCCTCGCGGAGGTCATCGACGGCGTCAACCTCTCTATCGGTAAAGGCGAGGTCGTCACCATCGCCGGCGAGACCGGCTGTGGCAAGTCGGTGACGATGAAGTCCATCCTCCGCTTGCTCAATCAGCCGCCGGCCCGCGTCAGCGGCGAAATCACGTTCGACGGGACGGAACTGCTGTCGCTTTCGGACCGCGAGTTCGAGCGCGTCAAGGGCCAGCGGATGAGCCTCGTCTTCCAGGACCCGATGTCGAGTCTGAACCCGACGTTCACCATCGGCGAACAGCTCACCGACACCGCGCAGTTCGGCGGCGACAGCGACACGGGCGTCGTGGAGTTCTTCCGCCGCCGCTTCAGCGGCGAGCGCGACGAGGCCCGCCAGCGCGTCTTGGAGATGCTCCGCGAGGTCCAGATGCCGGACCCCGAGAACATCATGGACTCGTACCCGTCGCAACTGTCCGGCGGGATGCGCCAGCGCGCGCTCATCGCGCAGGCCCTGCTGAACGAGCCGGACCTGCTCATCGCCGACGAGATCGGCACCGCGCTGGACGTGACGATTCACGACCAGATTCTCGACCTGCTGAAGGACCTCATCGAGAACCACGACCTGAGCGTCCTGATGATCACCCACAACCTCGGCGTCGCCCGACAGGTGAGCGACCGCGTGTACGTCATGTACGGCGGCCGCATCGTCGAGACCGCGCCGACAGACGAGCTGTTCGAGAACCCGAAACACCCCTACACGCAGGGGCTCATCGCGTCCATTCCGCGCCTGACGGGCGACGAGATGGCGACCGGCATCGACGGCTCGATTCCCGAGTACCTCGACCCGCCGCCGGGCTGTCGGTTCGCGCCGCGGTGTCCCTACGCCACCGCCGAGTGCGAGCAGGCCCGCCCGGAGATGTACGAGCGCGGCCCGCAGACCGGCGTCGAGTGCGTCCTCTACGACGAGGCCGTCCCGGCGTCCGAGCGGCCGACCGTCGAGGAGACCCGGAGCCACATGACCCGGCGGCCGGGCAAGCAGACGGGGGGTGACTGACGTGTCCGAACCCCTGCTCGAAGTCGACGACCTGAAGAAGTACTTCCCCGTCAAAAGCGGCATCATCAAGCGCACGTCCGACCACGTGAAAGCGGTCGACGGCGTCTCGTTCGACATCGACCGCGGCGAGACCCTCGCGCTCATCGGCGAGTCCGGCAGTGGGAAAAGCACCGTCGCGCGGACGATTATCGGCCTGACCGGCGCGACCGGCGGGACCGTCAGGTTCGACGGCGAGGACATCACGAACGCGACCGACGAGCAACTGGCTCGCCTCCGGTCGCGCGTCCAGATGGTGTTTCAGGACCCCACGTCGAGTCTGAACCCACGGCGGACCATCGGCAAGTCGCTCGCGGTCCCGCTGAAGGCCCGCGGCGTGCCGAAGTCCGACCTCCGGGAGCGCGTGGTCGACCTGCTCGAACGCGTCGAGTTGAACGACGAGTACTGGAACAAGTACCCCCACGAGCTCTCCGGCGGGCAGAAACAGCGGGTGAACATCGCCCGCGCGCTCGCCGTCGAGCCGGAACTGCTGTTGCTCGACGAGCCGACGAGCGCCCTCGACGTGAGCGTGCAGGCGAAGATTATCGCGCTCCTCGAGGACTTACAGGCGGAGTTCGGCCTCACCTACCTGTTTATCACCCACGACCTCTCTCTGGTCCGCAACTTCGCCGACGAGACGGCCGTGATGTACCTCGGCGAGATTCAGGAACGCGGCCCCACGCAGGAGGTCTTCCAGCGGCCGCGACACCCCTACTCGCGGGCGCTTCTCTCCGCGATTCCCGTCACGACCGACGAGGAAGAGGCGTACAAGCCGCGGCACGAACCGCTCCGGGGCGAAATTCCGAGCCCGCGGGACGTGCCCGCGGGCTGTCGGTTCCACACGCGGTGTCCCTACGCGACGGACGCGTGTTCGACCGACGAACCGCAGTTCGTCGCGGTCGACGCCGGCCCCAGCGTCCGGTGTCACATCTACGACGAGGCGTACGCCGACGCGTTCGACGACGTGCCCGAGGTGGCCGTCGCGGCGGTCGCCGACGAGACAGTCGCACCGAACACCCACGAACCATGAAGATAACCACAGACAACATCGACGACTTCGCCACCGGCGCGACCGTCCTCGGGACCGGCGGCGGGGGCGACCCCTACATCGGGAAGCTGATGGCACAGCAGGCAATCGAAGAGCACGGTCCCGTCGACCTCATCGACCCGCGCGACGTGCCCGACGACGCGCTCGTCATCCCGAGCGCGATGCTCGGCGCGCCGACCGTGATGGTCGAGAAGATGCCGAAGGGAACCGAGGCGCTTTCCGCCTTCGAGGCGCTCGAAACGCACCTCGGACAGGAGGCCTACGCGACGATGAGCATCGAGGCGGGCGGGCTGAACAGCACCGTCCCCATCGCCGTCGCCGCCGCGCTCGGACTCCCTCTCGTGGACGCCGACGGCATGGGCCGGGCGTTCCCCGAGGTGCAGATGGTGACGCTCACGATGGGCGGCGTCAGCGCCACCCCGATGAGCATCGCCGACGAGAAGGGCAACTCGCTTCTCGTGAACACCGTCAGCAACGAGTACGCCGAGGCGTTCGCCCGCGTGACGAGCATCGAGATGGGCGGCGCGTGCATGATAGGCACCTACGCGCTCTCCGGCTCGGAGGTCCGCGAGCACGCGATTCTCGACTCGATGTCCCTCGCCCACGACATCGGCGAGTCGATTCGCACCGCCAAGCACCGCTCGCAGGACCCCGTCGAGGCGGTTCTCGACCTCACCGACGGCTACGAGCTGTTCGCGGGGAAGATAACCGACGTGGAGCGCCGAACCGAAGGCGGCTTCGCGGTCGGCGAGGCGACCCTCGACGGCATCGACGACTGCGAGGGCCGGACGTTCACCCTCGACTTCCAGAACGAGAACCTCGTCGCCCGCGACTCGGAGCGCGGCGTCGTGGCGAGCACCCCCGACCTGATTACCGTCCTGGACGCCGAGACGGGCGACCCCGTCACCACCGAGCGACTCGCCTACGGCCACCGGGTGCGGGTCATCGGGATGCCGTGTTCGCCGAAGTGGCGAACCGACGAGGGACTCGACCTCGTCGGGCCGGGGTACTTCGACTACAGCATCGACTACGAACCAATCGAAACTCTCCAGCAACCCAAACATGACTGACTACCGAATCGGAATCGACGTCGGCGGCACCAACACGGACGCCGTCGTCATGGACGGCGACGACAACCTCCTCGCGAAGACGAAGACCCCCACCACGGAAGACATCACGTCGGGCATCCTCAACGCCCTCGACGTGGTCCTCGACGACAGCGGCGTCTCCGAGGACGAACTCGACTACGTGATGCTCGGCACCACCCACGCGACGAACGCCATCACGGAGCGCCGCGGCCTCAACGAGGTCGGCGTCATCCGAATCGGCGCGCCCGCGACCCAGAGCATCCGCCCGCTTCTCGAGTGGCCCGACGACCTCGCCGAGGCGATCGGCAACAACGTCGCCATCCTCGACGGCGGCCACGAGTTCGACGGCCGGCTCCTCAACGACCTCGACGAGGAGCAGGTCAGAGCGCAGGTTCGCGAGTTCGCCGACGTGGACGCCTTCGCCGTGACGAGCGTCTTCTCGCCCGTCCGCGACGACCACGAGACGCGGGTCGCCGAACTCATCCGCGAGGAGGTCGGCGACGACGTGCCCATCTCCGTCTCGAACGAAATCGGGAGCGTCGGCCTGCTCGAACGCGAGAACGCGACGGCGCTCAACGCCGCGCTCACGAGCGTCGCCTCGGAGGCCGCGAACGCCTTCGTCGAGGCGATGGACGAACGCGGCATCGACGCGAACCTCTACTTCGGCCAGAACGACGGGACGCTGATGAGCGTCGACTACGCCATCCGCTACCCCATCTTCACGGTCGCCAGCGGCCCCTCGAACTCGGTCCGCGGCGCGGCGTACCTCTCGGCGGTCGAAAACGGTATCATCGTCGACGTCGGCGGCACGACGACCGACGTGGGCGCGGTCACCGAGGGCTTCCCCCGCGAGAGCAGTGTCGCCGTCGAAATCGGCGAGGTGAAGACCAACTTCCGCATGCCCGACATCATCGCCATCGGCATCGGCGGCGGCTCCATCGTCTCGACCGACGGCGGCGTCACCGTCGGCCCCCAGAGCGTCGGCTACAAGCTGACCGAGGAGGCGAAGTGTTTCGGCGGGGAGACGCTGACCGCGACCGACCTCGAAGTCGCCGCGGGCACCATCGACATCGGCTCCGAGACGCCGGACGTCGACGGTGAAATCGTCGAGGCCGCCCGCGAGTACGTCAGAGAGCGCGTCGAGCGCGAGGTCGACCGAATGAAGACGAGCGCCGAGCCGGTCCCCGTGGTCATCGTCGGCGGCGGGAGCATCCTCGTCCCCGACGACATCGCGGGCGCGAGCGAGGTCCACAAGCCCGACCACTACGAGGTCGCGAACGCCGTCGGCGTCGCCATCGCGCAGGTCTCCGGCGAGGTCGACCGCATCTACAGCCTCGACGAGATGGACCGCGAGGAGGCCATCCAGCACGCGAAAGACGAGGCCACCGACAACGCGCTTGCGGCCGGCGCGGACCCCGAAAGCGTTGACATCGTCGACGTCGAGGAGGTCCCGCTTTCGTACCTGCCCGGCAACGCGGTGCGAATCAAGGTGAAGGCCGCCGGGGCGCTCGACCACTGATGACGGTCGAAATCGGCGTCGAGGAGATAGAGGACATCGCGCTCGGCGCGACCGTCCTCGGGACCGGCGGCGGGGGCGACCCCCACGTCGGCAAGCTCGTGGCGAAACAGGCCATCGAGGAGTTCGGCCCCGTCGAACTTCTCCCCCCGGACGAACTGGACGCGGACGACTTCGTCATCCCGACCGCCCAGATGGGCGCACCGACCGTCTCGGTCGAGAAGCTCCCCAGCGGGCGGGAAGCCGTCACTTCGATGGAGCGAATCGAGCGCGAACTCGGGAAGACCGCCGACGCGACGATGCCGATCGAGTGCGGCGGCATCAACTCGACGTTCCCCTTCGCCGTCGCGGCCCGCCGCGGGCTTCCCGTGGTGGACGCCGACGGCATGGGCCGAGCGTTCCCCGAACTCCAACACGAGACGTTCAACATCTACGGCGTCAGCGGGACGCCCGCGGCCGTCAGCGACGAGCAGGGGAGCACCTGCCTCATCGAGACCGAGGACAACGACCAGTTGGAGTGGCTGGCCCGCGGCGTCACCGTCAGAATGGGCGGCGTCGCCTACGTCTCGGACTACCCGATGACCGGGACGCAGGTCAAAGAGACCGCCATCCCCGGCACGATGTCGCTCGCGAAGAACCTCGGCCGCGCGCTCCGACTCGCCGAGGACGACGCGATGAGCGCCATCCGCGAGGTGACCCGCGAGTCGATTTACGGCGAGGCGCGGTCGCTGTTCGAGGGGAAAATCGTGGACGTCCAGCGCCGCACCGAGCGCGGGTTCGTCTTCGGCCACGTCGATATCGACGGCCTCGACGGCGACGAGGGCTCGACGATGCGCATCGAGTTCCAAAACGAGAACCTCGGCGCGGCGGTCGACGGGAGCTACGTGGCGACCGTCCCCGACCTCATCACCGTCCTCGACCGCGAGACGGGCGGTCCGATTCCGACCGAGAGCCTCCGGTACGGGGCGCGGGTCCGCGTGCTTGGCATCCGGACGCCCGAGATAATGCGGACGCCCGCCGCGCTCGACGTGTGGGGGCCGGCGTCGTTCGGCCTCGAAGCGACCTACGAACCACTCGCGGACCACCCATGAGTTTCGACATCCCACACCTGACGGAGATAACGCTCGACGACCTCGAGGCGCTCGGCACCGGCGCGGGCATCCTCGGCACCGGCGGGGGCGGCAACCCCCGCCTCGGCCGCCTGCGACTCCAGACGCTCCTCGAAGACGACGCCTACCCCGACTCGGTCGAACTGGTCGACCCGCGGGACCTGTCGGCGGACGCCACCGTGGCGAGCGTCGGCGGGATGGGCGCGCCCACCATCAGCGTCGAGAAGTTCGCCGGCGGCGACGAGGAAGTGCAGTCGCTTCGGGCCATCGAGGACCTCTCCGGCGAGACGGTCGACGCGCTCATCCCCGGCGAAATCGGCGGCGCGAACAGCATGGCCCCGCTGTGCGTGGGGGCGATGACCGACCTCCCCGTGGTCGACGCCGACGGCATGGGCCGGGCGTTCCCCGAACTCCAGATGGACACGTTCTTCATCTACGGGACGCCCGTGAACTACGCGGCGACGACCGACGAGCGCGGCAATCAGGTCGTCTACCGGGACATCGACTCGGCCAAGCGCCTCGAAGACCTCGCGCGGGCCATCACCGTTCAGATGGGCGGCCGCTCGGGCTACGCCTTCCCGCTCATGACCGGCGAGTTCGTCTCGGAGTACGCGGTCCCCCACACCGTCTCGCTCGCCACCGAACTCGGGCGGGCGGTCGAACGCGCCCGCGACGCCGGCACCGACCCCGTCGACGCCGGCCGCGAACTCCTCGGCGGCGAGGAGCTGTTCGCCGGCAAAATCGTGGACGTACACCGGCGCAACCGAGACGGCTTCGCCCTCGGGAGCGTCACGCTCGCCGGGTTGGACGAGGACGCGACTCTCGAAATCGAGTTCCAAAACGAGTTCCTCGTCGCGCGGGACGACGACGGCGAGCTTCTCACGACCGTCCCCGACCTCATCTGCCTCGTCGACACCGACACCGGCGCGCCGGTCATGACCGACGCGCTACGGTACGGCCAGCGCGTCCGCGTCCTCGGCGTTCCCGCGCCCGAACTGCTCACGACGCCCGAGGCGCTCGACGTCATCGGCCCCGAAGCGTTCGGCTACGACATCCCCTACGACCCGCTTTCGCGGGACGAGACGGGATGGTGACGCCGCGGTCGCCGCGGTCCCACCGCCGTCCTAACCGCTGAATCGCCCTCGACGCCGCGTTTCGCGCGGCGTCCCGCGACCGAACCAACTCGTACCACCACCCCGCCCCGACGCGTTGACTAGCCAATTCGGCACAACTCACGTGTCGTTTTGATTCGTTTACGCCACCAGCAGTTTCAAATCGAACCCCCGAATACATCCGACCATGGAAAACCCCGACCTCACGTCCGCCGACGCCCCGTCCGACCCGAACACGCCGGAGGCGGTCCTCGAAAACTACCTCGACGAGCACGACTACGAGATATTCCGCGCGCTCAACGAGAACGGCCGCATCTCAGACACGGAGCTCGCCGAGCGCGTCGGTCTCTCCCGGACCGCGGTTCGTCGCCGCCGCGAGAAGCTTCAGGAGAGCGACGTGCTCGAAATCCTCGCGGTCATCGTCCTCCAGGAGGCCGACCTCGCCGACGCGCAGGTGCTCGTCTCGTTCAATCAGCACGTCTCTTCCGACGTGCGGACCGAGTTCATCACGATGCTCATCGACGAGGGACTCGTCTACAACACGAGTTCCTGTCTCGGCGAGTACGACCTCGTCTTCAGCGCGTGGCACACCGACCTGAACGCGCTGAAGGAGTACGTCTGGGACCTCTTCGACGGCGAGGAAATCGTCGACGACTACACCATCATCCCGCTTCTGAAGACGTGGAAGGCGTGGGACAAAGAGCTGGACCGCCCCTGAATCGGTCGAGTGCGCGGTAAGGAGGACTCCTGTTCAGGCCAGGTCGTCCAGCGCGGCGCGGAGCGCGTCGACGGCCTCGCCGAGTTGCGCCTGCGAAATCGTCAGCGGCGGCTGGAAGCGCATGACGTTCTTGTAGTAGCCGCCGACGCCCATGACGACGTTGGACTCCTCGCGGAGGTGCTCGCCGACCGCGGCCGCGAGGTCCTTGTCCGGGGCGGGCGCGACGTGTTGCGGGCCGGTCGTCTCCGGGTCGACGAGTTCGATGCCCTGCATCAGCCCGAGGCCGCGGGCCTCGCCGACCACGTCGTAGTCGGATTCGAGCGTGGCGAGTTCGGCCGAGAGCCACTCGCCGTTCTCGCGGGCGTTGTCGATGATGCCGTTCTGGAGTTCCTCGATGGTCGCCAGCGCGGCGGCGCAGGCGACGGGGTTGCCGCCGAACGTCGAGAGGTGGTCGCCGGAGCCGAACGCGTCGGCGATTTCCGCGGGGGCCGTGAACGCGCCGAGGGGCAGGCCGTTTGCGATGCCCTTCGCCTGCGTCAGGATGTCCGGTTCGACGCCGAAGTGCTCTGTGGCGAACAGTTCGCCGGTGCGGCCGTAGCCGGTCTGGACCTCGTCGGCGATGAGGAGCGCGCCGTGGTCGTGGGCGATGTCCCGCACGCGCTTGAGCCACGCCTCCGAGGGGACGACGATGCCGGCCTCGCCCATGACGGGTTCGACGACGACCGCCGCGAGGTCGCCGCTGGTGTGCGAGCCGATGACCCGTTCGAGCGCGTCGGCGCAGTCCGCGCCGCAGGTGTCGCCATCACAGCGGGGACACCGGTAGGCGTACGGCGGCGCTGTGTGAGCCACGTCGTTAATCGTCGGGGCCATGTCCTGCTTGTAGGCCCTGTTGCCGGTGAGCGCGAGGCTTCCGAGGGTGCGGCCGTGGAAGCCCATCTCCAGCGAGATGACCTCCTTGGAGCCGGTGTACTTCCGGGCGAGCTTGATGGCCCCCTCGACCGCCTCGGTGCCGGAGTTACAGAAGAAGGACTTCTGGAGGACGCCCGGCGTCACCTCGGCGATGGTCTCCGCGAGGTCGGCCACCGGCCGGTTGGGGTGGACGTACGAACAGCCGTGGACGAACTCCTCTAACTGCTCGGTCGCGGCCTCGACGACGGCCTCGTTGTTGTGTCCGACGTTCGTCACCGAGATGCCGGAGAACACGTCGAGGTACTCGTTGCCGTCGAAGTCTTCGAGGGTACAGCCGGACGCCCGCTCGACCGGGACGTTCAGCGATTTCCAAATCGGCATGAGGTAGTCGTCGTACGCCGCCTCGACCGACGAGTTCGTCGTCCGTTCTCTCATGAACACAAGTTCTAAACTGAATCCTAATAAATTATACTGTGTAGGACAAAGTTCGAATTCAGCCATCATCTTCGGTCGCAAGACGGTCGCACGGAACTCGAACGTGGCTGGATACCTCGTACTCGACTCCGTTCGCCACCGATGGCTCGTTGAACACAGTCCAAATAATCTCACTCTACTGGAACATTTATCAACATCTGGGACGACAGTCGGGGCAAGCGGGAGTCGCGAGCGACCGCCGCGCTCCCGAGAGCCGACCATGAAATCCATCAACCCCGCAACCGAGGAAGTCATCGAGACGCACGAGGAACACGACGAGGCGACGGTCGACGCGCGCTTGGACGCCGCGTGGGACCGGTTCGAATCGTGGCGCGAGACCCCGATTTCGCGGCGCGAGAAGTTGCTCGCGTCCGCGGCCGACGTGCTGCGCGAGCACAGCGAGGAGTACGCGAGCCTGATGACAGAAGAGATGGGCAAGCCCATAGAGCAGGCGGTCTCCGAGGTCGAAAAGTGCGCGTGGGTCTGCGACTACTACGCCGAACACGCCGCCGAGTTCCTGCAGGACGAGCACATCGGCACCGTGCCGGGGTCGAAGACGTACGTCTCCTACGAGCCCATCGGCCCGGTGCTCGCGGTGATGCCGTGGAACTTCCCGTTCTGGCAGGTGTTCCGGTTCGCGGCCCCGCACATCACCGCCGGCAACGTCGCCGTGCTCAAGCACGCGCCGAACGTCTTCGGCTGTGCCGACGCCATCGCCTCCGTCTTCGAGCGGGCGGGCTATCCCGACGACGTGTTCACCTCGCTGCAGATTCCCGCCGAGCGCGTCGCCGGCGTCATCGAAGACGACCGGGTTCGGGGCGTGAGTCTGACCGGAAGCACCCGCGCTGGACGGGCCGTCGCGGAGACGAGCGGCCGCGAACTCAAGCCGACGGTGCTCGAACTCGGCGGGAGCGACCCGTTCATCGTCCTCGACGACGCGCCGCTCGAAGCGACCGCGAAGCAGGCCGCGCGGGCGCGAACGCAGAACAACGGCCAGTCCTGCATCGCCGCGAAGCGCTTTCTCGTCCACGAGGGAGTCTACGACGAGTTCGTCGAACGCTTCACCGAGGAGATGCGCGCGCTGACCGTCGGCGACCCGACGGACCCCGGAACTGACGTGGGGCCACAGGCGCGGGCGGACCTCATGGAGACGCTCCACGAGCAGGTCACGGCGTCCGTCGAGGCCGGCGCGACGCTCCGACTCGGCGGCGAACCGCTCGACCGACCCGGCCACTACTACCCGCCGACGGTGCTGACCGACGTGCCCGACGACGCGCCCGCGAGGACCGAGGAACTGTTCGGTCCCGTCGCTACCGTCATCGAAGTCGAAGACGAGACGGAGGCGATTCGCGTGGCGAACGACACGCCCTACGGCCTCGGCGCGAGCGTCTGGACCGCCGACTCGGAACGCGGCGAGGCGCTCACGACGAAGCTCACCGCGGGTAACGTCGCCGTCAACCACATCGTCGCGTCGGACCCGCGAGTCCCCTTCAGCGGGACGAAAGACTCGGGCTACGGGACCGAACTCTCCCGACACGGGATTCGAGAGTTCGTCAACACGAAGACGGTCTGGGTCGAGGACGCGCCCGCCGACGAGTAACCGAACCGGAACCCGGCGCGACGGCCGCGACGGCACCCGCGGCGACGCCCGGAAGGCGAATCGAACGCGGACGCTTTTTTTCGGTTCTGCGAGTTGACTACCGTTCGAACCGCCGGCCGTTTGGCGATTTTCCGGTGAATCGTCGGCCAGTTTGTCGTCCCAGACCATGATTCTCTATTGAACTGTATTCCTTATTTCCTCTAAAAATTGAACACAGTAAGATATATAGTGGGTAAGTTAGAATGTGGTGATGTCAATCATAACCATGACAGGAGAACTCTCACGCGTCCTCTCGAAGCGCGACGTGTTCGTGCTCGCGCTCGGCGCGATGATCGGATGGGGTTGGATCGTACAGACGGGGTACTTCATCGACCAGAGCGGGGTCACCGGCGCGATTTCGGCGTTCATCCTCGGCGGGTTCATGGTGTCCGTCGTCTCGCTCATCTACGGCGAACTCGCCTCGGCGATGCCCTTCGTCGGCGGCGAACACGTCTACAGCATGCGGGCGTTGGGGCCGGCCGGCTCGTTCGTCTGCACGTGGGCGATAATCTTCGGCTACATCAGCGTCGTCGCGTTCGAGGCGGTTGCGCTCCCGAGCGCCCTCGCGTACATCGTCCCCGGCTTCAACGTGTTCGAACTCTGGACGGTCGCCGGCCAGCCGGTCTACGGCACGTGGGTGGCGACGGGCGTCATCGGCTCCGTGGTCATCACGTACCTCAATTACCGGGGGGTCCGCCCGGCCGCGCAGTTCCAGGCGATTCTCGCGCTCGTCATCACGCTGTCCGGCCTGACGCTCCTCCTCGGCGCGCTGTTCAACGGCACCTCGCCGTCGTCGCCGCCGCTCGCGGGAGCCGGCATCGGCGGCGTGTTCACGGTCGCCATCATGACGCCGTTCATGTTCGTGGGCTTCGACGTGATTCCGCAGGCCGCGGGCGAGGCCGACGTGTCGCCGAAGGTCCTCGGCGGACTCATCGGGCTCTCGGTCGCCTGCGCCGCCGCGTTCTACATCGCCGTCATCTGGGCGGCCGGACAGGTCGCCACGGGCGCGACGCTCGTCGAGAGCTCGCTCCCCGCGGCGACGGCGATGGAAATCGCGTTCGACAGCGTGACCATCGGCCGCATCATGGCGCTGGCCGGCCTCGCGGGCATCCTCACGAGTTGGAACGGCTTCGTCCTCGGAGCCAGCCGCGCCATCTACGCCATGGCCGACTCGAACATGCTCCCCGAGACGCTCGCGACGATCCACGACGACCACGACACGCCGTCGACCGCAATCGTGCTCGTCGGCGGGCTGGCGGCGCTCGCCCCCCTGTTCGGCGAGCAGATGCTCGTGTGGGTCGTCAACGCCGGCGGCCTCGGCATGGTGACGGCGTGGCTCCTCGTCGTCGTCTCGTTCCTCGTGCTCCGGTACCGCGACCCCGACTTCGACCGGCCGTTCAAGCTCCCCGCGGGCTACGCTGTCGGCGCGCTCGGCCTGCTGTTGACGGTGTTCTTCGTCGGGCTCTACCTCCCCGGCTCGCCCTCGGCGCTGGCGTGGCCCTACGAGTGGGCGATGGTCGGCGGCTGGTGTCTGCTCGGCGTCGTCCTGCTCGCCGTCGCCGGCGGGCTTCCGACCCGGACGGAGGCCAAGGCGCACCTGAGCGCCCAGCGACTCGAAGACTAATCCGTTCGCGGACCCGACGAGAACCGCGTTACGACACGTCGGGAAGCAGCGCGTCTTTCAGTTCTTCGAGTTCGTAGTCGTTCAGCGGGTTCGGCTCGTCTTTGATGGTCGTGATGACGAACGTCGAACTCGTCCGCGAAATCTCGTCTATCTCCTCGAACTCCGAGATGAGGTCTTCGACCATCGCTCGCGAGGCGAGGTGCGAAATCAGGACGAAGTCGGTGTCGCCGAGCGTGAAGTACACCTCGTTGACGCCGGGCACCTCGCCGAGTTTGTCGCCGACCTCCTTGTGGTACTCCGAGCCGTACTCCGCCCAGACCTCGGTGATGAGCGTGAGGTTCAGCCCGGCCTTCTCGAAGTCGATGTCGAAGATGTCGTTCTTGATGATGCCCTGTTCTTGGAGCCGTTCGAGGCGGTAGTGAACGGTCGACTTCGGGATGCCCGTCTCCTCGGTTATCCGGTCGGGGCTCCCCGATTCGAGCGTCCCGATGGCCTTGAGGATTCGAAGGTCCTTCTCGTCCATGAACCGTAATCAGAAGTGCAACGATATTATTGTTCTGCGTCCAATCCCCGCTTCGTCACGGAGATAGCGGCAAGACGGCGGTGAGAAGGGCGCGGCGCAGACGCCGGAGGTCGTCGCCGAGGCGGTCAGCGGTCGGGTCGAACGCCGAGGTTCGACGCGTCGGGACCGAACTCGTCGGCCAACAGCGCCGGTACGTCGTCCGGACGAACGTCCGAGTACCACCGGTTTCGCGGGTGGATGGCGACCGCGGCCCCCTCGGCGCTACAGAGTCCGAGACAGCTCGTTTCGGCGACGTGGACCCGCGACCAGAAGACGCCACGGTCGCGCAACCACGAGGTCACCGCGTCGTACACCGCCGGGCCGTCGGCCTCGGCGCAGTCGGCGTAGTCGGACTCTCGGCTGTTCGTACAGACCAACACGTGGTCGGTAAAGCCGTGCTCGCGGACCTCGTCGGTTCGGTCGCGCATCAGTCGGCCGCGGGAGCCGAGTCCCGGCCCGCAATCGGGGTCGCCGACTCGGACTCACTCGACGACCGGAGCCGCGCGTGCGCCGCCGCGAGAACCAGCCACAGGAGGACCTGTCCGAACGCGAACAGGCCGGTGAGCCCGGTTTCGAGCGTCGGCGACAGCGCCCCGTGAACCGCGTTTTCGGGGGCGACGACGGCGACGGCCGCGAGCAGACCGAACGGAACGGCCGCACCGACGACGGCCGCGACGAGGCCGCTCGACTCGCGCAGGCGGGCGTAGGCGTAGCCGGCCGAGAGACAGGCGAGCGCCCCGGCGAGCATCATCCCGGCGTAGAGCGGGAGCCGCGTCGCCACCGAAAGCGACTGCTCCGCGCCCGGCGCGGCCGGCGGGAGGACCAGCCACGGCGCGCCCGAGACGGTGACGAATCCCGCGAGCCCCATCAGGTAGCTCTTCGCGGCGTCGGGACCGGGAATCGCCGGTTCGAGGAAGAAGAACGCGACCCCGAAGAACGCGCCGCCGAGCACGACGCCCCACAGCCCGCCGGCCGCGACGCTCACGGCCTTCGTGACCGCCATCGACACCGCGGTGTCGTGATGGCCGTCGCCTTCGCCGGCGTGCGAGTCACCGGAGTCGTGGCTGTGAGCGCCGTCGGTCTCGTGGCTGTGAGCCCCCTCCGAATCGTGGCTGTGGGCGCTCTCCGCCTCGTGGCCGTGACCGCTCTCCTCGACGGCGGCGTGGTTCAGTTCGTCCGCGTAGGCGACGAGGGGGTTGGCGACGACGGCCATGAACAGGCCGAACACCAGTCCGGCGACCAGCCCCGCCTTCACTCCCCGCGTCAGGTACTCGGCGAACATCGTCAGTGGCAGGCGATGCCGGCCGCGTGGCGGAAGTTATGGAGCGAGTCGTGGACGAGCGGGTCCTGCACGAACAGGAGCGTAAAGCCCAGCGCGGCGATGAAGAGGGCTCCCGCGGCCATCTGCGTGGGAGCCAGTTCGGTTCGGGCGCGTTCGATTCGACCGTTGACGGTGTTCGCCGTAGCCATGGTAAACTCAGATTGAGGAAAACCAAGCAAGATTGTAAAACTTTCGAGAACAAGCGAGATTGTGTTTCGACAATTTCGATTTAATAACTCGATGGGGCTATTTTATGAAAGTTGAGTTGCTATACTCCAAGCAAAATTGTTTTCAAACAGCGCCGGGATTGTCAGGTCGAATGTCACAGGTAACGCTCCCGCACGACGCCAAGGCGGGACCCACGAAACCGGAGGTGAGAGCGGTCACGCTCGACAAACTCGGCTTGCGGTCGACGGACCACTTCGTCGACGTCGGCTCCTGTACCGGCTCGGTCACCATCGAGGCGGCCCGGCGGGTCGAGCGCGTGACCGCCGTCGAACGGAAACCGAAGCGGCTGGACGTGACGCGGAAGAACCTCGGGGCGAACGACTACGACGCCGACGTGACGCTCCGCGAGGCGGAGGCCCCCGAGGGGCTTCCGGCCGACGCCGACGCGATGTTCGTCGGCGGGAGCCGGAACTTCGAGGCCGTCCTCGACCACGCCGTCGAGACCGGCGTGGACCGAGTCGTGATGAACGTCTCGCGGGTCGAACCAGCCGGCGACGCCATCGAGGCGTTCCGCGAGCGCGACCTGCTCTCGGAGGTCGTCCAGTTGCAGGTGAGCCACGGCTACGAACTCGCCGGCGCGACGAGTTTCCGGTCGAACAACCCGGTCTACGTCGTCGTCGGTCGGCGGGGCGCGGAGGGGCTATGACCGTCTACGGCATCGGCCTCGGCCCCGGCGACGCCGACCTCGTGACCGTCAAGGGGAAACGCCTGCTCGAATCGGCGGCGGTGGTCTACTCGCCCGGCCGACTCTCGCGGACGGTCGCGCTGAACCACGTCCCCGAGGAGCGCATCGGCGACCTCGACTTCCCGATGACGCGCGACCCCGACGAACTCCGCCGCGCGTGGAAGGAAGCCGCCGCCGAGGTGGCCGCCCGCGCCGACACGGAGGACGTTGCGTTCGTGACCCTCGGCGACCCCAACGTCTACTCGACGTTCGGACACCTCCGCCGCACCCTCGACGCGTTCCACCCCGAGGTCGACCTCGAAGTCGTCCCCGGCGTGAGCGCGATGACGGCCTTCACGACCGCGCTCGGCGTCGAAATCGAATCCGGAACCGGGCTCGCGCTCCGCGAGGCCGCGAACGGCTCCGCGCCGACCGGCCCCGACCGCATGGTGCTGTTCAAGGTCACCGACGCGCCGGCGACCCACGAGAAACTGACCGAGGCGGGCTACGACGTTCGGTTCGGCCGCCGCCTGTTCATGGAGCAGGGCGAGACGGTCGTCACCGACGACCCCGACGAACTCGCGGAGCGCGACTACTACACGCTGGCCTACGCGGAACGCGAGGGCGTCGAGCGCGACGTGGCGACCGCCGCGTTCGACGGCGTCGAATCGGGGGGGTCGGCGTGAGCGTCGACGGCGACGCGGACACCGGCTTCACCGACGAGGATGGAATCCCCTTCGTCGGCGCGGGGCCGGGCGACCCGGACCTGCTCACCGTCGCCGGAAGAAAGCTCGTCGAGGACGCCGAGCTCGTGGTTCACGCGGGGTCGCTCGTCAACAGCGAGCTCTTAGACGAGTTCTGCGCCGACGCCGAGCGAGTCAACAGCGTCGGCAAGGACCTCGAAGAGCTGATTCCGCTGATGGCCGACGCCTACGAGTCGGGCCGAACCGTCGTCCGACTCCACAGCGGCGACCCGGCGATTTACGGGGCCGCCTTGGAGCAGATGGACGCGCTGGCCGAGGCGGGCGTTCCGACGTATCTCGTCCCCGGCGTCACCTCGGCGTTCGCCGCGAGCGCGACGCTCCGAACCCAGTTGACGCTGAACGAGGTCTCGAACCACGTCGTCTTCACTCGACCGCAGGGTCGGACGCTCTCGCCCGAGGAGGACCACATCGGCGACTTCGTGGGCTTCGGCGACACCACGGTCTGCATCTACCTCGGGACCCACGCCGTCGCCGAGACGATGGACCGACTACTGGACGAGGGTCACGACCCCGACACGCCCGTCGCGGTCGTCTACCACGCCTCGTGGCCTGACGAAGACGTCATCGAGGGAACCATCGAGACCATCGGCCAGCGGGTCGAAGACGCGGGCTACCGCGCCTCCGCGCTCGTCATCATCGGCGAGGCGGTGACCGGCTCGGACTACGAGCGGTCGTTCCTCTACGGCGACTGGGCCCGCGGCGGCGACGCGCCGAACGACGAACCGGATTCTGAAACAGAGGGGCAGACACAATGAGCGACAACTCGGCAGACTCCGGAAGCGGCCACTGTAGCACTCCCGACAGCGACGGCGAGGTCGCCGACGAAATCGCCATCGTCAGCTTCGAGCGAAAGCTCGACACGGCGGAGGAAATCAAGCGGGACCTCGCGGACGACTACGACCGGATAGACGTCCTCACGTACCACGGCGACGTGTTCGCCGACCACTGGGGCGAGTACGACTGCTTCGTCGGCCTGATGGCCAGCGGCATCGCCATGCGGAAGACCGCGGGCCTCCTCGACGACAAGTGGGAAGACCCGGCGGTCGTCGTCGTCGACGAGGAACTGACGTGGGCGATTCCGCTCACCGGCGGCCACCACGGCGCGAATCAGGTCGCCCACGACCTCTCGAAACTCGGGGCCGTCCCGGCGATGACGACCGCCTCGGAGGCCGCGGGCAAGCAGGGCGTCGAGAGCAAGGCGAAGGCGCTCGACTCCCACGTCGTCAACGGCGATTCGACCGTGGCGACGAACCTCGCCGTCCTCAACGACGAACTCGGTCCCGTCGCTCGCCTCGACGGTCCGAAGGCGGTGCTCGTCGGCGACGACGTGACGGTCCTGAAGCGAAACGGCGACGACGGCGTCGTCCTCGGGACCGGGAGCGTCTCCGGCGCGAAGAAAGCGCAGTTCCTGACGGCGTGGGAACGGGCGCTCGACGACGCCGACCGCGACTGGGACGACGTGGAGTTCGTCGCCACCGGCACGCGAAAGGCGGACGAACCCGGCATGCTCGACGCCGCCGAGGAAATCGGCGCGGGCGTCGTCTACTTCGAAAAGGAGACGCTTTCGGAGTTCGAGGGACCGACGCCCTCGCGGTCGAAGGAACTCATCGGCTGGCCCGGTATCGCCGAGGCGAGCGCCATCGCCGGCGGCCGCGACCACGAACTGGTCGTCGAAAAGCGGCGCTACGACGACGCCGTGACCGTGGCGGTGGGACGATGAGTGACGGCGACGAGCCGACCGAACCGGCGGTCGGCTCCGGCGACCGCGACGAGGTGCCCGACGACTACGGGACGCTCTACGTCGTCGGCATCGGCCCCGGTCTCCCGGACCACATGACGAAGCGGGCGAAGGAACTCGTCTCGACGTCGGACTGCGTCGTCGCGTCGAACCTCTATCAGGAGTTCCTCCGCGACGACGGAACGCTCCCGCCCGAAGAAAGCGACGACGGACCGGAGGTCGTCCGCTCGTCGATGGGAAAGCAGGTCGAACTGACCCGCGAGGCGTTCGAGCGCGTCCGAAACGGCGAGGACGTGGTCCACGTCTCGGGCGGCGACCCGAACGTCTACGGGAAGTCCGACCTCGTGTTCACGATGGCGAAAGGCGACGAGGCGACCGACGTGCCGATCGAAATCGTCCCCGGCGTCACCGCGGCGCTCGGCGGCGCGGCCATGATGGGCGCGCCGCTGTCGAACGACTTCTGTACGGTCTCGCTGTCCGACAAGTGGCGCGGCTGGGACGAGATCGAGGAGAAACTGCGCGCGGCCGCCATCAGCGGCTTCGTCATCGTCCTGTACAACTGCTGGCGGAACTACGAACGCGCCATCGACGTGGTCCGCGAGGAGCGGGCCGACGACGTGCCGGTCGGCATCTTCAACGACGCCGGCCGCGGCGAGGCCGGCCGGAATCTGGACGACGAGACGTTCTCGGTGACGACCCTCGGCGACGCGAAAGCCCACGACGACGACGTGGGTGGGATGGGAACCTCGATTCTCATCGGCACCCACGAGACCGAACCCTGGAGCAACGACTACGAAACGTACCTGGTCACGCCCCGCGGCGGGCGCGACGTCGACGACTTCTAACGCATGAGCAAATCAGACACGGAATCCGAATCGAACTGCGGCGGAGCGAAGACCGAGACCGAGACGACGACAAAAGCGGACACGAAGGCCGAGGACACGCCCTCGAAGTGCGGCGCGTCGTCCTCGAAGGCCGACGGCGAGTCATCCTCGAAGTGCGGCGGCGGGTCGGGCGGGTCGAAGAGGGAACAGACCGCGGAGAAGGTCGAAGCCACCATCGAGGACTTCGACGGCGAACCGGGCCAACTCGTCGCCGTCGGCCTCGGACCCGGTCGCGCGAGCGAGATGACCACGCTGGCGAAAGACACCCTCCGCGAGGCCGACCACATCGTGGGCTACACGACCTACATCGAACTCCTCCCCGACGACGTCGTCGAGGGCGCGGACGACATCTACTCGACGCCGATGTGCGGCGAGGTCTCCCGGACCGAGGAGGCGGTCGACCGAACGCTCGCCGGCAACGACGTGGCAATCGTCGGAAGCGGCGACCCCAACGTGTACGCGCTGGCCGGCCTCGCGCTCGAAATCCTCGAATCGAAGGGCGCGACCGCGAGCGTGGTCGACTTCGACGTGGTCGCGGGCGTCCCGGCGGCGCAGTCCTGCGCGGCCCGGCTGGGCGCGCCGCTCGTCAACGACACCGTGACCATCAGCCTCTCGGACCACCTGACCTCGATGCCGACCATCGAGTCGCGCCTCCACGCGGCCGCCAAGGAGGGGTTCACCATCGCCATCTACAACCCGTGGAGCCGCAAGCGCCGGTCGAACTACGAGAAGTGTTGCGAGATTCTCCTCGAACACCGCGCGCCCGACACGCCGGTCGGCATCGTCCACGGCGCGGGCCGCGACGACGAGGAAGTCGAAATCGTCGAACTCCGCGAACTCCCCGACCTCGGCGAGACCGACCTCGTGGACATGACGACGACGCTACTGGTCGGCAACGAGGAGACGTACGTCTGGGACGACCGGATGGTGACGCCGCGGGGCTACGAGCAGAAATACGAGTACTGAGATGTTCGAAATCGCAATCGACCGAGACGCCTGCGACGGCATCTTCGCCTGTCTCGCCCGCGACGGGCGGTTCGTCGAGGACGACGACGGCCTCGCCACAATCGACCCCGACGCGGCCGGCGTCGTGAGCGTCGAGCGCACCGACGAGCGCGTCATCGCCCTCCTCGAAGGCGACGCGGAGGCGGACGACGACGCGACGCTCGCGGCCCGAGCCTGTCCGCCCGGCGCGATTTCGGTCCGGGAGGTGGACGCGTGAGCGACGTCGGCGTCGACCCCGCGGACGACCTCCTGAAGAGCGCGCCCGAGACGGCCTACCTGTGGGGCCACGTCGCCGGCGGCGGCCGCGTCGAGCCGGGGCAGTTCACGGCGCTGACGAACGACGAGACCTGCGCGAACCGCCTCGCGGCCATCGCCGGCGGCGGCGAAATCGACCGCCGGGAGACGGAACGAGAATACGCGCACAACACCGCCGTCACCCGCGTCAAAGACGAGTACCACGTCATGGTCGAAGGCGACGTGGTCAGAAGCGCGAGCGCCGCGTTCGGCCTCCCCGTCGGCGACGACGCCGGCGGCTACCGCTTCGACGTGTTCGAAGACCGGCGAAAACAGCTCCTTCGGGGGCTCCTCGAATCCTGCGGGACGGTCTGTTTCAAGTCCTCGGCGGGGACGGTCGGCATCTCGTTCGTCCACGACGACCGGGCGCTCCTCGACACCGTGAACCGACTGCTCGACGCCTGCCCCGCTGACGCGCCGACCGGCCCGATTCAGGAGACCTCGTCGGGCGGCCACTGGTTCGGTATCGACGACGACGCGGCCGCCGGCTTCGGCGAGTGGGTCTACGAGGGAAGCGACGGGACGAGCCTGTTCGCGCCGACGCGGCGGCGAAAGCTCGTCCGCAGTCTCGAAGAGGCCGAGAACGCATGAGCCTCGAACGGCCCGACCCGGCGCTCGACGACGACGCGGTGCTCCTCGTCGGCCACGGCTCGCGCCGCGAGGCGTCCAACGAGCAGGTGCGGACGCTCGCCGCGAAGTTGGAGTCGCGGCTGTCGGTTCCGGTCGACGCGGCGTACATCGAACTCGCCGAGCCGTCGATAGACGACGCAATCGAGTCGCTGGCACCGACCTGCCGGACGATGACCGTCGTCCCCCTCTCGCTTTTCGCCGCGAGCCACGTGAAAAACGACGTGCCGCTGGCGGTCCAGCGGGCCCGCGCGACCCACGACGACACCGAGTTCCGGTTCGGGTCGCACCTCGGCATCCACCCCTCGCTCGTGGACCTGCTGGACGAGCGGGCGCGGGCGGTCGAGTCCGACCTCGGCGTCGACCGCGAGGACGACGACGTGGCGGTCGTGCTCTGCGCCCGCGGGTCGAGCGACCCCGACTCGAACGGCGACGTGCACAAACTGGCGCGCCTGCTGTACGAGGGCCGCGGGTTCACCCGCGTCGAATCGGCGTTCATCGGCGTCACCACGCCCCGGTTGGAGGAGACGCTTCACACCGTCGCCAAGGACCGCCCGGACGCGGTCGTCGTCCTCCCGTACATGCTCGGCGACGGCGTGCTGACGGGGCGAATCGTGGACACGGCCGAGACGTTCGACGAGGAGTACCCCTACGTCGACGCCGGCGCGTCGGGACCGCTCGGCGCGGACGACCGGGTGGTCGAGACGCTCGCCGACCGGTATCGAGAGGCCCGCACCGGGAGCGTCGAGATGTCCTGCGACACCTGCAAGTACAAGGTCGAACTCGCCGGCTACGAGGACGACGAGGGCGGCGCGCGCGCGATGCTCCGCTCGCTCGTCCATCAGGCCGAACACGCCGACCGAACCGACGTGGACGACGACCCGCACGTCCACGACGCCCCCGAGAAACACGTCGCGGTCTGCACGAACCAGACCTGCGCCGCCAGCGGCGCGGCGACCGTCCTCGAAGAGCTCAGACAGGGCGTGCGCGACGCCGATGACTGCGACGTGCACGTCTCTCGTAGCTCGTGTCTCGGCCAGTGCGGTGACGGCCCGATCGTCGCCGTCTACCCCGACAGCGTCTGGTACGGCGGCGTGACGCCCGACGACACCGACCGCATCGTCTCGTCCCACCTCGAACGGGACCGCATCGTCTCGAACCTCGTCCACCAATCACTCTAACCATGGCCTGCGCAGAACTCGAAGCGCTCCGACTGGCGCTGTTGAACATCACCGGAACGACCGACGAACACGCGAAGCGACACGCCGAAGCCGAACTCGAAGACTACCTCGGCGACGCCGACCCCGGCCCGATTCAGGCGCTCGCGAACGCGACCACCCTCGACGAGGCCCAGCGGCATCTCGACGCCGCGCTCGTCGACCTCGAAGAGGAGGCGACGCGAATCGACGAGGACGACCCGCAATCGGGCTACCTTCGGGGACGGCTCGTCGCCGTCCGCGACGCCGAGCGGTCGCTTCGCCGCATCCGCGAGGGAGCCGATGCGTTCCTCGACGACCTCGGAGAGACGCACCACACGCTCCACGACGCCTTCCCCGTCGAGGACTGAGTCCCGATGGCACCGTCCCCACTCACGGCCCGCCGCGACCTCGGCGAAGTCGACCCCGCGAGCAGTCGCCACAACTGGGCGCGCTCCGCGGTCGAAGCGACCGCCGACGCCGTCTTCGTCGGGACCGCGGACGGCCGCGTCGTCGCGCTGGAGACTGCTACCGACGCGACCAGTGCCTCCGACGCCGCGCCCGACGCCGGCGAGCGCTGGCGGGCGCGCGGTGAGCACTCCGTCGTGTCGATGACCGCGACAGACGGCGCCCTCGTCGTCGGCGAGCGCGGCGGCGACGGGCTGGTTCGCGTCCTCGACGCCGAAACGGGCGTCGCCCGCTGGACGTACGCGACGGCCGACGACGTGGGCACGGCGACGAAGGACTCGCTTTTCTTCCGCCCCTACGTCGTCGACCTCGCGGTGACGGGCGACAGGGTCGTCGTCGCCGCCCGGCGCTACGAGCGGGACGGCGAGGACAGGGCCTGGCGGAGCGTCGTCCTCGGGTTCGACCGAGACGGGCGGCTCGCGTGGCGCAGACACGTCCACGCGTCGCCCATCGCGGTCGCCGCCGAGGGGGACCGCGTCGCCGTCGCGTACAACCGCTGTCCGAACCCCGAACAGGACGGTCTCGTTCTCCTCGACGCACACTCCGGGGCGCGGGTCGCGTCGTGGGACCCCGACACCGACGGGGACCGACGCGTCGGCGACGTGGCCTTCGCGGGCGACGCCGTCGCCGTCGCCAGCCACGGCGACAAACGCGGCTACCTCATCGATTTCGACGGGGAGACGCGGTGGCGACTCGACCTCGCGACCGAGCGCCGCGTCGGCGACGAGACCGTCTACGCATACCCGACCCACGTCTGCGTCGCCGACGGAACCGCCGTCTTCGTCACGGGGAACACGTTCGCCGAGTCGACCCGCGACCCGGACGCGCGACACCCCGACGAACACACCGCAGTCGGCGTCTCGGTCGACGAGGGCGAGCGCCTGTGGACCCGCGACACCGGCGGGTTCGCACGGGCGGCCGTCGCCACCGGCTCGCGGGCGTTCGTGCCGTCCGCCCAGCACTTCAGGGAGCGAGAGGCCGAGCGCCACGGCGTCCACGTTTTCGCCCCCGACGCGGGGCACGTCGAAACGGAGGGACTCCCCGGTATTCCGACCGCCGTCGCCGCGGGCGGGGGCGTCCTCGCGGTGGTCGAAGAGCCGGTCGAGTACCACGACGAGGGCGTCACTCGCGGGGCGTACCGGCTCCGCACGCGACCGGTTCGATAGGGTCACACCATGCCAAAAGAGACGACCGAGTCCCGGCTACTGCCCGTCCGCCGAGCGCGCGGCCTCGGCGACCCGCTCGGCCGACAGGTCGGACAGGGGAATGCGCCGCGCGCCCGTCTCGGAGACGAGGATGTCGGTCACGCCGATACCGTCGTCGCCGGCGTCGACGACGACGACCGAGGCGTCGGCGGTGGCGAGGTGCCGCGCCGCCGACCGGGTCTGTCCGGTGGGACTGCCGTCCGCGACGTTGGCCCGGCCGTCGGTGACGACGACCACGAGCGCGGCGTCGGCGTCCGAGCGGTCGATGACCCGACGGGCGGCGTCCAGCCCGGACGGAAGCGGCGTCCTGTCGCCCGTCGGGAGCACCTTCAGGTGCCGCGCCGCCAGCGTCACGCTGTCGGTCGGCGGGAGCAACACCTCGGCGTCGTCGCCGGCGACGGCGACGAACGCGACCTCGTCGCGCTGTTCGTAGGCGTCTTCGAGGAGCGACAGCACGGTGCCTTTCGCCCGCCGCATCGCGGCGCGCATCGACGCGCTCGCGTCCACGACGAACACGACGAGCGTCTCGGCGGACCCGCGGGCGACCGCGGTTCTGAGGTCCGACCGGGTGACGCGGGACCGACCGGCCGAGGCGGCGGCCCGGACCGACGCCGGCACGTCGATGTCGTCGGTCTCGGTCGCCGGTTCGGTCCGCACCCGCGAGCCTCGGCCCTGCCGCGACTCCCGAACTGCGGCGCGGCTCCCGTCACCGGGCGTCTCCGCGTCGAGGGTCGCCTCTTCGACCGGCGGGCGCTCGGCGTCGCCGACGGCGGCCCGGCGCTGGCCGGGGAGAAGCGGCGTCGCCTCGTCGGGGTCGTCGTCTTCGAGGCCGTCATCTCCGGAGTCGTCGGTATCGCCGTCTCCGGGACTTCCGTCTTCCGAATCGCCGTCTTCGGGTCCGCTCTCGTCGGCTCCGCCGACCGCTCCACCTCGGTCGTCGCCGCCGGCATCGTCCCCGTCAGCGTCGTCCCCGGCATCGGAATCAGAAGAATCTCCCGCGGCGTCGGAACCGGCTTCCTCGCCACCGTCGTCGTTGCGGCCGTCGCCTCCACCGTCGTCGTCTCTATCGCCACCATCGCCGTCGTCTCCCCCGTCACTATCGCCGTCGCCACCGGCACCTTCGCTCCCGTCACCGCTACCATCCTCCTCGGCGTCACCGTCGTCCCGGTCGTCTTCCCCGTCGAAGTGGTCGTCGAGCACGTCGTCGACGTCCGGGTCGTCGTCGAACGGGCGGCTCCGAAGTCGGTGCGGGAGCGCGAGCGCGGCCGCCTCGCGCACGTCGCCTTCGAGCACCTTCGTCCGGCCGTCGAGCGCCGCGAGGGTGCGGGCCGCCCGGGCGATGGCGATGTCGGCGCGGTGGCCCTCGACGCCGGCGTCGACGCAGAGTTCGGCGATGTCGCGCTTGAACTCGGCCGGGAGCGCGACCGAGTCGAGGCGGTCCGTCGCCTCGCGGAGCGCGGCTTCGAGCGCCGCGGTCGCCTCGCGGCGGTCGTCGCCGGCCGCTTCGGTGTCGTCGCCGTCCCCCAGCGCCCGGTCGATAATCTCCACGCGGTCGTCGATGTCGCGGCTCCCGACGACGGTCGCTTGGAGTGCGAAGCGGTCCCGGAGCTGGGGCCGGAGGTCGCCCTCCTCGGGGTTCATCGTCCCGACGAGGGTGAACTCGGCGGGGTGTTCGACGCTCACGCCGTCGCGCTCGACGCGGTTGACGCCGCTCGCGGCCGCGTCCAAAAGCAGGTCGACGAGGTGGTCGTCGAGGAGGTTCACCTCGTCCACGTAGAGGATGCCGCGGTTCGCGCGGGCCAAGAGCCCGGGGTCGAACGACGCCTCGCCGTCGAGGGCGTCGGCGACGGAGAGCGTGCCCGCGACCCGGTCGCGGGTCGCGCCGAGCGGGAGCGTCACGAGCGGGACCGACCGGCGCTCGACCGCGGGGTCGTCGCGGGCGCGACACGAGTCGCACTGGCGGGCCGGGTCGTCCGGGTCCGGCGGACAGCCGTACGGACAGTCCGCGACGACCTTCTGTTCGGGCAGGAGGCCGGCGAGCGCGCGGACCGCGGTCGACTTCGCGGTGCCCTTCTCGCCGCGGACGAGGAGGCCGTCGAGGTCGCCGTTGGCCCCGACGGCCAACAGCGCCCGTTTCAGTTCGTCTTGCCCGACGATAGCGGAGAACGGAAGCGTCTGAGTCGTCATCGAATACGAAATTGTAGTTGCAGTAAGACAATAACACTTTATCAATGACACCGACAATCGGACTGTACACAGCGACCGAAAACGAGTTGGGCGCGGTCCAGCGGGCCGCGCGCCGACTCGACGGAATCGACCTCGTCGTCCGCTCCGCGAGCGATTTGGACGACGTGACCGACGCGGACGCCTTCGTCGACGAGTTGGAGTCGGCGACGGCGGCCGTCTTCTGGCTCCACGGGGCCGAAGACAGCATGCCCGGCTACGACCACGCGGTCGAACGGCTCGAAGCCGCGGGCGTGCCGCTCGTCGTCAAGGCCACCGGCGACGCCTTCGCGCGGCGGGACACGACCGTCGCCGACGCGGACCGCGGGCGCGTCTGCGACTACCTCGACCGCGGCGGCGCGGTGAACGTCGAGAACCTCTGTCGGTTCCTCGCCGCCGAGTACGCCGGCATCGAGACCGAAGTCGACGACCCGGTCGAACTCCCGACCGAGGGCGTCTACCACCCGGACTACCCCGGCGTCGAGTACGACGAACTGCTCGACACTCACGATCCCGACAAGCCGACCATCGGCGTCTGGTTCTACGAGTCCCACTGGACGCACGCGAACACCCGGTACGTGGACGCGCTCGTGGAGCGGCTCGAATCGCTCGGCGCGAACGTCCTGCCGGCGTTCTGCAACCCCGCGACCGACGAGGAGAGACAGGAGAACGCCGAGTGGGTCGCCCGGAACTGGTTTTCGGACGACGACGGCCCCGTCGTGGACGCCGTCGTCAGCTCCTTCATGTTCTCGCTGTCGATGAGCGAGCGCGGCCGCGACGCCGACGACGAGGGCGCTGACGCCGAGGACGTGTTCCTCGCCGAACTCGGCGTTCCCGTCTTACAGGCCGTCACGACCATGCGCTCCCGAAGCCGGTACGAGTCGAGCGACACGGGCGTGATGGGCTTCGAACTCGCGCTGTCGGTCGCGCTCCCCGAGTTCGACGGCAACGTCATCACCCACCCGATAAGCGGGAAAGAGCGGATGGAAGACGAGGCCGGCGTCGGGAGCGCGCCGAAACAGCACTTCCCCATCGAGGACCGCGTGGACCACGTCGCCCGACTCGCGGTCAACTGGGCGCGGCTCCGCCACCTGCCGAACGACGAGAAGCGCGTCGCGGTCGTCCTCCACAACTACCCGCCGAGCGACGACGGCATCGGAACGGCCTTCGGGATGGACAGCCCCGAGAGCACGGTCAATCTCCTGTCGGAACTCCGAGAGCGAGGCTACGCCGTCGGCGACCTCCCCGCGGACGGGCAGGCGCTCATCGACGACCTCACCTCGCAGTTGACCCTCGACGACCGCTGGGTCGCCCCCGAAGACGTGCGGGACCTGAGCGTCGACGTGGTGTCTCCGAACCAGTACGCCGACTGGTTCGCCGACGCCGACGACCGCTTCCGCGACAACGTCGTCGAGGAGTGGGGCGACCCGCCCGAGCGACCATTCGCGATTCCGGGCGTCGAGTTCGAGAACGTTCTCGTGACCGTCCAGCCCCCCCGCGGCTTCGGGATGGACCCCTCGAAGGTGTACCACGATTCGGACCTCCAGCCGCCGCACGACTACGTGGCGTTCTACGCGTGGCTCCGCGAGGAGTTCGACGCCGACGCCGTGGTCCACCTCGGCACCCACGGGAGCCTCGAATGGCTCCCCGGCAAGACCGTCGGCCTGAACGGCGAGAGCGCGCCGGACCAGTTGGTCGGCGACCTCCCGAACGTCTACCCGTACATCATCAACAACCCCGGCGAGGGGACGCAGGCCAAGCGCCGGTCGTACGCGGCCATCGTGGACTACCTCACGCCGGTCATGCGCACGGCGGGAACCTACGACGACCTCGCGGACCTCGAAGAACTCGCCCGCGAGTACCGCGAGGCGGGCATGGACGAGGCCCGCCCCGAGCGCGGCGACCAACTCCGCGAACTCCTCGTTGCGGCGGTCGACGACCTCGACCTCGCGGTCGAACTCGGGTTCGACGACGCCGACGCGGTCGGTGACGCCATCGGCGGCGCGGATTCCGGTTCCGGCGTCGATGCCGACGCCGTCGACTTCGACGAACTGGTCGAGCGCGTCCACGAGTACCTGACCGACGTGAAGACGACGCAGATTCGGATGGGCCTCCACACGATGGGCGAACCGCCCGAGCGCGACCGGCTCGTGGAGTACCTCGTCGCGCTCACTCGGCTCCCGAACGCCGACACGCCGAGTCTCCGCGAGAGCGTCGCGGGCGTCATGGGCGTCGACTACGACCGGATGCGGGACGAACCGGGGACGTACGACGACGACCTCGGGATGTACCTCTCGGAGGCCGCGGACCGCGTCTACGACCAGTGCGTCGAACTGGTCTCCGCACTCGCCGACCGCGGCTTCGACGTGCCCGAGTCGGAGGTCGACGCCGGCCCCGACGACGAGGTGAACATGAACCTGCTCGTGGTCGATATCGACCAACTCGGCGACGCGAAAGCCAAGCGGGGCGCGCACGACGACCTGCGCGAGGTGCTGGCGTTCATCTGCGACGAGGCGGCCCCGCGAGTCGCGGCCGCGGAAGCCGAGATTCCTCAGACTGCGGACGCGCTGGCCGGCGAGTACGTCCGGCCCGGCGGTTCCGGTGCGCCGACCCGCGGCGGCGTGGACCTGCTCCCGACCGGGCGGAACTTCTACACGCTCGACCCGCGGAAAGTCCCGGCCAAGCCGGCGTGGAGCGTCGGCGAGCGCGTCGCCGAGGGCGTTCTGGACCGCCACTACGACGGCCACGGCGAGTACCCCGAGGAGTTCGGGGTCGTCGCGTGGGGGACGCCGACGGTCCGGACCCGCGGCGAGACCATCGCGCAGGTGCTCGCGTTCATGGGCGTCGAACCGGTGTGGACCGACGCGGGCCGCGTCGACGACGTGGAGCCGATTCCGCTGGACGAACTCGACCGCCCGCGAATCGACGTGACCACCCGCGTCTCGGGGCTGTTCCGCGACGCGTTCCCGCAGGCCGCGAGCGTCGTCAACGACGCCGTCGACGCGGTGGTCGAACTCGACGAACCCCACGAGCTGAACTACGTGAAAAAGCACGTCGAGGAGGACGCCGCCGAGTTCGAATCGGAGGGCGTCGACGCCGACGAGGCCGAGACACTGGCCAAACACCGCGTGTTCACGACGACGCCCGGCGGTTACGGCGCGGGGACGAACAAGGCCGTCGACGAGGGCGAGTGGGACGACCGGAGCGACCTCGCGGACGTGTTCGTCCAGTGGGGCGGCTACGCCCTCGGGAGTCGCGGCAAGGTGACCGAGGCCCACGAAGCCTTCGAGCGCCGCCTGAGCGGCGTCGAGGCCACGGTGAAAATCGAGGACACCGCAGAGCAGGACGAGTTCGACTCCTCGGACTGGTACGCCTTCCACGGTGGGTTCGTCTCCGCCGTCGGCGAGATTTCGGGGAGCGACCCGGCCTCGTACGTCGGCGACTCCAGCGACCCCGACAACGTCAGCGTCTACACGAACGAGGAGAAAGTCCGCAAGGCGATGCGGGCGCGCGTCCTCAACCCCGACTGGCTCGACAGCATGGAGGACCACGGCTACAAGGGCGCGGGCGACCTCTCGACCACGGTCGACGTCGCGCTCGGCTGGGACGCGACCACGGGCGTCGTCAGCGACACGCTCTGGGAGAGTCTCGCCGACGCCTACGCCTTCGACGAGGACCGACAGGAGTGGATGCGCGACGTGAACCCGTGGGCGCTCGAAAGCATCACCGCGACGTTCCTCGAAGCCATCGACCGCGACCTGTGGGACGCCGACGACGACGTGCGAGAGCGGTTGCAGGACATCAACCTCTCCGTGGAGGGCGACCTCGAAGCGAGCACGACGAACGCCATGACGCAGACCCAATCCGATGACTGAACGAGACGTCTACGCCGACCTCGGCGCGACGACGCAGGAAGCGATGGACATCGCGGAGACGAGCATGGACATCGTCCGGACGTTCGTCCCCGACGAGACGCTGACCGACCGACTGCGGCAGAAGGCGGTCCACTCGACCGGCGACATCGAGTTCCAGCACCTCATCCGGTGCCAGAACGAACCGGTCGTCGCGGGCGCGAGAGCCGTCCTCGACGAGCGACCCATCGTGACCGACATCACGATGGCGAAAGCCGGCGTCACGGGCCGCGGCCACGACTGCCCGGTGCGGAAGGCAATCGGCAACGGAGCCGAACTCGCCGCCGAGACGGGCATGACCCGGACCGCGGCCGCGGTGCTCGAACTCGACAAGGAAGGCGTCTACGACGGCGCAATCGCGGTCGTCGGCAACGCGCCGACCGCCGCGTTAGCGCTGTGCGACTGCATCGAGAACGGGACCCGACCGGCGGCCGTCGTGGCGACGCCCGTCGGCTTCGTGAAGGCCGAAGAGAGCCGGAAGCGCGTCCGCGAAATCGCCGACGAGTACGACGTGCCCGCGGTGACGAACGTCGGGAAACGCGGCGGGAGCGGTCTCGCGGCCGCGCTCACGAACGAACTGATTCACGTCGCGAGCGACGTTCGCAACGGCGACGTAGACCTCGCAGATCATGAGTGAGGACGAGAACGACCCGTACGACCTCGATTCGGGGCCGGACCCGGCGGCGTTCGCCGCGGCCGCGCCCGAACCGAGCATCGACGGAATCGACGGGAGCGGTGAGGACGCCGAGGGCTCCGCGGTCGCCGACGCGCCGGTCTACGCGGTCGGAATCGGCCCCGGCAACCCGGAGTATCTGACGCCTCGCGGGCGGCGAGCGATTCGGGAGGCAGACGTGGTCGTCGGCTTCGAGACGGTCGTCGACTTCGTGGCCGACGAGACCGACGCCGACCTGCTCACCTGCGGCTACGCCGACGAAGCAGAGGCGCTGTCCGAGTTCGGGAGGCGCGTCGCGGCCGGCGAGCGCGGGACGGCGGTCCTCATGGGCGACCCGAACCACTCGGGCTACCAGTTCCTCGGGAAAGTCCAGCGGGCCGTCGAGCGACCGGTGCGGGTGATTCCGGGCATCTCGTCGCTCCAGATAGCCGCGAGTCGCGCCCGGACGCCGATGGAGGACACGCGGTTCGTCACGCTCCACAAAAGCGGGTCGCTCGACGCCGATCTCGACCGACTGGCCGAGGCGGTCGGCGAGCGCCACCTGCTCGTCCTGCCGCGGCCGTTCGACTGGATGCCGGGCGACATCGCGGAGTTCCTCGTCGATTCGGGCGCTGACCCCTCGCTGGACGCGCTCGTGCTCGAACGGCTGACCCACGACGACGAGCGAATCACTCGGACCACGCTCGGCGACCTGCGCGAGTCGGCCGGCGGGAGCGGTCCCGACTCGACGCCGTACTCGGATCTCTCGGTCCTCGCCGTCAGAGCGCCCGTCGACGCGACGGACTGAGCCGCCCCCTTTCCCCGTCCCCGCAGGGTGATTAGGCTCGCCTAAATTCCGAAGACGTTTTAACCATTTAGGTAAGCCTAAAAGACATGGCAAACGACGGACGCGGCGGTCGAGAATCGACGCGGCGCGAGTATCTGCAGTACGGCGGGGCGGTCGTCGCGGGCGGCCTGCTCGCCGGCTGTACCGGCGGCGGCGGGTCGGAAACGACGACAGAGTCTGAGGATGAGACGACCGCGGCCGCGACGACAGAGGCGGCGGCGGAGACCGAGACCGCGAACGAGACCGAGTCGACGACCGAGGCGTCGGAGTCCTACTCGGTGTCGATAGAGCCGGTCGGCGAGGTCACGTTCGACTCGGTCCCGGAGACGTGGGTCGCGAACAACGGCAGTTGGGCGGACATGGGCGTCGCGCTCGGCCTCGACGCGCCGATGGGCGTCTGGCTCCCCGGCCGGTACCACACGCAGTACTACGACGAGATTCCGGACGTGAGCGTCGACAAGTCGTCCATCCGCCAGCTGTGGGGCGACAGCGGCGTCGGCAAAGAGCAGTTCTACGAGCTGAACGCTGACGTGCACGTCGCCGACCCGAACTTCCTCCTGAACCGCGGCCAGTGGTCGGAAGCCGACATCGAGGAGATCAGCACGCAGGTCGGTCCGTTCTTCGGCAACAGCATCTTCTCGCGCGGCTACGCGTGGCACGATGACTACCGTTACTACGACCTCTACGAGGCGTTCGAGAAGCTCGCGCAGGTGTTTCAGCGCGAGGACCGCTTCGAGGCGTTCGAACAGGTCCACGAGGGGTTCCAAGCGAACCTCGCGCCGGTCGTCCCCGCGCAGGGCGAGCGGCCCTCGGCCGCCGTCGTCTGGGGCGGCGGCGACGAACCCGAGGAGTTCTACCCCTACATCATCGACGAGGGAACGAGCTTCAAGCATCTCAACGACCTGAAAGTCAACGACGCGCTCGCGGCGACCGACGTGCGGGACTTCTACAGCAACCGCGGCGCAGTCGACTTCGAGACGCTTCTGGAGGTCGACCCCGAAGTGCTCCTCGTGCGCGGACAGGAAGCGAAGACCCGCGAGGAGTTCCGGAACACGGTCGTCTCGTTCATGGAGAGTCACGAGGTGGCGAGCGAGCTCACCGCCGTCCAGAACGGCGACGTCTACCGCGCCGGCGGGCTCTATCAGGGTCCCATCACGAACCTCGTCGTGACGGACCGACTCGCGCGGACGCTGTACGACGCCGACGAGCGCCTGTTCGACGCCCAGCGCGTCGCGGACATCGTCAACGGCGACCTGTAGTTCGGTCCCGCTTCGCGGCCCCGCTTTTCCCGTTTCGCTCCGCCGTCGAGCGGCGCGTTCCGCCAGAACGCTTATGAAGTTTTAGGCCAGCCTAAAAATATGGCAGTGGGACGAGGTATGGGCGGGCCTCCGGCGGCCACCGCGCCGCGGTCCGGCGAGGGTGAACCCCCGCTCATGGAGGTGTTCGGCCGAGCGGAAGCGGGGTAAGTCCGCGGCGGATCGGAGCGGACCTCGGCACGCGTCCGACTGGAGGCCGCGCCCGCGAGAGAGCGCCCCGCTGGACCGTGGGACCGGTCGCCGCGAACCGGTCGCGGCGGCCAATGAGCGGCCGCGCTGTCCTAATATTTTCACTAAAATATTGATTGCAGTAAACCTTTTGTGTTTTTAGGCTCGCCTAAACAATGCATGCTCGACAGCGACAGACCGACGACGAACCGACGGAGGAAAGGGCGATGACCGACCCGACGGCCGGCAACGAGGCGTTACTCGAACAGCAGGCCGCCCGCGAGTCGAGCGCGCGGACCTACCCCCGGCACCTCCCGCACGCGATACGGGAGGCCTCGGGCGTCACCGTCACCGACATGGACGGCGAGGAGTACTACGACTGCCTCGCGGGGGCCGGCACGCTCGCCCTCGGGCACAACCACCCGAGGGTGGTCGAGTCGATGGAGCGCGTCCTCGCGGAGGACCGCCCGCTCCACACCCTCGACATCACGACGCCCGTCAAGGAGCGGTTCGTCGACACGCTGTTCGACAGCCTCCCCGACGAGTTCGCCGACAACGCGCGGGTGCAGTTCTGTAGCCCCGCCGGGACCGACGCCGTCGAGGCCGCGCTCAAGCTCGTCAAGACCGCGACGGGCAACCGGAGCGTCCTCGGGTTTCAGGGCGGCTACCACGGCATGACCAACGGCGCGCTGAGCCTGATGGGCGACACGGACCCGAAGGAGGACGTGCCGGGACTGATGCCCGACGTACACCACCTGCCGTATCCGTACGAGTATCGGTGTCCGTTCGGCGTCGGCGGCGAGGAGTGTCACGAACTCGCCGCCCGGTACGTCGAACGCACCCTCGACGACCCCGAAAGCGGCATCACCGAGCCCGCGGGGATGGTGGTCGAACTCGTGCAGGGCGAGGGCGGCGCGATTCCCGCGCCCGACGACTGGACCCGAGAGATGCGGCGGGTGACCCGCGAGCGCGACATCCCGCTCGTCGTCGACGAGATTCAGACCGGCCTCGGCCGGACCGGCGAGCTGTACGCCTTCGAGCACGCCGACATCGTCCCCGACGCGGTCACGCTCTCGAAGGCGATCGGCGGGTCGCTCCCGCTTTCGGTCGTCGTCTACGACGAGTCGCTCGACGTCTGGGAACCGGGCGCGCACGCCGGGACCTTCCGGGGGAACCAACTCGCGATGGCCGCCGGCATCGCCACCATCGAACACGTGCTCGAACACGACCTCGACGACCACGCCGCGCGCATGGGCGACCGACTCCGCGGCCACCTCGACGCGACGAAACGCGCCCACGACGCCGTCGGCGACGTTCGCGGTCGCGGGCTGATGCTCGGCGTCGAGCTCGTCGACCCCGCGGGAGAACCCGACGCCTGCGGGCGCTTCCCGGCGCATCCGGACCTCGCCGACGCCGTCCGCGCGGCGTGTTTCGACCGCGGGCTCATCGTCGAACTCGGCGGCCGCCACGGGAGCGTCGTCCGGTTCCTCCCGCCGCTCGTCGTCACCCCGAACGACGTGGACGCCATCGGGAGCATCTTCGCGGACGCCGTCGAGGCCGCAATCGAGGCGGTCGACGCCGACGGCCGCCGGGAGGTCGCCGCATGAACGACGTCGGCGGCGTCGACGGCGTCGGCGAGCGGCGCGACCCGCGGCCGGACGCCGCGAAGTGGTTCCTGAGCGGCGGCGACGACGACCGAGCGCGCTACCGAGACGCGATTGGCCGGGCGTGCGACCTCGTCCTCGACGAGTTCGCCGACGAGGCGACGCCGTACTCGGGGGCGACGCCCGAGGAGCTCGACGACGCGCTCGCCCGGTTCGAGATGTTGCCCCACGAGGGCGACGGCGTGGCCGCGGCGCTCGACCGCACCGAGCCGGTTCTGCGAAACTCCGTCGGCGTCTCGGACCCGGCCTGCGTCGCGCACCTCCAGTGCCCGCCGACGATTCCGGCGCTCGCGGCCGAGGTGCTCCTGACGGCGACGAACCAGTCGATGGACTCGTGGGACCAGAGCCCCGCCGCGACGCAACTCGAACGGCGGTTCGTCGGGGAACTGTGCGACCTGTTCGGCTACGAAAACGGCGACGGCGTGTTCACGAGCGGCGGCACGCAGTCGAACTTCGTCGGCCTGCTCCTCGCGCGCAACAGGGTCGTCCTTGAGGAGTACGGCGTCGATGTCCAACAGGCGGGCCTCCCGCCGGAAGCGCGGGACCTGCGAATCCTCTGTTCGGCCGACGCCCATTTCACCGCCACGCAGGCCGCCTCGCACCTCGGCCTCGGCGAGAACGCCGTCGTCACCGTCCCGACCGACGACGACCGCCGCCTGTCGATGGCGGCGTTCGACGAGGCGGTGGCGGACCTCCGCGAGCGCGGGAAACGCCCGTTCGCAATCGTCGCGACCGCCGGGACGACCGACTTCGGGAGCATCGACCCGTTAGGCCCGCTGGCCGACCGTGCGGCCGAACTCGACTGCTGGTACCACGTCGACGCCGCGTGGGGCGGCGCGCTCGCCCTGAGCGGCGACCACGCCGACAAGCTCGCCGGCATCGAGGCCGCGGACTCAGTCGCGGTCGACTTCCACAAGCTGTTCTACCAGCCGATTAGCTGCGGCGCGGTCCTCGTCCGCGACGAGTCGGCGTACGACCTCATCGACCGCAACGCGGCCTACCTGAACCCCGAGCGCGACGACGACGCGGGCGTGCCGAACCTCGTCTCGAAGTCGGTCCAGACGACCCGGCGGTTCGACGCGCTCAAGCCCTTCGTCACGATGCAGGCGCTCGGCCGCGAGGGGCTGGCGTCGATGGTCGAATACACCATCGACCTCGCCGACGACGCCGCGAGGCTCGTCGAGGCCGACCCCGACCTCCGGCTCGTCCACGACTCCGAGCTGAACGTCGTCGTCTTCCGGTACGTCTCCGACCGGGAGAAGGAAGACGACCCGGCCGACGGCCCGAGCGCCGCCGACCTGAACGAGGCCATCCGCGACTCGCTCCTCGACGACGGCGAGGCCGTGGTGGCCCGGACCACCGTCGACGGCGAGACGTGCCTGAAGCTGACGCTCCTGAACCCCCGAACGACGCGCGAGGACCTCCGAGAACTCCTGCGCGAGGTTTCGACCCGCGGCACCGCACTCGAAACGACGACCGACGACCGACACGCATGAATCCGAACGACACGGCCGAGTCAGCGACGATACACAGCTTCCTGAACTGCTACCTCCGGGAGACCGGCGACTACGCCGTCGTCCCAGCCGGGGACGCGCCGGTCGAGACGGACGCCGACGAAGTCGTCCACGCACCGCTTTCCCGGCAGGGCGTGGACCTCTACGTCCCGCTTTCGTACCGGTCGCCGACGGACCGCCACCTGTTCGACCTGCCCGGGGTCTACCGGCTCCCCCACGGCGAGACGCTCCCGCTGGAGTACACGACGCTCGTGACGCTCGTCACGACCGAACTCAGACTCGACCGCGACGACACCGGCGCGGCC
This sequence comes from Haloferax sulfurifontis ATCC BAA-897, assembly GCF_000337835.1. Classification (GTDB taxonomy): domain Archaea; phylum Halobacteriota; class Halobacteria; order Halobacteriales; family Haloferacaceae; genus Haloferax; species Haloferax denitrificans. Next base: position 186,383 of record NZ_AOLM01000008.1, on the reverse strand, counting down.
GACGAACTCCTCTTGCGAGTCGTCAAGAGCTGTCGGAACATCGATCGGTTCGTCGAGGCCCGCCGCGGCGACGAGGAGCGACTGTACGGCTTCGACACCACCTTCCGCGACGCCGAACAGTCGCTCGTCTTCGGCCACCCGCTTCACCCGACGCCGAAGAGCAGACAGGGCATCCCGGCCCACGAGTCGCGGACCTACGCGCCCGAACTCCGCGGGTCGTTCCCGCTGGCGTACTTCAGCGCCGACCCCTCGCTCGTCTCGCAGGACTCCGCGCGCGACGACTCGGCGGCCGAGTGGGTCGCGTCGGCGCTCCGAGCGGACGAGTCGGTCCCCGAGTCGTTCGTCGCCGAACGCGTCGACGCCGACGAGGTGCTGGTTCCCGTCCACCCGTGGCAGGCCGACTACCTCCGCGCGCAACCCGAAGTGCAGGCGCACCTCGGCGACGGCCTCGAATACGTCGGCCAAGTCGGTCGGGATTTCTATCCGACCTCGTCGGTGCGGACCCTGTACGCCCCCGACTCGCCGTTCATGGTCAAGGCGTCGCTGAACGTCAAAATCACCAACTCCGAGCGGACGAACAAACTCCCAGAACTGGAGCGCGGCGTCGCCGTCACCGAACTGCTGGACACCGAACTCGGCGACGACCTCGAAGAGCGGTTCCCGGCGTTCGACGTCGTCCGCGACCCGGCGTACCTGACGGTCGACCTCGGAAACGGCGAATCCGGCTTCGAGACCGTCCTCCGCGAGAACCCCTTCCGCGGCAACGCGGCGGCGAACGCGACGCCCGTGGTCGGCCTCTGTCAGGACCACCTCGGCGACGGGTCGTCGCGGCTGGCGACGCTCGTCGAGGGAATCGCCGAGCACGAGGGCAGACCGACCGACGCGGTGGCTGAAGACTGGTTCCGCCAGTACCTCGAACTGTCGGTTCGGCCGGTGCTGTGGCTCTATCTCGAACGCGGACTGGGCGTCGAAGCCCACCAGCAAAACAGCGTGCTGACGCTCGACGGCGGCTATCCCGAGACGTTCCGCTACCGCGACAATCAGGGCTACTACCTCCCCGAGTCGATGTACGACGAGGTGGACGCGCTCCTGCCGGGCATCGGCGAGCGCGCCGACACCGTCTGCCCGGACGCCGTCGCCGACGAACGCATCCGGTACTACGTCGTCATCAACAACGCCCTCGGCCTCGTCAACGCCTTCGGCACGGCCGGACTGGTCGACGAGCGACGCCTCTTGGGCGTCCTCCGCGAGGAGCTCGAATCGCTCCGCCGGTACGACCGGCCGTCGTCGTCGCTTCTCGACGACCTCCTCACGAAAGCGACGATTCCCTGCAAGGCGAACCTGCTCACGCGGTTCCACGACATGGACGAACTGGAGGGGTCGCTGGCGAACCAGTCGGTGTACGCCGACATCGACAACCCGCTCGTCACGGAACTGGAGGTGCCCGCGTCGTGACCGACGCGTCGGCAAACGCCGCGGCGGGCTCGGCGACCGACGACGCGGGCCGCGAGTACGCCTACCGCGTCCGCGACGAGCCCATCGACCGGACCATCGCCTTCGCGGAAGTCGACCCGGCGCTGGACTTCGACCGGCTTCACGCGTGGCTCGGCTCCGACCACGTGAAGCCGTACTGGCAACTCGACCTCCCGGAACCGGCGTTTCGAGAACGGCTCGACGAGAAACTGTCCGACGACCATCTCACGCCGTACGTCGGCCTGCTCGACCACACGCCGATGAGCTACTGGGAGGCGTACCGCGCGGCCGACGACGTCGTCGCCGAGTGCTACGACGCCGCCCCCGAAGACCGGGGCGTCCACCTGCTCATCGGGCCGCCGGAGTATCTCGGGCACGGCTACTCGATACCGCTCTTGCGGGCGATGACGGCGTTTCAGTTCCGCGCGACCGACGCGACCCGCGTCGTCAGCGAACCGGACGTGCGAAACGAGCGGGTCATCCACGTTTTCGAGCGGTGCGGCTACGAGGCGCAGAAACGTATCGATCTCCCCGACAAGGAGGCCGTGTTGATGCACTGCGAGCGCGACAGATTCTTCGACACGGTGGCCGAGAACGCGGAGGCGGAGGTGAGCCGATGAGCGAGTCGCACGTCCGCGACGTGGTCGGAATCGGTCTCGGCCCGTTCAACCTCGGACTGGCCGCCCTGCTCGACGGCGCGCCCGAGGACGTGGACGCGGCGTTCCTCGAACGGGACGCCGAGTTCGCGTGGCACGAGGGGATGCTCATCGAGGGGACGACGCTGGAGGTCCCGTTCCTCGCGGACCTCGTGACGCTCGCCGACCCGACGAGTCCCCACAGCTACCTCAACTACCTGCGGGAGACGGGCCGCATCTACGAGTTCTACTTCTACGAGACGTTCCAGATTCCCCGGCGGGAGTACAACGACTACCTCCGATGGGTGGTCGGCCGACTCGACGCCTGCCGGTTCAGCCGCGAGGTCACCGACGTTCGCTGGGACGAACGCGAGGAGTGCTACGCGGTCACCGCGCGGAACCCGGAGACCGGCGAGCGCTCCGAGTACCGCGCCGAGAACCTCGCGCTCGGAATCGGCTCTCGGCCGCACATCCCCGAACACCTCCGCGGACACCCGACCGAAGACGTGTTCCACACGGCGCGGTATCGGCACAACCGCGAGCGCGTCGTGGACGCGGACACAGTCACCGTCGTCGGGTCCGGACAGAGCGCCGCCGAGGTGTTCCAAGACCTCTTGGACCGCCAGCCCGACCACGGCTACCGACTGGATTGGCTGACTCGCTCGGACGGCTTTTTCCCCATGGAGTACTCGAAGCTCGGCCTCCAGCACTTCACGCCCGAGTACGAGCGGTACGTCTACGACCTCCCGCAGGCGGTGAAAGACGACCTCATCCCGAATCAGGACCTGCTGGGCATCGACCCGGAGACGAGCGCCGAGATATACGACCTGCTCTACCGGCGCTCCATCGGTGGCAACGACCCGGACGTCGGCCTCTTCGCGATGACGGAGGTCCGAGACATCGCGGCCGCCGGCGACGCGTACGCCCTCGACTGTCACCAGTGGCAGGCCGAGGAGTCGTTCGTCCACGAAAGCGAGGTCGTGATTCTCGGCACGGGCTACGAGCGGCCGATTCCCGAGTTCCTCGAACCGATGGAAGACGCCATCGAGTGGGACGAGAAGGGTCGGTTCGAAGTGACCGAGGACCACCGACTCGCGGTCGGCGTGCCGGGAGACGTGTTTCTCCAGAACGCCGAGGTCCACACCCACGGCGTCGGGGTTCCGGACCTCGGCCTCGGGTGCTACCGGAACGCGAAGTTCGTCAACCGACTCGTCGGGCGCGAGGTCTACCCCGACGACGGCGACACGGTCTTTCAGGACTTCTCGGTGGCGCAGTTCCTCGAACGCGCACCGAACGCGACCCGCGCGGGCGGAAGCGAAACGCGACTCACGCCGACGCAGAACGACTGACGATACCCATGAATCCGAACGACACCACGCTACGGGACGCACTGGACGCAGACGTCTGGGAGACGGTCGAACGCCGCCTCCTGACGAAGATGCTCGAAGAGTTCGCCTACGAGGAAATCGTCGAGCCGCGGAAGATAGACGCCGGCGACGACCGCCACGGCTACCGGTTCGACCTCGGCGAGACGAGCTACCGGTTCGAGGCCGCCGACCGACTGATGGACAGCCTTCACGTCTACGGCGACACGGTCGAGCGCCGAACCGACGGGGCGTGGAAGCCGCTCGGCGACCCGCTTCGACTACTGCGCGACCTCGGCGAGACGACCGACCTCGACGGGCTCACCGAGGGGAACCTCGTCCGCGAGTACAAGCGAACGCTACTCGCGGACGCCCACATCGAGTCGCGAAAGCGGGGCCGGGAGGGGTTCGACCCGACGGCGCTCGATTACGCCCGTCTCGAAGGCGAGATGGAGGGCCACCCCTGGATTACGTACAACAAGGGACGGCTCGGCTGGGGGTACGACGATTACAAGCAGTACGCACCGGAGCGCAAAGAGCCGGTGACGCTCTCGTGGGCGGCCGTCCGCAAGGAACACGCGACGTTCGTCGGGACCGGGGAGGTCGACCACGACTCGCTCGTCCGCGGCGAACTCGGCGACTACTACGAACGCTTCCGAAGTCGCCTCGACGCGAAGGGATACGACCCGGACGCCTACTTCTTCATGCCGGTCCACGACTGGCAGTGGGAACACAGCGTCGTCCCGCTGTTTCCCGACCACATCGCGGCCGGCGACATCGTCCCGCTCGGCGAGGGACCGGACGAGTACCTCCCGCAACAGTCGGTCCGGACCTTCGTCAACGTCGACGACGCGGAGAAACACCACGTGAAGGTTCCGATGCGGATTCTCAACACGCTGGTCTGGCGGGGGCTTCCCGGCGAGCGGACCGAACTCGCGCCGACGGTCACCGACTACATCAAAGGCATCTACGAGCGGGACGACTTCCTGCAGGAACAGGGGTTGATTCTCCCCGGCGAGATTGCGGGTCTCAACTACGACCACGCGGACTTCACCGACATCGACGGCTCGCCGTACCAGTACCACGAACTGCTTGGCGCGGTCTGGCGGGAGTCCATCTACACGTTCCTCGAAGACGACGAGCGAGCGATTACGCTCTCGTCGCTGATGCACGTCGACGGCGCGGGCGAACCCTTCGTCTCGCGGCTGGTCGAACAGTCGGGACTCGCGCTCGACGAGTGGCTGGCCGAGTTCTTCGACACCGTCCTGCCGCCGCTGTTGCACTTCCTCTACCGCTACGGAACCGTGTTCTCCCCGCACGGCCAGAACACCATCCTCGTCGTCGAAGACGGCGTTCCCACCCGACTCGCGGTCAAGGACTTCGCGGACGACGTGAACGTGAGCGACCAGTCGCTCCCGGAGTTGGAGGCGCTTCCCGACGAGGTGCACGACGTGCTCCGAAAGGAACCGCCTGAAGGCCTCTGTCAGTTCATCTTCTCCGGGCTGTTCGTCTGCGTCCTCCGGTACGTCGCCGACGTGCTCGAAGAACACGAAGACTACTCCGAACGGGAGTTCTGGGCGCACGCACGACGCGCGGTGCTCGACTATCAGGCGCAGTTCCCCGAACTCCAAGCGCGGTTCGACCTGTTCGACATGCTCCGACCGGAGTTCACGAAGCTCAGTCTCAACCGGAACCGCATCTTCGACTACGGCTACGACGACTCCCCCGGTCGTCCGCACGCCGCCGAACACGGAACGGTGTCGAACGCCCTCGCCGAAGTCGCGGGCGACAGAGCTGACGACGCGAGTCAGGTGGGGACGGCGGACGACTGAACCGAGAGACGGGAGGCCGGACCGTGGGCTCCGCCGGCGGTTCGTCACCGACGCCGGCCGCTGTGGACCTCCCCGTTCGTCCCACGCCGTGAGACACGACGAGTGCGAACCGTGGGACTGAGCCGCGAGGAAACGGGATCCATATTGTACACATCGAACAACTATCCGAAGAAGACGGGGGCGTCGGCGTCCGCCAGTCACGACCGGTCGTCGAGACGAAAACAGCGGCCACAGAGACGAGCGAGATTGACGAGTTTCTGGACGCCTCGGAAGCGTTAACAAAAAATCCCAAGTTAGAGAAACCGAACACAACGTCGTTTCGGGCGAGAGGTAGAGAACGGACGACGAGTACGTAAGATAGGGAAAACCGAAGGACCACCGCACATAGTATTGCTCGATAGCAGAACAGCAGCCGGAAAGCAGAACAGTCGCTTGACAGACGGGGGAGTCCCGCGGAAACGACGTTCCACGTTCACGGCCCACCGTTCTCCCGACCAGAACACTTATTCAGATACTTGATAACGAATAATCATGGACGCCAAACATCCGGTCCGGACCACGGAAAAGACGCTGGCGCTCGTCGAGGAACTGATGGAGAAAGGACCCTGTGGGGTCACGGAGTTAGCCAGCGACCTCCAGATGGGAAAGAGCGCGGTGCACAACCACCTGACGACGCTCCAGAAACACGGGTACGTCCTCAAGGACGGCGACGACTACCGGGTCGGCTTGAAGTTCCTCGAAGTCGGCGGCCACAGTCGGAAGTCGATGGAGGTGTATCAAATCGCCGAACCCGAGGTCAAGTCGCTCGCCGCCGACACGGGCGAACTCGCCAACCTCCTCGTCGAAGAACAGGGGATGGGCGTCTACCTGATGCGGGCGAAAGGCGACGACGCCGTGGACCTCGACACCTACGCGGGTCTGCGGACGAACCTGCACACGACGGCGCTCGGGAAGGCGATTCTCGCGAACCTCCCGGAGTCTCGGGTCGACGAGATAATCGAGCGCCACGGGCTCGAACAGAAGACGCCGAAGAGCATCGGCACGCGGCAGGAGCTGTTCGAGGTGCTCGAAGCGGTCCGCGAGCGCGGCTACGCCATCGACGACGGCGAGCGTCTCGAAGGCCTGCGCTGTATCGCCGCACCCATCAAATCGTCGTCCGGTGAGGTGCTCGGGGCCATCAGCGTCTCCGCGCCCGCCAGCCGAGTCAGTGACGAAGACCTCCACGGAGCGCTCCCCGAGCGCGTCCTGAGCGCGGCGAACGTCGTCGAACTGAACATCAACTACTGACCCTCTCGTTCGCTATCTCGGAACAGGGCGCGAGCCCCTCGAATTCTCGATGCGGGGCCGTGTTAACATAGCTCTCGTCATGTGACTACGGCCGTAAGTTACACAGCTATGGGTGTAATCTTGATTGCAGTCGTCTACGGAATGTCGTTCTGGTATAGAGAATTATACGCGAGGTAGCTGAGACGACAGTGTCGGCAGGGTGAGAGCGCGGGTGACGGGGGATAGGTGATGGTGACGGGAGACAGATGAGGAGAGGAAAGAAAAGAACGAGACGATGGCAGACGGTCGCCGTCGGCGACCGGGTGGGAGGCTCAGTAGTTGTCGTAGACGGTCTTCTCGATGGTGTAGAAGTCGAGGCCGGCGTCGCCCTGCTCGCGCCACGTCTCCGACGAGGAACGCTTGAACCCGCCGAAGGGGACGTGGAGTTCGAGGCCGGTCGTCTTGTCGTTGACCTTCACCACGCCGGCTTCGACCTCGTCGACGAAGCGGTTCGCCTCGGTGTGGTCGTCGGTGACGACGCTGGCCGACAGGCCGTAGTCGACGTCGTTCGCGACCGCAAGCCCCTCGTCGAAGTCGCTCACTTCGATGACGGCGATGACCGGCCCGAAGACCTCCTCCTGTGCGATGCGCATGTCGGGGTCGACGTCGGTGAACACCGTCGGCTCCACGAAGTGACCCGTCTCGACTTCCTCGCCCTCGGGGACGCCGCCGCCCGCGACGAGAGTCGCGCCCTCGCCCTCGGCGATGTCGATGTATTCGAGCGTCGAGGAGAGCTCGGACTCGCTGACCTGCGGGCCCATCTCGTGGTCGGTGCCGGGACCGACGTCGAGGGACTTCGCGCGGTCGACGAGCTCGGCGACGAAGTCGTCGTACACGTCCTCGTGGACGATGGCGCGGGAGCAGGCCGTACACGACTGGCCGGTGGTTCCGAACCCGCCGTTAGCGACGATGTCGGCGGCTTCGGCGGGGTCCGCGGAGTCGGCGACGAGCGTCGGGTTCTTCCCGCCGAGTTCGGTCTGGACGCGCTTGCCGGCGTCTGTGGCCTGCTCGTACACCATCTCGCCGACCTGACTGCTCCCGGTGAAGGAGACGAGGTCCGTGCCCTCGTTGGCGATGAACTCGCTACCGACCGAGCTACCGGGGCCGGTGACGACGTTGAGGACGCCGTCCGGGAGGCCGGCCTCGTCGAGCGCGCGGGCGATTTCGACGACGACGCCGGGCGCGATGGAGGCGGGCTTGAGGACGACGGTGTTGCCGGCGGCGAGCGCCGGAGCGAGCTTCCACGCCGGGATGGCGATGGGGTAGTTCCACGGCGTGATGAGCGCCGCGACGCCCACCGGCTCCTGCCGCGTGTAGAGGTTCGTGTTCGGCCCGCTCGCACCCTTCCTCGCGCCGCCGAGGTCGGCGGCCTTCGTCGAGAAGTAGTGGAAGATGTCGATTGCGCGCTGTACCTCGCCCGCCGCCTCGGGGCGCGCCTTCCCCTCCTCGGCGATGAGGATGTCGGTCAGTTCGTCCTTGCGCTGGGCGAGGAGCGTCCCCGCTTCGCGGAGGATGCGTCCGCGCTCGGGACCGGGCGTGTTTCGCCACTCGTCTTCGGCCGCGACGGCGGCGTCGACGGCCGCGGCGGCGTCGTTCTCGTTGGATTTCTGATATGTCGCGACCACTTCGCTCGGGTTCGCGGGGTTCGTCACCTCGGCCGTCTCGCCGGTCTCCGAGGTCACCCACTCACCGTTGACGTAGTTTTTACTGGGGTCCGTCATCGAGTGCATGTTTCGTCTTCCGACATACAATTCTTCCGAAGCTGTCACTATTTGTTGGCTGTCGTCGACGGGGGAGTTCGGGAGCGTGCATCGGGGTGAGCGACGAACTACCAACCCACACACTTTTGTAGTGGCTTTCGAGATATACGTGCGCAATGGTTGAGCAAGCGAAGCTTAGCGACCCGAACGCGGAGTACACGATGCGCGACCTGTCCGCGGAGACGATGGATATCACGAATCCGCGAGGCGGCGTCCGCGACGCCGAAATCACGGACGTACAGACGACGATGGTCGACGGGAACTACCCGTGGATTCTCGTCCGCGTCTACACCGACGCGGGCGTCGTCGGCACCGGCGAGGCCTACTGGGGCGGCGGCGACACCGCCATCATCGAGCGGATGAAACCGTTCCTCGTCGGCGAGAACCCCCTCGACATCGACCGCCTGTACGAGCACCTCGTCCAGAAGATGTCCGGCGAGGGCTCGGTCTCGGGCAAGGTCATCTCCGCCATCTCGGGCATCGAAATCGCGCTTCACGACGTCGCCGGGAAGCTCCTCGACGTGCCCGCCTACCAGCTCGTCGGCGGGAAGTACCGCGACGAGGTGCGCGTCTACTGCGACCTCCACACCGAAGACGAGGCCAACCCGCAGGCCTGCGCCGAGGAGGGCGTCCGCGTGGTCGAGGAGCTCGGCTACGACGCCATCAAGTTCGACCTCGACGTGCCCTCGGGCCACGAGAAGGACCGCGCGAACCGCCACCTCCGCAACCCCGAAATCGACCACAAGGTCGAAATCGTCGAGGCCGTCACCGAGGCCGTCGGCGACCGCGCCGACGTCGCGTTCGACTGCCACTGGTCCTTTACCGGCGGGAGCGCAAAGCGCCTCGCCGCCGAGCTGGAAGACTACGACGTGTGGTGGCTCGAAGACCCCGTCCCGCCGGAGAACCACGACGTACAGAAGCTCGTGACCCAGTCCACGACGACGCCCATCGCGGTCGGCGAGAACGTCTACCGGAAGTTCGGCCAGCGGACACTGCTCGAACCGCAGGCGGTGGACATCATCGCGCCGGACCTGCCCCGCGTCGGCGGCATGCGCGAGACGCGGAAGATAGCCGACCTCGCGGACATGTACTACATCCCCGTGGCGATGCACAACGTCTCGTCGCCCATCGGGACGATGGCCTCCGCGCAGGTCGCCGCGGCCATCCCGAACTCGCTTGCCCTCGAATACCACTCCTACCAGCTCGGCTGGTGGGAGGACCTCGTCGAGGAGGACGACCTGATTCAGAACGGTCGCATGGAGATTCCCGAAAAGCCCGGCCTCGGGCTGACGCTCGACCTCGACGCCGTCGGAGAACACATGGTCGAAGGGGAGACGCTCTTCGACGAGGAGTAAGCCGCCACCGAGAGCGAGACTGTCCCACAGCGGCCGCGACCGCCTGACATGCACCCATAACCCGGACGCACCACCGCGAGCGAGAAACGCGAACGTCTCTCGGCACGCGGCGCGTCCCCCGCGGCCGCTTTTTCACTCGCTGAAGTTCGATACCGGAGCGACGCGACTCGCGGTTGCAGTCGCTACGCTGACGCAGATAGCTCGACGGCTGAGCGCGGCACGCAAACCGCGAACGAGAAGCAGAAAGCAGTGACCGGTCAGTTCGAGACGAACGCGTCGATGGCGCGGTTCGACGGGAGTTCTCGGTTCTTCAGCGCGTCGCCGGTCTCCCCGTCGAACAGGTGAATCGCGTCTTCGGAGAACGAGACGGTCGTTCGGTCGCCCGCTTCGACTCTCGACCGCCCGGTGGTGGTCGCGGTGAACTGGGGCCCCTCGTCCCCGTCGGCGAACCGCAGGTGGACGGTGTTCTCGTTCCCCTGCGGCTCGACGACGACGACTTCGGCGTCGAAGGTCCGCTCGCCGGAGCGCCGCTCGCCGACCGCGACGTCCTCGGGTCGGATGCCGAGCGTGAGGGCGCTCGCGTCGCCGAGCTGGTCTCTGGTCGCGTCCGAAAGCGGGTAGTCGAAGCCGTCGCCGCTGAAGGTGTCGCCCGAAAGCGACCCGGGGAAGAAGTTCATCGACGGCTCGCCGATGAAGCCGGCGACGAACAGGTTGCTCGGCCGGTGGTAGCAGTCCAGCGGCGTCCCGACCTGCTGGAGTTCGCCGTCGTCGAGGACGGCGACGCGGTCGCCCATCGTCATCGCTTCCGTCTGGTCGTGGGTGACGTAGACGGTCGTGACGCCGAGTTCCTCCTGCAGTCGCTGGAGTTCGGTGCGCATCTCCGCCCGGAGCTTGGCGTCCAGGTTGGACAGCGGCTCGTCCATCAGGAACACCTCGGGGTCGCGCACGATTGCGCGCCCGAGGGCGACCCGCTGTTGCTGACCGCCCGAAAGCTGTCCGGGCTTGCGGTCGAGTAGGTCGGAGATACCGAGCATGTCGGTCGTCTCTTCGACCTGCTGGCGTATCTCGTCGTCCGGGAGGTCGGTCGACTCTTCGAGGCCGAACGACATGTTCCCGCGGACGCTCTTGTGCGGGTACAGCGCGTACGACTGGAACACCATCGCGATGTCCCGGTCCTGCGCGGACACGTCGTTGAGAACGCGCTCTTCGAGTCGGAGTTCGCCCTCCGTGACGGTTTCGAGCCCCGCCATCATCCGGAGCGTCGTCGATTTGCCACACCCCGAGGGACCGACGAGCACGAGGAACTCCCCGTCGTCGATGTCGAGCGATATCTCTTCGACGGCGACGATGTCGTCGCCGCCGTCGTCGGTGTACACCTTCGTTACGTCGTCGAGTGTCAATCGTGCCATGGCTACTGTTCGAGTTGCGTGCGGTCGGCTTCCTGGTCGTGGCGGCGGTTGTGCACCGCGGTTCCGGTCTCCGCGTCGAACACGTGAATCTTGTCCGGCGGAATCGTCACCGTGACGCGGTCGCCCCGCGTGACGAGGTGCATCCCCTCCGTGACAGCCTGTAAGGCGTCGTCGGCGGAGGGTTGGTCCGGGTGCGAGAGGTGGAGGACGTTCTGGTCGCCGTGGGGCTCCACGACGGTCACGTCCATCCGGAGTTCGTGGTCGCCGAGCGCGGCGTCGGCGGCGGTGTCGTCGGTCGTCGCGTCGACGACCTCGATGTCTTCGGGGCGAATCCCCAAGACGAGGTCCTCGCGGTCGCCGACGGACTCCATCACGTCCGCGTCGAGCGGGTACGAGAAGTGCTCGCCGACGAACGTCGTCTCCGAGCGCGTCCCGCGGACGAGGTTTATCATCGGCTCGCCGATGAACTCCGCGACGAACAGGTTGTTCGGCTCGTGGTAGCACTCGAAGGGAGAGGCGACCTGCTGGAGTTCGCCGTCGTCCATGACGGCGATACGGTCGGCCATCGTCATCGCCTCCGTCTGGTTGTGGGTGACGTAGACGGTCGTGACGGCGAGTTGGTCCTGCAGGTTCTGGAGTTCGGTGCGCATCTCCGCCCGGAGCTTGGCGTCCAGGTTGGACAGCGGCTCGTCCATCAGGAACACTTCGGGGTCACGCACGATGGCGCGACCGAGGGCGACACGCTGTTGCTGGCCGCCGGAGAGTTCGTCGGGTTTCCGGTCGAGCAGGTCCGAGATGCCGAGCGTCTCGGCGACCTCGACGACGCGTTCGTCGCGCTCTTCAGACGTGTATCCTTCCTCTTCTTCCAGCCCGAACCGGATGTTCTGCCGGACGGTCATGTGAGGGTACAGCGCGTAGTCCTGGAACACCATCGCGATGTCGCGGTTCTGCGGGACGCGGTAGTTCATGTGGTCCCCGCCGATGTAGATGTCCCCGCTGGTCGGGGTCTCCAGGCCGGCGAGCATCCGGAGCGTCGTCGACTTCCCACAGCCCGACGGGCCGACGAGCACGAGGAACTCCTCGTCGGCGATGTCGAGCGAGAGGTCGTCGACGGCGACCGTGTCGCCGAAGCGCTTCGTCAGGTCGGTGAGTTGAATCTGTCCCATAGCTTAGGCCTCCGTGCGAAGTCCCTTGGCGAACTGCTCGGCGAACGCGACGTACAGGATGAGCGTCGGAACCGCGGCGAGGAACGCCGCGGACATCCTGATACCGAAGTCGATACCGGAGGTCGACGCCCCGATTGCGGGCAGCACCAGCGTGACCGGCGCCGCGGGCGCGTCGGACCCGGTGACGAGCGTGAACGCGAAGAGGAACTCGTTGTAAATCTGCGTGAACTGGTAGATGAACACGACGCCGAACATCGGCTTCGAGATGGGCAGGATGATGCGCCGGTAAATCTTCGTGATGCTCGCGCCGTCGATTTTCCCGGCCTCGACGAGCGAGTTCGGGAGGCTCTGGTAGTACGACCGGAACAGTATCGTACAGATGGGAATCCCGTAGGCGATGTGGGTGATGACGAGCGGCACGAGTTCGGCGTGGTACCCCTGGAAGAAGGGTATCGACGCCACCATCGGCTCTAGCATCCGCGCGAGCGGGAAGATGTTGTTCCAGAAGCGCGCGAGCGGGACCAACACGGCCTGATAGGGGACGAAGACGCCGACGACGAACAGCATCAGCATGCCCATCTGCGCCCGCCAGTTGACCATCGTGAGGCCGTAGGCGGCCATACTCCCGAACAGGACGCTCCCGACGGTCGCCGGAATCGACATGATGAGCGAGTTGAAGAACGACCCCGAGAGCTGTTCGAGGGCGAACTGGATGTTCCCGAGGGTGAAGCCCTCGCCGACCGGCGGCGCGAAGGGGAGCGAGCGCGCGACCGACTCGTTCGTCTTGATGGCGGTCATGATTCCCGTCTCTAGCGGGACGAGGAAGAAGCCGAGGAAGAACACGACGAGCGCGTACTGGGCGACGCGCCGGAGGTTCACGTCCTCGACGAGCGATGCGACGTCGAAACTGCCTGTGGATGACGACTGTGACATGGTCAGAGACTCCCCTGTTTGTACTGGTAGTAGAGGTACGGTCCGATGACGCCGAGCGCCATGATGAGGAGCATGGTCGCGATGGCGGCCGAGTAGGCCCACTCACCGAACTTGAACGCGCGGCGCACCATGAGCGTCGCCAGGATGTCCGTCCCGTTCGGCGGGCGGTAGCGGCCGACGAGAGCGTACAGGAAGGTGAAGGCCTTCAGCGCGAACACCATCAGCACGACGGCCGCGCTGACGGACGCTTCCTTCAGTTGCGGGACGATGATGCGGAGGTAGGTCCGAGTGATGCTCGCGCCGTCGACGCGGGCCGCCTCGAACTGGTCGTCGGGAATCGACTGGAGCCCCGCGAGGTAGACGACCATCGTGTACCCGCTGAACTGCCAGATGAGGGCGAATATCACCGCGCCGAGCGCGATTGATGGGTTCCCCAGCCAGTCCACGGGATTGAACCCGAGGGTCGTCACGACGAGGTTGAGGATGCCGCTTTCGACGTTGAACATCCAGAGCCACAGTTGCGCGGTGACGACGAACGAGAGGCTCATCGGAAGGAGATAGACCGTCTGGAACTTCTCGGAAAACCTGATGCCGTGGTCCAACAGGACCGCGAGGAACAGGCCGAGTACCAGACAGATAGTCGTGAAGCCGACGAGGAGAACCAGATTGTTCTGCGCGGCGGAGATGAACGCGTCGCTCGACAGCGCCTGTGTGTACATCTCCAAGTCGAGCGTGGAGTAATCGGGGGTCCCGAGGCCCTCGTAGTCCGTAAACGAGATGGCGAAGTTGTAGCCGATGCCACCGTAGACGGCGATGCTCATGAGGACGAACGGGATTCCCCAGTACGGCGCGGAGCGAACGAAGTCGCTGTTGAGGAAATACCGGAGCTTCGACTCCCACCCGACCGCCTCGTCGGTCGTGTCGGCGACCTGCTCCGTGTTATCGTGTGTAGCCATCGATATACCTATATTTTATTTGTGTATGATAAAGGTGTAGTTTCGACCGAAGCGTTACTCGGAGACCGCTTCGACGAGCGCGTCGGCGGTGGCTTCGACCTTGAACGGCCCCATGAAGTTATCGCCGAAGGCGGTCTTACACGCGCCCATCGTCTTGGGCGTGACGGCGAGACCGTGGGCGATGGTCGGCGGGTACGCCTCCGAGTCGGTGAGGTCCTCGTAGGTCATCGCGAGGAAGTCGGTCAGTTCGCTCGGATCGATGTCCGTACGAAGCGGGACCGACCCCTTGGGATTGTTGAAGGCGATTTGGGCCTTCTTCGTGCCGACGAACTTCTGCCACGCGATAGTCTCCTCGCGGCTTGGGTTGTTGCTCGGCGCGACGATGGAGTCCACGTGGTAGAAGTAGATGCCTTCCGTGCCCGGGAACGGTATCCAGTCCCACTGCTCTTTGTAGTTGAAGCTGTCGTCGGCGCGGAACATCCCGTACACCCAGTTCCCCTGATGGATGGTCGCCGCGTTGCCCGAGATGACCTTCTGCCCCGCCGTCGTGAAGCTGATGGACGAGGCGTCGGCGGTGATGTAGTTCTCGTTGATGGTCTTCAGCGCTTCGAGCGCCTCGACGACGGCCGCCCTGTCGGGGTTGCCCTCGATGAAGTTCGTGTACGCCTCGACGCCGCTCTGGCTCGTCAGAATCTGCGCCCAGAGTTGGAGGTTCGTCCACGGCGCGACCATCGCCTGCGCCATCGGCGTCACGTCCGTGTTCTGGTCGATGGCTTCGAGCGCGTCGAGGAGCGCGTCGACGCTGTCGAGGCTCGACGCGTCGATGCCGGCCTCCTCGAACACGGCGGTGTTGTAAAACAGGTTGTTCATCCGGTGGGAGCCGATCGGGACCGCCGGCATCTTGTCGTTGAACTTACACAGTTCGACCGCGCGGGACTGCATGGTGTCTTTGAATCCTTCGGCGTCCCACACGTCGGCTTCGAGGTCCATCAGCGCGCCCGAGTACCGTTCGAGGTTCTTCCCCGGCCAGTTGGCGAACGAACTCATCGGGTTGTTGTTCGCCAGTCGTCGGAGAATCGTCGCGTTGAGGTTCACGTTCGCGCTCGCGCCGACCGCTTGGAAGTTCGTATCCATCTCTGGATACTCCTCCTCGAACGCCTCGATGAGCGCGGTGACCGCCGCCTCGCCGTCGCCGCCGGCCCAGCCGTGAAGCACTTCGAGTTGCGAGTCCCACGTACTGCCCGAACTGCTTCCGCCGGTCTCGGTGTCGTCGCCGGAACTGCCAGAACTGTCCCCGCTTCCGCTCTCGGTGCCCTCCGTCTCGGCTCCGCCACCGCCGGTACACCCCGCGATGCCAGCGGCCGCACCCACGGTCAGGGCCTTCAGATACTTTCGACGGTTCACACTTTCATCGCTACTATCATGCTCGACCATGCAGTATCTATGTTAGCCACCCACATATATAGGTTGTGAATGACAGATGGTGATATAAAAGCGGCGGGGGTCTCGTCAACGCGCTTTGCGATGGTTTCGCCCCGGAGTCCACCGAGCGAGAATCTGACTACGCTTTCGAGAGACGAACTAGACACCGTTCGGAGTCGCTCGTCGCCGCCCGCGACACCGTCCGTCTCGCAGTCGCAGTACGTCGGCATCGACGGACGTCACCCCGCGGTCGCTCAGCCGACGCCCCTGTCGCTCACTCCACGGCGGTCGCCGAGTTGTCTCGCGGGCGATAGTCGATGGTTCGCATCGTCTCTGTGAGCGAGAGATACCGGTCGTCGTTCGCCGAGACGAGGTTGACAGCGAGCGGTGAGTCGGGAAGCGGAGCCTCGACGGCCCGCCGCATCCCCTGCTCGCAGTCGCGGGGACTAAGCCACATCGCGCGGACGTAGCGCGCGACGGACTCCTCTTCGTCCACCTTCTCGCGGAGTTCGTCGACCGTCAGGAGCCACCCGATGCGGAGATTGAGCACTTCCAACCCGTGTCGGTCCGCGTAGTAGTTGCCCAGCGCCTCGCCGAACACCTTGCTCACACCGTAGTACGAGTCGGGGCGCGGCGGGTCAGACACCCGAACCGCCTCGGCGTCGGCGGCCAGCGTCTCCGGCCGGGTCGCGTCCGCGATGTTGTACATCTGGTGGACGTGGTTCGTGCTGGCGAAGACGAGTCGGTCGATATCGGCCCCCAGCGCCGCCTCGTAGACGTTGTACGTGCCGCCGATGTTGACCTCGTAGACGCTGTCCCACGCCGCGTCGGGGTTCGGGTTGGCCGCGAGATGGACGACGATGTCGTGGCCCTCGAACGCCTCCGTCAGCGCGTCTTCGTCGCGCACGTCGAGGATGACGCTGTCGAGCCCCTCGCGCTCGCGGTGCGTGATGGGCGTCACGTCGTGGTCCGAAGCCAGCGCTTCGACCGTGACTCTCCCGACGTTGCCAGCCGCTCCGGTGACCGCAATGCGTGCCATACGATGACAATCGACGGGAGTCTAATAAACGTGTTCCAAGCTCCCGCCGCCGGATTGCCACGGGGAAAACACGTATGAAACAGGGTCACAATCACGGCGTATGGTCGACCGACCAACCGCCATGGAAGACCCACTCGACGGACGGACGGCGCTCGTCACGGGTGCGAGTTCGGGAATCGGCGCGGCGACGGCGCGCGTGCTCGCCGAGGACGGCGCGGACGTCTGTCTCGCCGCCCGCAGAGTCGAACAACTGGAATCGCTCGCGGACGAGATTCGCGAGGCAACGGACGCCGCCGTGAGCGTCGTGCCGACGGACGTGACCGACCCCGACGCGGTCCGGGCGCTCGTCGACGCGACCGTCGAGCGGTTCGGCTCGCTCGACATCGTCGTCTGCAACGCCGGCCTCGGCATCGACAAGTCGGTCGCGGAGTTGACCGACGAGGAGTACCGTCTGATGACGGGCGTCAACGTCGACGGGATGTTCTACACGGCCAGAGAGTCGATTCCACATCTCGTGGAGTCCGAGGGGAACCTCGTCTTCCTCGGGAGCATGTCCGGGAACCACCCGCGACCGCACAACCCGGTGTACGCCGCGACGAAGTGGTGGGTCCGCGGGTTCGCGTCGAGCCTGCAGGGGTCCATCGGCGAGGAGAACGTCGGCGTGACCTGCGTCAA
Source organism: Haloferax sulfurifontis ATCC BAA-897 (assembly GCF_000337835.1). GTDB lineage: Archaea > Halobacteriota > Halobacteria > Halobacteriales > Haloferacaceae > Haloferax > Haloferax denitrificans. Next base: position 169,038 of record NZ_AOLM01000008.1, on the reverse strand, counting down.
CCCGACCGAGGTTCGGACCGAGTTCGGCTCCGAGAGCGGCGAGACGCTCGAAGAGTCGTTCGAGGAGGGCGAAGTGACGGAGGCGATAGAGGTCGCCGACGCCATCGCCTACGCGGTCCGCCAGCGGTCGCCGAACACGGTGCTGTCGCTCGACCTCTACCGGCGCGACAAGCTCTCGCACTTCTGAGCGGCCGCGGGCGCGACGGTACTCCCAACAATCGAGGGAAGCGTATTTTGCGGTCGGTTCCGAACGGACGCCCATGACCGTCACGAGAGTGGTCCACACGTCGTGCCGACTCGGCGAGGGGCCGGTCTGGCACCCCGACGAAAAGCGGCTGTACTGGGTAGACATCGAATCCGGGCGACTCCATCGCTACGACCCCGAGACGGGGGCGCACGACTGTCCGGTCGAAACGTCGGTCATCGCCGGGGTGACGATTCAGCGCGACGGGTCGCTCCTGGCGTTTATGGACCGCGGCCGCGTCGGGCGCGTCGTCGACGGCGAACTCGGGGAAGTCACGCGAATCGTCGACTCGCCGACCCGGTTCAACGACGTCATCGCCGACCCCGCCGGGCGGGTGTTCTGCGGGACGATGCCCGCCGAGTCCGCGGGCGGGCGGCTGTTCCGCCTCGACACGGACGGGACGGTGACGACGGTCGAGACCGGCGTCGGAATCCCGAACGGGATGGGGTTCACCCGCGACCGCGAGCGGTTCTACTTCACGGAGACCGAGGCGCACACCATCTATCGGTACGACTACGACGAGGAGACGGGAGCCGTCTCGGACCGCGAGCGGTTCGTCGAATCGCCGGAGACGCCTGGACTGCCGGACGGGATGACGGTCGATTCGGCGGGTCACATCTGGTCGGCCCGCTGGGAGGGGGGCCGCGTGGTCAAGTACGACGCCGACGGAACCGAACTCGACCGGTTCGAGGTGCCGACGGAGAAGGTGACGAGCGTCGCCTTCGGCGGGCCCGACCTCGATTCGCTCTACGTGACGACCGCCGGCGGCGACGGGGACGGCGGAGCAGACGACGATGCGGGCGCGCTGTTCCGCCTCGACGTGGCGGCGACCGGGCGGCCCGAGTTCCGCTCGGACGTTCGGCTGGGGTGAGTCGAAACGGACAGCGACCGAGCGGTCAGTTCAACTCGACCGCGCGCCCGGTGTCGGCGCTCTCGTAAATCGCGTCGATAGTCCGCATGACTTCCACGGATTCCTCGCGGTCGACGCGCGGCGTCTCGCCGGTCTCGACGGCGCGGGCGAACGCCTCGACCTCGCGGCGGTAGCTGTCGGTCGGGTCGAACGTCTCCGTGACGACGCGGCCGTCGGTGGCGTAGGTGAGTTCGGCCGAGGCCGTCGACCCGACGTTGAACGCGGGCGTCGCCTCCAGCCAGCCGTCGGTGGTCTGGACGCGGTAGTACTGGGTCTCGGGCGTGTCGAACGACGACTCGACGCGGGCGGTCGCGCCGTCGTCGTACTCCAAGACGCCCGACATCCGCGTGTCGACGCCGCAGTCGCGCGTGTCGGTCGTGGTCGCGTACACCCGGTCGGGCGTCCCGAGGAAGAGCCGCGCCGCGCTGACGGCGTAACAGCCCACGTCCATGACGCTCCCGCCGGCGAGGTCGGGGTCGATGCGGATGTCCTCGGCCCCGTCGGGCAGACGGAACGAGAAGTTCGACGTGACCGAGACGACCTCGCCGAGCTCCGACGCGACGAGCTCCGCGGCCCGCTCGGTCCGCGGGTGGAACCGGTACATGAACGCCTCCATCAGCGTGACGCCAGCGTCCTCGCAGTAGTCGAAGAGGGCGGCGGTCTCGTCGGCGCTGGCGGTCAGCGGCTTCTCGCAGAGCACGTGGAGACCGCGGTCGGCGGCCGCCCGGACCCAGTCGGCGTGGAGGCCGTTGGGGAGCGGGACGTACACCGCGTCGAGGGAGTCGTCGGCCAGAAGCGCCTCGTAACTGCCGTAGGCGGTGGGGATGCCGAGCTCGTCGGCGACCGCGCTCGCCCGCGCCTCGTCGCGGGACGCGATGGCGGCCGCCGTGTGCTCGCTCGCCTGCACCGCGGGGATGACCGATTTGACGCCGATGCCTGCCGTACTGAGGATGCCGAACTGCATGCGGGGAACTGCGGCGACCCGGCAGATAAAACTGCGGGCGACGGTGCGCCGAATCGGTTCCTACGTCCCGTCGGCATCGGCGTCGGCGTCGACGTCAACAGCGACGTCGGTGCCGCGCTCCGCCGCGGCGTAAATCGCGTCCATCGCGCGCATGTCCACGAGCGCGTGCTGGCCGTCGGGCGCGGGGTCGGTCCCCGTCAGGAGCCGGGACGCGAAGTAGTCGAACTCCTCTGTCATCTGGTTCACCTGCTCGAAGTCGTAGTCGGCGGACTGGTCTCCCCACGACAGCCGGAAGCCGCGTTTCTGGCGGTTGTAGAATGCGGGCTCGATTTCGAGTTCCCCCTCGGTGCCGGTCACCCGGAGGTGGCTCGACTGGTAGGCCGACTGGCTGGCGGTGCAGACCGCGAGCGTGCCGTCGTCGAAATCGACGCCGAAACTGACGTGCTCGTCGCCGACGGCCTCGAACGCCTCGTCGTCGACGCGGGCGGTCGCCCTGACGCGGACGGGGTCGGCGTCGAGGACGAACCGCGCGGTGTTCAGCGGGTAGAGTCCGATGTCCATGACGGTCGCGCCGCCGGAGAGTTCGGGGTCGAGCCGCCACTGGTCGGGGTCGGGGACGACCTCGTCGAGCAGGCGCTGGGACATGTGGCCGTGGACGAACACCGGGTCGCCGATGACGCCGGCTTCGACGAGTTCGCGGGCGCGTCGGACGGCCGGCTCGGTCTGCATCCGATAGGCGACCATCAGGGGCACGTCGGCGCGGTCGCAGGCGGCGACGAGCTTCTCGGCCCGCTCGACCGACGCTTCGAGCGGTTTCTCGCAGAGAACCGCCTTCCCCAACTCGGCGGCGGTCTCGACGTACGGGAGGTGTAACCCGTTCGGCGTGACGACGTACACCGCGTCGTAGGCGTCGGCGGCGACCCCCTCGTGGAACTCGTCGTAGGTGAGCCCGTGGGTTATCGAGTCGGCCAACGCCGTCGCGCCCTCGGCTTTCTCCTTCGAACTGCTGACGACGACCGTGGTCTCGCAGAACTCGGACGCCTCGACGGCGGGAATCGCCTCGTCGCGGGTCCACCAGCCGAGGCCGATCATGGCGACCCTGACGGTGCCCGCCACGTCCTCGCCCTGCCAGTCGCGGCGCGTGAAGTCTTCGACGACGTCGGTGGGTGTGGAACTCATACGGTGGTGACGGAGTTCGAGAGGGTGCCGATTCCCTCGATGGTGATATCGACGCGGTCGCCCTCTTGAAGGTCGAAGGGGTGGTCAGGCACGAGCGAGGTGCCCGTGAGGATGACTGCCAGTTCGGGCACTGTGTTATGGCGCGTGAAGTACGACACGAGTTCGTCACAACTGCGAACCATCTCGCTGGTGTTCGTGGCGTCGTCGTAGACGACCTCGCCGTCGCGTTCGATGGTCATGCTCATCTCTAACTCGTGGGGGTCATCGACGTCTTCGGGCGTGACCACGCACGGGCCGATAGAACAACAGCGGTCGTACACTTTCGCCTGCGGGAGGTACAGCGGGTTTTCGCCCTCTATCGACCGACTGCTCACGTCGTTGCCGACGGTGTAGCCGACGATTTCGCCGCGACGGAGAACGATACCGAGTTCGGGTTCGGGCACGTCCCACTCGGAATCGTCTCTGACGCCGATGGCGTCGCCCGGTTCGACGGTCCGAGACGGCGTGGCCTTGAAGAAGATTTCCGGCCGGTCGGCGTCGTAGACGTCGAAATACATGTCCGGCATCGAACTCTCCTCTTCGCGGGCCTGCTCGCTGATTTGGTAGGTGACGCCGGCGGCCCAGACCTCCTCGGCGTCGACGGGGACGGTCGCGTGCTGGTCGACGAGGGCGTCGTCGACCACGTCGGCGTCTTCGGTGAGTTCGGAGGCGAGTCGGTCGACGGAGGTCCGGGCGATACTGGCCACCCGGGCCAAATCGCCGAAGGTCCGAAGGTCCGCGTCGGCGCTCGTCAGGTCGTAGGTCGTGGAGTCGTGCCTCACCGTGAGGCGGCGCTCTCCCGACACCTCAAGCTGGTGGTAATGCATTCAGTATTCTCATTACCATCGATTGTTATAAAAGTACGTCCCGACCCGAACGAGGTGCCGCGGGGTGAGACACAAAACCGCGAGACTGCGGCGGGGCCGGCCTCAAACCGCCGAGCGGGGGAAGTCAGCCGTCGACCGGCGACGAACCCCGATGGTCGCGAGACGGCGGTGCCGGACCGCAAGCGCGGCACGGACGGGGCGTGGACGGTGCCGCCGACGTAACACGGAACCACCGTGCTGGAGGGCGACATAGACATTCTGAGTAACAGAACACTCCGAGTCGGCGAGTCGAATCGAACGAGCGAGGGAGATGCGGTCGCTTCAGCGTATTTCAACGAGAACGGACGCCCGAGTTCGTCGATATCGACCCGCCAAGTAGAAGCAGTTCGACAGCTTTGACGCGCCTCCGGCGACGTTCGGGAACAGCCGAGTTCAGACGTTTATCAACCGATTATGTTTCCTATTACAGAACGGAGTCGGACAGATATCGAAGGACGAGCACGGCGACGGCTCGCTCGATTCGTGGCGATTCGACGCTGTATTACACGCGTACGCTTGTAATTTAGAACGCCCGACACCGAGGGATAGAGGCGAGACTGCCGAGTTCTCGGGACGAAGAACGGAGACAGGTGGTCGAGAGTTCGGTCCCGGAGTTTCGTTCCCTATTACAGAATCGTCGCTCGGTGGTGCCGGGTTAGAACGCGCTGTCCGCGAACCCTCCGTCGACGGTGACGACCTCGCCCGTCACGAACGAGGCGGCGTCGCTCGCGAGGAAGACCGCCGCGCCGACGATTTCCTCTCGCTCCGCGACCCGGCCGAGCGGCGTTCTCTCGTCGATTCGCTCGCGCTTTTCGGTCCCCTCGGCGTAGGTGTCGGCGTTCTGTGGCGTGATGACGAAGCCCGGAGCGATGGCGTTGACGCGTATCTCGGGCGCGAGTTCCTTCGCGGACGCGCGGGTGAACGCCTCGACGCCGCCCTTCGCCGCCGAGTAGGCGGGGAGGTTCGCCATCGAGAGCCGCGCGGCCAGAGAGGAGATGTTGATAATCGACCCGCCGTCGGCGACGGCCGGTGCCAACTCCTGCGTCACGCGCCGGACGCCCCCGAGCGCGATGTCGGTGACGTGGTTCCACGCGTCGTCGTCGATGCCGAGGACCGACTCGCGGGAAATCGCACCCTGCGAGGCGACGACCACGTCGATGCCGCCGAACTCCTCGACGGCGCGCTCGCGGACGCGTTCGAGCGAGGCCGGGTCGGTCACGTCGCAGGTCACCCGAACCGCGTTCGCTCCCAGTTCCTCGATTTCGTCGGCCGTCTCGTCGACCGCCGACTCGCGTCGGCTGGTTGCGAGGACGTCCGCGCCCTCGCTGGCGAATCCGAGGGCGATTGCCTGTCCGATACCGCTCGTCCCGCCGACGACGACGACGCGCTTGTCACTGACGGAGACTGGCGTGTGCTCGTATGCGACCATGGTTGGAGTCCACACGGTACCGACATGATAGTTGCGGAACGCGCGATGGAAGTGCCGCATGCAGTACGTTTTTACGGGCACGTCTCACATGTGCTGTCATGCGAGGACTTGCCAAAGTGGAGCGTAGCTCCGGCGCTATGGAGTTCGTCGAGCGACCGAAACCGGAGCCGGGCGCGGGAGAGGTGCTGGTGGAGGTCGACTACGCCGGTCTCTGCGGGAGCGACGCGGGAATCTACGAGTTCGAATCCGCCTTCGAGCGGATGGAACTCCCGACGGTCATCGGCCACGAGTACGCCGGTCGGGTGGTCGAAGTCGGCGACGGCGTGACCGAGTTCGGCGTCGGCGACCGCGTGGTCGAACGGCCGATTCGGGGCTGCGGCGAGTGCTATCAGTGTCGCATCGGCGAGGAGAACGTCTGTCAGGACGCGGTCATCACCGGCGTCGACCACGACGGCGCTTACGAGCGGTTCATCGCCGTCCCGGAACGCGCCCTCCATCCGATTCCGGACGACGTGGAACAGCGGCACGCCGCGGTCGCGGAGCCGACGAGCATCGCCGCGCGCGCCGTCATCGAGAACTCCCGGGTCGGCGCGGGCGACCGCGTGCTGGTCGAAGGACCCGGCCCCATCGGTCTGCTCACGGCCCAAATCGCGGCCGCGCAGGGCGGCACCGTCGTCGTCTCCGGCGTGGGACAGGACGCCGACTATCGGCTCCCGCTCGCGGAGGAACTCGGCTTCGAGACCGTCAACGTCGCCGACGACGACACCGAGGCGCGCCGCGAGCGCCACACCGGCGGCGTCGGCTACGACGTGGTGTTCGACACGACCGGCCACCCCTCGGGGCTCACGACGGCCGTCGACGAGGTCCGCAAGGGCGGCCAAATCGTCCTCGTCGGTCAGACCGGCGAGACCTCGATGCCCTACTCCCCGCTCGTCCGGGCCGAAATCGACCTGCAGTGCTCGTACGCCTCGATGTACGAGGACTTCGAGCGCTCGTTCCGGCTGATTCGCGACGGCGACGTGGACTGCGAGACGTTCGTCGACACCCGGTTTTCGCTGTTCGAGGCCGACGAGGCCTTCGAGACGTTCATCGAGGGCGGGACGTGCAAGCCGGTGTTCGATATCTCGGAGTTGGCGTAAGGGGAGTTTCGGACGAGAGCAGTTCAACCCGGCAGTAGTAAATCAAATTTGAAGCAATACTGTGGACAGGAAAAGACGTCGATTCAACCAGTAAACAACGTCTACGTCACAGAATACGCATTTAAATTCATTCTTAGAGAGTAGAAAGCATATATTCCTCATATTCTACGAATAAATGACAGTTGTCCGGGTTTGAAAGCTCATAATAAGAGTTTATATAGGATATTAACCCAATAATTCAAAACTGTTCGGGAATTTTACTCAGCAGAAGTTCCTATTTTAGACAATACTAATGCGTCGGGTCGAACCTCGAATCCGAATCGGGACGCGGCGCTACCGAGAGGTCGCCGAAGAGACGAAGCGAGGAGAGTCGAAGGGCGGCGTCAGTCGCTGGCCGAATCGCCGCTGGCCGGCGACGAGAACTCGGAGTCTCCGTACGTAGAGTCCGAGCGGTCGTCGGCGAGGCCGTCCGCGCCGGGAGTTTCGCCGTCCGGGAAGTAGCAAGCGGCGCGGTGTTCGCCGTCACGGACGGTGTCGAGTCCGGGTTCGCTCTCCCGGCACTCGTCTTCGGCTTTCGGGCACCGGGGGGCGAAGACGCACCCGGACGGGAGATTCACCGGGTTCGGTGGCTCGCCGTCGAGCAGGACGCGGTCGCGGTCGACCGTCGGGTCCTTCTCGGGGGCGGCCGCGAGGAGCGAGGTGGTGTACGGGTGTTTCGGCTCGGCCGCGATGGACTCGACGTCCCCCTCCTCGATGACCCGCCCGAGGTACATAATCGCGAGACGGTCCGACACCTGCACCAGACTGGCGAGGTCGTGAGAGATGTAGACGATGCCGATGTCCTCGGTGTCCGCGAGCTCTCGCAGGAGGTTCAGCAGGTTCACCTTCAGCGACACGTCGAGCATCGACGCCGGCTCGTCGCAGATGAGGAAGTCGGGATCGAGGACGAGCGCCTTCGCCACCGCGACGCGCTGGCGTTGGCCCCCCGAGAGCTGGTGCGGGTACTGGTCGAGGAACTTCCGCGCGGGCGTGAGCCCGACTTTCTCCAGCGTCTCGACGACGGCCCGTTCGCGCTCGTCGGTCCGGTAGTCGTGGATGGTGAGCGGTTCGCCGACCAACTGCCGAACCGTCTGTCTCGGGTTGAGCGAGTCGAAGGGGTCCTGGAATATTATCTGAACCTTCCGGCGGAACTCGCGCATGTTCCCGTCCGCGTAGTGCTCGTAGGGCTCGCCGTCGAAGACGAACTCGCCGCCGGTCGGCTGTTTCAGGAGTGCGATGGTCTCGCCGAGCGTCGACTTTCCACAGCCGGACTCGCCGGCGATGCCGAGGATTTCGGACCGCCGGACGCGCAGGGAGACGCCGTCGACGGCGCGGACGTAGTTCGGGTCGTTCCCCCTGAGTTGCTCCAAGAGCGGCTGGCTCTGCTCGTAGTACTTCTCGAGACCGTCGGTTTCGAGGAGCACCTCGCCGCGGTCCGATTCGTCGTGGCTGTCGGGGATGCCCCACGTCTCCGGGTCGGTGGCGTCGCGCCGCATCTGGGCGGCTTTGGTGACGTGGTGGCACGCCGAGCGGTGGTTTCGGTTCGGCAGGTCGACGAGGTCCGGATGGGACGCCTCGCACTCCTCGGTCGCGAAGGGACACCGGTCCTTGAAGACGCACGCGCCGGGTGCCTCGCTCAGGTTCGGCGGCGACCCCGGAATCGAGACGGGGTCCTGGTCGCCCTCCTCTATCTCCGGGAAGGAGTTCTTCAACCCCATCGTGTACGGGTTCGTGGGGTTCACGAGGACGTTGTCGACGCTCCCCTGTTCCATGGCTTTCCCGCCGTAGAGTATCGAAAGCTCGTCGCACGTCTCGGCGATGACGCCGATTTCGTGAGTGATGAGAAGCAACGAGCTGTCCATCCGGTCCTGTATCTCCAGAATCTTGTCGATAATCTTGTCCTGAACGATGACGTCGAGCCCCGTGGTCGGCTCGTCGGCGATGATGAGGTCGGGTTCGAGCGCGAGCGCCATGGCGATGGTCACGCGCTGGCGCATCCCCCCGGAAAACTCGTGGGGGTAGTCGTCGATGCGGTCGGGGTCGAGCCCGACGATTTCGAACAGCTCTCGGACCCGCGAACGCGCCTTGTCGTCGGTGACGTTCCGGTGGGTCTGAATCGCCTGCCGAATCTGCGCGCCGGTGGACATCACCGGGTCGAGCGAGTCCATCGCGCTCTGGGGGATGTACGCGATGTCCTCCCAGAGCACGTCGCGGCGCTCGCGCTCGCTGAGGGCCGTCAGGTCGCGGCCGTTGAATTCGATGCTACCGGATTCGACGGAGCCGTTGCCCGGAAGGAGACCGAGAACGGCCTCGGCCAGCGTCGATTTCCCCGAGCCGGACTCGCCGGCGAGGCCGTAGTTGACGCCCTCGTCGATGCTGAACGACACGTCGTTGACGGCGTGGACGGTTCCGCTGTCGGTCGAGTACGTGACCGTGAGGTCTGTGATATCGAGGAGGCTCATTGTTCGGTCTGAATCTCCGGGTTGATGACTTCTTCGTAGGCGCGGCCGATGAGGAACACCGAGGTGGTGATGGCCGCGATGCCGAGCGCGGGCGGGAGCACCCACCACCAAGCGACGCGCATGTTGCCCGATTCGAACACCTGTCGGAGCATCCGGCCCCAACTCGTGACGGTCGGGTCGCCGAACCCGAGGAACGCCAGGCTGGCCTGCGCGGCGATGGCCCACGCGATGCCGTAGGCCGTGTAGAGAAAGCCGATGGGGAGCACGTTCGGCGCGACGTGGTAGAGCATCGTCCGCAGGTCGCTCGCGCCGCTGGCGCGCGCCGACTTCACGAAGGTGCGCTCCCTGACGGAGAGGACTTCGGAACGGACGACGCGCGCGGGCATCTTCCAGAGGAACGCGACGATGATGCCCGTCATGAGCCAGACGCTCGGCGTCACGAACGTCAGGAGTAACAGCGCCATCGGCGTGAACGGCAGGGAGAACGTGAGGTCCGTGATACGCATGAGAACCTCGTCGACCCAGCCGCCGTAGTACCCGCTGACGAGTCCCACGAGAAAGCCGAGCGCACCGGTCCCGATGCCGCCGAACAGTCCGACGATGAACGTCGGTTGCGCGCCGGCGAGGAACTGGCTCAGTACGTCTTTGCCGTAGGCGGTCGTCCCGAACGGAGCCGCGCCGGTCGGTTCGGACAGCCGCAGCATCGAGCCGGCGTCGTCGCGGACGGTGTGCTCGATGGGGTCGTGCGGGGCGAGCGCGGGGCCGAGGAGACCGAGGAAGACGAACGCGGCGACGATGAGGACGCCGGCGAACGCGAGGCGGTCGCGGCGCAGGAACGTGAACTGGTCGCGGAGCGTCTCCGCGATCCCCTCGACGCGCTTTTTCAGTTCGGCTTCGGGCTTCGTCTCGGTGCTCACGCGGCACCACCTCCGCTGGTCGAGACGGTCGGGTCGAAGTAGGCGTACAGCACGTCGGCGACGAGGTTCGCCACGATGACCGCGAGCGCCATGATGAACACGGCCGCCTGCACCAGCGGGTAGTCCTGCTGTTGGATGGCGAGCACGAGTTCGCGGCCGATGCCGGGCCAGCCGAAGACGACTTCGAGCAGGATGAGCCCCTGGAATATCATCCCGAGACGGAGCGCGAAGTAGGTCAGAATCGGAAGCATGGAGTTCCGACCCGCCCGCGCGAGCTGTTGCATCTCGGAGAGCCCCTTGGCGCGGTGGAGCTTGAGGAACTCAGAGCCCCGCTTTTCGACGACGCCGTTGCGCGCCAAAAGCAGGAAGTCGCCGCTGTAGTACAGCACCGACACGGTAAACGGCAGGACGTAGTGGTGCAGGAAGTCGAGCGAGGCGAACGTCTCGACGTAGCCCTCCGGCGAGGCGCTGATAGAGCGCATCCCGAAGGCGGGCACCAGTTCGAGGTTGTACGCGAAGACGATGACGAACAGGATGCCCGTGATGAACACCGGCGTCGACCGGAGGAAGGTCGTGGTGATGATGCTGAGCTTCTCCAGTTTGCTTCCGCGGTTCCAGCCGACGTACATCCCGAGGAGGGAACTCAGGACCGCCGTCGTCACTAACGCGGGGACGAGCAGGATGAGCGTGTTGACGAGCCGCGGGGCCAGTACCCCCCAGACGGGCTGGCTCCGCAGGATGGAGTAGCCGAACTGGAACAGCAGGATGCTCTGGAGGTAGCTGAGGTACTGCCGCCACATCGGCTGGTCGAGGCCGTACATCGCTCGAATCTCGGTGATTTGCTGCTGGCTCAGGTTGCCCGCGGTGACGAGAGATTCGAACGGACTCCCCGGAAGCAGCCGCAGGACGACGAAGATGACCGAGACGGCCACGAGGGTGAGCACGATGGAGATGGCGAGCCGCTTTGCGAGAAACCGCTGGAACTCGCTCATGGCCGGACCCCCCAACGCCACGAGTGGATAGTGTTCGACATGCGTGTCACCTCACGAGAAGTCCGCCTGTCCGAGTTCGTCGCGGCGCTTGTGCATGTTCCCGGGCTGGATGCGCTCGACGAAGGCGGCCCACGCGTCCCCGTTGGGGAACCGGAGGTTGCCGTCGCCGTCCCGCGTGTAGCCGGCCTGTTCGAGGAGCGATTTCGCCCCGTCGATGTCGAACTCGTAGTGAGTCGTGTCCGACGTGTGCCACGGCGTGAGGTCCGAAATCGGGTTCTCCCCGCTCGGAACGGTCGCGCGGTCCTGCAGCACGTCGGCGGCGAAGCCCTCGGTGTCGACCGACTTGGCGAGGGCGACGCGGAACTCCTTGTCGCGGACGAGCGGACAGGAGAACATCAGCTTCGTGTCGAGCGGCGCGAAGTTGCCCGAGGTCATCTTTTCGACGCCGGCGGTGCTCGCGGCGCGGTCGGCCTGCGAGTTCGAGAGCGTCGTGCCGATGGCGTCGATTTCGCCGCCCTGCAGCGAGCCGATCATGGAGTCGATGTTGCCGACGTTTATCCAGATGACGCGGTCGACGCCCTCGCCGGTCGTGGCCTGGTCGCCGAGCACGTCTGCCCGCCAGTCGTCGTCGAACATCCAGTGGCCCTCGTTTTTCGAGACCTCGAAGCGGGTTCCCTGCTCCCAGTTCTCGTACGTGAACGGCCCCGTGCCAACGGGCGACTCGGGGTTGTGCTGGGACGGGTTCTCCACGTCCTCCCACTTGTGCTTGGGGATGATGACGCTGCGAACGACGCGCTGGGTCATGAACGCCGCGTCGGGGCCCTTCAGATTGAACCGAACCTCGTGGTCGCCGAGCACCTCGACCGACTCGACCGGCTCGTAGAACGGCGTCTGACTGGTCGAGGAGTGTTCCTTGTACAGTTCGACGGTGAACTTCACGTCCTCCGCGGTGAACGGCTCGCCGTCGTGCCACTCGACGCCCTCGCGAAGAGTGAGTTCGACGGTGGTGTCGTCGACGAACCCGCCGCCGGTCGCCAGCGCGGGGACGACTTCGAGGTCCGGCGTGGCGTCGAAGAGGCCGTCGTAGATGAACGTCAGCCGCTTCGCCTCCGCGCCGCCGGCGGCCCACGGGAGGTTCAGCGAGTTCATAGAGGTGGTCACGCCCTTGATGTAGGTCCGGTCGTCGGTCTGGGGTTGCAGGTTCACCTCCGACCAGACGAACGAGTCCTTCGTCGGCCCGTTGCCCGGCGTCTGGACGTAGCCGCTCCAGCGCTCCGTGTTGACCGCGGTGATGATATCGGGGAACAGCGTGATGAGCGCGCCCACGTCCTCGCTGAAGATGCGCTGGGCCTCGGCGACGAGCTCCTCGCGCTCGGTGCGGTCGGTCGTCTGACTCTGTTCCGTCAGCACCTCCTGCAGGTCGGGGTGGTAGTAGTTGTCGTAGTTCGAGAGACTCGTCTCGCTCCGCCGCATCAAAAGCGGGTTCGGGTCCAGCCCGCGTTGCGGGTCCGGACCGTGGGTGCTCATCGAGATGATTGCTTCGAGCCCCTTCGTGTCCCAACTCTGGGCGTACAGTTGGTTCAGCGGTCGGTCGTTGAGTTGCGTCCCGACGCCGAGGGCGTCAAGCCCGCGCTGGACCATGAGCGCGTGTTCCCGCATCCACGGGTCGTCCTCGCTCGAAAATTCGACCGGGACGGGGTCCAACACCGCGCCGGCGGTCGCGCTGTAGTCGAGCGGCGGTTCGTCGGCGTCGATGGTCTCCCACTCGCGCCAGTACTTCGTCTCGACCGTCTCCGGGGTTCCGGACGGGACCTCGGGGGTGAGACTCGACCCGCCGTCGCTCCCGCCGCTCCCGTTGCCGCCGCCACCGGAACACCCCGCGAGTCCGGTCACGCCGAGGGCGGTCGCCGTCGCCGCCACGTAGTCGCGTCGCGTAAGGCCAGTTCCACGTTCGACACCCGAACTATCACGATTTTTCTCCGACATTGCGACAGCCTGTTATGGAGTATCTTCCATGGTGCTGTTCCCGATACGGCCCGATATCTATCGTTCTTTATATACTCGGTCGGCGGGATGCGGCAATATTCTCCAACAAGCAGTGAGCTACTCCTGTCGCGGACCGTAGATGAGTTCGAGCAGATTTCGCTCCGCGGTCCGGAGTCGTTCGCTCAGCGTGGACTGCGCGATACCCAGTTCCTCGGCGAGTTCGGTCTCAGAGGTCTCCCGCGGAATGTGGAAGTAGCCGTGGTTGAATGCCGTCTCCAGAACCGCGAGTTGGTCGTCGGTCAGCTTGGAGATTAACACCTCCTTTAATCGGCCGCTGTCGAGCGGTTCACCCGGGGCTTCGTCCTGCGTGACGGAGCGGAGTTCGAACTCCCCGAGCGTCTCCTGAATCTCGTCGGCGAGTTCCCTGAAGTGGTCCCAGTCCTGGGCGGTGGCGACGACCTCGAAGACGCCGTCTTGGAGGACGATGCGGTTCGGAATCGTCTCCTGTCTGAGAACCAGTCCGAGGATGAACGGGTACGACTCGTTGGCGAGAATCGTCACTCGACGTATCTGCACGTCGGTCGAGGCGGTCGGAATCTCCTCGTCGTAGAAGACGGTCACGCCCGAGATGTCGGCGAGGAGGGACTCCACGTCGAAGGGGCCGTTCGAGGCGATGGTGAGCGACTCGATCCACGTCCCGTCCTCGACGTAAAACGCGTTGTCCAACTCGATGCTCCGGGCGTCTCGCAGGCGGCGATCTATCTTCGACATGACGCCGGTCGGAGCCGTCGTAAACTCAACACGTAAGATGCGAACTCACCCGTACCGGGCAGATACCGTTCACCTACAAATAGACCGGTGGTTACCGCAACGGGCGATGACACCGGCCCGAGTTCGCGACGCCCTCGTCAACGTTTCAGGCGACGAGCGGCCAGTAGAAGAGCCACGAGAGGGTCACGACGACGAAAGACAGGCCCATCGTCACGAACCCGAACAGCGTCACGTCCCGGTTCGTCAGCGGTCCGCGGTCTAGCGAGACGAGGACGGCGGTCGTGTTGAACGGGAGAATCGTGGTCGACCCCACCACGAGCAGGACCGCGAGTCCGAGATAGAGTTGCGTCACGCCGAACGTCTCCGCGAATCGCAGCACGATGGGGAGAATCACCACGATGGCGGCCGACCCGGTCGAAAACAGCACGCGAACGACGACCGCGAACCCGAGGAGCAGTCCGACGAGTTGCCAGTGGCTGAACGCCGCAAACGGGACGAACCGCGCGAGGAGGTCGACGACGAGCGTGATGGTCCGAGTCGCCTCCAACGCGTCTAGAATCGACAGCGTCGCGCCGATGAGAAAGAGGACGCCCCAACTGAGTCCCTTGACGTCGTCGGCGTCGATAACGTCGACTCCCGGAAGCGCGAGGACGGTGACCGCGACGACCGCCGGGAGAATCTCGGGGAGTCCGACGAACGACCCGACGACCCACGCGAGGACGGTACCGGCCATCACCGCCGCGACGAGTCCCTGTTCGCGGGTCAACTCGCCGTCGGGGGGCGCGTCCGCAATCCCCGGCTCGCCGGGGTCGACAGTCGAGTCGGCGTCGACGGCGTTGAGGAGACCGGCGGCCGCGGCGGCGAGCGCGTAGAGAACCACTGTCGGCGGAATCATCAAGACCGCCCACTCGACCCACGAGAGCGGTCGAACGCTCGTCGCGAGGATGCCCGAGGTGACGAGCGCCATCCCGCCGCCGGTCATGAGCGCCATCGACGCGATGGGGTTGATGTGGCCCAAGAGGAGATACGTCGCGCGCTCGAACCCGCTTCCCGACGGGAGGTCGAACTCCGCCGTCACCTCCTCGACGATGGGGATGAACGCGACCGCACGGGCCATCGCCGACGGCATGAACAGCGCCAGCACGAGGACGTTCCGCGCGATGGAGCGAAACGTCCCGAGAGGCGTGCTGTCCGGGGACAGCAGTCGGTTCGCTAACCGGGTGTCCAACCCCACCGACCGGACCGCGTTGCCGAGGAGTAACAACACGAGGAGGAAGTACACGAGCGAGGAGGTGAAGCCACTGACCGCGGCCTCGAAGGAGTCCACGACGCCGAGGGCGTACAACAGCGAGACGCAGGCCAGACTCGAAATCGCGTACGGAACCGGCTTCGTCAGCCAGAGCAGGAGCGCGACGACGAAAACCGAAAGCGCGTACTGCGACCGGACCGGAAGAACGGAGACGGGGTGGAGGCCGACGACCGCGAGGAGCAAGGCGGCGGCGACCGCGAGCGTCACCGTCTGCGGCGAGAGTTCGGGGGCGCGTAGCCCTCGGTCGGGCAACCAATCTGTCACGAATTTACCTGCACACAACGGCCCCAAATAGCTACTGCCGGCGACAATTCGGGCCGCCAGTCGAAGGAGAGAGCGCGAATCGAGTTGACACGACCCGAATAGAAACTATTAGAATTACTTGGATTATTTGAGTTTCCCAAAGAGCGGAGGTAACCATAATTATTTCAACTACGGCGAGAATCTCGCTAGCACGGATATCCCCATCATGTCACGTGCAGTCAGCGTCTGTCTCCTCAAAGGCGGTATCGGCAAGTCGACGACCTCCATCAACCTCGCCCGCGAACTCGCACACCGGGGAAGCGACGTCCTGCTCGTGGACCTCGACCCGAACGGCCACACCACGACGGGCCTCGGGTTCGGCGAGGAGTTCTACTCGGAAGCGCACCTCGGCGACGTGCTCCTCGACGACGCCGAGTTGGAGCCGCGGGAGCTCATTCTGGAGACCGGGTTCGAAATCGACCTCCTCCCGTCGAACGACCGCATCGAACAGGTCGAGTCGGACCTCGGCGGCGTGATGATGGGGTCGGCGCGGCTCAAACAGCGCGTCATCGACCCGCTTCTCGGCGACGACTACGACTACGTCGTCGTGGACTGCCCCGCGGCGCGCGGGAAACTCAACGACAACGCGCTGTACGCCACGCAGAACCTCGTCTTGCCGATGCGCCCCGAGTCGGGCGCGCTCTCGGGGCTCGAAAAGACGGTCAAGCGGCTTATCACGCCCGCGCGGGAGCACTTCGACCTCGAAATCCTCGCCGTCGTACCGACCGACCTCCGGGACCGAATCGACCACGACCGCCCGACGAGACGGCTCGTGGAGGCGCTCGTCTCGAAGCCGAACATCGCCTCGAAGCTCCCGAACTTCGCGTACACCGACCCGGAGGTGTTCGAGGCCATCGACGACGGCGAGTGGGACGGCGACCTGCCGAAGCCGGGGATTCGGCACCGCTCGGCCATCGACGCGTCGATTCGCGAGCACATGCCCCTGCGGGACTACGACAGCACCTGCGACCAGTTGGCGTGCTACGACGAACTCGCGCAAATCGTCGAAGAGGGCGAGGTGGCCCGATGAGCGAAGACCCCTTCGGCGACCTCGACGCCGCGATGGGAGGCGGGGAGTCCGCGTCGGAACCCGAATCCGAACCGGAGCCCGAGGGCGCTGACGCCACCGACGCGGCCGAATCCGAACCGGAGCCAGAACCGGAACCGCTCGACGAAATCGACCCCCGAGAGCGCCCCGCGTTCGAGTTCGACGAGACCGTTCACAAGGCGCTCTACGTGCTCGAATCGGTCGCCGACGAGTTCGACGACATCATCACCTACGACGTGGAGCGCGAACTGACCCGCGACCACGGGCTCAAGGGCGTCACGAAGAGCGAACTCCACAACGCCGCGCTCGACGTGGCCACCGAACACCCCGAAGAAATCGTCGAGCGCGTCCTCGAACAGCGCGGCGTCGACGACGAGAACTCTGAATAATTCGGATAATCCGACTCTGCTGAACTCCGTAGAGCCGGACGGGATTTCGCGAGACGGACAGCGAGTGAAGTCAGCAACGGAGACGGCCCTACCGAGTGGGTAGGAAGCGGGATGTGGGAGACCGGAGGCGGTGACGCACCGGCAATCGTCCCTCACCGGATTAGCTTGTCGCGGCCGGGGTCGAAGAGCGGCCCTGACCGGACCGTTGCGGGGTAGGCGTCACCTTCGTACCGGATTTCGACTTCCTGTCCCGCGCTGGCGTACTGTTCGGGGAGGTAGGCGTACGCGATGCCGGCGTCGATAGTGTAGCCGTAATCCGCCCGACAGCAGTAACCGACGACGTCGCCGTCGGCGAACACCGGATGGCCCGCGTCGACGACGGTGCCCTCCTCGTCGAGGGTTATCGGGACGATTCGGTCGCTCGGGCTGTCGTCGGCTTTGGCTTCCACGAGCGCTTCCTTCCCGACGAAGTCGGTGTCGAGGTCGACCGCGAAGCCGATGCCGGCCTCGTACGGGTTGTATTCGGGCGTGAGGTCCGTTCCCCAGAGGCGGAAGCCCTTCTCCATGCTCGTCGA
This sequence comes from Haloferax sulfurifontis ATCC BAA-897, assembly GCF_000337835.1. Lineage (GTDB taxonomy): Archaea > Halobacteriota > Halobacteria > Halobacteriales > Haloferacaceae > Haloferax > Haloferax denitrificans. The sequence continues at coordinate 151,477 of NZ_AOLM01000008.1, read as the reverse complement.
GTCGAGCGCGGCCCAGCCGACGGGCGCGATGTCGTACTCCTCGCCGGCCTCCCGAATCGCGTCCCAGAGCTGGCTCCCGTACTCGGTCGGAGCGTAGATTTCCCAGCCGAGTTCGCCAGCGTACGAGAGTCGGAGCATCGTCACGGGGATGCTTCCGAGGTAGGTCTCCTGTGCGGAGTAGAACGGGAACTCGTCGTTCGAGAGGTCGGCCTCGACGAGGTCCGAAAGCACCTTCCGTGAGTCGGGTCCGAAGACGCCGATGCCGGTCCGACTGGAGACGTGCGCGGTCACGTCGACGGAGCCGTCGTCGGGCGCGTGCTCTGTGACCCACCGCGAGTGGAGCGTCGCCGAGCTTCCGCCCCCGGTGAACAGCACGAACCGTTCGTCTCCGAGGCGAGCGACCGTCAGGTCGGCGAGCACGCCGCCGTCTTCGTTGAGCATCGCGGAGTAGCGCATCCGGCCCGGCGTGACGTCCACGTCGTTCGTCAGGAGACCCTGCAGGAACTCCAACGCACCCGGTCCCGTCACTTCGATGGGGGTGAACGTCGTCATATCGACCATGCCGACCTTCTCGCGGAGGTGCTGGTGCTCCGCGCCGTGGACCTTCGACCAGTTCTGCGAGAGCCAGTCCGGCCGGTCGGGAACGTCGTACGTTTCGAGGAGCGTCTCGTTGGACTCGTACCACTGTGGGACCTCCCAGCCGTCGCTGTCGTAGAACTCCGCGCCGAGGTCGGCCTGCCGGTCGTAAAACGGGCTCCGGCGGAGGGCCCGCTGTCCGTCCGGCTGTTCGCGCGGGTGGATGAGCTGGTACACCTCGCGGTACTGCTGTGCGCCGCGCCCGTAGGTGTACTCTCGACTGCCCGTGTGCGATTGGAACCGGGAGACGTGCGCGCCGGAGGCATCGACGCGGGAGCCGTCGAGCCGCGGCGTCCCGTCTTCCATCCAGCTGGCGACGATGTCGCCCGCGCCGCCGGACTGCGTGACCCAAATGGCGAGCGCCCACCAGAGTCCCTCGGTGTCCTCGTCCGGCCCGAGGATGGGCATGCCGTCGGGCGTGAACGAGAACATGCCGTTGATGGCGGAAGTCCACTCGCAGTCCTCGAAGCTGGGGACGAGTTCGCTCGCGGCGTCGAACGCCGACCGGTCGTGGTCCGGGTGGGTGTTCTCGTAGAAGTGCTCTTCCGTGAACTCGCGGAGCGACGGGTATTCGAGTCCGAGGTCGTCGAGCTTGTCGGGACCGTAGATATCCGCCGGGTCGACGAGAAGCGACTCGTGGTTGTACGAGCCGATACCGTAGCGCTCGCCGTGCTGGCGGTAGTACAGCGAGTGGTCCTGATGCCGGAGGAGCGGCTGTTCGATTTCGCGCTCTGCGCCGTCGAGTTCGTCCAGTTCGTCGGAGACGAGATACTGGTGCGCGCAGGGAACGAGCGGGATGTCCGTGCCGACCATCTCGCCGAACAGCGGCCCCCAGATGTTCGTGGCGACGAGCACCTCGTCGGCCTCGATGCGGCCGTGTTCGGTGTCGACGGCGTCGATACTGCCGCCAGAGATGTCGATGTCCGTGACCTCGGTGTGGCCGTAGAACTCGACGCCGGCCTCGCGCGCCTCCTCCGCCATCGACTCGGCGGCGCTGACGGCGTCAGCCTTCCCGTCCGACGGGACGTAGTACCCGCCGTAGATGACGTCGGAGTTTATCTGCGGGACGCGCGCTTCGACCTCCTCGGGCGTGAGGAGTTCGCCCTCGTCGATGCCGTAGGACTGTCCCCACTCGCGCTTGCGCTTGAGGAAGTCCCAGCGCGCTTCGGAGTAGGCGACTTCGATGCCGCCGCACGTCCGGAAGTCGCCGAACCCGTCGTAGAGGTCGCGCGTGTACGACGCCATCTCCGTCATCAGCTTGTTCCCGGCCGTCTGGAACACGAGTCCGGGAGCGTGAGACGTCGACCCCCCGGTCTCGAACAGCGGTCCGCGGTCGAGGACGACGACGTCTTCGCGGCCCGACTCGGCGAGGTGATACGCCGCGCTACAGCCGACACAGCCGGCCCCGACGACGACCGTTCCGGCGCGTTCGGGAAACGTAGACCATGTGTTCATGTACCAAACAGTAGTGACTGCGGCCCCCGGATATCTCTCCGGGTCCATTATCTGAGGTGTATACGTACTGGGGGGTGACGAGAGCCGGGTCTCGTCGGGGACGAACGTCGGTCTCGGCAAGAGTTGTGCGCCAGCGAGAATTGCGCGCCGATGAGAATCGCGTGACGGCGAGTCGCGTTCGCCGGCGCACGTCAGTCGCCGACGAGGTACTTCTCTCTGAGGTAGATGACGAGGCTGGCGCTCAGGAACGCGAGCCCCGCGCCCCGTAGCTCACCGACGGTCATCGCAAACAGCGCAACGACGAAAAGAGAGACCGCGAACGCCGCCGAACCGACAGCGAGCGCGTTCATCGAGAGCGTCGAGTCATCGTTCGGTGATTCGGTCGTCAATCGTCCGTCGTACCGGGATTTTCCCGGACGTTTGTCACGACCGACGTCCGAGACCGACCGACGTCGATGTCGATGTCCTCGTCCGCCAAGTCCTCGATTCGCTCGGCGAACTCCTCGGACTGCAGGAGTTCGTACTCCTTGTCGAGACCGAGATACACCGTGTAGCACATGACGACGAGGACGACGGCGAACGGGAACCCCGTGGCGATGGCCGCCGTCTGGAGCGCGCCGAGGCCGCCGCCGTAGAGGAGAAGCGACGCGACGAGGCCCTCGGTGACCGCCCAGAAGATGCGTTGGGTCCGCGGCACGTTGTGCTTGCCGCCGGACGTGAGGTGGTCGACGACGAGCGACCCCGAATCGGAGGAGGTCACGAAGAACGTCACCACGAGCGTCACGGCGAGCAGTCCCGAGACGGCGCTGAACGGGAACTGTTGGAGAAGCGCGAACATCGCCACCGTCTGTCCGGCCTCGCCGTAGGTGGCGAGGACCGCGCCGTTACCCTGAAGCGAGTTGAACAGCGCGCTCCCGCCGAACGCCGAGAGCCAGAGCGTCGAGAACAGCGACGGAAGGACGAACACGCCGAGGACGAACTCGCGGACCGTCCGCCCCTTCGAGATGCGCGCGACGAACATACCGACGAACGGCGACCAGGCGATCCACCACGCCCAGTAGAACACCGTCCAGCCGTTGACCGTGGACGCGCCGTCGCCGAGCGTTCCGGTGAAGAACGCGAGCGAGAGGAAGTCGCTGAAGTAGTTCCCGAGGCCCTGCACCCACGCGCCGAAGATGCTCATCGTCGAGCCGGCGACGAGCACGAACGCCAACAGGAGGAACATCAAACTGACGTTCACCGTGCTCAGACGCCGGATACCGTCTTCGAGGCCGGCCGCGACGGAGGCGGTGGCGATGAGGGTAATCGCGGCGATGAGCGCGATTTGCACCCCGGTGTTGTTCGGAACGCTCACGAGACCGAGCATGCTCTCGCCGAGGATGTACGACAGGCCCGTGTTTATCTGTGCGACGCCGAGGCCGAGCGACGTGGCGAGGCCGAACAGCGTCGCGAACACCGACACGAGGTCGATGAGGTGGCCCGGCCAGCCGTAGATTCGCTCGCCGAGGAGCGGCCAGAAAATCGACCGGAACGTGAGCGGGAGCCCCCTGTTGAACGAGAAGAACGCGAGCCCCAGTCCGACGAGGCCGTAGATGGCCCACGGGTGGAACCCCCAGTGGAAGAACGTCTGCGTCATCGCGGCGATGCCCGCGCCACCGGTCCCGGCCTCGGCGTCGAAGAAGCCGGGGACGTTAGTGAAGTAGTACAGCGGCTCCGAGACGCTGTAGAACATGAGGCCGATGCCCATGCCCGCGCTGAACAGCATCGCCATCCACGAGAAGTCGCTGAACTCCGTTTCGGCCTCGACGCCGCCGAGGGTTATCTCGCCGTACTTACTCAGCGCGAAGTACGCCAAGACGACGATAAAGAGATTCACCGACAGGAGATAGAACCACCCGAAGTTGCCCTCGAAAAAGCCCCTGACGGCCGAGTAGACGCTCGCCGCCTGCTCGCCGAGAACGAGCGTCGCCGCGACGAAGACGCCGATTATCAAGAGCGCGACCGGGAAGACGACGGGATGGATGTCGAACCCCCACCGCTGGATGTTCCCGTCACCGGGTTCGCGCTCCGTCTCGGGGTAGAACACGTCCGCCTGTAGGTCGCTCGTCGATTGGTCGGCCGAGTCGTTGCTATTCGCCATACGATACACCCTCCGTGGATGACCGCCACTGGAATTCGTGTACGTTCATGTCGTTGTCCCCGCTTCGGGGCCACCCGTCGTCACCGCCGAGGACGGCCGATATCGACTTCGACGCGGCCATCCGTCCCGTGACACGAGCCCACACCCCTCACGATTCAACCAACCCATTGGGATTACACATCTTAACGAGTGGTCTTCGATAATAGTGGCATTTATACGCAAATGAAGAGAACTTACGAAAGTTATATCGCCAAATCAGTTGACGAGCGACAAGCTCGACCGCCCGTCGTCACTCGAACCTGTCGAGCGAGAACATGTCGAGCGGCAGGTCGCTTTCGCCGTCGACGACGAGGTCGGCGAGGATTTCGCCGATGACGCTGGCGAACTTGAAGCCGTGTCCCGAAAAGCCGGCCCCGACGGCGACCTGCGGGTGGTCGGGGAGCGTGTCGAGGATGAAGTGTTCGTCCGGCGAGTTCGTGAACATGCACGTCGCGAGCGACATCGTCGGCCCCGCGGCCTCCGGGAAGTACTTCTCCGTGACGTCCCGGAGTATCGCCTCGTCGGCGCGGTTCGGCTCGCGGTCGAAGTCGTCGGGGTCGACCTCCTCGTCGCGGTGGTGGTACTTGCCGAGTTTGAATCCCGGCACGTCGTGGACCGGGAACCCGTAGAACCGCCCCTCGGGGACGCTGAGGTTCCAGACTGGGAACTCCTCGGGCGCGAACGTCGCCGGCGACTCGGGCTGGAACCACGCGAGCGCCTGTCGCTCGGGGACCGCGAGGCCGTCCAGCGCGTCGGCGAGTTTGTAGTTCCACGCGCCCGCGGCGAGCACGAGCGCGTCCGCGACGTACACGCCCCGGTCGGTGCGGACGCGCACGCCGCCGTCGTTCGTCTCCGCCCAGTCTTCGACTCGCTCGCGGGCGCGAATCTCGGCACCCCGAGCCTGTGCGGCCTCGGTGTGGGCGATAATCGCCTGCTCGGGGACGACGAAGCCGCCGTCTTCCTGGTAGACCGCGCGGTAATCCTCGGGGAGTTCGTAGCCGGGGAACCGCTCGTTGACCTCCGCGCCGGTCAGCACCTCGTGGGGGATGTCGTGTTCCTCACAGGAGCGTTTCGAGCCGGCGAACACGTCGTTATCCTCCGGGCCGGCGTCGATAGAGCCGGTTCGGTGGATGACCCCGCGGCCGGTCTCGTCGGCGAGGTCGTCCCAGAGGTCGTACGCCCGTTCGATGAGCGGGACGTACGAGGGGTGTTCGTAGTACGCGCGCCGGATAATGCGCGTGATACCGTGAGACGACCCCTGCGAGTGGGGGATATCGTATCGTTCGAGACCGACGACGTCGAGGCCGCGGTCGGCGAGGTGGTACGCGGTCGCGCTTCCCATCCCGCCGACCCCGACGACGGCGACGTCGTATCGGTTGTCACGGACACTCATGGTGTCCGGCGGTTCGGAACGTCCCCCCTTCACTCTTGACCTGTATCACGGAGCCCCTTTTTCAGGGAGACGGCTCCCGTTCGGCCGACGGCGGCGGTCACGGGCGGCCGTCGTCCTCGCGGCCGACTATCCACTGCCACTTATACGGGTCCACTATTTCCGACGAATCCTTTTCCTCGGATGTGTGTTTCTTTCTCCCATGACACGGTGGAACAACGGTCGTGACGAAATCGGTGCGGTAAGTGCCGACATCACCGCGGAAACGAACGCGTTACCGGCGAAGTACTTCACGGACCCCGAAGTCCACGAGATGGAAAAGGAGAAAGTGTTCGGTCAGTACTGGGTCTACGCGGGTCACGAGACCCACATCCCGGACGCGGGCGACTACTTCACGCGAACCATCGGCGGCAAGCAGATAATCGTCACCCGCGACGGCGACGGCGACGTGCGGGCGTTCTACAACGTCTGTGCCCACCGCGGGTCGAAGATGCTCGACGAGACGCCGATGACCGACCCCGGAAGCCTCAGTCGAATCACCTGCCCGTACCACCTCTGGGCGTACGAACTCGACGGGTCGCTCCAGAGCACTCCGAAGAGCTTCGAGGAGGCGAGTCTGAACCCCGACCTCGACGACGACGCCGTCAGCGAACTCGACCCCGAAGAGAACGGCCTCATGGAGGTCCACACGGACGCTATCGGGCCGCTCGTGTTCGTCAACTTCGAGGACAAACCGAGCCTCTCGCTGGCCGAACAGGCCGGGTCGATGAAGACGGAGCTCGAAGACCTGCCGCTCGGCGAGTACGAACACGCCCGCCGCTACGTCTCCGAAGTCGAGTGCAACTGGAAGACGTTCAGCGGGAACTACTCGGAGTGCGACCACTGTCAGGCGAACCACCAAGACTGGGTCCGGGGACTCGAACTCATGGACTCCGAACTCGAAGTCAACGACTACCACTGGGTGCTCCACTACAAGCACAGAGAGGACGTCGACGACGAGATGCGCATCCACCCCGAACACGAGGCCAAGTTCTACTACTTCTGGCCGAACTTCACGGTCAACATGTACGGCACCGCCGACGGCTACGGCACGTACATCATCGACCCCATCGACGAGGGGCGCTTCCAGCTCATCGCGGACTACTACTTCCGCGATGCCGACCTCTCCGAGGAAGAAGAGAAGTTCGTCCAGACGAGCCGACAGCTCCAAGAGGAGGACTTCGAACTCGTCGAACGGCAGTACGAGGGCCTCAAGTCCGGCGCGCTCGGACAGGCACAGCTCGGTCCGAACGAACACACCGTCCACAAGCTCCACCGGCTCGCGCAGGACGCCTACAATGCCTGACGACGGGGACGCCGAACTGGCCAAAAAGCCCCGCGCGGGGGTCGTCACCTGTCCGTCGTGCGACCTCCACGTCGCCGTCGCGGAGCCGAACGACGCCGTCGAACTGTACCGGCGACACGCGAACGTCACCGGCCACGACGTCGAGTGGGAACGCGTCGCGTTCGGCGCCGAGGCCGAGAGCGACGACGTGAAAGAGGCGCTCATCGAACTCGGCGAGGACCACCCCGACGGGGTCGAACTCGGGCGACTCGCCGCGGCGCTCACAGACAACGGCGTCGCCATCGGCGAAACGCTCGACGCCGTCCGAGACCTGCGGATGAGCGGCGAAATCTACGAACCGCGGGACGACCACGTGCTCGCGGTCTGACTCCCGTACCCCCTTTTGGCGGTCACTCCTCGACGAGAATCGATTCGACCAGCTCCGAGGTCCCTCTCCTGATACGCCCGCTGACCGCCGTCGGCGAGATTCCCAGCACGTCCGAGAGGTCGTCTAGCGCCGCCTCTCGCGGCTCCTCGAAGTAGCCGTGCTCGTAGGCGGCCACGAGCGCGTCGCGCTGTGCGTCAGTCAGCTTACTCGGCTCGCCGTTCATCCAGCCGTCCTGCTGGAACATCCGATTCAGGTCGAAGGAGATGTCGTTCGCCTCGCAGTACTCCCAGAGCTCCGAGAGCGCCTCGCGGTCCGACAGCTGGAGACGGACCCGCCACCCGGACATCTCGTTACTGCACGCGTCGAGCATGAGTCCGCCGAGTTCCGTGACCATCGGCGACAGCAGTATCGCGTCGTTCGTGTGGCCGATGCGATAAACCACGGAGTCCTCCCGCTCGGAGACGAGCCACCAGTCGCGGACCGTGTGGTCGGCTTCCAACGCCTCTTCGAACGCGGCGACGTCCGCGTTCTTCACGGCGAAGAAGAACTGGCCCGTCTCGGGGTCAGTTCCGGACTGAGAGACGACGTCTATCTCGCTCGCGGCTTCCGACTGAATCGTCGGCGTCAGCGCGAGGTCGTCGTGCGCGATGTCGGCGACAGTTATCAAACTCATTGTGACTTCACCTCGTGGTCCGGTGGATTCGACACCGGCCAAACCAGAGTGTCGAATCGGTTGAAGTACGCGAAGTCGTATCGACGTTCGCGGTAGAAACGTGACTCATGGGCACGTTATAGTAGTTTGAACAGCAGATTCTCGTTTATAGTTTTCGCCGCATATTCTGTGGGGCTATATAAACCGACTCAGTATTCCACACCACTCTTCAGGGAGTCTCGGCGCGTCCGCAGAACCGTACAATGAGCGTGGGCACATCGCTTCGGCGACTGGGGGAATTCCTCGAAGAGTGCGAACGGACGGGAGCCGCGACCGTCCGGGACTCGTCAGTGGCGGTCGCGGAGATGAGGGCGTCGGCGGACGTCGAGTTCGCACTCTCGCCGAGCGACGAAGCCGGGTCGCCCGTGCGGGCCCAGGAGACCGCAATCGAGTCCGACGGGACCATCGGGCTCACGGTCGAAATCGACGACGTCGTTCCGAGCGACCACGAACACGTCGACGTCGACGCGGCCGAAGTCTCGCTCGACGCCGAGCCGACGGTCGTCGTGACCGTCGCGGCCGACGCGTCCCCGGCGGGTAGTTCCGCCGAGAACGACGACGCCGAGTCGCTCGAAAGCGTGCGGAGTCCGAACGTGCCGGCGTTCGAGGACACGCCGTACCTCGAAGCGGTGTACGCCAAGTACGAGACGTTCGAACGGATGGCCGCGGCGTTCGAGATGGACGTGTCGGACGAGACGGTCCGCAGGTACATGATCGCACAGGGCGTCCACGAACCGGACTCATACGAGACGTCGCTCGCCGACGAGTCGCCGGTGGAAACTCCGGGACCGGCGGCCGCGGGCGACACAGGCGGGTCGCCCGAGGCGCTCGCCGACGGAATCGGCCTGCCCGAGTCCGTGACGATAGACCGCCTCGCCGACGCCGCCAACGACGCGAAGACGATTCGCGAGTTCGGGAAAGCCATCGACCTCGACCGAACCGAGGCGCTCGAACTGCTCCAGACCCTCGACTTGCTGGAGTTCGTGATGGGACGCCTCACGACCGACGACGACCCCGATGTGAGTCGTGACGACGTCGTCGCGCGAATCAGACAGTCGGCCAGCGAGAGCTAGCGGCGCTGGTTTCCCCCGCCGCGGCGACGACTTCGATGAGCCCGGCGCACGTCGGTCCTCTTCGATGGGCGCGGCACACGACTCCTATTAGAAGCATTAGAAGTGAGATAGTTCGTGGTTCGGCGACGACGACCGACGACGACCGACGACGACCCGAGACGCGAAAGCGGCCGGAATCAGCGCTCCGCGGAGACGTCGTCGACCGCGTAGCCCGCGTCTTCGATGGTGTCCACGATTGCCGCCGCGTGTTCGGCCCCCTTGGTCTCGATGCGGAACAGGAGGTGCGCCTCGCCGACGTCGAGGGCGTCGACGGCGCGGACGTGGCGAACGTCGTGGATGTTCGCGTCGCGGTCGGCGATGAGCCGGGAGAGCCGCGCCATCTCGCCGGGTTCGTCCCGGATTCGGACGCGCAGTCGGAGCGTCTGGCGACGGCCCGTGAGCGCGTGGACGAGCACCGTCTGGAGCATCGTCATGTCGAGGTTCCCCCCGCAGAGAAGCGGCATGACGGTCTCGCCCTCGACGTCGAGGTCGTCGCTCAGCACGGCGGCGACCGAGGCGGCACCGGCCCCTTCGACGACCTGCTTGGCGCGTTCGAGCAACAGGAGAATCGCCTCCGCGATTTCCCCGTCCGAGACCGTGACGACCTCGTCGACGTGTTCCTCGATGGTTCGGAGCGTCAGCTCGGAGATGCCGCCGGTCGCGATGCCGTCGGCGATGGTGTTCGTGTCGTCGAGCGTCACGGGAACGCCTTTGTCGAGGCTCTCGTGGACCGTCTCCGCGCCCTCGGCCTGCACGCCGACGACGCGAATGTCGGGGTCGTGGTGCTTGATGGCGGTGGCGATGCCCGAGATGAGCCCGCCGCCGCCGATGGGGACGACCACGGTGTCCATCTCGGGGAGGTCGCGGTACATCTCGACGCCGAGCGTTCCCTGTCCGGCGACGATGTCGCGGTCGTCGTAGGCGTGGACGAACTCGGCGTCCGACTCCTCGGCGAGCGACTGCGCGTACGCCATCGTCTCCTGGAAGTCCTCGCCGACGAGCTCGACCGCCGCGCCGTAGTCGCGCGTGGCGTCGATTTTCGTCTGCGGGGCGTTCTCCGGCATCGCAACCGTGGAGTCGGCCCCGCACTCGGTCGCGGCGAGCGCGACGCCCTGCGCGTGATTGCCGGCGCTCGCGGCCACGAACTCGTCGATTCCGCGGTCGGTGTCCTGTCGTATCTTGTTGTACGCGCCCCGCGTCTTGAACGACCCCGTCCACTGGAGGTGTTCCATCTTCAGGTAGACGTCCGCGCCGACGAGGTCGCCGAGCGAGGTGCTCCGCTCTATCGGCGTTCGCTTGACGACGCGGTCGTTTTCGAGGCGCTCGCGCGCGCGCTCGATGTCACTGTACTGTACCGGGAGGGACTCCGCCTCGCTCATCGGCGGATCACCTCGGCAGGCGGCCGAACGACGCGACGGGACGGCACGCGCGTGTCCCCTCGGTTCCGGGACGTTCCGTAGACTGTGATAGTTCTTCGCACGGTGTATGAGAAACGTGACGAAGTTCCAATATAGAGCTATCGCCGGTCGGCGCTCGTCTGGACGGTGACCGAACACGCTATACGCCGATTTTGGCCGTTAACGACTCCATCTCGAACGTTCTATCTGAGAATCCCAAGACACGCACCGCACTCATCGACCCGAACACATAATATAATAAATCTGATACGTTGTGATTTCGTTCCGTCGTTTCTCTCTCGACCCGAAGGTCGGCGAAGCGTTATACCGCAGAGTCGAGATGCACCCACGATGCCTTACGACACCGTTCGAGAGACCGACCCGGCCGTCGCCGACGCGCTGGAAGGCGAACGCGGGCGACAGAACGACACCCTCGCGATGATCGCGAGCGAGAACCACGTCAGCGAGGCGGTCATGGAGGCCCAGAGCTCGGAGCTGACGAACAACTACGCCGAGGGCTACCCGGGAAGCCGGTACTACGGCGGCTGTGAGTACGCCGACGAGGTCGAACAGCTCGCCATCGACCGCGCGAAGGAACTCTGGGGAGCCGACCACGTCAACGTCCAACCGCACTCCGGGTCGCAGGCGAACATGGGCGTGTTCCTCGCCGTGCTCGACCCCGGCGACAAGATTCTCTCGCTCGATTTGACCCACGGCGGCCACCTGAGCCACGGCCACCCGGTGAACGTCGCGGGGAAGACCTACGAGGTCGAGCAGTACGAGGTCGACGCCGAGACCGGCTACGTCGACTACGACCAACTCGCCGAGAAAGCCGAGGCGTTCGACCCGGACATCATCATCTCGGGGTACTCCGCGTACCCGCGGGAGGTCGAGTGGGAGCGCGTGCAGGCCGCGGCCGAGGCGGTCGACGCGTACCACCTCGCCGATATCGCCCACATCACGGGTCTCGTCGCCGCGGGCGAACACTCGTCTCCCGTCGGCATCGCGGACTTCGTCACCGGTTCGACCCACAAGACGATTCGGTCGGGTCGCGGCGGCATCATCATGTGCGACGAGGAACACGCCGACGACGTCGATTCGGCGGTGTTCCCGGGCCTCCAAGGTGGGCCGATACTGCACAACGTCGCCGGGAAGGCCGTCGGCTTCGGCGAGGCGCTTTCACCCGAGTTCGAGGAGTACGCCTCGCAGGTCGTCGATAACGCCGCCGCCCTCGGCGAGCGGCTACAGGAGCGCGGCCTCGAACTCGTCTCCGGCGGAACTGACACGCACTTAGTCCTTGTCGACCTCCGCCCGTCGCACCCGGACACGACCGGCAAGGACGTGGAAGCGGCGCTCGAAGAGGTCGGCATCGTCCTCAACGCCAACACGGTCCCCGGCGAGAGTCGCTCGGCGTTCAACCCGAGCGGGATTCGCGCCGGCACGCCCGCGCTGACGACCCGCGGCTTCGACGAGGAGGCCTGCCGGACCGTCGCGGACCTCATCTACGAGGTCGTCGAGGCGCCGCACGACGAGTCAGTCAAGGGATTCGTCGACCAGAAGGTCGACGAACTGACCGAGGAGTACCCGCTGTACGACTGAGTCGGTCCAAGCGACTCACCTCGACGCGACAGGTCTCCGGGTCGCTCCCGTCGTCGCCGACACGAAATGTCAGGATTTAGAACACTATTGTTTTGCCGGAGAGATTCGTTCGGGAAGTCTCAGACGCCCGAAATCGTCGGACAGAAGCGAATTCAATCGCCGAGGCCGGGCGGCGGCACACGTATAAGTAGGGTCGTCGAGACCCGTTTCGACGAAGCGATATGTCCGATGCAATCAATCTCGAGACTGCGAAGGTACTCATCGAGGCGGCGGAAGCGGAGGCCGAGTCGATGGGACTGCGAATGGTGATTACGGTCGCGAACCCGGAGGGTAACCTCATCGCACAGCACCGAATGGACGACGCGTGGCTCGCGAGCGTCGACATCTCTCGGAACAAGGCGTACACGGCGGCCGCGCTCCAGACGCCAACCCACGAACTCGCCGAGCCGACCACCCCCGGCGAGTCGCTCTGGGGCCTCCAGACGACCGACGAGAACCGACTCGTCGTCTTCGGCGGCGGCTATCCCCTCGAAGTCGACGGCGAAATCGTCGGAACCGTCGGCGTCAGCGGCGGCGAGGTGTCCGAAGACATGGCGGTCGCGAGCGCCGCGGTCGAGCGGTTCGAAGAACTCGTCGAATAATCGAAGTCGCCGTCAGCCGCTTTTTTCGAGTCGTTCGGCCGAGGGCCGACGTTCGGACCGTCAGTTCCCGCCGTCTTCGAACAGCCCGCGGAGCGCCGCGCGGAGGATGTCGTAGCCTGCCTCGACCTCCGACAGTTCGATGTACTCGTCGTAGGCGTGGGCCTGCGCCATCGACCCCGGCCCCCACGTAATCGCGTCCATCCCGGCGTCGTTGACGAGGTTCCGGACGTCGGTCGCCGCCCGAATACCCCACGGCTCGGGGTCGATGTCCGCCCGCTCGGCGGCCGCGTCCCGAAAGCGCGCCGCGATGTCGCCGTCGGTCGGAACCGCCGCGGATTCGTAGACCCGCGTTCGCGTCCACTCGACGCGCAGGTCGTGTTCGACCGCGACGTCGGAGAGTAGGGCGTCGATTTCGGCGTCGACCTCCTCGACGGACTCCGAAGGGACGAACCGTCTGTCGACCGTTATCGTCGCACTCTCCGGGACGACGTTCTCCTTCGTCCCCGCCTCGAACCGCGTGACCGTCGCGGTCGGGTGACCGACGAGCGAGTCGGAGCGCGCTCGAATCTCCTCGTCGTACGCTTCGAGTGCGTCGAGAACGAGTCGGGCGTTCTGTATCGCGTTGTTCCCCTCGTCGGGGCGGCTCGCGTGCGACGGGTCGCCGCCGACCGAGATTTCGTACCAGCCGAGACCCTTCGCGCTCGTCGCGGTCCGCAACGACGTGGGTTCGAGCACGACCCCGTAGGTGCCGTCGTAGCCGCGTTCGAGGAGCGTCTTCGTCCCCGGTTCGGCCGTCTCCTCGCCGACCGCGGCGTGGAACACGAGCGAGCCGTCGAGGTCACCTGCGTCGAGCGCGTCGGCGAACTCGACCGCCGCGAGCATCGCGAGGGCGACGCCGGCCTTCATGTCCGCGCTCCCGCGGCCGTACAGTCTGCCGTCTCTGACGGTCGGTTCGTACGGCGGGTGCGCCCACTGGTCTCGGTTGCCGGCCGGGACCACGTCGAGGTGGCCGTTGAGGACGACCGAGGGCTCGCCGTCGCCGACGCGGGCGGCGACCTGCGGTCGGTCGGGATACGGTTCCTCGACGAGCGTCGCCGAGACGCCCCGAGATTCGAGCCAGTCGTACACGAAGTTCGCCGCCGCCGCCTCGTCTCCCGGCGGGTTCTCGGTCTCGATTTCGACGAGACTCGTGAGCAACGAAAGTAACTCCTCGTCCATGATTTCGGTCGTCTATCGACAGAGACGGACGCGGGATAATGGTTCGTGCGGTAGCTTTTTTCCGACGCGGCCGACAGCGTTCGAGAGCCTGCGCGGACCTGCGGATCGCGCGTCGCGCGTCGCTATTCGAGCGTGGAGATACGGCTGTCCCGGAGGAGCACCCGCTTGACGATGTCCGGGTCTTCGAGGAGGCGGTGGGTCCCGTGGACGCCCTGCCCGCGGCCGCGGCCGCGGACCTCCGACTGGATGACGTTGAGGAAGTCGAGTTCCTGTAGGAGTTCCTGCACGCGACGCTCGGAGAGCTGGTCCATGTCGAGGTCGTCGGCGACGGTGAGATACTGCCGGTAAATCTTGTTCGTCGTGATTTCGGCGGTCTTTCGGCCGCCGGTCTGGAGGACCAGCGAGTAGAGGACGGCTTTCGACTGCGTGGCGGTCCCTTCGAGGAGTTCGCTGAAGCGGTCGGCCTCGCTTTTCTCCTTGGCCGCCCGCACGTGGTCGTCGGTGACGGTCTCGGCGCTCTCGTTTCGCGCGATGCGGCCGGCGTTCCGGAGGATGTCAATCGCCTTCCGGGCGTCGCCGTGTTCCTGGGCGGCGAGCGCGCTGGCGAGGGGAATCACGTCGTCGGTGAGCACGCTGGGTTTGAACGCGTCCTTCCGGTTTTCGAGGATTTCGCGGAGCTGGTTCGCGTCGTACGACGGGAAGACGAGTTCGTCGTGGGCGAAACTCGACTTGACGCGCTCCGTGAGTTCCTCGGGGTAGTCGATTTTGTTCGAGATGCCGATGATGCCGATGCGCGAGTCCACAATCTTTTGATTCTCGCCCGCGCGCGAGAGTTTCCGGAGCACCTCGTCGTCGCGGAGCATGTCGATTTCGTCGAGGATGACGATGGTCACGTCCGAACAGGTGTCGAGCACCTGCCACAGCCGGTTGTAGTAGTCGCCGGTCGACAGCCCGCGTTCGGGAATCGTCATTCCGCTTTTCGACGGGTCGTTGACCTGCGAGGCGAGCGTCTTGATGACCGACGCCTCGGTGTGCTGTTCGCCGCAGTCGATGACGGCGATGCGGACGTCGACGTCCTCGCGGACCGCCTCGTGTTGGAGCCGCTCGCTCACGAGGCGGGCGGTGAGCGTCTTGCCCGACCCCGTCTTCCCGAAGATGAACAGGTGGGTCGGTTCGCGTCCGAAGATGGCGGGGTTGAGCGCCTGTGCGACTTTCGACATGTGCTCGTCGCGGCCGACGATCTTGTCGGGACCGGGGAGATGAGAGATTTTGAGGATATCCTCGTTCGCGAAGATGGGTTGGTCGTAACGGAACAGCGGGTCGCGAGTCCCACCCTCGCTCTCGTCCGATGTCATGTGAGTTCGGTATTCATACTCACCCCTAATAAAGGTGAAGGGGTGGACTCGCGTTTGTAACAGCGACAAATACGGGCGTTTGAGCGGTATTTCGGTCCTGATTTTGTACTCGACGATCAACGAGTAGTATCGCGCAAGTAAGACCGTCAGACACCACCCTCGCGTTTGTAACGGGCGAGACAGCCACGAGGAACACACGGTGGGTGGGGGTACACTCGCGTTTGTAACTCGGTCTCCGAGAGACCACCCTCGCGTTTGTAATCGAACGGGGGAGTACCGTCGCGTTTGTAA
This sequence comes from Haloferax sulfurifontis ATCC BAA-897, assembly GCF_000337835.1. GTDB lineage: Archaea > Halobacteriota > Halobacteria > Halobacteriales > Haloferacaceae > Haloferax > Haloferax denitrificans. The sequence goes on along the minus strand of NZ_AOLM01000008.1, from coordinate 135,780 downwards.
CGTCGAGCGACGGAAGCGGCCGTGCAGACACACCACCCTCGCGAATGTAACGCGAATCGGTGTGGGTGTGCGTCGGAGAGCGGGGGATTATCGGTGGTTTTTGCCCCTAGATTTACAAACGCGAGGGGGTGTGTCGAATTCCCCTAGGGACTGGCGTAGCCGTTACAAACGCGAGGGTGGTGTGTGTGTGCTCCCAAGCGCAGACGGGCAAATCGTGAACGACACCCACATCTCGAAGACCGGCCACGGCTTCTCGACACATATCGAACGGCGCGGTACTGCTCTCCTAACGTTCTGCAAATGTTCTCCTAATGCTGTTCTCCTAACTAGCACACCAAACTATCACTAGTAGCTAGACTACTAGTTCTACTACTCAACACAACAACACAGTAACACAATAATTGAATAATATGGTACTAGATAACATAATAACACAACAAACAACGAATCAGGGACTAGTCAACCGACTCCCAGTCCACACCCTCCCAGCCACGCCACCACGTCAGTACGGCACCCCGTCCCGCAACATCTCCCGAGTACCTGCCGAGTACCTGCCGAGCGCTCACCCGAGTAGTCCGAGTTCGCGGACGTCCTCGTCGACGGTTTCGAGGGCCGCTTCAGCGTCGGCGACCCGCTTCGCCCCCGTAATCACGATTTTCCCGCTTCCGAACATCAGGACGACGACGCTCGGTTCGTCGAGGCGGTAGACGAGTCCGGGGAACTGCTCGGGTTCGTACTCGACGGCTTCGAGACCGAGACCGATAGCTAACGCGTTCAGGTTGAGCGCCGCCCCGAGGTCGGCGCTCGACACGATGTTTTGAACCGTGATATCCGGCTCGTCGGGAATCGGAACACCGAGGTCGGCGAACTCGCCGAACAGCGTTTCGATGGCCGTGCTCACGTCGCCCACGCTGTTCGCGCCGGTACAGACGATTTTCCCCGACCGGAAGACGAGGCACGCCGACTTCGGGTCACGGGTTCGGTACACGAGTCCGGGGAAGTTCTCCGGGTCGTAGTCGGTTCCGTCCATATCGAGTGAGAGGCGTTCGAGGTCGAGTTCGAGCGGGACTTCCGTCGAAGCGACGACGTTCTGAATCTCGATTGACCCGACGGCGTTCACGTGCGACATATTGTGAACTCGTTGACACTCGGTCGTGTTAAACTACCAGGGTCGTTCACCCGCGTTACTCACCGGACAACTGCGAAACAATCGAAACACACGACGAAGTCGATGGCTGGCCCGCGATACGAAAACCGGGAATTCGGGTTTCTTGCGCACTGAACAACCAATGAATACCACCTCATCATAATTCTTTTCAGCGTCTTCTCCGATTACTCGCTATGGCGTTCACAGACACGATTCGCGACGAGGCCGACGAGTTCTGGTCGGCCATCCTCGACCACCCGATGGTCGCCCGACTCGGGGAGGGGATCCTCGACGAGGGGCCGTTCCGCTACTGGGTGCGGCAGGACTACGTCTACCTCGTCGAGTACAGTCGCCTCTTCGCGCTCGGTGCCGCGAAGGCCCCGACGTTCGACTCGATGGGGACGTTCGCGAGCCTCCTCGAATCGACCGTCAACGAGGAGATGGACCTCCACCGGAGCTACGCCGCCGAGTTCGGCATCGACACCACAGACCTCGAAGCGACGACGCCGTCGCCGACGACCCGCGCCTACACGGACTTCCTCGTTCGCACCGCGACCCTCGGCTCGTTCGGCGATATCGTCGCCGCCCTGCTCCCCTGTATGTGGGGGTTCAACGAGACGGGTCGCCGACTCGCCGACGCGGGCGTTTCGGACCACGACCAGTACGCCGCGTGGGTCGAGATGTACGCCGGCGACGAGTTCACCGAGCTCACCGACTGGTGTAAGTCGCTCATGGACGACGTGGCCGCGAGCGCCACCGAATCGGACCGCGAGCGCTTCCGCGACCTGTTCCGCACGTCGGCGCAGTACGAGTACCTGTTTTGGGACGCCGCGTGGCGGCAAGAGGAGTGGCCGCTATGACCGGCGCGGATTCGCCCGAATCGACTGGTTCGCCCGACTCGGCTGGCTCGTCCAATTCACCCGACACGGACTCGTCGGCCCCCGAGACGTACGACGAGTTCGCCGCGTCGCGGTCGGACCCGCGCTTTACCGACTGGCTCCGCGAGCGCGCGGGCGACTCGTGGGACGACGCGACCGCACACCGACTGACGCGCGAACTCGCCGCCGACGAACTCGCAGACGACGTGTTCAGGCAGTATCTCGTACAGGACTACGCCTTCGTGGAGACGCTCGTCGGCGTCTTCGGCCACGCCGTCGGCACCGCGCCGACCATGGAGTCGAAGTCGGAACTCGTCTCGTTCCTCGGCGTCCTCACCGACGACGAAGACGACTACTTCCTCCGGGCGTTCGACGCGCTCGACGTGCCCGAGTCGGTCTACGCGGACCCGAAAACCACGCCGACGACGCGCGCCTTCATCGACCTCCTCGAACGCGCCGGGGGGCAGGGCGGGTACGCCGAGACGCTGGCGGTGCTCGTCCCCGCCGAGTGGGTCTACCTGTCGTGGGCGACCGCCGCGGCCGACGCCGGCAGTCACCCCGACGAATCGCCCTCGCGGTTCTACCTCTCCGAGTGGGTCGACCTCCACGCGGTCGACGACTTCGCGGCGTTCGTCGAGTGGCTCCGGACCGAACTCGACCGCGAGGGGGCGGCCGCCTCGCCGCGCCGACAACGGCGGCTCGAACAGCTGTTCCGTCGCACGGTCGAACTGGAGGTCGCGTTCTTCGACGAGGCGTACGAACTGAGTCGCGGTTCCTCGCGACCGGGTGACGGCCGATGGTGAGTTCGACCGTCGCGCTCGGGCTGACCGTCGCCACGCTCGTCGCCTTTACGGGCGTCGGCGTGTGGTTCTCCCGCGGCCGCGTCGGTTCCGTCGAGGACCTCATCAGCGCCCGCGACTCCACCGGGAGTCGGCGAACGACGGCGACGCTCGTCGCGTCCGTCATGGGCGTCTGGGTGCTGTTTTCGGCTCCCGAAGCGGGCGCGAGTTTCGGTATCGCCGCCGTCGTCGGCTACGCGGTCGGCGAGGCCGTCCCGATGCTCGTCTACGCCCGCCTCGGCCCGCGAATCCGGGACCTCATCCCCGAGGGCCACTCGCTGACCGAGTACGCGCACGCCCGCTACGGCACCGCGATGTACGCCTTCGTCCTCCTCGTGAGCGCGCTCTACATGTTCATCTTCCTCGCCGCCGAACTGACCGGCATCGCGGGCGCGCTCTCGCTCGTCGCCGGCGTCCCGCAGTGGCAGACCGCGCTCCTCGTCGGCGGCTTCGTCCTGCTGTACACGAGTTACGGCGGCCTCCGGGCCAGCATCGCGACCGACGCGGTCCAAGCGGTCGTCGTCATCCCGCTCTTACTCCTCGCGTTCGCCGGCGCGCTCGTCGCGCTCGGCGGTCCCGCCGCGGCCATCGACGGCATCACGGCGACGAATCCCGCGCTCCTCGACCTCGGCGCGGTCGCCGGCCTCCAGTTCGGTCTCGCGCTCGCGTTCGCCATCCTCGGCGCGGAACTCATCAACCAGACGTGGTGGCAACGCATCTACGCGGCCGACTCGTCGGAGACGGTCGAGCGGAGCTTCCGGACCGCGGCGCTCGCCAACGGTGCCATCGTGTTCATCACCGCCTTCTTCGGCGTCGTCGCGGTCGGCAACGCCGCCGTCGTCACCGACCCCGCGAGCGCGGGCTACAACGCCGACGCCGCCTTCTTCGTCCTCCTCGGCGAGGCGTTCCCCGAGTGGCTCGTCCTCGCGGCGGTCCTCCTCGCGCTCCTGCTCGTGATGAGCTCCATCGACACGCTGTTCAACGCGCTTTCGAGCCTCGTGACCGCGGACCTCGCCCGCCTGCTCGCGGAACCGAGCGACCGCCGTCTCGCGCTCGGGTCGCGGGCGCTCACAATCGCCGTCGCAATCGCCGCGATTTACGTCAGCCTCCGGGCTCAGAGCGTCCTCCGGCTGTTCTTCTTCGCCGACCTGCTCGGCGCGGCCGTCGCCTTCCCGCTCGTCTACGGGCTGTACTCGACGCGAATCACCGGTCTCGGCGCGCTCGCGAGCAGTCTCACCGGGCTCGCCGTCGGCCTCGCGTTCTTCCCCGACCTCCGCGGCGTCATCACGTCGATTCCGGTCGTCGGCGGCCTGCTCCCCGCCGCCGACCCGCTGTATCTCACCTCCTTCGGCGGGGCGTTCGTGGTGTCGACGGCGGCGTCGCTCGTCGCCGCCCGACTCGCGGACGCCGGATTCGACCTCAATCGACTCTCGCGGGAGATTCGGCGGTTCGACGACGGCCGAAGCGACGCGCCGTCGTCCGACTGAGACACCGTCGTCCGACTGACGCGGGGCCTTCCGACCGCCCGCCTCAGTACTCGCTGACGGTCGCGGTCCCCACCGAGATTCGGACCAACTCGTTTTCGGGCCACGCCGACTCCTCGGCCCCGTACTTCCGGTTGATTCGCCGCGTGGCGTCTCGCAGGGCGTCCTCGTCGGTGACGATGGTGGCCGTCCCGAGAACCGTCACCTTCCATTGCGCCTGTCCCCGCTCGTCTTTCTGGATGGAGAGCGCGACGCGCGGGTTCTCGCGGACGTTTTCGAGCTTTCGACCCGACGTGAGCACCTCGAAGACCCCGCGGTCGGCCGCGTAGTCGAACCAGACGGGGGCGACGTGAGGGCGGTCGTCGACGCTGGTCGCGAGGTGCGCCATGAGCGGTTCGCTCGTGACGAGCGCCGCGGCGCGTTCGGAGAGGCCGGTCATGGTTAGAAATGGCTCTCTCGGAGTAAAACGGTGGCTCCGACCTATATTTACAAACGCGAGGGTAGTCCCCGATCCGACGGTTTCCTCCCGTCCCGCCGACTCTCGACTCGTGAACGCTCGCGCCCTCTTCGAATTCTTATCAGAAATATTCTATTAACGCCCGCCGTGACGCGGTTGTGACGCGTTCAAATCGGGTGCAATCACCCGTATAACGGGTGCATAACAAAGCGGTCAGACGCGACAGTTCAGGCACCTTACTCATGAGTATCGAGGTTCGGCGGGCGACTGGAGACGACGTCCACGGCTGGGACGCGTTCGTCGAACAGTCCCCGCATGGCAACGCGTTCCATCAGTACGACGCGCTGGAGATTCAGGCGGCACACGCCGGCGCGGAGTTGGTTCCGCTCGTCGGACGAAAAGGCGAGGAAGTCGTCGGGCTGTTCCCGCTGTTTCGCATCAACAAGGGACCGATAGCGACGGTGTTCTCACCGCCGCCGGAGCTCCGAGTCGCGTACCTCGGCCCGGTCCTCCTGAACATGGACCACATGAAACAGCGAAAGCGCGAGGGCCGACACCACGAGTTCATCGACGACTGCCTCGACTGGGTCCGCGAGGAGATTCGACCGCGCTACACTCACATTCGCCTCGACGGCCGGTACGACGACCTCAGAGCGTTCTCCTGGAACGACTACGCGATAACGCCGCAGTACACCTACCACGTCGACCTCTCGCCCGGCGTCGACGACGTGTTCATGAGCTTCAGCAGTGACGCCCGGTCGAACATCCGGAACGCGCCCGACGACGCGTACACCATCGAGGAGGGCGGACTCGAAGAAATCGAGCAAATCGTCGAACAGGTCGCCTCGCGCTACGAGTCTCAAGGTATCTCCTATCGGTCGACATCGGAGTTCGTCAGGGACCTTTACACCACTCTCCCGGAGGGGCAGGTTCGCCCCTACGTCCTCCGTATCGACGGCGAGTTCGCCGGTGGAATCCTCGTCATCGACTACAAGGAGACGGTCTCGCGGTGGCAAGGCGGCGTCCGGACGGACGTCGATTCCGACCTCGCCATCAACGACCTGCTGGACTGGCGCATCATGCGCGACGCGATGGACCGCGGGCGGACGACCTACGACCTCGTCGGCGCGAACAACCGCCGCATCAACCGATACAAGGCGAAATTCAACCCCGAGCTCCACCCCTTCTACAGCCTCGAACGGAACGCGGCGGGGATGAAGACGCTCGCGCACCTCTACAAGACGATTCGCGAGGGAGTGTAACACTCCCCGGAAAGACCCTTAGAGCCCCGCGTAGGGGTCGGGCTTCGCCTCGGTCAGGCGGTCGACCTGCTCGTCGCTGAGGTCGATGGCGGCGGCTTCGAGGTTCTCGGTCAGCTGTTCGACCGTGCGCGCGCCGACGATGGGGGCGGTCACGCCGTCGCGGTGCATGAGCCACGCGAGCGCCGTCTGTGCGGGCGTCGCGTCGACTTCCTCGGCGACCGCGTCGAGTTCGTCGTGCGCGTCGAAGTTCTCCTCGGTCAGGTAGGAGTCCTCGAACCGACTGGACTCCGCGGCGCGGGACTCGCCGGTGAGGCCCTCCTCGCGGGTGTACTTCCCGGTGAGGAAGCCCTGTCCGAGCGGGCTCCACGGGCACACCGCGATGCCGTACGAGCGGGTCATCTCCAAGTAGTCTCCCTCGATTTCGCGGTCGACGAGGTTGTACCGCGGCTGTGCGACGGTGAACGGTTCCCAGCCCTCGGCGCGGGCGATTTCGTTCGCCTTCGCCACCTTCCACGCGTTCGGTCGGAGCGTCGACGCGCCGAGGTAGTGGACCTTCCCGTCTTCGACGAGGCCGTTGAGCGTCTTCATCATCTCGCGCGTGGGCGTCTCGTCGTCCCAGCGGTGGATGTAGAGCACGTCCACGTAGTCGGTGTCGAGGCGGTCGAGCAGGGCGTCGATGCGATGGCGGACGTTCTTCCGGTTCGTCCCGAGGCTGTTCGGGTCGCCGCTTCGAATCTGCCAGTAGATCTTAGAGGCGATGGTGAACCGCTCTCGGTCTCGGTCTTCGAGCCAGTCGCCGATCCAGCGCTCGCTCGCGCCGCCGCCGTACACGTCGGCGGTGTCGATGAAGCGCCCGCCGGCCGCCTCGTAGGCGTCGAGGAGTTCGTGCGCGCGCTCCTCGTCGATTTCGACGTTCCCCTGTTCGGTCTCCTTGCCGAACCGCCACGTCCCGAACTGGAGTTCGCTCGTCTGGAGGCCCGTCTCCCCGAACGGGACGAAGTCTAGGTCGATGTCTTCGAGTGTCGTCATGCCCGCACAGATACGCCGAATCGACGCAAAAACGTTGGGTAGCCGGAAGGCGATTGGGGTGATTCGCCCCCCATTTCACCGTCAGCGTTCGCGCGAATCAGCGACGCCAGTTCGTCGTTCTTCACGATACACGCCGCGGGTCTCGCTCTCGGTGCGAGTCTCTCGTGGCACCCCGCGATTCTCGTGACGGATACGTGCGCCTCACGAGTCGAACGGGAGTTATATAGTCGAGAGGTTTCGCGTGTCACAGGGTGGTCGACCCCCGACCCAGCGAGCGGGTCACGAGTCGACGTGCGGCCTCGCGCCGCGTCGCGTCCGGGCCGGTTCGGTGGCTCGCCGCGGGGCCGGTCAGACCGCCGCGACGGCGCTTACGTCACGTACACGTCGCCTTCGACTTCGTAGAGATACCCCTTGTTCAGGAGTTCGTCGACGGCCTCGGGGTCTTCGCCCGCCGAGCGAACCCGGCGGCGCGCGTCCGCCACGGGCATCCCCGCGTCGCGGTCGGTGACGAGGGGCCGAAGATGCTCGAACGCTCGCGTCGCGCGAGGAGAAAGCGGCGTGTGTCCACCCTGTTTCGATGTCATCGAGTCCTCTGTTCGCGACCACGGAACGCTCCGTAAAGAAGGTGGGTGTCGATTCGGGTGTTGCGTGCAACGGCCGGGTTCCGCTGTGTTCTGCTCTTCTTTCCGTTTCCGCTTACGCCTTGCTCCGTCGTCCCGAATCCACGTCACCCCCGAGGCGGCGTGCGAACTGAACGCCCGAATCGGATGGGCAAGTGGGAAGAACGAGTCTCGTAACGAGCTATCTGCCTCTCACAATCGCGTCTGCCTCTCACTCGTGTAAGCACTTATGGCTCGTCTACGACATATTCCGACCAGCCATGTTCGACCTAGAGGGACTCACCTTCGAGGAAGACGAGCGCAACGATTTGACCGACGGCCGACGGCGAAACTTCAAACAGGGGTGGACCCGGGCCGTTCAGGGACGAGAATACGAGGGAGTGCTCGAGAAGCTCACGTGGAATAACCTTGGCTGGCGACTCGGACGCTTGTTCGGGCCGACACCGGACGAACTCCGTGAGGAGATTCTCGACTGGTGTGCCAGACAGCGGAAGTCGAACACGGGAGTCCAATAGCGCTCCTGTTTCGGCCATCGAGACCGGCAAGTCGAGCGCCTGACGCGCGCTGTCTGTTCAGCACGCGAACTGTGATTGTGCGCCGCGCGTCGCAGGGACAGAAGTTTTTGAGGCTGTCGCAACGCGAGGGCTTCTCCCCATTACGGCCCCATTTATCCCGCAGTCCCCAACTCCCGACTGCACATGGTCGACGACATCGCCACCGACGCCGACTGGAACGCGCTGTACATCGACGGCGAGTGGACCGGGAGTGAAAGCGGTGAGAGCATCGCGGTCGAGGACCCGTCGACCCGCGAGACGATTGCGAACGTCCCTCGCGGGACGGAGGCCGACGTCGACGCCGCCTACGAAGCGGCCGCCGAAGCACAGGAGTCGTGGGCCGAGGCGCCGCCCGCGCGACGTCAGGAGGTCGTCGAGCAGTTCCTCCAGAAACTGCGGGAGTACGAAGAGGAGATTATCGACCTCCTCGCACACGAGGTCGGCGGCTCGCGAATCATGGGCGAGACGTCCGTCCAAATCGCCACCGACCACGCGAGCGAGGCCGCGACGCTCCCCCGGCGGATGCGGGGCGAGCACGTCGATTCTAACATCCCCGGCAAGGAGAACATCGTCCAGAAGAATCCGAAAGGCGTGGTGACGGTCATCTCGCCGTGGAACTTCCCGCTGAACCTGTCGATGCGGGCGGTCGCGCCCGCGGTCGCCGCGGGGAACGCGGTCGTGCTGAAGCCGTCGACCAACTCGCCCATCACGGGCGGGTTGCTGTTCGCCAAGCTGTTCGAGGAGACCGACCTCCCCGAGGGCGTCGTCAACGTCGTCACCGGCCGCGGCTCCGAAATCGGCGACCGCGTCGCCGGCCACCCCGAGAGCGACGTGGTGGCGTTCACCGGGTCGACCGAGGTCGGCAAGCGCGTCTCCGGCATCGCCGGCGAGAACCTCGCCGTGCCCGCGATGGAGCTCGGCGGCAACAACGCCCACATCGTGACCGAGGCCGCGGACGTCGACCGCGCGGTCGACGCCGCGGTCTTCGGGAGCTTCGTCCACCAGGGGCAGGTCTGTATCTCCATCAACCGCCACATCGTCCACGAGTCGGTCTACGACGAGTACGTCGAGAAGCTGACCGAGCGGGCCGCGGAGCTACCCGTCGGCTCCGCCCACGAGGACGACACGGTCGTCGGTCCCATCATCGACGAGTCCCAGCGCGACGAGATGCTGGGCTACGTCGAGGAGACGGTCGACGCCGGCGCGACGCTGGAAACCGGCGGCTCGACGGCCGACCTCGACGGCGTCGACGACTCGCTGGTCGTCGAACCGACCGTCCTCTCGGGCGTGACGAACGACATGGCGGCGGCCTGCAACGAGCACTTCGGTCCCATCGCGCCCGTCATTCCGTTCTCGGACGTCGACGAGGCGGTCGAACTCGCCAACGCGACCGAGTACGGCCTCTCCGGGTCGGTCCACGCCGGCGACCTCGCCGCGGGCAAGGAAATCGCCCTCCGCATGGAGACCGGCAACGTCCACGTCAACGACCAGCCCATCAACGACGAGGCGCACGTCCCGTTCAGCGGCATCGGAGCCTCCGGCGTCGGCACCTACAACAGCGACGCCTTCCTCGACGAAATCACCGAGGACAAGTGGATTTCGCTCCAGCGCGAACCGCGCGACTACCCGCTGTAAGCCGGGTGACGCCGAACTGAGTGAGAACTGCGGTTAGTAACCCACGACTGAAGTCGTGGACCTTCTCTTGCGTCTCTCTGTTTGAACAGGACTGGGTTCCCTGAGTTCCCTCCGCGCCGAATCTCGTGTGCAAGCTGTGTGCAACGCGACGAAACCGTTATTCGTCTGTGTGCAGAACTTGCACACGAGATGAGCGCGAGCGACGACCCCCGTCGAGTCCACTTTCAGTCGCCCGAGTACCTCGTCGAGCGTCTCGACGCGCTCGCGGACCTCTTCGACAAGGACCGGACCGACCTCCTCGTAGAGGCCATCCGCGACTACATCGAGGACACCGCCCACAGCGAGACCGTCCAAGAACTGGTCGCGACGAAGTACTACGACGACCAGCTCGACTTCGAGACGGTCAAACAGCTCGTCGGAGCCGAGACGGCCCAGCGGCTCCGCCTGCTCAAAGCGGACCTCGAAGGCGAGCCACTGGACTTGGCCGCACCCGAGAACGTCGACATCTACGGCGGGGAGGCGACGACGGCCGATGCTCGTGACGCCGACGAGTGATGAGCGGTCCACGTCTCCGGACGGCGGTCGCCGACACGAGCGCGCTCGTGAGCCTCGCGGTTCCCCGTGCGGACCCCGACTACGACAGTTCCGCGGCTCCGGACCCGCTTCAGTACGTGCTCACGTCGTGTGACGTGTCCGCGCCGCCCGAAGTGGTCGCGGAACTGCGCGACATCGCACAGTACTCGGACATCCACGGTGCGGCGGCGACGAACGTGCTGGCCGCGAGAGACTACTACGCGGTCGAAGACCCGTACGGACGGGCGGACACGCCCGGCGAGCGCCCGACATTCGGCCTCGACGACGGAGAGACCGACGGTATCGTGCTCGCGAACGCGCTCGCCGTCGACGGCTTTCTCACCGACGAGTTCGGGGGAACGAACTTCGCGCTCGTTCACGCCGTCCTGCGCGGCCCGCGAATCGTCCCGACGCCGCGGCTCGTCTGCGACTACGCCCGCAACGGTCACATGACGCGCGCCGAGGCGAGAACGCTTCTCACGACGATTTCCCCGCACCGAAGCTGGGGGAACAGTCCCTACGTCGCGCAGTTGTTGCGGACCTCGGAGTCGTAACTACCGACCGCCGTCCTCCGTTTCTCCCGTCCCGTCGTGCGCCAGCGATAACACGACGGCCTCGCCGGAGACGACCGTCTCGTCGCCGACGCTCGCGGTCGTCTCGACGGCGAGTCGGTCGCCGCCGAGCGACTCGACCACGGCCACCTCGGCGACCGCCGTGTCACCGGGGCGGACCGGCCGCTCGAAGGAGAGGTCCTGCGAGAGGTAGACGATGTCGCCCGGAAGCCGCGCGAGCGCGGCGCTGACGACCGACGCGGCGAGCATCCCGTGGGCGATGCGCCCGCCGAACGTCGTCTCGGCGGCGTACTCCGCGTCGAGGTGAATCGGGTTCTCGTCGCCCGACACCTCGGCGAACCGGTCGATAGTCTCCTCGGTCACGGCGCGCTCCGATACCGCGCGGTCGCCGACGGTCGCGACTGGCATACGGTCGCTTCGACGGCCGCCGAACTCAATCCTCGGGTGCGACGCGGTTTTGTAATGCCGCGGTTTCGCTCGACCTCACTCCCACGGGTTCGTCCCCAGCGCGTGGACCAAGAGAATCGCGCCGACGGCGATGGAGACGAGGACGAGCGCGACGGGGAACGCGGCGTCGAGGCCGGTCGAGAGGTACGACACCCAGATTTGCACCGGGAGCGTCCGCGGGTAGTACGCCAGCATGAGCGTCGCGCCGAACTCGCCCATCGCCCGCGCGAACGTCAGGGTCACGCCGGCGAGGATGCCCTGTTTCGCCAGCGGGAGCGTCACGCGCCGGACGCTCCCGATTCGGTTCTCGCCGAGCGAGCGGGCCGCCGCTTCGAGTTGCCTGTCCACGCCGTCGAAGGCCGTCTTCGCGGTCACGACCAGAAACGGCGAGGCGACGTAGGTCTGCGCGAGGACGACCCCGACCAGCGAGCGCGTGAGGGGGACGCTCGTCAGTTGGCCGAGGCCCGCGGGACCGACCAGCTTGAGCAGTAACATCCCGCTGACGACCGGCGGGAGCACGAGCGGGAGCATCACCAGCGCCAGAATCACGTCCCGGCCGCGGAACGACGTGCGCGAGAGCCAGTAGGCCAAGGGGACGCCGAAGGCGACGGCGACAAGCGTGCTGAGCGCCGCCGCGACGACGGAGTTGGTCGCGGCGGTCAGGACGACCTCGCTCGTCACGTCGGCGGCCAGCGACGCCGGCGACTGCGCGAGGACGAGCGCGCCGATGGGAAGCAGGTAGTAGACGAGGAGCATCCCGGCGAGAACCAGCGTCAGGCCTCGCCACGTCTCGGGCAGGAGTCGCGTGACGCCGCGCTCGCGGCGGTTAGGCTGTCGGTGGGACATCTCCGAAGTAGTGTGGGTGGCTCTCGCGAACGGTGAACCCGGAGGGTTCGAGGAAGTCGCCGGCGGTTCCGACGAGCGCCTCGAACACCGACTTCGCCGCCGCCGTGTCGGTGCGGCGCGTCGCGGCGTACCGAATCGGGCCGCCGCGGACGGTGACGCCGTCCGGAAGCGTGTAGGAAGCCGTCTCGTATGCGGACGCGTGTTCGGGGTCGCTCAGGTCGATTGCGGCCGGGAGTTCGAGAGACGGGTAGCCGCGCTCGACGGCCATGCTCCGGTAGACGAACGCCGCGTCGACGCCGCCGGCGTCGAACTGCGCGAGCAGTTGCGTCTCGGGGTAAATCTGGTCGCGGCGGAGCAGGTCGTCGGCGAGCGCCGGCCGGTCGTAGTAGTCGGCCGCGAGCGCGAGCGCGAACCGCGTCCGGTAGCCCAGCGGGTCGAGGTCGGGGTCGGTTCGGCCGAGGCTGACCGCGTCGTCGAGGAGGGCGTCGGGCCACGACGCGGCTTCGGCGACCCGCGTTCCGCCGTCGGTCTGCGGGTTGTACGCGACGACGAGGGCGTTGTTGGCGAACGTGGCGTACCACGGGACCGAAAGCGGCGCGTCGAACAGCGTCGGGTCCGCGAGCGCGACGATATCTGGGTCGCGTTGGCCGTCGGCGACCATCCGAGCCACGCGCGCTGAGCCGTGGGCCTCGACCTCGAATCGGGTCCCCTCCGGCGCTTCGAACTCGGTGGTGAGCGCCCGCTGGAGGCTTCCGGCGGCGAGAACCGACACGGTCGGCGTCGACCCGCCCCGGCCGAGACAGCCCGCCGTCGCGGTGAGACCGGCCGCCGCGGTCCCGCCGACGGACGCGAGGAACGCCCGTCTGCTCGACGCACCCCGCGCGTCACGACTCATCGCCGCACCTCACATCCGGCGGCGACCCGCGCCAACTCCGTGCGCGTGTTCACGTTCGTCACCGACCGGCCGGCGCTCGCGGGAAGCGCGTCGAACCCGACGTACTCGACGCCGTCGAGTCGGTCCAAAAGCGCCCCGAGGCCGTCGTCGGGGGCGAGTTCGGAGACGTTGTCTCGGACCGCAGACCGACGGTACAGGGCGTGGAGCGGTTCGTGACCCCGCTCGGAGACGGGGACGATGGCCGGCGGGACGGAACGGTCGCCGCCGGTAGAGGCGGGGCGGTCACCGTCCGCGGAGATGAGGCGGTCGCCGTCGCCGTTTCGACTGGCGGCGCGCTCGAACAGCGCCGCGACCGCGTGCGGTTCGAGAAGCGGCATGTCACAGCCGGCGACGAACAGCCACGGGGTCTCGGCCGCCGAGGCGGCCGCGGTGACGCCGGCGAGCGGGCCGGACAGCCTCTCGGCGTCGCGGACGAACCGAACGTCCCACGCCGCCGGAAGCGCCGCGGTGAGACGCTCGCGCTGGTCGGCGGTCCGAACCGCGACTATCGGTGGGCGACCCGTCACGGTTCGGAGCGTCCCGACGACGCGCCGAATCAGCGACTCCCCGTCGAGCGTCGCGAGGGCCTTGTGTCCGTGTCCGAAGCGGGTGCTCTCGCCGCCGGCGAGGGCGACGGCCGTCGCGTCCGGCGTTGTCGGCGCTGTCGGCGCGGCCGTTGTGTCCGACACGGTCGACACATTCACCGCGGTCGGCACGTCCGTCCGGCTCGGTCGATTCTGTCTCTCTCGCGTCATCTGGTCAGGGCTTCTTGAAGATGTCTTCGAGCGATTCGGGGTCGGTCGCGGGGTCGAGCGCGCGCGCCTCGACGGCGCGGACGCCTTTCACCGTCCGCGACCCGTCGACGTCCGGCGCGATAAACCGCGTCTCGTAGTCGTGTTCCTCGCGGATGGGTGTCCCGTCGCGGGCGTAGGCGACGACGGCGTCGAACGCGGCGTACACGTCGATGCAGACCCGATAGCCGTCGGCGCTCTCGACCACGAGGTGCGTCGTCTCGTCGTCGAGGCCGGCGTCGGCAAAGAGGTCGAAGACCGGAATCCCGGTCCACGTCGCGGTGTGCCGGGTCCCCGACGCGCACGCGACCGTCACCGTCCGGTCCTCGGCGGGCAACCCGCGTAGCTCCGGCCCGGACAACGAGACCCCGCTGTCGCCGCAGACGAGAATCGACTCGGAGAGGGGGGTCGCCGGCCGCGACCGGTGGCGTTGTGCGTGCATGCGTACTCACTAGTTCGATATTGGTTGACTCTGACGGTGTATGTAACCTCTGATAATTAAGGCCTTTAAACAGGCCGGGAAAGTCGGGGCGACTCGGTTCGGGAGCGAACTGGCGGTTGTGTTCGGTTCGACGGTTTCAACTCGGCTGTGAGTCAGTCGGCGACCACCTCCCGCGTCGTCCGGGCGAGCGCCGCGTAGAACGGCGACCGCGTCTCGGCTTCGACCCGGTCACAGAGGTCGCCGACCCACCGCGTGAGGTGTTCGTCGCGGAACTGGTCGAGGCGGTCGTCGCGGCCGTGTTCGGCGAGGTACGCGCAGAACTCCAGTTCCGTCGCCACGTGGTCCGGCAGGTCGCGCTGTTCGGGTCGGTGCTCGACGCCGAACGCCTGATACCATCGCTCGACGGCCGCCGTCGCCGGCCCCAGTACCTCGCCGAACTCGTCGTCGCTCTTCTTGTCGCGGTAGACGCTCTCGTAGGGCGGACACGGCGGGCCGGCCGGGCCGATGAACAGCCGGGCGTACTCGCTCCGAAGCGCGTGGAGTTCGAGCGACTCCAGCGGGCCGAACAGCGCCGATAGCTCGCCGTCGTTTGCGACCTCGACCAGTCGCTCTGTCGGATCGCGCCAGCAGGCCGCGAGGACCGCATACGTCGCCGTCCGGGCCGACTCGAAGGCGTCGCCGGTCGCGTCGTTCCCCTCGGTCGGGGTTCGAGCGGCGGGTTCGCTCATCGGCCTTCCCCCCGCGTTTCGCCGCCGTCGGTCGCCACCGCGGTCGATTCGTTCTCGGCTTGAATCGGGACGTACCGGAGTCCGAAGGTGACGATGAGCGCGCCGATGGCGATGACGCCCGCGGTGACCGCAATCTCGACGAGCGTGGGCGTGTACGACCCCGCGCTCGCCCAGATGTCGGTCGTCACCCCGGCGTACTCGCCGCCGACGGAGATGCCGGGGGCGGCGTCGATGTTGGCCGCCTCGTAGCCCGTGAACACCAGTCGAACCCCCTCGAACGTCGTCCCGAACACCGCGAGGGCGCTGGCGGTGAAGATAACCGACACGCGCTCGCGGAACGACGGGAGCGCGAGCATCGCCAGCGGGACCGCCCCGCCGACGACCGTCCAGAGCCAGAAGTACGCCGACTCGCCGATGAGGAAGCTCCCCGTGATGGCCCAGAACCCGAAGTGGTCGGCCCACGCGTGCGGGAGGCGCTCGGCGGCGAGCAGGTAGACGACGTGGAACGCGAGGAAGATGCCGAGCACCTTCCCGAGGCTCGTCAGTTCCTCGCGGTCGACGGTAAAGCGGGTGAACCGCGAGGCGAGGACGGAGACGACCAACAGCAGGCCGAGCCCGGACACGAGCGCCTTGGCGATGAACACCGGCGCGACGAGCGGGCTGAACCAGTCGCCGCGGCCGATTTGCGTGGCGAAAATCCACCCGGTGACCGAGTGGAGCGCGACCGCGGTCGGCAGTGCGACGGCGGCGGTCCAGAACATGAGCGTCCGGTCGCGCTCGCGGCCGGCCTCCGTGTCCTCGACGCCGAGCGCCAGCCGCGACCCGCGAGCCGCGAGGTCGCGGCGGGTCAGGAGCCAGAGGTACCAGAGGTTCAGCGCGCCGTAGAGGACGACGATACCGAAGTCCCACACCATCGGCGACCGGAAGTCGGGCGAGGTGAAAAACTGGTAGAGGCGCTCGGGGCGACCGATGTCGGGCAGGATGAGGAGCCCGGCGACGGTGATGCACGCGAGGCTCACCAGCACCCCGAGGCGGGCGAACCCCTCGTAGCGGTGCGAGTGGAAGAACTTCGGCGCGCTGGAGATGATGAGCCCGCCGGCCGACAGCCCGACGAACAGGACGAACATCATGATGTACAGCCCCCACGAGAACACGTTGCGCATCCCCGTGACGACGAGGCCGGTGGTGAGCTGATAGGCCCACGCGGCGACGCCGACTACGACGAGCGCGGCGAGAAAGCCCACCCAGAGCTTCCCGGCGCTCCCGAACTCGGGGACGACGAACCGCGAGGAGGCGGTCTCTCTCGACATCAGTCGTCACCCCCCTCGAACGCGGGGACGTGCGGAAGCGCGTCGTTCGACAGCGAGCCGTGCGACCCGCCGCCGCCGCTTCCGCCGCTTTCCTCGACGGGACCGTTGTCCTTCGGCTCCGACCAGACCGACACGTCGTCGAGTTCGCTCTCCATCTTGTCGGAGGTCTGCGGGCGACCCGGACTCATCTCGCCGCGGATGTAGTACGTCTTCGGGTCGGTGCCGCGGTCTTCGAGCAGTCGCGTCGTCTGGTACTTCCTGATGTACTTCGAGACGGTGCTTTCCTCGTTGTCGAGGTCGCCGAAGATGCGGGCGTCCGCCGGGCAGTTCACGACGCAGGCGGGGTCGAGCCCCTCCTCGACGCGGTGGGAACAGAACGTACACTTCTCGACGACGCCCTGCGGGCGGGCCGGCACGTCGCCGGTCCCGTCTTCGGGGACCGTCTGCGGTTCGTCCCAGTTGAACACGCGGGCGTTGTACGGGCAGGCGGCCATGCAGTAGCGACAGCCGATACACTTGTCGTAGTCGATTTCGACGATGCCGTCCTCGCGGGTGTAGGTCGCGTTGACCGGACACACCTTCACGCACGGCGCGTTCTCGCAGTGCTGGCAGGCCGTCGGCTGGTAGGACATCTCCAGCGTGCCGTCCTCGCCGTTCTCCGGGTACGTCCCGGCCGGCGTGTCCATCTTGTCGCCGCCCTCGGTGAGCACGCGGTTCCAGTACTGGCCGAGGCCGACGTTGTTCTCCTGTTTACACGTCACGGCGCAGGCGTGACAGCCGATACACCGCTCTTGGTCGATTACTAAGCCGTAGTTAGTCATGTTCAGTCACCTCCCGCCCCGGCGCTGGTGGCACCCGAACCGGTCGGCTGATTGCTCGTGTACTTGCTCGTGTCAACGTCGCTCGGGGCCGGTTCGACCTCGACTCTGGTGTCGTAGAACGCGAAGTTCCCGGTCACCTCACACACGTCGGTGTGCGTCAGGTCGTTGTGGTGGCCGCGGACGTAGTCGCTTCCCCACCAGCCCTGGTCGGTGTTCACCAGCCCGGGTTGCATGCCGTCGTTCACCTTGGCCTTCACGACCATCTCGCCGCGGTCGTTGTGGACGCGGACGTAGTCGCCGTCTTCGATGCCGCGGGCGGCCGCGTCCTTCGGGTTGATGTCCAACTGCGGCTCGTTGTTTATCTCCCGGAGCCAGTTTTGGTACTCGTACTGCGAGTGGATGCGCCACTTCGAGTGCTTCTGGATGAACATCAGCGGATAGTCCTCCGCCGTGTCCCAGTCGTCGGCCGTCCGGCTCTCCATGTGCTTCGGCAGTTCCAGCGTGACGCCGCCTTCGGTCGGCGCGTCCTCGTCGTACAGTTCCAGCCGGCCCGACGGGGTGTTGAACGGCCCCGTGAACTTGACGACCGGCGTGCTCACCTTCACCGTCCCCTGTTCTTTCAGCGTCTCGTAGTCCACCTCGTCGTCGTGGGCGAGCAGTTCTCGAAGCGTCGCCGACTTGTCGCGGTCGAAGTAGTCGCCGAAGCCGAGGCGTTCGGCCAGCCTGACCAACATCCAGTGGTCGGACTTCGACTCCCACAGCGGGTCGTGGGCCGGCTGGCGGTACATGATGTGCGGGTGGCCGCCCCACGTGTCCACGACGTCCTCGCGTTCGAACCAGTGGGACGCGGGCAGGATGATGTCCGCGTGCTGGACCGACGGCGTGTGGTGCATGTCGGCGACGGCGATGAGGTCGAGGCTCTTCGACGCCTCCAGCCACCGCTGTCTGTCCGGCATCTGGTTGGCGATGAAGTTCGACTCCTGGGAGTACATCACCTTCAGCTGGTAGGGGTCGCCGGACTCCATCGCCGTGAGGATGTCCGTCTGCGGGAGCGACGTCGTTCCGGGTCCGTCCTCGGGGGAGTCGTAGCCGCCGTTGTCGTACGACCCGCCGAGCGGGTGGCTCCCCTGAATGCTCCCGTGGCGACCGAAGTCGCCGGTCAGCCCGAGGAGGATGGCGTACGCCTGCCCGAAGGTGTGACCGTACTTGTAGCGGTCGACGCCGTAACCGGAGGCGATGCCGCCGGGGCCGCGCGTCGCGAGCCAGCGCACCGCGGTTCGGATGTTGTCGGCGTTGATGCCGACCTCGGCCGCGACGGCGTCGGCGTCGTACTCGGCGACGTGTTCTTCGAGGAGCGAAAGCGCCGTGTGGCAGGCGACGCCGGCGACGGTGTACTCGCCGAACAGCGCGTACTCGCCGTACGTCTCGGGTTCGAGCGCGACCGGCTCGCCCGTCGACTCGTTGACCGCGACGGGCAGGTCCTCGGTCACGTCGTCGAACACGTCGCTCGCGTCGAGCAGTTCGCCCGTGTCGTCGCGGACGAGCGCCGGCCCGAGCGTCCGCCTTCTGAGGAACTCGGTGTCGTAGGTCTCGTCGTCGAGGACCGTCTTAATCATCGACAGGGTCAGGAGCGTGTCCTTGCCCGGTTTGATGGGGAGCCAGAGGTCGGCCTTCGCGGCGGTGTTCGTGTACACCGGGTCCACGCAGACGAGCTTCGCGCCGTTTTCGACCGCGTCGAGGAGCTTCGAGGCGTCCTGTTGGAGGTTGCTGGCGAAGATGTCCGACCCCCAGACGATGACCGTGTTCGCGTTCCGCCAGTCGACGACCTCGTTGGTCGGCACGTTGAAGAAGCCGGCCCCGGCGAGCCGGCTGAAGCCGAGCCCGACGTTGATGTCGATGGACCACGACTTCTGGGTCCCGCCGAACAGCGACGACAGCCGGCTCTGGATGGTGCCGCTGACGCCGTTGTTCCCCGACCCCGTCTCGAAGTAGACGCTCTCGGGGCCGTAGTCGTCGCGGACGCGCTCCATCTCGGCGGCGATGTAGTCGAGCGCCTCGTCCCACGTGACGCGCTCGAACTCGGCGTCGTCGCCGCGGCCCTCGGGGTTCGGACTCCCCGGCTCCCAGCCGACGCGCTTCATCGGGTACTTGAGCCGCGTGGCGTTGTAGATGCGCTGGGTGTGCGACAGCCCGAGGGTGCAGGCGCGCTTGTACCGCTCGTCTTCGGGAATCTGCGGCTCGATTTTCCTGACGCGCCCGCCGCGGACGTGCGCTTCGAGCGGGCATTTCCCGCGGCAGTTCGGCGCGCACGCCGTCCTGATAACCTCGTCCTGTCCGACGTAGCTCTCGATACCGGGGTTCTGCCTCGACGCCGGCTCGGTGTCGGTCTCGGCCAGCGAGGAGGCGTAGCCGCCGCCCCCGAGTCCGAGCGCGACGGCCGCGGCCCCGCTGGCTTTCAGCACGTCGCGTCTGAACACGCCGTCGTCGTCACCTCCTTTCGAGCCGCGTCCGTCGTCACTCATCGAACCCCTCCGGTTCGGTCGGGCGGGCGTCCTCGCCGAACTCCGCGACGACCGCCTCGTGATATTTCTCGTGGAACGCCGCGTCGGAGAGCTCGCCGTTCGAGACGCGAATCGCGTCGCGGGCCATCCGCAGTCCCAACTCGGCGTCGTAGTCGCCCCCGTCGAGGATGGTCGCCGCTTCCGACTCCCACTCGTCGAGCGGAGTCAGTCGCGGCTGTTGTGGGTCGGTCATAAGTACACACGTACTGTGGAGGTCTCCCCCGGTAGGCCGCCCGCTGGATAATGAAGCAGTTTATGTACTCGCCGACGCGCGGACCGGCTCGAACGTCAGCTGTCTACCGATTTTCGCTCGGCCGGCTCGGCGGTCACTCGGCGTCGAATACCGCCGTTGCGAGCTTCGCTTCCACCGCGTTCAGCCGCTGGGACAGCGCCGACTTCGAGATGCCGAGCGCCTCCGCGAGCGCCGCCAACTCCGTCCGCCGCGGCGTCTCGTAGTAGCCGTGGTGGACGGCGATGAGCGCCGCCTCGCGCTGTTTCGCCGTGAGCGACGAGAGGTCGATGGTCGCCGTCTTCGACTCGGCCGAATCGCCGCGTCCGTCGGAGGTGAGCCGCCTGAGACAGACGCGCTCGGCCACCTCGTCGAGCCGCCCCACGAGGGTCGAAATCGTCTCGCGGTCCGAGAGATACGTCTCGACGACGATGTGCCGCCCGTCGGCGCGGCGGATACGCGGCACGCATCCGAACTCCCCGAACGCCCGACAGAGACAGTCGTCGCCGACGCTCGTCGTCGTGTGAACCACCTTCGAGTCGGTCCCGTCGTCGACGGTCACCTCGGCGTGGCAG
Organism: Haloferax sulfurifontis ATCC BAA-897; assembly: GCF_000337835.1. Taxonomy (GTDB): domain Archaea; phylum Halobacteriota; class Halobacteria; order Halobacteriales; family Haloferacaceae; genus Haloferax; species Haloferax denitrificans. Next base: position 115,046 of record NZ_AOLM01000008.1, on the reverse strand, counting down.
GTGTCGCCGTCGAGGTGCGTGTGGACGTCCTCGACCGCCGAGTCGGGGCTGGCTAACGGGCACGAACAGCGCTTCGCGGGCTCGATTTCCAGTCGGAGCTGGAGGTGTTGTTCCCGCGGTGTGTCGGCTCCCGCCTCCGCGACGCCGCTCGTGGAATCAGCCATCGGTAGTCAGTCGGTCAACACCGGGGAAGTGGGTTGTGCTGGTTCTCACATTTCGGCACTGCGTCGCCTCGTCGGGCACCCGACGGTCGTCCGCCCGCATCGAGGCGGCCGATTCCGCAGTCCGCACATTCATTACTCTCAAAATGTACGCTTCATCTACATGTTCGAGGTCCAGCCCGAACTGGCGGTGTTCGTCCTCCTGATGCTCGTCTGGACCGTCTTCGTCCTCTACTCGGCGTCGGTGTTCACGTGGTTCGTCGAGGTGCTCGTCCTCGCGTGGCGACGGGCTATCGCCGCCGGCGACGTCGTCTACGGCTACGACGACATCCAAGTGCGCGTCATCACCATCGACGCGGCGAACATCGTCCAATCGACGGTCAACGCGGTCCCCGACGACCTCGCGGACGTGCGGGTCGTCGCCGAGAAGCCGATTTCGGTGGACGGCGCGTCGGTCCACGTCGTCCCGGAGGAGTTCTCCTGCACGGCGACCCACAAGGGCCGGGCGCTCGAATGGGCGCGCCGCGAGATTCCCTGTGACAAGGAGTTCGTCCTCTACCTCGACGAGGACACGCTGATGGCGAACTTCGAGGGGTTGCCGGAGGGCGACATCGTCCAGATTACGGAGCTTCCGCTGTACACCGGGTCGTGGGTGACGTACCTCTCGGAGGTGTTCCGCATCGGCTACCAGCGCGAACAGCGGGCGTTCGGCCGATTCAGCTTCCCGCTGTACGCGTGGGGCGGCGGCATCGCGATTCGGACGCGCCTCGAAAACGAAATCACGTGGGACTCGAAGACCATCACTGAGGACACGGACTTCGCGTGGCGCGCCGCCAGCGCGTCGGACCTCGATTTCACCGTGCTGAACTGCAAGTTCCGCAATCAGGCTCCGCCGTCGGTGACGACGATGCTCAAACAGCGCCGCCGGTGGTTCTCGGGGACGCGGCAGGATTCTGACCTGTTGCCACTTCACTATCAGCTATTCCTGCAGTTCCGCCTCGTCGCGTGGGGATTTTCGCCGCTCATCCCGCTGATAACGCTCGTCACGTTTCTCGTCCCCGGCGCGCTCCCCGACTTGATGCTCTACCGAATCGGCTCGCTCGCCGAGTTCGGCACGCTGTTCGTCGTGACGGGCGTCGGCGTCGCGAGCTACTGGTCCGAGTCGAAGCTCACGCTCCTCGCGGTTCCGTGGACGCCGGTTCTCGTCGTCCTCAACACCGCGGGCGCGCTCTGGGGGTTCGTCTCGCCGGTCGAACACTTCACCGTCACGACCAAGGTCCCCCTGGAGACGGTCGAAGAGCGCAACCCCGCGTTCGAACCCGGTTCGCTCACGGACCACGACGGCCGGAACGACCTGCCGGAACAGTTGGACGTGAATCGATTTACGACCGAACTCCGCGAATCATTTCACATCGATTATGATTGATTGTGGGCCGCTCGACCCGTCTCGAAGTGGCGGCTGATAATATCCCGTAGAATACAGCGTGAACGTTGCCGTACATCGATTTTCCGGCGTCGCCATCCCGCGGGAATCGAATCAAGCCTTATCCGTCCCATCCGCGAATCCCAACTCGAATGTCACCGAGAAAACAAGCTTGTCATCATCGTTCACGCCGCTCGGCCGGGGGCGGTCCGACCCCTCGCGTGCACCGTCTCGGTACCGGGGGTGAACGCCCGTGGCGGTAGTCGAGTCGCTCGTCGGCAACGGGTTGTTCGTCCTGTTCCTCGCGGTGCTCATCGGGATGGGGCTCGGCAAAATCAGCGTCCGCGGCGTCAAGTTCGGCGTCGCCGGGCCGCTCTTTGCGGGACTGGTGCTCGGCCACTTCGGCTTCACCGTCCCCGACGCGTACAGCGGGCTCACGCTGGCGCTGTTCGTCGCCGCCGTCGGCCTCATCGCGGCCCACGAAATCGAGGGGACCGTCAAGGCGTACGGGCTCAACTTCGTCGCCGTCGCGGTGCTGATGCCGACCGTCGCGCTGGCGCTCACCTACGTCTGGACGCAGTTCGTCTTCCCCAACGCGTCGACGCCCCTCATCATGGGGTCGTTCTCGGGCGCGCTGACGAGCAGTCCGGGGCTGGGGTCGGCCATCGAAGCGCTCCCCGCGGCCGCCCGGCAGGACTACCAAATCGGCCACTCCGTCGGCTACGTCGTCGGCGTGCTCGTCATCGTCGTGTTCCAGCAGTTGTACCCCGTCGTCGCCCGGCTGGACCTCGATGAGGAAAAACGCCGCTTCGACGAGGCTATCGGCGGCACCGACGACGAATCGGGCTCGTCGGTCACCGAGGTGACGTTCAGCGTGATGGGCTACGCGCTCGTCATCGTCGCCGGCGCGGTCGTCGGGTCGATTCCGATTCCGATGGGACCGTTCGGCACGCCCTCGCTCGGGACGACCGGCGGCGTGCTCGTCGCGGCGCTCGTCTTCGGCTACTTCGGCCGGGTCGGCCCCGTGCCGACGCGGATGGACACCGGCATCCTCTCGGAGATTCGGGCGTTCACGCTCGCGATGTTCCTCGCGGTCGTCGGCATCGGTGCCGGCGGCGGCTTCCTCGCGACCATCGCGGAGTACGGCCTCCAAATCGTGGCGGCCTCGGCGCTGACGAGCTTTATCGCCATCATCGCCGGGCTCGCGCTCACGCGGTACGTCTGGGGTATGGACTGGATTAGCGCCGCCGGCGGCATCACCGGCGGTCACACCGACACGAAGGGACTCGCGGCCGCCGTCGACGCCACCGGGGCCGACGAAGTCGCGGCGGGCTACGGCAACACCTACCCCTTCGCGCTCCTGTTCATGGTCGTCTACGCGAAGCTCCTCGTCCTCGTCGTCCCGCTCGCCGCGTAGCGAACCGCTGAGGATGTCGCAGTACGGGGCGACCCGGCCGCAAACCCACCGCAGTCGGGCGCTCTCTCTCGCGGTCGCGTCCGCACTCGGCCCCCGGTCTGGGTCGCCGACGACCCGGCGGGGGCTGGCTCCCGCACGGTGACAATCGAACCGCCGATTGATGCGCTCACGGCGCGTCTTCACGCGCATGAGCGCGCACGCGGACACCGGTCCCGACCGCACCCGGCGACGCGAGCCCTTCCCGGCGTACGGGCCCGTGGACGCGGCGCTCGGGTTCGCCGTCTTCTTCCTGTTCGTCGAGCGCGCCACGCCGACCATCGTCGAAATCGCGACGAGCGTCTTCCCCGAGATCTCGGCGTCAGCGGTCGGATTCGGGCTCGCGGCGATGCTGTGGTTCCTCTTCGCGGTGACGACGCTCGACCAACTCCGCCGACAACTCGCGGCGCTCGGGGTCGTGGCGGGCGACAGCCGCCGAACCGACGGCTCGCGGTCGGGTCGGGCTGTCCCGTCCGTCCCGTGGCTCCTCGTCTCCGCTGTCGTCGCCGTCGTCGGCGGGTTCATCGCCTCGGTCACGTTCGACCGCGCCGTCGACGCGGGCATCGCGCTCATCCGACTCGTCGCGGGCCTCGGCGTCGGCGCGTTTCCGGCCGGCGCGTTCCCGCTCGTCGAGTTCCTCGCGATGGTCGTCTTCTTCGTCGCGTTCGGCGCGGCATCGCACTCGCTCGACAGGCTCGTCGTCGGGAGCGTCAGGGTCGCGTTCCGAGTGGTCCTCCCGTAGAACGCGTCGGGGGACGAGATTTTCTTTCCCGAGAGACGTATCGAACCACAAGACTGTTATCCTAGTTTTCTGATTGACAGAGACGAGAGTCCCCATGAAGCGTCGTACGTTCCTCCAACTGACCGGTCTCGGGGCCGTCGGCGGACTCGCCGGCTGTCTCGGCTCGAACTCCCCTCCCCCGCGAAAGTCGAGCGTCGTCTCCGACTTCGAGGCGTCCGACGGCTCGCTCGTCGTCGACCTCGCCGACCAGACGTGGGTGATGTCCCGCTACGAAGCCGCCGACCAGTCGTCGCTGTCAGGGTTCGACCCGCAGTCGCTCGCCGCGTTCAGCCCCGTCGGGGTCGCGAGCGCGAAAGGCAAGAGCGGCGGCGGCGGCGGCCGCGGCGCGACCGGCCGCGGCACGGGCGGCTACGCCTCCGCCCCGCGGACGGTCCACGGCCACGCGTGGTACCACGGCGGCGACTACGCCGACGACTGGTACGAGAACAACGCCAACCAGGTGAGTCGGTTCCCCGTCGGCGTCGCCGCGCTCGGCGTCGCCTACCTCGGGTCGACCGCGGCGATGCGGGACGACGCGCCCGACGCCGGCCCGGTGCCGTGGGACCGCGAGATTCAGGATCCGAACGACACCGTCGAGTACGACATCGACGACGACAGCCAGCTCGGACAGGACGGCTGGTACCGCGTCGGCGCGCACGTCGTCGGCGACGACGTGAACCACGACTTCCGCTGGGAGTGTTACGACCTCGAAGTCACCGACGGCATCGGCGACGCGGGGTACTCCATCGAAGAAGAGTGGAAAGTCTCCCCGCGCATCTGAGCGCGGCTGACGCGCGTCCCCTCCGCCCTCCATCACGCACCCACTCGCCCGCAATCGATGTCTCACGAACGAACTGACACGGCGACGCTCCTGACGCTCACCTTCGTGGTGTCCTTTTGTAGCTTCGCCTACGAGTTCGTCTACTCGGAGCTTCTGACGGTGATGTACGGCGGGACGGTCACCCAGTACGTCATCACGGTCGGCCTGTACTTCTTCAGCCTCGGCATCGGCGCGGCGCTCTCCGACGACCTCGACGGCGCGACCCTCGGCGGGAACTTCTTCCGCACCGAGGTGTTGCTCGCGGCCGCCGCACCCGCGGGCTTCCTGCTCATCGTCGGCCTCAACAGCGTCCGCATCCCGCAGGCGGTGCCCGCGGAACTCGTCTGGACCGTCGCCCGCCTGCCGGTCGTCGCCGTCGGGTTCCTCTCCGGGTTCGAACTCCCGCTTTTGACCCGCATGTTCGACGACCTCGACGACGACGGGTCGACGACGCCCTCGTGGCTCCGGGACGCCGGCGCGCGGGTTCACGACTCCGTCGTGGCCGCCGTCGGCACTCTCTGGACCGTCGAGCGGACCGAGGGCCGAAGAAGCGGGCTTTCGGTCATCCTCGCGATGGACTACGTCGGCGGCCTCGCCGGTGCCGTCGTCTACGCCCGCGTCCTCTATCCCGGCCTCGGCCTCATCCCGACGATATTCGTGTTGGCGCTCCTCAACGGAGTCGCCGCGCTCGTCTTCGTCGCCCACTTCGGCGAGTGGTCGTGGTGGCCCTTCAGCGACGCCGGAGCGAGCGACAGCGTTGCCACCGCCGGGAACGCGGCCGCCAGCGCGCGAGGCGACCGCTCGCTCTCGGCCGCTCGCGTCTCGAAGTCGCTCCTCGTCGTCTGTCTGCTCCTGACGGCGACCTACGCGGGCGTCGTCGCCAAACACGACGTCGCCGACGAGCGCCTGTCGCAACTCTACCTCGAACAGCAGATAGAAAACGAGTACTCGCCGGGCGCGATGCGCGCGACGGTCACCTCGCAGGAGACGACCGCCTACCAGCACGTCATCCGGTACGACCGCACGTGGACCGGCACCGGGCCGAACCCGTACTTCGACGGGCGAACCGAGCAGTGTCTCCGCCTCGGCGCGGCTGTCCAACTCTGCGAGAGTTGGGCCGACAGCTACCATCGGGGGCTGGTCGACGTGCCGATGTCGCTCGTCGACCCCGGTCCCGAGACGAAGGTGCTCGTCGTCGGCGGCGGCGACTGGATCGCCATCGACCACCTGCGGGAGTACGGCGTCACCGTCGACCACGTCGACCTCGACGGCGAGTTCATGCGCGACGCGAAGACGGACCCGTTCTTCCGCCGCTGGCACGACGACGCCTACGAGTACGACCGACTGAACACGACGGTCGCCGACGGCTACCGTTACCTCCAAGAGACGAACGAGACGTACGACCTCGTGTTGCTCGACATCCCCGGCGCGACCGACGACGACCTGCTCACGCTCTACTCGACGGAGTTCTACCGCTCCGTCCGGACGCACCTCTCCGAGGACGGCGTCGCGGTGACGTGGGGCTACTCGCCCGACGCCTACCCCGAACACCACAAGGCGTTCGTCAACACCGTCGGGGCCGCGGGCTTCACCCGAGAGCTTTCGTACTGGGTGCGCGAGGACCTCGACGACGACGGCGAGACCGAGCGCGTCGAGCAGTTCTACGTGCTCGCCGCCGGCGACCGCCCCCGACTCACCGGCGACGGCGCGACCCGGTACGTCCGCGCCCGTGAGGAGCACTACGGCGCAGTCGAGTGGCACGCGGTCCCGCACTACCGCGGCGTCCGCGAGAACTCCATCTTCCACCCGAACTACGACATCCTCGTCGATACCTGACCACCCATGCCCTCCCACCCGCCCTCTCCCACTGAACCGCCCGCCGGAACCGAACCGCCCGCCGGCACCGACTCGTCTCAGCCGGCCGAGACACCGACGGAACTGTACTTCGGCTACAGCGCCGACGCGCCGGACCTGACGGCCGTGGACGTGAAGACGGTCGCCCCGGCGACGCTCGCGGGCGAACCCGCGGTCCTCACCGTTATCGGCGAGTCCCACTACGTCGGCCTGCCGGCGCTCGGCTTCCACGAGCTGTGTTCGTGCAAGCCGTTGCCGAACGAGCGGACGCACCGGACGCCGCTGTCCGCCGGCGCGGAACGCGAGTTCAGCTTCGAGAGCGACCGGCTCGACGCCCGAACGGTCGTGGAGGGTCGACCGCTCGACGCCTTCCCCGGTCCGGAGGCGGCGACGGTCGCCTATCGGTTCGACCCGGAGGCGTGGACCACTATCCGCGTCGCAGACGGCGGCTACGAGACGTACCACACCTATCCGGAGCACGACCTCGCGCTGTACACCGAGACGACGATGACGCCCAGACGAGCGACTCAGCGATAACTCCCGAACGACAGACCCACCGATGACCCGAAACGCTTCCACCTACGACGGCGACGTGACGCTCAACGGCTCCGAACGACCCCCGGTCGAACTCCGCGACCCCGCGGACGTGTTCGTCGGCGGCGCGAGCGTCGCCGGCGACCTCACCGTGCAGAACGCCGAGTACGTCTTCACCCACGCCCCGGTGAGCGACGACGCGGCCGTCGGCGACGCGGCCGTCGAGACCGAGATTCGCGGCAGTCTCGAAGACGGCTACGTCCAGTCTGTCGACGGCGACGTGCGCCTCGACGACGCCGAAGACGTGTTCATCGCGGCCGACGCCGCCGACGGCGCGGTCTCTGCGCCGGGCGCGGAGAACGTCTACGCGGGCGACGCGACACCCGCCGCCCCCGAGGACTACGACGTGTCCACCTTCGGCTGGAAGCAGTCGGGGAGCGCGACCGACCCCGACACGGGCGTCTACGCGGTCGGTATGGCTCACGACATCGACCTCACGAAGGTCACCTCCGACGTGGAGCTCTACCTCGTCGGCCACGGCCACGAGGTGCGGGTCGAGGGCCGGGGGGCGGCGGTCTCGGTTCACTTCGTCGGCTACGACAACACCGTCAGCGTCGGGCCGTACCTCGCGTCGAGCGCCGAGACCGACACCGGCTTCGACAACGCCGTCGACGCCGACCCCTACCCGGCCGAAGACCTCGTCGAGATGTCCCGAAGCGAGGCCTACTCGAACGCCGGGTTCGGTCGTCGGAAGGTGACGTTCCAAGAGCCGGCCGACGGCGACGAGTGGTGCCCGAACTGCGGCAAGCCCGCCGAGGCCATCATCGAGCGCCACCAGATGGAGGCGTTTTTCCTCTTCGGGCGGCCGCTTTGGACCTTCGAGCGGAGCACTAATCCCGCCCGCGAGTGCGAACACTGCTCGCCCAACGCGATTCACGCCGAGCTCTCGGCGTCCGAGCGCCGCGAGATATTCGACTGACCTCGTCGGCGGTCGTCCGAAGATATATATCAACTCACCAGACACTGTTGCATACACGACTGTCCGCGCGGTCGAGCGTCGCCCCGGCGCCCGAGCGCGCTCGCCGACTCCGACCCCGACCCGCCCGCCTCGATCGCAGTTCCCGCCACACCCGCTGTCCACAGCGTACCCGACCGCCCCTCCCCAGCCATGTCGAGAAATGAGTCCACGCCGGCGCTGATGTCCTCTTCGTCGTGCCGGTACACGTTCGACCCGTCGGTGCAGACCGACGCCCACCTCCAGACGACGTGGGAGTGTCCGCACGAGTCCCACCCCGAAAGCGAGTTCTGCGTGTTCCACATGAGCCGCGACGAGCGCGCCTCGCTCGACGTGACGGGCGACGACATCGTCGACGAACTCCGGGCGAACCTCCAGTCGCCCGACACCCGCGTCAACGAGTACGTCGGCGCGGACCTCCCGCACCTCTCGCTCACCTACCAGGACGTCAACGGCGCGACGAACCACGTCCTCAACTTCCAGCACGCCGACATCGAGGGGCTGGACCTCACTCACGGCCACCTCGACCAGGGGCTGATTCTCCGCGAGGCGACGGTCGGTCGCCTCAAACTCGACGAGGCGGTCGTCACCGGCGACGTGGACGCCCGCGACGTGACGGTCACCGGCGCGGTGACGGCCGACGAGGCGACGTTCGAACAGGACGTTCGCTTTTCGGCGGCGACGTTCCGCGGCGAGGTCCGATGCGACGAGACGGCGTTCCAGGGCGACACGAGTTTCGCGGACGCGACGTTCCACGGCACGGCGCGCTTCCGCGACGCCGAGACCAGCGGGAGCAGTCACGTCCTCGACGACAACATCACGTTCGCGGACGCGACGTTCCGCGACGACGCGAGCTTCAGACAGGCCATCTTCAACTACGTGACGTTCGAGGGCGCGCGGTTCACCGCCGGCTCGGACTTCGAACACGTCGAATTCGAGGGCGACGCGCGGTTCGACGGCGTCCGCTTCGACGAGATGGCCGACTTCGACGAGGCGCGGTTCGGCGACGACGCGAGCTTCGCGGACGCCCGCTTCATGCAGTTGGCCGAGTTCCGCGGCGTCGAGTTCAACGGCGGGAGCCGGACGACTCACGACGACGTGACGTTCGAGGGCGCGACGTTCGAGGGCGAAGCCGACTACAAACTCGCGCGGTTCCGCTATTCGGACTTCAAGGACGCCGTGTTCAAGGGCGAACTCAACTTCGACCGCGCGACGTTCACCGCCCGCACCGACTGCTACCGTCTCCGCGTCGACGGGGCGTTCGACCTCTCTCTGGCGTCGTTCGGCGGGCAAGCGAACTTCGACGAAAGCGAGTTCCGCGACGCCGTCGTCGCCGAGGAAGCGACGTTCGGCTGTGACGCCTCCTTCGAGGCGGTCGAGTTCCAATCTAACGCCCGGTTCGGCGAGGCGCGGTTCGAAGAGGACGTGACGTTCAAGACCGCCACGTTCCACGGCCTCGCCTCCTTCCGCGGAACGTTCTTCGAGGGCGAACTACAGCACCTCGACGCCAACGCCTCGTTCAACGAGGCGACCTTCGAGGCCGGCGCGGAGTTCGAGGCGGCGAACTTCACGAGCGCGTCGTTCTGGGAGACGACGTTCCGCGACCGGGCGGACTTCCGGCAGTCGGACTTCGAGACGGCGCGCTTCCGCGTGCTCGTCGGCGACCGCGACACCTACCTCGACTTCACCGACGCGACGCTCGACGGCGGCACGATTTCGCAGGGCTCCGGCGAGCCGACGCCGTACGACCTCACCCGCGCGACCATCGGCGACCTGACGCTGGAGGGCGACGGCAACGAACACCAGCTTCTGGACCACTTCCGCTTCTGTCTCACCGAGTTCGACCGCTTCGACTTCAGCGACCACCACGGCTACCTCGAACGCAACGACTGGACCATCCACGACTTCGTCGGCAACGGCGCGACCGGCCAGTTCGCCGTCGAACTGACGCCCGAAATTATCGAGGAGACCTACCGGAAGGCGCAGGACAGCGCCAACGCCGTCGGCGACACCCCCGCGAGCCGCGAGTTCGAGTTCAAGCGCTACTACTACAACCGCCAGAAGAACTTCGACATCATCCTCAACGAGTACTCGCTGAACACGTGGGCCCGCGGCAAGAAGGTCGCCAGCGTGGGGCTGAACACGCTCATGCAGGTCACCTGCGGCTACGGCAACCGACTCCCGCGAATCGCGGCGTTCACGTTCCTCCTCCCGGCGCTGTTCGGACTGTGTTACGCTCTCGGCGGTCCGTTTCTGACGCAGGCGGGGAGCGTCTTCGACCCCGCCGCGGTCGACAAGACGACGATGGAAGTGCTCTTCGACAACGTCTACTACAGCTACATCAGCTTCAGCACGGTCGGCTACGGCGACGTCAACCCGCTCGGCCCGGCGGCGCGCGTGCTCGCGGCGAGTCAGGGGATGTTGAATGGCCTGTTCTTTACCCTGCTCACGTTCACGCTGTTCAAGCGCGTGCTCGGCGGGAGCTAATCGCGCCGGGCGGCCCGTATTCGGACCGGCGGCGCTGTTGAACTCATTAGGACCTGATAGAATTGTGCGACCCGGGCAGAGGGTGTTCAGCAAACCGACACCCGTCTTAGTGCATTTAGCGGAGTGAAATTCTGAATAGAGAAAGCGATTTACAGGCACGTCTGCAATCACCGGCAATGGGTAGCTACGCAACGCCGCCGAATTGGACCGACGAATCGTCCGAAGATGACGAGCCTCAGGCTCGACTCGGTGATCTACTTTCAGGTCGACTTGCAGATGTTGAAGTTGATTCCGTTGAAGCGGTACGTGACGAACGAAGCCGAGAATGAAGGTCTTCGTCGATACAAATGTCTTTATTGCTAGTTTGACTGATGAACCGGGTCGTGGTGAGATTGCGACACAGTTGCTCAACGAAAGCCACGAGTTCTGTACCTCCATTCTGAATCTCATGGAAATTCGGTCAGTAATGACGAAGAAGAAGCGCGTTGAGCAATCCCGCGTCGAGTCGGTGTTGTCGGATATCTACGGTCGCGTGGACATCTACGCGCCCGAAATCAGCGACCAGATTGCGGCGTATGAATTACAGCGAGACAATCTGCTCTATACAATAGATTGTGTGCTTCTCGCATTAGCGAACGACGTTGATGCGACCATGGTCACCTTCGACGGGGAATTGCTCGATCACGGCGCTGTTGCACCGGAAGATTTGATTGACTGACCTCACAGGAACGGTGTTCTCGATGGAGCTATCTCGACTGGTGTCACAAAACACGATCTGAGCGTAGAGGTGCCACCTCAACCGCTGTTAAAATTTCCCAAAAAATCGATAATAATTCGATCACTCATTATCACATGGTCCCTCCGTCCACCACACTCGCCGGGGTCGCGCTTACTGGTTCGTCATCTTGGCTGTTGTGGACTCGGAAGAACTCGCTGAACAAGACGTTTCAGACTCTCGTCACCGTCGCTCATTAGTAGATCCAACTCCGTTTTTTGGTGCGTTCATCAGTCATGCAATTATCTTCGTTCATGGTTTCGTTCTAAGCTGAGTTCTCTTGCCGCCCTTCAGCGAATGTCTCAAGAGTCTGGTTGTTTTCTCGGCGGCGGGTGAGCCGCTCGTGGCGTTCGTGACAGTCGTCGCACCGCCACGGTTCGTCAGTTCGAGGGTCTTCAACGCGGTCGCCCTCAACGACGCGCGGCTTCCAGTAGTCGCGCCACGCGAACGACTCGCCACAGTCGGCACAGTCGATACGCGGGTTCTCGTCGGGGACGTTGCCGAGCTCGCCGCGAGTCCAGTTCGAGCCTTTGTACGTCACGCTGTCTCAGCCCCCGGTTCGTCGTAGTAGAGGTAGCCGTCCTCCTCGTAGACGCCTTCAGCCCACGGCTTTTCGCCGCCACAGTCGCCACAGAGGAAGATGCCCGGGTGGTAGCCGTGGTAACGGACAGTCTTACCACACGCTGGACAGTCGCCCTCGAAGAAGTTGCCCTTAGGCACTGCCCTCACCCCGCAGGATCTTTCGGGCAGCTTCTCCCGCAGTCAGACCCGTTGGCCCGTCCGGGAGAGGCGATCCGTCCGGGCGTCTGCCCATCTCGCGGAGAATCCCCTCCCTCGATGGGGCCGACCCATCGAACAGCAACTCTTGCCGGGCCTCGTCAGCTGCGGCGATTGCTTCTGTCCACTCGATTGGCGGTGGCGTGTTGCTTGGGTCGTTTCCAAGGCTCATGCTGGCTCCATCCACCCCCCTGTGAGCCGGCGGTAACACTCGGGATGCAGGACGTACATTTCCTGGTCGTTCCGGTCGTCGATTCGGACGTGCTCGGCGTCCAGTTTGACGTGATCCTGATCCGGCTCGAAACGACCGGCACAGATGGCGCAGTACAGCGTGGTCATTCGACGACCACCACCTCAACCTCCACCTCGTCCGCGATCTCCTCTTTGAGTTCCTTGATCCGGTCGCTCTTACAGAAGCTACACGGGACGCCCTTCTCCAGGCGCTCGTTCATCTTCTGCTGGAGTTCGAACTGGTTCGGGTTTTGCGTTGAACCAGTCCACGCCCCGTCACGATTCTCGTGGTAGCAGGACGCGCAGAGCGAGTACACCTCCGCGGCGTCAATCCAGAGTAGCGTAGTTGCCTCCGGAAGCTCATCCTCGTCGAGGCGCTCCTCGGCGACCTCGCGGAGCGCCCGCGACCGCTCGATGTCCTTCGTCATGTTGACGAAGTCCTCGATGGCGTCCTCGTCCAGATTCGATTCCTCCCGCGTCTTGCCGTTCAGGCACTCTTGTATCGGAACTTCTCGTTGTATCGTGCTCATGCTGATTCGCCTCCCTGACGGATTTCGTAGTCTCGGCGACTAACGCGAACGCCGCACCAAGAGCAACACGGCGGGTCGGGGCCGTCCCACTCGGCTTTCTGCCACCCGCATTCGTCACACCGAACCCACTCGGCGTCGCTGACCTCGATGGCAGTCGTTACATCCGACGCACGTTTGTGGTGGCCGCAGAACTCGTTGCTCCCGTAGACACCGTTCGTGCATCGTTCTCCGTCGCTCGCTTTGATAGCGAGACACTGACCGTCGCCCGCCCCGTCGTAGTGTTCGCTCATGCTGTTGCCTCCATGTTGTTGCCCATGTGGCCAACAATACATAGTTCTTCCCCATGTGGACAAGAACTATGGTTCTTCACCGTATGGTCAACATTATGGTGTCCGAAGTTGCATCTCAGAGTGTGCCGCGACCGCGAGAGCCGCCTCTGCCGGACGAACTCCTCGATGAGATGGTTCCCAACCGCTGTTACGTGGTTGCCGATCTCGTCGTGGAGTTCGAAGACGAGTACGACCCGAGCAGAGGCACCGTCCGAAACCGGCTCGAATACCTCGTCGAAGACGGGGATGTTGAGCGCCGGAAGCACGAGAACGGTGCCGTCACCTACCGCCGCATCGAGTAGGTCTCCTTCTTGGCCGCGTGGACAAACCTTTAAACCCGGACTTGCTATTGTCGGGTCGAATACGTGTCCCGGCTCGATCACGCCCACCGACCCACGTTCTTCGGCCACGGAGTCGGTGAACCCTTCGGCCCCGTCACGAACCTGCCAACCGGGACAGTCATCGACGCCGGCGAGCCGCTCCACGACCAGCTCGGCTCTGACGAACCGGAGTACGACTCCGTCCGCGACTGGTTCGTTGAGACCACGCAGGAGCCGCTCGATGAAGTTCGCGGAACGCCGCTGGTCGGCCTCAGGAACGCCTACATCTACCGGTACGTCCATCCCGAGATTACCTCGCATCACCTGCTGACCGTCAAGGCGCACGGTGACGAGGAGCTCTGTCGCTGCTTCGGGATGGACTCCGACGACCCGCTCGATCAGAGCCAACTCTCGCGTGCGTTTTGGGAGCGCTTCGAGCGGGAGAACCGGAAGCATCTCCACCTGTCCGCAGCGAAGCGCGCGGTCGAAGCCGCGAGGGCCGGCCTCGAAGTCAACCCCGAGGCGTCCCTGCTGGTCGCGCACCATCTCCCCGAGGAGATGTGCCACTACCCGGAGATCGACCCCATCGTCGAAGAGGAGAAGGTCGATGTTCCCGAGGGACAGAAGGAACGCGCTGCGGAAGAGGTCAAGACGTTCCTGAACCGCCTCGATCTCTCCCGTCCCGACAAGGGAACGACCTTCGACGACCCGGAGCTCCTCGAAGTCTGGAAACGCGCCAGCACCGAGGGCCGGTTCGCTGAGGGTGCCGCCAATACCTACGACGAACACGACACGCGGTCGGGCTACAGCGCGCCGTGCGGTGAAACGCTCCGGAAGCCCATCAGAGGACTGGATGTCGAAGACGACGAGATCGTGGACGGCGACCTGGACAAGACGGTCATCGACTACGAGAGCGCCGTCAACCGCGTGCGCGGCAACAAGTGGTCGGAGCGACTCGATGAGATCAACTTCGACCTCATCGAGGAAGCGCAGTCGTACGGGATGTTCGACCGACCGGTCACGGTCTGCGTGGACGGGTCGGCCATCCCGCACCGCCCGCAGAGCGGTAACGGAGCGCCCGACTCCTGCGTGAAGAACCGTTCCAGCGAGGAATCGGTCTGGTGCTACGAGCACGTCACGATCTCCGCCGTGGACTGCCGGCGCTCCATCAAGCTCGGCTCGATGCTGATGCGCGACCACGGGAAGCAGGCCGACATCGTGATGGAGCTGCTCCAGCAGGCACAGGAGTACATCAACATCGGGTGGGTGATTTGGGACGCCGGCTTCGACAAAGGCGACCTCATCTCCTTCTGCAACCAGAACCGCATCCGGTTCTGCTCGCGGAAGAAGCGCGGCGGCAACGTCGTTGAGGAGATGGCCGAGAACCCCGCGAACGAGGACGAAACGACCGCTCTCCGCCGCGACTACGAGTACAGCAGCGGGGCGAAGTGCGACCTGTTCGCGGTGAAGCGCGGGGAGATCAACCTCGCCAACGTCTCCAGCGACCAGAGCGAACAGTCCTCGCTCGCCGACTTCGAGCCCGACGCCGACGACGATGACGACGAGAAGTGGATTCTGTGGGCCACGAACAGCGACTCGCTCGACGAGAACAACATCATGGCCCACGGGATGCTCTACCGGATTCGCTGGTCGATAGAGACCAGCTACCGGGTGATGAAGGAACACTTCAAGGCGAGCACCACCAGCATCTCGGACGCCATCCGCATCTTCGTCTGGAAGCTGGCGCTGCTGTTCTACAACGCCTGGCTCCTGCTTCGCATCCTCTTGCGGGACAAGGGGATGGTGGTGAAGCCCGGCGAGACCGCGCTGCGGACTCACTCGTTCCAGCGCTTCTTGGAGACCGACTACGGATAGGTCGGCTTTTGACTCCGTGATCGCCTGACTCGTGAGCGGCAGCGCTACCGAATGACCTCTTTTTTCGCCGGTTTCTATCAGGTAACAGTCACACCGGTTAGTTCCGGAGTGATTCCCGACTACTCGAAGGTCTGTTTCGAGGTTATTTTCGGATAATCTCGCTCCACACGAGACAGAGTTGCGTCTAATGCTCATTGTGAGTGGTGTGTGATGAGAGTTAATGGGCGGTGTTAGGGCGCAGTTTCGCGCAGGCGACGCCTCGCTTCGCCGCTCAGTTCACCTTCTGGTTGTAGCCCGCGAGGGCGTCTTCGACCTGCGCGTCGATGTCGCCGAGCACGTCGTCGACGCTCCGGTCGTCGTTCTGAATCATGCTGACGTAGCCCTCCTCGACGATGGTTCGGGCTTTCGTGAACGTCCCCATGAGCGCGCCGCGGGTCGCCGGCGAGTCCTCCGTCTCGCGGAGCTGGTCGATGGCCGTGCGGAAGTTCGGGTTCTCGTCGTAGAACCCCTCGTCTTCGAGCTGGGTAATCGCCTCCTCGCGGACGGGGAAGTAGCCCGTGTTGGTGTGCCAGCGCTTCTGCTGGGCGGGTTCCGTGAGCCACGCGAGGAACTCCCCGGCGGCGTCCTGCTTGGCAGAACCGAGGCTCTCTGGGGTCCACAGCGACGCCCCGCCGATGACGACGCCCTGTCGCTGTCCGCCGGGCGTCGGGAGTCGCATCGTCCCCAGTTCGAAGCCGTTGTTCCGCGCGCCCTCGGTCATGGGGGCGATGCTCGACGTGGAGTAGCCGAGGAGCCCCGTCTTCTGGGTGAGAAACGCCTGCTGGGCCTCTGACCACGCTTCGATGCCGGGGTTGAGGTACTGCCCCTCTCCGTGGAGGTTCGCCCACCAGTCGAAGACGGTCTTCGAGGCCTCACTCTCGAAATGTGCCTCGGTCGCGCGCCCTGCCCGACCGTTCTCGTTGTTCACGAGCGTTTGGTTCTGCTCTGCGAGCCACTGTTCGACGAACCACGAGTGGTTCGGCCACGTCGTTCCCGTGTCGACTGCGCCCGCGTCCGTGAGTTCCGTCGAGGCGTCCAACACGCCCTGGAAGGTCGTCGGTGGGGCCTCGGGGTCGAGGCCGGCGCTCTCGAAGGCGTCTTTGTTGTAGTAGAAGACGGCGTTCGAGGAGTTGAACGGCATCGAGTTGAGCGTGCCGTCGATGCGGTAGTAGTTCAGCACGGAGTCGAGGTAGTTGTCGAAGTTCACCCGGTCTTCCGGGATGATGTCCTCGACTGGCGCGAAGACGCCGCTGTCGATGGCGAGTTGCGTCCCGATTTCGAAAATCTGCGCGATGGCGGGCGGGTTCCCGGCCTGCACCGCGGACGTCGTGGCGTTCAGCGTCTCGCGGTAACTCCCCTTCTGGGTCGCTTCGACCCGGATGCCGTCCGCCTGCTGTTCGAACTCGCTCGCCAGCGAGTCGATGAGTTTGCCGATGTCGCCGCCCATCGCGTGCCAGAACTTGATGGTCGTCGTTTCCGTCCCGGACGACCCGGCTGTCTCACCGGCCGTCGTCGTCTCGGCCGAGTCACCTCCCGCGCCTTCGTCCGGTGACTGCCCTCCGTCCTGTCCACCCGTGCATCCTGCCAACCCGGCGATTCCGGCGGCACCGACGGTCTTGACGAACCTGCGTCGCGTGTTTCGTGTCATTCGACACCGGCCGGTTATCGGCTCTAAATTTAATTCTTTTGAACATATAACTAAATTGAATTTTTGTGTTCACAATAGTATCACGTAGCCGTTCATAGCGGGCGACAGTCCGGTCACAGCCGCGGATATCACCTCGGTCGACCCCCGGACTCGGCCGACCTCAGTCGTCTCTCGCTCCCCGGCGCTTGACGGCGTCCACGTCGAAGTCGTTGACCGCGCGGTTCGGTTCGAGGCCCGCCCGCTCCGAGAAGGTGCCTCCTCTGCTGGCATCACAACACTATTCGAGCTACTGGCGAAACCCGTAGCCAGTCCTATGGCTTCCCCGGACACCGACGTCTCCGACCTGGTCGACTCGCTTTCCCTCGACGAGAAGTGCTCGCTCGTGCGCGGGGCGGCCGACCCCGAGGGGACGGCGACGGGCTACGTCCCCGGCGTCCCCCGACTCGACATCCCCGAGTTCAGACTCGCCGACGGGCCGCTCGGGATTCGCATCCCCGGCCGGTCGTCGACCGCCTTTCCGGCCTCCATCGCCGTGGCGGCGACGTTCGACCCCGAACTCGCGCGGCGACAGGGCGTCGCGATGGCCCGCGAGGCCAAAGCCAGCGGTCAGCACGCCGTCCTCGGCCCCGGGCTGAACCTCGTTCGCGTCCCCAACTGCGGGCGCAACTTCGAGTACTACGCCGAGGACCCCGTCGTGACGGCCGATTTCGCCGCCGCGGTCGTGGAGGGTCTCCAGTCCGAAGACGTCATCGCCACACCGAAGCACTACGTCGCCAACAACCAGGAGACGAAGCGGCTCGTCGTCAGCGCCGAGGTCGGCGAGCGGGCGCTCCGAGAGCTCTATCTCCCCGGGTTCGAGGCGGCCGTCGAGGCGGGCGCGGGCTCGGTCATGACCGCGTACAACCGCGTCAACGGGACGCACATGAGCGACCACCGGCGGCTCGTCACCGAGGTACTGAAAGACGAGTGGAGCTTCGACGGCTACGTCGTCTCCGACTGGTTCGGCACCGAAAGCGCCGTCGGCGCGGCCACCGCCGGCCTCGACCTCGAAATGCCGGGCATCTCGCTCGAAGCGCTCCACGAGGCGTTCGGAATCGACCCCGACGCCGAGATGCTGGAGGAGGGCGACGACGAGAGCATCCCGGCCGGCGAGACGACGACGCCCCGGTTCGCGACCGAACTGAAAGCCGCGGTCGGCCGGGACCGCGCCGGACTCGACCGCCTCGACGACATGGTCGCGCGAATCCTCGGGCAGATGGCCCGAATCGGCCTCCTCGACGGCGACTGGGACGACGGCGGCGCGCTCGACGCGCCCGAACACCGCGACCTCGCCGAGACGCTCGCCGCCCGCGGCACCGTCCTCCTGAAGAACGACGACGGGGCGCTCCCGCTGTCTGACGACGCCGACGTCGCGCTCGTCGGCCCCGGCGTCGCGGAGGCGATGCTCGGCGGCGGCGGCTCCTCCGAAGTCACTCCCGCCCGCGAGGTCTCGGCGCTCGCGGGCATCCGCGCCCGAACCGACGGCTCGGTCGTGTTCGAGCCCGGCGTCGAACGCGTCGTCACGCCCTCGTTCTTCGACGACGAGAGCGCGGACGCCGCGGGCGACGACGAGGACGCTGGGGACGACTTCCCCGGCGGGAAGACGCCCGACATCGACGCGGCGGTCGACTGCGCCCGCGAGGCCGACGTCGCGGTCGTCGTCGTCAGGGACGCGACCACGGAGGGCGCGGACCGGGAGACGCTCCGCCTGCCCGGCGAACAGGACGAACTCGTCGAGGCCGTCGCCGACGCCGCCGACCGGACCGTCGTCGTCGTCCAGTCCGGCGGCCCGGTCGAACTGCCGTGGCGCGACTCGGTCGACGCCGTCGTCGAGTCGTGGTACCCCGGACAGGCCGACGGCGACGCGCTCGCGTCGGTCCTCTACGGCGACGCCGACCCCTCCGGCCGTCTCCCGGTCACGTTCGCGCCCGAGGAGTCGTATCCCACGGCGTCCGAGGAGCGATTCCCCGGCGTCGACGACGAGGCGCAGTACGACGAGGGCGTCTTCGTCGGCTACCGTCACTTCGACACCGCCGACGCGGACGACGAGCCGACCTACCCCTTCGGCCACGGCCTCTCGTATGCGACCTTCGAGTACGGCGAGGCGGAGGCGCGCGGCGACGACGCGGTCGCGGTCGAGGTGACGAACGCGTCCGACCGCGCCGGCAGAGAGGTCGTGCAGGCGTACGTCCGCCCGCCGGCCGTCGCGGGCGTCGAGCGCCCGACGCGGGAACTCGCCGGCTACGCGGCCGTCGAACTCGCCGCCGGCGAAACCGAGACGGTCGAACTCTCGCTGTCCGAACACGCGTTCCGCAGATACGACGACGCCGAGGGGTGGACCGTCGACGCCGGCGACTACGTCGTCGAGGTCGGTCGCTCGTCCCGCGACGTCCGAGTCGAGACGACGGTGTCGCGGTAGGCCGTCGGCACTCGGCGGCGAACTCCCGTGGAGCGTTCGTCCCCGTTGAGTGGCTCCTGTGCGCTGTCCCGCGCGCTTTCGCACGTAGGGTACACGTTCATTAGCCGCCGCCGCGACTCTCGACTGCTATGTTTTCACATGACGTGGTCTCGCGGACCGCCGCGCCCCGGTCGTCGGCGCTCGTTCCCCCCGGAGGTCGCTGACGATGGCCGCCCGAACGGACCCGTACCGACAGCTACGGTTCATCCTCGAAATCGAGGGCCTCGTGACCGCCGGCTTCAGCCGCTGTGACCTCCCGTCGGCGACCTCGGCGGTCGTCGAGTACCGCGAGGGGGCGGACCCGCCGACGCCGCGGAAGCTCCCCGGCCTGAACGAGTACGGGCCGCTCGAACTCGAAGTCGGCGTGACCGACCGCTCGCTCGAACTGTCCGAATGGCGGGCGCTCGTCGAACAGGGCAAGATGGCGGAAGCCCGGCGCGACGCCGCGGTCGTGTTGCTGGACGCGGCGGGCAATCCCGCCGCTCGCTGGGTCTTCCGCGAGGCGTGGCCCTCGCGGTACGACGCGCCCCGGTTGGACGCGATGGCCTCCGAAGTCGCCGTCGAGCGCCTCGTCGTCGTCCACGAGGGTTTCGCGAGAATCGCGGTCGAGACGGGCGACGACGAGGGCGAGGAAGGCGAGACTGACGACGCCGACGACCCCGAGAGCGAGAGCGACGGCGGTTCGACCCCGTCGCTTCCGGACCTCGACTTCCCGGTCGGCGAGGGACTGCCCCAGGGCATCGACGAATCGCGGCTGAATCCGACCCGCGCCGGCGACGAGGCGTCGGACGAGACGTGACCGCCGCCGGGTCGGACCCCTACGGGGCGCATCGCTTTCGAGTGCGGTGCGACGCGCTCCCGAAACTCGGGCTTTCCGAGGTTCGCGGGCTCTCCGTGGCGGTCGAGTCCCCGACCCGCGACGAGTCAGAGCCCGAACCGCGGCGTCCCGATGCCGGTGGACGCGGCCGTCGCCGGCGGAAGCGGTCGGGTCCGCGACCCCGCCCGCGGCCGCGCTCGCCGTCGCGCCGAGAAACCAGTTCGCCGCCGCTCGAACTCCGCCGGGGCGTCACCGACGACCGGTCGCTGTGGGCGTGGTTCCGCGCGTGGGTCGACGGCGAGACGACTCCGCAGGACGTTCGAATCTGCCTGCTCGACGCGACCGGCGAGCCGGTTCGCGGGTGGGTCTGCCGGGCGGCGACGCCGGTCAGGTGGACCGGGCCGCACCTCGTTGCCGACGCGGCCGCCGTGGCGACGGAGTCGCTCGAACTGACCCACGAGGGAATCGACGCCGTGACCGACCTCGACGAGTGCGCCGACTGAGGTTGCCCCCGCGTGTGCATCGCCTCACGGGGCGGGGTCGTTCGGCTTCACACACGTTTTTCGTCGTCGGACTCCAGTTCCGCCTCGTACTTGCCGCGGTAGTACAGCCACCCGAAGACGAGCAACGTCAGGGGAAACAACACGATGGCGACGAGCGCCGCCGGCGGAAACAGGATGAACAGCGCGAACGTCTGCCACGAGACGAGCGTGTCGCGTGCCATGCCGGAAAGAGCAACCGAGCTGTCATGTGTCTTCGGGTGCGCCCGCAGTCCGTCGAAACCGGTGTTCGGCGGGTTCTGTCGGTCGCTGTCGGCCGAGACGGGTGCGTTGGTTTCACCACCTTTTATTTGGTCCGAGACGAAGTAGCGGGAGTGACTGATATTTCAGATTCTCTTCGGCTCCTTTTCGAGACTTCGGTCGAGCGAGACGGCGACCGCTACGTGGTGTCGATTCCGAGCGAACTCGTCGAAAGCGGGTCGATTTCGGCGGGGGAGCTGTACCGCGTCGCACTGCTTTCGAGTCCGGGCACCGCGTCGGTGACAGAGCCGCCGGTCGAATCGACGGCGGCGACGGCGACTTCGGCGGACGACGGCGACTTCGGCTCCGACGACCGGGACTCCGACGACTCGCCGTCGAGCCCCCGCGACGCGCGCTCACAGCCGCGAGAACCCCCCGTCGCGGAGGGCGACGTTCGGACCGTCATCATCGACACCCTCGGCGACCAGGGCGACGGCATCGCGAAGGTCGAACGCGGCTTCGTCATCATCGTCCCCGGCACGGACCCCGGCGACCGCGTCGAGGTCGAAGTCACCGACGTGAAACAGACCGTCGCGTTCGCGGAACCGGTCGACGGCGCGAGCAGTAACTGAGTTCCCGCGGCCGACCGCCGCCCGCTGATTTCCTCGGTTGGCATATTCCAAGCGCGCCCCCATTAGGCTCGAAGCCGTAGCCGCCGACACCACGCTATGTCCGAACAAAGGTTCCGTCACGCCGCTTCTCCACGTGACGACACGCGGACCGAGTCCCGCCGAGCCGACCGCTCGGCGTCCGACTCGGGCGATGACGCCGACGCCGACACCGCCGACGTTGACCCCAGCCTCGACGTGCAGGCGCAGTCGGCGCGAACGAACCGATGGCGTCCGACTATCCGACAGGGAATCGCGCTGTGGGCGCTCATCGGGGTCGGGTGGGCGGTCGTTCCCGCCGACCACCCGGTGCAGATTGCCGTCGCCGTCAGCGGCGTGTACGCCTCGTTTCTCCTGCCGACGGCACTCTACCTCGACTTCCGAGCGCGTCGCCCCGAATCGAGCGCCCGACGCGCCGTTCGCGAGACCGCGAGCGAACTCGTCGACCGCGCCCGCGACGCTCACCCGGGACGCGACGGTGCGTCCCGCTCGACGTGTTCGTGCAACCGCTGACGACCGTGAGACCGTTGCCGCGTCGCTCGCGACACTGACGGCCCGGACTGAAAACGAACCGAATCGAAGAGAAAAACTGCTTCTTGCGCTCGAAACGCCGGCTTAGGCGGTCGACCCGACGGTCCGCTCGCCCGACTTCTGGGTCGCTTCGAGGAGCTCGCGGTAGCGGTTCCTGATAGTCACTTCGCTGATGTCGGTCACGTCGCTCACCTCGGACTGCGTCAGTTCCTCGTCGGCGAGGAGCGCGCCGGCGTAGATGGCCGCCGCCGCGAGCCCGACGGGGCTTTTCCCGCTGTGGATGCCCTGCCGCTTCGCGCTGTCGAGAAGCGACCGGGCGCGGCGCTCCACGTCGTCGGTCACGTCGAGTTCGGAGACGAACCGCGGGAGGTATTGCGCCGGGTCGGCCGGCTTCATGTCCAGCCCTAGCTCGCGGGAGACGTAGCGGTACGTCCGGGTGAGTTCCATCTTGTCGACGCGGGAGACGCGCCGCACCTCGTCGAGGGAACGGGGGACGCCGGCCTGTCGAGCGGCGGCGTAGATGGCGGCCGTGGCGACGCCCTCGATAGAGCGACCGGGCAGTAGGTCCTCGTCGAGCGCGCGGCGGTAGATGACCGAGGCTGTCTCGCGGACCGTGTCCGGCAGGCCGAGCGCCGAGCCCATCCGCTCGACTTCGCCGAGCGCCTGCTTGAGATTCCGCTCTTTGGAGTCGCGGGTGCGGAACCGCTCGTTCCACGTCCGGAGTCGTTGCATCTTCTGGCGCTGGCCCGTCGACAGGGAGTTGCCGTAGGCGTCTTTGTTCTGCCAGCCGATGTTGGTCGACAGCCCCTTGTCGTGCATCATGTTCGTCGTGGGCGCGCCGACGCGGGACTTCTGGTCGCGCTCCGCGGAGTCGAACGCGCGCCACTCGGGACCGTGGTCGATTTCGTCCTCGCGGAGAATCTCGCCCGTCTCGGGGTCGACCCACTCGCCGTGTTGCTCGTCGTAGACGAGGTCGGTCCGCTCCGCGACCGCCGCCTCAGACGCCTCGGCTCCGTCCTCGTCCGCGTCGCGCTCGTCGCCGGACTGTCGGGCCTCGGACCCCGCCGTCGGTGCCGACTCGTCTCGCATCGAACGCCAGTCGACGTGTTTCGTGTCCATTGAGTACCAGTGTATTCCGGACACAGGGTAATGGGACCTCGTTTGGAATATGCCAAACGCGTCCGCCACCGGGGCGCGCGACCGGGAGACACCGGCCGCTCGCTCGTCGGTCGCCGCGTCAGTTATCCGCCTCTTTCGGCCGCGAGAGCTATCGGGCGGACGAAAAACGAGGTCAGCGCTCGACGCCGAAGCCCTCGTCGCGGAGCGCGGCTTCGAGGCGCTCGCCGTGTTCGCCCTGCAGTTCGATGCGCCCGTCGGTCACGGTCCCGCCGACCGCGAGCCGTCGTTTCAGGGTCGACGCGAGGGCGTCCAGTTCGTCGGTCGGGAGGTCGAGGCCGCCGACCACCGTCACGGGCTTGCCGTACCGTCGGGTATCGACGCGAATCGACGCGCGCTGGTCCGCCCGCGCGAGGTCGTCGCCGATTCCGAGGTCGTCCGGGAGGCCGGTGATGTCGCTGAATGTGTCCTTTCCCACGTCGTTGCGTACGCTTCCACGGCGTATCAGAGTGTGGTTGGAATATTCCAACCGTTCTGTAACCGTCTCCTATCGAGGTTTCGGCCCGGGAGTCGCCGGTCAGGCGCTCGCTTCGAGCTTTTCGGGGTCGACGCGCTCTTCGACTTCGGTGCCGAGCGTATCGGTGACGAACTGCCGGGCCAGCCACGCCTCGGCGCGGGTCAGGCGGTACTGGAGCGTCGAGTTCGGGATGTCGAGTTCCTCCGAAATCTCTTGGACGGTGTGTTGCCGCGGCGTCTCGTAGTAGCCGAACTCGACGGCGGCTTCGAGCGCGGCCTGCTGTTCCGGCGGGAGCCCGTCGGCCGAAACGCCCTCTTCGAGCCAGCACTCGGGTTCGCTGATGCGCTGGACGCTCAGCGAGAGGCCGTCGCTGAGGCTGTCTTTGACTTCCTCGTAAATCTCGCTCACCGTGTCGTCGTCGGAGATGAGCAGTCGCCACTGGTTTTGGGCCCCTCGGCGCTCGGCCTGCATCAGGAGGCCGTCGCCGATGTGCTTCGCGGCGACGTGGGGAATCGACTGAATCCCGTCGCCCTCCTCGCGGCAGGAGTAAACGATGCGCCCGTTCGGCGTCTCCGAGAGCACCTCGTACTCCCACTCGACGACCGGCGCGCCGCACATCCCGAGGACGCCGTTGCACCGGGTGGCCTGCTCGATGACCTCGTCGAACGCTTCGAGCGCCTCCGTCGGTCCGGTGAGACGGTCGAGCCGCCACATCGACTCGCTCGTGGCGTGTATCGCCATCGTCTTGGAGTGCAGGTCCGGGTTCTCGATGAAGAGGTCCATCACCTCGTCGACGCCCCGCTCGTACTCGACCGTGAAGACGAACTCTCGCATGGCTCTCACCTAGTCGCCCGAGGCCTATAGCCTTGGTTGGTATGTTCCAACTCCGACCGCGGTTCGGGATTCCGACTCGCGGGCCGCGTCGGCCGCGACGCGACCCGCTCAGGACTCGTCGAACGGCGACCGGGCGTGTTCGGGCACGTCCTCGGGGCGGGCGATGAGGTTCTCCCGGCCGAGGTTTATCTTCGTGACGGTGCCCTCCTCGGCCATCCGCGAGAGGACGCGGCTCACCTTCGACTTCGACCACCCCGTGCCCTCGACGACCTTCGACTGCCGGAGTTGGCCGCCGTTGTCGTCGAGGAGCCTGAGGACGCGCGTCTCGTCGTCGAGGAGTTCTTCGGCGTCGGGGTAGCCGTCGGCGGCCGACTCCGGGCGCGCCGCGCCGCCGGTTCCGCCGGTCCGAACCGCGTCCGCCGACTCCCCGTTGGCGGCGGCCTCGTCGCCGCGGTCGGTCGCGAGCGAGCGAACGTCCGACAGTCGCGCTCTCGCGTCGGTTCTCCGGACTCGCGCGCCGACGACGAGCAGGGCGACCGCGACGGCCGCGACCGCGAGCACGAGCAACCAGCCGTCGCCGCCGAGTTCCAGCGACCCGACGACCGACCCCGGCGCGGCGCTCGGGTCGGTCCCCGCTTCGACCTCAGCGCCGTCCCCGCGCCCGTCGCCGTCGGTATCGCCGCGGTTCGGGTCGGTCCCGATGACGTTGACCTCGCGCCCGTCGTCGAGACCGTCGCCGTCGGTGTCGGCCTCGGTCGGGTTCGTCTCGTATCGGTTGACTTCCGCGCCGTCGTCGAGACCGTCGCCGTCGGTGTCGGCGGCGGTGGGATTCGTCTCGTGGACGTTGACCTCCGGCCCGTCGTCGAGACCGTCGCCGTCCGTGTCGGTGGCGGTCGGGTTGGTCTCGTAGTCGTTGACTTCCGCGCCGTCGTCGAGACCGTCGCCGTCGGTGTCGGCGGTCGTCGGGTCCGTGCCGTGGGTCGTCACCTCTGCACCGTCGTCGAGGCCGTCGCCGTCGGTGTCCGTCTCGGTCGGGTTGCTCCCCTGCTCGTTGATTTCGACGCCGTCGCTGAGGTCGTCGCCGTCGGTGTCGGTGCTCGTCGGGTCGGTCTCGTAGCGGTTCACCTCCTCGCCGTCGGGCACGCCGTCGGTGTCGGTGTCGGCGACGAGCACGTCCGTGCCGCGGTCGAGTTCGTCGCGGTTGCCGAGACCGTCGCCGTCGGCGTCCCCGGCCGGAGCGAGCACCGTGACGCCGTGACTCGCCTGCGCGACCGGCTCGCCGCCGCCGGGTCTGACGACGGCCGTTACGGTGCGGTCGCCGGTCGCGTTCGCCGGCCACGTTTCGAACTCGAAGTCGACGCGCTGGTCGCCGGTCGCGTTCGCCCCCGCGCTCCCGAGCGGCTCGCACCCCAACGACGTCGTCGAGCCGTCGTCGAGGTCGGTCCGGAGACAGACCTCGTAGTCGCCGTCCCCCGCGACGGCCACCGAAACCGTCGAGGGCCGCCACGAGGCGACGTACGTCCGGCCGTTCTCGGTGGCGACGACGCCCGCGCCGGTGTGGTCGACCGCACGCACCTCGACGCCGTCCGCGGCGACGACGACCGGCGAGACGCCGCCCGCGACGACGAGTAGCGTCGCGACGAGCGCCCACACGAACGGAGAGATGCGTTTGACAGGCATTGTTCGTTCTCTATTTGTCGACTCTGCTAGTGTATAATGTTTTGTTTATCTGTTTGTTAGACATTTTTACAACTCTTTTGACTGTCAATATGCGAAGAATGTTTCAAAATTAGAAATTTTATTCGTTCATCCGGCGCGCGCGAGCTCCACGTCACCTCCGGTCGTCGACGCCGCGATTCGCGGCGGGTACGCCGCGTCTCGACGTCTTCGAACGGCGCTCGTCGCGCTCGTGACTGCCCGCTGTTGCTTCTCGTCGGCTCCCGCCGTAGACGCGTGATAATCGCCGTACTGTGCCGTCTTCGCCGGCCCGCGAACGACCGACAAACGTTCCGTTAATCCGACTGAAACGGTCGAAACAGTCGGTCGAAACGGTTGTTCACGGGGAGAACGGTCGGGACGACTCTCCCCCATTATCATCCGCCGAGCGAGACTGCTGACTGCGATGCGCGAAACGCTCACTCGGCGGCAGTTCGGTGTCGGAGTCGCGGTGGCGACCGTCGCACTCGCCGGCTGTACGGACACGGGCGGTGGTGGTGGTCCCGTGAACGGCACGAACGGTACGGACGGCGAACCCGCGGTCGGCGACACCGAGACGACAGCCGAGACCGGTGGTGTCGGGACGACGACCGAGGACGAGACGACGACAGAAGAAACGACGGAAGACGAGACGACAGAAGAAACGACTGAAGAAGACGAGACGACGGCTGAGATGGAGACGATAGAAGACGAGACGTCGGAAGACGAGACGACGACTGAGATGGAGACGACAGAAGAAGAGACGACGAACGAGACGACCGAGAGCGAGACGACCGAGAACGAGACGACCGAGAACGAGACGACGACCGACGACTCGATGTGAGGCCGCGGTCGACGACCCGCTGACGCACGCGCCGCGAGCGAGGCACGGCACGCTCGACTGGTACACCCGACTGCTCGTGCCCGCGACGGCGCTCCCCCTCCAGCCCTCCAGGGCACATTCGCACCCTGTCCCCTCGCGGGACGCCGAATCCCCCTGACGCACCCTCCAAATTCGGTTCCCCTGACGCACACCTCCCCAACGTGCTCTCTAGCACGTCCCCATCGCGCCCTCCAGCGCACTCGACCCGGGCGCAGTCGCCGGGTGTTCCGACTCTCCTCGCGCGTCGCACCGGCGGCGCGCACTCCGCGGAACATTTACCCGCCCGTTCGCTACTCCGGGTATGGACGCAGACGACAACCACCGCGGGTGGGCCGAGCGCTCCGGCGACTTCTCGCCGGAGTACTACGCCCAAATCGGCCCGAACGAGGTCAGCGAGACGCTCGCGACCGTGTTCGAGCACTACGCGGCGGAAGACGCGTCGATTCTCGAACTCGGCTGTAGCTCCGGTCGCCACCTCGCGCACCTCCACGACCGCGGCTACGAGGACATCACCGGCATCGACATCAACGACGACTCCTTCGAGGTGATGGCCGAGTACTTCCCCGAACTCGTCGACACCGGCACGTTCCTCACCGGCGCAATCGAGGACCTGCTCCCCGACTTCCCCGACGACAAGTTCGACGTCATCTACTCCGTCGAGACGCTCCAGCACGTCCACCCCGACGACACGTGGGTGTTCGAAGAGATCGCGCGCGTCTCGTCGGACCTCGTGATAACCGCCGAAAACGAGGGTAACGGACCGACTCGCGGGCGCTCCGGCTCCGAGGTGAGCTACGTCAACGACGACTTCCCGCTGTATCACCGCAACTGGAAAGACGAGTTCTCCGACCTCGGTCTCGCGCAGTTGCTCTGCGAACCGGGCAAGCGCGACACGGTTCGCGTCTTCCGGGTTCTCTGACGCCCCGCGCTCGCTTGTCGCACTCACAAATTGTTTCAATGAAGCCGGCGAACAGCGTGTGCTGACCATGTACACGATGTCCAGCGACGACTTCAGCGTTCATCAGCGGGACTGCGACGAGGCCGGCTCCGGGATTCCAATCACGAGCCTCCCGGACGAAGTCACCTCTCTGGACGACCTGCCGTGTTCCTGCTGGGACGAGGTCGACTCGTTCGACGACCTCGAGTGACGGGCGGGGAGCGAGGACATCGCTCGGTCGCGGTTTCGGACGCCGGCGCACCGGGCGCACGACGCGGTTCGTTCTGACGGCTGTCTGACGGACAGCTCTGCTTCTACCGGTCCGGCGAGAGCGCCCAGAGCGTCCCCTCGCCCGTCTGTGCGAACGCCTGCGTCCCGGCCGCGCCGAGGAGATAGCCGTCGGTCGAGAGCGTCGTCTCGAACGGCTCGAAAAACGACGCGCCGCGGGACCACCGAATCCGGCCCGCGCGGGTCCCGACGACGAACGTCTCGTCGGTCGAGGCGGTCCGCTCGACCGGGCTGTCGAAGCGGACTTCGTAGCGCTCGGACCCGTCTCGAACCGCGAGTTCGTACAGCGTTCCGAAGGTGTCCGACGGCGACTCGTCGGTCCCCTCCGCGACCAGAACCGTCGAACCGCGTTCGTGGACGCCGACGACCTGCGCGTCGGCTCCGAACGAGGTCCGCCACCGGAGCGACCCGTCGGCCGCGTCGAGCATGGCGATGTCGCCTGCGCTCCCGGCGTAGACGCTATCGCCGGCCGGAACCGGTCCCACGTCGGCCCAGTCCCAGCGGTCCGGTCGCCACGCCCACCGGAGGCTCCCGTCGTCGGGCGACATGGCGAAGACGCCCCCGTCGTCGCCGTAGTAGACCGCCCGCTCGTCGGCGAACAGTTGGTCCTGCGGGGCGACGGCGATGGTAAACCCGACGCCATCGACCGCGGATTGCTCCCACCGAACCGCGCCGTCGTCGGCCGCGAGCGCCGCGAGCGTCCCGTTCGCCGCGTACAGCGTGTCGCCCGCGATGGCCATCGCAGAGCCGATGTTCCCGACGGTCTGGGACCACCGCTGGCTCCCGTCTGTGGCGTCGAACGCGTAGATCCGCCCGCGACCCGACCCGAGTTTCTCGCCCGCGTACACCGACCCGTCAGCGGCGAGCAAGCCCGTCGGCCGGCCGAAATCGATGTCCCACAGGCGCTCGCCGCTCTCCCGGTCGAACGCGACGACGCGTCCCTCGTCGATGTCGCCGTCCCGATGGCCGATGACGGCGACGACCCCCTCGGTGGTTGCCGGCGGCGAGAGAACGCTCGGGTCGGGCACGGATGCGGACCAGTCCGTCCCGTCGGGCGACCGGAACTGTCGGAGCGACGAACAGCCGGCGAGTCCACTTGCGAGGGCGGTGCCAGCGGCGGCGAGAAACGCGCGACGCGACGAGGAGCCGGAATCGGAGGGAACGCGCGATGGAGGGGACGAAGGCGAGGGCATACGTCGGCTTCTCACAGGTCGCCGATAGGTATTGTGGGTCGGTTGACGGGTCGGCGACGCGGATACTCTCGGAGACGCCCGCCCGTTACAGCCGGTCGAGGTCGAGCGGCTCCGCCGCCTCCCAGTAGCGCTCGAACAGTTCGTCGGCCCACGCGAGCACCTCCGGTTCGGTCACGTCGATGGAGGCCTGAAGGATACCGGTGTCGTCGCGGAGGAACAGGTGGACGGTCGAGTCGGCGATGGTCGCCGCCATCGGAATCGGCTCGTCGGTGATGCGGACGGCGGCCGCGTCGGCGTCGAGGAGGTCGCGGAGCTGTTCGCGCAGTTGGGAGTCGTGGGCGAGCGCGTCGATGGCGGCCGACGAGAAGACGCCCTCGAACCGCTGGTCGCCGGCGGCGGTCCGCTCCCTGACGATGTCGAGGTTCTGCTCGTTGAAGGCGTAGGAGAAGATTCGCACGTCTTCGGCCTCGCTCAGAAGGGCCACGGCGCGCTTGACCGGCGCGTTCGGCCGGACCTGACTCGGCGTGGTAATCGTCGCCTCGGTCAGGTGTTCGAGGTCGAACGTGATGGCGTCGGTCGGGAGCCACTCGACGACCGGCCGGAGCTTGGCGTCGGTGTCGAGGATGTCGACGAGGTCGTCGAAGCCCCGAGAAACGAGTTCGCCCGTCACCGTCGCCCGGTACGCGCCGTCCTCGCGGACGAGCCACGACCGGTCTTCGAAATCGCTGAGAATCCGGCCCATCGTCGGCTGTGACGCCCCGGTCCGTTCGACCAGTTCGCGTCTGGAGTGCGGCCGCTCGGCGAGGTATCTGAGCGCGTCGACGCGGTTCTGCGAGAGCGCGAGGAACTCGATTTCGTCTAATGCCGACTCCATGCATCGGGGTTGTGCGTGCCCCGATAAACGTCTTTCGCGTCGTGAAAGAATTTCACATAATGAATCACGCTCGCCGCACGCGACGTTTTCTTACTCTGAATTAATTTCTGAATCAAACTATACGTGGGGGAGTCGTACGTGTATCCAAGATGCGTTCACTTCACTCTGCGTTCGGTCTCTCGGTCGGAGGTGCGGAATGGTGACGGCGACGCGCCGGCGGTTCGTCCTGTTCGCGTTGACGGCGTTCTTCTTCGGCGGCACGTTCGTCGCCGCGAAAGCGGGCCTCGACTACCTGCCGCCGCTCCTGTTCGTCGCGCTCCGGTTCGACATCGCGGCGGTGTTGCTCGTCGGCTACGTCGTCGCGACTCGGCCGCGCGCCGAACTGCTCCCGCGGTCCGTCCGCGACGTGGTCGGCATCCTCGCCACCGGCGTGTTCGTCATCGGTCTCGCCAACGCCCTCCTGTTCGTGGGACAGGAGCACGTCTCCAGCGGCGTCGGGTCGATTATCTTCAGTCTCAACCCGATTCTGACGCCCGTGTTCGCCATGGCGCTCCTCGCCGACGAACGACTCTCCACTCGCGGCGCGCTCGGGATGCTCATCGGCCTTCTCGGCGTCGGTCTCGTCGTCGGCGTCGACCCCGCGAACCTGCTCGGCGGCGAGGCGCTCTGGAAGGGCGTCGTCTTCCTCGGCGCGGTCAGCGGCGCGCTCGGGACCGTCCTCATCCGCTGGGCCGACACCTCACTTTCGAGCACCGTCCGAACGGCGTGGGCGCTCCCCGTCAGCGCGGCGCTCACCCACGGGCTGAGCGTCGCTTCCGGCGAGTCGCTCGCCGCGGCCACGTGGTCGCCGACGGCGCTCGTCGCGCTCGCCTACGTCGGCGTCTTCGCCGGCGCGGTGGCCTACCTCACCTACTTCGGCTTCCTCGACGACGTGGGTCCGATTCGCGGCAACCTCGTCTTCTACGCCGTGCCCATCGTCGCCACGCTCGGGGGAACGGCGCTCCTCGGCGAGTCGATTTCGACGCTCACCGTCGTCGGCTTCGCGACTATCTTCACCGGCTTCGCCGTCCTCGCGACGGAGTCGCTTCGCGGCACGGTCGTCCGCGCCTACGGCAAAATCGAGTCCCGCGTGGCCGGCCTCGACGGGGCCGGCGCTCCGGGGCGCGACTGAGTCGCGGACCGGTCGCTCGCGGAACACGCGGTGAGAGGGTAGAAATGTAGGGGCGGACCATCGGGCGGCAGTCCGAGGGGGCAGGGTCGGAGTACCGGTGGCACGGGATGGGCCGCCTGCCTGCGATGTTATGTCACCAGTCCGCCGACCAGACAGTATCGAGCGGACACCTGGAGATTGTCAGCCTCCTAAGTAGTCTTTTTGGCCCGATTCTCAAAAAAACAGCGGACGGCGGCGCGGTCGTTCCGATTGTTCGCACTATCTCTCGGCGAGCGCGACCGCCCCGAGCGCGGCAATCAGACAGAGGTTCCCGACGCCGATGAGCAACACCGCGTTCGAGCCGGACGTGTCGCCGACGAGGAGCGCCGCGAACGCCGCGAGACCGAGGAGGAACAGGGCGACCCCGAGATAGCGGTCGTACCGCGGGTCGTAATCGAATTCGGCCAGACGCACGAGCGGCCCCGGTTCGGGCGGCTCGTCGCTCCGAGCCTCGCGGACCCATCCGCGAACCCGCAGGAGGACCATGCCGGTCGCGCCGGTCCAGGCGACGCCGGCCGCGAGGTCGACCTCCGGGCCGTCGACGGCGACGACGAGTCCCACGAGGACCGACGCGACGGCTATCGCTCCGGCGACGGCGGTGTCGCTCACCCTCGTCATCCGACACCGAACCGGAGATAGCTCGTTCCGTGCCGGTAGTTGTACGCCTCGACGACGACGCCGAGCGCCGAGGGGACGGCGAGGACGCCCCACAGGAGATTCGACAACGCGCCGCTGGCGTACCCGCCGGCGAACAGGAGCGTCGTGTACACCGCGGAGGCGAGCGGGAAGACTGGATGCTCGCGGACGGCGTCGACTGCGCCGGCGAACATGTAGACGAGCGTGAGCAGTCCCATGACCGCGAGCGCCGGACTGACCGACTCGTCGGTGAGAGACAGTAGAGCGACGAGCACGACGGCGACGACCGCGAAAACGGCCAGTCGCCACCGGCTGACGCCGGCGTGGAGAACGGCGGATGGCATTCCACTCATATCTCTCTGCTGACCTTTTGAGTGTTGGGACTGTGCGGTCGTCCCGCTCTCAGGCCCTCCGCAGGCGGACCACGAAGGCCGCGCCGCGGGGGTCGTTGTCCTCGACCCACACGTCGCCGCCGTAGCCGCTGACGATGGTGTCGACGAGGTAGAGCCCGAGGCCGGTCCCGGGGCTTTCGAGGCCCTTCTCGCCGCGGCCGAACACCTCCTCTTTGCGCTCGTCGGGAACGCCCGGTCCGTTGTCGGCGATGCGGACGAGCGCGTCGTCGTCTCGCACCCCGACCGACACGTCGATTTCGGCCCGGCCGGCGTCGTTGTGTCGCACCGCGTTCGTGAGGAGGTTGCGGAAGACGGTCCCCAGCATGTCGTCGGCGACGACGGTCACTTCCGGCGGCTCGTCGGGGAGCGAAACCGCGGCGTCGGACGCGCCGTCGCGGACCGCGCTCGCCTCCGCCCAGAGCGGCCCGGCGAGCGCCGTCGGCCGGGTCGTCTCCTCGTCGTCGAGCATCGTCGCCATGAGGTTCCGGACGTTCACCGTGAGTTCGGAGGCGTGTTCCCCGTTTCTGAGTATCGTGTTGAGACGATTGCGCACCACCTCGTCGTCGACCGACTCCTCGATAAGCCGGGCGTTGCCGAGGATGACGGCCACGTCGTTTCGGATGTCGTGGCGGATGATCTGGTTGAGGAGCGTGAGCTTCTCGTTTCGGGAGAGGATGGTCTGTTTTTGACGGTGCAACTCGGTCACGTCGCGGAGGACGATGACCCATCCGACGGTCTGGTCGCCCCGCTCGAGCCGCTGGGACCGGGCGCTGAGATACACCGTCTCGCCGTCCGCTCGCGTGGTTCTGACGCTGTCGTTGCTCTCGGTCGTCAGGTCGAGGTCCGACGAGACCACGGTGACCGGGTCGCCGACGGCCGCGCCGAAGCGCTCTAAGAGCGCCGCGCCGCGGGTGTTGACGTGGACGATTCGCTCGTCGGCGTCGAGGACGAACACGCCGTCGGGCGACTCCTCCATCGCGGTCGTGTAGGCGATGGGCGGTAGGTCGAGAAACCGGTAGCGAAAGAGCGCGACGCCGATGGCGGCCGACGTGATTGCGGCCGAGGTCGGCACGAGATTCACGCCGTCGCTCCCGAACGGCGGGATTCCGAGCGTGGTGCAGGCCGCGAAGACGAACGGGGCGACGAGCCCGACGCTCACCAAGACCGCCTGCGGAATGTACGGTCGGCCCAGTCGACCCGCCTCGGTGAGGATGAGCGCGACGGCCAGCGCGCAGAGCACCGCGTTGTAGAGCGACTCCAACACCACGTGGCCGAGGCCGACGTCGACCCGCATGACGACGAGTCCGCCCGTCTCGATGAGGCGCGTCGCCTCGATGGCGAGGCCGCTCGGGTTCGTAAACAGGAGCGCCAGAAAGGCGACCGGGACGGCCATGACCGCCGCGACCAGTCCGGGCGTGATTCGGCTGACTCGGTCGGTGTGGAGGAGCGTAAAGAGGAACGCGAGCGCGCCGAGCGGCGCGACGCCGAAGTAGAGAAACCGGTAGAACAGGAGCTTCAGCGACGGGTCCGTCTGCAGTAGCTTGAGGGACGAAAAGCCGGTCCAGAGGACGAGCCCGACGTTCACGGCGAAGAACGCCACGAGTTCGGACGACCGTCCGTGGGCCCGCATGTACCGCAGGCTGTACACGCCGAGGAGAGCCGCGGTAATCATCGCAAAGAGCGTCGGAAGCGCGAAGACGGTGTACTGCCAGCCCATCGCTCACTGCACCCGACCGCTTTTCGCGTCCATCGGTGCGTGTTCTGTGCTCACTCTTGTATTTAAACTATATGTTCGAGCGCTCTCACCGCCCCGCTGTCGGCGTAACCGGACCGGCGTCCCGGGTTCCTTGAGCGCTCTAGGTGTTCGCATCCGAACAGTTTATGCCGGTCGATGTGCCACGGACGGCCGAACTGCCGTGACCGAGACGACAGACCGAACGAGCGCGGACCCAGTCACCGTCCTCCTCGTCGACGACAACCGCGACTGGCTGACGCTCGTGGTGCATCGACTCCGCGAGGTGGCCCCCGACTTCGAGGTTCGCGAGGCCAACAGCCCCGAGGGTGCGCTCGCCCGCCTCACCGCCGACGTGGAGTGCGTCGTCAGCGATTACTACATGCCCGGCCGGACGGGAATCGAACTGCTGGCGGCGGTCCGAGACGCCCGACCCGACATCCCGTTTCTCCTCTTTACCGGTGCCGGAAGCGAGGGGCTCGCCAGTAGCGCGCTGTCGGCCGGCGCGGACGACTACATCGTCAAGACGAGCGTTGACGACAGCGCCGCGGCGCTCGCCACGCGCGTTCGGACGGCCGTCGACAAACACCGAACGGAGCGCGCGCTCGCCGAGAGCGAGGCGCGCTACCGGACGCTGGTCGAGAACGTCCGCGACGCCATCTTCGTCGCCCGCGACGGCGGCGTCGTCCTCGTCAACGAGGCGGCGACGACGCTCACCGGGTACGACCGCGCGGCGCTCACCGACGGCGACATCGTCGAGACGGTCGTCCACCCCGACGACCGAGGCCGCGTCCGCGACGCGCTCGACCGGAGGGTCCCGCAGTCGCTCGACATCCGCATCCGCAACCGCGGCGGCGAGACGCGCCACTGCATCCTCGATATCGACCACGTCGTCGACGACGGACTCCCCGGAACCATCGGCGTCATCCGGGACATCACGGCGCAGGTCAACCACCAGCGCCGACTCGAACGCGAGCGCGACACGAAGGAGGCGATTCGGGAGATCCTCGTCCGACAGTCGTCGCGCGTCGAGGTCGCGGAGTCGTTCTGTCGGTACATCGGGAGCGACCCCGACACCGTCGCGGCGTGGGTGGGCGAGCGCACCGCGGGCGGCGGACTCGACCCGCTCGCCGTCGTCGGCGACGAGTCGTACCTCCGGACGGCGGGCGTCTTCGACGCCGACGCGGCGGTCCGGCGCGACTCGACCGAACCGAGTCTGACCGCCTTCCGCGAGGGGACGACGGTCGTCCGCGCCGTCGACGACGGGCGCGGACTCGACGCCGACACTGACACTGACGCCGACGCGCCCGCGACCGCTCCCGACGCCGGGTGGACGGCCGCCGCGGCCGACGCCGATATCGAGACCGCGGTCGCCGTCGCGCTCCGGTACGGCGGCGTCGACTACGGCGTCCTCGGCGTGTACCGCCGCGGTGCCGACGACGACCGGGAGCGCCGCCGGTTCGAAGAACTGGCGGAGACGCTCGGCTACGCCCTCAGCACCGCCGAGAGCCGCGAGGCGCTGGTGGCAGACGAGGTGGTCCGCGTCCGCCTCCGCGTCCGCGACGCCGACGCGGGGCTTCTGGCGGTCGGCGACGCGCTCGGCCGCGACGCGGAGGTCGTCGTCCACACGGTGTTGCCCCGCGGCGACAGGGAGCGCTACTTCGTGACGGTCCGCGGCGCGTCCGAGGCGGCGGTGACCGACGCGCTGGCGAGTCTCGACGGCGTGACTCCCGGAGCCGTGACCGCCGGCGACGGGGTCGTCCGGGCGCAGTTCGACACGTCCGCGCCCTCGCTGGGGACGACCATCGCCGACGCGGGCGGCGTCCTCCACCGCGTCGTCGTGGCGGACGGCGAGGCGACCGTCGTCGTCGACCTCTCCCGGCGGCGACCGGCCGGCCCGTTCGTCGAGGCGCTCGCGGCGGCCTTCGACAGCGTCGTCATGACCGCGCGGAGCCACCGCACCGTCGAGTCCGATATCGGTGCCAGCGTGTTGGACGGACTGACCGACCGCCAGCGCGAGTCGCTCGAAGTCGCGTACCGGACGGGCTACTTCGAGCGGCCGAAGCGACGGAGCGCCGCCGAGGTGGCCGAGGCCATCGGCGTCTCGCGGTCGACGTTCACCCAACACCTCAGGGCGGCCCAGCGGAAGGTCTTCGCCGAACTGTTCGACGCCGAGTGAGACGACGCGTCGCCGACCCGAGGCGGTCCGGGTGCTCTCGTCCCACCGGGCTGTGCCGGGCGCTACCACGTCGCTCGGTTTTTGCCGGATACCGCATAATGGTGGTATCTGATTATTCCCGCGTAATCGAGTAGAGATCTCTGAAGGTCACCCCACCCAGAATGTCACGGAAGGGAGTGGGTGTACGGTGGGCCGCACGGAGAACTCAATGGCAGAAAAAGTATTCAAACTCACACGACGCCGCGCCCTCGGAGGCCTCCTCACGATCGGCGCGGGAAGCGCCGCCGCCGGGGTGGGCACGTTCGCCCTGTTCAACGACACCGAATCGAGCACCGAGAACACGCTTCAGGCGGGGACGCTGAGCCTCGCCGACGGGGCCAGTTCCGCGAGCTTCAGCGCCACGGGCCTCGCGCCCGGCGACGAGACCGACACCTTCGAGGTCGACCTCGAAAACGACGGCACGCTCGACGGGAGCCTCGATATCGACCTCACGCTGACCGAAAACGACAGCGACGCCACGGCCGGCGACGACGGCGACGCGGACGCCTCGGTGGCGGACCTCGCGGGCGTCCTCGACGTGACGACGTTCGAAGTCGGGAGCCTCGACGTGCTCGCCGACCGGTTCGGCGGCTCGGCCACGCTGGCCGACGTGGTCGACAACAACGACGGCGAGGACGACGATTCCAACGTCCGGGACATCGCTCTCGCGTCCGGCGAGACGAAGACGTTCTCCTTCGCGCTGGAGATGCAGGAGAGCGCCGGAAACGAGTTCCAAGCCGACGGGCTCGACATTCAGTTCGACTTCGAACTGAACCAGCGGGACAGCCAGTAGAATCAGCGGGACAGCCAGTAGAACCAGCTGGACAGCCAGTAATCACAGTTCGCGTTCGCGGGCGACGCAGACGACGCGACCCGGTCGAACCGACCGCGTCCATCTCTTTCGTTCCGGCCCTCCGAACGCGCACGACGACTTCACGCCTCTCGATGCCGAAACAGACACCAACGCTGACGCTCACCCGACGCCGATTCCTCGGCGGGCTCTTCACGATTAGCGCCGGAAGCGCCGCCGCGGGCGTCGGCACTTACTCGGCGTTTTCCGACACCGAGCGCGCCGACGCGTCGTTCGGCGTCGGCACGCTCGACCTGACGGTCGACGGCGACGACGAGCGACTCACGTTCCTCGAAGAGTCGGGCCTCGCGCCCGGCGACAGCGGCACCGCGTCGGTGACGCTCCGCAACCGCGGGTCGCTCGCGGGCTTCCTCGACATCGACGTGCTCGGCGTCACCGACGACGAGAACGGCCAGTCGGAGCCCCCGTCGCAGAACGACCCCCGCGTCGGGGACGGCGAACTCGCGCAGGTGCTCGAAGTCCGCGCGTGGCTCGAAGCCCCCGACGGGTCGAAGACGTACCTCTGCGGGAGTTCCGACTACGCGACCCTCGACTCGATTTTCGTCGCGGACGAGACGTTCGACCTCGATTACGAACTCGCGTCCGGCGAGTCGGTCGACTTCGTCATCGCGTGGCGGCTCCCGTCGAGCGCCGGCAACGAAGTCGCCTCGGATATCGCGGGCGTCGACCTCCGGTTCGCGCTCGACCAGCGGGCCGACGCCGACGACGGCGCGTCCTGCGAGGTCGGCGACGACGGCGACGACGGTTCAACGTCCGGCTCCGGCAACGCCCGCGACGCGATGGGCGGCTGGGACTGGGCGACGCTCGCCCGCTACGGCGAGCCCTACGACGGCTTCGTGTACGGCAACTCGGAGCCGGAGAACTACGAAGTCGCGGTGCTGAAGCGCTCCGGAAGCTCCGAGACCCGCCTCCACAGGCAGAACAACGACTGGCAACACGCGTGGTGGTCGGGCCGAACCGAGTCGTTCCGCGTCGACTTCGACGGCAGTAAGGTGACGATGACCGTCGGCGGCACCGAGTACCCGGACAAACACGGGCGGAAGGGACAGGGCGTCGGCGCGAACGACGTGGTCGCGCTCGGCGTCACGGTCTCCGCCTCGGCCGCCTGGACGTCGGTCGCGGTCTCGGACCTCGAACTCACCGCCGACGGCCGGACGAGCGCCCTCGCCGACGTCTCGGTCGACGCGACCGGCACGAACCACGTCCGAATCGCCCGCGAGATAGACGGGTCGTTCTCGCTCACCGGCAAGCTCCGGTTCTCGTGGCACCACCACGCCCACGTCGACCCCGACGACCTCGTGATGCGCGTCGACGTCAAGACGGGCGACGCAGTCAGAACAAACGAGGTCGAGACGACCGAGGAAGACGGCGAATCCGAGGACGGAGAAGACGACAGCATCGAGAAAGCGGATGTCGAGGACGAGGCCGGAGAGAACGACCAAGACGCCGAATCCGATTCCAAGCAAGACGACGAAGCCGAACCCGAGCAAGACGGCGGAGACGGTGGAGACGGTGAAGCCGAACCCGAGCAAGACGGCGGAGACGGTGGAGACGGTGAAGCCGGCCAAGACGACGGCGACGGTGAAGCCGGCCAAGACGATGACGTCGGGAAAAGCGACGAAACGACCGATTCCGACTCCGACTCTAAAACCGATGCGGCTGACCCCGGCTCCGAAACCGAATCGGTTGACTCCGACTCCGAAACCGAACCGGCCGCCCCCGAGAACGCCGGCGGTGACGACGGGACCGGAGACGACGCCGACGGGGGCGCCTGACCGATGAACTGGTCTCGTCTCGCCGCCGCGGCCCGCGTCCTCGGGGGCGTCGTGCTCCTCGTCGCCGTCGCGCTCGTCGTCGTGCTCGCCGCGCCGCAGGCCTTCGGTGCCGACGCCAGCTACACCGTCCTCTCGGGGAGTATGTCGCCGACGTTCGACGCCGGCGACGTGGTGGTCGTCCGCGACGTACCGCCAGCGGACATCTCGGAGGGCGACATCATCACCTACCGGGAAGCCGGAAGCGCCATCACCGACGAGCGGACCGACCGCGTGACCCACCGGGTCGTCGCGGTGGACCGAAGCGGCGACAGTCCGGTGTTCCGAACGAAAGGCGACGCCAATGAGGACGTCGACTCGGACCCCGTCACCGCCGACCGCGTCGTCGGTCGCGTCTGGTTCCACGTGCCGTATCTCGGGCTCGCCGCGCAGTTCGTCCAGTCGGGACTCGGATTGGTCCTGTTCGTCATCCTCCCCGGCGCGCTCCTCGTCGTGACCGAGCTCTACTCGCTGTACACCGACGCGCTCGTCGAGGTCGACCCCGACGAGTCCGACGGGTCCGACGAATCCGACGGGAGTACCGCAAGCGGCGGTTCCACGGGCGGAGCGGCCGGTATCGATGCCGGCTACGTCAGCGCCTCGGACGGCGGCGTCACGCTCTACCCGGAGCGAACTGGCGTCCGCCTCTCGGACCCCGTCGCCGTCGTCGACCCGTCTCCCTCGCCGTTCGACGCCGCGCCCTCCGGCTCGGCCGACGGCATGGAATGGGTGACCGACCCCGTCGACTGCCCTTCTGACGCGCCGACCGACGAGACCTCCGAGGACGGGCGGTGAATCCCTCGTGACCAGCCCGGACGACGCGAACGCGCCCGACTGGACGCCCGAGCAGTCGCCCGAACTGGCGCTCGCCGACGCGACCCGGTGTCGACGCCTCGTTGACGGCGACGCGGACGACAGCGACGCGGACGACAACAATGCAGACGACTTCGAGGAGGTCGACTTCGAGCGTCTCGAACGGGGCGACCGCGTCCTCTGTCTTCCCGGCGAGCGCCTTCCCGTCCACGGGGTCGTCCGGGCGGTCCGGCGTTGGGACGCGCATTCGGCGTCGTTCGTCGGCACCGGCACCGAAGCCGACGCCGAACCCGCGCTTGTCGAACGCGAGCGACCCTCGCCCGACGAGGACGGCGAACCCCGTACCGACGAGTACTCGGTCGCTGTCGGCGACGAGGTCGAACCCGGCGACCGGCCGACCGAGACGGCGCTGGTGGTCGAGTACCGCCCGCCGCGGGCGGGGCTGTTCCCGCTTCCGCTGTCGCTCGCCTCGCTCTTGTCGGCGAAGCTCCTCGGCACGCTCTCGCGGCGGCTCTCGCAGATTGCCGGTCGGGTGTTCATCGTCTTCGTGGTCGTCGGCATCGTGCTGGTCGGAACCGGTTTCGCCGCTCCCGGGAGCATCGACCGCTTCCTCGACGACAGCGGCATCAACGACGCGATTTCGGACCTCCGGGGCGGCGACGACCCAGAGCCGTCGCCGCCGGACGTCACCGTGACGCCGCCCTCGCCGACGCGGGACGCCCCGCCCGAGGAAACGAACCAGTTCGAGGACCCGGACACACCGACGCCCGCGTCGACGCCGACCGAGACCACGACGCCGAGCCCGAGCCCGTCGTCGACGCCCACGTCGACGCCCGCGCCGACGAGCAGTCCCGAGCCGACCACCACGGCGCGCTCGGGCACTGGTGTTGGCGGCGGCGGAGGCGGTGGAGGTGGTAGCGGCGGCAGTCAAACGACGACCACGGCCGCATCGTCGGCGTCGCCCGACCCGACGCTTTCGGTCGAGGCCGCCGACCCGCCGACGGTCCGAAGCGCCGACGGGACCGTCGGGTCGCTCAGCGGCCCCGTGACCGGGACGCTCTCGTGGACCGGCACGGTCGACAGCGTCGTGCTCGTGGTGAACACGTGGGTCCCCGACGACGGCTGGCAGGAGGAGCGCCGCGTCACTCTCCGGGAGCCGAGCCCCGTGGATATCGCCGCCGCGCTCGGCTCCGACGTGACCTACGCCGACGGTGACCGCACCGACGGCTTCGCCGCCACCGACGACGGAGAGACGACTGTCACGACGGGTTACGTCTCCGTGACCGCGGTGTTGTTCCGCGACTCGACCGAGGTCGCCCGAACCGAGGAGACCGCGTCGTTCGACGTGACCGTCGAGAACACCGCCGGGAGCGCTCCGGAGGGCGTCGACCTCGAACTCGGCTCCGGCGGGGCGGGCGTCTCGCTTCTCGACACGCAGTCGGTCGCGCCCGGCTCCGCGGGCAACTCGACGGGGACGCTCGCCAACCGCGGCCGCGACCCCGGCGTGTTGACGCTGGAGTCGATGCCGTTCGAGTCCGCCGAGAACGGCCGATTCGGTCCCGAACTGTCGGTCGATTCGACCGGCGGAGCCGACGAGGGCGAACTCCACGAGGCGCTCGCCGTCCGGCTCCGCGTCGAGCGGGCGAACGGGACGAGCACCTACGTCCTCGGCGACGAGACGACGTATCTCGACTTCGCCGACGTGTGGAACGAGTCCGTCTCGCTCGGCCGACTCGACGGCGGGGAGTCGCTGTCGCTCGTCGTCGAGTGGCAGATTCGGGAGTCGGCCGGCAACGAGATACAGACCGACAGCGTCGACGTGGAGTTCGTCTTCACGCTCGAACAGGTGACCGACTGAGCGCGCTCCGCCCCGATTTTCAGCCGCTCACCCGACGAAGAGCCGGAGGTTGAACGCCGTGGCGAACGCTCCGATGACGGCGAGCGCGACCGGCGGCAGGTAGTACAATACTTTGTCGCCCACGCGAGCGCCGTAGACGCAGATGCCGAGACAGAGGAGGAAGACGGCGAGCTTCGGGAGGACGAGCCCCCACCGTCCGAGGGCGTCCGTGCTCGCCACGAGGAGGGCGTTCGCCTCGTCGAACCGGCGCTCGTAGTAGAGGAGGGTGAGCGTCGTGACGATGTCGCCGACGCCGTAGGTCGCGAGCGCGATGAGCCAGAGCAGTGAGAACTCTCTGGCCTCGAAGGGCGTGTCTTCGAGCCGGAGATGCCGAAGTCGTGACACACTCCTTATTCCGGGGGACTGCAATATGAATTATCCGGGCAGGCAGACTGTCGCGGACGCCGACGCGTCAGACGAGGCCGACGCCCTCGGCGAGCAGTTCGTGCGAGCGAAGTCCGTCTTCGTGGTCGCCGACGACGTGCTGAATCATCATCTCGTCGGCCCCGACGCGCTCCGCGAGCTGGTCCAACAGCCCCGAAATCGTCTCGGGACTGCCGGAGATGGCTCGCGGCCACTCGTTGGCTCCGAGCGTCGCGGGCGTGGGCTCGGGGACGCCGCCGAGTTCGTCTATCGCCTCCTCGACGGTCGGCCTCGTGCCGACTTCGCCGCGGCGCATCCGCTTGTACGTCGCCTCGGCCACCGCGCGGAGCCGAGCCGCCTCCTCGTCGGTCTCGGCGCAGACGGCGTTCACCGCGACCATCCCGTGGGGTTCGTCGATGCCGCCGGCGAGCGGGGACGCCCGGAAGCTCTCTCGGTACTCCTCGAAGGAGTGGACGGCGAACTGCGGTCTGATGAAGCCCGCGAAGCAGTAGGGAAGCCCGAGTTCGCCCGCGATAGTCGCGCTCGACGGACTCGACCCGAGCACCCACGGGACCGGCGGGTCGCCGCTCCCCCGCGGGATTTCGAGGTCGGCGTAGGGGTGCTCGTCGGGGTAGTCGTCGTAGAGGTGGTTGACGACGGCCTCGACCTTCTCGGCGTGGTCGCCGTCGGGGTCCTCGACGTGCCGGTCCGTCCCGAGCGCCTGGTCCGAGGCGGGCGACCCGTTCGCCCGGCCGAGCCCAGCGTCGATGCGGCCGGGGGCGAGTCCGTCGAGCGCGCCGAACTGTTCGGCGACCTTGAACGGGCTGTAGTGGTTGAGCAACACCGCGCCGGAGCCGAGCCGAATCGAGTCGGTCTCCGCGGCGAGGTGGCCGAGCAACACCTCGGGCGTCGTTCCCGCGAGGGTGCTCGCCATGCCGTGGTGCTCGGCGACCCAGAAGCGCGAGTAACCCAGTCGCTCGGCTTGCGCGGCGGCCTCGACGGTGTTCGCGTAGGCGTCGGTCGCGGTCCCGCCTCGCGGAACCGGGGAGAGGTCGACGATAGAGAGGTCCATACCCCGCCTCCGAGACTGCGAGGAATAACGATTGGGCTCCCAGCAGACGCGTACTGTTCTCGGTGAGTCGGAAGCAAATCAATATTGCTTGTCTGGTACCCTACTGACGTTTGAATATTCTGGAAATTTTGAATAATCTAGATTATCTAAGAAATTGAATACTCTAGCGCGTCCTAATTAGTATATATGTGAAAATGGTGTCTGCGGTCATTT
Organism: Haloferax sulfurifontis ATCC BAA-897; assembly: GCF_000337835.1. Lineage (GTDB taxonomy): Archaea > Halobacteriota > Halobacteria > Halobacteriales > Haloferacaceae > Haloferax > Haloferax denitrificans. Next base: position 71,176 of record NZ_AOLM01000008.1, on the reverse strand, counting down.
GAGCCGACCACCAATCTTGTTTTATCTATACATTATTCTCGTCTCCCGCGCCGTCGGCGTACACAGAATCCGTGACCATTGTCCACAAAAAATTTTTACGGGCCCTATCCGATGGTTCGATAGAGGTTCCCATGCCAAGAGCCGTATTCGACAGCGCCGAGTACGACAGACGCATCGCCCGGACCAAAGAGCGGATGGCCGAACGCGGGCTGGACGCGCTCTTCGTGAGCGACCCCGCGAACATGAACTACCTCACCGGCTACGACGGCTGGTCCTTTTACGTCCATCAGGGGGTCGTGGTCACGCGGGACCGCGACGAACCCGTGTGGGTCGGTCGCGACATGGACGCCAACGGCGCTCGCGCGACGACCACGTTGAGCGAGGAGAGCATCCGACCGTACAGCGACGACCACGTGCAGTCGCCCCACGACCTCCACCCGATGGACTTCGTCGCGGCCGTGCTGGAGGACCTCGGCGTCGACGACGCGCGCGTCGGCCTCGAGATGGACGCCTACTACTTCACCGCGAAGTCCTACACGCGCCTGCAGAAGAACCTCCCCGAGGCGATTTTCGAGGACACGACGCTCCTCGTGAACCGCGTGCGCATCAAGAAGTCCGACACCGAACTCGACTACATGCGCGAGGCGGCCCGCATCTCCGAGAACGCGATGCAGGCCGGCCTCGACGTCATCGAGGAGGGCGTCCCCGAGTACGAGGCCGCCGAGGCCATCTACTCGGCGCTCATCGAGGGCACCGACGACTACGGCGGCGACTACCCGTCTATCGTCCCGCTGATGCCCTCGGGCGACCACACCGGCACGCCGCACCTCACGTGGACCGACCGCGAGTTCGAGGACGGCGACCCGGTCATCATCGAACTCTCCGGCTGTCGGCACCGCTACCACTCGCCGCTCGCCCGGACGACGTTCGTCGGCGACCCCCCGGAGGAGCTGTCCCGGCGGGCCGACATCGTCGTCGAGGGGATGGAAGCCGCCCTCGACGCGGTCGAACCCGGCGTCACCTGCGAGGCCGTCGAGAAGGCGTGGCGCGACACCATCGCCGAGTACGGCATCGAGAAGAAAGACCGCATCGGCTACTCGATGGGGCTCGGCTACCCGCCGGACTGGGGCGAACACACGGCGAGCCTCCGCCCCGGCGACGAGACCGTCCTCGAAGAGAACATGACGTTCCACACCATCCCCGGCCTCTGGTTCGACGACTTCGGCGTCGAACTCAGCGAGACGTTCGTCGTCACGGCCGACGGGGCGGAGCCGCTGGCCGACTTCCCCCGGCGACTATTCACAACCTAATTATGACTCCGGGTCACAGCCCTAATAGAATGAACGAAGATGGCAAAAATCGAAACGGCGAAGCGGTCGCCGACGGCGGCTCGGAGTCAGAACCCGAATCGGCGCTGGCGACGGCGCGCAGACAGCTCGAACGCGCGGCGAGCCACGCCGACGTCGACGACGGCGTCGTCGCGCGCCTGAAGCACCCGACGCGGGTCCAGCAGGTGTCGGTCCCGCTCCGCCGCGACGACGGCTCGCTCGACGTGTTCACCGGCTTCCGCGCTCAGCACGACGACGTGCGCGGGCCGTACAAGGGCGGCCTCCGCTACCACCCGGAAGTGACCGCCGACGAGTGCATCGGGCTCTCGATGTGGATGACCTGGAAGTGCGCCGTGATGGACCTTCCCTTCGGCGGCGGCAAGGGTGGCGTCGCGGTCGACCCCAAGACGCTCTCTGACGAGGAGCGCGAGCGACTCACGCGACGGTTCGCCGAGGAGATTCGCAACGTCGTCGGGCCGAAGAAGGACGTTCCCGCGCCCGACATGGGCACCGGCCCGCAGGAGATGGCGTGGTTCATGGACGCCTACTCGATGCAACAGGGCGAGACGACGCCCGGCGTCGTGACGGGTAAGCCGCCGGTCATCGGCGGGTCGTACGGCCGCGAGGAGGCCCCCGGTCGCTCCGTCGCCATCGTCACCCGCGAAGCCATCGACTTCTACGACTGGGACATCGAAGACACCACCGTCGCGGTCCAAGGGTTCGGGTCCGTCGGCGCGAACGCCGCCCGCCTCCTCGACGAGTGGGGCGCGAAGGTGGTCGCCGTCTCCGACGTGGACGGGGCCATCTACGACCCCGACGGCCTCGACACGCAGGACGTCGAGGGCCACGACGAGCGCCCCGGCATGGTGTCGGGCTACGACGCCCCCGAGTCGCTCACGAACGAGGACCTGCTCGAACTCGACGTGGACGTGCTCATCCCGGCGGCCATCGGGAACGTCATCACGACCGAGAACGTCGACGCCATCTCGGCGGACATGGTCGTCGAGGGCGCGAACGGGCCGACGACGTTCGCGGCCGACGCCGTCCTCGAAGAGCGCGGGATTCCGGTCCTCCCCGACATCCTCGCCAACGCCGGCGGCGTGACGGTCTCGTACTTCGAGTGGCTCCAGGACATCAACCGCCGTCAGTGGTCGCTCGAACGCGTCCACGAGGAACTCGAAGCCGAGATGCTCAAGGCGTGGAACGCGGTCCGCGAACACGTCGAAGAGCGCGACCTGACGTGGCGCGACGCGGCGTACGTCGTCGCGCTCTCCCGCATCGGCGGCGCGAAGGAGACGCGGGGCCTCTGGCCCTGAGCGCCCGCGCGGCGAGCGAAACCTGAAGCGACTCGCGGTTCTTTTTCGGCGCGCTTCTCAGTCAGCGACCGCGTCGGCGACCTTCTCTATCGGGTGCGGCGGGTCGTCGTCCGCGCCGTCCATGTCCTCCAGTTGCGTCCGACAGGACGCGCCGGGCGCGACGACCGTGTCGCCGCGGCTCTCGCCGATTTGGTCCGAGAGGATGTCGCCGATGGCCTTCGACAGCGAGTGGTGTTCGGCCTCGTAACCGAAGCTCCCGGCCATGCCGCAACAGCCGGAGTCGAGCGGGTCCACGTCGTAGCCGGCGCGGCGGAGGACGCCCACCGCGTGGTGGTCCTTGCGCGTCGCCTTCTGGTGACAGTGGCCGTGGTACGTCAGCGTCTCGGCCGACGCTGAGGCGTCGATGTTTTCCACGAGGCGCTTCGCGTCGAGGTACTCCATGATGCCGTAGGTCTCGGCGGCGACGGTCTCGGCCGCGTCGCTCGAAAGCAGGTCGAGGTAGTCCGACTGGAACATCACCGCGTCCGAGGGCTCGACGAGCACGACGCTCCAGCCGGCTTCGACGCGGGGCGCGAGCGCGTCGACGTTCGTCTCGGCGCGCGCCCGCGACCGGTCGAGAAAGCCCTTCGAGTGGGCCGGGCGGCCGGTCGCGGTCACGTCGTCCGGAATCGAGACGTGGACGCCGGCGGCTTCGAGCACGCGAACCGCGGCCTTCCCCGCGTCGGGGTGGTTGTAGTTGGTGTAGCTGTCCGGGAACAGAAGTACCCTGTCGGTCGCCTCGGCCTCGGGGACGCGAGCGCCGCCCCGCGCCTCGAACCAGTCTTCCAGCGATTCGCGGTGGAACGTCGGGAGCGACCGCTCTCTGGCGATGCCGACGGTCTTCTCCATGACCGTCCGCGCGCCCGGCACCTTCGCCGCCCAGTTCGAAAGCGGGGCGAGCCGCGAGCCCAGCGCGTTCAGCCGGTCCACCTCGGCGAACAGGCGGTCTCGGAGGCCCGCACCGTGAGACTCGTGGTGGGCGTGTTCGACCTCGGCTTTGAGCTTCGCCATGTCGACCTCGCTCGGGCAGTCGCGGGCACAGCCCTTACAGCCGACACAGAGGTCCAGCACCTCGCGCATGAACTCGGTGTCCGTCGCGTCGGCGTCGAGGTCGCCGCTCATCGCCTGCCGGAGCATGTTCGCCCGGCCGCGGGTCGATAGTCCTTCCTCTTGCGTGGCGCGGTAGGTCGGACACATCACGCCGCCGGTGGTCGATTGGTCGCCCCGACAGCCGCCACAGCCGTGGCAGAGCTCCGCCATCCCCTGAAAGCCGTTTTCGGTGTCCCAGTCGAGTGCCGGGTCGAAGCCGGCGTCGAACTCGTAGTCGGGGTCGAACCGGAGGTTCTCGGTCATCGACACGTCGCCGCAGACCTGCCCCGGATTCAGGAGCCAGTCGGGGTCGAACGCGGTCTTGAGGTCGCGGAAGGCGTTCCAGAGGCGGTCGCCGTACAGTTTGCGGTTCCACTGGGTCCGCGCGCGGCCGTCGCCGTGTTCGCCCGACACCGACCCGCCGGCCTCGACGACGAAGTCGGTCACCTCGTCGGCGATGGTCTCGAACGAGTCGAGGCCGTCGAGCGTCTTCGTGTTGACGAGCGGGCGGACGTGCAACACGCCCGGGCCCGCGTGGGCGTAGAAACTCGTGTTGGCGTCGTGGTCGTCGATGACCTCGCGGAACCGCTCGACGTAGCCCGGCAGTTCGTCGGCCGGCACGGCGCAGTCCTCGATGAAGGAGATGTGTTTCTCGTCGGTCGTCCGGGAGAGCAAGATGGGCGCGGCGGCCTTGCGCATCTCCCAGAGCCCCGCGCGGGCCGCCTCGTCGTGGGCTTCCAGCGCGTCGAACGCGCGGGCGTTGTCGGCGACTTCGACGCCGTCGGATGGGGCCGCCTCCGGCGTCACCGAGGGCGCGCGGGCCGTCAGCAAGTCGGCGACTTTCCGCCGGCCCTCGGCGTCGGAGTCAGCGTAGAACTCGACCAGCAGGGCCGCGCGGGTCCCGTCGGGGAGCGACGCGGCCACGTCGTGGAACTCCGCGGTGTCGAGCGCGAGGTCGATGAGCACGTCGTCGATGAGTTCGACCGCCGCCGGGTCGTGGTCGAGGATGGGGGCCACGTCGGCGGCGGCGTCGAACACGTCCTCGTAGGTGAGGAGCGCGACGGCCTTCGTCTCCGGGAGCGGTTCGAGCGAGACGGTCGCTTCGGTCACGACGGCGAGGGTCCCCTCGCTCCCGGCGAGCAGACGCGCGAGGTTCACGGTCCCCGACTCGCAGTCCGGGTCGGTTCCGGTCCCGTCGGCCAGCGGGCGCTCCCCGCGGGCCTCATCGACCAGCGCGTCGAGGTTGTAGCCGGAGACGTTTCGCTTGAGGTCCGGGTAGCGGGCGTCTATCTCCTCGCGCTCCTCGTCGAGCACGCGGACGACCTCGGCGTAGATTCGGGGGAGAAGCGGACTCGCCGGGCCGTCGGCCCCCCACGCGTCGCTCTCGGGGTCGGCCTTCTCCCGGAGGTCGTCCACGCGCACCTCGCCGAAGCGGTGGACGCTCCCGTCGGCGAGGACGACCTCGCACTCCTCGACGTAGTAGTCGGTCTTGCCGTACTTCAGGGAGTGCGCGCCGGTGGAGTTGTTACCGATAGCGCCTCCGAGGACGCTCCGGTCGCCCGCGGCGGGGTCCGGGCCGAACGTGAGACCATGGTCGGCCGCGGAGTTATTGAGGTCCGCGAGCGTGACCCCGGCCTGCGCGGTCGCCGTCGCCGCCTCGGGGTCAACCGACTCGACTCCGTCCATGTGCCGCGAGAGGTCGAGGACGACCGCCTCGTTGACGGCCTGTCCGGCGAGGCTCGTGCCGCCGCCGCGGGGGAGGACGGGAATCTCGCGGTCGGCGCAGTACTCCACGACGGCCGCCACGTCGGCGTTCGAGGTCGGCATGACGACGCCGACGGGGAGCACTTCGTACGCCGAGGCGTCGGTCGCGTACAGCTGTCGGGTGTACTCGTCGAACCGCACGTCGCCGTCGACGAGGCGTTCGAGGTCGGAGACGAGCGCCTCGCGGTCGGTGTCGCCGCCGACGTAGTCGTAGTCGGCGCGCGGGTCGTTACTGGGGTCGCCCCGCGAGTCAGCGGGCGGGTCGGCCTGCCGGTCGCCGCGAGGGTCGTCGGGTCGTTCCTGCGTCGCCATCGGGAGTCAGTTCGACTCGGCGGCCAGCACTTGGTTCTCCAACTCCTCGCCCTCGTCGAGCCGCCCGAGGTTCCCGGCGACGATGTCGGCGAGGCGGTCCCAGTGTTTGGGCGTGTGGCCGCCCGTGTGGGGCGTGATGAGGCAGTTTTCCAGCCCCCACAGCGGGTGGTCGGCGGGGAGCGGCTCGGGGTCGGTCACGTCGAGGGCGGCCCCGCGAATCTTGTTCGACCGGAGGGCAGACACGAGCGCGTCGGTGTCGACGATGCCGCCGCGGGCGGCGTTGACGACCACCGCGTCGGTCGGCATCGTGGCGAACTCCGCCTCGCCGATGAGCCCGCGGGTCAGGTCGTTCAGCGGACACGCGACCACGACGTACTCGCTCCGGGAGAGCGCGTCGTGAATCGCGTCGGGTTCGAAGCCGGCGACCTCGTCGGTCGGGCCGCCCTTCGACGGGGTGTAGCGGATGCCGATAGTCTCGACTTCGAAGCCCTGCAACCGCTGGGCGACGGCCTGCCCGATGGAGCCGAGGCCGATAATCGTCACCGTGCTGTCGGTGAACTCGCCGGACTGGAAGTGTCGCCACTCGGCGCGCTCTTTGCGCCGCCAGCCCTCGTGGAGGCGGCGGGCGAACACGAGCATGTTGCCGATGGCCTGCTCGGCGATTCCGGGCGCGTGGATGCCGCCGGCGTTGGTGACGGCGACGCCGTGTTCCGCGAGCGCGTCCATCGGGACGTGGTCGGTCCCGGCGAACGTGCAGGCGAACAGTTCGAGGCGGTCGGCGCGGTCCAGCAGGTCCTCGTCTATCGTGATGCCCGTGACCACGCGGGCGTCGGCGACGAGTTCGCGTTCCTGTTTCGGCGTCCGGGCGAGCGTCACGGTCCGGTCCGGGAGGCGCTCGCGGAGCGCGTCGGCGTACGATTCCATCGAAAGGCCCTCGGTCCCCTCGCGGAGGACGACGATGTCTGTCTCGGTCATGGTGTGAGTCGCGCGCGTCGCGGGCGCGGTTGCTACATCGATTGGGTGACGTTCCCTTAGTCTTTTTGTGTAGCCGGTGTCCACGGATACCGTTTATGCTTAAGTGGGTGGCGAGTGGTACGTGTACGCATGGCCGACGCCGTTCGAGCGCGACTAGCGGAGCTTCGCAGAGACCTCCACCGCCACCCCGAACCCGGCTGGTGCGAGTTCCGGACGACCGCGCGGCTCGTCGAGGAACTGCGCGCCATCGGCGTGGACGAACTCGCCGTCGGCGCGGACGCCTACGACCCCGCAGACCGGATGGCCGTCCCGAGCGACGACCGACTCGACGAGTGGTACGAGCGGGCGCTCGACAGCGGGACCGACCCGGACCTCCTCGAACCGCTCCGCGGCGGGACGACCGGCTGTGTCGCGGTCCTCGACCGCGGCGAGGGGCCGACGGTCGGCCTCCGGGTCGACATCGACGGGCTGTTCATCGAGGAGTCGGACGACGCGGCCCACGACCCCGCGGCCGAGGGCTTCCGCTCGGAGACGGGCGAGACGATGCACGCCTGCGGCCACGACACCCACATGACGTGGGGGCTGGCGACGCTCGAAGCCGTCAAGGACAGCGACTTCTCGGGCCGACTCGTCGTGTTCTTCCAGCCCGCGGAGGAGGTTTCGGGCGGCGGCGCGCCCATGGCGAAAAGCGAGTACGCCGCCGGCATCGACTACTTCTTCGCGGTCCACGTCGGCCTCGACCACCCGACGGGCGAGGTCGTCGCCGGCATCGAGAAACCGCTCGCCATGTGCCACATCGACGCGGAAATCGAGGGCACGACGGCCCACGCGGGGAAAGCGCCGGAGGCCGGCGCGAACGCCATCCACGCGCTCGGCACCGCCATCGAGAGCGTCTACGGCATCCCGCGGCACTCCGACGGGATGACTCGCGTCAACGTCGGCCGGGTCGAAGGCGGCACCGCGAGCAACGTCATCGCCGACGAGGTCGAGGCCGTCGCCGAGGCGCGCGGCGAGACGACCGAACTCATGGAGTACGCCAAGTCCGAACTCCGCCGGCGGTTCGAGAAGGCCGCCGAACTGCACGACTGCGAGGCGACGGTCGACGTGGTCAGCGAGAGCCCGCGGGCCGACAGCGACCCCGAGCTCGTGGAGGCGGTCGCCGACGCCGCCGAGGGCGTGCGCGGCGTCGACCGCGTCGTGCCGACCGCCGACTTCGGCGCGAGCGAGGACGCGACGTTCCTCATGGAGCGCGTCCAGCGCGACGGCGGCCTCGCGTGCTACTCCATCGTCGGCACCGACCACCCGACGAGCCACCACACCGCGACGTTCGACGTGGACGAGCGCAGTCTCGAAACCGGCGTCGAGGTGCTCACGCGGTCGATTCTCTCGGTCGCGGGCGTCGAGTCGGCACCGGAACTCGCGGGAGAGAACCGATGAGCGACGGCCGCGTCACCGGCGAGTCGGCTCCCCCGGCGTCGGAAGTCGTCACCGCCGACGACGTGGCGGACGCCCACGAGCGACTCGACGGCGTGGTCCACCGGACGCCGCTCGATAGCTCGCGGACCATCGCCGACCGTTGCGGGGCCGAGCGGGTCGACCTCAAACTGGAGAACGTCCAGCGGACGGGGTCGTTCAAGATTCGCGGCGCGTACAACGCGATGGCGCGACTCCCCGAGTCGGTGCGCGAGCGGGGCGTCGTCGCCTCCAGCGCCGGCAACCACGCGCAGGGCGTCGCGCTCGCCGGCGACCTGCTCGGCATCGACACGACCATCGTCGTCCCCGAAATCACGCCGGCGGTCAAAATCGACGCCACCCGCGGCTACGGCGCGGACGTCGTCGTCGAGGGCGACATCTACGAGGAGTCGTACGAACACGCCCTGCGACTCGCCGACGAGGAGGGGCTGGAGTTCGTCCACCCCTTCGACGACGCGGCCGTCATCGCCGGACAGGGAACCGTCGGGCGGGAAATCGCGGCGGACGCGCCCGACGTGGACACGGTTCTCGTCTCTATCGGCGGCGGCGGCCTCATCTCCGGCATCGCCACCGCGATGAAGGCGCGGGACCCCGACGTGCGCGTCGTCGGCGTCCAACCCGAGGGCGCGGCCCACGCAAAGCCCTCGCTGGAGGCCGACGAGATTCGCATGCTCTCGGAGGTCGATACCGTCGCCGAGGGCATCGCCGACGCGCGGCTGTTAGAGCGGACGTTCGCTGTCGTCCGCGACCGCGTCGACGACGTGGTCTCGGTCGACGACGCGGACCTCGCGGTCGCCGTGACGGTCCTCGCCGAGCGGGCGAAGACGGTCGCCGAACCGGCCGGCGCGGCCCCGGTCGCCGCGCTCCTCTCCGGCGCGGTCGACGTCGAGGGCGAGCGCGTCGCGGCCGTCGTCTCCGGCGGCAACGTCGGCCTCTCGGAACACGCCGAACTGACTCGCGTCGGGATGGAGGCGCTCGGCCGCGCCGCCGAAGCGCGCCTCGAACTCGACGACTGGCCGGCGGCGCTGGGCGACCTCTCCGAGGCCGTCGCCGCGTCGGGGGCCGAACTCGATAGCGTCGAGCGCGCCGCCCGAACCGCCGCCGACGAACCGAACCGGGTTCCGGTCGAGGTTCGCCTCGACGGGAGCGGTCCGGACCACCTCGCGGACGCGCTCGACTCGCTGGCCGCGCTCGACGGCGTCGAAGTCGTCTCACACTCGCTGGACGAGCGCGTCGGCGAGTCCGGTGACTCGGCCTGAGTAGTCCGGAAAAACGGGACAGACCGCGTCTCGGGTCCGTTCTTTCTCACGCTGTCCGTCCGGCGAAGCCCACGCTCACGCGACCGCTTCGGTCGCCACGGCGTCCATCGCCTCGCAGAAAATGCCCACGCCCAGCTCGATTTCGCGCTCGGTGGAGTCGAGCGGGGGCAGGAGGCGAATCGTCTTCTTCCCACAGCCGAGGGTGAGCAGGCCGCGGTCGAGCGCCGCCTCGACGACGGCGTCGCGGCGCTGTTTGGTGTCGAACTCGACGGCGAGCATGAGGCCCTTGCCGCGCACGTCGACCACGTGGTCGGGCGCGTCGTCGGCGAGGAGCTCCTTCGCCTGCCGGCCGCGCTCGGTCGCGTTGTCGAGCAGGTCGTACTCCTCGATGGCGTCGAGGGTGAGCGCGCCCTGCATCGACGCGAGCAGGTCGCCGCCGCCGAACGTCGACCCGAGGCGGTTCTTCTCGGTCGGGAAGACCTCGGACCGCGAGACGGTCGCGCCGACGCGGAGTCCCTTCGCGCTGGCGATGACGTCGGGTTCGATGGGGTAGTGGTCGGCGGCCCACATCTCGCCGGTGCGGCCGACGCCCGACTGAATCTCGTCCACGACGAGCGGGATGTCGTAGGTGTCGCAGACGTCGCCCACCTCGGCCATGAACTCCTCGCTCGGGAAGCGGTAGCCGCCGACGCCCTGAATCGGTTCGAGAATCGCGAACGCGACCTCGTCGGGGTTGACGTGACCGCCTTCCGGCGACAGCGAGTTCCGCAACCGCGAGCCGCCGCCCGCGAAGAAGCCGCAGTCGCAAGAGTCCGCCGAACAGCCCGAATCCGCGCAGAACGGCACCGTCTCGATGCCCGCGACCTCCGGGTAGTGGCGGGTGTAGACCTCCTTCGACTTCGTGAGCGAGAGCGTCCCGAGCGTCCGCCCGTGGAAGCTCCCCTCGAAGGCGTAGCCGTACTTCGCGGGAGCCTTGCGGTCGTGGGTTATCTTCATCGCGTTCTCGACGGCCTCCGCCCCGGAGTTCGACAGGAACACCGTGTCCATCCCGTAGTGAGACGACACGTCGGTGAGCTTGTCCATCAGGTGGCTCGACCCGGGGAACTCGGCCGTCTCGGGGTCTGGACCGGCTCCGAAGTACATGTCCTGACCGGCGATTTTCATCGGCTCGACGAGGTCGAACTCGCGGAGCTTCGACAGCACTTTCTCGTTGTTGTAGCCGAGCGGGGCGGCTCCGATGTGACAGGTGAAGTCCAAGAGGACGTTGCCGTCCACGTCGGTGACGAACGGGCCGTCGGCCTCGGCGGTCACGTCCCAGACGAACTCGTGGGAGTACTCGCTGGGCGCGGCGTGCTCGTGGTGGAACTCGACCCACTTCTCGGCGTTTGGCCCGGGAAGCGCTGCTGCGTCCGGCTCTGCGGTATCCCTATCCATACACAGGATTTGTTAATGGTGTACATTAAAACTTGGTATCTCAGGAACGACCGTGTGGGTCCGTTCGAAACGGTCACGTCGGCCGCATCGGCCGCGACGGCGACGCTCGCGGTCGGACGGAACCGGGACGCAGAGAACGGAGACGGACGGCGACGGGGACAGAGACGGGGGCGGAACGACGTTCGGTTGGGCTCGGCGTCAGTCGTCGTCGTGGCTGGAGACGTTCGCGGCCGGCGACTGCCCGCCGGTCGACTCCGACTTCCCCCAGAGACTCGTCTCGTCTTGGAGGAGGAGGCTCCCGTAGTCGTCTTGGAAGGTCCGGATGAGTCCGAGCGTCGCTATCACGCAGATAACGGCGAACGGCGCGCCCGTGATAATCGCCGCGGACTGCAGGGCGTTTACGCCGCCGACGACCATCAGGATGGACGCCACCGCGCCCTGGAGGACGGCCCAGAAGACGCGGTTGAGCGCGGACGGCTCTTCTTTACCGCCGGTCGTCATCATCGACACCGCGAGGGTGGATGAGTCGGCGGAGGTGACGAAGAACGTCGTCACGAGCACGAGGAACGCGAACAGGAGGAGCGGCCCGGCGATGGGGAGGTTGCCGAAGAGGACGTACCCCGAGACCGCCTCGCCGTACTCCGAGACCGGCCCGAGCACGTTCGCCGCGCCGCTGTGTTGCATGATGACGCCCGCGCCGCCGACGATGGCGAACCACGGGACCGTCGCCAGCGAGGTCGCGCCGATACCGGCGAACGCGACTTCGCGGACGCTCCGACCGCGCGAGATGCGGGCGATGAACAGCCCCGCGAAGGGCGACCACGCGAGCGGCCAGAGCCAGTAGAAGACGGTCCACGCGTTGACCCACTTGCTGGCGCTGGTCGTGGTCGCCTGCGTGAACAGGCTCATCTGGAAGAAGTCGCCGATGAAGCCGCCGGTCGCCTGCGTGCCGAGTTCGAGGATGCGGAAGGTCGGCCCGAATATCAGCGTCGCGAGCATCAGCAGGCCGAACACGACCATGTTGAAGTTCGAGAGCCGGCGAATCCCCTTGTCGACGCCCAACACCAGCGAGATGGTGAAGATGACGACCATGCCCGTGATGACGAGGATGGTTCCCACGTCGCCGAGTTGAATGCCCCACTGGAAGTTCAGGCCGGTGATGAACTGACTCCCGATGAAGCCCAGCGAGGTGGCGACGCCGCCGAGAGTCGCGAACACGGCGAGGATGTCGACGACCTTCCCGATTGCGCCGTCGACGTTGTCCGCGCCGAGAATCGGCGTCAGGACCGCCGACACGCGAAGCGGCGCGTCGTAGTTGTAGACGAAGTAGCCGATGGCGAGGCCCATCACGGTGAAACACGACCACTGGGTCAGACTCCAGTGGAAGATGGAGTACTGGACCGCCAGCGGCATCGCCGCCGCGGACTGCGCCTCGGCCCCGTACAGCGGCGGGACCGTCGAGTAGTGGAACAGCGCCTCGGCGGGCCCCCAGAAGACGATGCCCGCCGCGAGTCCGGCGGAGTACATCATCGCGAAGTACGAGAGGAAGCTGTACTCGGGGTCCTCGTCGCCGAGCTTCAGGTTCCCCCACGGCCCGAAGATGACGAAGCCCAAGAACAGGACGAACCCGAGCATCGCTATTAGGAAGAACCAGTTGAACGTGGCGAGAATCCACCGGCGAATGCCGAGGACGAACTCGTAGGAGGCATCGGGGTTGAGGCTGAACGCGCCGACGAAGAGCAGGGTTATCGCCGCGCCGAACGCGAATATCACCGGCTCGATCTCGTCGAGGAACTCGCTGACCGCGCCGTTCGAGGAACTCACCGCCGACACCCCCCGTGCGTAATCGCCCCGTTCGACTCCGTCCGAACGGGACCGCCACCTCCCGACTGACTGGTCGAGGCCCGCGCCCCGAACTGTGCGCCACGATGACCGTTGCACCCGCGTGCTGTAATGTGGTCTGTCATGCTATCGCTCCGACGGACACCATGCTACGTGATGTCTCACATCACGACAAGTGCAAACATTACCATAAAATTTGTGGTTATCGGTGACGCCGAGAACGAAATCCGTTTACAAACGGTCGAAAAATCTGCCGGCTTCGCCTTCGGCGGATTGTCACGTCGTAGTCGGGTGCTTCGCTCCTCACGTGGCCTCCTCGCTTGCGTTCTCCCGGCGCGCTCATACGAACTGTAGACAGACACCGGGAATTTCCGTATTCACGGCCCGTATCGGCCGGATTTTCGGTCCGTTCGTAACGCTTAATCGAATTCGTACACGCGTTCTGTATATGGCAAACGACGCCGACGGAACGGACGGCACCGACGACCTCGCCTACGCCGCCGACCGCGGCCGCGGCATCCTCACGCCGAGCGACCGCGAGTTCCTGCTCGGCCGGAAGACCGACTACACCGACCACTCGAAGAAACAGAAGCGAAACCGGATTCGACGCCGCCTCCGCAACGCCATCCTCGATTTCACCATCCTGTTCGAGTCGCTCGAAGACCGCGACCGCGAGACGGTGTTCAACCCCGACGCCGCCGACCGCGAGGCGTACACGCGGGGCATCACCGACATGCTCGCGTTCCTCCACCTCGGGACGATGGGTTACTACACGCCGTTCAAGGACATGCTCGCCGAGGGCGTCAACAAGGCCGAACAGGAACTCGCCGGCTCCGACTACCGGATGGTCACGGTCGACTTCAACGTCGAACCGGTCGGCCAAATCGACGTCGACGCCGTCATCGACAAACTCGAACGCGGCGCGTTCGACCAGCTCACGGACGAGGAGCTACAGGCGTTCGTCAGGCTCCTCGCGGAGTCCGACGACTTCTCTGCGACCGACCTGCGCGCCGACATGAAAGCGCAGATGTCGGCGTTCCTCGAGCGAATCGACGCCGCGAACGAGCGGCGCGACCGCCGGGTCGACGAACTGAACGACTGAACCTCGGTCCGCCACCCCTGAATAAACCCGCGGTCGCGCGGTTGCGCCCCCGCGAGCCGCGGCCTATCCGAGATACGCTATCGCGTCCATCTCGACGCGAACGTCGCCGGGCAGGCGCGCGACCTCGACGCAGACGCGGGCCGGCGGCACCTCGTCGAACCGCGCGCCGTACGCCTCGTTGACCCGCTCGTAGTCGTCGAGGTCGGCGACGTACACCGTCAGTTTCACCGCGTCGTCGAGGCCGTCGCCGCCGGCCTCGGAGACGACGGCCGCGATGTTGTCGAGCACGCGGTCGGTCTGTTCCTCGATGTCGCCGTCGACCTCCTCGCCCGTCTCGGGGTCGACCGGGCCGTAGCCCGAGACGTAGAGCGTGTCGCCGGCGACGACGCCCTGCGAGTAGGGGTTGTCCGTGCGCGGGGCGTCGTCCGTGATGACTCGTTCCGGTGGCATCGTTGGTGAGCGTGAATCGTGTGGTGTGCGCTCGGCGCGGGCGACTCAGAGCCGCTGTTTCTCGGCCGTGACCGCCTCGATACCGTCGGTGATGACGTCGAGCGCCGTCTCCGCGAGGTCGCGGGTGAGCACGAGCGGCGGGAGCAGTCGCAGGACGTTCCCGTGCCGGCCGGCCTTCCAGACTAACACGCCGCGCTCGAAGCAGTACTGCTGGAGCGCGTCGGCCGCGTCGCCGTCGGGCTTGCCCTCGGCGTCGACGAACTCCGCGGCGATGAACAGCCCCTTCCCGCGAACGTCCACGACTCGGGGGTTGTCCTCTGCGACCTCGGAGAGCCGATCGCGGATGTACTGGCCGAGGTCGCGGGCGTGCGCGAGGAGGTCGTGTTCCTGGATGTACTCGATGGCGCGGGTGCCGGCGCGCATCCCGACGACGTGGCCGCGGTACGTGCCCGCGTGGTCGCCCGACCCCCACGTGTCGAGGTCCTCGTGATAGATGGTCGCCGACAGCGGGAAGCCGGTCCCGCCGAGCGCCTTCGCCGAGGTCATCACGTCCGGCGTGACGCCGTACCACTCGTTGGCCCACCACTCGCCGGTGCGCCCGAGGCCGCTCTGAATCTCGTCGAACACGAGCGGCACGCCGTTGTCGTCGGCGATGTCGCGGAGGCCCTTCAGGAACCCCTTCGGCGGGGTGACGACGCCGCCTTCGCCCTGAATCGGTTCGACGAAGATACCCGCCGGGTTGGCGAGGCCGCCGTAGGGGTCCTCGAAGATGGCCTTGACCTCTTCGAGACAGTGGTCGACCGCCTCCTGCGGTCCCTTGCCCATCTCGATGGTGTTCGGATAGGGCGCGTGGACCACGTCGGGGAGGAGCGGCGAGTAGTCGCCCTTGAACTTCTTGTTGCCGGTGAGACTCATCGCGCCGCTCGTCGCGCCGTGGTACGCGCCGCGGAAGGCGACGAGACCGGTCCCCCCGGTGTTGTACTTGGCGAGTTTGATGGAGGCCTCGATGGCGTCGCTCCCCGTCGGGCCGCCGAAGACGACGCGGTTGTTCCCGCGCAGTCCCTCGGGCGCGATTTCGTCCAACTTCTCGATGAGGTCGAGTCGGGCCTCCGTCGGGAAGTCGACCGTGTGGACGAACTTGTCGGTCTGTTCGTGAACCGCGTCGAGGACGTACGGGTTCGAGTGACCCACGTTGAGCACGCCGATGCCGGCGAACATGTCGATGAAGGTGTTGCCGTCGGCGTCGCGCACCGTCGCGCCCTTCCCGCTTTCGAACGCGATGGGGATGTCCTCGGGGTACGAGACGGCGCTACTGTCGATCCGCTGTTGCTTTTCGAGGAGTCGCGTCGACTTCGGCCCCGGAACGTCGCCCACGCTCGGCGCGTCGTCGAAGTGCAACTCGTGAATCGGTGGACCTGCGACCATGCCTCAACCCATGCAGAACAGTCATAAATAATTTGTCCACGCTTCCTATTGATGACGTACACAGTATCCGGTTTCGGAACCGGTCTCCCGCGGTGATTTGGTTAGCGACGTAACAGTAACCACAATGGATTAGTGCGAGGCACCGCCTCTTTTCCTTCATGTTACACGCACAAGGTCCGCTTCTCACGGTCGACTTAGGGGACAAGACCAGCCGGACGGAAGACATCGACGAGATTCTCGAATCCTACGTCGGCGGCCGCGGGGTGGCCACCCGCCTCGCCCACGAGCGCGTCTCATTCGACGTTGACCCCTTCAGCCCGGAGAACCGGGTTTACTTCAGCACCGGTCCCATGCAGTCCTCGAACATGAGTTTCACCGGCCGCACGAACTGCACCAGCGTCTCGCCTTTGACCGGCGGCCTCTGCTCGTCGAACGCGGGCGGGTTCGTCTCGCGGAACTTCGCGGACGCGGGCTACTCGGCGGTCGAACTCACAGGCGCGAGCGACGAGTTGGTCGTCCTCCACGTCACAGACGAGGGCGTCGAGTTCGAGTCCGTCCCGGACCTCGCCGGCGCGACGGTCCCCGAGACGGTCGCGTACCTCGACGACGAACACGGCATCGAAGCCGACCGGACGATGGTCGTCGGTCCCGCCGGCGAGAACCTCGTGCGCTTCGCCTCCATCATGACGAGCGAGGAGCGCGCGTTCGGTCGCGGCGGCCTCGGCGCGGTCCTCGGGTCGAAGAACGTGAAGGCGCTCACCTTCGGCGGCGACTCCGCGCCCGACATCGAGATTCCGGCGTCGCAGATGGAGATTCACCGCGAGGCCGCCACCGACGACCACATCATGAAACGACAGGGGACGGTCGCCGTGCTGGACCTCGCCAACGAGATGGACGGCCTCCCGTCGTACTACTTCTCCGAGCGCCACTTCGAGGGCGCGGAGGGCATCAACGGCGACGCCGTCGAGAAGAAGAAGTACAAGAAGGGCACCTGCTCCGCCTGCGCGTTCGCGTGCAAACTCCCCACGAGGGACGAGGAGGCGGGCGTGGAAACCGAGGGCCCCGAGTTCGAAGTCACTATGGCGTTCGGGTCGAACTCCGGCGTCGACGACATCGTCGAGGTGATGAAGTCGAACGAACTGTGCGACCGCTACGGCCTCGACGCCATCTCGGCCGGCAACACCGTCGCGGCCTACCTCGCCAGCGAAGACGAGTTCGGCAACACCGACCTCATCCACGACCTCGTGGAGAAAATCGCGCACCGAGAGGGCGTCGGCGACGACCTCGCCGAGGGCATCGCCCGCGTCCACGACGACCTCGGCGTCGAGAACTGGACGGTCAAGGGGATGGACTTCGCCGCCCACGAGGGGCGCGTCCTCCACGGACAGGGCCTGTCGTACGCCGTCGCCAACCGCGGCGCGGACCACATGTACGCGGTGTTCTACTCGCAGGAGTACCCGCTGGTCGGCAAGGACGACGCCTATCCGCCGGAGGGCTTCGAGGGCAAGCCCAAGCGCCTCATCGAGAAGGAAAACCAGATGGCGCTCAACGACAGCGGCATCGTCTGCAAGTTCTCGCGGGACTTCATGACCCCCGAGCGCTACGAGATGCTGTTCGGCGCCGACTTCGAGGACCTGCTGGCCGTCGGCGACCGCATCGTCACGCTCGAACGGCACTTCAACAACCAGCGCGGCTTCGACCGCGGCGACGACACGCTCCCGTACGCCGACGAGTTAGACGGGTTCGAGGCGGCGCTCGAAGCGTACTACGAGCGTCGCGGCTGGACCGACGACGGCGTCGTCCCGTCCGGAAACGTCCCGGCGTAACGCGTCTGGCTACCCCTCCGCCCGACGGATTCTCCGCGTTCCTCTCTTCCCGCGTTCACTCTTCGTTCGGCTCGCTCGCTTGGGTCTGATACAGTTCCGCGACGCCCTGTTCGAACCGCTCGGCGGCGCGTTCGAGCAGTTCGGCCTGCGTCGCCCGCGTCTCCTCGTCGATGGCGTAGGCGGGACCGCTCAGGTTCAGCGACCCGTACACCTCGCCCCGCGGCGACTTCACGGCCTTCCCGATGGCCCAAAAGCCCTCGACCGCCTCGCCGCTGTTCTCGGCGTACCCTTGCTCGCGGACCGTCGCCAGCTCCGCGAACAGTTCCTCTTCGGTCGTGATGGAGTCGTCCGTCGCCGCCGGCAGTCCCCAGCGGTCGATGATTTCCCGCACTCGCGTCTCCGGGTACTCGGCGATAATCGCCTTGCCGGAACACGTCGTGTGGACGTGGAACGGACTGCCGTCGATGAGAAACCGCGGCGAGTTCGCGAATTCGAGGTCGCCGTACAGCGAGACGATTCGACCGTGTTCTTCGACCGCGAAGTCCGCGTCCATCGACGACTCGCTGTCGAGCCACGAGACGGTCTCCTGGGCGACGCGGTAGTAGTCCTTGCGCGTCCTGACGTAGTCGCCGAGATGGCAGAACTTCGCCCCGAGGTGGTACTCGTTGTCGACGTTCACGACGTAGCCGTACTCCGCGAGCGTCTTGAGGTGAGCGTAGACCGTGCTCTTCGCGAGGTCCGTCGCCTCGACCAGCTCGCTCATCGTCGCCCCCTCCAGTTCGAGGATGTGGTCGACGAGCGCCAACGAGGCGGCGGTCGTCTTGAGCACGCCGGACGGGTCGTGTCTATTCATGGAGAGGAATCCACGGTCCGGGGTTAAAGATGTACCTCCGTTTATCGGGGCGGCCGTGCCGGCCGGCGACCGCAACTGCGACGCCGGTCGCTCGACTGGAAGCGACCACCCGACGAACGGGCGTTCCAACCGTTCCGCAGAGTCGAACCTTTATTTTAAATCCCAGTGTTTGTCAATAGTTAACATTCCTCTACACGCTGGTTACGGAGGGCCCTCGTTGGAATTATCCGTTCTTCGGCGGGGTGACCGCCGCATCGGTTTATACGTATTCGGAAGGGAGGAACGCCGGTTCTCTCCGAGGCACGTGAGGTTCGGTCTCACGGGCGAACGAGGGGCTGAAACGTCCGCTTTCGACTCGATTTTCGGAGGCGCGAACGTTTAAATAGGCCCGTCGGAGCGGGGGTAGCGACCGGTTCGCTCGCCGTACCGTCCGGTGGCGTGCCGGAGTCGTGATACCCGTTTGTCGTCGGTCCACCGTGTGGTCCCAACGCTCTACATATCTATAAATTGATATAAATCCGTGGTCGCCGACTGTCTTCCGCTGTCGCTGTCCTCTCGTCTCCGTGGTCTCGCTATCGTCGGTGTCGCACGCGCCGATCCATTACAGGCATAACCGTGTAATTCGATGGATTACAGTCACGCCACCGCGAGTCGTTTCGGCAGACGAAGGGGCGGCGACGCCGCTATCGCGTCGCCTCGAACGCCGCCTGCGCCGCTTCGAGTACCTCGTCGTGTGCGCGCCCGTTGGACGCGACGAGACCCGGTTGTCCCGGCCCCCACCTGTTTCCGTCGAGGTCGGTTACCGTTCCGCCCGCGCGTTCGACGAGGTAGACCCCGGCCACGGTGTCCCACGCGTTCGGCTGTTCGTCGAGCCCGACGACCGCGTCTATCGACCCGTCGGCGAGCCGCGAGAGCGTCAGTTGCGTCGTCCCGAGCTTCCGCATCTCGCCGAACGTGCCGAAGATGTCTCCAGCGAGTCGCTCGATTCCCGGTCGGTCACCGTCCTGATACCGGAGCGTCGAGGAGACGAGAAACGCGCTGGTGTTCGATTCGTCGCTGACCGTCATGGGCCGGCCGTTCCGCTCGACTCTCTCCTCCGTGGCGATGTAGGTGTCTCCCGTCTCGGGGGAGACGTTCACCGCCGCAATCGGCGTCTGGTCTCTGACGACGGCGACGCTCGTCACCCACTCGCGGGCCCCCCGCGTGTAGTTCTGCGTCCCGTCTATCGGGTCGATAATCCACGCGTAGCCCGACTCGGGGACGGTCTTCAGCTCGTCTTCCTCCTCGCCGACGACCGCGTCGTCGGGGAACCGCTCTCGAATCTCCGCGATGACCCGCCGTTGCGTCTCGCGGTCGACCTCGGTCACGAGGTCGATTTCGTCGTCCTTCTGTTCGATGTCAAGTTCGGTCCTGAACCGCGCCGACGCGTGCTCTGCTCCCACTTCCGCGGCGGCGACTGCGACTGCTTCGCGGGGGTCTGCGTCCATGACGGCTATGCATTACACGGCGAGAAAAAGCCTCGGACAGCGGACAGCGCTTCTGTCTCTCCGCCGTCGGCGACCGTCGCGCCAGCCGAGTTCGGGTCGGCTCTCGCGCCGACCATCGCCGCGTCGCCGCGTCACGGAATCTTGCTCCTATCGCGGTTCACTAACGCGGTCCGACGCTGACGGTCGGGCGCGGATTCCGCGTGCAGGTGACAGCTCACTTCACTGCCGGCATCCGTCGTCAGTGACGTCGGTTCCTCGCTCTCACAGAATGTCTCCATACCCGCCTGTTTGACGTGGATACGGCGGCGTCACGATTCCCATCGACCAGCTTCCCGAAGGCGTCTCGGGCGACTGACGCGGGACGGTCTGGGACGTCATCGCCGGTCACCGATTGTATCCGTTCGCGGACGTGACCCTTGTAGAGAACGTCCACAACCGACGCGTCGTCAGTCGCGTCGCCGCGGTCCGACAGCGCGTCGCGTATCACCCCGAGGTCGATTTCGTCGTTCGCGATGTGCGTGTCGCCGGTCTGCAACTGCGTCATCCGAGAGGAGTCTCCGGGCACGATTTCGAATCGAACGGCGTCGAGATACGGGAGGGACTCGCCTTGACGGATTCGGCGATTTCCGGCACGACATCTCCGTCCGGAGTGAGTGCGACGAGCGAACTGGCGTACGCTCTCGCGGGCATCACGCTAGTATTTTGATAAGATCTCGACGTTCGATATTCCTGTCAGACATCGTTTCTTAGGGTCCATCTAACGACTTAGTTCCCGTGGTGAAAACCATATTTACAGCATAAATTTAATGTTAATAATTTTAATGTTTTATCACTGCCGTATTTTGTGCAGTCCCGCGGGCCGTCGTCTTCGCCGGTATGGAGACGGTGAAGTCACACGGTACGGTGACGACGAACGTGGACTGCCACGCGCTCGCCGGGCGACGCCAGGGACACGGAGCGGCCTAGTCGAGATAGCCGAGTTCGCGGAGTCGCTCCTCGACGGTCGCGTCGCGCTCGGCGGCGACCGTCCCGGTGAAGTCGATGGCGTCGCGGCGCTCCCGTAGCTGACGGTATAGCGGCCGCCAGTCGGCACCCTCGGGGTTCGGAATCGGGGCGAGTTCACCCGGGTCGGCCTGCAAGTCGAACCCGTACAGCTCGTCTCCCCGCGAAACGAGTTTGTGCGTGGGCAGTCTGACGCCGATTTGTAACGCGGACTCGTCGATGCGACCCGGCGTCTGCCGGGTCGACGCGACTTCCGTCACGGCCGGCGGTTCCGGAATCGCTCTCCCCTCGATTGCGGGTCGGAGCGACTTCCCCCCGAACGACGGCGGGGCGTCGACGCCGGCGTAATCGAGGACGGTGGGCGCGATGTCGACGTGTCTGACCTGCGTGTCGACGACGAGCGGGCCGGCGAGTTCGCTCGCGGGCGGCCGAACCAAAAGCGGGACGTGAACCAACTCGTCGTACAGCGCGGGTTCGTGGCCGACCTGCCCGTGCTCGAAGAGCGCCTCGCCGTGGTCGGCCGTGACGACGACGAGCGCGTCGTCGCCGACCTCCGAGAGAATCGCTCCGACGCGCTCGTCCGCGTGCCGGACCGAGGCGTCGTAGAGTCTGTGTACCGACTCGCGTTCGCGTTCGCTGAGGCTGTCCGGGCTGTGTTGCGCCCGCGTCGTCAACTGGGTCGCCGACGACCGACCCAACCGGACGCCGACGGCCTCGCGGTGTCGCTTCGGCGGCGCGTAGGGTGCGTGCGGGTCGAGGAGATGGACCCAGACGAAACTGTCCGCCGGCGCATCGGCGAGCGCCCGCCGCGCCAGCGACACCTCGTCGGCCCCGCCGCGGAGGCGGTACAGCGGGGCACTGCCGAACCGGAACAGGTACTGTGCCGCCCGGTACACCGGGTGGTCGAGGCCGAATCGGTTGATAAGGAACTCCCGGGCGCTATCGAGCGTCGGGGAGCTGAACGCCCCGACATCGCGGTAGGTCTCGTAGCCGCGCGCGTAGCCGTATCTCTCGCCGAGCCACGGGTTCGCGTGAATCCCCGAACAGGAGTATCCGGCGTCGGCGAGCCGTTCGCTCAGGAGCGTCCGGTCCGCTCGAATCCGTTCGTACCCCCCGAAATCGAGCGGATACGTCGATGTCAACAGCGCCGGAAACGCGTACGGCGTCGCCGGGCCGTGGCTGACGGCCTGCGTGAAGACCGCGCCGCGTTCGGCGAGCGATTCCAACGCCGGCGTTCGTGACGCTGTGCTGTTCGGCATGAACGACGCGTGGCTGGCGCGCCACGCGTCGACGGTGATGAGTAGCGTTTTCATTCGGTGGTCACCTCGGCGGACGGTGCGTGGTCGCCGTCGATTCGTGACGGTCGAGCGGGAGCGGCGACCGGCGGACTGGTAGTCAGGCCCGCCGGAAACGCCGCCAGTCGAGCCACGCCGAACTCGCCTGTCTCGGCGGGGTCGGCATCGTCGGTCTCGGCGTCGCTTTCGTTCGAGCCGACAGCGGGGTCGTCCTCGGTCGGGACCGAGTTCAGTTCCATCCACAGTTCAGGGGGGACCGCGCCCCCTGCGGCGGTCGTTCCGTTCTCCGAGCCGCCGGCGTCGGCGTCGGCGTCGGCCGACTGATACACGACGCGGACGGCGTCGAACCGAACCGTCCCGTTGCCGCCCGCCCCCGCCCCGCGGAACTCGACGCCCGTGGTGGGTTGGTCGAGCGTGAACGGGAGGGTCACGTTCTCCCAGCCGTCGGTCGCGCCGACGGTCCGCTCGGCGACGACCCGGCTGTTGTGGCCCGCACCGACGTTCAGCCGCAACACGGGGTCGTCACCGGCGCTCTCGACGTTCACGCGGTACGTCGCGGTGTAGTTCCCCGGCGGGAGTTCGATATAGGGGCCGAACCAGAAGTTCCCCTCGCCGCCGCCCTCGCCGACGATGTCGTCGCCGACGACCCGCGCGTTCTCCTGACTGAGTTCGAACTCGCCGACGTCGAACCGCTCGTCGAACTCGTAGGCGTCGTCGATGATGGCGATACGACCGCTGTACCCCCGTTTGTAGACGTAGATGCCGTCTTGGTACTGATAGAGACCGTACTCGGTTCCGAGGCGGTCGCCGAACGCCGTTTGGACGGCCTGCGACCAGTCGTACGGCCGGCCGGTGAGGCGGGTGTCGTAGAGGACGTACTCCGGCGTGATAGCCCCGTACTCCCGTTGGTACTGGTGGAACATGTCCGGTCGAACGACGTAGGTCGCGTTCGGCCGCATCGCGATGTGGGGGTAGATGTCGTTCTGCGTGAGCAACGACGCGTCGGCGGGGATACCGTCGATGGCCCGTTCGAGCGTCTCCGTGTGTTCGTTCTGCGTCGGCACCGGGACGACGTTCAGGTCGAACCCGACGACGGCCCCCGTGACGATGTTGATGGCGATGACGGTCGCGAACAACCGAAACAGGAGTTCCTGAGACGGTATCGAAACCGCGCCCCGGCCGGCGACGCGGACGGCTCCGATGTAGAGAAACGGGAGGAGGTAAAGCGGGTAGTGCGCGCCGAACATGTAGTAAATCGACCGCCCCGCGAAGAACCACGAAAACAGGAGGTACGGGGCGAGCGCACCGAGCGACACCTCGTCGTTCAGCGAGAGGAAGACGACGGGGACGAGAAAGACGACGAAGTAGAGCAGTTTGTCGGAGAGGTTCACGCCGAACGCGCTGACGATGAGCGCCGGGTCGCTCACGCCGAGCGCGAGTAGCTCGCCGACGCCCACCCGCGGACCGACGTACGGCTTGAGCGGCCCGGCGATGGACGCCATCGGGATACCGCCGTAGAGGCTGAATCGGTCCATGACCGCCCCGGAGAGGACGTGCGCGAACAGGACGAACAGGAAGCCGGCGAGGAGCACCCAGCGCTCGTCGTCGAGTCGGCCGCCGCGGTACGCCGCGACAGCGAGGCCGGAGAGCGCGCCGATGACGATGAAGATGACGAACTCGTTCGTGAGGAGTACGAGCGCGAGAAGGCCCAAGAACGCGACGTATCGGCGGCGGACGTACGCGTAGTACGCGCCGAAGATGAGCACCGGGAGCAGTGACTGCTCCTGGAAGTCGAACAGCCACGCCGACCAGAGGAACGGGTTGAGCACGTACGAGAGGACGACCACCCCGGCGAGACGGTCGCTCTTGATATGCGTTCGAGCGACGAACCAGAGGGCCAGCACGCTGGACGCGAGGAGGAACGACTTCGCGACGAGGAGCGTCATCGGCGACCGAACGACCGCGAAAAGCGGGAGGAAAAACAGGAGCGTCAACGAGAAGTGCGCACCCCAGTAGGAGCCTCCCGGGTGACTCACGCGGTACTTCCCGTGGATGAGAAACCCCTGTCCGTCGAGGGTCGTCGAGAGCATGTGGACGTACGAGCCGAAGTCGGACCCCGTCGTCCAGTACCCTCGATAGAGCTGGACCGTGAGGAGGCTGAACACGACGAACACCCCGGCCGAGACGGCCACGACGGACCACGTCGGTCTGTCGACTCTCGCCAGTCGGTCCTGTAGCGCGGGCCAATCGAAGTCGCCCACGACCGCGCCGTCCCGACTCGCCTGCCAGACGAATCGGTCGCTGGCGGTGAAGCCCCAGAGCGCGCCGACACCGATAGCGGCGACGTTGGCCACGAGGTAGTGCAGTCCGAGGAGCTCGACAAACGCGACGAGCGCGACGACGCCGATGGCGATACCGACGAGTCGCGTCATCCCGTACTTCGTCGCCCGCCACGCCCACGGCCGGTGTCCGATGCTCCCGTAGGACCGCCACGTCCAGCGGTCGTTGATGACGAAGTTGGCGAACGTGCTCACGACCCGACCGACCGTGCCCCCAATCACGTACGAGAGGCCGCCGACACCGCTCACGAGGAACAGTAACCCCTCGTTGATACTGATGCCGACGAGACCGACGATGAGGTACTGAACGAACCGCCTGTTACGCCCGGTGAGCGGGAGCGACCGGAGTCGGTCGGCGACCGACTGGTCGCCGCTCATCCGACCACCTCCGGGCGAGACGCCGGGACCGACTCGCCGAGCAGTAACCGCTTGAGTTGCGGGTAGACGACGTCGAACCCGTGCGTCTCGCCCTCGCGGCGCGCGACGCGACACCGCTCGTCGTAGCCGTCGCCGAGTTTCCACTCGTCGTACAGCATCGCTATCGCGCCGAGCATCTCGTCCGGCGTGTCCCGGTGGAGAACCGCCTCGTTTTCGACGTCGTGGGTCGGCAGCGACGTGGTGACGACCGGCGTTCCGGTGGCGCACGCCTCGTTTATGACCATGCTATCGGTGTCGACGCGGGCCGCGTGGAGGACGACGTGTGCTCGGGCGTACGCGTCCGCGAGTTCGCCCTCCGTAAGGAACCCGAGGTCCGTGACGTACGGGTCACTCCCCGTTCCGGTCGCCAGTAACCGAACGTTCGCCGGGAGGCGACGGGCGACTGCTCGCACCGTGTCCCATCCCTTCTCGCGGATGCGCGCGGCGGTGACGAGCACGGTGAACTCGTCGTCGAGCGGGGCCCGCCCGGGAGAGAAGCGGTCGGTGTCGACGAAGTTGGGAATGTACACCGTGTTCGCGTGCGGCGACCTGAACGCGGGCGTCACGGTGTGAACGGCGGCGTACCGTCTGAGGTCGGTCGCACCGATGGTTCGGTAGAGCGCTTTCACGACCGTCGGCACCAGTCCGTAATGCGACTCGAACAGCCGCGGCGACACGTAAACCCACGAGTGAATGCCGGCGATGGCCCGACTCGCTCCGGTGAAGAACAGTTCGGAAAGCGGCGCGTAGAACACGTACGCGGTGTCGTACGCCGAGAGGTCGTGTCGCCACGCTTCGCGGTACGGCACGGCCGCGTCGAGAACGTCTCTGACGGCGACGCGACGCGTGTTCCCGGGCGCGTACGGGAGCGCGTGGACGGCGACGTTCACGCCGTCGGCGGCGAGTCGGTTCGCGAGGGTGGCGGTCCACTTCTCGCCGCCGCGGTAGTGTTCGAGCGAGAGGTGCGGACAGAGCGCAACGCGCTTCTCGGAGGGGTTCGCGTGGGCGGGGTGGGTGTGGGGTGCCGCGTGCGACGCACCGTGGGCGTCACCGAACGGGACGGGTCGGAAGTCAGTCATACGAGCGCTCGCCGGCGACTGTGGTACGAAAGCTTCGCGAGGTGCAACAGATATTCGAGGTACTCCCGAGACGAGAGCTTCGAGTCGCCGTTTCGCCGGTCCTCGAAGACGTACGGGACCTCTCGGACCTCCGCCCCGTCACAGCGCGTGAGCAGTTCTAAGAGGATTTTGTACCCGGTCGGGCTGAGCGTCGCCTCCCGGAGCAGGTCGCGGCGGACGACGAAGTAGCCGCTGAGCGGGTCTGCGACGCCCCTCGCCGACGGGATACAGAGCCGAGCGAGAACTGTCGCGCCGCGACTGACGACCCGGCGGTGCCACGGCCAGTAGGCGACGCCGCCGCGGGAGACGTACCGACTGGCGATGGCGATGTCGACGTCGTTGGCGACCGTATCGACGAGGTCGGGTAGCAACTCGGGTGGGTGCTGTAGGTCCGCGTCGATGACCGCACAGGAGTCGGCGGTGGCGTGAGCGAACCCGTAGGCGACAGCGGTCGCCAGCCCGCGCGCCCCCTCGCGCCGGATGACGCGAACGTTGTCAGTCGCGTCGTACCGCCGTTCGACGAGTCGCCACGTCCCGTCCGGGGAGTCGTCGTCGACGACGATAATCTCGGAGGAGTGGTCGGCGAGGGCGTCGTGACAGCGGTCGATTGCGTCCAGGATGTTCTCGGCTTCGTTGTACGTCGGAATAATGACAGACACCCGTGGGACGGCGGACGTCGCTTCCTCCCGCCCAACCGAGCGAGCGGCCGTATGGGCGCCGAGAGATGGCTCTCTGTAGTGTGGTTCGGGCTGGCTCATGATTGCTATGCGCTACCATGACAATATGAGTTGTGATGACATATACTCTCTCCACAACAGTTATATTCTAGTAGTTTATTCTAAAATTAGATACAATTTTACAAGTATTATTTAAATGCGTGACAGAATCTATCTCCTGAATCACACGAGAACGCGTAGGTGGGACCGGGCGAAACGTGCGACTCCCGTGAGTTTCGCGTCGGCGGGGCGCTCTGCGTCCCGTTCGCAGGTCAACAGAATCGTTCGTCTGGTACCCGCGGTCAAGACATCCGACCACCCGGTACAAAACACTTGGCGCCGCGTCCGGGGAGCTCAGCGGGCCCCGTCGCCGCCACAGACGTCCGTCGAGACGACCGTCACTCCGTGTGAATCTCGAACCTCGCCCCGCCGTCCTCGGCGTTCTCGATCGCCAGTTCCCACCCGTGGGCCGCCACGAACTCGCTGACGATAGTGAGACCGACCCCGGTCCCGCCGCGTGCAGTCGAATAGCCGTATTCGAGGACGTCGTCGGCTTTCTCGGGCGGGATTCCGTCCCCGTCGTCTGCCACGTAGAAGCCGGTCCGACCCTCAAGCGCCCCCACGGTCACCGTCACCGGGGTTTGGTTGTGGGCGACCGCGTTCCGAAACAGGTTCTCGAAGACGTGGTCGAGGAGGCCGATGTCCGCCTCGTACTCGACCGCCGGGTCTATCTCCACCCGTAGCTCGCTGTCCCCCGTCTCGGTCACCATCCACGACGTTTTCGCGTGCGACGCTATCGAGACCGGCATCGTCTTCGCGTCTCGGCGCCGGCCCATCGTGAGCGTCCGAAGTTCGGTTATCATCCGCGACATCCGATTGAGCGGCTCGACCATCGCGTCGAGCTCCTCGCTTTCTAACTCTCTACGCGCTCGTTTGAGCCGCCCGATCGCGACGCTGAGCGGGTTTCGGAGGTCGTGGGTGACGATGTCCGCGAACTCCTTGAGGCGCTCGTTGGCGCGTTCGAGCTCCTTCTGTTTCTGCTTTCGCTCGGAGATGTCGCGCGTGTTGATAACGTAGTGGCCACCGGAGGTCGGCTCCGAGGACGTGACAGACTCGACCCACGTGTAGGTGTCGTCGTCCTGTAGATGGCGGTACTCGATGGCCTCGACGACGTACTCGTCACGCGAGACGACGTTTTTGAACGCGTCGTACACTCTATCGCGGTCGTCCGGGTGGAAGCAGTCGGTGCACGAAACGCCCACCAGTTCGTCTCGGTCGAACCCGAGCAAGCGCTCGACTGAGGGGCTCTGATAGTGGATAACGCCGTCTTCGTCGAGTAGCGAGAGGAGGTTCGTCGAGTGAAGCGGAATATCTTCGAGTGAGACTACCCTGCCGTGTTCCCCGGGTTGCATTGATTTATCCACGTACGTTCGCCCATGACAGTACAGTATCCGTGAGAATAATATCTCTTCGCACGGACGTCGACCAGTACTCAGGACGCTCGCAACCGGCTTCTGCGAGTCGCTGTGGCGGATTCGTGCCGAGTTTCGTGCACCCGTAGTGATTTCTGTGTTGCCTCCCTGCACTCGGTATGCAGGTTACCGTTTACGGGCCGCTTCGGTCCGCGGCAGGTGGAAAGACCGTCGACGTAGCACCGAGCGGAGCGACGGTTCGCGACCTGCTCGACGCGTTCGTGGCACGCCATCCGAGCGCGGAAACACACCTCTACGACGAGAGCGGCGGCGTCCGCCCGAGCGTCCGAGTGATGGTCGGAGCGCGCAAGGCGGCGTTGGACGACGCGATACCGGACGGGGAGCCCGTGAAGCTCTTTCCGGCGATGCGGGGCGGCTGACTACGCCCCGTACTGCTCGCGAACGGTCTCGGTGAGGCCGACCTCGTCGAGCAGTTCGACCGGGACGAGCATCGACAACTGGACGACGCCCGGCAGGCGAGCGATTTCGACGCCGCCGGTGAACGTGCACCGAGACCGGACCTCTCCCTCGCTGATACCGAACAGCGAACTCGCCCTCGCGAACGCGTTCTCCGTCGCGTCGTTGATGGTCGCGCCCGACCCGATGACCTGAAGCGGCAGGGCGTCGTGAAGCGTCTCGACGTCGTACTCGTCCGCGAGTGTCGCCCCGGCGTCACGCTCGGCGTCGGTGTAGGGTTTCGCGATGTGCGGGAGGTCCGCTTCGTTCGGGAGCAACAACGGTCCCGGCAGGTCGAGGCCCTTGATGACCTCCACTTCGAGTTCGGTCCGCCCGCTCACGTCCGTCGTGTGGAGCGAGAGTTCGCCGTCTCCTTGGTTGGCGTGGAGGTCGCCGACGTACAGCCCGGCACCGTCGACCCGAACGGGGCAGATGAGCACCGCACCGGGTCGCACCTCGTTCGAGTCGAGGTGGCCGTCGGTCCGCGCTTCGAGCGCCGCTTCGTCCGGGAGCCCCCAGTCGTGTTCGGCACCGATGAGGAACTGCCCGAAGTCCCCCGCGTTATGCGAGTCGGGGAGTTCGACCGCCGGCGTCGTCCCGATGTTTCCGATAAACGGGCGCAGGCGACCGAGCGCTCCGGGCATCTCGTCGGGCTCGTACAGCAAAATCGGGTGTTGCCGCGAGTTCTCGGGGAGCGCCATCGCCTCGTCGGCGCGCTCGGCTAACTGGTGGGCACCGTCGGCGCCGACGGTGATGCCGACGGTTCGGTCGTCGTCGAAGACGACGGTGTAACCGTACTCGAACCCGAACGACGACGCGTTGGCGCCGCACTCCGCACAGCGAATCGACTCCGGTCCCGTCCCTTCGACGACGGTCTCGGGCCACGGCGTCCCGCACTCGGGACAGCGGTGGTCGACGAACGGGTCGTCGCCGAACGCGCCCTCCCGCTCCGCCATGCTCCCGGTGCTCGTCGCGACGCTCGTCACCTCGACGTCCTTGATTCGGACGACGAGCGCGTCGCCCGGCTCGGCGTTTTCGACGTAAATCGGCCGCGTGACCTCGTGTCCGCCGCGGAACGACGGAGTGATCATCGGTCCCCAGCACCCGGCGGGGGTGTGTGTCTTGACCGTCCCCCCGTCGCGGACCGTTCCCGCCCACTCCTGTTCGGGTCCGACGAGTCCGAGCGTGAACTCGTCTACTTCGAGTGTTTCAGCTGGTTTTTCAGACATGTGTCGTGACGTTCGACCTGTCGCATGTTATCTATTGTGTATGCGGAAGTCGGTCTCTCAGTACTCTTATCCGAAGCACCGCTCAGACACACCGACCCTGAACAGTCGCGTTTCTCACAACACCGTCGAGAACCGCAGCCGCCGGAGCGGTTCTATAACGCTTGCACAACGCGTCAATAATCATTTTTCGCACCTGAAGTATTGTAGTGTATAACCAAGGCTACTGGCCGTCAATTTTGACAGTTGACTCATCGACTCCGACCCACTTCGGCGTCGTTTTTGGTGAGGTCTGAGAATATATCAACTACGTTGTTAATCTGCTGGAGAGGAGCTTAAATAAGTATTATTCTCAGACGAATTGGAGAATTACATCTGTCCCTCTATATATAATACCGGCAGTAAAGAGTCAGAAACAGACGTTCATCAGGGCGTTTGTCGGACTTCGCGTGACTGAGTGTTCGATCAACGAGACAAAAGAGTTCTCTGAATTCTCGGCACAGAACGCTTGTGTCTAATTACTCACCAGTAGGCTCATCAACTCGCATATCGTAGCTGACGAGACCGCTGTCGAAATCGATGGCAAGTGATTTTGTCTGTATAACACAATACTCAACGGGAAAATCGTCTTCGGCGACCGGGACGGTTCTGGGGGGTCCGTAGATTGCCGCACTTGACGCAATCTACTTTCGGGTGTGTTGGATGAAACGGATCATCTATGGGTTCCTCTTTGGAGTCCCGAAAAGAAGGCACGCATCAAAACCATCCTCCGGAACTCTAGAATCTTCACAGTCTCGGAAGATGGATCTATTGCGTGTCTTCATTTCAGAATATTATTTTGAAATATAAAGCATATAGAGTGATCTGTTCGCCGAAGTTCTTCAGCCGTACAAATTAACAGTCACGCTCCGGCCAGTACCTGTTGGCCGAAGTCATGTACTTCTTCTTCGTCTAGTGATGTGTCAACATCATTTATGCTCATGCTGTACTCTGGATTGTCGCGGAGGAACTGATTGAAGTCATCATATTCTCCATCTGTATCTTCCCATACGTCTTCAATTATGGAGTCGTCTTCTACAACTGCGTACTGAGGATTCTCCGTAATACCATATATCACATGGTTGGTATCTTCCTCCATGACCATCTTTTCTAATACTTTCGACTGATTGTATAGAGTCTCGAATTTTATGTCGTTCTGGTTGAAATTTCTAAGTCTTTCTGTGAAGTCAACAACATATTCGGTTGTCGGAGCTACAGTACCTGGTTCTCCGGGATGCGGATCATCTTCATGATAAAGGGAATTGGACATTTCTCCTATTGTTCGTACAGCCCTAGCCTTCTTACTCGAGAAATCTAGTGGAGACGTGTCTTCGTCTTTTTCCCAGCCGAATCGGAGTGGGTGCCAGTATTCTTGGAATCCATCATTTTCTGGGTCTAGGTATCCTGAGTTCTCGATTAAGGGGTGTAGTTGTTGGTCATCTGCGGTGGCTGTGACAGGAGTTGCCACAGTCTCCATGAATCTGAGTTCTTCTGAGCCGTCAGCGTTTTCACCGTAAATAAGGCCGGTACCGTGGCCTAAGGTTTCAACGTCCCATGCATGAACTTCTAAGCCGTTTTTAGTGTTTTCTTCAATTGCTTGTTCTAGAGATGGTGCATAAAGAGCATCTTCTACAGAATAAGGGCCGTCTGGCGTCCTCTTGGCCTGCCAGTTGAATAGGTATGGATGAACCCAGCCCAGTGCTTCGCCTACTGTTTCTGCGTTTGAGAATTGTTCGAAGTCAAAGTTTCCTCCTCTTCTCTCCGCCATGCTTCCGTTGGGGTATATTGCAGCAGGTACTTCATCGCCACTCTTTATAGCTTCAATATCGGAATTGCCTGTGTCTACACCAATACTGTCCACAAAGTTCTTTACTTCTATAGGTTGAGCTTCTGCTAAGTCAGTATAGTCGTTATCGTGTCGCCATTCGTAGGCCACAAGGTCGATTCCGAACTTATCGAATGAGAGCTGTTCGTGGCTGCTGTAGGTATCTAGTACTGGATCTGATGTGACGAATCCGCCACGTTTCTCAAGATAGCTATCTTCTAGAGTGTTCTGGCTGATCTGGTTCCTCAGTTCTTCATTTCTCTGTGGAACTATGTCCAGCTTGTAGTTGCCTGGAGTTGATTTTACGCCTGGTGCAGTGTCCTGTACTTGCTGGGAACCTTTTGAAGCGGTTGCCGTAAACTGTTGTTCACCGCTCTGCATCTGGCCTGGCTGTACTGTAACATTACTTCCGTTCCACTGCTCTGAGTCTTTATTAATCTCTATTTTTCCGTTCGAGACTGTGGCCTGGGTTGGCCCTCCGGTGGTCTCAACCTTGAACTGGGCCTGAAAGTCCTCGATACTCTGATCTTCCCATATACTCGGTAGTTCGGATGGCTGAGTCTCCGTAGAGATACTGATAGATATGTCTCCGTCTCCGCTTCTGGTTTCTGTCTGCGCAGAACTATCCGGTGCGGGCTCTGGTTCTGTGGGGCTATTACAGCCGGCGAGACCGGTGGTCAGACCAATCCCGACAAGGGAGAGGATGTCTCGCCGGCTTGGAGGCGTATTGTCCATATTCGATACGTTTGCTGGAACTACATAAATGTCGAGTGACTACCAGGACGTATCTCAGACGCTGTCGACCCCGGATGTGAACTATTTGGTCCCGACGCGGCGGGGACCGACCGAGGAAGACGTGCGAGAGAAAATTCTTGATTATGAGCGAGTGAGGCGGCGAGCACCCGTCTTCTGATTGTGAGGAGTCGGGTTTCGCTGGTGTGAGTACGATCTTGCGATGTACAGTTCGGCCCGAGGTGGCCAGTTTCGAGCCCATCCTCCGAAACTGTGTGACGCTGTCCTCAGAATTGTATATCGCGAAATATGATTCATCACCGAAATCCGGTGGCTGGTCGATATTCTGCTAATCCTCATTGTCTCCAGTAGACAACGATATTTGCGGGAAAGTTAGATATATGATATATTTGATTATACTCGCCGAAATCGCGTATTCAGATTCGGGGTGGTCCGCAGAGCGCTACTTCGCTGGTTTCGGTCCCGGTTTCACGGGCCGAAGACTCACTGCCACGGTTCGACCCGTCGACTGTCGCGAACTCAGTCTAACTCGGGCGGTCGAACGATTTCTTTCGGTTCCACTCCGAGTTCGAGTGTTGCCTCGATGACCGGCGACGCCGATACTGCCGTTTTGGCTCATGCGACGATTTCAAGCACTCAGCTCGTCGGTTCGCGTTCGCTCTCTGTTTCGCTCACGGTCGAACGCGGGTCTGGAAACGCCGATAAACCATATACTGCGATATCCATTTTGTGTCGTCTTCCACGAGGTTCGGAGCCTGAAGAACCGCGGTCGATTCGCGGGTCATCAGCCGTACCATTACGATACTAAAGTTGTAATTATTGTGCGGCTCAATCGTGGTACCTCTCGAACAGTAGTCGCTGAGTGGTTGACTCTGAGCAGATTCGAAATAGCCGGACTACTCGAGGAACAGTACGTATTATCATTCGTCACTCTCAGTAGGAACCCCTGCCGAAGAGCGGCACCTCACTCGGATAGCGACACTGCCTCCCCGTCGATAGCTTCGATAAATCCGAAATCGGTCGACCGGAGATGGGCCAGTCCAACTGTGC
Source organism: Haloferax sulfurifontis ATCC BAA-897 (assembly GCF_000337835.1). Taxonomy (GTDB): domain Archaea; phylum Halobacteriota; class Halobacteria; order Halobacteriales; family Haloferacaceae; genus Haloferax; species Haloferax denitrificans. The sequence continues at coordinate 37,494 of NZ_AOLM01000008.1, read as the reverse complement.
GTGGGTGTGTGGTGCGGCTAGTGTCTGTCTCTTCCAGTCAGCCTGCGATACGGGCTCACGGCGAGGAAACTCGCGTATCACCATCGCGCGCTTCGGACCTGCACCGTGTCCTCAGGCGGTGGACGGAAATTCGGGTTCACCTACTCGGTTTCGGTATTTCTGAACTCCGGTAATCGAGACCGCTCATCTCCGGGGGACGTACAAACCGTCATTCGCGCCGAAGAGAACCAGCGCAGTTCAGAAGAACATCAAGAACACGCCGATTTGTATCGGAACGAGGAGTAAGAGCGTTGCCACGGCGATTGCGCTCGACATCCGCGTCAGTTCGACGCTGTCGACGGCGCCCATCCCGAGAATCGCCACGAGAACCGCCGACTGGTACGGGAAGAAGTAGGTGTTGAGCGCCACGGCCTCCATCATCGCGATAGGCACCAACGGGACGCCGACGGTATTCGAAAACGAAACGAGAATCGGCGTGAGAACGCTGGCAACGGCGAGCCCTTCCATCACCAGCGTGAGCAGTTGTGAGATGACGACGACAAACACGAGCACGAGCGGGAGAGACACGTCGGTAGGAAGCTGTGAGAGGAGCGTTTCGGCGGCCAGATTGGTGAACCCGGTCTGTTGGAGACCGGCCGCGATTGCGAAGATTGCTCCGAAAAAGAACAGGATCGAGAAATCCGCCTCTCCGACGGCATCGGGGTCGACGACGCCGATTTTCGGAGCAAACGCCAACAGCGCGACTACGAGCGCACCGAAAAGCGGGTGCAGTCCGTGTGCGAAGTCCGTCACCCAGATAGCCACGCCGACGAGGAGGAAGACGAGCATCCGCGCCTGTTCGGCCGTCACGTTCACGCCCACGCTCTCGGAGCGCTTCGGAGCGTCGAGCGCGTCGGCGTCGCGCGGACGGTAGAGCAGATAGGTGACACCGATGACCACCAGAACGCGACCGAGACCCATCACCGGGGCGAGCCAGCGAAGCCACTCCGTCCACGAGATGGACAGCCCGGCGGCCGATTCGACGAGGCCGGTCACGATGATGTTCGCGAGAGACCCGGTCAGGACCCCCGAAGAACCGTAAAACGTCGCGAATAGCGGCCCGAGAAAGAGTCCTATCTTCGCCCGACGCTCCGTGAAGAGGTCTCCGAGCGAAAGCAGTATCGGGCCGAGGATGAGCACCCGAACGAGCGAAGAGGGAATCAGAACGGCCAGCGCGAGGCTGGCGAGACAGGAGGTGACCAGAAGATATCGAAACGCTGTGGTGGCGTCGGACGACGCGGCGTCCGACATCCGAGTGCGTGCGAGTTCTTCGACCAACCCGGCGAGTCCGCTCTGACGGGAGGCCTCACCGACGAGAATACCGACGGCGACCAGCCACGTCGCCGGTGAGCGAAACCCCGAAAGCGCGAGCGCCGGTGAGAACGCGACGCCGATGAGTCCGATGCCGACGAGCGCGGTGAACCACGGCTCGACCGGGGACCGGACCCACAGCATGATACAAAAGACGGTGATTGCGAGCATCGTACTCGCGTCTCTCGCGAGCGGGGCGAACTGAAAGACTGCCACGGCGGCGAGCGCCCCGAAGAGCGGTGACAGCCACGTGGGGTCGACGCCGGAGACGCCGACGGCCGACCAACGCGAGTTATCCGACATTGTGTGTCGGTAGACAGAGCCGACATCAATGATTCTATCGGGAGTGTTTCGCGGTCGCCGGCCGACCCGGTCGGCTCCCCATAGACTTATTGCGAAACTGTCCCAACGGCGTGGTATGGCACGGCAAGAGCCAAAAGACCTCTTAGAGATGAGTGCTGGGACGCGAAGTATCCTCGAGGAACACGACCTCCGTCCGCTGTGGGAAGTCGAAGACGACATGGGTCACGTCCTCGACGACCCCGAGTCGGACGTCTGGAAGTGGGAAGACGTCCAGACCGCTATCGACGCCATCGAGGACGATGTTCCGATTGCCGACCTCCCGCCGGGGTTCCAGCGGCGCGTCGCCGTTCCAATCAACACGGCGAACGCCATCTCGAACACCATCTACGTCGGGATTCAAACGGTTTCGCCGGGTGAGACGGCACCTGCGCACCGACACGGGGCGAACGCGCTTCGATTCACTATCGACGGGCACGAGGACATGAAGACGGTGGTCGCGGGCGAGGAGTTCCCGATGAAGGACAACGACCTCATCACGACGCCGCAGTGGGAGTGGCACGACCACGTCAACGACGGCGACGAGACGGCGGCGTGGCTCGACGTGCTCGACCTCCCGCTCGTCCTCGATTCGCTCAACGCGAAAAACACCTTCGAGTATCACGAACTGACTCGTCAGCCGGTCACGAAGACGCCGGGGTACTGGGAATCCCAGTACGGTCGAGCCCGCGATTACGACGAGACGAAGCGAGACGGCATCCCCGGTCCGTTCGAGGGTAAATTCGAGGCGACGCCGCCCTACCGGTTCGGGTGGGACGACACCCTGGAAGCGCTCCGCCAGCGCGCCGACAACGACACCCCAGACCCGCACGACGGCTACAGTCTCTCGTACGTCAACCCGGCGTCGGGAGAGCCGCCGCTGTTCCCGACGATGTCGTTCCGCGCGCAGTTGCTCCAAGCGGAGACCGACCCGCACTTCCACAACGCGACCGAGGTGTACTTCGTCATCGAGGGTGAAGGCGCGACGCACGTCGGCGACGAGGCGCTGGAGTGGAGTCAGTGGGATGTGTTCGTCGTCGCCCCGGACGAGATTCACCACCACGAGCCTGACGGGGACGCCATCCTCCTCGGGATGACCGACCGTCCCGTGTTCGAGGCGTTCAACCTCTACGCCGAGGCGGCACCACAGTAATAGGGGCTTTCGGCGAGCGTTCAAGCACTACGGACGACAGCTGTACTGCTGAGCGATATTTCATACGTTGTTTTACTGCAGGTGGTAGGCTTATGTACTCCGCGCCACGAGAACGTGTATGGCGGAGTTCAAGAACCTCTACGCGCAGGCAAACCCATTTGTCCGAGCGCACTTCGACTGCCTGAACTGTGGCGGAAAACTGTGGGAGTACGCCATTCAAGACCGGATGGTGTGCGAGGACTGCCGCGAACTGTTCGACTCCTCAGAGATATTTGACGAGTCCATTGCCCATGAGTAACCGTCTAGACCAACGCGGCACGTCTGCCGATCACACCGACGAACGGCCGGACTACGACCACGCGTCGAACGACGTCAAGCGGCCGGCGCTCGTCTCCGACCTCCGAGAGCGAGTCGATGGCGACGTTCGGTTCGACACGTACACGCGGCAGTTGTATGCGACCGACGCGAGTGCGTACGAAGAGACGCCCATCGGCGTCGTATTCCCGACGTCGACCGAGGACACCGCCGCCGTCGTCTCTTACTGCTCCGGACGGGGAATCCCGGTCCTCCCCCGTGGTGCTGGAACGAGTCTGGCCGGACAGGCGGTCAACGAGGCCGTCGTCCTCGACTTCACCCGGCACATGGACACCATCGTGTCGGTCGATGCGGATGCCCGGCGCGCGCAGGTGCAATCCGGCGTCGTCCTCGCGGAACTCAACGAGGCGCTGTCCTCGCACGAACTGAAGTTCGCACCTGACCCCGCGGCCGGCGACAGGAGCGTCATCGGCGGTGCCATCGGAAACAACTCGACCGGCGCGCACTCGCTCGAGTACGGGAAGACCGACGCGTACGTCGAGGAGTGTGAGGTCGTCTTGGCCGACGGAACGGTCGCAACGCTCGGCGACACGGACCTCGATGAACTCCGAGAGCGCGCCGACAGCGACGGCACGCTTCTCCAACGCGTGTACGCCGAAGTCGTTCGCGTCGTCGACGACGAAGCCGACGAGGTCAGAGCGCGGTTCCCCGAGTTGAAACGCAACGTGTCCGGGTACAACCTCGACGCTCTCGTGGAAGAAGCCGAGGCGGGGACGGTCAACCTCGCGCGCCTCATGGCGGGGAGCGAAGGGACGTTAGCGGTCGTCACCGAAGCCACGGTCGCCTTAGAGCCGGTCCCCGAGACGAAGGCGGTCTCACTGCTGTTCTACGAGAGCGTGCTCGACGCCGTGACCGACGTGCAGTACGTCCTCGAACACGACCCCGCGGCCGTCGAACTCATCGACGACGTCCTCATCGGGTTGGCGCGGGGAACCGCCGATTTCGAGGAGATTGCCGCGCCCGTCCCGGACGACGCACAGGCGGGACTGCTCGTGGAGTTTTACGCCGAGGACGAGGCTCACGCACGGGCGCTGACCGCGGGGCTCCTCGCCGACCGCGTCTCCGAGGGAGCGGGGCACGCAGAACAGCTGGAGGACCGCCCCGACACCGAACAGCCGTTCTCGTTCGCCGGGGTGGAAGCGCACAGCGAGGCCGACAGAGAACAGTTCTGGAAGCTTCGGAAAGCCGGCCTCCCCATCCTGCTCTCTCGGACATCCGACGAGAAACACATCAGTTTCATCGAGGATTGTGCGATTCCACCGGAGCACCTCCCCGAGTTCGTCGAACGTTTCCAAACGTTGCTCGAAGCCAAGGACCGCGACGTCGACGCGGCATTTTACGCTCACGCCGGTCCGGGCGTCTTGCACGTCCGCCCGCTCGTGAACACGAAAGCCGCGGCGGACCGGCGGGACATGGTCGAGATTGCCGACGCTGTGACCGACTTCGTGGTCGAACTCGGCGGGAGCGTCTCCGGCGAACACGGGGACGGTCGCGCGCGGACGCAATGGAACCGCAAACTGTACGGTGACGCGCTCTGGAACGCCTTCCGTGACCTGAAGACCGCGTTCGACCCCGACTGGTTGCTCAACCCCGGCAACGTCTGTGGCGACCACGATATGACCGAGCATCTCCGATACGACGGCGAGTACAGCTACGACGCCGGATTCGAGCCATCGCTCAACTGGGAGAACGAAAACGGCATGCAGGGGATGGTCGAACTCTGCCACGGCTGTGGTGGGTGTCGTGGTGGCCAAGACACGTCCGGGGGCGTGATGTGTCCGACGTACCGCGCCGCCGACGAAGAGATTACGACGACGCGGGGGCGCGCGAATCTCCTTCGGCAGGCGATGAGTGGGGACCTGCCCGACGACCCGACGGACGACGAGTTCGCCGAGGAGGTGCTCGACCTCTGTATCGGCTGTAAGGGATGTGCCCGCGACTGTCCGAGCGAAGTCGACATGGCGAAACTGAAGACCGAGGTCATGCACGCGCGTCACCAAGAACACGGGTCGAGCCTCCGCGACAAGCTCTTTGCGAACTTCGACGCATTGGCTCCCCTCGGGAGCGCGCTCGCCCCGATTTCGAATCTCGCACAGTCGATTCCGAGAGCGAGAACGATTGCGGAGAAGACGCTCGGAATCGCACGCGAGCGGGCGCTTCCGGAGTTCCAACGTGAGACGGTACGTGATTGGTTCGAGAGCCGCGGCGGCGCGCGCGTCGCCGAGAGCGACGCCGAGCGGAAGGCGGTCTTCTTCGTGGACAGCTACACCAACTACAGTCACACGGAGGTCGGAAAAGCGACGGTTCGTGTCCTGGAGGCCGCCGGCGTCCACGTCAGGGTCGCCGAGCACACCGATAGCGGTCGCCCGGCGCTCTCGAAGGGGTTCGTCGAGAAGTCGCGCGACGCGGTCGAAAGCAACGTCGCGGAACTCGCACCGTACGTCAGAGACGGCTGGGACGTCGTCCTCGCCGAGCCGTCCGACGCGGTGATGTTCCAGTCTGACGCGCTCGACTTATGCGACGGCCCCGCCGTCGAATCCCTCGCGGCGAACGCCTACGGAGTTTGCGAATACCTCGACGCCTTCCGGCTCGGCGAGAACGTCGACTGGGAGCCGACGACTGAATCGGTCGCCTACCACGGTCACTGCCACCAGAAGGCGGTGAAGAAAGACCACCACGCCGTCGGTGTCCTCCGGCGCGCCGGCTACGAGGTCGACCCGTTGGATTCGGGCTGTTGCGGAATGGCCGGGAGCTTCGGCTACGAGGCCGAGCATTACTCACTCAGCAAGTCGATCGGTGAAATCTTGTTCGAGCAGATCGAGGCGAGTGAGGCGACTGCCGTCACGGCCCCCGGAACGTCCTGCCGGACGCAACTCAGCGACGACCGTATCGAAGCAGTCACCACCGAAAGCTCGTTGTCTGGAACTGAACTCGACCGCGAAGAGCCGCCGACCCCGGTCGAACTACTCGACTACTGTCTCTCCAACTAACAGGGCGCGTAGGGGTTTCGTACAGACCCGCTACTCGGCGTTGACTCGTCGAGACCTGCTCTTCGCAGATTTTCTCGAACAGCATGCTTTATAACCATACTGAGTAAATCAAGTAGTATGCGATTCGTCAGATTCGACCAGGGACACCTGGGACTGTTGACTAACGACGGCATCGTCGACCTCACCGACCGCCTCGGACTCGGAACCGATGACCCGCTCGTCGAGTACATCAACGGCGACTACGATGCCAGCGAATACGTCGACGCCGAACCGGACTACGATGGACGCGAAGTCGAGATCAAGTCGCCGGTAAAGCGCCCCGGCAAGGTCATCGCGGCACCCCTGAACTACGAGAACCACATCGAGGAAGCCATGGCGGACAAGGACATCACCACCGACGAGTGGTTCTCAATCGAGGACAAGGGGTACTTCCTCAAAGCGCCGTCGAGCGTCGTCGGGCCGGACCACGGCATCGAACTGCCGTTCGACGACCGTCGCGTCGACCACGAAATCGAACTCGCGTTCGTGATGGGCGAGGACACCAAGGACGTCGATTCCGACGAGGCCTGGGACAACATCTTCGGGTACACTATCCTGCTCGACATCTCGGTTCGCGGCGACCAGGACCGGTCGAACCGGAAGTCCTACGACACGTTCACCGTTGTCGGCCCAAACGTCGTCACCGCGGACGAGATTGACGACCCGCAGGACCTGGACATGCAACTCGACCTCAACGGGGAGACGCGCCAGGACGCGAACACCAACGACATGGTCTACACCTGTGCGGACATCGTTCAGTACGCGAGTATCGGCGCGACGCTCGAAGCCGGCGACATCGTCACGACGGGAACGCCAGAAGGCGTGAGCGAACTCAACGACGGCGATATCGTCGAGGCCGAGATTGAGCGTATCGGGTCGATGACCATCGACGTCACGCAACGGGACCTATCTTTCGCCGACGTGAACGTCCAGAAAGGCGGCCGGTAACGTCGCAGTACGGAGCGCCACGTTCTTTTTTGCGTCCGACGAGCGTCGCGAGACGTAGCGAAGCGTATCGGAGAGCACGAATACGGGCCAATACCGATAGGCGTACTCACCACTCTCGGGGTGACGTGAGTCTCAAGACGCTCTCGGGCTTCGAGAGCCGGCACAAAGAACTATGTCATAAGATACCATTCGTATGGTCGTGCGAGTGGCGGAAAGCGATTGCGAGCCAATCGCTCGACGTCACTCGACAGCGAAACCATGACAACGATTCTACTTGCAGTCGACACGGATGTCGAACGGGCGAAAAAACAAGCCAAAACCATAACCGGTCTCCCGCTCCAGAGCGAGGACACTCACCTCTCCGTGTTGCACGTCTTCCGTACGGACGACGACGGAGCCGACGCGAGGAATCTCAAGTCGGTCACGGCGGCCCTCGATGACCTCGAGGCGGCAGGGTTTGCGGTCGAAGTCGAACAGTCGAGCGGGGATGCGGTTCAAAGCATCCTCGAGATGTCAGAGCGTATCGACGCCGACATCATCAGTCTCGCCGGTCGGAAGAGGTCACCCGCTGGGAAAGCACTCTTCGGGAGCGTGTCACAGGACGTGCTCCTGAAGTCGGAGCGACCGGTCCTCATTGAGACGACCGATTGAGACGGGAGAAACCTCTGCACGATTTTTCACCGCGATTCGAGCGCGCCGACTATCAAGCGCCGGCCGGGCTATATCAGGCCGAGCGTGTCCGCCGCATGCGTCAGCGCCGCGGCAATCGGAACGAGGAGCGCGGTACGCATGACCAAGAGGAGAAAGAGGTCGCGAAAGCGCATCGGCACGTCGTCGAACATATCGACCATCATCGGTGCCGGTGCAGAAAAGAAGATGGCCTGCGCACTCGTGACGATGAGGACGAACACCTGCGTGACTAAGTCCGCCTCGACGACGAACGTGCTTCCGATGAAGAACTCCGCTCCGCCGAGGATGATACCGATAGTGGCCAGTTTCGGGTCCGGAATCCCGAACAGAGACAGTAGCGGAACGAACGGTTCGGCAATATATTGGAACGCCGGCGTGTAAGCCTCAAGCAGGAGCACGACCATCGACATCGTCAACACGGACCCGACGACCGTACCGGCAAGCTTCAGCCCATCGATGAAGCCAGTAAACGACGCGCGGGGTATCGAGTCGCCGTTCGCCGCCGTCGAGACGCCCTCGTTGAACGCGAACCGTAGATACTCCCCGACGGTTCCAGTAAACCGAGGCTCTGGGTCGGGCTCTGCGATGTACTCGTTCGGTACCATCGAGAGCGGTGGAATCCGGACGAGGATGGCCGCGACGACGAGGGTCGCAACGGTGTAGAGGAGCACGATGACCGGAAAGATGTGAAGCAGGCCGAGAATGGCCGCAACCGCGCCGACGGTCCCTAAGTTCGCCGTCGCGAAGCAGGTGTAGATGACGAACACCTCGCGCTTGTTGTATCCGCCCCGGTCGAAGACGTTCCGAGTGAGGTAGTAGCCGATACTGAACGACCCGAGCCACGATGCCGCGCTATCGAGCGCTGACTGCCCGGGGAGTTTGAACGCCGGCCGCATGACTGGCTGTGCCAGCGTACCGATGAACTGGAGTCCTCCGAGCTCCGCGAGCAGATTGACGAAGACGGCGCCGATCGGTATCACGAGCGCGACCGTGATGACGAGTGCGCCCCAGGCGATGTTGACAATGGGGTCCGCAAGCATCCACGCCGGTCCGACGTCGAACAGAATCGCGAACGCGAAGAAGACTGCCGCGAGCCTGAACAGTACGAACACGGACGCTGTACGCCAGTACTCCAACTCCAGCCGGTCGACCGTTCGCTGGCTAAACGTCGGCGTGCCACGATAGTGGACGTCGGCGACAGTCGTCAGCACACCCCCCACGATGATGATGCCGAGTGCGAACAGTTCGACGGCGGCTATCGATGCGTTCTGGATGAGCGTCAAGATGACGTCGAGCGGAATCGTCGTCTGTCCGTTCCACTGTACGGGAAACAGGAAGACGAACCCTCCAGTCAGAAACGCGACAACGAACCGGAGTATCGGTCTCCAGCCGTTTCGACTGAAGTCTACATCGGAAATCGACTTCTCCTCGGCCCTCACCGATGCGTCGGATACGTGGTCCTCGCTCTCCCATGCTTGGCTACCGAGCATAACTCGTGAGAGTTCTCCGTCCGTGATAAACCTACCTGAGAAAATAATTATAACCTATTTCAATAGCAGTCCACGTTCAGGCGTGATGCGCCTGCCCAGTTACGGTTCGTCCACAATAGCGGGTCCCATTCGTCGATTCGACTCGTTCGCGGTCCACCGTACAGTTCTCTATTGCTTCGGCGGTCACCGGAATCGCGAATCACTCGCCCGCGCGGTCCGACTTGGGAGCCAACAAATATTTGCGAATACACACAACTTATTTATGCGAGAGTATCACATTTGTTCATCATGGGTTCGCCAATTAGCCGAATAGATGCTCAAGCAGAGGTGCCCGACCAAGCGTTCGATGACCGAGTCATTGATCTCGACTTCCACGTTAACCCGCTGGAGGACGAGCTGTTATCGTACGTGGAAGACGACGTCGTCAGAGACAAGCTGACGACTGAGTTCGGTCCGACACCGATTATGGGCAAGTGGGACGCCGCCTACGGCATCAAAGAAGGCAACGAGGGTCTGTTCACGCAGGGACGCGCGGAGTACGCCGAAGACGTCCACGAGGCCTGCGAGAAGTTCGCCATCGACGACCCAATCGTCAATGCGGGCATCAACAACCTCCCACTTCAGCACCATCCGGTCCTGAAGAACGGGCTCGTGCAGGCGGGCAACGATTACATGCTCGACAACTTCGCGGACGAGGGTGTCTACACCTCGATGCTCGTCCCGAAGTGGGACACCGAATACGCGGTTGAAGAAATCGAGCGCGTCGCGTCGGAAGACAACATCGTCGCCGCGTACTCGTGGTTCGATCCAAAGACGCCGTGGGGTAGTGAACAGTTCGAGCCGGTGTTCGAAGCACTCGTCGAACACGACCTTCCACTACTCCTGCACGGGTCGCTCGCGTACTGGCCACAGCACTCCTACGTCGGCGACGAGATGCTGACGTGGACCGAAGTCCTCGGCTTCGACTGGCCCGTCCACACGATGGTGAACATCGTCAACATGATTATGCGAGGCGTGTTCGACCGGTATCCCGACCTCGATGTCGTGTTTCAGGAGGGCGGCCACTGGTGGCTCCCGTTCCTGCGCTACCGGATGGACGAGTTCTACGAGATGCACCCCGACGACGTCAGAATCACTCCCCGGAAGCACGAAGACGGCGAGGAGTACCTTGACCGGCGCCCGAGCGAATACCTCCGCGACAACATCTACGTGACGACCCAACCGCTCGCGCTTCCGCGAGGGTCCGGACAAGCGAGGAATCTACTGGAGCTGAGTATGGCGGCGGACACGTTCATCTACTCGAGCGACTGGCCGCACCAGACGCTCGACCCGCCGACGTGGTTCTACACGTCCCGCGCGTTCGACGAGGAGCTTCGCGACGCGGTCTTACACAAGAACGCCGAAGACATCCTCGGTATCTAACCAGCCATGAGCACAGATTCACAGGTCAAAGACGACTACGTCAAGGTCGCATCGGTCGAGGACATCCCCCGTGGCCGCGGGATTGCGGTGAACGCTAACGGAATCGAGATCGCGATCTTCAACGTCAAGGGCGAGTTTCACGCCCTGTCTAACCGCTGTCCACACCAAAACGCGCCGCTGTACAAGGCCGGTGAGGAGAAGATTAACGCGGAGCATACGTGGACGGAGTCCCGGGGCGGGGTCAACGAAGAGGAGCTCAGCGTGAGTTGTCCGTGGCATCTCTGGGAACTGGATATCGAGTCCGGTGAGCATGAGGTTTCAGGGAAGTGTATCGGTACGTTTGACGCGGAGGCCGTCGACGGCGACGTCTACGTCCGAATCTGAGCAACTCCGCACGGTTCGGTAACCGAGCGTGCCTCGTTTTCGTCGGTCCGAAGGGACACAACTCCGCGTTTGCTAAACCGATTAGCCTCGGTTCGATATCCTCGAACTCGATTTCGCCGGAGCGTCGGCTCCGACTCTATCCGCAGAGGCCGTCGTCCCGCCGAAGCCGGTCTTGACAGGTCGGACAGCGACTTCGATAGAGTCGAGGTCGACGCGTCATCCGGCGGTGTGATTTACAGAACTATGAGTGTAATTTTCCCGACGGAGTCACGAAACCGGAGTCGGTCACGAACCGGAAACCGTACGATAGTCCGGCGTGAGACTGTTGTCTCCGCGACGGAAGGTGTGGCATCACAGAACAAGTCTTATGTTATGATTAGCCATTCTATACACTATGGCACACACCGACTCGCCGAACCGGCCCATCAAAACGGCAGTTCGAGTGTTCGATTTGGTCCAGACCGTCCAGCAGTTGGAGTCTGCGACGTTCACCGAGATTGCGTCGAACGTCGAGATGGCAGAGAGTACGTTGCACGACTATCTGACGACTCTCACGCATCTCGGTTACTTCGTGAACGAAAATGGGCAGTACAGTCTCTCGCTTCGATTCCTGGACCACGGTATCGCCGCGCGGGACACGTTTTCGATATATTCGAAGTCGAGAGGGACCCTCAAACAGTTGGCCGAAGAAAGCGGTGCGGCCGTATGGCTGACGGTCGAACAGAGCGGGAAAGCGGTATACCTCGCACAGGAGTTGGGAGAGAACTCGATTGAGACCCACGAACGGCTGGGGAAACACGAGTTCATGAACTGCCTGGCGTCCGGAAAGGTGATGCTCGCCTTCTCGTCGGACGAACACGTTGCGGACGTTGTCGAGACGCACGGTCTCCCGCAGAAGACGCCCGAGTCGATTACGTCGATGGACGAACTCCAGAACGAACTCGCCGAAATCCGAGAACGTGGCTACGCGCTCAACCACAACGAAACCGCACAGGGCGTTTCCGCAGTCGCCGCACCCATCGTCGCCGAAGACCACGTACGAGGTGCAGTCGCCATCGCGGCGCCGCACGCACGCGTCGAGAACAGCGAGTACCGTCAGCGGCTCATCGAACTCGTCAGTACCGGGTCGAACGAAATCGAACTCCGGTTAGCCTACGAGTAGGCGACTGTCTTGTTGGGCCACAGACGCCGCCCTGCGACAGAATCCCCCAAACGGTGCGACTTATCTGTCCGTCCCCCTCGACTGAGACGCACCGGATGGCCGACGTTCCGTATCAGACAACGCACGTCTCACGGTGAACGCTCCGGGGCCGGTAATCGCGAGCGCGAGCGCGACTAAACACAGCGTAAGCGTCAGTTCGACACCGGCGCTCGCCGCTGGATATCCGTTTGGGAGATGATACATCACTGTCGCAACGAGCATATCGATTGCGATTAACGCGCTCGTGACTCGAACGGTCAGTCCAGCCAACAGGAGGGCTCCACCAACGAGCTCGAGGAGGCCGACCCCCCATGCCGCAACGGTCGGAAGCGGGACCCCGAGGCTAGCTAAGAAACCTGCGAAACCCGAGATTCCCATCGGTTTCGGGCCGATTGCGAGGACCTTTCCGACGCCAGAGATTAATATGGGTACTCCCAAGGCGAGCCGAACGACTAGCAGACTCCAATGGGTTGTGGTCTCCGTTGGGGAGTTTGCCGTTGATTGCGACGTCATTCCGCTAGCTCCGGTTGGCCGCCCGTCGTCCGGGCAGTCTGGCCCGTGATTCCATCGTTCGAAAGGAGGTGGATGACTCCACCGACAATTGCTTCCGGGGCCGTCCACTCTGAAACGTCTGCATCGGGCATCGCTTCGCGGTTGTCCGGTACGTCGATGAGGAAGGGTGCGACTGCATTGACTCGTGCTTCGAGTTCGGTATCGAGCGACTCGGTCAGCGTGCGGACTGCACTCTTGCCGACGTCGTACGCGAGCGTTCCGCCGACGGGGTCGATAGCACGGTCGGAGCTAAACAGAAAAACGCCGCTCTGGGCGGTGAGCTGGTCGGCGAAGGCCTTGACGGTCAGGAATGCCGTCGTGGCATGGCGGTTTAGTGCGGCCTGGAACGCGTCGATATCGGTGTCTTCGATGCCTCCCATCGAGAAACCGCCGGCGAGGCCGACGACGTGGTCGACCGTTCCATGCTCGCCGAGCACCGTCTCAGCGAAGGCTTCGACTGCTGTTTGGTCAGTCAGATCGACCTGGTAGTACGACACAGCGTCGGCGTGCTTTGCGCGCGTCTCGACGTCCTCTCTCGCTGTTTCATCGAAGCACGTCCCGACGACATCGACACCGAGGTCAGCGAGACGGTCCGTCACGCAGGGCCCCATGTACCGGTTGGCCCGGTTACAAGCACCGTCGAGTTTTGTAGTTTCATTACAGTATCTGGTTTGTCTCCAAACCCATTTATGTTCGTGGCAATAATACGATAACCAAGTAATGGTGACCAAACCACCCTCGGAAGAAACCGACGAACCGACGGAGGTCGAACGACGGAACGCGGACGTCTGCAACGTCGTCGGTTCGATCGAGATGATAGGGTCGAAATGGAAGCTCATCGTTCTCAACGACTTACGTGAGGGTGAAAAGCGGTTCAACGAACTCAAGCGCTCGACAGGCGCGAGTTCCTACACGCTCTCGCGTGTTCTTGGTGATCTGGAGGAAGCGGGGTTCATCGAGAACCGCAAAGAGTTCGAGGCACCGGTCGCGAGCTACTACACCCTAAGCGAGAGGGGAGACGCGCTCTGTCCCGTGTTCGAGTCGCTCGATGCGTGGGGTGACGACTGGCTCTGAGAGCCTCCCGTCGAACAGTATGGCGCGCATGGGGGGAACCGTACTCAGTACGTTCCGGGAGCTCGGTGGAATCTCGAAGCCTCGCGAGCGAGTATATAGCTGTGGTCGCTGTCAACGAGGCTGGATATTCAGATAGTACCGGCCATAAGTCGAACCAACTATCTCACGAGATAGTCCACCGGACTGTTCGATGTGATCGTCGACTGATTTTCGGATTGAATTCAATCGGCATAGAACCAACTGTAATCGTGATTCCGTCTATCTGAAGAAGTTACTATTTCTGACACTCCGAACGAGTACTACGATCCCGTCCACAATTAAAATTGTAGAAAGTACACAAGGAATGGTGGCGAAGTACTAGACTGGTATTAACTTTGTCGACCGTGTAATTCCGGCCGGGTAGCGACGCTACCGACTTCTTGACGTCACGTACCCTCGGACCGGTACTCTCGCCGTTCAACTGCTAAAACTGTCTGCACGGATTCGTGCTGAGACCTGTTTTCTGCCTTCTTGCTACCGGTGCCGTGATGTATACGCTTCCGTTCCGGACTGCCGTTTCCTGCGATTCCGATGGAGCTGTCATTAAGGATTAGTGTAATAAAGTAGCAATATTATGGACGGTAGTAGTCCATGATACTAGTAACACAAGCTGTTGGATATTCGTTAGTTGAACAGATGACAGCTGGTCGGCTCCATGAATCATCTCGAATTGAGGGTGGCGGTCTGGCGGTGGTTCCGCCAGGGGTTCCGGAGACTCTCCGCGGCATGGCGAGAGTTGATGCCGCTCCCCCCGCTTCTGTAAGGCGGTCGGATGCGTGCCGGGACGGTCGCGGGGCCCAAGTCCTCTCCCGAGTGGTTTGGATTCGATTGCGCGTCCAGTCGAGACGAACGGCGCCGCACACCTGCTTGTGTCGGGTGTCGCTACCCCGAAAGTCAAGTCGCGGGTCGGCCTGCTTCGAATATGGTCGCATCCACCGCCCAGCGAATCTCGGACTCGGGCATCGTCGCAATTATTCGGGCACAGACCCCGAGACGGCGGTTGAGACGGTCGACGCACTCCGCCGCGGCGGCGTCTCGACGGTCGAGATAACGGCGAACACCGACGGCGTTCTCGACATGATTCGAGACGTGTCGGCGTCGTTCGCGGCCGACGAGGTCTCCGTCGGCGCGGGGACCGTCCTCGGCGCGGAGTTCATCGTCACGCCCTCGTCGAACGAGGGCGTCGTCGAGACCGCAAACCGCTACGGCGCGCCTTCGCTCGTGGGTATCACCACGCCGACAGAGGCCGTGAACGCCTTCCATGCTGGTGCAGACATGGTGAAGGTCTTCCCGGGGGGTACGCTCGGACCGGGATTCGTCTCGGCGCTCGGCGGTCCCCTCGGCCACATTCCGTCCGTTCCGACCGGCGGGGTCGGACTGGACAACGTCGATGAGTTCTTCGAGGCGGGCGCGACGGCCGTCGGCGTCGGGAGTGCCATCGTCGACGCCGACGCCATCGCTCGCGGCGAGTTCGACACTGCCGAAGCGAACGCCCGCGCGTTCAGAACGGCCGCCGAGGCCGCACGGACCGAGTGACTTCGGCCGGCGTCGAGGTGCAGTCGACCGCCCGTGTCCGCGGTCGATACGCACTATATCTGAATAACTCAAGAGTTCCAAACTATCTGAATTATTTAAATAATACATTTGGTGCCATTGGAAATCGCTCTCGTCGGTATCGACGCCGTGTACTCCCCAAGCACGACTACCCCGAATCCGCGGCACTGACGGAGCCCTGACGCCAACCACATCCGACGGCCACGACAGCCCTCGTACGTACCGGTCTCCGAGATTATTTGTATCTGGACCAAGATGTGGGCGACGTGAGCCGTCTGCGTCAGCGTAGAGTGTTACTCGACCCCGTCCGGGCTACGAACTGACTCGCTTGGGCGGCCCAATCATGTCGTTGACAGGCGTTCGCGAACGCGTCGTCAGCTGTCTCCTGGCGCTCACCATCTCCGCCCGCTCGTCGGCGTCGTACTCCCGGCACGCTCGGTAGGCGAGGTGCAACTCGGGATGGCGTCGGATATCGGACTCCGTCACGATGCGGTTCGACTCGCGCATGTGTGTCTCGTGGTCGAAGTCATCGAAATGCGTCGTCATAGTCGTCTACGACTTCTCACGAGTCCGGGTTAAATCGGACGACATTCGGACAATGTGGATAATTTGGATTATCTAAGAAGCGTGGGTTTAGTAGATTTCTTCGATTGCTCGGGGTATCTGATCTCTCTGGAGAATCGACAGTCGTTGGATTCCTCGACTATGAGCAGTCTTTGAGTTACCCACTTACTTGCGATAATCTGAATAATCTACGACATCCAGATGTGACGCGTTATTCGAGTTCCGTGGGTCTCGTGACTGGTCATCGCTACAGGTTCCACCTGCCAAATCCAAGCAATCTAGATAATGTAGCTTGCCTAGATGGTGCTCATAATCCATCCCGGGCAGATTCTTCGGCGACGATGGACGAGTTACGCAACCCCGACGAGCGACAGTATCTGGATAATTCGAATACTCTGGAAAACTGAGCGATTCACCGCGATTCGACGCGACTGAACCGACCGGTGCTTTTGATAATCTCTATTTTTCAAATAATGTGGATTACTTGAAGTGTGTGGATAGTGTGCCTCTCCCGAGCCACGTTCCCGCTCAACGACAGGCACCGTATCCACAGTATCGACACTACTGAGATACTATAGAACACTCGGATAATCCGAATAATTAGACAATCCGGGCAATTCGAATAATCTAGGTTATCGGAACTACCCAAAGAATGTCTCGCCCCACCATACCACGCACTACCAAAACGTCGCCAGCGTTGAGCCGAGTTCTCCGGCCAAAGAGGATGTGACTTGAGCCGGTACGTCAGTTCTCCGGCGTGGGGAGTCTGACTTCGACCGTCGACCCGCCTTCGGCGCGGTCCTCGATGGAGACTTCGCCGTCGAACTGCGTGACGAACCAGTGGACGGTCCACAGCCCCATCCCGCTCCCGTGTGCCAGCGGGGTCTCTTTCCCGCGTTTCAGAATCTCGCGTTCGGTTCGCGGGATGCCGGGGCCGTTGTCCTCGACCGTGATGGCGACCCGCTCGCCGGAGAGGCGACGCGACGAGACAGCGACGATAGGACAGTCCTCGTCGTTGTGGACGATGGCGTTCTGTACGAGTTCGTCGAGCGCGAGGAACAGCGAGTGTTCGCCCGCGAGTACGGTCTGTTCGCCCGGTTCGAGTCGAATCTCTACCTCGGGGTATTTCTGCTCGTAGGTCTGTTTGAGGTCGGTGAACACGTCGTCGACGCGAACCGGGCGTCTGTCGGCGCCCTCCTTGACGACGCTCTCGAACCGACGAGCCTTCTCGCCGGTCGACATGAGCCCGTCGGCGTTCTCGATGATTCGGTTCGTCTTCGACACCATCGCCTCCGCCGAGAACCGGCTCGCCGCGTCGACCAACTTGTCGAGCGTCCGCAGTTCCGCGTCGATACCCCTTGTCGTCTCGCTGATGTTCTCCAGCGTCTCGTGTAACCGTTCGTGGTCACCGTCGCCCAGCGCCGGGATATCGACCCCGTCGAGGTCCCGACGAAGCTCCCGCGCGTAGCCGCTGACGATGTTGAGGTTGTTCCGGAGGTTGTGACGAAGCACGCGGTTCAGCACCATGAGCCGCTCTTCGCGCTCCTTCCTGTCCGAGATATCGCGCACCGCGCCGCGGACGTTCGTCCGGTTGCCCGTCGGCTCGCCGCGGACTTGGACCCACCGCGTTCGCCCCGTCGCCGTTATCACTCGCATCTCGATGTCGAACGGCTCGCCGTCGGTTCGCGCGCCCTCGATAGCCTCGTCGATAATCGCGCGGTCGTCCTCGTGAAAGTGGTCTCTGAGTTCGTCGAGCGTCAGTTCCGCGTCGGGCGGAATATCCGCCAGCCGTTTGGTTCCATCGGTCAGCTGGAGGTCGCCGGTCTCGTAGTCGACCTCCCACCCGCCGATATCGGCCAGTTGCTCGGTGCGTTCGAGTCGGTCTCGGCTTCGTTCCAGCTCTTGTCGGTACTCGTAGGTCTCCGTGACGTCCCGGACGATTTTCGTGAACCCCTTGAGTTCACCGGCGTCGTCGTTCAGCGCGCGGACGGTCACGTGCACGAGGATGTGCGACCCGTCTTTCCGGACGCGCCACCCCTTCTCCTCGTAACTCCCCTCGGATTCGGCGATTGAGAGCACCGCCTCGGGGGACGTACCGTCGCCGTCGTCTGGGTAGAACACGGATAGATGGCGACCGATAATCTCGTCGTGCTCGTAACCTTTGATGCGTCTCGCGCCCTCGTTCCACGTCGCCACGAGCCCGTCCGCGTCGAGGAGAAATATCGCGTACTCGGTGACTTCCTGAAAGAACTCCCGAAGAATGAGGTCGGCTTCGACGTGTTCGAACAACTCCATCCGCTCGCTGGACATTATTGGTTGAATACCATCCCCACGCGCATAAACTCCCCGGCGGTTCGAGGCGTGTACGGGTGGAAGCGTCGTCGACCAGTCGTCGAGTCACCCGTCAGCGATTCGAGAAACGAGCGTCGTCTCGGCGACGAACGCCAGATACCCCGAAATCGCGAGCGACCCGACGATGGGAACGGCGGGCACGACGACCGACGAGCCGACGAACACCGAGACGCCGACGAGGGCGAGCGCGAGCGTCACAAGTCCAACCGCGAGCGCCAACACCAGCGCGGACACCAGTAGCAACACGAGGAACTCCCGAGCTCGGCGCCGGAACGGTCGGTATCGGTGGAGGCGTAGCCGACCGCGGCACCGACAGACGCGGCCGCGACGATACCCGTCCCGCCGCCAAGGCGATAGCTGGTCTGCGTCGCCACGGTGTACCACGAGTAAACAACGAACCCGAGAACCGCGAGCAACACGCCGGTACAGTCGCCCGCGGCCCCGCCGATGAGTCGGTCCGAAGGAACCGACCCAACGTGTCGAGGACGAACGCCTGAACGAGACCCCACTGGAGGGCGCAGACCCACGCTCGCGTTCGCGTCGAGGGAGTCGTGGAGGCCGACATATCCGACCGGTCTCGGGCGTTGAGGGCGTAGCTGTCGGTTCGGTGGGCGCCCGGAACGACCGGCGTCCAGAAGTATTTAGCCGTCGGCTCCCAGACACGCAGTCGAACTCCCTGTCAGGGTGTACACAGCATGACTCGCCCTCCACTCCGACTCAACCGACGCACGCTCGCCGCATTCGTGCTCGTCGCCGTCGCGCTCTCCGCGGTCCTCTGGACGACGGGGGGCGCGATAGGCGACGCGAGCCCCGCGGTCGACGCGAACGTGACCGAGCGCTACCGCGGCATCGACACGCTCACCGGGAGGCAGACGGTCGAGATTCGAACCAACGACACCGTCAGGTCTCGGACAGTCGCCGACGTGACGCTCGTCCCGGAGACGGAACGGAAGCGCGTGAACTTCCGAAACGCGGTGAACCGACAGTACGACCGGCAGGTCTCGAACGGGTCGACGCTCTGGCTTCACGACACAGACGGAGGTGAGGTGACCGCCATCGACCTGACGGGGCCGCCGACCGAGTCGCGGACGGCCGAACGGCTCCAACTGCTCGTCGCGGCCGCGGGGCTGACCGACGGCGACGGTCGCCCGCAGTCCATCGGCGTGTCGCCGCTTCCCGTCGTGCCGCGACACGCCGGTGTCGCGCCGGGTGCCGCCCCCGGAGCCGACGCGAACCGTAGCTACGCGGTCGAGTTCGTCGAGACAGACACCGTCGGCGGGCGCGAGGCGTACGTCCTCGACATCGCCCCCGAGGCGAACCGGAGCGAGGCGGGCTACCGCCAGCGGCTGTGGCTCGACGCAGAGCGGTTCTACCCGCTCCGCAAACAGACGGCGTGGACGGCCGACGGGACCCGGCGGTCGGTGACGACGACGTACACGAACGTGACGTTCGACGCGGCCGTGTCGGCGGACGCGTTCCGCCCGGAAATCGGTGCGAACACGACCGTCGAGCGACCGAACACGCCGAACACGGAGTGGTTCCGTAGCAGGGCCGACTTGGAAGCGCGGAGCTCGATTTCGGTCCCCGAGCCGACGGTTCCGCCCGCGTACGAACTGGTCTACGCCACGCGGACCACCGGCCGCATCGACGGGGTCGGCCTCCGCTACGCCGCCGGCGGCCGCGAGCTCACGATGGCGAAGTTCAACTACACCCTCGACATCGACGCCGACGAGCGCGACGCGACGGTGGGTGGTCAGCCGGCGACTATCGACTACGGGCCGACCACGTCGCTGTCGTGGAACTGCGACGGCTACGGCCACACCGTCCGCGGGACCGGCGTCGAGACGGACCGCCTCGTCGAAGTCGGCCGCTCTGTCGGCTGTTCGGCCTGAAAACCCGCGAGTTTCTGGGTCAGAAACTGGCCCCCGTTTTATATACTGTCCCGGCGCGTCGGTCGAACTGCGATGGGCCCCGCCGCACTGACATCGGACTGCCCTCCCGAGCAGTACCGTACTGTGCCCTCTGACAGCACTTCGGCACCCATCGCGGCCATCGCTGACGCGACAGCCCCTCCACAGCATCGCCGTAGGCTCCCGCGGTATCGTCGCACTACCCCGAACTACCGTGCTATCTCGACACCCCCACCGAACCCCCGTCCCGAGTCGGTCGCCGCGACCAGCGGGGGTGGAAACCCGTGGGCCTATTAATCCGCCGAGCAGTCATCCGACCACCGTGAGTGAGGATCCGGCGCTGGGTGACGTTCTCGACCTCCTCAGCGACGAGTACGCCCGCGACATCCTCGAAGCGACGAGTACCAGACCAATGTCCGCACAAGAGCTTGCCGACGAGTGTGAGATGTCCAAACCGACGGTCTACCGCCGGGTGGAACGATTACAGGCGTACGGACTCCTCGACGAACAGACCGAGATTCGAACCAGTAACAATCACTACAGCGTCTACACCGCCACGCTCGCCGAGTTCTCCGTCGCACTGGACGACGGGTCGTTCGAGTCGTCCCTGACGCGCACCGACGACGAGTCGTTCCCCGGCGAGGGGGAACCCGACACCGCCGACCGCTTCAAACGGATGTGGGAGGACCTCTGAGATGGCGACCCTGTCGGCCGTCCTCGACTGGCTCATCGTCGCGCTCGCCCTCGGCTCGACGCTCGTCGGGAGCTACGTCGGCTATCAGGCCTATCGCGGCTACCGCCGTCACGACAGCCGGGCGATGCGGGCGCTCTCCGCGGGCCTGTTCCTGCTCACGGCCGTCGCGTTCGGCGTCGCCTTCGTCGGGTCGGTGCTCCTGCGCGAGGGCTACATCGGCCTCCAGTACCAACAGCCGCTCACGCTCGTCACGCGGCTGTTTCAGTTCTGTGGCGTCGTGCTCATCGCCTACTCGTTACATTCGCGAGGGTAGTCCGTCCGCGGGCCGTCGCGGGCGGTCCCATCGGGCACTCCCTCCTCACGTTTGCTCGCTCTCCTCGAATTCGCTCACACGCATTCACCAAATCGACAGTCCCGACTCTCGCCTCACGGGTGCGCGAGCTTCCAGAACCCCTTGGGGACGATGGCGAAAGCCGGGAACAGGAACAGCGCGAGAAGCCAACTCGTGGAGGGCCCGAGCGGAGTGAAAACCACGGTGACGACGCCGACCGCGGTGAGGACGACCGAAGCGATGGCGGCCCCGACGAACCGGCGGTCGAGCGGCGGGAGGTCGGTTGAGCCGACCGGGAGGTCGAACGAGTCGACGAACGCCTCGGCGTCCGCGACAGGTCCGAGCGTGTGTTCCGTCTCGTCGTCGCCCCAGCCGACCGTCGCCGCGATGGTCCGCGTTCCGAGGTAGCGGTCGGTGGGCCGAGTCGCCACGACTTCGGCGTCGCGCAGGTCGCCGACCGCCGCCGCCCACTGCGACTCGTTCGTCAGGCGGTCGTGAACGACGAGGCGGTCGCCGAAACGTCGGTAGGTCAGCCACCCGCTCGCGAGCACGCTCTCGACGATATCGCCGGCGAGCATGAACGCGAGGAGGCAGAGCCCGAAGAGACCGAACCCGACCCAGACCGCGAGCGAGGGGGTCCCCTCGACGACGAACGCGGTCCCGCCGATCCAGACCATCGCGGCCATGGTGACGTAGAACGGTCCCGTCGTGGTGGCCGCGCGCCAGACCGCGGCCGCGACCACCGCGCGACGGTCCGCGTCGATTGCGACCGAGGGTCGGCCGTCGGGAACGTCGATTTCGCCGCGGGTCGCGTCGCTGTCGGGGCCGGAGAGCCAACTCGTAAGCCGGCCGCCGCCGCCCTGCTCTGCGCGGAAGCCGGACCACTCGAAGAGCAGTTTCACGAACACGAACCCCGCGAGCGCGACCGTCGCGCCGCCGAGGACGACGACGAACAGGAAACACGCGAGAAACATCGCTTGCCGGGCGGGAATCTCGACGAGGGCGTACGGCGAGCGCTCGGTGTATCGGTCGCGCCGGAGGAACTCGGCGGCGGTCTCGCCGACCTGCCCGACGACGAGCGCGGCGACGCTGACGACCGCCTCCGGCCGGGCGAGCACGTCGAGAACCGAGACGACCTCCGAGAGCGGCGCGAGGAGGAAGACGCCGACCCACGCGCCGCCGCCGACGACGGCGGTCGCAAACGGGACGTTTCGCGGGTACACCGGCGGGAGTCGGTCGTGGATACTGACGCTTCCGCGCTTGTCGACGAGGTCGTTGTCGGACAGGCTGAAGACGCCGTCCTCGCGGAACGAGGTCGGCGGCCGGCCGGCGAACAGCGCCTTCACGCCCGAAAGCGGGAACAAAAACAGCAGTTCGAGGACGTAGACCGCGAGGAGCGTCCCCGGGTTCCAGCCGAACCACAGCACGCCGGCGAGCGGGAGGAGGTTCGCCGAGAGCACCGGGAGGAATCCGATGTCGGCGGGGAGAGACGAAGTCGGGACGTCGCCGTACCGTGGAGGGGCCATCGGATTGGTCGTTTCGCTCATCCGGTCATATATCTGATGAAACCCGCTCTCGAAGCGTCTCGGCGGCACGCGACTACTCGGGGAGCGACTCGTAGTCGGCGACCGCGAGCGGTCGTCGCCGCGTACAGCGGAGCGATTGCCACGGGAAGCAATCCCGGCGCGTCGGCGGCCGAGACGGCCACACCGGCGACGACGAGACCGACGACGAGGGAGGCGAGGTATCGAATGGAGGGACGCATACGTTCTATATGATTTGTTGACATCATCAACCTTGTTTACCGGTCGCGGGAAGTCGGCTCCAACCGCCCGACGCGAGCCAGACCACCTAACTATCTCGAGTCGGAACGCCTCGCCGTCTGCAATGCAGTTCACCCCCAGGGAGAAGCGGCGGGCGAAGGTGGCGGTGTTGATGGCGGTCAACGCCGTCCCGCTCGTCGGCGTGCTCGCGCTCGACTGGTCGCTCGTGGCGCTGTTGGCGGTCTACTGGGTCGAACTCGGCGCGTGTCTCGTCGGTGCCGCGGTGAAGGCGCTGTTCGCGGAGGGCAGACCGACCTACGACGCGAACGGCTTTTCGTGGCTCGTGTTCGGTGCCCTGTCGGAAAAGCGCGGCCGCGTCGGACTGCCCGTCCTGCCGCTGTCGATTCAGGTCGCGAACCTCCCGGCCATCCTGATGGCCCTCGCCATCGGAAGCGTGGGTTGGGCCCTCTTCGGTGCAATCGGGGTCGGCGGCGTCGGCGAGACAACGGGCGCGACGCTCACCGACGCCGAGTCGCTCTCCGTCGGGTTGGGCGTGCTCGCCGTCGTCGTCGGCCGGGCCGTGGACGTGGGCCGCTACCTCCTCGGCGGGACCTACGCGTCGGTCCCGCCACAGCAACCGCTTCAGTCGGCGCTCGTGTCGATGGCGGGAACCGGCTCGGCGCTCCTCATCGGCGGGGGGTTCGTCATCGCGGGTGCCCCGCCGCCGTTCGTGCTGGCGTTCGTCCTCGCGGTGAAACTGCTCGCCGATATCGTCGACGTCTACCGCGACCGACTGGAAGCGTACGACGAGCGCACGTCGGTCGACCTCGGATTCGCTCCTGACACCCCCGAGTGGGAGCGAATCGAGAGTTCGCGGGACGGGGCCGAAGTCGTCCGCCCGAAGCCATCGGCGGTCGTCGTGGGCGGGGTCGTCCGCGGGCTCCGGTCCCCGCTCGCGCTCCTGTTGGTGACCGGGTTGACGTTAGTTGGCCTGCTCAGCACCGCGACGACCGACGGGGTCGCGGTCGAACTGCTCGGGGGAGCCGTGATAGTCGCCGGGGTGTTCACCGCGCTGGGCGTCTTCGACCGGTCGTTCCGGTATCTGGCGATGGAGTACCGCGTCTGCGACGGGGCGTCCGGAGACGGGCGGCTCGTCGGCTACGACCGGCTGTTCGGGCCGCAATGGCGGCTCGCTCCCGAGTCGCGGACCGAACTAAAGCGCGTCCGGAGCGCCACCGACCGACTGTTCGGAAGCGAGACGCTCCGACTCGAACGCGATGACCGCGTCTATCGCCTTCCGCATCTCCCGCCGGACGCCGTCGAAGCCGGCGGTCGGTCGGCGGTCGCGGGCGGTCCCGCAAGCGCGTGAGTCGATTCCAGTTGACTCATCGGCGACCCACCCGCGACCCACCAGCGAATCACCACCTAACGAACGGGAGGTCGGGCGCGTCGAGCGCGACGAACTCCGAGACGAACTCGTTCGCCGGCGACTCGTATATCTCTCGGGGCGTGCCGACCTGCTCGACGCGACCCTCGTTCAGCACGGCGACGCGGTCGCACATCACCATCGCCTCCTCCTGGTCGTGGGTGACGTAGAGGCCGGTGACGTCCAACTCCGCCAGTAGCGCGCCGATTTCCGTCCGCAGGCGCGCCTTCAGTTGGGCGTCGAGCCCCGTCATCGGCTCGTCCAACAGGAGGACGTTCGGCTCGATGGCGAGCGCGCGCGCCAGCCCGACGCGCTGTTGTTGGCCGCCGGAGAGGGTCGTCGGGTCGCGGTCGCCCATCTCGCCGATGTCGAGCATTTCGAGCAGTTCCTCGGCCCGAGTCTGTCGCTCGGGCTTCCCGACGCCCCGCATCTTCAGCCCGAACGCGACGTTCTCGGTGACCGTCATGTTGTCAAATAGGGCGTACTCCTGGAAGACCAATCCGACGTTTCGGTTCTCCGGGGGGACGTTCGTCACGTCCTCGCCGTCGAACCTCACCGTTCCGTCGGTCGGCGTCTCGAAGCCGGCGACGGTTCGTAACGTCGTCGTCTTCCCGCACCCCGAGGGGCCGAGCACGCCCAGAATCTCGCCGTCCGAGACGGTGAGCGAAACGCCGTCCAGCGCCGTCGTGTCGTCGTAGTCTTTCCGAACCGCGTCTAGTGTCACGTCTGCCATTAGCTACCTCTGGTGTCGAATCCGCGGCGACCGACCCGCTGTAGGAGGAGGGTGACCGCGACGATGATGAAAAAGAACATCGACACGGCGGCCGCCGCCTTGGTGAACGTGCTGTTCGAGATGTGGCGTTGCAAGAAGAGCGCCAGCGGCTGAGTGCCTTTCGCCCAGACGATGTACGAGAAGTTGAACTCCGCGGCCGCGAGCGCCCAGCAGATGATGGCCCCCGAGACGATGCCCGAGCGGGCGTTCGGGACGATGACCGTCAGGAACGTCCGCGGCCACGACGCGCCCAGCGAGCGGGCGGACTCTTCCAGTTGTCGGAGCGGCATCGACTCGAACTCGCTTTGCACGGCCATCACCATGAACGGCGCTTTCAACAGCGAGTAGCCGACGATGAGCCCGAAGCTCGTCGCCGAGAGGTCCGGGTACGCTCGAAGGAACGCGACGCCCAAGATGACGCCCGGAACGAGCGGGAGCACCGAGACGGCGTTGACCCACTCTTTGCCCGGGAACTCGTAGCGGGAGACCGCGTACGCGATGGGAACGCCGACGACGAGGTTGATGAGGACGCCGCCGAGCGCCAGCCCGATGCTGAACGCCAACTCCGCCGGGACCAACACCGAAAGCGTCTCGCCGCCGAGCGGGAGGCTGAACAGGGGGTCCCACCCCATACTGCGCTGTGAGCCAATCGTATCAGCGAGCCCCAGCACCGCCCGCCAGTTCTCGAAGGTGACGAACCCCGATGGGAGGACACCGGTCCAACTCGTAGCGAACGAGGCGACGATCGTGAGCACGATGGGCGCGATGAGGAACGCGACCGTCGAAAACAGGGCCAGCGTCACGGCCGACCGTCCGAACCGACGCGAGAGGGACGGCGTCATATGCCGACCTCCGCGCTGGTGTACCGGAGTCCGAGGACGGTGAACAGGAAGGTGAACGCGAAGTAGACGGTCGCCATCGCGCCGGCGACCTGCACGTCGTAGCCGACGCCGAGTTCCCGCGAGAGCTGGAGCGTCCAGACGACGAGCGTCTGGATGACGACGAGCGTCCCGAAAATAGCCAGCCCCGTCCGGAACGTGAGAATCAGCGCGCCGGTGATGCCCGGTCGAATCTGCGGGAGCGTGACGTGCCGGAACGTCTCGAACGGCGTCGCGCCGAGGGCTTGGGCGGCCTCCTCGGCGGCCGAGTCGACCTCGGCGTACGTCCCGCGGAGGATGAGCGTCGCGCGCGGCACCATCGAGTACACGAAGGCGACGAACAGCCCCGGGACGCTGACCGCAAAGGCGAGGTCGGTGGGCCGGCTCCCGGTGAGGGCGGCCGCGACCGCGGTGACGACGCCGTTGTTCCCGAACAGCACCAGAATCATGAACGCGGCGACGATGCCGGGGAGGCTGATGGGGAACGAGACGAGCGTGACGAGGAGGTCCTCGCCGGGGAGGTCGTACTTCTCGAGTGCGTGCGCGATGGGGACGGCGAGTCCGACCGAGACGAGCGTCGTCCCGGTGGTCAGCCACAGGGAGTCGAACGCCACCCGGCGGTAGTAGGGGTCCCCGAACAGCGTCGCGTAGGCGTCGAGCGAGAACCCGACCGACTCGTACTGGGCCGTCGAGACGCTGATGCGAACGACCTCGGAGAGGGGGTACAGGCCCGCGACGAGCAACAGCACCGAAAACGGCGCGCACAGCGCGACGATGCGGCGGTACTCGCGCTCTCGTTCGGTGACGGGGTTCGCGACGGTCTCGAACGCGCCGACCGCCCGCGCCGTGAGCGCCCGGAGCGAGAGCGGACTGTTCTCGGCGTGTCGGTCGGACATCCTCAGATGTTCGCGCCGCGCGTTATCTCTCGGATGATGTCCTCCTGCCGGTCGACCAACTGACCGTAGTCGACTTGGAACTCCGTCCGGTCGTACTCGGTAGGGTCGATGAACTCGTCGGGAAGCTCCAGCTCCGAGGAGCGAATCGGCCTGACGTAGGCGTCGAGGAACTGCTGTTGGCCCTCCAGCGAGAGGACGTAGTCCATGAACAGCTTGCCCGCCGCCGGATTCGGCGCGCCCTCCAAGAGCGCGTAGCCGTACGGCATGTTGAGCGCTCCCTTATTGCCGTTTTCGCCGCCCAAGAGCGCGACGCCGACGTTCTCCTCTGCGACCTCGTCGTTGTTGTACTTGAGGTCGAGCCCGGAGTAGTCGTACCGGACGAACGTCGCGTACTCCCCGCGGGAGAACTGCGCGAGGAAGTTGTCGGTGAACTCCGCGCCGCCCTCCTGAATCCGCTCGTAGTAGTCGATGACGGGCTGAAGGTCGTCCATACTACCGCCGCGGGCGTTGTTGACCGACAGCGCCGCCGCGAGTCCGACCGCCGCCTGCGGGGTCTGGAGCGCGAGGTCCTGCATGATTTCGGGCTGGAGCAGGTCCTCCCACGTGGTCGGCTCGTCGAGGCCGCGTTCCTCGTAGATGTCCTTCCGGTAGGTCACGGCCGTCGTCACCCGGCGAGTCGCCGTGACGTGCCCGTCGTCGGTCTTGAGCGTGTCCGGCACTTTGTCCCACCCCTGCGGCTTGTACGCCTGTGTAAAGCCCTCGTTCCGGGCGACGATGCCGTAGGTATACCCGCCGTTGTACCCGGAGTGGGTCATGTTGTTCGAGTGCGAGCGCATGTGCTGGAGCGCCTCGCCCGACGAGCGGTCGTCGTCGTGGACCGCCACGCCGTAGGAATCCTCGAACGACTGCATCAGCGACGGCCAGTTCATCCACCCGGACTGCACGCAGTAGAAGTACAGCGTATCGGGGAACGCGGTGGCCTCGATGTTCGTCTGGAAGTCCTGATACCCGACCTCGTACGTCTCCGCGTCGCCGCCACCGGAACCCGTCGCGTCGGCGTCACTCTCGGAACTACTCGTCGTCAGACAGCCGGCGAGACCCGCCAACGCCGCGGCAGAACCCCCGATGAAATTTCTCCTGGTTGATACCATCATTCGGGCAACACGACCGGCCGCTAAAGGAAATTGCTATGAGTCTAACGTAGCCGTTTCGACGGCTGAGACTCCAACATAGCGCTACAAAGGGAACAATAGGATACGGAGTCCCGCTAGTTCTTGAACGCGCCGGCGACGAGAAGCGGGAAGACGAGCGTCGCCTCGGCTTCGATTTGCGTGTAGTTCGTGTCGTGGTCCTTGATTTTCCCCCACGACACGGCCTCGTTCGGGGGCGCGCCCGACAGCGAGCCGTCGCCCTCCATCCCCGTCGAGATGTAGACGACGTAGTCCGCGCCGCCGCGGAAGAGGTTCGTCATGATGGCGTGGTGCTTGGGGACGCCCCCGCCGACGGCGATGAGACCGGTTTCGTCGGCGAGCAGCCCGTTCTGGATGAGCGAGTCGTAGTCGTCGAGAATCTCGATGCCGACGTCCTTGTCGTAGCCCTGCCGGTAGTAGTACAGGAAGTTGCCCACCTCGGCGTCGGTGAGCGCCGGGCAGTAGACCGGCACGTCGTTGTCGGCCGCCTGCTTCAACACCGAGTGCTCGTCGTCGAGCGTCTCGCCCAGCTCGCGGGCGAACGCCGTCGGCGTCCGCACCTTCTCTTCGGCGAAGAAGTCCTCAAAGAAGTCATAGAGGTACTGTTCGAGCCAGACGTACCGGTCGGAGGGGACGTAGATGTTGCCGAGGCGGTTGATGCCGCGCTCGCGGAGTTCGCCCTCGTCGGCGTCCCACGAGCCCATCTTGAACGGTTTCGCGGTCTTGATGACGTCCTCGGTCAGCGAGCCGGAGGTGGTGATGAGCACGTCCACGAAGCCCTCGCGGACGAGGTAGGCGACGGCCTCGCGCAGCCCCGACGAGATGATGTTCGAGGTGAACGTCAGGTAGACGGTCGCGTCCGCCTCCTGCATCTCCTCGGCGATGTCGATGGCTTCGGCGAGCTGCGTCGCCTGAAAGCCGGTCGTCGCGTACGCGTCGAGGAACTCGTCGAAGTCGAACGCGCCGTCGAAGTCGTAGCCCCGAACGTCGGCCGAATCGATGGCCTCGTCGCTTCCGGGGACGACGTGGTCGTGAGTGTCGTCTTCGGTCATCGGCTACGGGTCGCATCGGCGCGCTTGAATCAGTTCCGTTCGGTTCCGAAAACAGCGGACTGCGTGGGGGTGGACACCAATTCGCTCGGCGACGGTCACCGGTTCGACGACGAGTCGACGCCGCCGTCGGACTCCGGGCGAGTGTACCACCACGCCCACGCGACGAGCACGCCCTGAAGCGGCAGTCGGAGCCACAGCGCGGCGTCGGAGGGCTCCCGAAGTGCCGCCGGAACACCTTCGAGGACGATGTCGCTCGTCGCCATGTAGACGTTCGCGGGGAAGACCGCGACCAGTAGCGCGATGAGTCCCCACGCGGCGATGCGTTGGGTGCGGCGGAAGACGACGCCGACGCCGAGGGCGATTTCGGCGACGCCCGAGATGTACACGAGCGCGAGCGCCGCCGGGAAGACCGGCGGGACGACCTGCGCGTACGCGTTCGGCACGACGAAGTGCATCACTCCCGCGAGGACGTAGAGCGCGCCCATCACGTAGCGGAGCGGCGTCTTGAATCGGCGGAGTCGTTCGGCGGCGAGAGCCATTTCGAATCGACGTTGGACCGGCGGTCAAAGACGCTGTCGGCGTCGGCGACCCGGCGTCGATACCGAACCGGAGACCGAAACCGAAGCTTTCGAAAATCAATAGTCGTATAGTAATAATGTATGGAATATGAAATATTCGACACTAAACTTGAAGACTGCCGTTGTGAGATTGCGACCCCACTCGAACGTTCTTTCCGACCCGCCGTGACGGACGCGAGACGTTCGTAATCGAACTCGTCCCATTCGTCGTATCCGGTATTTTCAGCAGTTTCACACGTTTAACCGAGAGAATGTGTGCGACGCTCGCCCCGAAAAACCGCGCTACCGGGTGCGAGTAACCTACCGACGACGCTTGCACTTGAAAACGGATTCTTGAGCCGTAGTTAAGCCGTTTTCCGCGGATACTGTCGAGCGAGCCGAACTCGCAGTCGTGGTGCGAGAACGCAGTCGAAGCGGCTCGGGTATCCCGCGATCGACGGCGCGGTCGGTGCCTGATTTCGAGAGAGAACTCGGTGGGTGGATATATAAAATTTCATACTTGTTTTAGTATAACTTTCTGACTATTCTCTCGTCGAAGGCGATAGTCGAGCGCCCGATAGCCATTGAGCCGAACACGTTTCTACAGATGAATCGAGACGAGTGTCTCGGGGCTTGACCCCGAGGTGGTTCACACGACCGGACGACGCGGTACGCGCGAGTGACGAGTCGTACCGCCGGGGACCTGCCGGCGGGCGAGGATAACTACGGACAGTACGGTTCGATATATATCGCTACTAGCAATTGACTTGTAGGTGTTGTAGAGAACGTGGGCTATGTCCGCAGATGGACGACAGACAGCGGTGTTCGCAGAGACATTGATAGAGGGCTGTGAGAACATCCCGGCAGAACCGGCTCCGGGCGACTACGTCGTGGTCGACGTGACCCACTTCTCGGCGACCGTGGCGGAACTGCTCGCGCTCGGTGCGGAGTACGTCCACGTGACCGACGAGCGCGGCGACGAACCGGCGTATCGGGAGGACCACCCCGAGTGTCTCATCGGCGGCGGCAAGACCGACGACTACGAGCCGAACCCCGGCTACGACTTCTTCAACTCGCCGAGCTACGTCCAGCGACTGGACCTCGACGGGCGGCCGACCGCGATGACCTCCACGAACGGCGGGCGGGCGGTCTCGACGCTCCGCGAGCGCGGGGGTCCCGGTGTCGAGGTGTTCGTCGGCGGCTACACGAACGCCGCGGCGGTCGCGGACCTCTTGGAAGACCGCGGGCGACCGATAACGATCGTCGCCAGCGGGTCGAGCGGTCAGCCGACGCCCGACGACACGCTCGGCGCGGCGCTCATCGACGAGTGCCTCCACGGCGACGGCCTCACCGACCGCGACCGCGAGCGGTACGCGCGCCTCCTCGTGACGGCGAAAGGGCCGCGATACGAACAGAAACACGAGATTCGGCGGCGCGACCTCCACGAGTTCGAGACGGCCATCGACTCTCGCTCGGTCGTGCCCGTCCTCCGCGGCGACCGCCTCGTCCCCGCGAGCCAAGTCGATGTCTGAGGCGACGCCCGTCCAGCGACCGCGGTTCGGCGCGTCGATGGACATCCGCTACGCGGCCGACGTCGCGTCGTTCGCCGAGTTCCTCCGCGGGTTCGACCTGAACCACGTCGAACTCCGCGCGGGCTATCTGGACGTTCGGGCGGACGAGCGAGACGCCGAGCGCCTGCGGACAGTCGCAGACGAACTCGACGTGAGCTACACGGTCCACGGCCCGCACCTCGACGTCGCGCCCGGTAACGTCAACGAGCACCTTCGAGAGGCCGCGGTCGCGGCGACCGAAGAGGCAATCGAACTCGCCGCGGCAATCGACGCCGGTGGCGTCATCGTCCACGGGGGCTCGGTTCGGACTCGGTACCCCGAACACGTCCGCGAACACACCCGTGCGCAGGCGGTCCAGACGCTCCGCGAGTGCGCCGAGTTCGCCGCCGAGGCGGGGATTCCGGTCTGTCTCGAAAACCAGCGCGACAAACCGGGAACGCGTCGGCACACGGCGACGCCGGACCGCCTCGCCTCGTTTCTCGATGACGTCGGCGTCGACGACGAGTTCCTGAAGCTGACGCTCGACGTGGGCCACGCGAAGGCGACTGGCGTCGACTACCGGCGGTTCGTCGAGCGATTCGGCGACCGTATTCAGGTCGCACACCTCCACGACAACGACGGCACCGAAGACGCGCACGAACCGCTTCCATCGTTCCGGTCGGTCGCCGCGGACATCGATGCCCCGTACAACGTCTTGGAGATGAAGTCCCGAGCGGACGTCGAGCGTTGCGTCGGCGCGACCGACGCCTGACGGTCGACGTCGCCGCCACTCGGTTCTTTTTCGACGCGAACAGACACAGCCACTTCGGTAGCATCCGAACCGGCCTGCGAGCGCAGGGACCGAAGGGAGTCCGGGCGAACGACATACTGACGAGGTTGCTATGTACTGCCACCGATTACTCCACAGAGTACAGTCCGATATACAGTCGTACGCTGTACTCATACCAACGATTAAACACGTTGCTCGACCACCACCACCCGGATGGTGACAACGTCCAACAACTCGAGTAGTGCGTTCAGTTTCGACCATAGGGACATGATGGCGTTCATCCTCGTCATGTCGCTACACGGTCTGCAGAGCATGATTACGGAACTCCTGCCGGAGTTCTCGATAGGCGGGTTAGGCCTCTCTATCGGACCGTTCTGGTTCGTTGCGATGTCGGTCGTCCTTCTGTTCCGCTCGTTTTGGGCCTGTCTCGCGATTCCGGTCGGCGGCATCGTCTTCGGAGAGATTCTCATCGGTGACTTCAGCGCGCTCGGAGCGGTCGAGGGGCTAATCGTCGTCACGCTGTCGTGGTTCTTCGTGATGTCGCTCATCACGGACCCGAAAGACGTCAAGCAGATCGCGGCGCTGGGC
Organism: Haloferax sulfurifontis ATCC BAA-897; assembly: GCF_000337835.1. GTDB lineage: Archaea > Halobacteriota > Halobacteria > Halobacteriales > Haloferacaceae > Haloferax > Haloferax denitrificans. Next base: position 4,581 of record NZ_AOLM01000008.1, on the reverse strand, counting down.
TTCCTCGCGAAGGCGATGGAAGAGACCGCGGCGTGGTTCATCGACGTCGGGAAGTTCTACGTCGGCGTCGAAGAACTCGAAGCGATTTCGTGGCTCCCCGAGACCGTGTGGGCAACCGAGGGAATCGGTGCCCTGCTTCAGATTATCATCGCCGGCGTCGTCTTCGGGGCGATTCCGACCCTGTTCCTCTACCCGCGGCTCCGCGGGAAGATCGAACCGTTACTCGGCATGAGTCCCGTCGAGGGGCGCGACGGCCCGATGTTCACGCGCACGTCCCTGAAGCGACTGATAGCGTGGGTGGCGCTGATACCCGTCGCGTTCGCGTTCGAGACGCTGAGCGAGACCAGCGGTGGGCTCATCACGTTCACGCCGGAGTTCGTCGAAACGTACGGCCAAGCGTTCCTGTTCGTGCCGATCGCCATCGCGGCGGTCGTCTCGTTCGGGCTCGTCGCCTACCGCCAGCGCAAGGTCGACGGCCTGCAGGACTGAACCCCACCTCTTTGCTTTTATGAGTCGCAACAACATCGTCGTGGAGAACCTGACGTTTCAGTACCCCGGCGGCGACGAGGCGGTATTGCGCGACGCGAGCGTGACGATAGAGCCGGGCGAGTTCACGGCCGTCGTCGGTGGCAACGGAAGCGGAAAGACGACCCTGTGTAAGACGTTCAACGGGCTCATCCCCCACTTCTTCGAGGGGACGTTCGACGGGCGCGTCACCGTCGCCGGCACCGACACCCGCGAGTCGGACGTCGCCGAACTCTCGAAGACGGTCGGCTACGTCTTCCAGGACTTCGAGAACCAACTCGTTCAGGAGACGGTTCGCGACGACGTGGAGTTCGCACCCCTCAACCACGGGCTCGACGACTACGCCGAGCGGGCGACCCGCGCGCTCGAAACGCTCGGTCTCGACCATCTCGAAGACCGATTCATCTGGGAACTGAGCGGCGGCCAGCAACACCTCGTCGCGCTCGCGGGGGTGCTCGCGATGGACCCCGAGTTCATCTTCGTCGACGAGCCGGCCGCACAGCTCGACCCCCGAAACGCCCGCGAGACGTACGAACAGCTCCGACGACTCAACGAGGAGCGCGACAAGACGATAATCGTCATCGAACACCACTCCGAGTTCATCGCCGACTACTGCGACGAGATGGTGCTCGTCTCCGACGGCGGAGTCGCCTGGAAGGAACCGGTCGAGGTCGGACTCAACAGGCTCGACGACTTACTCGCCCACGACATCCACCCGCCGCAAGTCACGCAAATTGCCGACGGGCTCCCGACCGAGGTGGGAACCCTGCCCAGCGGTCGGTATCCCGTGACCGTCGACGAGGCGGCGACGGCGTTTCAGCCCGCCACGACGCGCGAGTCGCGGGCCGCGGTCGACGGCGGCGCGGTAGCGACACCCGGCGCAGGCACCGACGACGCGCCGACCGGCCGCCAGCAGGACGGGGACGCGCTGGTGACGATGCGCGGTGTCGGCCACGGCTACCCCACGCTTCGAGAGGGGTACAACCGCGTCCTCGATGGGCTGGACCTCGAACTGCACGCGGGCGACCGGGTCGCGCTCGTCGGTGCCAACGGCTCCGGCAAGTCGACGCTGTTGCGGTTGATGACGGGATTGGAGTCCCCGGACGAAGGGAGGGTGACGGTCCTCGGCCGCGACACGAGCGAGACGCTCCCCGAGCAACTGGCCGACGACACCGTCTACATCCACCAGAACCCCGAGGAGATGTTCGTCGAGGACACCGTCCGCAAGGACGTCGCCTACTACCTCGAGAACCGCGACGCCCCGAACGTTGACGAACGCGTCGACGAGATTCTCGCGTATCTGGACCTCGAACACCTCGCCGACCGCGACGGCCGCCTGATGAGCCTCGGCCAACAGCGCCGCGCGTCGCTCGGCATCGGCCTCGCGACCGACCCGACGGTCGTCCTCCTGGACGAACCCACGGGCAGTCTCGACCTCCAGAGCCGTCGCGAAGTGACCGGAATGCTCCGGAAGGCCGAGAGCCGAGTCGAGACCGTCGTCGTCGCCTCGCACGACCTGCAACTGGTCGCGGCGTGGGCCAACCGCGTCCTCGTCATGGGCGGGGGCGAGGTGCTCGCGGACGCGCCGCCGGCGGCCGTGTTCTCCGACCCGGACCTCCTCGCGGAGACCGGTTTGCGACAGCCGCAGGTGGTCGAACTGAGCCGGCGACTCGGGCTGGAATCCCCCGCGCTCAGCACCGACGCGATGTGCGAGACGCTGGCTCGTTCGCTCGACGGTGACGGGCTCGCAGACGGCGGTGTCGGCGACGTGGGTGGCGACGCCGAGTCGGACGGAGGGACGCGATGAAGTACGTCGACGCGTTCACCGACATCTCGGTCGCCGACATCAAGGTCGACTTGATGCGGACCGCCTACGACAACGAGGACGCGCTGTTGAACAGCTTCGACCCGCGGGTAGTCCTGCTGTGGACCGTGCTGTTCATGATTATCCCGTGGCTGTTCTACGACACGCTTCCGCTGGCCATCCTGCTCGCGGCGGCCTTCGCGCTCGCCGCGCTCTCGCAGGTCAGCAAGTACCTGCTCGCGTTGCTCCTGTTCGGCCAAGTCACCAACGTCGGCTTTTTCGTGGTGTTGGTCCCGATCATCGGCGGGACGATTCGGGCGGTCGGTCACTTGGGCGAGAACGCCGGTCGGGTCGTCGCGGGCGTCATGGCGGGCGACGCGAGCGTGTTCGCCGAAACCGGAAGCATCGTCGCGGCCGCGGTCGGCCGGGGTATTCACACCGCCACGACCAGCCAGGAAGTCGGCATCGACGCCGTCGGGGCGCTCGTCCCGTTCTTCCTCAAGCTCACGATTATCTCGGTCATCAGCCTCGCCGTCTTCTCGGCGATGAGCCCGCAGAAACTCAGCAAGGGGATGTTGCGCTTGGGCGTCCCCCGACAGCTCACGTTCGCAATCGCGTACGGCTACCGGATGATGCCGCTTCTCGTCGAGGAGTACCACGCGCTCATCAACTCCTTCCGCCTTCGAAGTAAGGTCCCCGAAAAACAGGGGCTGTTCAGGTGGCGCTACTTCTACTACCTGCTGACGCTCTCGGTCAAGGCGTTCTACCCGCTGATTTTCAACGTGGCGAAGCGCTCGCGGGTCACCGTCGAGGCGATGGAGACGAAGGGCTTCTCGCGCTCGCTGGGCGACGAACGGAGCCAAGCGCTCCGGACCGAAGGCATGATGATTCGGACGCGAGACGTCACGTTCGTCTTCGGGTCGTTGCTGTTCGTCGCCGCGGTCTGGGTGTTCACCTGACGGGCGCCCCCAACCGCCGGACTATTTTCGACTCTATACGACTATCGAACACCTCGTTCCGCTCCCGAGCACAAAGTGAGGCAGACAATCCACATAGCAACCACTTCATCGGTCATCGCCGTCAACGAGAGTATGCAAGCGAGACAGAAGCCGCCGGTCGGACGCGGGAGACGCTCGGGGCGTGGTGAACCGAAATGAAACCCGAAACCCGGACGCGAGGAGTCGATGACGACGAATCGGAAGCAACGGGAGAGGAACCCGCGGGAGCCGCACATCGATACCTCCCGTGGGCAGTCGCCGCCGGGTCGGCAGTCTCGGTCGTCGTCCAGGTCGTCGCGCTCCCGCCGGACCCGGAGACGACGGCGCTCGACCTCGTCGGCGAAGGCGTCGTCGTCGCCGTTCTCTTCGCGTGTCTGTTCGTGGTCCGACGAGTGCGCGACCCGTCGGTATTCTACCCGCTGGCGGGCGGCGTCGCGGCCTCGTCCCTGTTCGCGCTGACCGACTTCCTCGACGAGTTCGTCGAACAGCCCGCCTGGTTCAGCTACCTGTTCGAAGACGGCGCGCAGGCGGTCGGCGCGGTCCTCCTCGCGTTCGGCCTCTATCGGTGGACCATCGCGCGCCAGCGACGAGAGACCGAACTCCACCAACAGCGCGAACAGCTCGCCGTCCTCAACCGCGTCCTCCGACACGACATCCGCAACGACACGCTGGTCATCCGCGGGTGGGCATCGGTCATGCGGAAGGAGGCGGGGTCGGCGGCCGACGACCGACTGGAGAACATCGTCGCCGCGAGCAACGGCATCATCGACCTCACCGAGAGCACGGCGCAGTTCACCGACGTGCTCACCTCGGACCGAGCCGCCGACCTCGAACCGAAGCCGCTGGCCGAGACCGAGCTTCAGAAGCTCCGGGCCGGGCACGACGCCGACGTGGTCGTCGTCGGTGACCTCCCCGAGGTGAACGTCCTCGCTCACAGCATGCTCTCTGCGGTCTTTCGAAACCTCCTCGTCACGGCCGTCGAGCGGGCGGACGCCGAGCGCCCGCGCGTTCGCCTGCACGCCGAACGCGGAGATAGCACGGTGACCGTCCGCATCTCCGACGACGGAACGTCGTTCCCCGAGGACGCCCTCCTCGACGCGGGCGAGACCGTCGCGGAACCGTCCGACTCCCGGACCGGTCTCTCGCTCGTCGCCGCGCTCGTCGAGCAGTTCGACGGGAGCATCGCGGTTGAGAGCGACCCCGACGGCGGTACGACCGTCGCAGTCACGCTCAGAACCGCCGCAGACGCGACGA
>NZ_AOLM01000007.1 GCF_000337835.1 Haloferax sulfurifontis ATCC BAA-897 | reverse complement strand
GTCGAGACCACCGGCGGTGTGAGCCGCCACCGCGTCCTCGACGCACCCGGAGCGGACGACCTCTCAGTCGTCTACCCGCTCATGGTCGATACGGCGACGCCCCCACGAGCGGCCATCGGCGGCCTCCGCGTCCCGGCGCTCTCGCCGGTCGACATCCCGCACGTCGTCCACGGCGACGACATCGCGCCCGTCCTCCGCATCGACCGCGTCGACCGCTACGCCGGTGTCGGCGACCGGCGATAGGCACCGCCGTCGACGACAGCCCCGCTCGCCGAGTTCCATTCCGACTCTTTTTGTATGGCCCGAAGCTATCCGTGAGTGGAGGCTTCGCCTCCGAAGGCACCGTCCGATGCTTGGGTATCAGCCATAGATGCACCACATAGCTTCCGGGTGCCTTTCTCAGGAACTACACGACGAGCTGTGGCGACGCACACACAATCTGTTTTAGCAAACTGTAAACAAAAACAGTAAACAGAAACCGTTTTAGAAAACTGGATTCAGAAACCGTCGTCTTCTATCTGCGAGCGCTTGAACCGGCGCTTGCCCTCGGTCGCCGCCGCGAGTTCGTCGCTCGCGACATCGCTTAGGCCGATGCGGATGAGCGCCTTGAGGACTTGCGCTTTCGAGTCCGCGTCACCGTCGCGGTCGAGACGCCCGAGCGCCCGCCGGCCGACGTCCTCTAACTCGCCGGTCGTCTCCAGCGCCGCGAACAGCGCCGCGAGGTTCCCGTCCCGGATGGATAGCGTCTCGATGATGTCACCCTCGTCAATGTCGTGGTACGCGGCTTCGACCGCGCTCGCGAGGTCCGGGCCGTCGCCGGCCGCCGTCTTGCGCGCCGGCTGGCTGGTGTGGCGCTTCTCGCTTTTCTTACTCTGTAGCAGTTCCTCGGCCTTGGATTGGTCGTCGGACATGGTTAGTTGGAGATGTTGGTCAGCAGGCGGTCGGCGTTCTCTCGGTACGCGTCGAGCGCGCGGTCAGCGCTCGCGAGTCGGTCGTCATCGTCGAACCCGAACAGCGTGTGGCCGGCATCCTGCCCGTTGCCGACGCCCGCGGTCGCCGGGATGGGCTGGCCGAGCAGTTCGGGGTGGCTTTGCTCCAGCTCGTCGACGAACTCGTCGTGGAGCGACACGCGGCCGTCGACCATCGTCGCGAACACGAGCGCGAGCCGGAGGTCGACGCCGAGGTCGTCGTTTATCTCGGCGAGCGTCGCTTCGAGCTTCTGCAGTTGGTTCTCCTCGAACGCGCCGGGCTTCAGCGGCGCGATGACGTTCTCTGCCGCAAAGAGGCCGTTGAGCGCGATGTTGTCCTCCTTGCCGGGGAGGTCCATTAGCACGAGGTCGTAGCGGTCGCCGAGGTCCTCGTCGATGAACGAGCGCAGGAACTCGTAGCGCTGTTCGACGACGACGTTCGCGAGGTTGTTGTCCGCGCCGCCGAGGCCGGGGTCTGCGGGGATGAGGTCGGGTCCTTCCGCCGTCTCGAACACCATGCGCTCGACGACATTCGAGATGTCCGGGACGTTCTCGCGAATGAAGTCCCAGTCGCTCCCGAAGACCGCGGAGATCGGCGCGTCAACGTCCCCCGCGACTTCGCCGAGGCCGAACTGCGTGGCGAGGTCGTTCTGCGTTCCTGCGAGGTCGATGAGCAACGTGTCGAGGCCGTGGTCTTGGCACGCCGCGACCGCGACGTGCGCGGCCGTCGTCGTCTTCCCGACGCCGCCTTTCTCGACGTACGTCGCCGCCGTGAGTGGTCTGTTTTTGTTTGCCATCTCTGTTTCCTGTTTTTGTTTACAGCAAACATAAACGTACTCCAAAAACAGTTTTCCGAAACGGTGGTCGGAAACGAACGCCGACCTACCGCGTCATCGCGGCAGGTGCTTCGAGGTCGGCGTCGGCAGGCCCTCGATATACTGGAAGCCGCGGTGTCCGCCGTCGGGCCGGTCGGGGTGGTCGAAGCGGACGCTTTCGAGTGGTGTGAACCAGATGCGGCCGGCCTCCAGTTTCGTTATCATCGCCTCGGCGTAGATGAGGTCGCCGTCGTGGAAGAACACCCGAGCGCGTTCGGCCGTCTGCCGTGGCGTCCCGCCCACCCGCCAGTAGGCCCGGTCGCCGGCGTTGAGTGGGCCGAGGAACTTGTGGGCCGTGTCCTCCCGACGCGCGTAGATGAGCACGTGCTTCGGCTTGTCGGCCACTCACACCACCTCCGCGAGTGTTGTTTGCGTCTCGTTGTCGGGGTCTTCGAACGTCTGGCCCCGTGGGACGTGGTCGGTGATATTTCGAACGGGCTTCCACCCCCCGAGTGCCGGCGACCCGCGGATGCAAACCCCGATGAGCTTTCCCGAGTACATCGCTGTCTTCCGTTCTTCCATCGGTTCGATGACGCGCCACTCGGATGGCGAATCCGCGAGTTTCACGAGGTCGCCCGGCTTGATGCGCTCGGGGTCGATGTCAGTCATCGTCGGCCTCCGCTTTCTCCCGAAGGAACGCCGCGAGTTCGTCGCTCGGCGTCGTGCCGTGGCGGTCCTTGTCGTCTTCGGCGAGTTCGCGGATGGTGGCGCGCGCCTCGTCGATGAGCTGTGCTTGGTGTTCGGTCTCGGGGTTGATGCAGTCCAGGTCGCCGAGGATTTGGTAGCAGGCTTCGGCGATGCGCGTGTCTCTGCTCATGGTGTGTCTGTTGCGGTGGGTTGGTTGGCAGTCGATTCGAGGACCGGGTCGCGGTCCCACGTCTGCCCACAGTGCTTGCACCGGACGGTCATGGCCGGCCTCCGGTTTTCGTCACGCGCCCGCCGCGAACCTCGTGGGCCTCTTTCGGCGTCCACTCGGCGGGTTCGTCGGCGCGGTCGTCGTCAGACCGGACCTCGTGAACGACGTCGACGTTGCCGTCGTCGTAGACGACCAGTCGGATTCGGTGCTCGACGACGGCCGACCGGCGGTCGTAGCTCACGTAGGGCGCGTCCTCCCACGACGCCAGTAGCCGCTCAGTCATCCGACCACCGCCCGGCGCGCTCGGCGAGTCGCCAGTTCTGGTAGGCGTTTCGCGTCCCGTGTTCGAACAGGAGCGCCGAGAGCGCGACGTAGGCGCTCACCACGACGGTCGCGATGAACGGCTCCGCGTGCCACGTCTCGTAGAACAGCGCGGCACTCAGGCCGAGCATGACCGTCAGCAGGCCACTCCCGTAGCCGTACTCGGTGTCGTGAACGGTCACGAGTTCGAGCGTCGGTGGGCGCTCGCCACGTTCGGGCTCAGACACGATGGGTCACCGCCCACGGCTTGTTTGTGAGCGCCTTTGCAACCGGACACTCCGCGAGCCCGTTATCGTGCTCGTCAGGGCGCTGGTGACGGACCTCGCAACCACAGGCAGGACACACGCGACGCGAATCGGATGCCGACGCCTCAGTCACCTCGACCACCTCACAGACACGTCCGCTTTGGCTCCGCAAGTCGGGCACTCATGAGGCCCGTCGAGTGCGATAACCGTGTCACAGTACGGGCACCGGGCGGCAAGGCCGTTTTGACCCACTAACAGTTCGCCCGAGGGGTACGCATCCGGACCATCCATGTCCTCAGCAGTCGGCTTGTCAGTCATCGGCTTCGACCCCCTGTTCGTTCGCGAACGTGTGGAGCGACGGCGCGTCGCCCGTCAGGAGTTGGTTGACGAGGTTCTTCGCGAGGTTGACCGGCACCGCGTTCCCGATTTGTTTCGTGACCTGCGTCTTGTTGCCGACCAGCTCGTACTCCTCGGGGAAGCCCATCGCCGCGGCGAGTTCGCGCGGCTGGAGCATCCGGAAGCGGATGTCGAGACCGAGCGGGTAGAGTTCCGGCACGACCAGCGCGAAGCGCGCTTTCGTCGTCACGGTCGGAAGCGGGTCGTCGAGCGACTGCGCGCGACCGTTGCCGTAGTATTCGATGAGGTACGGCGTCACGACATGGCCGTCGTGGTTGTTGGCCGTGACCGTGTGTAGCGGGCGCTCGTCGGGTGTGTAGGTCCCGTTGGAGTGGAGGCCGCCGTGAACCATGTTCCGCGGCAGGACGAACGCCTCGGGCTGGTAGAGGCCGATAGCACCGCGCGTCGCGATGGTCGGAAGCGGACGCTCGTCCACGTCGCGGGCGACCGACCCGCCGTGCTGACCGAGGACGTACGGCGTGCAGAGCGCGTACTTGCCGCCGTTCGCCGTGATGGTGTCCATCGGTTCATCGACCGACTTCGCCGTCGACGTCCCGTAGTATTTGACGAGGAACGGTTCGCATCGCTGTTCGGCGACTTCGGGCACGTCGTCGGCGTCGACGATGTCCGCTTGCATCGCGTTGACCTCCGGCTTCCCGAGGTCGTCGATAACGTCCGCGAAGGGTGCGAGGTCGTCGTCGCAGTGGCGGCGGATGCCTTCGGCGATGCGTTGCATCGTGTTGTTCACGAGCGGCCGCGAGCGCTCCCAGATGGACTCGCCGCGGTCGGACCAGTCGATGACCTCCGATGCCGGCCGCCACTCGTCGGTCCCGTCGACGCCGGCCTCCGAGTGGGTCGGCTCGGGGAACTCCGCGCGCTTGCCCTTCCGACCGACGACGAACAGCCGTCGGCGCGAGGTCGCGTCGCCGTAGTCCGCGGCGTTGAGCACTCGCCAGTCCACCGAGTAGCCGAGCGCGTGGAGCGTGTTGACCCACGCCTCGAAGATGTCGCCGTTTCGACTCGGTGACCCCTCGTCGTCGACCGGGCCCCAACTACTGTTGTGGGCTACGACTCCGTCAACGACAAAACTGTGGTCATCTTCCACAGTCAAGTCGTAGACAGTTGTAGATTCCTTGGCGGGCTCAGTTTTGACAACACGCGTCCAGCGCTGTCCGTCCTCAGCAAAGGTCGAATTGTTCTCTTCAACCGAGAGTGTCCAGTCCCAGCCGACAGTATATGTCGTTTGATGATTTTCATTTTCTTTCTCTTGTGGCGATGGGAGACTTGCGGCGACTCCCAGCGACTCTAAGACATGTTTGATTCCCAGAGCGAGTTGCTTCGAGACGCTTGTTGCGCTCACGCGGCCGTGGGAGTCGACCGAACCGTCCGCCTGTTGATAACCCTCTACGAGTGCCCTTCGGTATGACTCAGGCAATCCAAACACCCACGCTGGGATTGTTTTCCCGCCTGCGTATTCGCCAAAGTGTTCTTTGAGCCAATGAGCCAAATCCTTGGCCGTGGTCTCGTAGACGTAGGTTCCAGTCTGTTTTCGTGTTTGTTTATTCCAACTGAGGTATTCGACCTCTTCAAGTTGGTCTTGGAGCACTGTGTTTTTACCAGTTGTTGGCAATGTGGGTGATGTTATTCAGTTCGAGGGTGCCGCCGGAACGACCTCTTTCAGACGCTGAACTTCAGGTAAAAATCCTTCTGAATCATCTCACTGAATTCTGATAACTCTCCCTCGGGAACTTCCCCGATTTCGAGTGACGCCGGGTCGTCAATCATGTTACTCAGAAACACGATTGCCTTCCAGTATTTCCCGTGCTTTCCGAGGTCGTGATCATCGTCCCGGTCGGCACCAATCGCGTTCGCCACCGTCCACATGTTGTAGAGTAGCACCGCGTAGCCGAACAAGAACATCCGGTGCTCGATCTGTGGCGAGCCCGACTGTGGCAGAAACCGATTCTTGATTACTCGATAGGAGGTCTCTACACCCCATCTCTGGCGGAATTTCTCAGCCAGAACCTCCGCGCCGTTTCGCTCCTTGGTGGCGAATTCTCGCGGGTCACGGTTGGTGTAGAACTGCGTCAGCGCGTCGGTCGGGTCGTCGAAGTCCTCTTTCTGGAGGCGCGACTTCTTCTCTTCCGGCAGCACGAACATGTAGTCGCGTCCGTCATTTACGTCTCCGACGCCCCACCGGAAGTCGTCCCACTCCTTGTCCTCTTCGAGGAACTCCTCTTTGACCTCCTGAAGCTTGTCTGAGCCCTTCTTGCCCTTGATGATGAAATCGGCATCCGCGCGGATGTTGTTCACTACGCCGCCTTGGTAGAACTCGCTGTCCAGGTAGACCCAATCGATGTCGAACTTCGCCGTGGCAAACCGCAGTAGCCGATCAACTACGCCATCCAGGTTCGAGGCCGACTTCACCGGGAGAGAGACGACCGTCATCGGTGTGTTCGTGCCGACGAGAGCCAGCGTAGCGAACTTCCACGCGTAGGCGTAGTTGCGCCCGGCCTTCGTCCCCGAGACCCACTCGGGGATCTCGCCGTCCTCGTACTTCCCGAACCACGGCCACGGCGTCACGTCGATGGCAACCGCGACATTGTCACCGAAGTAGTCGTACTCCTCTTCGAGCAGCTGGATCATCGACTCGTTCGCCGCCAGGAACATCGACATGATCTCCCGCCGGTCGGACTTCGTGACGTGGGTGAGGAAGTTCCGGCGTTTGGGCGGCTCTCCGCTCCACATCCACGGTTTCCCCTCGATTACTTCCTGCGATGTCTCCATGGTCGTCCCGTGGAGGCAAGCGACATCGAGGAGTTTGAACATCACATTCTTGTCGTGGAACGTGTTTCCGGCGCGCTTGAACTGGAGGAATTTCAGCGCCTTCTGCCGGAGATCGCGGGCGATCACCTGGAGGTCGCGCGGCCCTGCCCCATCAGAGGCCAGCGCTGGCGGTGGCGGCACGAGTTCCTCGTGCTTCGTCCCCTGAACGAAGTCGATCACGTCATCCTGAAGTTTGCCGAAGTACGGCTGGAAGAGACGTACAACGTCATCTTGATACCGAGATAGCGTCGGTTGGGGCAGAGGGTTCGAGAGGTTCAGTTCATCGTCGTACTTGCCCGAATCCTCCCCCGCTGGCTTGGCGATACTGTTCGGGGATTCGTCTTTGAACAGGTTTGCCAGCAGAAGCGTGCGTGCGTAGTCGTTGACCGAGAACTTCGTTCCAAACGAGGGGAGTTCAGCTACGTCGCCATGGCGCGGTTTGAAGTCCAGTTCGCCCACGGCCCTGGCGAGATCGTCGTGCTTGACGATGTTCTTCAGCAGCTGCGTCTTCAGATTGTGGTACGCCGGATCAGGTATCGGGACGCGGATGGCTTGGCCTTCTTCCGTGCGGTTCTCAACGTCTTCATCCCCGTGAAGTCGTTCATATCGGTGTTCGAGGACTTCGTCAATCGTTTCAGTGCGAGAAGCGACTACACGACGTCTCTCTTCCTCACTCCCGTCGGAATTGGAGTCGTCGTGTGTTCCCATCCTATCAACTCATTCGTCAACTGACCAAACGAGAGAATTCCCGACCTTCTTCTTCGAGATACGGTCGTCATCCAGAAGACGGCGAAGGCGGTAGTCTGCGCTCTGTCGTGCGATTCCAAGTTCGTCAGCAACCTCGGTAGTACCGGCGGGCTCGTTCTCCGCTACCGCTTCGATCACCTCTTCGTCCGTGTACTCTGGCTCGAATTGCCCGCCCTCGTTCCGCTCCCGGTCGCCACCCATTGGTCAGAAATCAGACTATCGGGACTTGAACCTTCTGTCTCCGAGCAGATGGCTGGCAGAAATCAGACTACAAGAAAAAGCCGCGGTCAGGCGTCGGAGTCGTCGGAGTCGTCGGTTTCCTGCTCCACCAGGTCGCGTACCCGGTCGAAGTGGCTGCTGATGCGCTCGGGCATCGACTCTAACTCTTCGTCGCTCACAGGTCGCTCCTGTCTTTCACTCCGTGCCATTTTTCGAACCTCTTGATGAATCCTTCGACGTTCTCGCGTAAATCTTCTTCGGCGGCATCGAAGCCCTCGTTCGCCGGAATCGGCGGCGAGACATCTTCCGACCGGATTTTCTCGCCGTCGCGGTAGACATCTCGATGCAGGCCTTCCTCGGTGATGTCGTGGCCACCGGCTGCGTCGCGGTCGTGATCGTAGCGGACGACCTCACGCCAGTCGCCCTCCAGCCAGTATTCCAACTGGATCATGAAGCGCGTCACCTCGCCGCGTTCCGTTGAGAACGCGGTTCGAAGCTGCACGCGGTCGGCCAGCCGATCCGGCGGCGGCGTCACCTCGTAGTCCGTCATTCGTCACACACGGCCTCTCGAAGCTCCCGGTACAACTTGGGGTGGTGTTCTTCCAGAATCTCTGCATCTTTCTCAAGTTCACCAATCCGTTGCCGCACGCGGGAAGCTGATTCGTATCGTTTGCTGTCTGATACATCCACTTGTCTGCTGATCCGTTCTCTATCCGTCTCGGTCATAATCGCTGTGACTCCCATACCGCCATTCGAGGGGGGCATACAACTTGGACATTGCGCTATATCGCCATAAGGGTTAGCTCATAACACCACATTAGCTTATACCCTAACCTTTATTGCCACGGCGATATATGTCTCTGGTAGGAAGCGCGGGACGCCGGTCAGAAGTTGGCCGGGGCGTGTTGGAGCACGCCCGACCGTGCTGCCTGAGGTCAGACAGCATGAAGGAATCAGACGCCAACGCACGAAAACGTACCGACCTTCGCCCGGCCTACATTGAGTTGGGCGACGACACCGACGGCGCATCCCACGTCTACCGGACGACCGACGAGTCGATCCACGTCGTCCAGAACGGCGAGCGCATCCAGAAGTTCGTTCTCAACGGTCGCTCCGTCGATGACTACGTGAAATTCGTCCGGGACGAAGTGGATGGACGCGAGTGGGAGAACCGCCGCTACATCGCCGACGACGAAGGCCCGTTCGCTGCGCTCGTCGAGAACATCGCTCGGGAGGTGGCGGCCTGATGTCTGACGACGAGGACGTCGATCCCGAGAAGGCTGAATCGCTCGCCCGTGATCGTCTCGTCGAAGCCCTCCGGCACCCCGGCGAGTCCACCCGGAGCGATGTCGCGCAGCTGGCGGAGCACACTGCCTCCATCAAGGTCGCCCTGGAGCGAGGGGAGACGCCCGAGAAGCGCGACATCGAGCAAGCCCGCTTCTACACGGAACAAGTCGAAGAGCGGTTGGGCGAGGTCACGGCACTGTTCGGCTGGAACCCGTGGGACACGGGCGCGACGTGGGGAGAACTCACTGACGAACAGCAAGCCGAGATCGAAGAGCGCGACCGCCAGCGGTGTGATGATGATACCGAGGAATCGGACACAGACAGCGACGGAAGCGACGAAGATGTACTCGCTGCCGACGATCTCGTGGCCCTGCGTACAAACCTTGAAGAGGGGCTTTCGCAGGCTGAACACAAAGGGGGCGACCGTGAAGCCGCCGCGCGGATGCTCGAACTCTATGCCGAGTACGTCCGCGAGGGCTACACCTACCCGCCGTCTCGGCGCGGGAACTGGTGGCAGGACGTCCACGAGGGAGGTGAGTGCGATGACTGACGACCATGTCGCGGTCACGATATCCGGGACGGGCAACGTCGCTGACGCAGTCGGCTACGAGGTTGAGCACGTCGAACTGGACGACGGCGAGACCCAACTCGTCCGGCTCACGTTCGACCTCTGGCAACTCTCCGCGTCGGTAGACTTCCACATCGACCAGGCCGAGGGCTTCCTCGTTCAGTTCCGCGACGAGGTAGTCCGCGCGAAGCAGGCTGAACTGGAGTGGGAGACCGACACTGACCCTGAGACGGGCATTTCGGGGGAGTGCGAATGACGACCGACGACGCCCGCGTGACGGCTCGGATCGTCCGGACTGACGATGGCCAGACCTTCACGGAGTACGAGGTCGGCGGCGTTGCGGTGAGCTCCACCGACGCACTGGAGGCGATGCTCAACGCTCGCTGACTGACGTTTATCCGTCACTGGCTCATGAGCCCGTTTCAAGGCGCGTACGTCGGGAAAACCACACACCCACCACCGGCGGCGGTCGGGGATGTCCTCGGTCGTCAGCAGGCCGCGGGGCAGAAAACGCGTACGCCGGGGTTCGACTCCCCGGACGGGCACTCCGCGTGGCGACCGACCGCCACGGAATCGACCGACAACCAACGACACCACAAACCATGATTGAAGACATCGAGAAGGACGTATTCGTGCGAATCCAGACCGACCTGCTGGTGGTCGGGGATAGCATCATGACCGACAGACACCACGCCTCGAACGGCAACTACGAGGACGACGACCCGCAGAACCAGATCGGCGGCATCATCCCCGCCTTCCCACTCTCGGGCTGGCTCCGTCACGGGATGGAGCGCGTCGTCTCCGAGAACGACGGCACCGCCTGCCATCCCGGGGAGTCGAACGCGAACTTCATGAAGGAAGACGTCTACGAGCGCGACCTCGATGACGGCTATCACGAGAAGGGCGCGTGCGTCGAAGACCCGAAAGAAGACCACGGCTGCGTGGTCTTCGACCTCTTCGGCGGCTTCGGCAACCAGCCGGGAAAGGTGATGCGTCGCCCGATCAAGTTCAACCCCGTCCGCTCCAGCGTGGACTACACGCGCGGACAGGCCGAAGGCCACTACCGGCGGCTCAACCGGAACATCGTCTCCCGCAATCGAGAGGACAACCGCGAACCGCTACGGAACGCCGAGGTGGACGCCGTCGCCAATCTTGACGGTTGCTGGCACCTCTCCTTCCGGGAGATGAAGCCCGAGTTCATCGGCCTGCTCGCGGAGGGGATCGACTTCCTCGATGGGCACAAGACGGACTTCATGCACCAGCTCGGTGGCGCGCGGAACTTCGGCGCGGGGATCGTCGATTGCCACCTCATCAACCCGCTGTACGAGGAGCGCGAACTGAAGCGCGTCTTCGACCGCGGGAAGGGCAACACGAACAAGATGGACGAGAAAGACGACCAGTGGGCCGAAGAGTACCGCCCGGCGTTCGTGGAGGCGCTGGAAGAGCGCATCGAGGAGGGGCCGTAGATGGGCGAGAACGCCAGCCTCAGCGACTTCCAGGGCGACGGCGGTCAGGACGTGATGGTCGCGGCCTACCGCCACGACGCCCACAAGCTCAACGGCGAGACGCACGACTACGCGCCGGACACCTTCCACGGCGTCCCGGTGAACCAGACCGTCCCGCACGGCGCGGACGGCGACGCGTCGGCGCTCTCACGGCCCAACGGGAAGCCCGAGCAGACGGTGGACAACCACGAGACGCACTACCGGCTCTCGCTGCTGACGGGCGACTCTCACTACGACCCCGAGGAGTTCTCACGCCCGCGTCTCTCTGAGGCCATCAACGGCCTGCTGACGGGCTCCGACCCCGAGGCGATGCATCGGGCGTGGCTCACGTCAGACGTGGTGAGCGGCTTCAACGAGAGCATCTACTACCCGTACACGAGCCTGAAGTACCACACGCTGCTCGTGGCGGCGCTCTTGGACAACTACCGCGCCGGTCACGAATTCCCCGATCTCCTCCTGGTCGTGGACGACGCCGAGGAGATCGTGCCCCACCGGACGGTCTACGCGGGCGACCGCTTCGCGCTCCGAATCGACGAGGACGCGGACGGGCAGCCGTGGGCGCGCCTTGGAAGCCGCCCGTGGCGGTCGTGGGCGTCGGCGTGGAAGCGCCTCACCGCGCACCCGCTCGATGTCAATCACGACAAGCACGACATGGTGCTCGATGCGAACCTCCGGCGGATCTGGAGTTGGAGCACTGCGCTCCAGTACATCGAGGATTTCGAAACCCGGAGGGAGAACGCGTGACCCGTATCCAGCAGGTTCATTGGGAACTCGACATGGACTACCTCGGGCACCCGTACTACGTCTCGGGGAACGCGATCTACCACGCGCTCGGGATGCAGCTGGAACACGACGTCCACCAGCACATCAACGCCAGCCACGGGATGTTCGTCCCCGGCCAGTTCGGGACGTTCCCCGAGGAGCACTCGCAGAGCGGGATTCGCCCGTACATGGGGTCGTCGCTCCCCGACGTGGAGAGCTACGACGACCTGTTCCTCTTCCGGCATCCCGACCACCCGTGGCTGCTCGATACCCGCCCTCGGGATGGGCTGAACGCTCACGACATCCGGTTCCAGAGCGGGATGCCCGCGCTGGCTCACGAGACGATCATGGGCCGGCCCGACGACGCTCGGAAACAGCAGCAGACCACGCGCTGGTACGTGAACGCCTACTTGCACGCCGATGACCCGGACGTTCTACCCCTTGGCGAGGATGTGCTTGATGGCCTCCAGTTCGGAGGCAAACGGAACTACGGCTACGGGACGACCACGCTGAAGGATACGCAGGTCGTTGACCTGGAGGCGCTGGACTACTCGCGTCTCGAAGACGGCGAGGCGTTCATCCTCGAACTCGTGACGCCGTTCGTCCTCCGGTCGGAGTACCCGAAGGCGAACAACGTGGACGTGCCGTGGTGGTGGAGCGTAGACGATGAAGCGCAGCTGCGCCACCGCCTGGAGAAGGTCATCGAGGGCGGCGACGTCTACGAGTTGGAGACGGTCGATCACGGCGTGGTCGTCGGCTACGACGGCGACCGCCCGGTGGAGACCGCGATCTCCGGCCTCACCCGCGTCGGGAACCACTCGAAGTACGGCTTCGGAGAGCTTCGAGTGAAACCAGTCACTCCAGATGAAACCAACGTCAAGAAACAGATAGAAAAGCCGAAGTCGGAGCACTGACAAACGAACAATGACCGGCAAGGATTCCGCAGTGTCCAGGTCGGTCAGACTGAATAAAGTAGATCACATTGCCAACAACTGTTACCGGCGATACGGAGGCCATGTGGTGGGTCCGGGCGGTTTCGTTTGTGGAACCAACCGTCACCAAGCCAAAGTCCGACCATTCGCCAGAACGATTCGTCGGCCTTTTTGATTCTGTCTGGTTTACTGGGAATTTCCAACTGTCCGGACCCAAACGACTGCGGTGTGGCCCAGAAGTACCCGTTGTACCTCTCCTGATAGGTGGTTTCATGCTCCGGCACTAACTCGCTGGCAGGTACCCATTCAGGTTCGCTGAATGCTTGCACATGCCGACCACTCTTTCCTCCCCAGCAGTCTGCTTCAATTTCACGCGCATAGAAGTGATGGTCTGGGGTACATTCCACAAGGCGGTTTGATCGGCCAGAGATGGTGACCGTCTTGTCTTCGCGTTGAGTAGTTCCGATGACCTCTTTCCAGCGGCCTTTGTGGGTGAGAACGCGTGTTCCAACCTCAACATCTTGGATTGGAACGGGACCATCCTCTGTCAACACCATCGAGTCCTCTGGGAAGCAGAACTCCGGCACGTTCTCGACGAGGAAGTTCTGCACGTCGAGCTTTTCGAGCCAGTCGACGACGTGCCACGGACTCGCCCGTGACTGCTCGTTGACGGGCTTCCCGCCCCGAGCGATGCTGAAGTGCGTACACTCGGGCGCGGCGATGAGCAGGTCGACCGGGCCGTCGCCGGGTGCGACATCCGGCGGGTGGAGTTCTTCGACCTTCGCGTTCAGGTGGGTCGCCCACGGGTGGTTCTGTTTGTGCGATTCGATGGCCGTCGACCAGTGGTTGACCGCCGTGAGTTCGACATCGCGGTCGAGTTCTTCGCAGGCGAGCGCGAGGCCGGTCGAGAGACCGCCAGCGCCGCAAAACAGGTCAACTGCCGTCACCGGGTCGTCCGCGTGTTCGTGTGTGCTCATTCGTTCCTCCAAACCGTTTCGTGAGATTCGTTCTCGAAGACGCGCTGTTCCGTCTCGTGGGTGTTACCCTCTTGTTGGACGCGAATCTTCGCGTGATACCAGTTGTAGCGTGGCTCCTCGCAGGTGTAGGACCACTCGCAGTCGAGACAGTCGACGATGTACGCGACCGAATCGTCGGCGCAGTCGTCGCACAGCATCTTCCCCGACCGCGGGCCGGCCCGGCCGACGTTGAACGGCGCGTAGTCGCCACAGTTCGCACAGGGCGCGCCGCGGGTGCTGTCAGCGCTCATCGGGACTCGCCCCCGTCGGTCGCGAGCGCCGTCGCGGCGTCGACCTCCGACACCATCCACCCGCGTTGCTTCCCGATGCCCGTCAGTCCCTCAACCTCGCGGAACGGGAATGACACGTCGAGCGACCCGCGAACGCGGAGCGCGTCGAAGACGCCACGTTCGCGGAGCGGCTGTTCGTACTTCTTGCCGAGCAGGACCTGCAGTTCGACATCGCGCGGGTCGACGCCGTTCGCGGCCGCGTCAAGCCACTCCGAAAGGTGGTTGTGAACCTCGTAGGCCCACAGGTCGAGTTTGGTCCGCACGGCGTCGCCCGACGGCAGGCGTCCGTCGTGGTCGACCGGCACGCCGCGGTGGTCCGACGGCACCCGCTCGTAGTCCGGGATGCCCTCGGTCGGTTCGAGTAGGGCGTACTCGGCCGAGATGACACCCCAGTCGTCGCCGATGGTCTCGGCGTACTGTCGCTTGTTCGTCCAGTAGCCGCCGCGGTAGCGGTCCTTCGCCGGGAGTAGGCCGTCGTTCTTGTGCTTCGACCCGGAGCATCCGACCGCGACCAGCGTGAGTGGGTCTCGGTCGCGGTAGTCGTCGATGGCCTCGGCGACCGACTGGCAGTAGCCCATCCCGTAGCTGACGCCGTCGACCGTCACGCTTCCTCTGTCGATGTCCCCGACCAGTTCACGGGCTTCAACGATGTCGCGACAGTCGATTGCCAGCCGGGCAGGCATGAGGTCCGGGACGCGAACGTCCGTGAGGAGGTCCATGAGGAGCTGGTACAGCGGCCGCTTCGATGCCGGCACCGTCGCGACGCCCCGAATCCCGTGAACCCAGTGGCTCGAAACCGCAAGGTCGCCGTTCGGGAGTTCGTGTTCCCGCGGCGTTGGCTCACTCGCCATCCGACCCTCCGAGGTCTTCGAACGTCGCTTGCCCGGCGCTTACGGGGTTGCCGGCGACTTCCGACGGCCGGTAGTGCGCGTCCGACCCCATGATGTTCGTCAGGAACGTCCGAATGCTGTCGTCGACGGTCCCAATCGCGTCGGGGTCGCGCTTCAGAAGCGGTTCGTCCTGCTGAATCCGGGCCAACACGGTGAACCAGCCGCGAGCGCGGTTGTAGTCCGCCGCGCGGCTCTCTCGGACCTCCTCCTCGCTGTCGTGGAAGATGCCCGGCGACAGGTCAACGAACGCGTCGAACGGCTTGTCGAGCGCCTGTTGGCCCTGCTCGATGGCGAGACACGGGATGCACCGCGTGAGCGGCCCCCGGTCGCTGTCGAGCGTGTACGCGAGGTCCGACGACCCGCAGTAGTCGCACTCGGCGTCGCTCATGTCTCGGACTCCCCGAGGTCGTGAACCTCGATGGTGTCAGCGGGGTAGACCGACAACGGCGTGTACGTCCTGACGCCGTCTGCGTCGCGGTCCGGCTCCAGTTCTTCGGCCGCGCCGTCGGGTGTCTCGTAGAGCGCCGTCCCGTCGTCTCGAACGTCGACTTCCGTGCCGTCGTCGCCGATGAAGACCGGCAGGTCACCAGCGTACAGCATCAGCTCCGGTAGCCACTCGTCGTCAACGCGGACCGCGAGACGCCGACCGTCGCCGGGTTCGTAGACCGCGCGGTCGTCTCCAGCGCTCTCGTAGTCCTCCAGCGTCGCGCGCTCACCCTTGCCGTCTGGCGGGTCGCCGAAGATGCACTCGTTGCACTCCGATACGGGCTCGTCACCGACCGGGTAGCGCGTCGCCGTCTGCATGTTCTCGCCGCAGGTGTCGCACGCCCACTCCTCGCGGTCGTGCAGCAGGCCCGCGACTTCCTCGTCGAGGACCTCGCGAACGCCGTCGACGTCGGCGGCCGACAGTTGGAGGTCGTCGCGAAGCCGCTGTTCGACGCGCGTGAGGACGTCGGCCGCCTCACTCATCGTCGAACACCCGCCCTTTCTCGTGCATGTGCTCAACCGCAACTGAGCCCTCGATACCGAGCACCTCCGCCAGCGCGCCGACGTTGCCCGCGAGCTGAAGCCGCGTCTCGATATCGTCTGTTCTGAGAAGCGCCGCCACACACTCTTCGAGTTCGGCGCGGACCTCGGCTTCCGACATCATGTCGGTTTCGAGCAACGGGTCCTCACTCATCGGCGTCACCGCCGCGGACGAACATGGTCGCCTGACACTCGCACTTGCCGGTCCCGCACTCGGGGCACGGACTCCGGAACTCGCGGTAGATGCCGTCGAGCGTCGCGACGGCCTCGAACCCACGCGACTCGAACAGCGGGGCGCTGTCGTAGGTCGATTCGCGCCGCCATGAGACTGCGACCACCGCGTCCGCGTCGGCCTCCTCGAAGTCGTGGAGCGCGTCGTCGACGAGGCTTCCCGCGATGCCTGCGGACTCGCACCCGTGGCGCGTCGCCACCATGTCGATGATGCCGACCACGTCGTCGTCAGCGCCGCCGTAGTAGTCGTGCGCGTAGGTGTCTGCCGCCGCCCCGGTCGCGAACTCGTAGACCGTGTAGCCGAGCACCCGACCGTTGTGGACGGCCACCCGCCCGCGAGCGCCGTAGCGCGGCGCGAGAGCTTCGGTCAGCCACTTCTCGTCGCGGTCGGTCCAATGGCCGAAGCCGGTCATCCAGATGCCGCGGACAGCACCGGCGTCGTGGTCCTGCATCGCCCGCGTCTGGTAGCTGTTGTACCACTCGCCGGCCGGGGCCGTCGACGGCCCGTCGCGAGCGTTCGTCATCGCTGGCCCTCCTGTGCCCGCGGGTCGACACTGTGTATCGCGTGGTAGACCACCTTGATGTCGTCCTCCCACGCGTCGCCG
This sequence comes from Haloferax sulfurifontis ATCC BAA-897, assembly GCF_000337835.1. Classification (GTDB taxonomy): domain Archaea; phylum Halobacteriota; class Halobacteria; order Halobacteriales; family Haloferacaceae; genus Haloferax; species Haloferax denitrificans. The sequence continues at coordinate 63,837 of NZ_AOLM01000007.1, read as the reverse complement.
TCGAGGATGACCGCACCCGCGATTTCGCGGTGTATCGTCTCGAGACAGCGCTCGCGCTCGGCGTCCGTCTCTGGGCGGTAGCGCCCGCCCTTCTCGACGTAGCCGTTGAACTCCCGGAAGTGCCACACGCCGTCTTCGAACCGGTGGTCGGTGATGCGAGCGCCGTGGACTCGCCGCGCGACGACGTCCATCTCGCTGACGACCTGCTCGACGACCTCTGCGGTCGGGCGCGTCCCTTCAGCCATGTGCTCGCGGAGCGCCGCGACGGCTTCGGTGTCTGCGTTCCCACGAAGCGTCTCGCGGGCGCGCTCGTCGGGCACGAGGCCGGTGTAGCCGCCGTTTGCCGCCATCTCCTCGGTCCGCGTCGTCGGCTCAGTTGTCGACACGCGGCTTCACCCCCGTCAGCTTCCGCAGGTCGTACTGTTCGTCGAACAGTTGGTCGCGCTCCTCGCGGCGCTCGTCGCGGAGGTCCTCGTAGACCGCGATGGCGCTCTCGATGCGTTCGAGACGGTCGTAGTGCGACTCGACGGCCCGGACCATGTAGCCCGCCCCGGCGACGAGCATCATCCGCGCGTCCATCGCGACGATCTGTTCGGTCTCGTAGCCGAGTTCGGTCAGCCGAGTCACGAGGTCGTCTTCCAGGTCGTCGGTCGGACCCTGTTTGACGGCGCTCGCGAAGACCGTCCGAAGGACGTCGTCGTCTGCGAGGAAGCGAACGCTTTCGATGTCGCCGGCGTCGAGCGTCACGTCGTCAGTTGGGTGGCTGTGCTTGCTGGTCGTGGTGGCGATAGGCGGTGCCACCGTCGGTTGGTTGGTTGCCATCTGCTTTCTCCAAAGCCGACGGCGGACGAATCACGTTCAGGCGTGGGCGCGTCCGTCGTCGGGAAGCCCGTCGGAAGGAATCGAACCCTCCAGCGCACCAGCACGGGCGTCGTCTACTACTTCGAGGTCACGTCTTCGTACTTAAACCGTAGCCCCGAGCGAAGACACGGTGGGAGCCTATGTCAATGTCCGCGAAATCGGGCTCCGGGCCTCACTCCCGGAGGTTGTCGGGCGGCTCTTTGTCGTGCGCCCGGTAGACTTCGAGCGCCTCGGCGTCCGACTCGGCGTTCACGAGGTCGTCGGCGAAGGCGCTCAGTTGCACCGTCACCGGCCGCCCGTCGTCGCCGCGACGGACGTTGACGATACCAGCCGCCTCCAGCGACTCAACCGTCTCGCGAGCGCTCGTCTCGAACGGCCCCATCTCGTTTTTGAGGGTCGTCATCGTCACCCACCCGCCGTCCTCGTCGAAGAACGCGAACGGCGAGTCGTTGTCTTGCGATGTCATTCGACCATCACATCCTCGCCCGCGACGTGCGACAGGTACGCTTCGAGTTCCGCCGGCGCGCTCCCCGTCTGCTCGACGGTCCCGTGGATGACCCGGAAGAAGTAGCGTTCGTACGCCGGGAGCGGTTCGAGGCGTTCGGCCGCGACCGACCCGCCGGTCCCGAGCACGTCGTAGAGGACCTCCTCGAACTCGTCGCTTGGTGTCTCGCCTGCGTGGTCGCCATCCTCGTTGTCTGTCGAGAGCCACATCCCGTGGCCCCCGTTACGGTCGTAGATGCAGACCTGCGTGTCCTCGTCGAGGACCGCCCAAAACGAGAACAGCGGGTCGCCACCGCCGTCGGTCCCGTAGCTGTAGAACCGCCACGCGACCGGCTTGGCGTAGTCGAGGATGGTCACGCGTCGACACCCCGCGACTGCATCTCGATGAGAACGCCGAACCGGAAGTCGCACGCCGAGCAGAACGGGCGGGTTGTCTCGCCCGGTTGGCGCGGCGACCGCGCCCGACACTCCGGGCATCGCCACGCGGTCACAGCGACCCCCCGCCGGCGATTGCGAGCCGGATTATAACCACGGTCGCGATTAGGACGAACCCTGCGGTGAACATATTGGCGAGCGTCACTCGCCCTCACCCCCAATACGTTCGATTTCGCGCGAACCGAGGACCATGCCGAGCGCCCACGAGGTCAGGTAGTCGTCGAATCCTGGGACGTGCCGAAGTCTCTGGTGACGCATCCGAAGTCGGAAGATGGTGCGCCCGACCTTGAACTTCCACCACGGGCATGTCGCGGGGCCGACGAACCACGTCTTGTCCTCAGACATCGGTCGCCACCCCCATGTGCCACCGCGGGAAGTACCGCCACTTCCTGTACGTTCCGACGCCGACACTTCGCCCGTCGCCCCACCGGTCCGGTGCGCGTTCCGAAGAGCACGACCGGCAGGTGTGGAACAACCAGAACTCGTAGGGGAGTTCTTCGACGGACTTCCCGCAGTTCGTACAGGCGCGATTGGGTCGTGCCTCCAATTTAACACACCTCCGAAAACGAAGTGAGTGATTGCTGGCCCGTTGGCGCTTCGACACCATTGAGATAAACGTCAACGGGCAGAGATTTCCCCATTTCAGCCCAGAAGTAATCCCACCATGTTGCAGGACTAACTCGAACAGCCCCCGGAGAATCTGCGAGCGGCTGGTAAATCGTCGCAACGTGTGCGGCAGACAGCGCCGAATCAACTCTAGAGTTAATCTGTGCCAGATGTCGGTAGCGCGCTTTCCGGCGCTCACGCAACGACACCACTTCGGAACCGCTCTTGTGCTCAATTGCGGATGCGGATTCATCGTCGGTCACAGTTGACCACCGTCCCAGTTCGTCAGCTCGGCATCTGCTGGTTGGTAGAGCGGGTGGGCCGGGTGGCCGGCCTTGGTCGTGTCGAGCGCGTAGAGGTCGCGGTCGTCGAGCAGGTCGGCGACCAACGCGGCGCGGTCGCGAAGCGATCCCTTGGCCCCCCACGCGACGACAACCCGCTCGGCGCTGTCGCACACGTCCTGCAGGTGCGCGTCGTTCTCCGGCCCGACCGGGTCGGCGTGGCCGGCCAGCGCGTCCGGGTCCGTGCTTCGGAGCGCGAACAGGTTCGCGACGGTGAGCGACCCGAAGCCCCACTCCTTCGCGAAGCCGAGACAGCGTCGAATCGTCGGGTCGTCGTCGGTCGCGTCGGCCGTCGATGGGTTGAGCATCACGAACGCGACCGTCGGCTTGTCGGCGTCCCACGTCCGCGAGAGCCGGTAGCGGTACGTCCCGTCGTCGGAGAGAACCGCGTCAGAGCGGTCGTCGACGAACTCAGGCATCGACCATCACTTCCTCGCGGACGTCGGCCTTGCTCAGCACGTCCATCTTGACGGCTTCCTTGGTGTCGTCGTGGACGCAGTAGAGCGTCGGTGGGAGTTCGAACGCCCCCACGCACGTGTCGTTCGTCGCCGTCTGGGTGCCGCATCGCGGGCACTCGTAGAGGGTCATCGCTTCTCCTCCAGTCGGTACCCGAACGCCTCCGCCAGCCCAAACAGGACCTCAGTTGCCGCCTTCGGCGAGAGGTTCGTCAGCTCACGGTGGCGCTCGGAAACCGCCTCGCCGTCACCGTCGAGCGTCGCGAAGCGGACGTTCTCTTTTCGAAACACCCGGATGCGCTTCATGTCACCGTTTGGGTGTTTGCGGACGCAACGCTCAACTCGGACGCCCATCTGCTCCTCGTCCCACGACTCTTCGACGAGTCGGTCGCCCTCCTCGTAGAGCGTCATTCGGACCACACCCGCGACTCGGCGGCCGGGATGGCCTCGAATCTGAGTTCCAGCACGCCCGCGCTGTAGAGATGCGTTCCGTCCTCTTCCGTTTCGACGTAGTATTTTCGACTGCCGTCGTCCTCCTCGCAAAGCCGGTACTTGATGCGGTACTCCGACTTTCCGAGCGGGACGCCACCGGCCGCGTGTGGCTCCTCGGCCTCCCGAACGATGTCGCCGGCCTCGTACTCCCAGTCGCTTGTCGCGTCCTCGATAGCGGCCTTTTCGAGCTTGTCGTAGAGCGAATCGGCGGCCTTCGCGCTGTCGTACGCGCCCGAGTCCGAAAACTCACCGCGCACCACTTCGACCGCGTCGAGCAGGTCGCCGAACCTCTCGTCGGTCAGGCGACTGACCGTCATGTCGGTCTTCGTCCCGAGGTCGTGGCCCGACTCGACGATGGCCTGCAAGAGTGCTAACCGCTCGTCGCGGTCGATACTGGTGAGCGTGAGTTCGTGTTCCTCCCCCGGTTCGGCGTTCATCGCTCACCACCACACACGGGGCACACGTCCGGGTGTTCTCCGTCGCTATTCGGGTCCGTGTGGACGTGAGTGCAACCGAAGTATATCGCCATGACGTCGTCCTGTTTCTCGATTGTGCTCGTCTTCGAACCCATCACGCGCTCGCCTCCTTGAGCGCCTCAGACCCACACTCCGGGCACGCTCCGTTGGGGCCATCGAGGTCCGACCCGTGGTTCTCGGTGTCACACTCCGCGCAGACGTAGTCGTTGTCGATACCGGGGAACGGCTTCCGCCACGAGAGTGGCGTGCAGTTGAACTCGCCACGGTGGTCATCGCCGCAGATGTCGCAGTCCTCGACCCATCCGGCCGGAGGCATCCACTCGGCACCGCAACAGTCGAGCACGCCGCCGAAGAGTTCCATCCGTGCGTCTTCGCCCGACTCTTCCGACTCGTGGGTCTGGTAGCAGACCGGGCAGTCGGCCTGCCAGTACGAGTCGACGAGGCTCTCTTTCTGCCCCTGTCCGACGAACTTCTTGATGGTAACGCGCTCAAGGCGGAACACGCCCTCGGTGGTCGCGACAGGCTCTCGTTTCCCGAAACAGTCGTCGGCGACGCACTGCGGGTGTGCGAACTTGTCGCTGGGGTATTTGAAGTGACCTTCTTCGAGGTAGTCGACTTCTTCACCGCAGTAGCGGCACTCGACGACTTCGCTCTCGATGCCGGATTCGGTGTTCGAAGCCATCGTCAGATGACCTCCACGTCGTCGCTCTCGATGTCCACGACCTCGATGTCGTGGTCGGCCACGTCGATGTAGAACTCGTCCTCCAGCTCGTATGCGACTGCCTTAGTGACCGCTTCGGGTTTCGTCCGACTGTCGCCCGCGCCGATGCGGGCGTCGAACGTCTCGACGACAGGGTTGTAGCCGCGAACGACCGCCGGTTGGTCGATGTTCACGACGTTGTAGACCTCCAGTCGCTCGCCGTCGCGAACGACGGTGTAGGTGTCGTTGAGCGTCTGCATCTCAGAGCACCACCGGGAGTTCGACCGTCGCGACGCGGACCATGCGCTCGGCCGGGACGCCGATGCGGTCGGCGGCGTCTTTCTTCAGTCGGTCGATACCGCGGTGCGCCGACGACGTGCCGACGACGACGCTCTGTTCGGTCTCGGCGTCGTAGAAGACGACCTTGTAGTCCGTGTCGTCGATGACCTCGTTCTCGTCGTACTCCGGCCGCTCGACGGTCGCGACGTGGACGACCTCGGATACCGCGACGCCGATGCGGGCGGCCGCGGTCGTCGTCGCCTCGGTCGGGTCTTGGTGCGACTCCGAGACTTGCACCGACGAGTCAGTCTCCGGGTGGTACAGCACGTGCTGGTACGTTTTCGTGGTTGCGCGTTGCATCAGTAGACCCCCGTGAAGTTGAGTACCTCTGCCGTCAGCGATTGGTCTGCCTTGTACCGGGCCGCCGATAGCGCGCTGTCGAACTCCATCGAGATGACGCCCTCCTTCTGCCGCAGTCGCTCCTCAAACCTCTGCTCAACCGCGCTATCACCGAGTTCCTTGGTTATCTCGTTGATGACGTACTTCGCCGCGGCGTCGCATCCACGTGACGCGGCAACGTTCACGCCGTCGTAGAACGCCGAGTCGGCGACCGACTCGATTTTTTCCAGCACCTCGCCGAGGAGCTGTTCTTGCTCCTTTTCAGAGTAGTCGCAGTCGGCGAGGTCGAAGCCAACGTATTGGAGCGCAGAGTCGCGAGAGTCGTGTGCATCGCGCATCGTTGAGTTCTTCACGAGTTCCGAGAACTCGGGCTGTTCAACTTCGATGTCGTCGTCGTGGTTCGTCTCTTGCATCTCAGTAGTCCTCCGGAAGCGCCCGCCGGGCGTTCTCCAGTTCCGCAATCGCGTGTTGAATCGCTCCGTGCTTTTCTTCGACCGTCAGGTCGCCGTAGCCGGCCAGCATCGACTTCGCGGCCGCAACCGCGCTGTTGTCGTCGCTCATGCCGACCGGCCTCCTGCGAACTGCGAGAGTCCGGTCTGCGTCCCCGCGTTCTCCGGCGATGGCTCCCGCGCCGGCCGCGTCCCATCCCACGAGAGTTTCAGGAACGCGTCGCAGTCCCAGTTGTTGCACGGGCCGAACGACGGCGAGTACGTCTCCGGGTCCGGTGTCAGAATCTTGACCGTCGACGACTCCCCGCACTCGGGGCACACGACCGTCGTGCGCTCGTTGAACGGTATCTCGATAGTCGCATCCGCGCGGCTCTCGCGACGGATGCGCGTCAGCTCGCGGTTGTCGGTCGCGAGTTGCTTCGGGTCGCTCATTCGTCGCTCCCCTCCCCGTCGTCGACGCCGAAGTGGTCGCGAAGCCAGCCGTCGAGCGGGAGCGTCCGGCTCTCCCAGTAGTAGTAGTTGCTCTCCGTGATGTGGCCGATTTCCTTCAGCGTCTCGGCGTTGGCGTCCACCGAGGTCTCTACGTCGTGGTCTCTGAGCGCCTTCGCGTAGCCCGCCGCGTAGGCTTCCAGCAGGCCCTCACGCACCGCGTCCAGCTTCGCTTCGTACTCGTCGTACGCGTCGGGCGTGCCGAGCGGTTCGCCGATTTCGAAGCCCTGTGCGAAGCCGTGGCCGTCGTCGTAGAACTCGACTTCGACTTCGACGCCGTTGCCGTAGAGCCGCCTCGCGCGGTCAGTCGCCTGCTGGAGGAGGTCGCCGTGGTCGGTTTCGGTGACCCACTCGGTGACGCTGTCGAGACTCGCGATGCGGCCGTTCTCTTTGAGCGTGATGGTCCCCCGAATCGGGAACGGGTTGTCGACGCTCATTCGTCTGCCTCCTCGTTGAACTGCCCGGCGACCCAGAACGTCAGGCCGCCGTCGCTCTGGATGCGCAGAATCGAACTGTGAGACGACACCATGTCGATGGTCACCTGTGCGTCGGGTGAGATGCACGAGACCACGCCCGCGAGCGTGTCTTCGTCGTAGGTGCCGCTCACGCGCTCACCTCGGGTGTGTGCTTGAACCGGCCAGTCGTGGACCCATCCGGCACCGTGGTCCTCGGACTTCGGGATGAGCGCTTCGTCGCCGATGGTCAGGCGGACCTTTCCGACCGATCCGCCGAGGACCGCACCGACCGCGCTCTTGAAGTCTGCCGCCGCGAGTTCGGCCCGACCGTCCCACTCGTCGATGTCGGGGACGTCGGCCCACGTCTGGGAGAACTGTGGGTCTTCGAGCGCGATGTAGCCCATGAGGTTGCCGCCGATGCGCTTAGCCTCTGTCTCGCCGTCGTCGAATCGGAGAGTGACGTCCCCGGTCTGGTCAGACATCATGGCCGTCAGTGGCAAGTCCGTTGGGTCGACGGCGAACGCGGGTTCTGTCGTCAGCCCACCGTACTCGACGGTGTCGAACGTCGTCTCCACGACGACCGTGTTCGCGGGGTTCGCCACCCGAGCACGGATGGCATCAGGTTCGACGTGCAGGACGACGCCCGTCGACGGCACTTCTGCGAGCGCTTTCGCCTTGCCTGCGTAGTCTCTGACTGGGACTGTCGCTTTCGTCCAGCCACCGAGGTCGATTGTCGTTCCGTTCTGGTTGCATTCTCGTTCCGCTTTCTGTTGGGGTTGTTGCTGTGGCATAGTTGTGCCTTGTCGACCCCGGACGGACACGGTCAGGCGTGGGCGCGTCCGGTGGTCGTTACTGAAACTGTGGTTCGTCATCCCATTTAAATGACTGCGTGCCGACGGGTCCGACGAGTCCGCCGCTCGAACACCCGAGCGGGCCGTACTCGCGGGATGGGGGACGTTCAAAACTCCTCCATGAGCTTCTGCGCGCGCTCCCGGCGCTGGTTGCGCGCTTTGATGTCGGCGATGCCCGACCTGTTGAGGTCGATGACCGCCGGTCGCTTCGAGACCTTCGTGACGATGCCGTGGGCTTGGAGCGACGACGACGCCTTGCTCACGTGCCCGGTCGTCGAGACGCCGAGGTACTCCGCGATAGTCTCGTAGTCGAGCGGTTCCCCGGCGTCGACGATGGCCGCGACGACGCCCGTGACGTATCGCTTCGACGTGTTCGAAGCCTCGATGGCGGCGTCGATGGCGGCGCGCACGTCCGGGTCTTCGAGCAGGGCGCGGTCGTCGTCCGGGACCGTGACGCCCGCCGACTGCTCGCGAAGGCGCTCGACTTCCGATTCCAGGTCGGCGACGCGCTCGTTGCGGTCTTCGAGGCGCTCGCGAAGCTTGGCGTCGGCGTCGCCGGTGTCGATGCCGAGCGCGTCGTTCATCCGCCCGACCGCCTCGCGAAGTTCGTCCATGTTCTCGACCGCGCGCTCGTACTCTTCGAGGTCCGCCACGCGCGCTTCGAGGTCCGCCTTCGCCGACCGCGTCTCGCGGAGGTCCTCGCGAAGGCGCTCGGCCTCCTGCTCCAACTCGGCGATGCGGCGGTTCTTCTCCTCGCGGATTTCTTCGACCTTCTCCTCGATGGCGACCGTCCCGCTGTCGCCGTCACCCGCGGCGGCCAACAGCGCCTGCGAGAACTGGTCTGCCATGTCGCTCATGTCCCGCGCTTGCTGGAGTTCGTCGCGGAGGTCGTCGATGGTCGACTCCCGCGCTTCGAGCTGGTCTTCGAGTTGTGCGACGCGGTCGCGGCGCTTCGCCTCGCGCTCGGAGATTGCTTCGAGTTCGTCGACGAGGTCCGCCGAGACCGCTTTGAGTTCCGGTCGCTCGAAGTCACCGAGGTCCGGCGTCGCGCCAGCGTCGTACGTCCGCTTCCGGCGAATCTGGACGCGTTGGAGGTCCTCGCCGAGGAAGTCGGCTTGAACGAACGCCTCACCGTCGGCGAGGTCCTCAACCGCATCGGCGGCGTCGGACCCGACGACGCGCCGGACGACTTTGGTGTCGTTGTCCCACGTGAGCCGATGCCAGACCAGCCAGTCGCACTGGGTGATGAAGTCCTTCTTGACGTCAGCGGGGCGCTGAGAGATGCCGACGAGACCGAGGCCGTGCTTCCGGCCCCGCTTCCCGATTTTGATGAGCATCTTCCCCACGTCGCCGAGGCCACCCTTCTCCGGGATGTACTCGTGGACTTCCTCAACCAGCATCAGGAACGGTCGCTTCAGCTTCTTCTCCATCGCGAACAAGTTCGACGCGACCTCGCGAACGAGCGCGTTCGCCTCTGACTCGTCGAGGTAGCCCGAGACGTCGAGGATGATGGGGATGTTCTGTTCGAGCGCGAGCGACGCGATTTTCTCCGCGTGCTCGGGGCCGACCTGCAGGTCGCACTCGCTGTCCGCGCCGACGTGGAGCACTTCGAACTCTTCCTTCAGACCCCAGTATTCACCATCGGTATCCACGATGAGTACCGGGTAGTCGCCGGCGAGCAGTTCTTCCACGACGACCGACGCCGTGTTCGACTTGCCCGACCCCGACTTCCCCGTGATGAACCCGCGGCCGGTCAGGACCTCCACGACTGGCAGGCTGACCTCGCCGGCGCTGTCGAGTGGAAACGTTGGGGTTGCGTCCGTCATCGCTCGCCCCTCCGGCGCTTCATGGCCGCTTCGAGCGCCGCCCACGTGTGGTCCTCGCGGCGGTAGTGCGCCGACGTCTTCTGCTCGGACCAGTCGTCGCGATGCTTCTCGCAGATGGGACAGCGGACTGTCTCGACCGACTGACGGTGTTCGGTCACGACTCGCGTGTACTCGCGGTCGACCGACCGAGCCCGGCCGGATGACCACGCGCTCGCGGCCAGACTCGTCTGCACGCCCGCGTTAGACATCGACATGAACGACCTCCCCGCCACACTCCGGACAGCGGTTGGTCCCGAGGAGCCGGTCGAACGAGGTCCACCGACGGACGCCGAAGTTCGTCGTCGACTTGGCCGCCATGAACGAACAGTCGTGCGGGTAGTCCTCGCACTGGACCATCCGCGAGTTGAAGACCGACGCGACGGCGGTCCCCCCGTCGGCCAGCATCTCCGAATCGTCGTTCGAGGACCCGAACTTCTCGGCGATCTCCTCGTCGGTCGCCTGCCAGTCCTGGTCGTCGACGAACGTCTCGACCGCCTCGCGGACCGCCTGACTCCGGTTGTCGAACTCGTCGCTCTCCTCAACGACGTCGTCGAGTTTGTCGAGCATCTCCTCGGGAAGGCGGAACGTGATGCGCTCCATCGCGTCACGCACCATGGCCCACCCCCGCGCGGTAGGCGCGAAGCGTCGCGCCCTCGAGATGCGATTCAATCCACACCGCCAGCGTCTGTAGTGGGAGCACCTGCGACCCGGTCGCTTCGAGGAGCGGCACCGGTTCGTCGTCGACGAGGACACGGACGACCATCGCCTCCTCGCCCCCGGTGACGACCCACCAGTCGAAGTGCCGGTCGGTCTCGTCGGTCGCGACCACGTGGATGACGCGGTCGCCGGTGTCGGCCTTACTCTCGTCGGTGACGTCTTCGCTCTTGGCGAACTGCAGGTCACCGGCGGGCGAGACGGCCCGCGACCCACAGTCAGGACACTGGCCGCCGTGGTGCCCCGAACCGAGGAACGCGTATCGCGACCCGCACCCGTAGCAGGTGATGGCCGGACCGGTCGGTTCGAAGTGCTTAGTCGATGTCGTGTCGTGTACCGTCATTGGTGTTTCTCGCAGGTGTTGGTGGTCGTAGTGGTCGTGAAGCGATTCAGAGGCGTGGACGCGGAGGCCATCAGATGCCCTCCAGTGACGTCTGGCGGCTACTGTGGTCGCGACGTCCGCCGGTGAGCGACGCCGAAACGACGACCCTCGTGACGCACGACCGCGGGACCCACTCCTCGTCGAACGACGTGTCGAGCACGTCGCGCGTCGAGATGTGAGCGTTGACCGCCTGGATTTGGTCGCTGAGCGCGTCGACGTCGGCGTCGGTCTGGCAGAACCGGGCCTCTGCTCGGTGGTCGACGAGCTTGTTGCGGTTTCGAATCATGCGCTCGACCTCGCGAGCGCACGCGCCATCGCGAAGCAGGTACGCGCCGTCGTCGGTCCCGCTACCGGTCGTGGCCGCGATTCGGCAGATTACCCCCGTAGACGTGCCGAGGTCGCGCGCCTTCCGATTCGATAGCTCGATACCGACCGCGCCACCGGCTGAGATGACTTCCCAGAGCCGGCGCGCCGGTGCCGGCTGTGACCGCCATACGGACACGAAATCGCGGACGCTCGCGCACTCGCGTACGTGCGTTGCGTTCGGAACGACCGTCCCGGAACTCAGTTCAGTGGCCGAGCGGTCGCGGTTCGAGTTCGGCATCTCTGCGCTCACTCGTTGTCCCTCTCGTCCGGCCGTTCACGCGTCGCGCCGCCGTTCGCGTGGAAGTACATCGGCTTGCCGCCGACGATTTGTGCAGTCCATTTGTCCGACGACCCAACGCCGGACGGTGACGAACCATTGTTCATAGTTTCTCTCGACGCGGCCCGCGGTGGGAGCCATTCAGGCGTGGGACTTCCGAGCCGGGCCGCGTCAAATTACAATAGCGTTGTAGTTTACCATAAGTGTTCCGCAAAAACTGACTTTCAGACAGTCATTACCGTACTCTGAACGTCATTCGCTGTCCTCAAAAATTAGCCGGGATTTATCTTAGCGGTTCGCTTTATCGAAACCATGAGTGACGGTCAAGGACACAATGACTACTCCAACACAACCTCCACCACCCGCTCGAACCGTAGTTACGAAGACGACGAGTTCCTCACCGCCGTCGAAATGTACGCGCCTGCCAGCACGCGCGAGGTCGCCGACGAGGTCGGGTGCACCTTCCGGACAGCTCGCACTCGCCTCGAGCGACTCGAAGCGGCCGAACGGATCAGACGAAAAGACTTCGACCAACTGACCGTGTGGCTCGCCACCGAGTAACGTAGCTTTCTTCTCAGACAGTATCTCCGCTCGATGAGTAATCGCAGAGCGACGCGGTTAGCAAATACTGCCGGCTTTTCGACCGTGCCCCCAAATTTTGGTACCAAGCCGTTTCATTTGGGGGTTCGCAAATCGCCAGACGGCAGGGGGTTCTTGGACCATTTGGACGATTTGGTAGCAAAATTCTGGAGCAAGGGCTGTAGACCCGAGCGGGTGCGAGCGGGGGCGGGCATGTGCAGGCGGGCGTCCGCACACATACCCCTCTAGATTTTTGCTACCAAATCGTCCAAATGGTCCAAAGGGTCCACTACGTCTTGCGATTACTTGCCCCCAAAGAAATCGGCCTTGGTACCAAAATTTGGGGGCACGAGGAAAAGAATCGGAAAAGATTGCCAGCTACGCCGAATCGGAGAGTTCGAAGTCGTCGATCTCCTCAGAAGCTCGCTGGATGTGAACGCCGACCGACTGATTCAGCTCCGGGGTGTAGGTGCTGAAGCTAACTACGTAGTCGGTGCCAGTTTTGTACGCGGTTTTGAACACACCACGAGCCTCGGTGAGAGTCCGTGGAAGACCGATTTCAGATTCCGTGGACATGGCGAACTCTCGAACTTGTTCATAGGAGACATTCAGATTGAACCGTAGCTCAGCGTTTGGTTTTCCTCTGTGGACGATGGCGTATCCTTCGTTTTCAACAATTTCGCCTGAATTGATTGCGTTACAGTACGCGACGATGATTTGGTCTAGAGCAGTCGTCGGTTTCGGTGATGGGTCCGCATCTGCGATTTGAGAGAAGACGTCGTCGTTGTAGAGTTTCTCAACAGCAGAATGACAATTTGCACACAGGGTTTCCAGATTGTCTTCGGTGTCGGTCCCTCCGTACCTCTGTGGGACTACGCGGTGTTGTTCTAACACGTTCGGATTGCTTTCAGCGCAAATGAAGCACTTGCTTGCCATCTCAATTGGTTCTTTTTGTTGGACGTTATTATACTGTCACCAAATGGGCCAAATGTTAGGGCTGGGAATGCGACGCTCGCGCTATCGGCGGTGGGTTCGAGAAAAAGTGGTCGGTGGTCGCCAGTTCAACGGGGACCGTTGGCTCTCTGTTACTGTTCGTCGTCGAGGTCGTCAGCCTGAGCTGGCTGTACGCCCCCGGCGATGGACTCGTGGATGCTCGACTGCATCACATCGCTGAGGACCAACCCGAGTGAGACGTAGTGCCGAACTACCTCGGGGTCTTGGAGGGCGGCTGGAGCGCCCTCTTCCATTCGTTCAAATGTGTCTTCATCGAAAGCGACCCTAACCTGATGACTCATACGGGGTGGAAGTGGTGTGGGTCTACCATTAAGGCCGTTGGTTTAATCACATACTGTGTTTGTTAGTGTATAGCATATTATATTCGGACTGACAGTCCAATGCGAAGTTATAAGTTATCTTGCTATAGCATTACCCATATGGCAGAGGCAGAACCCGCGACGCTATACATGAAGTCTCCCGAGAGAGACTTGTTCAATAGCATGCGCGGTGACGTGAGCCAGTCGATGTTCCTTCTCGGCCTGCTCTCGGTACTGGACGACGAGCAGATCGAACAGGCCAGACTGGTCTCCAAAAGCTACTCGTACGAGGCTTTGCTTTTGAACGCGGCTGAAAGCAGAGGTCTCGTTGACGAAATTGCTAAGTACGAACGAGTGCGTCCGCTGATAAGTGCAGATGGCGGTCGGACTGTGGAGACCGAGGACTAAGGAGCGTTGAAGGTATGAGGAAACGAATAGCCGGGACCTGTGTTACAGCCGAACCGTTTGAAGCGGTTCGAACGGGTCTTGAGAGAACTCAAGCAGGTCACCAGCCTCGCTTTCACGAACTGTTGGGTCAGTTCGTGTTCGCCGCGATTGCACGTCGCGACGAGACGCGCCCACGCCTGAATGTGGCTCGTCAACTGAGTGTTGGTGGTCGGGGTACTAAAATGTTGACTTCGCTCTTTGCCCAAATTCCGGGTTATGAACCGGGTAAAGACGCAGAATTCACTTTTAGAAGTCGATTAATGCACCTCGAACGTCCCTCAATGTACATTTCGTGCATTCGGGGGGAGCCTGCCCCACCACAGGCACCTGAAACCGCGTGCAAGCGGCGGATGGTGTCGCCAGAAGCTACGTGAACCACACGGATACTCAAACGACGCGGAAGGCACAGCAGGCTGAGTACGATACCGAGTGCGGTGTCGGGGTGACTGAGTCGTGAGCGACGACTACGTCGACCTCGGGCTCACGACGACGGACGTTCGCGAACACTACTCGCGCGTCCGTCGCGTGTACGACGCGCTCGCGAGCATCGACGCCTCGGAAGGCTTCGCGGAAGCGACCGGCGAGGACGGCTACCCGACGCTCGGGTCGAACGACGCGGGCGGCTGGTACGTCAAGCGCGACAACGACGACCTGGATTCGCTCGAACAGGGCTTCGACCGCATCGGCCACGCGGCGACGTTCGCGAACGATTTCGACACGCTCGCCGGCCGGGTCGACCGCTGTCTCTACGCGCTGACGAGCTACAAGGACCCGACCGGCCTTCGCGAAGTCCCGTGCTACTACGACCGCGAGAACTCCGAAACCGTCTGGGACGGCCGGAAGCCGACGCCCATCGAAAAGGACCTCCGCGGCGTCATGGCGTGGGGCGACATCGACCTCGTTGACGAGCTGAAGCCGAAGCGCGGCGACCTCGACGGCGAGACGCAGGCGGTCGTCGAGGAGACTATCGCGGCGTACGTCGACGAGTTCGAAACGCTGTACGGATTCGACGATGCCGTCTTTGCACTCGACTCGGTCGGTGGCCTCTACATCATGGGAGCGCCGGCGGCGACGCTCCCCATCGCAGAGGCGTTCCACGGCGACGATGACGCCATCGAGCGCATCATGCAGGCGTTCATCACGCGCTCGAACGACTGGCTATCGGGCGCGCAAGAGCGCGTCGAAGAGCGCGTCGACGGCGCGGCAGAGGTCATCGACCCGGACTGGGTGAACAACCACAACCGGAAGTTCAAGGCCCCGCTGTCGGTCCACTCGAAACACGACGCGGTCGTGACGCCCATCGACACCGACGACCCGTCGTACGACCTGACGACGTTCGATGCCGTCGACGAGGACCTCATCGACGCGGCCGCCGCGTGGTCCGCGGACCTCACGGCGACCGAGTACACGTCGTGCATCAAATCGCTCGTTGAGGAACTGTGGCCCGACTACAGCGCCGAGTACGACGACTGGAAGGCGGCGCTGAAGGCGTGGGTCGAAGACGAGCGCGAGGAAGAACAGCGTGCGCAGGCGGCGCGTGAACGCGCTCGCGAGAACCGCCCGGACCCGTCGGAACTCGCGCTGACGACGGACGTTCGCGACATCTACGACGCACTCGACCGGCTCGACGCGGAGTCAGTCGCCGAGCGGACCATCGTTCACCAGTGGACCGACCAAGCGTCGGGAAAAACCGACAATTCCAGTAGCGGCAAGCGTGCGTTCATCCCGATTTGGGGGCGGAACTCCAACGGGTCGGCGACGTACATCGACCTCGAAAAGGGAACGTTCGTCGATACCGGCGACGGGAACAAGCACGGAACGGCCGTTGAGATGGCGCTCATCGCCGAGGAGAACTGGACGAAAGGCGACATCGCCAAAGGCTCCGATTGGGCGACGGGCGTCGACCACCTGCGCGGCCTCGGGTTCAGCATCCCGGTGTGGATACCGGAAGCGGGGTCCGAGAAACGCGACGGCGAGGAAGCGTACGAGACGATGCCGTTTTGGGCGGTCCGGCAGGCGGCGGTCGCGCTCGGCGTGCTCCCCGAGGACGCGTTTGTCCGCAAGCAGGGCGACGACGGGCGCTCGTTCAAGGCGTTCCCCGGAGCGACGACGTACAACCGTGCGCTCGCCGCACTCGAAGACGAGGGGTTCGACCACGGTCGCGAGTACATGACCGACGACGGCGAGCGGCCGCCGGAGACCGACCTGTGGGGCGACGAGGAACTGGAGGCACCCGACGCCTCGGACGCGTCCGACACCACGGAGACGGCCGACACGGCGGCCTCCAACGACTCGAACGCCGCCGACGACACCGAAGCCGACACCGAAGCCGAAGACGCGGACGGCGGCGAACTCCACGAAACGACGAACACGACCCCGCCGGCAACGCCGGGGAGCAAGCCACCGGGCGAGAAGGTCGTCGCCGGCGCGGCGATAGACTACTCGGACGGCGGCTACGGCTACTGGAAGACGACGCAGGACGGCGACACGTACTACGAGGAGGTCACGAACTTCGAACTCGAAGCGCGGTCGTTCCTGCGCGCCGAGCGCGGTAACGAAATTCTCGTCCAGCTCACCGTCTGGCCGCGCGGGCCGGAGCCGGCGTACGAGCTGACGTGTTCGATGGACGTGTTCAACGACGTGCGGCGCTTCCGCGACACGGTCGTCCTCGGTCGGACGACGACGTTCGACGGCAGTCAGTCGGACCTCAACGAAGTGCGCAAGGTGGTGGGCCTGCAGGAAGCGCCCGAGCGCGACGGCACGCACCACATGGGCCTGCACCGCGACGAGTTCGTGACGCCGAACGGCGTCCTGCGCCACGACGGGTGGACGGACGACCCGACGCACGTCTACCAAGAGCGAAAAATCGACGTCGAGCGCGCGTGGTCGCTGTCGCCCGACAAGCACACCGAGTACGACCCCGCCGAGGTCGTGGACATGCTCGAACTGGTCCACAAGACGCGACACCACGAGCGCCTGCTTCCGGTCCTCGGGTGGTTCTACTCCGCGCCGCTCCGGCCGTTCATCCAAGACGAGGAAGGCCAGTTCAACCACATGCACATCCGCGGCGGGACGGGCGCGGGGAAGTCGTCGACAGTCGAGACGCTGACGCAGATGTTCGGCATGGACGGGTCGGGCAAGAAGGTCGACTCGACGACGTTCACGCTGATGGCCGCGATGGCGTCCTCGAACGCGGTTCCCATCTGGTTCGACGAGTACAAGCCGGGCGACATCGCCGACTACCGGCTCGACGCGTTCCAGAACCTGCTTCGCCTCAACACGAAGTGGGAGTACGACACTCGCGGGAACGCCGACAAGTCGACCGAGGAGTACCACCTGCGAGCGCCTATCGTCATCACGGGCGAGCAGGCCATTCAGGGAAGCGCCGAGGAGCGCCGGTCGATTCAGGTCGCCTTCCGCGACGACGTGAAAGGCGCGGGCAACCAGATGAACCGCGCGTTCGCCGAACTCGCCGGTCTCGACTGGGACGAGTCCGAAGACCCCGACGCGAAGACGCACCACTTCGAAGGGCTCGACCTCTCCCAACACGCGCTGGCGTTCTACCGGTTCGCGCTGTCGATGCCGTTCGACGATCTCCGCGAAACGTGGCGCGAATCGCGCGAGCCGGCATGAACGAGCTTGACGACCTACCGCGGCAGGGCCTCCAGACTATCCACTTCGGGATGACCGTCTTCCGCGGCTTCGCGAAGATGATGCTCGCGGAACTTGACGACGGTCGCGAACTCTCGGACCTGGATATGCCGACGCGGACCGACGTTGACGAGGCTATCCTGTACGCCGCCGAGGAGATGGGCGGTGCGGGCGGTCGCGAGTCGCACCTTGACCAGTTCATCGGCCTCGCGCAGCGCGCGGCGCGTGCGGGCTACCTCGAACAGGAGACGCACTTCAAGTTCGTTCACGAGGACAAGGCGTCGGCGGAACTCCGCTTGAACCTCAACCAGTCGTTCGACGAGGTCTCGAAGTACGTCAAAGACCACGACCTGAGTTCCGAGGACTTCCTGAACCGGGCGAAGGACTACCGCGACCGGATGAAAGAGCAGGTCGAGCAGGGCGACGGCTACATGGTGACCCACTCGCAGTACACCGCGGGCATCGGGAACGCCTGCGGCATCCACGTCGCGAGCGCCGCGGAGCAGTTAGAAGACTTCTCGAAGGCGGCATGGACCGGCGACGAAGAAGACGCCGCGACCGACGAGTCGGCCGACGCCGAAGACAGCGAACCGGCCGCCGTGCTGGCGTCGCCGTCGAAAGGCATCGGCAACGCGACCGTTCGCGTGGACGAGATACTGGAGCCGCCGGAGTGGATGCAGGGCAAGGGCCACATCAAAGACGACGCCGGGAACATCGTCCCGTACGAGTGCGAGGGCACGGACCCGCTCGGCGAGGCCGGCGTCGAAGAAGGCGACACCGTCCGCCTGCGCAACATCAAGTTCCGCGAGACTGCGGAGGGCATGACGGCCGTTCTCTCGGGCATCACGGAAGTCGAAGTGAAGACGCGGAGTCCCGACCAGACCGGCCTCGACTCGCAGGAGACGGTCGCTGACGGTGGGGAGGACCAGACCGAGGACGCCGATGAGGCGTCCAACACCAACGGTGGGGACGGTGACGACACCAACGACGAACAGGTGGCGAACGAACGTGACGACGCCAACGGGGGTGACAGCGACGACGACGACGACGGCGGCGATGGCGACGACGGCGATGGCGATAGGATGACCCCGCGGCAAGCGGCGCGCCACGCGGCCGACGCGCTCCCGGTCGACGAAGTGGTGGACGTCGCGGAAGCGGCGAACGCGGTCGTCGACGCGTTCGACGACAAGGAACTTGGTCCGGCGATTCAGCTCCTCGACGAGGCGGCGTCGAAGTACGGTTTCGTCGAGAAACTTGACGGGGGTGGGTACCGCCGCATCGACTGACGCATCAGAAAGCACTCGACGTGCGAAAATGGGCGCTCGAAGTGCTACAATAGCCTTCCGTACGCGAATATTTAAGTCCCTGACTGTCAATGAATCTGATAACACTTCGCCACAAGACCCATAGTCCGAGAGACGTGGGTGAACCGCGGCCGGTCTTGGGACTCAAAGCCTGAGTCGGAGGGGCGGTGACGGCCAATTCCCGCGCGAGAGCGTCGGAGTGGTCGGATTGTTGGCGTCGAAACACAGCGGCGGCACTAGACTACGGCCGCGCTGGAAAATCCGACATAACCATGCCCAAAACAGCATCCGAACAGAGCGACAGCGCCGGCTCTCGACAACCGGAGTCGCGTGTGAAGTACGGTCCGAAAGGCGCGGGTGGAGGCCCACTGGACTGGTGGTACGACGACGGCGAAGGTCTCATCGACGAGAAGGACACTGGCGGCGACGACGAAGACGACGAACCCGAGCGCGATTGGGGTCACCACCACGACGAAAAGCAAGGGACGACGCGCGCCGAGTGGGTCGCCCACAACCTGCTCAAAGAGTCCGCCAAACTGTTCTGCCCGGTCACGAAACACGAGGAAAACCGACTCGAACAGATGACTAACCCCGAAGTCTACGTCGAGCGCTCGGTCGTGTTCGTCGACCGTGGGTTGGATGACGACGCCGGCGCGTCCGCCGACGAGCTGGAAGGCCGGGTGATGTACGCCGACCACCGGCGCTATCGCGTCTCGGAGCGCTCGGGGCACATCTCCGGGCCACTCATCGGCGACCAGCCAAAAGCGGAGTTCCTCGACGTCGTCGACCAAGTGCTCGACTACGCCCAAGCCGACGTGCGGTACTCGCTCCGGGAGCAGACGGCCTCACGCATCCGCTCGCTCGCGTGTGCGTACAAGTCGGCGCAGTCGCGGCGAAAGCCGGACGTGAAAATCATGGAAGAAGTCGTCCGCTGTATCGACGACCCCGACCGCCTCGACGGCCTCGGATTTTGAAAAGAAAACGTACGAACTAATTAATACCAAAAATGAAGAACTGCGCGCCGTTGACAGACCGACCCAATCTCAGACAGTTAGAAGCAGTCACGCTTTGCGGAACCGTAACTGCGTTCATTCTAACCCTGCTCTCGATAACAACTGGAGTTTCCACAGAATCGAATCCGCTGACTGCGGTGCTCTTCGAACAAATTGGGTTCGCACTTTCTGGTCTTTTCGCAGTGGTTGGAATTTCGCTCGCGTTCGCCGTCTTAGAGCGGTTTCATTCCGAGTTTCCAAACACTGTTCTTCTAGGTGCCACCGTCCTCGGCCTGTTTTCTGTTATGGACGTGCTACTGAACCTGTTTGTCATCTACGAGTCACCAGTCTTGATTATTGAGACGTTGAAGGTCAGAGTTCCGATCATCGAGACTGTGAACATTGTTCTCTCTGCAGTTGTCGTTTTCTTTGCGTCCGTGGTCGCGTTCTTTAGAAACGCCCCGTCAAAAATCGACGGTCGATAAACCAGACCAATGAAATCACAAAAATCAGACTCCGTGAGTGGCATCACCGCAGAACTAACACGCCGACAAATCGAAGAGGAGGCGTTTTGATTCATGATTGACAAAGCAGAGAAAGTCGGCCCGGTGGTTATGGTATTGTTAATCACATTTTCATTGTTTGCACCGACTGTGCAGGTTGCATCTGCTGTCAGCAATGATGACGAATATAATGTCACAAGCTTCGAATACTCCGATTCTCAGTTGCATGAGAATTGGATATTGTACGGGTATGAGAGTTCGTCTGGATACTGGGAGACGAACACATCGCTCGCGTATGATGGTGACCAGTCGATTTCGTTCATAGAGGGGAGTGATAGCAACAGGCACATCTTTGCACAAAACAGCACAAAGACATCATACGGGAACCCAAGAAACGTCTCTGTTGCTTACCATGGGGATGAAAACGTCTTCATGTGGGGGCGGGAATCAAGCACGAATTGGAACGTCTGGATTGAAATACAAAAAAATGGGGAGCTTTGGTACGGCTCCGTTGACGGAAATGGTGACGGGATTGAACAGAACACTGGATTGACAATAAACCGGACTACTGACGGGTGGAGACTGATTCGCGCTGAAAATATAAATTACACTTCGCAGACATACGACATTAAAATATTAGAGCCAGATGGGGAAGTCCTCGCTAACTACACTGGTGCAGAGTTCTCAAAAACTGACGGTGGGGACTTTGGGACTGTCGGATTGGGAATGGATAATTTGCCTGTTGATTCTCCGGTCCACTTTGACTATGTGACTCAAAATTCGAGTGTGTCGCAGATAACCCGTGGTGGGTCCTCAGGCCCCACAATCGACGGGACGGTCAAAACCCAGTCTGGCGCACCAGTTGAGAACGCGACCGTCGAGGCGATGGTCGCCACGCAACCGAGTGTCGCCCAAGCCGAAGACACGCTGTCGTCGCTTCAAGACCCGATTCCTTCGGTGTGGACGGACCAACTCGAATCGTCGTTCAACCTCTACGATGGTGGGGCGGGCCGACTCACGCAGATCGACGCGCAGTACGTCGGCGTCTACTCCGAATCGGATGTCGGAACAGCTCCGTGGATTCTCGACTCGTCGAACCTCCAAAACCCGATGTGGGCGAACGTGCCCGCAAACGAGGAACTCGCACTCGTCGTGGGCGACCCGTCGCAACGGGGCCGCTACCTGAACCAGCACGAGTACGACGCGCAGGTCCCCGGTCGCATCGTACAGGGGACGGCAGTCATCGAAAAGCTCAGCCCGACTGGCGAGGTCGTGACGACCTACCGCCGTGAAACGACAGAGACGGCCGGTGGTGGCTTCGCCGACCCGTCCGAACTGAACTACGCGACCGTCACGTTGAACGACGGTATCTACCGTGTGAGCGCTGAGGGGTCGGACTTCTCGTACCTCATCAAAGTCGGGGACCCGACGCCATCGCTCGACGACGCACTCAAAACCATCAACGGAACGCTCACCGACGGCGCGCAGGCAATCAAGGACCAACTCAACTCGGGCGCGCTCCAGCGGGTGACGACGACGACGAACGCGACGGGCTACTACTCGCTCGACGTGCCGTCGAACGCGAAGGTCGTGACGGTGACGGCGCGCAAAGCGCCGAACATCCCGATAGACCCGCAGAACCTCACCGAGCAGAGTATCCGCGACTACTACGAGGTCGACGCGGAGACGCTGGAGGACCTCAACGAGCAACAGACACAGCAGTCGCTGGAGGCCATCGAAAAGCTCCAGAACACGACTATCTACTCGCCGAGCGCGCCGGTGACAGTCCGGCCGCCGAAGCAGAACGTCGACATCACGTTGCTCGAAGTGTCGTACCCGCAGTACGGCAACCTCACGGCGTTCCAAGAACAGCTCGGCCTGCTCGATTCACTGTTCAACAACGAGTCGTTCTCGGAACTGCCGAGCGCGCTCCAACAGCGGATTGAAGACCTGACGCGCACGCAGAGGGAGGACCTCTACGAGGAGTTGTTCGACCTCAGAACACAGAACGACAAACTCCAAGAGCGGTACAAAGACCTCCTCGGTGACGACGCGGTCGGCATCGACCTCAACGAGACGAGCGATGCCGAACTCCGCGAACGCATCTCGAAGCTCCAGCAATCGCTGTCGGAACTGCAGTCGTCCATCGAGACAGGCGAGGAGACAGTCGAACGCGCAAGCGACACCGTCACATGGTCGCAGGAGTTCCTCGACGTCGGCCTCGACCTTGAGAACGTCATCGTGAAAGCGCACTACACGAACGGGACGAGTCAGGTCATCTCCGACGAGTACATCAACATCGAATCGTCGCCGGGGACGGCGGCCGGCTTCGGTTCGTCGACGGTGACCGTTGAGGAGTACCCGATGCCGAGCGACGTGGCAGGCGTCCGGTTCGACGTGACAGTCGCGAATGGCGACGGCATCGGCAAGGCGTCGTCTTCGTCGGTGTCGAACCCGGCGTACGACGGCGAGGTGCCGTCGCTGTCGTCGGTGTCGATGTCGACGCTGTCGCCGGGACCGAGCGACACGCTGTCGATGCGGCTGAACCCCGGCGAGGACTCGTCGTTCAAGAGCGTCGTGAGCGCCGAAGCGTACGGCCCGAACGGACAGACGCTCGCGACGACAGTCAACAACTCGACGGGCGAGGTGACGTTCCAGACGGGCGGGCAGGGCGTTCACACGGCGCGGCTGACCTTCGAGGACTTCGAAGGTCGCCAGCACGTCCTCCCGGTTCGCGTGAAGGCGGCGAGCGCTGACCGCGACCGGCCGACGGGCATCCGGGCGGTCGAAACGCCGTTCGGAACTATCGCGCAGGTCGGCGACGGCCTGGAAAGTGGCGCAGTCGACGTCGACTCGTCAGGTGCGGTTTCGTTCACCGCGCAGGTCGGTCAAGGCGATGACGTTCCGAACGTGGTCCACGTCTATGACTCCGGCCTCTCGGTGTCGTCGGACTCGACGCGGACGGTCCGCGTGGTTCGCGGCGACGACCGTGAGAGCGTGAACAGGCACGTGGAGGTCGTCTACCACACGGCGGCGCTCAACGACAACGCACTCCTCTACCGCGGCGACTCCCAACCCATCACGCGAGACGCGAGCACGCGATTCGGCGAAGTGTCGGGCAGTTCGTCATCGACGACGATTAGCAGTTGGACGGACGCTGACGGCGAGCTGTCGTTGCGCATCAACAACAACCCCGGAACGCTCGACCGCGTCCGACATTGGATTGCGGTTCGGACGGCCGACATCAACGTCCCGTTCGTGGGCACAGTCGCTGTCCGGGCGACTGCCGCGGTCCCGGCTGACATGACGCCCGCTCTCGGGTCGACAGCCGGCGGGAGCGCGGTCGCAGTCTAATAGAGGTCCATCATGCAACGCAAATCACTCACACTGGTAGTCGCAACGTTACTCGTCCTCTCGCCGATGGCCGCGCCGGTCATGGCCGCCTCTGGGTCGCCGTTCGACGGCGTCTTCTCAGGTGCCGCGACAGAGGCGACGTCGTACTGGGGTCTGGGGTCGTTCGACGACTCGGGCGTCACGAGTTACGACGGCCAACCCGCGTTCTACGTCACGTTCGAAGACGGCTCTGAGCGGTCGATGGAGACGTGGGCCGACTCGCAGGACCGGTCGCTCATCGCGCTCGACAACGAGTCGAACCGTGCGCTCATCGCCGCCGCGCCCGAAGACATCGGACTCGTCGGGGCGGCGCGCATCCTCGGGAACGGCCTCGCGGCGCGGTCGTACGTCGAGCACATCGACATCGCGTCGCGGGTCGATTACACGGAGCCGGTCACGACGCTCTCGAACGCATCTACATTCGCGAGCCCACCGGGGGCGCGCTTTGTCACGCTCGGTCGCGAGGCCGCGTTCTCGGCATCGGGACAGGCGTTCAACGAGGACGCCAACCAGTCTACGATGGCCGACGCTCGGCGCGCAGTTCGAGCTGACCCAGCGAACGTCTCGGTCAACGGGACGGGCGTGACGGTCGCGGTCATCGACTCGGGTCTCAACTACCAAGACTCGGCCAACGACTCAGTCTATCAGGACCGCATCGTTTCGCCGAAGAACACTATCACGAACGAGACGGGTCGCGCGGCCGTCGCTGACGGCAACGGTCACGGGTCGTGGGTGGCGGGCGCGATAGCCGCGAACCCGAACAACACGACGACCGGTGAACCGCTGGAAGGCGTCGCACCGGGCGCGAACGTCATGCCCATCAAGGCGCTCTCGGACAGCGGCGGCGGCAACACCCAAGATATCGTCGAGGGCATCGAGTACGCCGACGAGCAGGGCGCAGACATCATCTCGATGTCGCTCGGGTCGGCGGTCTACTCGGCGACCATCGCCGACGAACTCTCCGAAGCGCTCGAAGGCAACGTGTCGCTCGTCGTGGTCGCGGTCGGGAACTCGAAAGAGAACCCGGCGCTCCGCTACATCTCGTCGCCGGCCGACGTGCCCGAAGCAGGGGTCATCGGCGTCGCGGCGACGAACACGACGACGCCCGACAACGCGGGCGCGGCGTACTTCTCGGAGGTCGGTCCGGATGGCGGCGTCTCGGACTTCTCGAACGGCGTCACGAACGGCGAGGGGCCGGACGTCGGCGCGCCGGGGATGAAGCTCACCGCTCGCGTGTACTCCTCGTCGGGCCTGCCGACGAACTCGACGCTGTCGGGGACGAGCATGGCGACGCCCGTCGTCTCTGGCGTGGCGGCGCTCACGCTCGAAGCGAACCCGTCGCTCGCGGGTGACCACGAGGCACTTCGGGCGGCGCTCTTGGACTCGGCCGCACCGATGCCGAACGCCGGCACGACCGAGGTCGGAAACGGGATGGTCGACGCGTACAACGCGACGCGACTCGTCGAGCGCGACACGAGCCAAGAAGACGCGCGGACCGACGCGGCACGGGCGCGCGACCTCGCGAACGAGGGCTACTCAGGGTCGTCGGTCGTTCGCCTCTGGATTGAACTGACGGGGGCGGCGGCCTGATGCGAACCCGTCGAGAGTTCCTTCGGGCGGGTGGGAAGGCCCTCGCGGCCGGGGCGCTCGTCGGCGGCACGTTCTCTGCCGGCGTCTCGGCGGCGTCGGAAACTATCGACGACGCGACGCCGGACCACGTCACACGGACATACGAACCCGACCTGCTGAACCGCTACAAGCCGCGTCTGGTTCTCCGGGACCTCGGGACGAACACACCGACGGCGCTCTACTCGTTTGTGGCGCGGTCGACTGAGTTCGACGACACCGTATTGGTCTACTGGGCGGAGTACCCGTTCCAGAAGGGCGTTGCACTCGGCTACGACAGCCATTGGGGGGACCACGAACCCATCTACGTCCGGGTCAACGAGACCACCGACGAAATCGTCGACGTCGCGTTTTCCGCGTACCATTGGCTCCGCGGATGGAGTCGGTCGCCACCGACGGTCCTCGGCGACAGCGAGGGTGCGGTCCACCCGACACTCCACGTCGTCAACCCGTGGCATCACTACTACCTCACCGCGGAGGAAGGCCAAGACGTCGACCTCGAACACCTGTCAGATGACGAGATGCAGGCGTGGTGGGACAACGGATGGGACGACGCGATTTACCTCCGGTCGCTCACTCAGCCGTGGGTCATGACCGGCTTCGGTGGCCGGTCCGACTGGTGGCACAACACCGTCGGGTCGTTCAGCTACGAGGCTGGACTTCGACGCTACGTCTACCCGCTTGTCTACGGAGCCGGCGAGGGCGTGTCGCTCGACGACCTGGATATCGAGTTGTGAGATACGCAAGACCATGAGCTCTCGAAAGACACCAACAGCGACCTGTAGGTACGAGGGAGGAGGCGTCCCACCACCGTCGGCCGTGGCGGGACACTCCGGAACCGACGCGCAACCAACCACATCTCCAACATACAATGCAACACAGTAAACTGGCGAGCATCGCGCTCGCGCTGACCGTCGCACTCTCCGTCTTCGCGGGCGGGGCGTTCGCGGCGACCCCAAGCATCGACACCGAATCGACCAACACAACCACGACCTCCGACTGGACCGACGGCTACACGGTCTCTGGCTTCACCGCCAACGCCTCGAACTCCTCATACGTCGAAGTGACGTTTGACGCCAACGTGAGCGGGGACGCGAGACTGCAAATCCTCGACCCTGACACCGGCGAGACGGTGGCCGACATGGAGTCGGTCTACACCAACTCCTCGGCAGACGTGACCGACAGCACGAACAACCACTACGCGTGGAACATCAGCCACGACGAGTTCGAGGACCTCCCAGTCGGCTACGGTGAGAACAAGACCTTCAAGGTCCGTATCACGGACACCCAAGACACCGACAACGCGACGGTCATCGACGTCGCGTTCAACAACACGGCCGACCGCGCAGTCTACCGCATCGGCGACGCGTTCACGAACAACGACGTGACGGTTGAGGAGAAGCACCCGTGGCTCAGCCAGATTTCGTCGAGCTACGACACCAACATCGCGTCGTTCGAACTCGCCTCGGTCGCGACGGGTTCGAACGCGAGCCACGAGGTCAACCTCGCGAACGGCACGGTCGCTGACGCCTTCGCGCTCGCCGCGGAGGACAAGGACGACGGCGCGTTCCTGCCGCTCATGACGGTGAAAGCAGAGGGCGACGACGGCACGGTCCTCATCCCGGTGTTCGTCAACGAGAAGTCCTCCGAGTGGGACTTCCTCGACGATGACGAGGCGTACGCAGTCTACGACTCGGACGCCGAAGAACTCACCATCATGAACAACGGCGACGAGCGCTTCGACGGCGTCTCGGAGACGACGTTCACGCTCGCCGGTAACGACGGCCTCAGCTTCGGCGAGACGTTCGACCTGTTCCGTGGCCTCGGCGCTGGCTACACCGACAGCATCATCAACTCTGTCTCCAGCTACGGCTCGGCGGCGCTGTGAGGTAACTGATGCAACTCGGCACCTACCGACGACGGGCGCTGTGGCGGGTGTGGGCGATGGTGTGGCAACTCACCGTCGGCTACGTCGTCACGTTTGTTATCGGCATCCTCGGCGTCGTCTTCGCGGTCATCGACCTGCTCGCCGAGTTGGTGCTGAACCGCGACGGCCTGCGTTCGTCGTCGACGGTCGGCAGGTGGGTTCACTACTCACTCGAATGGTCGTTTGAACAAACGAGCTACTCGCTCACCGGCAAGGGTGAGTTCGAGTGGCTTCCGTCAATGGGGTGACGCGTGGCCCGGACTGACGCCGCTCGTCGCCTCCTTCTCGGCACTGTCGTCATCCCGTACATGGTGGCGGCCCTCGCGGTTCTCATCGTCGCGGGCATCCCTGTGTGGTTGCTCAACAACCTGTGGGCAGTCGCGACAGGCACGCCGCTCCTCGGCGAGAACAGCCGCGTCGGCTACTACCTGTACTGGGCGCAGAACAACCTCCAAGCGGTCGTCTCCGGCCGTGGCGAGGTCCGCTGGCTTCCCTAACACGGGCCACCCCGCTTGTACCCCTACTCCTCCCACCCGTCCCGGTCTCGTGGTCGGCACGACCGTCCGTTCGAGTCGGACACCGGGTGTTTGCGCCGCGGTCTCGCGGCGCGACCGCATCGCTCGCAGACCATCCACTCATACTCATGAACTCACCCTGACACCATGACCCAAGCATCGAAGCGCCGCCTCGCGCTCATCCTCGTGGTCGCGCTCATCGCGAGCGCGGTTGCGCCGATGGGGGTGGCGGCACAGACAGACGACGGCGACACCGGCCTCCTCGAAGCGCTCACCGGCAAGGCGGTCGACATCGCCGAAGACCCGGTCGGCGCGGCAAAAGCCGCGAGTGCGTTCTTCAAGGGCGCGGCAGAGAACATCGCCTACGCGAACCCGCTTCGCGAACCGAAGCGCGACGCCCGCCAGTGCGCGCTCGACATCCAGTCGGAGTTCAACGCGAACAACGAGACGTACATCGCGTACGCCAACGAGCGCATCGTCGCGAACACCGACTACGACACGGTTCGCATCCGCTGTGAGACCGACACCGACGACGGCGACAACGGCCAGACTGTGTTCTTCGTCGCGGACATCAACCAGACGACCGGCAACGTCACGTCGGCGGAAATCGTCAACGAGACGAGTCGGAGCGTCGACAAGCGCGTGACGCTGTCGGGTCTCGCCGCTGAGGAAGGCCCCGACGACCTCGTGGACTTCCGCGAGGAGTACGTCGAGACCAACACGACGCCCGAAGGCGCGTTCGGCCGCCGAATGGCAGGGAAGTACGCCGGCCACGTCGAAGGAACGTTCGACTTCATCGGAGGTGACGAGTAGTGGCTTCGAGAGTCAGGCAGGCCGTCCGGGCGACGTATCGCGAGCGCCGTGAGGACGTCGAAGCCGACGAGATAGCGGGCGACGTGGCGGTCGGAGTCGTCTTCCCGGCCATCGGTCTGTACGGCCTGTACGCCACGGGAACGACGCCGACCACGACCACGATGGGGTTCGTCGGCGCGCTCGCCGTCGCGGGCATCGAACTCGCGCTCTTGTACTTCGGCGTCCTCCACGCCATCGCGACGTGGAACGTCTACCGTCGCTCCGAACCGACCCACCAGCACGGCGAGTCGTACGACGGCTTCGCGCAGTCCGGGGAGGGGTCCGAATGAGCATCCGCGGGCAACTGAGCGGCTTCGCTCGGAACGCGTGGGGCTACGCGACCAACTGGTCGCTCGACGACATCCTCCTGCCGAGCATCGTCGATACCATCAACTGGATAGCGTCGCTCGTCCCGAGGGCGCTCGGGATTCGCCAGACGACGCCGCGCGAGCAGATCAACGCGAACATCGTGTTCATCTTCTTTTGGGCGACGCTGTCGGTCATCTCGTTCGGGGCGACGCTCGCGCTGGTGTTCGTCCATCTGTTCCTCCTCGGCATCGGAGTGTGGCGGTGGCTCCCGGCGTTCAACGAGCTGTGGCGTCGGGGTCGGTCGCGACTCCCCATCCCCGACGACATCGACATCCCGTTCTGGAGGTCCGAGTGATGGGCTTGGAGCAACGCATCCGGCTCTGGCTGGAGAACGGCGAGCGCATCGGCTTCCGTCTCGGGGCGATGGTCGTCTTCGGGGCGGTCGTCCTCGGCCTCGTGGTCCTCGCCGTCGCCGCGAACTCGGTCCTCCTCGGCGTGCTCTCGGCGGTCGTCCTCGGTATCATCCTCCGCGAGTTCCTTCCCGAAGACCGCATCCAGTCGTGGGCGCGGTCGTATGCGACCGGCGAGGCCGGCGACCGCTGGCGGCGGCGCTACGACCGCTGGCTTCGCCGCCTCGGGAGGCTGGTGCCATGGTGAGGCTTCGGCACGTCCTCGCGCTCGTGCTCGTCGTGAGCATGGTCGCGCCGGCGGTCGCGACGCCCGCGGCCGCACAGACCGACACTTGCCAGACGTACGTCGAGCACCTGTCGTTCCGGACTGACGCGGCGACGGTCGACCGGGTCGCCAACGGGAGTGAGGCGACGTCGACGGCGAAGAACACGCGGGTCCGGGTCGTCGAAGACTCGGCGTTCTACCGCGTGACGGCCGACAACCCCAACGGCTACTGCGTGGCCTTCCGCGTCGAAGTCTCCGAAGACGCGATGCCGGCGGCACAGCTCCCCGGCGCGGTCGAGTCGACCGACGGCAACGTGAGTGCGACGTGGAACGCGATTCGCGACTGGAACGACTCGGAGACGTTCACTCGTATCGAGTTCACGCTCCCGCCCGGCACGTCGGCGACGTTCGCACCGAACCAGTACCGCGTGGAAGCGCTCTCGTGGTCGTCCGAACAGCGGACGCGAGCGACGGGCGCGTGGGAGCGCGTCAAGAGCGCGTTCGGCGACGAGTCGGACGTGACCCAACGCCACTACGAGTTCGCGCCCGGCGAGAAGACGACCATCACGGTCCCGCTGGAGAACCCACAGACGGGCGAATCGGTCGACGAGTGGGACGCGCTCTACGCGACAGACGGTGAGACGTGGAAGCGCGTCCCGACTGACTCGACGAAACCGGTGTTCGTGCAGACTGACGACGACGAGAACGCTGTCCGGTTCACGTTCAACGACGCGGACGCGACGGTGAGGTTCGTCGTCGAACCGACGATGCGGGACAAGGCATCGTGGGAAGTTGAGACGTACTTGTCAGGATGGAAAGAAATGCTCAACGGTCCAGATAGTTCGATTGGAGGGTGGTTCGATGGATAACCTGTACGTGGCGCTCGTCGCCGCGCTCGTGGGGCTTGTTCTCGCGCCGGCCATCCTCGCGGGTGGCGGGTTCATCATCGCCATCGGCCTCGTTGTGGTCATCCTCGCGGTCCTCATCGGCGGCCCCGAACTCTTGGACATCTACAAGACGAAGTCGATGGGGCAGTACAGCGGTCTCGACACGCGCGACCTCGTGCAAGGCAACGGCGACCGGAGGGATGACGAGTGACGGCCGCGACGCTCGCCCTCGGCTTCGGGGGCATCATCCTCGGCGTCGTCGCCGGGGAGTTCGTCGCCCGCCGATATGGCGGCACGGCCCGCGTGTACGGCGACCTCTCGCAGGCGCTCTACGCCGCGTTCATGCTCGTCATCGTGTTCGCGCTCGCGTTCGCGGGCGGCATCTACACCATCATCGCCATCCTGCTCACCATCCTCTACTACTCGATATTCCGGACGCGAACGAACGACGTCCGGCGCAAAATCAACGGTGGCTAACCATGTTCCCGAACCTGACCTCAACGCACAGACACGTCTGCCGACGCCGACAGGCCGGCCGACCAGTTTCGTTCGGTCGGGCCATTGTAGAGAGGCTACAACGGCCGTGACCGACCACGACCGCGTCTCTGTGAACCGAAACGGGGCGTCGCTTCAGGTCTATCTGAAGAAGGCGTTCACGCAGGACACCGCGTTTCCGCTGGAGGCCGGCGACGACTGCGTGGCGTGGGTCGCCGACGGCAAACTCGTCATCGCGCCGGTCGACGAGGCCGCGGCGATGGACGTGCCGGCGGCGCTCGACCCACCGCCTGACGACGCCCTGCCGCCCGAGTCTCGCCCGCGCCGCACCGCCGACGCCGAACCAACCCCTGCCCATCCTGAATCGAACGATGCCGATTGATACCAACGTCGGGAGTCCCAACTCCCGGCCCGACCACGAACAGCACAAGCGCCAACAGCAACGGCTCTCGCACATCGAAGAAGAGCTACTCGACATGCGCCCGGACATCCACGACGAGGACCTCCGCCGCGCTATCTCGAAATGGTTGCTCATCGCGACGCGGGCTCGCGCTGGCGACGCCGAAGAACACGTCTCATCGCTCCTCGCCGAAATCCGCCGGAACAACCCGATGTACCGGACGCGCGAGTACGACAGCGGCGACGCCTGCTTCCCCGACCGATGCAAAGACTGCGAACACTACGGGGTCGCGTGCCCGGTCGTCACGGACAACGACCAAATCGACCGCCGCGAACGCATCATGGAAACGGCCGACTCCCAGAGCGAACTGCGTCGTCGGCTCCGAGACTACGCTATCGACAACGGGTGCGTCGTGCTCCAAGAGGAGCTGACCGACATTTCCGAGACGGTCCAGCCGCTCGTCGAACACGGACAGCTCCTCTTGATGGCCGCCCAAGACGTGGTGTTCTTCCAAGACGAGTCAGAGGCTGTCGCTCGCGCACGGGCGGCGAAGGAAACCCTTGAAGACCTGTCTGTCGGCTCCGACGCCGCGGACAACCTCGACGACCTCGATGACCTCGAATCGCAACTCGAGGCCGCCGAAGAAACTGAGTGGGGCCACTGATGGCGGCCATCGACCCCATCTTCATCGCCGTCGCGCTCGTGACGTTCATCATCGCCGCGGTGGGCGTCTACGCCCTCCGGAAGCGCTTCGGGGACGACGACGCCCCCGAGTCGGCTGAGGAGCGACTGGAGGCCGCGACACAGGCTCGCGAGGACTACTCGCTTCCGGTGACGAAACGCGTCGCCGGGATGACATCGGTCGCGAAGTGGGCGCTCGGCGCGGTAGGCGTCATCTTCGCAGTCGTCGCCTACAACGTCTACTCGTTCTACCAGACCGGGTCGCCGGCGCAGATGCTCTACGCCCAAGAGACGCAACTGGCGGTCATCGTCCTCATCGCGACGGGCGTCGGCATCGGCTACGAGCGCCGGCGGTCGACGAAAGAGGGGACGGTGACGGTCATCCACGAAGCAGACCCCAACAACGGCGGCGAGGAGACCGTCCAGACGGTCTACTTCAAGACGAACGACATCCTCGAAGACGACCACGGCAAGGTCGTTCCCGAGTACAAGCGCAACCGGATGTTTGGCCTCTTCCGGCAACCAAAGCGGGTCGCCGACGACCGCCAACTCCGGGCGGACGGCGACGTCTACCGGCCACTTTCTGACAAAGTCATGCACAGACTTCCAGCCCACGCCGTCGAAGTCGCGCCGAGCCACTACGTCTTCCGAACTCAAGGGTCGAAGACGACGAGTTCGCCGACTGCGACGGCCGATTACGAGTACAAACCCCCGTTCAACCTCTCCCAAGAGAACCTGCGGCGCTACCGCTCGAACATGGAGATGATGCAGGTCGACCTCGAAGAAGCGAAGTCGCTCAACGCACAGCTCCACAAGAAGGTCCGCGACCTCCGCGAGCGGCTGACCAACTCCGAGACGGACACCTACCAGGAACTCCTCGAACTCATCGAGCAGGTCGCACGGCTGACGAACCGGACCGAGCAGACGACGCTCCAGCAGGTGCCGGCGGAAGCCTTCGGCGGCCGTCGGTCCCGGCAGGCACAGAACGGCCAGAGCGCCGGCGGGAACTCGCGCAACGGACAGTACGGTGGTGACGACCGATGAAGCGCGCACCACTCGTGCTGGCCGTCCTGCTCGTCCTGACGGCCATCGTGCCCGTGGGCGCGGTCGCGGCCGCGCCATCGTCAACGTCGACGCCGGCACTCGACTCGTCGACGACAGTCGCGCAGGTATCAGACTCGAACAACACGACCACGACGACGGGACCGACCGTCGCTGACCAAGCCCGCGTGACGGCCGTGACGTTCGACGAGGACTACCTGCGGACGACGCGGGAAGACGAGAACAGTTTCAACGCGACCGGCCCGTACGCCGTGTTCGCCGTCTCGCAGAACGTCGAAGCGGCGCGAGTGACCCAACCGAAGGCCGAGGCGAAGGTGCTCGACGGGGCGCGGACCGTCCGCGTGTCGTTCGCTCCCGACGCTGCGCCGCCGGGTCAGCGGTCGCTCTACACGCTCGAACTCTACTTCGAAGACGGGTCGACGCGGTCGTTCGACCTCTACGCCTCGCAGACGGACCAAATCGTCGCGAGCGCCGACCTGCGCGAGGCTCAAGACCTGCTTGACCAGATGCGCGCCGACGCTGAGGAGCGCGGCTACGCGACCGACGTGGACGGTTTGGAGAACTTCTACGAGTGGCAGAAAGAGCAGGCAGAGCTGTTCTCGAACCTGTTCGGCCCACAACTGGAGCAACTCTTTGCGTGGTTCATCTTCACGCTCACGACGCCGTTCGCGATACTGTTCATCGCGGCTGTCATCCTCGTGGCCGCGTGGCGACTCCTCAAAGTCCACGGGTCGAAACTGCGGTCGCTTCAGGGTGGCGTCGACCTCATCGACCAGACGCGACAGCAGATGCTCCTCGAATACCGGAACCAGCAGGACGCCGCCGACGAGGAGCGCCTTGAGGACGTGGCAGAAATCGGCCCGAACCACGTCTACTGGCAGGACGCGTTCGGCATCCAGTCTGTCAAGCAGTTGGCCGACGAGTTCGCATGGGGACGGCCGGTGACCGACACCGAAGGCAACATCGTCCGCGACACGGACGCCGCCCCACTGACCGACGACGACGGCGAGGTCATCACGTGGAGCGACGGCACGCCGGTCTACCCGGCGGTGATGGAGCACCGCGGGATTCAGGACCTCCTCGAAGCCGACAGGGTGGGCGACACGTGGCTTGAACCCGTCACCCGACGCGATATGCTCGGTGACCAGTCGACGGCGCTCGCACACGCCAAGCGCGCGCTCATGCGGATGACCACCCACCACGGGATGCCGGAGTACCGTCGCGCCCGTTCCGAGGTCCGGTCGATGATGCAGGACCTCGAACAGGCTCGGTCGGCGGACGGTGGGGCGGCCACGCGTCACCGTCGACAGCGACGCTCGGGGAACGGCGCTCCCGCGGGGGGTGACGACTGATGCGTGACCGACTTGACGACGCCGCCACGGGTGCGAAAGACATCGGCGGGTCGGCCGGCGAGTTTCTGAAAAGCGCTGGTCGCCGAACGTCGGCGTCGAAGCGGACGCCGCTGTCGCTCATTCGACGATTCGTCGCCCGGCTCATCGGGAGTCCCGAACAGCAGTCAACGCGGTTCCTCCTCGCGCTCATCGCCATCTCTGGGTTCGTCGGGTTCATCGGCGTGTTCTTCATAGCGTCGGGCACGGTCTCGGCGACCGCCAGCTCCAGTTGGCTTGTCCGCGCGTTCGCGAGCGTCGTGACGAACTTCGCGCTCTACTCGGCCCTCGCGGTCATCGGAGCGGTGGTCGCTATCAACCGCTGGTGGGACCTCGCGGCGGGGAAGACGGCCGAGCACACCCGCTACTCGAAGCGGACGGTCAAGCGGTTCGCGGCAGAGGTCAAGTCGACCGACGGAACCACACGCCTCATCGGCAACGCCGACCACTCCGAGAACGAACTGCGCGCGAAGTTGATGCGCGCCTTCGCCGGACAGTCGGAGTCCGAGACGCCCGACGAGGACGAGCAGGTCGAAGCCGTCGCGCCGGTCGACACGGGCTACGGCATTCCCGACGGGGCCGCCATCAACGAGCGGGCGGCAGAGGCGACCGACGACGTGGACTCGTCGCTGGAGGGCGTCAGCCTTCTCACAGCGAAGCAGGTTGTCCGTCTCCGCATCGGTCACCTCCAAGCGCGGCTTGTCGCCAACGACCTCGAAGACCACGGCTACCGTGCGGACCACGGGCGGCCGCTCCCGGCGGTCGCAGAGACGGCCGACGAGGACGCCGACGCTGACACCCACGGCGACGAGACGGCGGCCGTCGACGACAGTCCGGAGACCAAATCGTTCGCCGACATCTTCGCAGACTTCCGGCGGGCGAGACAGACCGCGCGGATGGACATCGCGACCTCGTTCAACGCCGACGAAATCCTGTGGCGCTTCGGCCTCCCGGCCATCGGGACCGTGTTCGCGGCCATGGTCGTTGCGCAGACGCCGTGGTTTGCGGGGTGGGTCTACCCGGTCCTCATCGCTATCGGCGTCGCGGTCGGCGCGACCTCGTACCTCACGTTCAAGTGGCGTCGTCGCCGGGCGGTCCGGTCGCTTCGCGAGGAGCGCGAACCCAAGCGCTGGCGGACGTGCGTCACGCTCGCCAAGCGCGTCGAGACGCCCGAGCAGACGCTGTTCGTCGCGTGGATGGGCGGCCACGTCTACGCCGACTACGACCGCCACCGCCTCGCGCGGAAGGTCGCTGACCGGTGGCACGCCCGCCTGCAGGGCAACGACGTCGCCCCGGCGATGCAGGAGAAGTTCGCGCGGAACGTCCGCCAGATGCTCCCGATGCTCCACCAGTTCGAGTACGGCGACGCCTACGAGGGCCGCAAGGCCATCATGGACGACATCATTACGACCGTCTCGGAAGCGCGCGACCCTGACGGGATGGTGCCGAAGTTCGAACTCGCCGAGAAAGTCGTCGAGCGCGGCGAGGGCGTCGGCCACGACCCGGACATCGTCGCCGAGGTCTACGAGGGCATGGTGCCGACCGTGCTGACCGAGACGGACATCACCGTCACGGACGCCGACGGGACGCCCCACGACATCACGGCGGTCCACCTGCGAACGATGGACATCCCCGACGACCTCGCGCGCATCCGCGCACAGTTCTCCAACCAGTTCGCCGTCGACAACATCGACGGCTACCCGCTCCCCGACATCCCGATGCCCGGCGGTCCGCGGCATCTGGTCGCCGGGACGGACAACGCGGCGGGGGGCCGATGACACACGACCCACCCCACGAGTTCGATTTCGACGAGTTCGACCACGACCCCGTCTGGTGTACGGGGTGCGGCCTCCCGGTGGCACTGTCGATGAACCGGAGCGACCAACAGCCAGTTCGCTACGAATGCCGGTGCTACACACTGTCGCCGGCAGAGGCACCACCCGACGAATGGAAGAACGCGACGGCCTGAACAACACCTTACCAACCTGACACAGCATGGAATCCTATCACGATAGCCACGCAGACATCCAAGGCCGCGACACCAGAGACGTCGAAGCGGTTGCGGCCAGCATCGTCCAACAGAAACGCGAGCGGAACGAGCGCCAACGCGACCTTGACATCGAGTCACAGGTCCGCGAGCACCTCGCGGCGGCCCAAGACATCCTCGCGGAGGACCCCGAAGCCGCCCGGATGGTCCTCGAAGACGTGCACTACATCCTCCGCGACGACGGCGACCTCGCGGAGGTCCTCAACCGGAACTCGGGGATGCTCGAAGACAAGGCCGGCCTCGACCCGGCGCGGGCCGCCGAGGTCCGGTCGCGGTTCCGCCGCCAACAGCGGATGCACGACCGCGGCGGCCGCCTCCCGAGCGTCGAACAGGAGTACACGACGCTCCTCTACATCGCCCGCGCGCTCGACTACTACTCGGCCGTCTCGGAGATGACGCCCTACGCGCCCATCACGCTCGAACAACTCGACGTGGCGGGCGTGACGCGGGCGGACAACCCCATCCCGGTCGGGCGTCGCCGACTCCCCAAGGGGACGAAACTCGACCCCGAGGACGCGGCGCGCGAAATCCCCCACGAGTCGTGCGACCACATCCTCTGTATCGCGCTCCCGCGGTCGGGGAAGGACTCGACGCTGACGAACATCGGGATGAACCTGTGGCGACAGCACGGCTACAAGTACATCAGCGTGTTCGACGACGGCCGGATGGAAACGCCGATGATTTCCATCCCGAACGACGACCCCGGCATCCTGAAGAACCTCGAACGGCTCGGGCAAGAGCCGCGGGCGTTCGACGCCGAAGTGTTCGTCCCGTCGACGCCGGGTATCCCCGAGCAGTTGCCGGCCAACTTCCGGGAGTTCACCATCGGCATCGACACGCTGACGCCGCACCTCATCCTCCGCCTCGCGGGCGTCCGAACCACCGATGCGACCGCCGAGGACCGCATCGAGCAGGCGCTGAACAAGACGCTCGAAGGGTCGGGGCAGGTGCCCGAACTCGTCGCTCGCATCCAGCAACTCGCGAAGGCCCAAGACACCGAAATCCAGTGGACTGAAAAGAAGGACAAGCACACGACTGGCGGCGACGGCAGTACGCACGTCGAAACCTACTCGGCGCGGTACTCCATGAGCCGGTCGAAGGCGCTGGAGAACGCGGCCGCCCGGCTGTCGAAGCTCGCCGGCGACGGCCTCGTGACCGGCGCAGACGCCGAGACGAACATCGACATGGCCGAGGTCATCGCCGACCAGAAGAAAGCGGCCGTCCTCTGTGCGAACTTCATGCCCGCCGGCATGGAGGGCCTGAAGTACACGCTCATCGACCTTTGGCTTCGGCTCATCTTCCGTGCTCGCGACGAGAACCCCCGGCTCCCGCGGGTCGCCCTCGAAATGCGCGAGCTGAAGAACATCGCGCCGTCGAAGACTGGCGACGTTCGCTACAAGGACGCCATCAAGGGCCTCCGGCAGACCATCTTCTTCCTCAGCACGCAGGGTGGGTCGCGCCGTATCCTGATGCTCGGGTCGACGCAGAAGCTCAACGACGTGTACAAGCCCGTGCGGACGAACATGGCGACGAAAATCCTCCTCCGACTTGGCGAGGAGGAAATCGACACGCTCGACCGCTCGTACAACTTCTCGTGGGCGCAAAAAGAGACGCTGACGAACTTCCGCATCGGGATGGGGATGCTCATCGCCGGCGGGGAGAAGACCTACCCCATCGAGTGGCGGGGTGCGCCGTGCGGCCTCGGCCTCGGCGACCAGCACTGGCTTGACCGCTACGGCCTCGCTCGTGGCGCTCGGGTCCTGCAGTCGCAGACGGCCGCGTGGCCGCCCTCGGACGGCAAGCGCGACGGCTGGTGGGTTCACGTGCCCGACGCCAGCGTGCGCGACATCGGCGACCGCCCACAGATGGGTGACCACTACTCCGAGTGGTACCTGCTCGAATCGGACTTCCCCGATGGGACCGACCCCGACGATGTCGACCGCGCGCTCGTCGAGGAAGTCCTCGCGGAGCGCCAAGAGTACCCGACGCCGTCGGACATCCACCTCGCCGACATCGACTGGGGCAACGTCCGCAAAGTGTCGTTCACCGACGAGGGCGCGTCGCGGTTCGACCGCGTGACGGACGCGCTCGGCGACGCCAACCTGTCGGTGGACCTCTGGCCGTGGATGCTCACGCAGGCGGACAAGTGGCGCGACGAGTCGGTCCGGAAGAACGCGACGGACGTGCTCGAAGCCGTCGAAGAACACGCGCCGACGTCGTACTCGGAACTCGAAGACTACGTCGACGTGAGTCGGCAGTCCATCTCGAACTACCTCCAAGAGGAGGAGCCGCTTGACGGCTGTCTCGACAAGGACGGCAAGGAGTACATCGTGACCGACCTCGGTCGGCAGGCGATGAAAGCCGACTGGGACGCCGTCGCCGACGCAGTCCAGGTCGAAGAAGAAAAGCCCGACACGGAGTTCGACTTCGATGAATAGCGCCGACCGCCTCGACGCCTATCTCGACCGCATCAGCGACGACGCGGACGCGGCGTCCGAGGCGTGGACCGACACGCCCGGCGGGGCGTCACTCCGGGTGGACTGGCAGGACTTCCACGAGTTCGACGACGAACTGGCCGACAAGTGGGTCGATAGCCCGCGGTCGACAGCGAAGTTGTGGTCGCGCCGGCTTCGCAACCGCTATCAGAACCCCGAGACGGACGACCTCGAAAAGCCCATCTCGAAGATGCCGGTACGGCCGGTGAACCTCCCCGACCGCGCGTGCTTCCGTCTCGGCGGCCTTCGCGAACGCCACCTTGGGACGCTCGTTGAGGTGCCCGTGGAGGTCGTCGAAGTCGAGTCGGTCGACCCGTGGCTTCGAAAGGCCGTCTGGGAGTGTCTGGAGTGCGGCGCGTTGAACCCAACCAGACAGGGTTACGGTCACATCCGGTTTGGGACGTGCATGTCGTGCGAAACCTCGCTCGACAAGAAAAACGCGAAGCTGATGGGCGACGGAACCGAGATGGTCGACTTCCAGAAGCTCGTCGCCATCCCGCGCGATTCGGCGCTCGATGACCCACCGGCGATTCAAGTGTTCCTGACCGGCGACATCGTCGGCAAGGTGGGCGTCGGAGACGAAATCACGGTTGTCGGGAAGTACCGGACGCTCCCGATGGCGATGCAACGCGAGACGCAACTGAACACGTTCATCGACGCGAAGGCACTCGACGTCGACGAGCGCCAACAGGCGGGCGCGCTGTCGGAAGACGAACTCGACGACGCCATCATCCGCGCTGTCGATGACCTCTGGTCGGAGGACGGCACAGCCTACGGCGTCCCGACCGATGACGCCATCTCGGCGGTCGTGGACCAGCACGGAGTCCGC
This sequence comes from Haloferax sulfurifontis ATCC BAA-897, assembly GCF_000337835.1. Taxonomy (GTDB): domain Archaea; phylum Halobacteriota; class Halobacteria; order Halobacteriales; family Haloferacaceae; genus Haloferax; species Haloferax denitrificans. The sequence goes on along the minus strand of NZ_AOLM01000007.1, from coordinate 24,071 downwards.
TTTGCCGAGGTCGAAAACCGCATCGAAGCGCTCGAAGACGACGGCGAGTTCACCCTCGCCGCCGGCGCTATCATCAAGGACTGACAGCGCCCGTCAACGAGCGTCCGTTCCATCCCGCAACTCACGTGAGAGACAACACCCCATCGCGCGCGTCGTGCCGTCTCTCGCGCTTTTCAACATGACGCGGCCTGTGAGGCGTATCGACCATCAACGACGCAAGCGCCCAAGCACGCGCGTCTCACGGGATATACACTACAGTCATCGACCTATTGTTTAGAAATTGCTCACTATCGGACGCCGTGGCGTCGGCCGGGGCGGATTCTCGGGGGCAAACCCACTCTCAGGGAGGGACGGATACGAACGCGGGCGCGGTGACGGCGGTGACGGCGTAGGACAGACGTAGAAGTAGACTCAGCGGTCGTTCGCGTGCTGTTGGATGCGAGCGACGTTTTGGACGTACTCTCGGTCGGTATCGAACAGGGGGTCTTCGGGCCACGGCGCGTGGCCTTCGGGGACCTCCACGAGTGGCAACGCTGTTTCGTCGACGGCGTCGCGCGTCGAGCGCACCCAGTCGGCGAGGTCGGGGTCGTTGCGGAACTCCCTCAGCTCACGCAGGACGGGTTCGGCCTCGTCGAGCGCCTCGTTGTACCGGGTCGCCCAACTGACGACCGCGCCGATCTGTTCGTCGAGGCCGGCGTTGCGAATCGCGTCGCGGATGGTCGCGACCGTCTGCTCGCGCCACTCCTCGCGGGCCTCGGCGTTCTTCGCGGGGATGTCGGGGTCGATGTAGCGTTCGACACCCTCGCGGACGATGCGTTCGAACTCCTCGGGTCGGGCTTCGAGGGCGTTGAGTTCGGTCGCGCCCTTGCCCTTCCGGCGCTCCCAGTCGTCGACGAGCGTGTCGTACGCCCGGCCGCCCGTGCCCGTGTGTGAGGACTCTTCGATGGGCTTCCGCGGGAGGTCCAACTGTTCGACCTGCTCTTTGGTGAGCGCCAACTGCTCGATGGCGACGCGGTGGTCGACGTCGCCGCGCTCGTTGAGCCACGCCAATTTGCCACTCATTGCGGTCGACATGTGGTCCCCTTTTGCATCAAAATCTGACAGGTAGAGGATGACCGCGGGCTTCCCGGCGTCGTCGATGCGGCGGACGAGGTCGTGGGCGATAGTGAGCGACAGGTCGCCCTGCCCTTCGACGATGACGTTGACCCCGAGGGAGCGCGCGAGGTCGTGAATGTACTCGGGGAGCGTCTTTTCGGACCACAGCTCAAGATGGTAGGGCGCTTGCCGCGGCGCGTCGAGATAGAGGTCGTCTTCGATGTCGTCGACGACCGACTCGGCAACGAGGAGCGCGTAGTCGGTCGCATCGTCGAACTCGACGTTCTGGAGCGGTGTTTCGCCGCCGATACTCCGGGGGTCAAAGCCGAGAGAAGCCCGTTCCTCGGGCTTGGGAACACCGGGTGCGTCGATACCGGCCGGCGGCGACACCTCCTGCGTGTCCGCTGTTCTTCGGTGGTCGGAGTAGGTCGTGACGGTCATCTGGTCGTGTTTCTGGTCCTCGATACCGCCGAGCGGGATGGTCCCGAGGATGCGCGCGAGCATCGAACACTCTTCGAGGTAGTCGTAGCACCGCGACGTGTTCTTGTAGAGGTCCCACGAGCAGTTCGTCGGCGGTTCGATGTCTTCGCCGGCGCTCGCCATGTAGTAGTGGAGGCCGCGGACGTGGAGTCGGTCGGTCCCGATGGACTCGGTCGCCCGCTCCCACCACTCGGCGAACCACTCGGCTTTCGCGCGGTCGGCGTCGGTGCCTTTCCACATCGGGTCGCGGCGCTTGCTCTGGATGAGCAGGTCCGAGACGTCGACGCCGAGGTCGTCCGCCTGCGCGCGGACCCACGCGCGAAGCGCCGTCGGCTCTGTGGTGTCGTCAGTCACAGTCGATAGTCGGCGCAGAGTGCCATAAACCGACGCGAACGCACGGTGCGCGCGCATCGGCTCAGAAAGATGAGTCGCCGCACGGTGGGGTCGGTGGCCGGTCCTCGCCGGCCTCACGACCCGGCGGGATGTATGAGTCGAGTCAGGTCGTGGGTCGCGTTCCCGCCATCATCGCACGCCGAGCGGCGACCAACCCTATGTACCGGAGGCATATCAAGCGAAGCCTTCCGTGTAGAGTGAAAGTGAAGGATTCGGCGGAAGTGGAACTTCAAAGTGAGTCCTTCAGCGCCTCTGCGCGCGCATCGCCGACGTTGGGGACCGCCGTGAGTTCGTCGAGTGATGCGTTTCGAACGTCGTCAAGCGTATCGAAGCGGGCGGCGATGTCCCATGAAATCTGGTCGCCGATGCCAGACGTTCGTTCGACCGCCTGCCGGATGCGCTCGGCCTCCGGGTCTTCGATGACATCGAGTCGGCGTTCCAGCTCGCGCTCGTCGATTTTCCCCGTCGCGTAGAGCTGGTGGGCCCACTCTCTCGTACCCTCGTCGGGCGTCCGCCAGTCCTCGAACCGCCGATAGGCAGTCACAGCGCCCGCGGCGATGAGGATGGTGACGCCGACCCACGGGTCTGCGGCGGTCATGTGTCGGGTTCGACGTCGAGCAGGTCGCTCGCGCGCTCTGCGGTCTCCTCGGCTTCGATGTGCTGGTACGCCTGCCGGGTGGTCGAGAGCGACCGGTGCCGGAGCACGTCTTGGGCCACGCCACGGTCGTTCCGAAAGAGCGTGTCGCCGAGCCCGCGCCGCGCCCCGTGGGGTTTCAGCGCGTTCCCGTCGATAGCGACGCCCGCGGACTCACACAGCCGCTCGATGAGCCGGCGCGCGCCCTCGGTCGTGATGGCCGGCGGTGTGAGGTCGTGTTCGACGAGGAGTTCGTCGACGTCGCGCTCGGCGAGCAGGTCGTCGACGGCGTCCTCCCCGAGGTCGGGCACCAGCTCGTCGCGGACGGCGGCGTACTTCGACGGCGCATGGCCGGTCGGGAAGACGGGCCACTCGTCGCTCGGCGGGTCCGCGATGCGGTACCACCGCTTGAGCGCCGGCCTCGCGGGCCGGAGGATGGGCACCGTCTCCCACTCTTGGGACTTCCCGAGGACGCGCATGGTCTGCCAGTCGTCGGTGTCGACGTTGCGCCAGCGGAGGCCCTGCCGGCCCTCGCGACCGTCCGTGGTCGCGCGCACGACTTCGGCCCCTCGAACCCCGGAGTACGCGAGCACGTACACGAGCGCGCGGTCGCGAGCTTCGGCGACGGCGTCGCTTCCCTTCTCGTCGATAGCGTCGTGGGCGCGGTCGTCGACGAACTCGAGGAGCGCCGCGGCCGACTCTTCGTCCCAGAACTGTTGGTCGGCGCGGTCGGCGTTCGCGTCCGGGAGTGGTTCGCGTGCTCGGTTGGTGAGCGCGGGGTTGCGGGCGAGTTCGCCGTCGCGGACTGCGTACGTCAGGCAGGCGCTGACGACGTTGTAGTACGTCTCGGCGGTTGAGGCGCTGATACCGCCGCCAGAGACACGGCGCGCGAGGTACTGTGCGTAGCGGCGCATCATGATGGGGCCGCGGTCGCCGCCGAGGATGTCGAACTCGTCGACGTGCTTGTCGGCGAGCCACGCGTACCAGCGGGCGAGGATGCCGCCTGCGGAGGTCGCGTAGTAGCCGCGACCGGAGCTGTCGTCAGGGGCCTTCGACTTGGCGCGGACGTAGCGGTCGATGGCGAGCGCCACGTCGTTGCCGGCGTCGGCGGCGTCTGCGAGTCGGTTTCGAGGGTCTGAACCCCCGGAGTCAGGCGTGGACATGGGTCCGGCTTCACAGACAGCGGCGACCCCCAAAAAGACACGTGTGTTTATTGGTCTAAAACAAAGTGGGGCCAATTTTCCCTGATTCGCCCGCGTCGGCGCTCGTACCCCGCGAGAACAGCGTTTGACGGGGTTTGTATAGTGCATGTCGCTATACGAACTGCGGCGGCGTCTACGCATGCCGGGTGACACACTCCAGTTTACACACAGCGTAACCCTTTTGGAGTGGGTTACACATGTTGTAACCACGATGCAATCAGACAAGTCGCGGCCGACCGGCCCCGAGCGGATAGACAAGTACGAGGAACACGGTTTGTCGGGGAAGCAGGCGCGCGTCGTGGTGGAGAAAGAGCGCGGACGGACGGACGAAGAAGTCGCGGACGCCCTCGGGATGAAAGTCGGCACCGTCAAATCGCACTTGGCGCGGGCTCGGGCGAAGTACAGGGACGCGCAGGCGCTCGTGTCGCTGTTCGAGGAGAAGTACGACCCCGAGGAGGTATCGAGAATCCTGCTGTCTGGCGGCGAGTTCGTGACGCCACACGGCACGCTGACCGCCAGCGGGTGGGACACGATGCCGTCAACGGTGTTCGCGGAGTCGGATGCGAACCGGGATGTCGTCGACCGATGGGCGCTTGCCCCCGAGGACGAACCGACCGGACCGCTCCCGGACCTGACCGACCTGCTCGACGCGCAGGTTGACGACCGGATGCTCCCGGTCCTCGCGTGGTTCTACGCCGCGCCGTTTGCATCCGTGATTCGAAAACTCGGCGGTGGCTTTCCGGCGCTCAACGTCTACGGCGGCCCGGAGTCGGGCAAGACCGAGACGCTGGCGGCCCTCACGCAGATGTTCGGGTGGGATGGCACACCGTTCCCGGCAAGCAACACAACTGCGCGGCTGACGTTTGCGTTCAGCTCCTCTGAGTCGGCTCCGGTGTGGTTTGACAACTACAGCGGTGAGTGCGAACGGCTCCACAAGTACCTTCGGCTTGGCTACCGCGGAGGGACCGAAGCGCGGGGGAACGCCGATGGGACCGTGACCGAATACCAACTTCTCGCCCCCGTCGTCGTGTCCGGGCAGTCGGCGCTCACCGACCGGGCGTGTGAGACACGCGCTATCAGCACCGAGTTCGTCCCAGCGTCCACCAGAGACGAGGACTGCGCTGACGCGTTCGCGAGCGTCCGCGATGCCGACCTCCAGCGCCACGCGCTGACGTTCTACCAGTACGCGCTCACGCTAAGTGCGTCCGAACTCCTCGATGTGTGGGAACACTCGCGCCCACCGAGAGACGTCCGCGAGCAGGGGGCGTTGACCCCGGAGGAAGCGACGATAGTCGAGACGGTCAACTTCGGGCTGAACATCGCCGAGCGGTTTTCCGAGCGGGCTGACACCGGCGGCTTCGAGGTCGACGAGGCGACCAAGCGCCAAGCGCGGACGGCGGCCGGCGTCACGTTCGAATCGTCCTAATCGCCAGACGGGAGCCATTATAAGCACTTGTAGCGGTCCTGTCTGCGCTTCGAACCACCATGACCGTCGAAAGAAAGATGATAGTCGGGAGTCGATTCACCACCGCGAGACGCCCCTTGTGGGGGCTTCTACCTCGCGTTGAACGGTACGTCGCCGTCGTGGCTCTCAATCCACTCGACGGCGTTCTCCATTGACGAGAGACGCACGTAGCCAACACGCGGAGTCACGACGACGCCCTTCCGTTCGAGCGCGTTCAGCGCGTCCTTCGCGTCGCCCTGTGCGTGGGACGGAAGCCAGTTCGTCACGTCGTCGACGGCGACCGTCGACGCACCAACGAACTCCTTGCGCGCCATCTTCTCGACGATTCGGAGCTTGATTGCATGAAATTCCATGTTTTTCACCTCCTGTACTACCACATAGATGTTACACACTAATAAACCTACCTAACCTATGTTACAGCGGCGTAACTCACAGTAGCAAGTATTATAACACTCGTTGTCGTTGTATTACTCATGCCAGAACACACCCACGGTGAGGCCATCGACGAAGTGAGCGGGACGCGTTGGGAGGACCTTCTCGGCGACGGGTCGAAGCCAGCGATTCTCCTCGGGATGCTCGCACGCCGGCACGAAGACCTCAACAAGACCGACATCGCGAAGGCCGCCGACGTGACTCGGATGACCGTCGACCGGAACCTCGGCGACCTCCTCGACCTCGGCGTCATCAAGCCGACGCGGAAAGCCGGGAACGCGCAGATGTACCAGTTCGACGCTGACAGCCACGTCGGCGCGGCGCTCCTCGAACTCGACCGGGCGCTGATGCTCACCGCCGTCGACGACGAACAGCGTGAGTGAATCGCCCCGGAAAATAGCCCTGTTTTAGCGACCCGCGTCGCGCCGATCTGTTCGCGCCTACACGTCGACGGACGTCTCGGTCCCGAGATGCACGGGTTCGAAGTCGCGGCCGATGTCGGCGTAGTAGAGCGCGAGGTTCGCTTCTAAGTCGGTTCGAAGGTAGTGGTCGATGAGGTCGTGGAAGGCCGCCACGTCGTCGCTATCGGACGCGACCGCATCGAGGAACACCGGCCCGACCTCGCGGCCGAACAGCTTGTTCGTCACCGTGCGGCCGTTCCAGAGCGTCTTCGGCACCGGGAGGTCGTACGACTCCAGACACTCCTCCAGAGCCGGCCACTTTTCGCCCCGCTGGTCGGCGCGTTGCTTCCGGTCGGCGAAGATGTCGATATGCGTGTCGTCGCCGTCGAGTTCCGGACGTGGGTTGTCCTCCCCGAGACGGTACATCCGGTCGACCAGGAACTCCACGTCGAAGCCGCGGCCGTTGTACGTTACGAGGCCGTCGGCGTCGAGGCCGTTGAGATAGTCCATCGAGCGGGTGATGAGTGCCGGTTCGCCGTCGACGTCGCGATGGAACAGCTCGTACTCGGCTTCGCCGGCGGGCGCGCCGAGTTCGTGGTGGCCGATGCCGACGGACACGACCTCACCCCGCTCGGCGTCGTAGTGCGTCGTCTCGATGTCGAGTGTCGCGACCGTCCCAAACCCGTGGTCGTCTCGCTGAAAACGCATATCCGCCCAAGACTGTCTGCGATATTGAAGCTTTGTAGAACAGTTGGGTGGTTTCCCGACGTGCTCACCGGGATTTGGTGAGCATTTTCGAACTACTCGCTGTGGAGTATCGACACGTGCGGCTTAGAACGGTAGCCATGTTGAATCCACTCTGCGAGTTCGTCCCCATAGAACGTTCTCGTGAGCGGCGCTTCGAGGTCGGTTGGGGTTGTCACGACCTCCCAGATAGGCGCGAGGGCGTCGGTCCCAACACGGATGTCGACGACCTCGTACGAGAGCAGTGGCGACCACTTGTCAAGGATGAAGTCGCCGACAGATACCGGGTGCCGGGTGCCGCCGGCCGAGATGCTGACCCGGTCGATGCGCGGCGCGTCCGCACCACCAACCACACGGTTGACGTCCACTGCCGTCGACGAGCCTCGCGGCGTCCCGCCCGGACTTTGTCGGCGCGGCCGCAGACCCGCGAGCTTCAGTGCTCGATGCCAGCTCCCGAACCGTTGCTCGATGGTCGTGGTCCCGACTTGGCTCCGGGATTCGAACTCGTCGGTGGTTGGGGTTTCGGCCATCTCGTCGGCGACGCGCCGAATCTCTTTGAGGAGGTCCATATCGCCGTACTCGGGCGTGTAGCTCGGGCGGCCCTCGTTCGGCGTGAACCCCGCGGCGCTGACTGCGCCGTTCCAGGTATCGAAGTGATGCAGGATGGAGTGAAGCGACATCTCACCATGCTCAGATAGGTCTTCGACGGTCGGGGCCGCATCGCCGGGTTCGAGCCCCAATTCGCTCGCAACACGGCGAATCTCGTCGAGCACGTCTTCGCGAGTTATCGTCTTTCGAGGGTCAAGCCCCGCCTCGACGAGTGCCGCATCCCACGAGCCAAAAATTCGCTTATCAGTAGATGGTAGTACGGTTTCTTTATTCAGTTTCGCGTGTGAAACTGAAACGACTTCTCAACGCGCCCCGGCCCTGCTAAAATAACTCACCGAATACTTGTCTGGTTTCTGGTGGTTCGGTCGGGATGTCGAGGTCGTACGGGTCGTCCTCGATGGCCTGCATCAGCCGCCCCGCCGTGAACTGTTTGCCCTCGCTCAGGTCCACATCGAGTTCGTCCGCCCGCCGAATATTCGCTACCGTCCAGATGTTGTAGAGATGTGCCGCGAAGTTGAAGTAGAACGTCCGAACCACCGAATCCGGCGATGCCGACTTCGAGAGGAACTCCTCTTTGAGGACACGAAAGCCCGTTTCGATGCCCCAACGTCGCCGGTAGTCGCTGGCGAGTTCCTCCGGCGGCACCTCGCTCGGATCGATGTTCGTATAAAAGTACGTGTAGTCGTCCATCGGCTTCTCAGGCTTCGACTTGCGGAGTTTGGACTTCTTCTCGGACTTCACGCCGACCGCGTGGTAGTTGTCTTCGTCGAGGTCGCCGACGCCGTACGGGATGTACGACGACTCCATGTCCAGCCACCCCATCCCGTTCAAGAAATGCTTGATGTCAGAGCCGGACTTCCGGCCCTGCATCACCAACTCCAGCCCGAACTCGTTCACCGTCGAGATGGTGTCGGAGTTGTAGAACTCGGTGCCAGCGTCCAAGTAGACACGGTGAAGGTCGAGATACTGGTTTGCGAACCGGAGAAGCCGCCGGACGTACTGCGGAGCCTCCGACCGCTTCCTGACGGGAAGAACGAGTAGGATGAACGGCGTGTCCGTCCCAACGAGCGAGAGCGTGATGTACTTCCACGCTCTCGCGTAGTTCCGTCCCGGCTTCGTCCCGCGAACGTACTCGTCCGAGTCCGGGTCGCCGTAGTACGGCCAGTCCGTGATGTCGATGGCGACCTCTGCCCGGTCGGGGAAGTAGTCGTGGTCGGCGGCGATCTCGAAGAGCGGCTCGTTCGCCTCCATGAACATCTGCGTGATCTGCTCCCGCGTAGACTTCCGAATGTGGTAGATGAGCGTCTGTCCCGTGGGAATCTCCGACCCGTCGTACCACGGTTTGAGGTCGAGGTTCTCCGCCGCGTCGTTGACGAAGGCGTTGCCGTTCGCAGCGGCCACCAACACGCGCATCGCCGCGTCCTTCGAGACGCTCGTACTGGCGTCGCGCTTCAGCCGGATGTACTTGAACGTCTCCGAGCGCAGCTCGCGTACGAGCGTCTGGACCGGCGGAACGCCCTCGCCATCGGGTGCGATGGTGTCGGGCGTCGGGTTCCGCACCCAGTCCTCGTACTTTGTGTCCTGCCACTGGCGCACGAGCGTCTCGGTCTCACTCGCCAAGTAGTAGCGGCGCTCCTTGTCCATGCGTCCGGGCATCCGGTTCAGCGTGGATTGGCTCACCGAGTTCTCGATGTCGAGGGCGTCGCGGACGCGGGCCATGCCGATCCGGTCGGCGACGCGGTACTCGGGGAGTGGCGAGAGGTCCATGTACAGGTACACGCGCGTCGCTTCCTCGCCGTCGAGGTTCCGCGTGAGGTCGGCGTTGTCTCCTTTGTCCCAGTAGTGCGGAAACAGCCGTGTCTCGCCGATAGTCGCGGCGATAGGGTCAAAGATGTCTGCACCCGGCTCTCCCGTGAGGGAGTTCCGTTCCGTCCGCCACCGAACGCGGGATGCGCTATCGGCCAGCGCCTCCCACAGCGGCGGGATTTCGTAGTCTGCCGGGTTTCGGGTCGGGAGTTCCATGTAGCCCCACGGGTCGTCTGCTGGGCTGTCCGGGAGCTTCCGACGGGCCGCTCTGTAGCCCTTTCCGATTTCTGCCCTCTCTTCGCGTCGCCTGTTGATTTCGCCCTCCGTTTCGGGGTCGCGGTTCGCGTCTTTGTCCACACGCCCCGATGTCACTCATCCCCGATAAATCATGCCAGTCAACGCTACTATCGGCCCAAGAAGAAACTCAGAATCACTCGCCGCCGTCAGCGACCGGGCGCTTCCGGTAGTCGTCGGGGTCGCCACCAAGGTCTTCGGCGAGCGCGTCACGTAGCTCTTCGCCCTGTTTCTCCACCGCGTCTTGGAATTCTTCGAGTTCTTCGTCGGTCATCGGTTCCTCCTGATGTCGTGCCATTCCTCGAACCTCTTGATGTACCTTTCGCCGTGCTGGGTCAAGTGTTCTTCGGCGCTCGTGAGCGCGTCGTTCGCGGGCATCGGTGGGAAGATTTCCGGCGACCGAATCTTCTCGCCGTCCCGGTAGACGTCCATGTGGACGCCCTCGACAGTCACGTCATGGTCCTGTTCGCCCTCGGGGTCGTGGTCGAAGCGAACAACCTCCCGCCACCCGTCGTCAAATCGGTACTCCAGCTGAACCACGAACCGCGTCACCATCCCGTGGTCGTGGCTGTAGCCGATTCGACGCCGAACACGGAACTCCAGCGGTGTCGTGAACTCCCGGTCATAGTCTCGGGGACTGTCCTCGCCCCTCATTCATTTCCCTCAACCACATGCCAAACGAGTGCGCCACCAACTTTTCGACTCTCGACGCGGTTTTCGTCTTGCAGTTTTTTCAGCTTCTTGTACGCGGTGTCACGCGCACAACCGACTTCCTCAGCAACATCACTTGTTCCAGCCAATCCACCGAGTTCACGTATTGCTCTGAGCATCGCCTCTGCGGAGTACGTGTCGGTATATTGACCGCTCTCTTCATCGCGGTCTTTTCCGGGCATATCGTATTCTACATCGCCCATTATTCAAGTGGCTATTGGAGTCCGGACCTCATAAAACCATTAGTTGGTGAACGAATGGAAAGGCTTATACCATTATTCGATTAACTAATGGGTGTGGAAGCCCGGTCCCTTGGGACGTGACCCTTCGAGGAAACGTCCGAGTGGTTGGAACACTCGGACTGGGTTCCCCAGCAATTGAAGAACCCATGTCGAACGACGAACCCAGCGGTCAAAACGGCAACGGTAACGGTCTGCCTTCGGGCATCAGCAACCTCGCCTACAGCATCGAGGAAGCCCTTCACGAGGCAGAAACGAACGGTCTCCCCCGGCACGATGTCGCCGATCTCCTCGAACGCCTCGCTGAGTCGGTGCGGCAGGGCTACACCGAGATTCCCGAACACCGTGGATCGTGGTGGGAAGAAACGCACGATGAGGGGGGTGACGAATGACTTCGCGCCGTCAGTTCCTCGGGGCCGCCGCCGCTGTCTGGGGACTCCCGCACGGCGACCAACTCCGCCTCTACACCGACACGCCGCCGTCCGATATCAGAGACGGTGAGGGCGAGAAAGAGTTCCCGCGAGAAGTGCGTCACGAAGGTTTCTCCGGGTCGCTCACAGCCGAGAACTACAGTGATGAGGTGAACGTCTCCGTCGAGATGTACCCCAGTCAGACGGAGATTCCGGTTGCGCTGGAGGTGTTCTTCGGTGCCATCAACATGGGTGCGGCGATGGAGCCGGACGAAGCTCGCAAGGTCGGACAGTCGCTCATCGACGCCGCCAACGAGGTCGAAGAGTGGCGTGAATCCCACTGGGATGACCACATGATGAACCAATACGGCGGAGGTTCAGATGGCGAGTAACGCCCGCGTGACGGCTCGTATCGTCCGCACAGACGGTGGCGAGACCTACAAAGAGTACCGAGTCGGTGCGGTCGCCTACGGCTCCATCGAGGCGCTGGAGGCCGCGCTCGAAGCACGCTGAAACCCAAACACAAATGAAGACATCTGAATTCCGCGACGTGTTTGTCCGCATCCGCTCGGACCTACTCGTCATCGACGACAGCATCATGACCGACCGCCATCACGCCTCCAACGGCAACTACGAGGACAACGACCCGCAGAACCAGATCGGCGGCATCATCCCCGCGTTCAGCCTCTCGGGCTGGCTTCGCCACGGGATGGAGAAGGCCGTCCACGAACGCGACGGTACCGCCTGTCACCCCGGCGAAGCCAACGCCAACTTCCGCAAGGACGGCGTGTACTCGCGCGACCTCGACGCCGGGTATCACCCGAAAGGCGACTGCCTCGAAGACGAAGACGGCGACGGGTGCGTGATTCACGACCTCTTCGGCGGCTTCGGCAATCGCCCCGGCAAGGTGATGCGGCGGCCCATCAAGTTCTCGCCCGTCCGCTCCAGCGTGGACTACACGCGCGGACAGGCCGAAGGCCACTACCGCCGCCTGAACCGAAACATCGTCTCTCGCAACCGCGAGGACAACCGTGAACCGCTTCGGAACACCGAGGTAGACGCTGTAGCGAACCTCGACGGCGCGTGGCACCTCTCCTTTCGAGAGCCCAAACCCGAGTTCATCGCCCTGCTCGCTGAGGGCATCGACTACCTCGACGCCCACCAGACCGACTTCATGCACCAGCTGGGTGGCGCTCGGAACTTCGGCGGCGGGATCGTGGACTGCGAACTCGTGAACCCGCTCTACAACGAGACCGAACTCCGGCGAGTCTTCGACCGGGGCAAGGGCAACACGAAGAAGATGGACGCGAAAGACGACGAGTGGGCCGACGAGTACCTCCCCGAGTTCCAGTCGGCGCTCGCTGAGCGCGTGGAGGACGCCTCATGAGCGACGCGATGCTCACTGCGTACCGCCACGACGCCCACAAGTTCACTGGCGAGAGCCACGAGGACGCCCGCGAGGAGTTCGCTGGCGTTCCCGTGAACCAGTCGGTGCCTGAGGGCGCGGACGGCGATGCGGCGGCGCTCTCGCGTCCGCTGGACGTGCAGAAGCAGACTGTCCCGACGCACGCAGACCACTACCGGCTGTCCCTGCTCACCGGGGAGACGGTCTACGACCCGGAGACGTTCACGCGGACGACCATCGAGAGTGAAGTATCGAACCTCATCGCCACCGAGGACGCACAGGCCGCCCACGAGCGGTGGCTGGCGTCCGACGTGGCCGCCGCGTTCAGCGAAACAGTGTATCACCCGTACACTTCGCTGAAGTTCCACACGCTCCTCGTGGCGGCCCTGCTTGACAATTACCGCGACGGGCACGAGTTCGCCGACCTCCGGCTCATCGTGGACCCGGTGGGTGAGGTCGTCCCGTTCCGCACCGTCTTCGACGGCGATGAGTTCGCGCTCCGCATCGACATCGAGGACGGCGGGCGTCCCTCTGCCCGGCTCGGGAGTCGCCCGTGGCGGTCGTGGGCGTCGGCGTGGAACCGCCTGACGGCGCACCCGCTCGATACCGACCACGACAAGTACGACATGACGCTCGATGCGAACCTACGGCGGATGTGGTCGTGGAGTACCGCCCTCCAGTACATCGAGGACTTCGCCGCGTGGAGGCCCGACCGATGACGCGCATCCAGCAGGTCCTCTGGGAACTGCGGATGGACTACATCGGCCACCCCTACTACGTGAGCGGGAACGCCATCCTGCACGCTCTCGGCCAGCACCTCGATCCCGAGACGCACGCGGCGGTGTCGGCCAGTCACGGGGTGTTCGTGCCCGGTCAGTTCGGGACGTTCCCCGAGGAACACTCCCAGTCGGGCATTCGCCCGTACCTCGGGAGTGGCCTGCCAGACGTGGAGGCGTACGACGACCTGTTCCTTCAGCGGCAGGCGTCACATTCGTGGATGCTGGATACCCGCGCTCGGGACGCACTGAACACGCACGATCTCCGCGTTCACGGCGGCCACCCCGTGCTGGCTCACGAGACCATCATGGGGCGGCGGCCCGACCAACGCAAGGACCGCCAGACGACGAAGTGGTACGTTCACGCCTACCTGCACGCCGATGACCCGACGGTACTCCCGCTCGGCGAGGACGTGCTGGAGGGCATCCAGTTCGGCGGTAAGCGCAACTACGGCTACGGCGAGGTCGCGCTGAAAGACACCCAGATGGTGGACCTCGATGAACTGGACTACTCGCGGCTCGAAGGCGCGGAGACGTACCTCATCGAGTTGGTGACACCGTTCGTCCTCGAATCGGAGTACCCGGACACGAACGACCGGCCTGTCCCGTGGTGGTGGGCGGAGAACCGCGACGACCTGCGGCTCCGTGAGGAGAAAATCCTCGAACAGCGTGAGGTGTTCCGCCTTCAGACGGTTGACCACGGACAGGTCGTGAAGTACCTCGGAGACCGCCCGGTGGAGACTGCGAAGAACGGCCTCACGCGGGTCGGCTCACACTCCCGATACGGCTTCGGCGAACTCCGGGTGAAGCCGCTCGGTGAACAGTATCAGGAATCAGAGAAGAAGGACTGATTACGCTCGTGAGTAAATTCGAGAATGACGATGAATCGCCCGACAAATATTCGCGGTGCAGACTGAATAAAGAAATCGTATTACCATCAACTGTTATAGACGTTGTATGAATGCGGCCCACGATGTCTCATGTCGCGAATTTTGACCGACGCGGTCGGTCCCCTGCCGCCGTAGTTCGCGAACTCTCGAAGCTCCTCGATGAGTGTCCGGCGGTCAAAATCAGCCAGTTGGCTGTCGCGAGAGAGTCCGAGTTCGCGGAGCGCGCTTTTCCAGCCCCCGAACCGCCGTTGATAGACTGTCGTCCCGTACCGGCCGCGCTCGTCCATCTCGTCGCGCGTCGGGACGCGGCCCAACTCCCGCGTCAAATCGGCGAGTGCTTCGAGCAGATCGTCATCGTCGGGCGCGTCGATGTTCGAGCCGGGGTTCGCATCGAATCCTGCCGCGCGGACGGCCTCGTTCCACGTCCCGAAGCGGTCTTGGAACGTCCAGACGTGCGGCAGGTCCTCCGCGTCATTCACGTCGCCGACAGTGGGGACGCGGTCGAGGTCGTCGGCAAGGTCCCGAATCATCTCCGTGAGGTCGTCTTCGGTGAGCGGGCCAGCTCGAAATCCGGCCGCTTCGAGCGCCTCGTTCCAACTCCCAAACCGGCGCGTGTACGTCTGTGTACTTGGCGTCGCGGGGTGGGCTTGGTTCTCCGCCGCCGTGGGTTTCGACCCGAGTGTCTCGGCGAGGTTCTGGAGTGCCCGAATCAGGTCCTCGTCGGTGTACTTCATGTGCTCTCAGCCTCCTTGAGTTCCATCGCACCCTCGGAAACCGCATCGACAATTTCCGACAGGTGGGCATAGCGTGGGCCATCGACCCCCGTCGTCGTCAAGCACGCGACCCAACTTAGCTCTCCAAGAGTGTTCGTGACGGGGTGAAAGCCCTCGAATTGAAAGTGCCGGCGGTTCTTCGGAACCGACTCGAAAACCCGGCCCTCGGAGGCGAGAACGGTCCCCGTCCCGATGGAGCGCTGACGTCCGTCGACGATGATGCGAATCTCTTCCGCGAGGACGTCCGTCCCGGTCGTACCGATGTCGTAGTCGTCGAGAGTAACTTCTGCGAGTGTCATGGCAGTTGTCTGGCGAGTTAGTGTAGCGGCTTCACGAGTTCGACCGTGCGCTCGGCGGTCGCGAGCTTCTTGTCAAAGATGCGGGCGAAGACCGTCCCGACCTGCGACTTCGAGATGTCGAGCGCGTCGGCCGTCGCGCTGTGGCTCAGACCGGACTCTTTGAGCGCGTAGACCTCGGCTTCCTGTTGGGACAGCATCGTGTGCTCGGCGAGGAAGTTCGCCCGGCAGTGGTTGCACAGCGTGTCCTTGCGGTCGGGCGCGAAGTTGTTCGTCGGGCGCTGGTCGACGTAGACGCCGGCGTCGTGCTCCGGGAACGCGCCGCACTCGTCACACGTCGCGAGCGCGTCGTCGAGCAGGTCGTACTCGGCCCCGAAGTCGCCCGTGTGGTTCGCGTAGACCCACTCGCGCAGAGCGGAGTCGTACTGGTCGCGACGACCGCCCGTCTCGTAGAGTTGCTTCGACATCGACCACGTCTCGCGGCGCTCGTCGACGAGCGTGTCACTCTCGACGTGCCGGGCCTCGGAGTCGACGATGATGGCGTCGCGGTCCTCGTCGGTCATGTCGTCGGGGATGGCGCAGTACGTCCGCGTGATTTTGAGCGTCCCCTTGTCGCCCGTGACGGTCGCGATGGCCTCGGCGTTGTAGTTGAACGGTTGCTTGTACCCGAGGTCGTGGCGGATGCGCCACGCAACGTCGACGTCGCCCGCCGAGTCCTCCGGCTCGGCCTTCTGGATGAACACGCCGTCAGCGGTGCTCAGGGCGTTCACGGCCTGTTGCTTGCCGTAGCCGGTGAGCTTGCGCCCCCCGAACGACTTGAACTGGCGGTCGTGAGTCCCGCCGAGAATCGACGACAGACTGTTGAGCACGTGTTCGTCCGCGTCGATGTCGTTGCGAATCTCTTTGGCGACGTCGTTCCAGAGGTGCCCGCCGTCGAGCACGACCAGCGTCGACTCGTCTTCGGCGACGGTCTGCGAAGCATCCTCGCGAATCTCGGCGACGTAGTGCGAGAGGTCGTCCTGCGCGGCGGTGAGGACGGCGTCGACAACTGCGGTCGTGGTGTTGTGCATCTCGGCGAACTCCGCGACGACGTCGGCGTTGATGGGGTGGCTGTCGTTCGAACCGTTGTGGCTTTCTTCCATACAACAACATTTGTTGCACCCATAATAAGTGTTCCGATTGTGAGTGCAACAGATAGTGTTGACCACCCATTCCACTGTTCTTGTTATTTATATACCCCCCCCACCCCACTTTTCCAGTGTTCTTCTCTCTCGGGTGGGTGGGGGTGTGTTGAGCGGACTTGTCCTCGGACGGTAGATTATATCTTTTGGTCCCGGCAAAATGCTGTTGGCGAGACGGAAACCAGACTCTCGCCGCGACTAACAGTGGAAAACCGGGGTGAGGGGAGTATATAAACAACAGGAACAGTAGAAACAGTGGAACGGGTGGTTTTATGTGAATCTCACGTGTGAGTGAGAATAGGTAGTCTCCGACACGGGGTCGGAGAAAGAGAGATGACACGACGATGTCCGACAACATATTCTCAGGTGTGAACCAGTCGGTGTTCGACGACCGTAGTGTGCTGTCCGAGGACTACACGCCCGAGCGCATCTTGGAACGTGACGACGAAATCAAACAGTACCGCGACGCCCTCGCGCAAGCGATTTTCGGCGATGCCCCGAGCAACGTCATGGTCTACGGGAACACGGGCGTGGGAAAGACCGCCGTCACCGATTTTGTCTTGGACCAGCTCATCGAAGCGGCGGCCGAGCACGACATCCAAATTGACGTTCTCAATGTCAATTGTAACGAATCGTCCGCGTACAACGTCTCACGCAAGCTAATCAATCAAATCCGGGGCCACAACGAAAAACAGTTCCCGAAGACCGGACTCTCGACGCAACTCGCCTACGAAACGCTCTACGAGGAGTTGCACAGTCTCGACGGCGATGTGGTATTCCTGGTCCTCGACGAAATCGACCACATGTCAAAGGCCGATTCGTTTCTGTACGACCTCCCTCGCCAAGCATCCGATACGAGCGACGAGAACCTCCCGCTGACGTTGATCGGAATCGCGAACAACTTCGCGTTCCGCCAGACGCTCTCTGCAAAAACCAAGTCGACGCTCCGCGAACGTGAACTGAAGTTCCCTCCATACAACGCAAACGAACTCAACTCAATCCTATCGGACCGCAGGGACAAAGCGTTCGTCGACGGTGCTGTTGAGGAGGGCGTCATCGAGTATACGTCGGCCCTTGCGGCACGCGATTCGGGGAACGCTCGCCAAGCACTCGACCTGCTCGACGTCGGCGGCGGGCTCACGCTAAGCGATGGGCGAGACACCGTCACCGTTGACGACATCGACGCCGCGAAAAAGCAGATTGAACGGGGCGAGTTGGAGAGTAGCCTGACCACAATCACTGAGCATCAGCAGATAGTGCTCATAACGCTCGCGCGGCTCGAAGAATCGGACAAGACGCCAGTCCGAGTCAAACGTCTCTACGACTCGTACGAGCGCGTCTGCGAGGAGATGCGGAAAGACCCACTCACCACGACGCGGGCTATCCGGGACCACCTTGGAGAGTTGGCGATGCAGGGCTTTGTCGACCACTACGAGCGCAACAACGGCCGTCGCGGAGGTCGGTACAACGAGTACGAACTTGCCATTCGTCCGAAGTTCGTCTTCGAAATTCTCGACTAACGTCGGAAACGTCGGGTGTGTTTTCGGGAGAATCAGTCTCGTCGGGACCGACGGGTTCACACCCACCCGTTGAGCGCGGTCTGGCCGGCGTCGTCGACGGCGGTCTGGTCGGCGTCGGTCTCTTCGGTCGCGTCTTCGAGGGCTTCGAGGTAGTGCCAATAGCCGTTCTGGAAGATGCTGGTCGTGTCGCACGAGTCGAAGCCCGCGCGGTAGGCCCACACGAGTCCGCCCGCGCCGCCTGGATTTCCAACGTGCGTTCGGAGGTCGCGGTCGCGGGCCTTCGCAACGATCTGTTCGCCGAACGCGCGCTTCCAGCGGACCGGGCCGCCGACGAACACGCCTTGGCACCCGGCGATGGCGTCGAACTGTTCGTCGAGCGGGAGGCCCGGCTGGAGCACCCAGTAGCGCATCAGCTCGCCCGAGCGAAGCGGGAGCGGGCGTTCGTAGAGCCATTCGAGGTGGCGGCGGACGGTCGCCTCGGCGTCGCCGTAGACGTCGGGCATCACGACGAAATCGGGGTCCATCGGCATCTCAAGCATCGAGCGCTCGATGGCGTTACACCACGCGTCGCCGTCGAAGTCGCCGGTGTATGCCCCGTTATCGAGGAAGTAGTGCGCGTCGTGGGGCGTCATCTTCGCCGGCGTCCACCCGTAGCCGTGGGAGTGCGACGGCGCGTGTTCGCGGGCCTTCCGGAGGTTGTTCGGCGACCCACCGGTGTAGTACAAGCGCATACTGACGTAGGCGCGGCCTCGTACTTAAGCTCGGGACTGGCGGCCTCGACGACGAGTCAAAAAGTAGGTCTTGGGTTGCGTGGCGTGGGATTAGTCGGACGGGACCGCGGCGGGCGCACCCCGCTTCCGAAGGACCGAATCGAACGTGTCCGTCCAGACGAGCGAACCGTAGATAGACAGCTCCTCCTGAGAACCGTCTTCGGCGTCAATCTCGTAGACGGACACGACCTCATCGCTCGCGTCCGCTCGGGCGAAGATGGTCCCATTGCCGACCATCTTGCAGTCTCCTCCCTCAATTGCCTCTATGGCGAAGGATAGCCCCAGTTGTTTTCTATCTGCCATACTGTCTTTCGAGTCAATCAACCGTGATAACTGTTTGCCATATCAAACCGCTAATTAAGCCGCGTTGTCACTTCTACTAGTCGAAATCGTTAGATGAGAAACAGAATCAGATGGGTTGGAACACAATCATGTCGTCGCCCGCGAGGACGGTGAGCTTCATCGGATTTTTCCCATCCGAGCGCTCCCGGACCTCCTCGGGGTCGAGGCCCAAGTCTTCGAGCGCTCGTTCGGGGATGTTCACGCGATAGCTTTCCCCGCTCTGATTTCGCTTGACATGGATTTTCCGCGTGTTTTTGTCCACGACCTCGTCGGCGTCGTCCGCGGTCCACATACCGGGGAGGACGCCCATGTCTTCGATTGCGTGGATGTCCAAGAACAGCGACCCGCCGCTCTTGTCGATTCGATTCATCGCTTTCGTTATCGCAACCGTGTATGCGCCGCCTTGGTATCTGATGGCCGCGAGGTCAACGGGTTCGATTTGTATGTCTTCGGTCATAGTGGAACTCGCACGTCCTGCCGACGCGCGCCATGACTGACTAATAGTCACGCCAGTTGAAATATGTTACGCCACTGCCGGAACTGCCACTCCGTCGGCGAGGAGGACCACGAGACGGCTCACTTCGACCGTGAGCGTGCCGTCGTCGAGGACGGCGACCCACGCACCGCGCCGTTGCCGAATCGACGAGACGCGGCGCTCGGTAGCTGGTGAGTCCTCGTAGGTGTAGCGGACCCCGACGACCGCGGTCGCGAGCGCCGCGGGGACGCCGTTCGTGCCGGTGTCGTGGTTGAGGTTCGGTTGGCGGCGCGTCCGAGCTTCGACCGAGCGGAGGGATAGGCCGTCGTGGAGTGAGCATGTCGCGGTCTCGGCGGTTCGTTCGACGAACCCGAAGGCGAACAGCTCGGTTTCGACGTGGAGCGTCCGGTCGTGGCGGTCGGCCCACTCGAACGTCAGCGGGTGGGACGTCTTCGTGTCGGGAGTTGTGAGAGCGTTTCGCATAGATGCACCGGGCGTTTCCGCCCGGTCACTTTACCCCCGGAATCGGTTAAAAATCGTAGTGTCGTGGCCCGTTACTGCTGTGCGGGCTTGATGTCGATGTACTGGCGTTCGGGGTCGTCAACGACCCCATCGACGATGCGCGTCGCTTCGACCGCGGACACCACCGGGTCGCCCGACTTGAACGGTCCCGAACGCTTGTAGCCAGACATGAGCGCGAACGTGTTGCCCACGATGATGATGCACACCGTGTCCT
This sequence comes from Haloferax sulfurifontis ATCC BAA-897, assembly GCF_000337835.1. GTDB lineage: Archaea > Halobacteriota > Halobacteria > Halobacteriales > Haloferacaceae > Haloferax > Haloferax denitrificans. The sequence goes on along the minus strand of NZ_AOLM01000007.1, from coordinate 3,992 downwards.
CCCCGGTGATGCCGGACGGCGAGAACACGCGCGTCCGGGTCCGGGTGAGCTTGACGTACTCGGCCATGTTGGCCACGGTCCACTCGCTATCGTCGTCGAGCAGGTCGCGGGCGCGGTCGGCGACGGCCTTCATGCCGGCACCTCCGGGGCGTCGACGAGGACCGTGCCGCGCATCGGGCACAGCCCGAGCGTGTAGCCGTCTTCGTCTACCGTCGTCGCGTGGTCCATCTCACAGATGTCGCACCAGAAGGTCATTTCTGACCCCGCGAGCGGACGCGCTTGAGGAGCAGGGGGTCGATGCGGTCCTCGGGGAAGTCCTCGGGAATGTCCCGAATCCCGAGCGCGAACGCCGCCCGGCGCTGGTGCTTGCACTTCGCGCGGCGGAAGTACGAGTCGTCGCAGTTGCATTGCCCCTCAACGAACGACACAATGTACTGCGTCGAACTGGAGTAGACGGCGGCCTCCGAGTCGCTCCACGCGTCGGGGTCTTGGGCGTACACGGTCATCCGCTCGGTCAGGGCGCGCACCGTGCGCGGTTCAAACGAGTCGAGTTCGTCAGATTCGGTTGGGTTTGGTTCTGCCATAGATGCTTCAGGGGCTTTCGCCCCGTGTATGACTAATAGTCACACCACAATAAAAATGTTTCTATTTGGCCGGCTACCTGATGCCGAATAACTCGGCGAGCAGGACCGAACCCAGTCCAATCGTGACGCCGGCGGCGACCGCAAACACGACCGATAGCGCGAGCGTCAGGACCGCGAGCGACCAGTCGGGAACGCCGGACGTCAGTTCGACCGCGAAAGAGGCGTCCACGGGCTCCCCCGACCTATTCGTCGGCGTCGGGTTGGAACTCGCGGGCGTCGCCGAGACTCTCCTTGACGAGCGCGATGAGCTGGTCCTTCTCGCCCTCGACGTCGTCGAGCGTCGGGCGGGCGAGGGTCGCTTTCACGCGGTCCTCGTTCCGCGTGCCCGTGCCGCGCTTGGAGCGCACTTCGAGCGCGCAGTAGCTACCGTGTTCTTCGACCGATGCTTCGATTTCGTCGTTGTGGTTCTCTGCCATAGATGCTTGGGGGCTTCCACCCCCTGTATGACTAATAGTCATCTCCCAACTTATACCTTTCTATACACCACGGCCACTTGGCATAGGAAGACTTAAGACAGATGGTGACTATTAGTCATATACGGGGCGAAAGCCCCGAGACAACCAATGGCTGGTACCCCAACCAAAGAGCAAATCGAAGCCGGTTCCACTATGGACCGGTTCGACGCGCTCACTGACGGATTGAAACAAGGCGCACCCGGCGACGAGTTCGCCATGAGCTTCAACTTCGGTGAAGTGACCCTCGTCATCACCGTCAAGAAGGTCGCTAACGGGTTCTTCCTGTCGGCCTACAACGCCTCGAACGACGGCAAGTGGGTCACTGGTGACCTCTACGAGCACAAGAACCCTCTGCGTGCCGCGCTCGCCGAAGCGGTCGGCGACGCCGTTGCCGAGCACCTGAGAAAAACCACCCTGTTCGAATAGCGAACCGGGAACTATTTTTTAGCCGTCATCACTGAGCAGTTCGTCTGGGACGTCGAGCATGGCTTTGTCGGCGGGGTCGTCGCGGTCGCGAGCGGCCGCAATATCGTACACGCGTTCGAGCGCTCGCACCAGCTCGTTCTCACGGTTAGCCATGTAAATCGGCGAGTTCCCCGCGTCGCCGACCTTCTTGACCGCACCGAGGTCGATGAGGTCTTCGGCGTTGTCGTACCACGCGTTCTTGCTGAGGCCAGCGGTTTCACAGATGTCGGTCGGATTCATCGGAACGCGCGCGTCCAGTAACGCGCGGAGAATCGACACCTTCGAAACGGGCGTCAAGAGCTTCTCCAGAGCGTTTTCGGAACTTCCACCGCCGTCATACTCCAAATCCATTGCCATACTCTGGATTAGTTGTCATGCCACATAAGCCGTTGGTTCAAAGAAACAGCACCGTTTGCCGCAAAGTATTGTCCCGACCAACTAAACCAAAATATTTATTAATCTCGTATGACTATTAGTCACTAATGGAGGTGAAACAGATGGATTCAGAATCCGAAGACAAAGTTCGGGCAACGATACTTGTCAAAATGCACCGTGAAGGCTTCTACAAGCCGCGAGCGGTCGGTATCGGCACTATCGCTTCGCTCGGCATCCCGTCGAATCTTCGCGCCGACGCGGAGGACATCGCGAAGGACATGGCCCAATCGACGGCCTATCCGGTCGTGTTCAAGCGATTCGGTCGGAGTATCATGCTCCGCGAGAACTCGCAGGAATGGGTGGCCGCGGCGATTCGAAGCCACGGGGGAGATTCGGCCGTTCCGTGGGACCTCAGGCGGTTCTAACCGCCGGCCGCGGCGTATAGCACGCGACTGTTGAGGCAGTCGCGAACCATCCCCATTGGGGATTTGCCGCCACCGTGTGTAACTCTTGCTCGACGAGCGTCGGCTTTGATGGCCCAACACAACCAAAGGACTTATTACAAAGTGTGACTATTAGTCATATACGGGGCGAAAGCCCCTGAAGCATCTATGGCAGGAATCCACTACCCAACTCGAACCGTTGCATCACCCACGACCACGTGCCCCGACTGCGGCGCGACCCCCCGTCAGATGGGCCACGAGGTCGTCTGCCCCGAGTGTTCGGCGGTTATCGAAGACTCCGCGTTCGACCACGGCCCCCAGTTCAGCGGCACGCGCGAGGAGATTCGCAAAGAGTCGCGCGTGGGAGCGCCGACGACGATTCGCCGCCACGACCGAGGCTTCGGGTCCGAAATCTCGTACCAGTCGGACAACAACTCGCTTGCGATGCACCGGATGCGCATCCAGCACAAGCGGGCGAAGGTCGAATCGAAGCGTCAGCGATGCCGGATGTTCGGCCTCGGCGAAGCCAAGCGCGTCGTGCAAGCGCTCGACGGCGGCGACGATGTCACCGACCGGGCGTGCTACATTTTCCGCGCGGCACACGACGCCGACCTCGCGAAAGGCCGGAGTCTCGAACGCCTCGCGACCGCCGCGGCGCACATCGCGCTCCGCGAAAACTCCATTCCCCGCTTCGCTTCGGACTTCGACGAGGTCGCGCGTTGCGACGCCGAAGCCGTGATTTCGACCGCGAAGGACATTCAGCGCGAACTCGACAGCATCGCGGTCCCGCCGCTAACGCCCGCGGACCACGTTCCGGCCCTCGCGTCTGAGTTCGACATGAGCAACGACGACGAACGCCGTGCGCTCCGCATCGCTATCGACGCCGTCGAGGACGGCACCGCGTCCGGTCGCTCGCCGAGCGCGTTCGCCGCCGCGTGTGTCTACGCCGTCCAACCGGAGCTGACGCAAGCCGCGGTTGCCGACGCCGCGGAGACCTCCGTCAACACGCTTCGTACCCACTGGAAGGTGATTCGAGACTTCTAAAACGAATTGTTGACACGTCCGGCGGAACTGGTATTCTGACCGGACGTGTAGACGACCCGGCAACCTATAGTTCGGCTTAGGATTGCACGGACTGCGACTGTACAACTGTTGTTGTGCGTATTATGTCTTTGGCCCCGGCAGTTCCATCAACACCCCAACAAAACACTTATTACAACAACTGACTATTAGTCATACACGGGGCGAAAGCCCCTGAAGCATCTATGGCTACCAACACCCCACACAACGCGGCGGAACCAGACCACCGAGTCACCGACCCCGTCACCGACGGCGGCCTCGCCTCAATGGAGGCACGGTTCGCCGGGCAAGTTCACAACGTCTGTCTGAAACTCGGCGTCGACGAAGACACCGCGTCAGAGTTGGCGCTGTCGCTCGTCTCTGACGGCGTACTCGCCGACGACACCGCGGCCATCGCCGATGCGCTCGACCGCTTCGACGTCCCGCACGACGCCCGTGTGGCCGCGCTCGCGGTCGTCGAGGAGCGCACGATGTCCCGTGGCGAACTCGCGGCTATCTCGAACGAGCTGACGCGCGGCGACGCCGTCCGC
>NZ_AOLM01000006.1 GCF_000337835.1 Haloferax sulfurifontis ATCC BAA-897 | reverse complement strand
TCGCAGGGCAATAGAAACCCAGAACGGGATTGAAACCACGTCCCGAAGCGTTACCGTCTCGTCGTCGATGTCGTCGCAGGGCAATAGAAACCCAGAACGGGATTGAAACACCGCCTCGTCGTCTATGCGGGCGCGGGCGAGAACGGGTCGCAGGGCAATAGAAACCCAGAACGGGATTGAAACCGCTCTCGTCCGAGTCATCCGCACCCGTCGACGGGGTCGCAGGGCAATAGAAACCCAGAACGGGATTGAAACAGATATATCAATTTGCATTGCTCCGAGTGGACCAGGTCGCAGGGCAATAGAACCCAGAACGGGATTGAAACCGCTGTGGCCGGGCGAATCGAGGCCCCATTATCTTGTCCAGTAGAAGTCCACAACAGTTGGTTCGAAATCGCCGCTGACCACACCGCCGTGGTTCTATATGTGCCAATCTGAACGGCTGTGAGGAGTCCATGGATTTATTTCATCTACCTAATATCAAGGATGTACACTCTGTCCAGGTTTATCCCCGCTCGAGTTGGGTATACCACGGATTTAGTGAGGTAATGGCCTGAAAAACTCGAATACACAGGTTGACTACTCTCGTGGATTTATTGATGAAACGCTTCAGATAATCTTCCCGCCATCTTCCTTTGCCGGGCCTTCCGCTCTTGCTCTCTCGACAGATAGTTCCGAAGCACAACCTCCGTCGACGAACTCCCCTGGTCTTCAGCAACTCCCTCCAGTCCCTCTAGAACCTCAGCAACAGCCCCCTGATACGCCGAGTACCAGAACCGCCGGCCCATCTTCGGAGTTGGAGTCTCCCCATCAACAACCACTCCAGCACGGTCAGCCAGTTGCTTGAATCGACGACGAACCGTACTCACAGACACGTGTCCCGTAGACGACGACCGAGAGGGGAACAAATACCTGTTCCAGCTCCCACGGTCAGAGAGTGCATCAATCCGACTAGCTACGACGCCAACACCATACAACAACGTCACTTCACCAGGACCGTTCTTCCGCTCTCCGTCACCGAACGACAGATGCGGGTCCTCTGCATCCAAGACCACCTGGTCGCGTGGAACTGGACGGCGACGCCCGTCAGGGCGTTCGCCGTCCGCTCTCGCTGCCAACATTCATAATTCGCCGTTTCCAACGGCTCTGTGAGCAGTTCTAGGTCAAGCAAAGCACTAGATCTACGAACTGCTCGCTTCTCAAACTGGCCTAACTAGACAGTGCCGATCATATCTTCGCCTCAGAATCCTTCGAGGTGAATCGATGTTACTACGACCACGACGGTAAGGAATACAGCGACCATGCCCCCATCATCGCTGATTTCGAGGGTAATCGCTGGTCATGAATCGTCGCGCCCCGCCGAGACTCACGCATCCTCCTCCGGCTCGACGAGGTCGTTGCTTTCGGCAACGAGTTCCCGCACGGCGGGAGCAGGATCCTCCTCAATCGGAACGGTTCGCTTGTCGAGCGGGGCGGGATACGCACGATCGCCCTGCGCACAGAGCAGGAGCAGCCACTCCTCGGTCCCGTCACCGAGGACGACGTAGTGATGTCTCGCCGCTGGAAGACTGTCCGTTCTGACCGATTCACGGCACTCCAGTTTACTGGAAGTGACGGGGTTGGCGTTCCACCATCCGGCGTGAGCGCTTCGTGCTTGGTGACGCCCGCGAGTGCGGCTTCGATGTCATCGCCGGTGAGATGCCAGTAATTGGCTGGTCCACTGCACTCCAACTGGCTCACCACGTCATCGCGGAACTGGATGTAGTGCTTGTAGGCGACGGCTTCGTCGTCGTAGTAATCGAGGAGGAGTCCACAGGCGAGCTGTGCCGAACCGCTGCCAGTGTCGCCCCATTCGAATCCAGACAGGCGCTGTCGTACGAGATCGAGGCTTCGGTCGGGGACGAGTCGCTCGTGTTCCGTGAGATTGAGTACGACCGGTCTGTCGTCGACGCGCATCCCCACATACTCGACGTGGTCTCTGTTCATCGGGCTGGGGTCGCTCGCAGTCTGTACGTCTGTTCTGGGATCGTCGGTAGAATTCGTCTTCATGTGTCGAACGCGGGTCGTCGAATACCCCGCACCCCTCCTTAGGGGTGAAAAACAACCTCCACGAGCAGTGATTCAGTCTTTTGAACGGATTTCGTCGGCCTGCTGCTTGAGCTGGCGAAGAATCCGAACACGCTGTTGATTTGCGTTCTCGTAGGCGACACACGCTCGCAGTGTCTCCATATCGTGAATCGTCACGATCCCCGCGTTGATGAGTCGGGAGTTTGGCGGTTCGAGTCGCTGTTCCGGTGTGAGACCACTTGATCTGATAGATGGATCTGATGCTCGAGACCACCGTCTCGGATTGTCTGATCGACGAGCTGGAGGCCATCATCGTACACGACGTATCCCGCCTCTTCGAGGCGATTCACGACGCGCCGAATCGTCTCCCGGTTCTCGTCGATCTTCCGCGTGACGCCGGAGATGGAATCTCCTGGGTCGAGTGCGAGGAGGACATATAACCAAGCGCATTCCGTGCTTTCAGGCGGGGATCCAGCGATCACAGAACTATACAATCAACCGATGACACTCAGTCTGGGGTCTGTTCTAGGACACGCTTCTCACCTTTGAGGAGTAGCCCCTTCCACGTCAGACCACGGTGCTTCTTCCTGTTCCTCTGGCCGTTCCACTATTACACGAATGAACTCCTGGGAGGTCACTCTACCGACATTTTCATATATCGCTTGACTCAATCTGTAATCGAGACGCGATGTCTGAAAATGGTCCCCCTCCCCAGCACGAATCGACACAATGGAAGTATGCCCTCATCGGTGGATTGGCCGCTCTCCCGTTCACCACTCTCAGTTACTGGCAAACAGGAGCCGAATTGTCACTTGGAGCAGTGTTGTTCGGGGGTATTCTCGCCGGCTATCTGGCCACGCGAGCGGGCGCTGAGAGCAGCGGGACCGGAACCCGGGTCGGGCTACTTGGCGGACTTCCAGTGCTCTGGGTCGTTTCCGACATTCTTGTGGCCACGTCTGGATTGGACGGCCCAGCCTGGTTTGTGTCGAGCGCGACCGTTCTCACAGTCGGGTTCACTATCGGGGTTGCAATTCTCGGATTCGGAATCGCTGCGCTCATCGGTGAAGTCGGCGCTCGAATTGGGGGCTGGTTGGCCGGCAGACAGCCTGACGGATCGACTCCCGTTGCCAATAGTTGAGATCGGACACGAACGAAATCCTCGCTTTCCCTGACCTCCTCGTTCAACGATAGTCACCGATCCGGCGGAATCCGTACTCGATACCACCTACGATGAGGACGAGTCCAAGGAAGATGAACCACGCACCGAAATAGAACGCATGAGGATCATCCGGATTGGCCGCAAACTCCGCCTGAACGTCTCTCAGGACGAACACGGTCAGCAGGGTCGCTGGTGCGAACAATCGATGACGAACGAGCAGGTACAGCGGAACCGCGGCGAGTAGCCACATCCCGACTGCCCCGTACAGGTACAGCAGCACCTCGACCCCGCCGGAGATCGTCACTCCGAGCCGATACGCGAACCACACCATCACTGCGGCGTGAAGGAGCCCCCCGATTGCGGCGATACCCACCGCTCGTCGCTCGGGAGCAGGAATCGATAGCCATGAAATCGGCCTGGACACATCCGGGAGCCGTTCCCAGCGTGTTCTGATGGCATACTCGAGCAACCCAACAAAGAGGAAGCCGATGGTCCAGACCGACGCGTTGACCATGTAGCGAACGATGTACAGGCCGTTCTCGACGATGATGATCCCAGTCGGTTCGGCCAGTCGCTCGAGTTCGGCGACGTCTCGGAAGGTCGGGCCGGGTGGCGTCAGTTCCATCCCGAGGACGTAGCCCGTCGTCACTGCGAGGGCGACCAGTGGGGCGACGAGGCGGTATCGGAGCGCGAGCCAGACCGGAACTGCGGCGACGACGACGAGACCACCGTAGCGCCAGCTTAGTCCGACAATCGAGTAGTTCGACGGGCCGACCGAGTATCCGAGTTCGAGGGCGACGAGGAGGAGACAGCCCGCATGAAGCGCCCCTACGAGGAGACTACTCAGGAGATGATGTCTGGAGGACATACGTACGCTTGCTCTCGCCTTCCGTTTCTGTATTGCCCCGCAATTGTCCGTTGCTCGAATCGAATGGTCGACTGAGACCGGACTCGTTCTCGGACTCAAGTGATGCAACGACCGGAACGACGTTACAACCCGATAACTCGCTCGACGTTCTGTTGGACGAAGAAATGGTGACCGCCTCTCGCGATGTCGATACCGTAAAACGCCAGTGAGAAGGCTCCGATCGTCGTCACCACGAACAGAAAGAGATCCTGCCTGGAAGCGGTTCCTGCGACGATATCCGGTGCGTAGATGGCTGGCCACATGAGTGCGAACGTCACGTACGACAGGCCAACGAGGTAGCGCCACGAAAGTGTAATCGGGCCCAGTGACAGTTCTGAAATGGTTCCAGCGAGGATTGCACCGAGACCAGCGATTCCTATAAGAACGATCGGACTCGTGCCCAGGACAGCAAGACCGAAGACGGCTGCGAGACCTGAAATGAGGACTAGATCAAGAATCCCGAGGTAGAGGAACTGAGACTGCTTCATACCTGGCACAACCCGTAGAGAGACAAAAATAGTTCTGTTGGACGGATCTTTCGTGGTTGTCTCGTCACGATTTCAATACACTGAGACACCCACTAGTGTTGACGCCGCCCGTCTTGACCGATCTAGACGCCACCGTCGCCTGGAGTACCAATCTCTCCTCGTTGGGCAACGGTCGGCCGTTCCGCCGTGATGGCGTTTGGATACGGTTGAAACGGAGAGAGTACGATACCAACACCTCCGGTCTTTGTATAGAACGGACTGACGTCCGATGCTGGCTGTGAGGCAGCAGTTATTTGGGACGTTTTTAAGTCTCCCGATTAAAATTGTTCGAGTCGATGCCGCCCTCCAGGCCATCCATCCGTACTCTCGCGATTTTCGGACTTCTCCTCGTGGGAGTCGTCTGTAGCTTCGCGTTCCACGCAGCGTTGACGGATATGCAAGTGACCTACACCGCAACCGCCGTCCATCCAGAGGAGAATCCCAGTCAGGTCGCCGACGCCTCTCGACATGTTGTCGATCTCGACGAGCGTCTTCGCGGGAAATCGGCGGCCGTCCGCCGGCCAATCGATCGGGCAGCCATGAATGGCTCCTTTCAGGGGAACGTTCCACCAGAACTCTATATATTGCTCGACGATACGGAGGCGACATACGTCATCTACGACGGAGTGTACTATCACTGGAACTTAACTGCGAACGAGGAGACCACCTTCGTTCGCGTGCAGATGTCTCCAGCCACTGCAGAGACGGTCCTTTCGAACATCTCGTCATCATATAACACTGCATCCTCCCAGGTCCGGTCCGTGATCGAATCGGGCTCAACGACTGGATGGAACGTCGAGCGGGGAATCTATCGTCGTGGGGGAACGTACTACGCCGTGGCGCCGGAGAGTGACACCGCGATCGCGTCGAAGCTCCTCGGTGGGTTCCTCGGATACGTCTTCACGCCAGTCGGCCGTGGGTACGTCGCTGTCGCGCTCGGACTGCTTGCCTATCACCATCGGAACCCGCTAGAAGACCGGTTCCTGACGGTACGTCGTGCGCTCGTCGTGACGGCGCTCGCCGTCCCCGTCGCATTGCTCGGAACGCTCCTGTTCGAGAGCGGCTCCACGTCCCGGTTCGTCACCAGTCCAGTGAGTGCGCTCGTGGTTGCCTCTGGAGTGGTCGCCGGGGTCCTCGTCTATCAGAGGCGCTGGGCTGTCCTGATCGGATTCACGGGGCTCGTGACGGGTCTTGCAGTTGGGGCTGGTGTACTCACCCTCGGGGTTATCGGAGGAGTTCTCGGCGGTATCGCAGTACTTGTGGGACTGATCACGGGAGGGATACCACTTCTCTATGGGATCGTATTCGGATGTTCACATTCACACGGGATCAGTGGGGACAGCTGAGCAGTCGTCACGAGCCATCCAGTGCGAACTGATCTTGGCTCTCCACACTTCGACACGATTTTGCCATTTTCTCAAGAGGGTACGGGTATGGTCGCCCTCCAGACCGCTCCGCCACAACCTGGCCCCGCGGTCGCCGCCCTCCTCGACTTCGTCCTCCTCGGCACGATCATCGGGACGATCGGAAACGCCGTCGTGAGTCGACTATCGAACCCTGTCGGGAAGTTCCGTCTATTGTACGCCGTCGTGCTCTTCCCGATAACGCTACTCGCATACGGCGTTCTCGCGCTCCTCGGATTTGGGCCTGCTCTTGTGGCGAACCTTCCGGGCCTCCCGAGTGTTCTCGGCAGTATCCTCACAAACATCGTCGAGTTCTCGGCTGCGGGACTCGTTTGGCTTGCGAGCTACGCACCCACGATACCTGGTGTTCGAGAGGTACGCGACATCGAACTGTCGACGGGCCACGCCCTCGTCAAGATGGCCCGCTACGTCCTCGGACTGAGCGTCGTCGTGGCGGTGGTAATTGCACCGCTCCAGCTCGTGCCGTCAGGCGCATCACCGCTCGTGCTCGTGATCAGCCTCGCAATCATGGGTGTTGTCTTCCTGTACGCCTCTCCGTGGATCGTTCCGGTCCTTCGCTCGACGATCGACGCGACCGACGAGGTGGCTGACCGAATCGCTACCCTCCGTACCCGTGCTGGTCTCGAGGTTCGGGATGCGCTTGTTCTCGATACCGACGACGAGGAGACGGCCAGCACCCTCGTTCGTGGGCCACCGGGGTATCGACGACTATTCATCACGAGCACGTTCCTGGACGCCTTTGACGACGAAACGGCGACAGCACTGTTAGCGATAGAGGCAGGTCGTCTGAACTCGCACGTGTTAGAGATTCGTATGAGTACCGCAATCGCTGCCGGAGTTGCGCTTGTCGCGTCGGTAACCGGTGTCGGCCCGAGATGGCCCATCCTCGGCGTATCGCTCGGGGCACTTCTGGTCGGATTCTGGCTCTCCCGTAGAGGGGTCAGGTTAGCCGACGAGTATGCAGCCGAGCAGGTCGGCGCAACCACTGTCGCCGAGGCACTCGATAGATACGCCGAGACCCACGCGATGACGCCAACACGACGGCGTGTCCCAAACCCACTCTCGGTGAACGTCGCGCTCGGGGACCGAATCAACCGCCTTGATCGCAGGACTGACACCTGAACACGGGTGGCTCTGTCGAAATTCACCGTTGTTGATGTTTGGGCCGTGCTGAATAGAACGCACGTATCGGTTACTCGTCGTCGCGATCGGTGTAGAAAATTGCGCGGTAACACGATGTCGTGACATCTGCGTCCTGTCCCTGAATCTGTCCACTCAGACGGTGGCCGTAGCTGGTGGCTGGGAGTTCCTGAATCAATTGTCCAACACCAGAACTCATGAGATGGCTGGAAAGGGAATCGCGGTTTCTACTAACACCGGCTACTCGAGCCAGAACAGGTCTTCGACGGCGCAGTCGAACTCTCCCGCGAGTTTCAGCGCTAGTTCGAGGCTCGGATCGTACCGGCCACGTTCTATGGCGTTGATACTTTGGCGGGTGACGCCCACGTGCGCAGCGAGTTCTCCCTGTGTAAGGCCGCGTTCCTCACGCCGTTCACGGACGGCGTTGTTCATGCGGCGCGCGCGGACTCGTACATCGTGCTGCCGACGTGGACGAACGCGAGCACGGCGACGAAGAATGCGATAGGGGTGAGCCAGAGCGGCCACTCGACGACGCCGAGCGCCCACAGCGCGGTCATACCAGGGAAGACGAGTGCCGAGACGACGCCCATCACACCGAGGGTACGCTTGCTCGCGGCACCTTGTTGGCGGGCGTCGCGCTCGTCGAACAACGGCCCGTCGTAGCGGCGGAAGGTGAGCAGCGCTGCGAGCGCCAGCACGACGAACGCGCTGACGCCGACGAGTTCGTAGCCCGCGACGATGCCGCCTGCGAGGGCGACGCCGGAAAGCGCCCAGAGGCCGATATACAGGAGTCGATACGTGCGTTCGGTGCTGGTATTCGGGGACATGATGGATGTTTCGATCGAATGTAAAGCTTGCTTTACAGTAAAGTATACTTTACATCTTCTATTGAATCTACCGGTTGTCTCCCGACGGCCTCGGCGGGACCTGCCCATCATCTTACGTTGAGAACACGAGAACAATTTGTTTCCAACGTTTTATACCTTCTCCTCACGCGCTCTCGGCTATGGACCCTCACAAGACGTTCGCCCTCGGCACACGTCACCTTCCACGGGTGGTTCGTTGACCTACGAAGTCCTCGTCGTCGGTGGCTACGGCGTCGTCGGCCGTACCGTCTGTCGGACGCTCGCTGACCGTGGCGGCTATCGTGTAGTCACCGCAGGTCGCTCACCCGACCGGGCAGCTGCGTTCGCCGCCGATCACGACGGTGTCGTTCCGGGAACGGTGGATCTCAACGCCCCCTCAACGTTCGGCCCGGCGCTTGAGAGTGCGGACTGTGTCGTCGTCTGTGTGACGACGGATGACACGGCCTTCGCCAGAGCAGCGCTCGAACGCGGCGTCGACTATGTCGACCTCTCGCCGTCCGACGAATTCCATCGCGCGGTGGAGGGACTCGACGAGGTGGCCCGCGAGGGGGACGCGACGGCCGTCCTGAGCGTCGGGCTCTCACCGGGTGTGACGAACCTCCTCGCAGTGGACGCCGCCAACCGTCTGGACGACGTCGAGCGTGTCAGACTGGGTGTCCTCCTCGGTGTCGGGGAGGACGTGGGACGGGACACGTACGAGTGGGCGGTCGACCGCTCGTACGGGAGGTTCGCGATCCGCGAGAACGGCACCGACCGTCTCGTGGCCGCGCTCTCGGAGCCGTGGACGGTGACACTCCCCGGCCACGGCCGACGACGGCTCTACCGCTACGATCTCGCGGACCAGCACGCGCTCGCTCGGACGACCGGGTTCCCCTCGGTAGGAACGTGGCTCTGCTACGACTCGCGGCTGGCGACAGCGCTCCTCGTCGCCGGCGCTCGGACGGGGGTGACCGGAACGCTCGTCGAGCGGTTCGGCCGTAATCGTGTGGTCGATGGACTGGTGACGGCGGCCGACCGCTCGCCGCTCGGTGGCGACCCGTTCGTCGTGGTGGCGGCTGTATCCGGAACCAACGAGGGCCGTCAGAGCACCATTCGCAGGTGGGTCCGCGGCCACGACCAGGGACGGGCAACGGCGCTCGTTGCGGCCGCATTCACCGCGGCGCTTCTCGATACAGAGTACCCGACAGGTGTCGCTCACGGGCACGAACTGTTCGACGCGTCCACAGTCAAGCGGACGCTCCGCAATTATGGCTTTCGCGTCGGCGAGGAGTCGAGAACCCTCGACTGAATACTCCCCTACTCTTCGCTCACTGCCAGCCCCCGCGCGAACGTGTCGATGACGAAATCCCTGACCTCGGGGTAGTGGTCCACCCCGATATCCTCTTCGTGGAGGGTAAGGTACGGCACCGCGCCGACGGCACGCGCGACGAGTTCGGGGTCATCACCGTGGACCGCGCCGGCCTCCACGAACGGGTCTGTGAACGCCCGAATGGCTGCCACCTCCTCGGCTCGCTCGATCTCGCGTTCCTCGGGCGTCCGGTACTCGCGTAGCCGGTCGAGTTCGTCGGAGACGATGAGCTGGCGGACCAGCGGGTTTGTCTCAATCTCGTCGAACAGGAAGCGCAGAAACTCTCGGACGACGGTCTCCGGGTCGTCGCCCTCTGTCACGCCTTCCTCGGTCAGTCGGCGGGCGATAGCCTCACCCTCCGCGTCGAGGACGGCGAGATAGAGCGCCTCCTTCGAGTCGTAAAACTGGTAGAACGTACTCGTCCCGATGCCGACCTCGCCGGTCAGGTCGGCGATAGTCGTCTTGCCAAGCCCATACTGCGCGAACAGTGTACGCCCGGCGTCAAGCAGGTCTTCCTGGATGCGCTCGCGTTGGTCGTCGGTGAACCCCTTCATATCTCATTCCACGAATCAGGAACGGATATGTCCTGAGTTTCCGACCGGGGAGTCGTCTCCGTCATCAATCGGCCCGTCGGAGAAACAGCCGGAGGAGGCCGGCGATTAGTGCCACCTGAACGAGGAGGACGACTGCGAGGTAGCTCCCGATCGCGCCGAGCGCCGCACCGCCCAGCACCGCGACGGTCGCCTTCGCGGCCCAGTACGGCGGGAGAACGCCGGCAAGGAACTGAAGCGGTTCGGCGACGAGCGCAATGGCCGCGACGGGCGCGATGATGAGGAATCCGAGGAGTTTGCTCACGCCGACACCCTCGACGGTGTTGGCCGCGAAGCTCGCCATCAACAGGCCCGCGACCGCGGTGTGCAACGAGGCGACGAGCGCGATAGCAAGGTACGGGACCAGCGGGAGCGTCCCGAGGTTGACCAGCGGCACCATCACAAGCGTCGAGACGAACGCAAGGCCGAGGAACACTGCGCCGCGGTAGGCGAGGTAGCCCCGTCCAGTGAGCGGCGTTGCTCGGAGTGCCTGGAGGACGCCCTGCTCGCGGTCTTCGAGCATGAAGAAGCCGGCCGCGAACCCGAGCGTGCCGGCGGGGGTGAACAGGAACGCGGCGAGTATCTCGTCCGAGTAGGCGGCAAGGTCGACGAAGCCGACGGCGGCGTCTATCGGCGCGACGCCGAATCGAGCCAGCAGGCCGAGGAGGAACGGCGAGAGCCCGATGTAGACGAGCAGCGGGTCGCGGATCCAGTTGCGGAGGTCGGTCACGGCGAGCGTGGCGACGGGGCCGAGCGACCGCCCGGCGAGCAGACTCCCTCGTTCCACCTCTGCCGTCGGTTTCCGTTCGGTCTCACGAACGATATGGCGCTCGAAGGCTCGACGCGCCAGCACGTAGGCGACGCCGATACCGACGAGGAGGTAGCCGACGGCGTATGCCAGTTCCCACGCGGGCGTCGCCTCGAATGCCGCCCCGATGAGGACGAGCGAGGCCTGTGTCGGAAACAGGTAGAACAGCGCGCTCTCGACCACCGCGAAGTGGTCGAGGAGCGGGAGCGAAAGCGGGACGATGTAGACGATGGCAGTCAGGAAGTAGGCGTTCAGCGAGTCGAATCGGGCGACGGCGACGAAGCCGACTAGGACGAATAGCCCCGCGGTCAGCCCCAGCCCGAGCAGAAACCAGACGGGCTGGAACGCCGAGCCGTGGACGAACAGCGTGATGACGAGCGCGCCGAGGTTGGCGATGAACGAGAGTGAGAGCGTCTTCGAGACGAGATACTCGTCCGCACTCAGCGGGGATGACACCAGCGCGTGTAGCACCCCCTCGTTCTTCTCGAACAGGACGAGTGCACCGACGAAGTAGAACCCGAGGAAGCCGGGGTCGGCGAACAGCACCATCACCAGTGTGGCCGTCCGCACCGACTCAGGGAGGCCGCTCAGGCCTAATCCGAACAGCATCGTGACGATGGCGTAGACGGCGTAGAAGCCGTAGCGGAATTGCAGGCGGCTGTCCCAGCGCAGCATCGTGGAGACGGACATCTACACCAGCTCCCGGCCGGTGACCGCGATGAAGACATCCTCCAGCGTGGCCTCACTGGAGTGGATGCGTTCGACCCGTGTCGCGGCCAGCAATCGGTCGAACGCGGTGTCGGTCCCGATGGTCTCAAGATCAAACTGTGCCGTCTCCAGCACGCCATCGCTGCGGTACTCCACCTCGACCAGTGGCGCGCCGTGGCGCTTCTTCAGCGCGGCTGGCGCGTCCACGACGGAGATCTCTCCGTCGACGATGAACGCCACCTCGTCACAGAGGTCGTCGGCGACAGTCATGTCGTGGGTCGTGAGGAACACCGCCGTCCCGTTGGCCTGCAGGTCGCGGACGATATCGCGGACGTTCCGGGCGTTCGTCGGGTCCAGCCCCGAGGTCGGTTCGTCAAGGAACAGTAGGTCTGGGTCGTGAACCAGCGCCCGGACGAAGTTCAGGCGCATCCGCATCCCTTTCGAATAGGCCTCGACACGCTGGTCGGCGGCGTCGAGCAGCCCAACCATCGAGAGGAGGTCCTCCGGTTCGCGCGTCTCGCCGTCATACAGCGCCGCGAACAGTTCGAGATTTTCCCGCCCGGTCAGTTTCAGATACTGGTTCGGCGACTCGGAGGAAACGCCGACGCGTTGATAGTACGCCCCACCCCACTCGCTCACCTCGCGCCCGAACACGCTCGCTCGCCCGTCGTAGTCCTCCAGCAAGCCGATTAGGACCTTCTGTGCGGTACTCTTGCCGGCCCCGCTCGGGCCGAGAAAGCCGAACACCTCGCCCTCCGTGATAGTGAAGTCCAGTCCCCGCAGGGTCGGTTCGTCGTTCCCCGGATAGGTGAAATGCAGGTCCTCGACAACGACGGCCGGCGGCCCGCCACGGCCCGTGTCGTCGTCCGTCGTGTCGGCTACCGCACCGTCCGCCGCCGTCTGTGCGTCGGGCATAGTCATCAGTCACTTTCAAAAATACAAAACATTATCGTTCTCAAGTTCTCAATTACAGTATGAGACTCGTTAGAGCCGTTTCGACGCTCGGGATCGGCCACCGGCCTCGTAAGCATCAAGATCGACGACACCGCGACTCCCCACAGTTGCAGAAACGCCTATTCACCGCTCGAACCCTCCCGCGACCATGAGTACAGGCACTCTCCGGCTGGCCGACGTCGGGTCGCTCACCGCGGTCGCCCTCTCGCTCGTCCTCGGACTACTCACGCTCCCGGTGCTCCCCGCAGAGGTGGCCATCCACTGGGCCGCCGACGGCTCTCCGAACACCGTCGTCCCGGCACTCCCTGGTGTCCTCCTGACACCCGCCATCGCCCTTCTCGCGTTCGGCTACTTCCGTGGTGGGACCGTGATCGCAGGGTGGGAGGTCCGACTCGGCCCACGGGCCGGCTTGAGCGTGGTCGCGGGCGTAGCCTACCTCCAGGTCGCACTCAACCTCAGCCTCCTCGAGAACCCACTCCTCGCCATCGCGCCCGGCGCCGTGGCCATCCTCGTGGCGACGTACGGCGCACGTATCGGAGCCACCACTGGATGACCCTGCGAGGCGTGTACCGCAGGTGACCAGACCCGCTGGCCGCAATGGCATCCTCTCCAGCACGTTGCAGGAGTCTATCATTGTCACGCAGCACCCCGGATGGGGTCGTCAACCACCAGTTCGTCCGGGATTGGTGGCTGGCACGCAGCATCCACCGACCGAGTTCCTGTCTGCGTACCGTACCGCTGTTCGTTCCCGATCGACACCTGCCAGCGGTCGTACGTAAGGTGGACCCACTCGCTCCCCAATCCGGTGTCCCTTCCACATCAGCAAGCCAGAGAGCGCGAGCGCCGGAAACACCAGCACCTGTACCACGAGTTCGACGCTCGGGACGTCTCCCACCGGCGAATAGAGGTACACTCCCAACACCGTCGCCAGGACGAGGTGTCCGAGTTGCTGGCGCGAGCGCGACCAGATACTTCGTACGCTCATCAATCCATCCCGAGTACGCTACTGCCGTTGTTACTCATCGTCACACCTACCCAGTCCGTGAGCAGGCGTTTCCAGATTCACCCAACATGTTGGGCTAACATTCTCACCGAGATGACCGAACGATTCATATGGACAAGATGACCCGAACGACCCACTCGAACCGATCTGCCGAGACGTCTCCCGAGACGGCCACCAATACCCCGCAGACGAGCACTCTCGGCCCGCGTGCGTACCTCGTGTTCGCCGTGGCGACGCTCCTCGGACTGACCCACCACCTCGACCATGTGATACGGGGCAACCACGTCGGCTGGCCTATCACTCCCGAAGTGAATCCGTTCACCTACAGCCTCGCCATCTACCCGCTGGTGGTGCTGGGGTTCACGCTCTCGCTCACCGGCCGGGCCAGCGCGCGCTATTGGACCGTCGTGATGACGCTCGGTGCCGGGATGCTGGTGTTTTTCCACCTCTCACCGTGGGCGGTCGAACCGCCGGGGGACGTGATACTCCCCTACGCGAACCCGCTGTTTGGCTACCTCGCGTTCGCCGTCTTGCTCGCACTAATACTCGTGGTCGTGGTCGGGGCGCTCTACTCAGTTCTACTCTGGAGGCGAGAACTGGCGTAACGACTTGCCGCCCAACGGGTGGACAACTGCTATACGCCGCCGCTACCACGCAGGAGGTGTGACGTGTGAGCAGCCAGTCGACACGAGGGACAGCCGGTGATTCAGGCTCGGTTCCGCCTGTGGCTCCGCGAAGAGCTCTGGATCACTGAAGTGTCTCGGGCGTTCCCGGACGCGACCCTCCGGCTCCTCACGGGCGTCCCACTGGACGACCGGACGCTCGAACTCGGTGAGACGCAGGCCGAAGATCCGATGGCAGTCACCGAGGCTATCTGCGATCACCCGGACATCCTCGAACACGAACGGCTGCACTGCGACGCCGAGCGTGCGCTCTCGAAGTACGTGACGCGCGATCAGGCACTCTTCGAGTTCCTCGGGGCGAGTTCACTCCTCCCCGAGTTCCCGCTGGTCGTCGAGGACGGTGTGATGACGTTCGGCGTTACCGCGACTCGAGAGGAGTTCGACGCATTCGGCGACCGCCTGGACGTGAGTGGGTTTTGCTACGAACTGCTGTCGGTCACCCATCGTGAGGAAGGGGGAGGCCCGCTCACCGGCCGGCAACTGGAGTGCCTCACGGTTGCCGAGCGGATGGGCTATTTCGAGGTGCCACGAGAATGTACGCTGGCCGAGGTGGCCGACACGCTCGGGGTAGACCCCTCGACAGTCAGCGAGACGATTCGACGCGGGGCCGCACGGGTGCTAGAGCAATTCTTCATGGAGCAGCACCACTCGGGATGCCGGTGACCCCTGGAGCCAATCGTTCGAGACGGTGGGTGAGTAGCAGCTTTAATAGGTTGTCTGATCGCAGAAAATGAGCGTAATTGCGGCCCAGATAACCGCGAATATCATTATCCCAACCCCGAACAGATAGTACGGATTGGTAAAACCGGGACTGTTGAGGAACATCAGCAATGCAAACCCTGCTCCTAACAATATGACAACTGTACCCCGAACATTCGGGTGATTGGCTTCCTCCAAATAGTCCCGAACTGTCCCCATGACAATAGGATACTCATTATTTCCGATACCGATTGTGGTCTGTGAGATCTGGATCCTCTCTCAATTCGAGATCTGCTTGAACAGATTCTGACGCAACCTCGGATCGCGGCCATTTAGTCGAGAATTCACTAGAACGAAGTGCGACCGACTGCTGAATACATCTCTCTGTAGGTTGAACCCACTTCTTGTCAATACCCGAACCACGCGGGTAGATTGCTCGAACCATACAGAGTGGGCCATTTCAGAGGTGGCCGGTCTTCTCGAGGGTGACCGTGACCTCCGGCAGGAACGACTGCCACGCTTCGGATTCTTGGGTCGAATATTCGAGGATCGGAGGCTCGAACTCGCCCCGAACGTACCTGGTTCCCGCCCCACGGATGTCGTCACCGTGAAGTTCGTACGTCTCGCTGGCAGTTCCGCCTGGTTCGAGTGTGTGGATCAGCGGCGTGTCCTCCGTGCCGTAGTTACTGCGACTCGTTGCATCGACGTACTGACTCTCCTCGTATCGACTCGTCCAAAGGAGCGTCCCCCCGGCCTCTTCGGTCTCGAGCGAGGGGACGAGTTCCAGTAGTCCGAACGGCCAGATACCCGTGTTCCGTACCCGTATTGGCGCTTCTCCTTGATTCGTGACCGTGAATTCGAGACGGGCAGGGTGCTCAATGACGGCGTTAGGCTCCGTGATACTGACATCTAGTCCGACGGGAGCTGATGACTGACCCACCCGAACGTCCGTAACGGTGTACTCGGTCGCCCCCAGACAGCCCGAAAGACTTGCCATCGACGCGGCGGCAGCGCCGAGCAGCGTCCGTCGCCTCATCGGTCGGCCTCCGTGATTTCCTCTACAGGAACGTGTCCGTCCGTCACCGAGACGAATATCTCCTCAACCGTCTCGTCTGGTCCGACGCCCGTTTCAGTACGGAGTTCCTCGATAGAGCCCTCAGCGACGAGCCGCCCCTCGTGGAGAATACCGATCCGATCGCAGACAAGTTCGACCTGCCCGAGCACGTGACTGGAGAAGAACACGGCGACCCCACGTTCGTTCTCCTCGTGGACGATCTCCCGGACGGTCCGGACGCCGTGTGGGTCGAGCCCGGTGAACGGTTCGTCGAGGACGAGCAGTTCCCGCTCGCCGACGAGCGCCATCGCGAGCGCCAGTCGCTGCTCCATCCCTTGTGAAAACGTTGCCACGGACTGGTCGACCGCGTCCTCCAGTCCCACTCGATCGAGGAGCGTCTCCGGGCTATCACCGGCCCGTTTCGTGTCGATGATGAACTCCAGGTGTCGACGCGCGGTGAGGCCGTCGTAGAGGCTGTATCGATCGGGTAGAATGCCCAGCCGATCGTGGACGTCGACGACGTCTGTCAGTGGATCACGGCCGAGGACGCGGACACGGCCATCGGTGGGTCGGATGTAGTCCATGAGGATACCGATAGTCGTGGACTTTCCAGCCCCGTTGGGACCGAGGAAGCCGTAGATCTCGTCACGCTTGACGGCGAGATCGAGGTTCTCGACGGCGGCCATCGATCCGTAGCGCTTCGTCAGCCCCTCGGTTAGAATCGCGACGTCGCTCACACCGCATCATCTCGCGTAAAGAGGTGGCGAGCGAGTCCCAGCGGGACGACCAGCCAGGCGAGGAGTACGAGGAGACCGACGGCCTCGTGGAGGTAGACTGGGGCCGTACCGGGAGGGAACGTCGCCTCGACGACGTACGCGTTCGTCGACGTCTGAGGCTGGAGTTTCGTGAGGACGTGGCTGTACATGTTCGCGGAGTTGCCGACGCCGAGTAGCCAGTTCGAGACGACGTGATACGCACCCGCCGGGGAGAGCCGAAGTAGGAAGAACAGCGGCCCCGAAGCCGGCGGTTCGAAGGGATTGACGGGAATCCCGGTCATCTGCGTGAACACAGTCGTACTGATTCGTGTCCAGAACAGGACGAGCGGGAGGAAGACTCCCGCGAAGACGGCTCCGGCGGCCGTCACCGCTCTGCTGACGACGGCGGAGATTGAGACAGCTAGCGAGACGAGTACACCGATGTACAGGAGTGTCACGATGACAGTACCGAGGAACAGGAACGGATCGAAGAGTCCGTGGTCGAC
Source organism: Haloferax sulfurifontis ATCC BAA-897 (assembly GCF_000337835.1). Lineage (GTDB taxonomy): Archaea > Halobacteriota > Halobacteria > Halobacteriales > Haloferacaceae > Haloferax > Haloferax denitrificans. The sequence continues at coordinate 46,341 of NZ_AOLM01000006.1, read as the reverse complement.
CAGTCCGATTCCAGCTATGACGAGAAAGGCGACGGAGACCGGCCCTGCGATACCGGCCGTCCGTCCGACGACTTTTCCGAGGAGCACATCAGTCCTCGTCAAGGGGAGTCCGAGAACGAACTTGACGCTCCCGGAGGTTCGTTCACCGACGATCGACTGGTAACTCAGGAGGAGAACGCCGAGCGGGAGGAGCACTGTTCCCGCGACCTGGACGTATCCAGCGGTTATATTCGACCCGAGGCCATCCCAGCCGACGTAGCTGGGCCGATAGCCCCAGAGGACGAGGAGGACGGCGAGCAGCCAGACGCCCTTGGAGGTCGCGACTGTTCGGGCTTCTTTGCGAGCAAGCGGGGACCAACGCATTAATCTGTCTAATTCTACATGAGTGATATATCTTGTCGAGTGTGCCTCATCGAGGGAAACGACGAGGCACTCGACCTGTACTATCCGTAAGAGACAGCTCTACGGATAAGCAAGACGAGTGCTTCGGGGTCAATCCCCGAGGTGGTTCACGGGAGATATGTCGCAAGAAAATTGATTAGGCGGTCGAGTGGTTTGTTAATCTGCGCATCGTCATTCTCATCTTCGTCCGACTGGAAGTCCGAATCTGAACGTTCCATACTTCCCAATTGGATTGTAGCTGGCTGTATCTTGTGTTGTCGGCGGGGTATATCGTCTCCACGACGCTCCTCAGCCGGGATAATACGCCAGAAACCACGCGAACGCGAAGAGAGCGGCAAGGATCAGCGTGCAGACGACGTACCAAATTGCCGTTACAGCGAGGACGATTCGACCGTCCAAGCCAGATTCGGTCGGTTGCCACCAGCCGTATCGCGGAACTACAACACTCCCAATTATCCACCCGCCGCCAGCGAGAACGAGTGTTACTCCGAGAAACCACCAACTGATCTGCACCCGTACGACGTAGTTCACGAGAGCACCAGCGAAGATGAGGGCGACGTGGATGAAGGTGAAGACACCCATTCCTCCGACGTAGTTGAAGACGATGTAGTCGAACGGCCCTGAGTCGAAGAGTCGTCGACAGTTCGAACTCACCAGCATCGGCGAGCAGAGAACGCCCATCCCGACGCACAATCCGACGAAGCTCCCGATCGCAACCGAGAGAATGGAGGGCATTACGAACGAAACCGGGAGTAGTCGTCAGAAACCACCCGCTCTGGCATCTCTATCGTTCCGTGGTCAATTGAGCAGGGTAATCGGTACGAGGCAGGATTTTCGCTGTGCATCCCTGAGAATCCAATCATCGACCACTCCCAAGTGCCGCTGTTAGCGCCCGAATTTGTCCCCAGCCGTTCTGCAGGAGTGCTGCGGGAAACCGCCGTCGCGCTCCAGCGAGTGCGTCTGTGAGGGCAGTCGGTGCGTTCTCGAACAGTCCGGTTCCATGCCCGACGAGAATTCGTTCGGGTGAGACATCTTCGAACGCGCCCCGGGGTGGAAAGAGACGACACAGGAGGTACGTCCCCAGTCGCTCCTCTCCGACAGTGAACAACGGTGCTGTTCCCAGCACGTCCGGGACGTACAGCGTTCCGTCAGCTTCGCGGTACGCGATAGCCTCGTCCCACCCAGGAAACGGCGCACAACGACGGATCTCGAATCCAGAGGTTCCGATATTCTCGACCACGTACTCGGAGGGATTCTCGATTTGCTCGGCTACACGAGAGAGCCACTGGGGGAGGAAGACCGGAACGTCGTGGCGGGCAGCGAAGGTATCGGCATCGCGGGCGTGGTAGTTCGAGAGAACGACGACGCCAGTCACCTCACCGAGCGTCTCGAGTTCGTCGTCGATTCCGGGGGCGTCCAGCGGGTCGACGACCCAGACACCGCCGTTGTCTCCGACGAACGCGTGACTTGCTCGCATCCCGGTTTCATCGGGGTATGCGAGCCATCCGAGGCCGCCGGACCACCGATCGATGATCACGGGATCTTCCGGCGCTCCCCGATCGTACATCGGCATCGTCACTTCTCGGGGAAGACGGAAGCCGGCTCTCGCGCTTCGAACGGCCCGACGCGCTCACCCGTCGTCGCGTAGCGATACAGCGCCGTCCTGACGATAGCCGTAACGGTCTGAGAACCAACAATTGCGGCGACGACGATGAGCCCACCGACGACGAGGGCGCCTGCTGCGATGGCTCCGTGAAGCACGAAGTAGCCGACGGCCAAGAGCACGAGGCCGGGGAGGGCTGCGATGAGGAAGATGAGACTGACGCCGAGCGTTGCGGAGACGCTCTCACCCCACGTATCCGTGAAGAGGGAGCCGCTTCGGCGGAGCTGTCGCCGAATCCCCGTCTCGTGGTCCAGAACGATGACGGGGACGATGAAGTACGTCAGGAGCGCCCACGCGAGATCGAACACGAGTCGTGCAACGCTGCCGATTGCTCCGAACTTCTCGTCGAGGATGTAGAGCACAGTGCCGAGGGTCGCCGCGACGACCGCCCAGAGCGCAATCTGCCGCCGGACACGCCACGCAGCAGTGAGCCCGTCTCGGACAGACGTCTGCTCGCCGTCGAAGACCCGTGACGCACAGTGGACGACGGCCGCGTTGAAGAACGTCGCCACGCTCGAGGAGATCGCAAACGCGCAGAACAGCGCTCCGTACTTGTAGAGGTCGTTGGTGAACAGCGAGTCAACAATACCAAACTGGAACGCGACGGCGGTGAGGACGGCGAACGCACTGCCCACAGCGAGCAGGCTTAGGGCGGGGAGTACCGCAAGGCTCGTATGCTGTCTGAACACGTCGAGGCTCTCGGTCGTGATGTCGAGACTACGTCTGTACTTGGAGGGCATGGTGCTGGCTACTCGTTTTCACGAGATAAATCACGGGGAGAGAACGCTGCCCGGCGGAGCACCACATTTCTGTGCTGCGTAGCGAGTAGTATTTCGTAGTACTCTCCGTCATCGGTGCTAATGGGCTCAGACGAAGCGAACGACAGCGTGGATGGGAAGATGATGGGTGTGGGTATTGCGATTGGGGCTGGTATTGGCGTTGCACTCGGAGTTGCGATGGACAATATTGCATCGGGTATCGCCATCGGGATGGGCATCGGTATCGCTATCGGCGCCGCGTTGGCGAGCCGGTAGACAGGGACATCTCCAGAGCGGTAGAGTGGTGTTGTGACCGTATCTACGCCGGGTCGTCTTCACACTCCTGACCGCCCCGCCCCACAATCGAATGACCCGTCCAGGACGCCAAGTTATCTGTGACGCTGTCGTACCACTCGTATGAACACTCGAGGTCGGTTCGCGCTGGCAGCCGGGTTCGTCATCCTCTCGGGCCTCGTGAGTCTCATCGCGGCGCCGTCACTTCCCGACCAGGTTGTCTCGAACTGGAACGCGACCGGCGACCCGAACGGAACGATGTCAAAGATGGTCGCACTGTGGCTCATTCCCGCACTGACGGCGGGCCTCGTCGTCGTGTTTGCCGTCATCCCCCGAATCGATCCACTTCGAGAGAACATCACCGAGTTCCGTCCCTACTACGACTGGTTCGTCGTCATCTTCACAGGGTATATGTTCCTCGTTCACGCCGGGATCGTCGCGTTCAATCTCGGGTACGAGTTCGACTTCGTCTACCTGATTCTCGTCGCAGCCGCCGGCCTTCTCTACTACAGTGGTGTCCTGGTGACACACGCGAGACGTAACTGGTTCGTCGGTATCCGCACGCCATGGACGCTGAGCAGCGAAGAGGTCTGGAGTCGGACGCATGCACTCGGAGGACGACTGTTCAAGCTCACCGCGATACTGACGCTGATCGGACTCCTGTTCGGTGACTACGCCATCTACTTCCTCGTCGTGCCGGCCCTCCTGACCGCCGCCACGACGGTAGTCTACTCGTATTACCTGTACGAGCGGATCGAGCAGCGTGGGGATTCGCCATCTGAGGCGGAGGTCTGACCTCAAACCGGTATCCTCGATGTCCGTAACGTATAGGGGGCGCTTCTCAGAACTATCCTGTAGTCTCCATGCCCTCCACAACTAGTTCGGTCGCCATCGAAGCGATCGATCTGACGAAAATCTACGGCTCCGAGACCGCACTCGACGGAATCTCGCTATCCATACCGGCCGGAACGGTCTATGGTTTTCTCGGACCGAACGGCGCCGGGAAGACTACTACCATGCGTCTCCTGACCGGGCTCTCAACTCCTACTTCAGGCGAGGCTCGTATCTCCGGGACGCCCGTCGAGGATCGCCGTGCACTCGTTCCACACGTCGGCTATCTCCCCGAAACACCACCGCTGTACGAGGAATTCAGTGCCCGCGAGCAGCTCGAGTACGTCGCCGACCTCAGAGACATTCCCCCTGAAGCTGCTCGGAAACATATCGATTCGCACCTCGATCGCTTCGAGCTCACAGACGATGCCGGGAAGCGAATCAGTTCGTACTCAAGGGAATGAAGCAGAAAACAGCGTTTATCCAGAGCGTCCTTCACGACCCGGACGTTCTCTTTCTCGACGAACCGACGAGTGGGCTCGATCCCCGGGCCGCACGAACCATCCGTCAGTCGATCACCGAGTTCGCCGACACGGGAACGACCGTTTTCCTCTCGACACATATTCTCCCCGTCGTCGAGGAAGTTGCAGACACTGTCGGCGTTCTCTTCGAAGGGCGACTCGTCGCCGAGGGCACGCCGGACGAAGTGAAAGAACGTGCCGAGACCGGAGCGGGCAGTACGCTCGAAGACGCCTTCCTCGCTGTCACTAGCGACGTCGACGTCGCCGCCGGGGCGACAGCCGAGGGTGACGGATGAATCTGCGCCAGGATCTTCGCCACGGCGGACGCATCGGGCGTGCTGAATTCATTCGAAGCGTCCGTGGTTATGCCCGAGACACTAGACGAATCCTCGGTCTCGCCGTTGCCCTCCTGTTCTTCGGCGGGAACCTGCTCTTTCTGCTTCCCCCGATCTACGTGCTCGGGCGGAGCGCCCGGTCAATTGCCACAATACCGTACTTCGAGCCAGCGGCGACACTCCTCCCGGTCGGTCTCTTCCTGCTCGGTGCGTTACGTACCATGGAGCGTCTCGGTAGCGTCGATACCGAGGATCTCCTCCTCACAACCGTACATCCCCGAGCCGTCGTCGTCGGTCTCATCACCGCGGAAATCGGGAGGCTGTTGCTCTGGTTCGGAATTCCACTCGTCGCGATCGCCGGAGCGTTCGCGGTCGGCCTCGGCTCACCGATCTTCCTCGTCACGGCGGGCATCGTAGTCGTACCGATTGTCTGTTGTATGGCCGTCTGGGGCTACGCCGTGGGTATCGGTGTTCTCCGCGTTCTCCGGCGACTGCCGACCGTTCGTCGCATGCTCAAAGTAGGCGGTGTGCTCGCACTCATCAGCATCGTCATCCTCTCGCAGGTCGCGGCGCGATATCTCGTCACCGGGACTGTTTCAATCGAAACCCTGCTGTCTCTCCTCTCGTTCGCCCCGCTAGTCGACTACCTTACTCTCAGCTTGATCGGTACACCGGTTTCGATCACGGTCACGCCGATGGCAGTGGTCGTCCTCGTGACGTGGATCGCGCTCACACCGGTCGGTCTGGCTGTCGCCGAGCGCCAAGCGACAGCACTCTGGTTCACCGATGATCCGGTTCGCACTGGCACAACGGACACGTCGTCGGAGACGGCCGTATCGTCGGGGGGATTCTCACCCCCGAAACCGTTCTCGTGGACCAAGGCGGGCCGCATCGCCTGGGGATACCTCCTTCGGGCCGTCCGGCATCCGCAGGAGTTCTCGCACCTGCTCATGCTGGTCTTCCTGGTGGGACCGATGGCCGGGACGTTCTTCCAGAGTTCATCGGGCGAGCGCTTCCCGCTACTCGTTGCAGGAACGGGCGTTCTATTCGGGGTGTACTTATCTGGAGCAACGTTCGGACTGAATCCCCTCGGTGACGATCGCCCGCAGTTCCCGCTGGTGCTCCTCACCGAGACGACTCCCCGAACGTTTCTCCGCGGACGGGTGCTCGCAGGCCTCGCTGTCGGCCTACCGTTCGCCATCCTCGTTCCGCTCGCCAGCATCGCAGCCGGAACACGACCACTCTACGGGATTACATTCGCGACCGTCGGGGCTTGGTTCAGCCTCATGGCTGCATTGTTCGCTCTGGGACTCGGCTGTGCGTATCCGATCTACGAGGAACGTGAACTCTGGGGCGCAGAGACCGTCGCTCCGTCGACGCTCGTACTCATTGCGTATTCGTTCGTCGTGATGGGGGGAACGTTCATCGGGCTCGGGATTACTTGGTTCGGGCTCACTGGCAATCTGATCGTGACTGGGATTCTTGTCGTTGGGCTCAGTGTGTACCTCCTTCCGACGGTCGGTCTTCCCATCCTCTCGTACTGGTATTCACAGCGGATATATCGACGCTACGTCCTCGATTGACCCCTCTCAGGGACTCGAAATCAACCTCCGAGAGAAGCTCTTATCACTCGACCGTCGAATTGTGTTCACTACCTGTGAATAAGCGATTATCGTTGGTTTCCGGAGTCGGAGTCGGTGTGTTGCTCGGCTACAGTTTTGGTTTCAAGCAGGGTGATCTGTGGATCGGGATCGTTCTCACGCTGGTTTGGACGATCAGTGGCTACGGGTTTCTCGCATTTCCACAATATCGGACCCGGTGGTCAGGTTCTCACAATAAATTCTGGTATACGATCCTCGGAGTCCTCACCCCGATCATAATGCTGTTTCCGCAACACAGTTCGCTTCTCACTGAAGGATTGACAGTAATGCTTCTCTTAGGTGGAATCTGGATTGGCGGTGTCTATGCGGGGATCGCCCTTGAACAGACATCGACTGCAGCCCCCGAGACGTGAATAACAGTACAACTCCAGGGTGTCATAGAAGCGTTGCCACGGTGATTTAATTTCACGATCTCAGAGGCAAATCAGCCGTGAGACTCTGCTCGCACGTTGAGCTACGGCGGTGACGCTGGTGGTGGCAAGGACGGCTGATGTGAACTGGCCGAACGGGCTCCCTAAGGGATTCCTTCCCCCAATATATAAAGTACATCCAAGCGGTGCAGACGAATATGGTTGAAGCGGTGAGTACTATTGTCGGGATACTTCTACTTGCTACCTCTTTGTGGTTGGGCTACCGAGCCATCACCGCCGGGATACTCTACCGATCTGTGTCGGCAATCGAAGACGAGAGTCCATCAACGCTCGTCGATGGCGAGACCATCGCCATAGAGGGGACGGTAAACGTCAGGAACTCACCGCCACTAAGCAACTCTTTTCCGATCAATGAGGCGAAGTCGATTGGTGCGTACGTGTGGCGGCTCAAGGAATCCGAGTCCTATAACTACAATCTTGATGCCGAAGAGCCCGGAGCAGATATGAATATGATTACGTATGCATCCGGGATTGAGGCCGGAACGTTTTCGGTCGACGATGGTCAGCGCGAGATTCGTATCAACACAGACTGGTTGGCTGAGACCCACGACAGCGCCGATATCACAACAGTGTCTCCGGAGTGGACGGTATCGACCCGGTTGTCGGAGCGTAGCTGGAGATCGCAATACATCCATCTGGAGGACCACTGGATCGCCAACTCCGTTGCCGATGTAGAGGGTCTCTTCGGTGCAGATGCCGCCGCCGAGAGCCGAGACGATGAGTATTTCGAGGCGAGAGCTATCCTTGACGGTGAGATGCTGGCGGTCTGCGGGGAAGTCACGGTTGATCAGGGCACCCCCGTGCTCCAGGGAAGCGACGAGACCCCGCTATTACTTTCGGATCAAGGGTTTGCTGAATTCAGTAGAAGTCTTCGCCGGCAGCTCCTAAAGTACGGACTGGCCTCGGGTGGGTTTGCGGTTATCGCCAGCCTCTCGCTGGCAAACGGATTGGAGATTGTATGAGATGCGCCGCTGTCGGTTGCTCAGCGAGAGACGGTGACACAGGAGCGCCACATACAGACGGAACACACGCGGCTGCTACTGGTACTGGTATCGCCCCTCACGATTTTACACCAAGAGAGTCCGTGCTGGTTCTTACCAGACTCTGCTTTGAACGATCCCTGTGTAGGTGTGAGAAGTCTTCTATGACACCCTCGTAGAACTCTGATAAATTTATAGTGTTTCAAAAAATTGCTCACATTATGGCAATTCCAAACTGGCTCTGGCCTGATGGTGAGTTAGGAACGGAGGTCCAATCGGATAATGTCATAGATCCCTCCGAACTTAAAGGCGCAACCGACACTTTCGCTGTTCTGTCACACCCCACTCGGCTTGAAATTCTCACACATTTATTTGACCAGTCGAGACCGGTTTCATACACGGAACTACGGAAATCAATTGCAATTCAGGATAAGGGTAGGTTCAACTACCATCTTCGACAGCTGGAAGATCTTGTGCGTCCTTGTGAAGGAAAGTACATTTTATCTCAACGTGGTGCGGAACTCGTCCAGAGTGTTCTGAGTGAGAAACGGCTTCTCACAGAAGAATAGCCACCACTGGAGAAACCAGTTTCTCCGAATCTTTACGGTGTTTTTCTTCTTCACAGATCTACTATGGTCGTTCAATCTATCAACTGGAGCCTCCACCAAAGGGATAGATATGGGTACTGATACTACGACATCGTCATCTACTACTGTCGATGAAGCCGTTCAATTTTCTCTAGAGGGTATTCGAGCTGGCTTTCTCGAATGTATCCCTGTCGCTCTTGGCGTGGCTGGTTATGGGATCGTCTTTGGAGTCCTTGCTCGACAAGCAGGATTGAGTATTGCCGAGTCCGGACTTATGAGCGCAACTGTCCTCGCAGGCGCAGCACAGCTGATCGCTATCAAGCTATGGGAAACCCCTCTTTCGGTGAGTACAGTTATCGGAACGACAGCTATCGTTAACCTTCGCTACGTGCTTATGGGAGCGGCACTTCGTCCTTGGTTCAAGCAGCTGTCTCCTCTCAAAGCCTATGTGAGCGTCTTCTTCACAGCCGATGAAAATTGGGCACTCACGATGGGGAAGCTCAAGTCCGGGGAACAACAGGGCGCCTATCTTCTCGGAAGTGGCCTCACAATCTGGTCGTTCTGGATACTCGCAACGATAATCGGTGCTGTTGCAGGTGGAGTTATCGGTGATCCAACCGAGTATGGACTTGATTTCGTTCTGACTGCTGTCTTCGTTGCTATCGCCGTAGAACTCTGGGAGGGGCGATCAAGCGTACTTCCATGGGGAACGGCGTTCACTATCGCTGTTCTTAGTGCGCAGTTTCTACCGGGACGTTGGTACATCCTTCTCGGCGGATTCGCTGGATTTTTGCTGGAGGTGATTCGATTCGATGACTAATCTTCAATTGGACCCATTTGTTGTCGCTGTAATCGTCGGAATGAGCGTCACGACATATTTGACGAAAGCAGGTGGATTGTGGTTGCTTAGCCGCATCAACCTCTCACAGCGGCTCGAATCAGGACTCGAAATACTGCCTGGTGCGATAGTACTCTCCATTCTCGGCCCAGAGTTAACTACATCTGGACCAGCAGAATGGAGTGCCGCCGCTGTTGTCCTCCTCATAGTGTGGCGAACAGAGAACGTGTTTCTCGCACTCGTCTGTGGAGTGGGGTCTGTTCTACTATTCCGAAATTTGATTTGACGAGATCGGGAGTACAGGGCAACTATGAACCGGATATTTCAGTAAGTATCGTCGGAATGACGACGCCGACACCAATGAGTATCGCCCACTGAATCCATTCGCTGTCGGTGAATTGGCCTGAAATGAGCCAGAGAGTCGTCCCTAAGACGACAAACAGGAGGGTGAGGCGGGTATCTTTGAGGACCATGGTTTCTCGACCTGCTTCAAGACATATGAATTTTGTACATTAAGTTGTCGTCTCGAACTATAACGTACCACGCAAGCGACTGAGTCTACTTTTTCACAGAAAGTCTATCCTTGTCTAAGGACGACGGTGAATCGTGCAACTCGTTCCGATCCTTATTGAACCATCCTTGTTGGGTGTGGCTTTCGCGCTGACAGCCGTTATCTACGTCGGGAATTTGGTCGCGTTGAGCTACTGGGCCCGCGCGGAGGCCAGGACACGTAATGGGTCGGCGCTCTGGACATTCATATTTCTCGTCGCAGGTATCGGACTGATCTACTACATCTGGATTCGCTATGTTCGGAACGACTGGGAGTCACGGACGGAACCAACCGACCGGCGTGAACGGTTGGTCACCGCCTACTCGCTAGCTGTCCTGCTTTCGTTTGTGGTCGGCGTATTCGTTACGCCGCCAGACCCGGTGACGCAGGTCATGGCTCTTCCACCGCTATTCGTCGTCTCGTTCGTCGTCTCATATCTGCTTGTCACGCAAGGATCGGTCGGCGGTAGCGGCGAAACTTCTGTCTAAGCCGTGAGGGTGTTACGTAGTTCGTGGAAGTGGATCAGCTAGCACTACCAGTCACCGACAAGACAGAGCGACGGAATGGACCTCTGGTTTTGTGGGATTTACACCCACACCGAGCAGTAGATTCGTGGTATCACTACCGAAAAGAACGAACTGTTGATCTGCGTCTACACAAGGCTGAGGGATTGTCAAACAATATCGGCGGAGCGCCCCGTCACGCGCTCGTAAGCGAGCTCAAGGACAGAGATGGAACCAATCACGACCAATGCTGCGCTCACGAGATTCCAACCCTCACTCGTCATTTCAGCGAGGCCGAAGATACCGATATAGACGCCGAGAAGTCGGTTATACGACGGAATACCCTCGCGGATATTGATAGACATCCCAGCCGCAAAGACAGCAACACCGAGCAGGAGGGCTAATGTCCTCGAAAGTGGGGGCTGCGCGAGCACGAGTATCAAGACCAGTACCAGTACGACGAACGTAGCGATGAGACTCCAGTAGTCAAAGCTGTCGTGGAGGGCCATACCAAAAATGCCGAAGGATGCGATATAAAGTGTTAGGTTCATACTTATGTTACCCACAGTTTCAATAGGATATGTGTCGGATCGATGGGGCTCAACAGAGCCTTCTCGGTGGCTTAGAGATGAAATCGGTGAGAATTCCTGGTTGCAAACTCGGCCAAACCTGGGAAATCAAGGAGAGATTTAGGATGATGAGTTTCCCTGCTCGTGAGAAACTCTTTCTCCCAGTTTTCACAAATCGCTTGTTTTGAACCGTAGATAGCCGAGTCCGATTGGACCGAAGCACCACAGAGCTAGCAATAGAATCGCCATCCACCAGTCCACGTAGAACGGCGCGCTACTACCGAGGTACCGTTCTGCCTGTCCAGTGTCGAACCCGAGTCGTAAGAGTCGGTAGTACGATTCACCGGGTTTTAACAGCTGGAATAGTAGGGCCCAGTTCGGCATATCACTCAATACAGTAAGGTCGAATCGATGAAGGATTAGCAGCGTCAGCGAGTGAAATCCGTTCCAGAATAACACTAGGAGAACGTAACTACCAACCGATCCGAGAGTAATCCATCGGTCGACGGTTGTAGACATCGAGAGTCCGATAGCGATCCCGATAAACGCCGTCCCGTAGAGTGCAGTTGCGAACAAGAACCACGGATAGAGGAGTGCCCCTTCAGTTCCATAGAGATATGCACCGAGAGCCCCGGCAATAGTGAGCGATCCGAGCGTCGGACCGAGTAGGACGATTGTGCGAACAACGAAGGTTCCGACGACGAGATCCTTACGAGAGTTCGGGAATCCCAACGTAAGGAAGAGGCTCCCACTCGTCCGCTCGTGAACGATGGACTTGTATCCCAAGAGGATTCCAAATACCGGTAAGGTCGTAGCGACCAAGCCAGCCAGACCCCCAATGAGTGGCACGAACTCTGGCTTCCCAAGATATGTATGGGCGACTGTGTATCCCACCATAAGGACCGTCAATAATCCGAACAGAAGCCACACAGTCACCGATCTGCTGGAGTCCTCAATATCTTTGTATGCAATATCCAGCCAACTCATGCGAGATCACGCCCTACAAACCGGAGGTATGTGAGTCCCACTGGTCCGACAGTCCAGAAAATCAAAAGCAACAACGCTACCCACTCGTTGAGATACCACGGCCCATCAATCGTAGTGCTCGGATCGATGAACCCTGTCGTCACACTTTCGTAACTGTGTCCTGGCTCAAGAGCGAACAAAAATCGTACTGGGCCTGGAAGTCGACCATCAATAACGCCAGCGGCGTTTAAGCCGATTTCAAGGGCAGTAGATATCATATCCCATACGATAGCGAATAGAAATACCAGTCCGAATCCAAGGGTGACTGCTCTTCGTTTGGTAGCGACAGCTATTGAGATTGCGATACCAATTCCACTCCAGACAGCACCGAAAAGAATAGTCAACACCGTAAACGCGAGAAACGGCAGTAGGTTGAGTTCACCAAACGGATATACGACGAGGAGGCCAGCACCAACCATCGCAAACGCGATGGTTACTGCCAAAATGCCAGTTCGACTCGTGTACTTACCGATGACGACATCTTTTCGACTTTGGGGCAAGGATAACGACAACAATATTGAACCCGTTTCTCGCTCACTCACGACCGCGTTATAGCCAAGTAAAACTCCGATAAATGGAAGCATCGTCGTGATGGGATCAATGAGAAACCCACTGAATCGAGCCGTAGTAATAGGCTTCGTACCCACCACTGGATAGAGATATCCGGCAAGGAGAACGGCGAAAACAAGCAAAGCGAGCAGTATCTTCACCGACCGAGCACTTACCGTCAATTTTCGGTCTCTGTGGGCAATCGTTTTCCAAGTCATCGCTGTCCAACATCGGTATATTTGATGAACATATCCTCAAGCGATGCTTCCTCAGTCCGGAAATTCACGACATCGATACCAGCGTCACGCAACCCGACGATGATATCCATCTTTGCCTCGTTCGAACAGGTGACTTCGAGTGACGTATCGTCGTGTGCAACTGCAGTTTCAACGCCATCGATGGTTTTGATCTCTGATATCGTCCCTTCTCGAAGTTGATCGACAGTGATCGCCAGCTTCGTTCCACCGCCGAGAGCGTCACGAAGGCCTTCGATTGTGTCGACTGCGACGAGTTTACCATTCTGGAGGATTCCGACACGGTCACAGACGGCTTCGACCTGCTCCAAGATGTGACTCGAGAAGAAGATCGTCGCACCCCGTTCGTTTTCTTCGCGGAGAATCTGTCGCATCTCCGCTGCTCCGTTTGGGTCCAAGCCGGTACTGGGTTCGTCGAGAAGCAATAGGTCAGGCTCTCCGACGAGCGCCATCCCTAACACGAGGCGCTGTGCCATACCTTTCGAGTACTCACTTGCCTTCCTGTGAGCATCTTCCCGAATTCCCACGCGATCTAAAATATCGAGAGGTGCGTCGTCAGCATTTTTTGATCGAATTGCATATTCGATGTGCTGACGACCTGTGAGCCGGTCAAAGACTGAGTAACCTTCGGGCAATACACCGATTCGGTTTCGTGCCGCGACACCATCTTTCTGACAGTCGTATCCGAAAATTCCGACTGACCCTTCGGTGGGTTTTACAAAATCGAGGAGCACATTAATGAAGGTCGATTTACCGGCTCCGTTCGGACCGAGAAACCCGAATGTTTCACCCTCTTCAACGGTCAGATCGAGTTGATCGAGTGCGACTTCCGTTCGATATCGTTTGGATACGTCAGTGGCATCTATCGCAGCCATATTGAAAAACCTCAGACTGGCATAATAATGTGAAACGCCAATGTTCTGACTCAGAAAATTAGAGCCAGCACTACATATACAACCGACAACCCTCCGGTATGGCACTGAAGATTGCCTCCTCCATCACTGGAGGGATTGAACGGGTGACGAATCGAACCGGAGTTGCATTGCTCGCAGGATATACGGTACTTGGGCTAGCCTGGCAGTTAATCATCAATAGCATTTTTCTCAAATATCTCCAAGACTCGGGGATAGTCAACGAAGCAACAGGGATGGAGGTGACTACTTCCGGTGGGTTCTTCGGAACGACCGCACCGCTTTCGGTGCTCGGAATCGGTGCAGTAATCTGTTTTCTTGCATTGACCTGGTACGGAGTATTTGCTATCAGAACGATAAACGCCAATACCAACCGACTTAATTCGAACTACCTCACGAGAAATATCGGATACGTACTTGCCAATTCGTTGCTTGGGGGGATAGTCCTCACCATCGTCATCTCCGTTGGCTCGATCTTGCTCTTTATCCCCGGTATTATCGCCTACGTGGCGTTTTTATTCGTACCGTTCCTAATCGCGATCGAAGATCGTGGCTTCATCGATGCGTTCCGAGAGAGCTGGGCGATGACTCGTGGTAACTGGCTCAAACTATTCGGGCTGCTGATCATCGTTTTCATCGCATTTCTAGTGGTTATGATTCCGAGTTCAATGTTCCTCGGGCCAGCAATCACCTCTGTTGTCGGGTCAACTATCGGGGCGTATGTGATGAATTTCGTTGTGATGCCTCTCTCGATTCTCATGTTAGGAATCTGGATTGAAGCATTCAATCAGCTCGATAGGAACGGGATGCAAGCATAATCTGAGAAGACGGAAAAACGACATAGTTTCTGACTCAGAGAGTTTCCTTCCAAGACTAAACACTCGCGAGAATACAGACATATGAAACCTGTTTCCGTACACGCCCACCGTTTACTGTATGGTTCCAATGATAATCGAGTACGCGCCACATGGAGGGCATTCGTCCCGTTCGCTCTCGCCGTTCTCGTACTCTTCGTCTCGCTAATTGTATTACGTCTCCTCGTAACACAGTTACAGATCCAGTACGCTGCCTGGATTGATCAGTTCGCGATCGGAGTTATGATGCTGCTCGCACTCGGCGTCGTTCTGGCTGTCGCCACGCGAGTTGATCAGCGTCCACTCTCATCATACGGTATCGCTCGTAGTCGACGATGGGTGACAGACCTGGGTGCCGGACTAATCGGTGGGATTCTCATGTCGGGGGCTCCGATAGCTGTCGGCGTCGCCCTGGGATACGGGACTATTACGGAGGTGTTTGCCAGCGTCGCAGGCGGGTCGACGGGACTCGTAATCATCGCGATCATCTTTGGCCAGATCTCGAACGTCCTCTATGAGGAAGTGCTCTTTCGGAGCGTCATGATCCAGAATCTCGCCGAGGGACTGAGTGCTCGTCTCGACAGACGTCAGTTTGGAATGATCGGTACGATTGGAGCGAGTTCTGTCGTGTTCGGATTCAGTCACGTCATCTTTGCGGGCGGTGGCGGAACCGAAGGGCGAAGCCTGCAATTGATCTTCTCAGCGGCTCTATTCGGTCTGGCGTGGTCGACTGCATATGTCCTCACGGGTCACATCGCACTTCCCGTCGGCATTCATCTCGCGTACAACCTCTCGAATGGCTTTTTGTTTCAGGTCAGCTCACAACTCTCGGCGGGGACTTCCTTCCCAGCACTGCTCCGAATCGGCGTGACAGCTGGAGGGTTCTGGAACTCGAACACGCTCACCATTCTCCGCTTCGGCGTTGCGCTCTTGTTCACCGTCGGGTGGGTATATCTTCACGACGGGACTCTTCGAACAGGCATTGACCGGCGTGCTCCCGACGACAACGGTGCAGAGAAGTGACAGACAGCGGTCTGGATTCATTCTCGTGACGGACATATCGCGACACTCAGCACCCTTACCAGGCCTGTCCGCCGACCGAATACCGATGATAGCAATTGGCTGCTCGATAGACTCCATCCACCGTATGACCGAGGTATTAGATTAGTTGTCCGAGTGGTCCGTGCTTAGCCGCTTGGACCGACTTAGAGACAGAGGCCGAAAAATTCAGTTGAAAAGCGGCCCAGTCCGGATTTTTCTACACTGCCTGTTTCAGAATCTGCGGTGTGATCACTACCTCAAGCACGGCGATGCCCAGTGCAACCCACCGTATCGTACCCTCGAGCAGAGTAAACGCGATGCCTGCGATGATTGCGGCGTTGATGATGCTGAGACCGTAACGGAGGGCCGGGCTTTCGAATGGGGAGGGCATACACGGATTCGTATTAACAAGCGGGGTATATCTCTTTGCATTATAGTCGTAGGCTACCTGAAAATCGCTCGGCACAATATTTCCTGTATTTAGTACAGTCAGCGCGGTAGAAGATGACGACTAATCTGAACAGTGCAAAAAAATACTGGCTGTGTAGCACAGCCCATATTGTGTGACAGTGACTTCCCTCTATGGCCTGCTTAGGCGGATGATGTCGTTCGATTCGCCTGTGATTGCTCAGGAGATGATTCTCCTTCGGCCATCGGCTCGAGGGCGTCTTCCTCGACACTACCACCGACGAGGAACTCGGCGAGATTACCCACGAATACCTCGTTATCCGCATCTCGAAGGTTCGCTCCTTCCAAGAAAGACGTATCCCCGACGAGTGCAACATTTCCACTCTGGGCAGCGACAGCATAGCGCTTGGCTGTGCCACCGTCCGACAGCTCTGTGTCGGCACTCGTTTGGAGAGCGATCGATGCATCGCTGGATGCGACCACGGGAGCAGTCCGGTGGAAACTTACCTGATCGACTCCCTCAGCAAGCGATCCTTCGGCTCCAGTCGCGTAAATCGTCTGGAAGTTTCCGTCGTTCTTCTCCATGTTGTATAAGTAGCCCGAGCCAGCACCGACACCGAATTGACTCGCCATCGGTGCGAGCGGACTGGGTGAACCCTGGCCCCCTCCACCAACCAAAGATGAAAGAAGTGCCTGAACCAGGTTCGTAGACTCGGGATCTGAGAGGACGAGAACTCGTCCGCCAGCCTCCGCGAACGTCTTTACGCCCGCTGCCTCGTCTGCGTCGAACTGTTCTTCGGGATTGATAACCACGTAGGCATCTGCTCCACGCAGAGACGCGTTTAGGTCTGCATCTTCATTTCCTCGGGTCATAGAGTTAGTCGAACTCGAGCCACTGGGGTCTCCATGGAATTGGACTTCATGTCCGTTTTCAATGAGGACACGTTCGAGAGTCCGTACTTGCTCAGTTGTCTGATCATTACCGTGAGCCAGATCGATGACGACTACCTTTCCCGTACTTCTAGAGTTGACAACAACCTCACCGTCCTCAGCTGACGTCTGGACTGAGGTACTACCGGGTGAGAACGAATCCGGCAATCCGGTATCGTGTGTCGATTGCTCGTGTTGGAAGAGGAGTGGTCCTGCGCCGGCCGCACCGACGATGACCACTGTGATTAAAGCAAATGTGAATAGACTACCGGCGATATCTCGCGGGTTCATTGACTTGCCTCCACAAACTGGGCTGAAGTACCCGTTTTATCTTCAGTCATCGACTGAGTGGTTCTGTTCGTATCAGCGACTTCGAGGGGGGTGACTGCCTTCTCATCAGGCACGCCATGAAGGGCGAGATACTGCGGCGTATCGATGTTCTCGAACGACAGAGAGGTGTTAGTATTCGATGTTTTACCGTTGTTTTCCAGTGTTACGACGCGATAGTCCTCAATATTTGCTCGCTCGGCAGCCTCGTCGATAGCAGCCTGTCGACCGCCAATCCCATCTGCAAACCCATTTTCGACAGCAATAATTCCGTTGTATACCTTCGCACGGCTGACTGTCTCTCTGTTCACAGTAAGTGCGTCTCCACGTTCTTCTAGTACCAGGCCGACGAACGTCTGTTTCATTCGTTCGACACTGTGTCGTACCTCTTCAGCCGTCCCTCCTGTTCCCTTGGTCGGAGCCGTCGTAACGATTCCCTCGATATTACTGAGTTGGATCGGAGGGACTGAACCATAGACACCAACGCTCCCAAGCTGGGAACTCGGTGTGGCATAGACGTAGTCGCTACCTAGAATTGCCATGTATCCACCCGAGGCTGCCTGGCCGGCGACATTCGCAACGACCGGTTTCTCGTCTGCCGTCTCTTTGACGGCTAGATAGAGCGACTCACTCGCGGCCACCGTTCCCCCAGGCGAATTGACCCGGAGGACGACGGCATCAACATTATCGTTATTACGTACTTGATGTAAGTCTTGAATGACCCTTTCTGCCGAAGCGGGAGTTATCGCACCGTCAAGGGTGACAACAGCGACTGTTCCATCAGGAGCGGACGTATACTCCCACGCGACAGGGGCTAAGACCCCGCCAGTGATGAGAGCCGCTACGACCGCAACCACATAGATTGCAGTTCGAGTCTGTTTTCGTATGGGGACCATACATTAGACGAATCACGAGAAAAGGAGATAATCCCCTGAGCAGTTTTACTGAGCGAGAAAATCGGCATAATGTCAGACCGTATTTCAATCAGTAGTCTTCAATGGTGCAATCAGGCCTCGATATACAGGGAATAGAGCAGGCTAGCGAGTCCGCAAAGTTCGACGATACGAGTCGAAACCGGAAGGTAGAATGAGTACATTCGTGGGCCAGTTTGGAAAGATTGACCGACAGCAGTCAACACGAGTGAGAGCGAGAAGGGAACGACCGTCAGAAAGGCAAGCCCGAGTGCGAGGAAAAACATGCGTCGACTATCGTTTCGTCGAGATCCACGGTACGCCTGAAAGACGATGAACACACTCATCGTGATGGCCAAGAGCGTCAATGCGAGCAGGACGAGGTAGTCGATCGCTGCTTGTTCAACGGCCATCTGTAAGAGTAGTTTGTTCATTATACTCCCTCCCACATATCTGTGAACCGGTCAGCGACGTCGGGTTCGCGCTCTTCTTCGAGATTGACGTGCAGTTCACCATCTTCCAACTCCACCGAGAGGCGACGGAGTCGAGCCTCGTAGATACTGTAATGATGTCCGTCTTCGGCCAACTCGGTACGTTCCTCGAGGAGACCACAGTCGACAAGTCGCTCGGCACGTCGATATATCGTGGGTAACGACGCACCACATTGTTCGCTCAGGGTTTTAGCGGACATCGGTCGTTCACTCGTAGCAGTGAGGATATCCCGAGCGTACGAGTCGTCGAGGAGTGCGAGTACCTCGACTGTCGGACAGTCCTCACTCACATCTATTGGTACAAATACAATACAGTAAAAGAGGCCTCTGATTTTCCGAGCTGGAAATTCATCCACTTGGACTATGCTTATCCCCCCGAACAGTATAGATGCCCACAGCAGTTCCCCCCGCTGTGCGCACCCATCCCTCCAGGCGAATGTCGGCCTTGTCACGGGCCGACACTCACCTTTCCCTCAACTGAACAATCCAAAGTAACATCGGTTGAACTATCAGGGTGACAACTCGGCGTTTCAATATGACTCTCAGCCTACGTCGCAGTATCTCGGATGGGGTGTCACGAGTAGCAACGAGAAATGGCCTGATTCTTCTCCTTGCTCTGATTCTCGGGTCGGTGTTACAAGCCGGAATCGTCCGGTTGGTCACAACGACATACCTTCCGCTAAATCCCGCTGTTCCTACCGCACCATCCGCCGCTTCCTCACCGGGTACCGAAATGCAGTCGCTCGTCGCTGCACCCGCAGCGCTCATCGCTGGACTAACCGGTGGTATCTTGACAATTCCGATACGGGTGATCGCCAATCGAACGTTAGTGAGCGAAAATACTCAAAAAATACCTGAAGAGTACATTTTCCACAGATTAGGATGGGCAAGCGTTCATAGTTTTCTCGCGTCGTGGGCCGTTGCACTCTCTGTTCTTATCGTTACGATCCTTTCTCTGGTCATCAGTTTTGGTGGATTATCGCTCGTTACCGATGGATTCGTCTCTGGGCTTGCTGATTCACTACCGGGAAAGATTATTCTCGGGGGGATAGTATTCGTATTGCTCGTTCCGGGCGCTCTGATCGGCGTAAGTCTGTTATTCACAGGGCAAGAGATCGCCGTCAGGGACAAGGGCGTGATTAGTGCTATCAAAGGAAGCTGGCGACTCACTAAAGGTGTACGTGGCCAGTTATTCCTTCTCACAATAGTCCCGATGCTTGTCCAAATTCCGCTCTCGTATTTGCTCTTCGAACATCTTCCTCAGTTTCTCGCAAACAGTATATCGATCCTCGAAAGCGCGGTAGTTAGTCTGGTAATGCTAGCAATCATGGCGCGTGCGTACAAACAATGCATCTCCACCGCGGATGAGAAATTGGTTTGGGACTGATTAGCGAATAGCAAGTCTGGCCACATTAGAGTGGCCCGAATTCGTTTAATGGGGTAGAGAGCGACGACATAGTAAGTTATCAGATTGAGAAATTTCACGGCGCTGAGTGCAGAGAGGATACCCCCACCTCAACCCACATGCGGGTTCAGGAGTGAATTGCGATTCGATTGCCTCTAAAGGGAAGTTTGGTTCGACACAGTGTTTATTCACGCACGGAGTGTTACTGAGACGCGATGCCTTCACTCAATTCATGGGTCGTCCGTCTCACGATGTTTCTCGGACTCGTCAGCGGGGGAGCAATCATAGTCACCCGCTTCTCGACACTGACAATCGGCACAGTCTCCATTCGAACGAGTTTCGTCGGTGGGGTACTTGCCGGGCTATTGCTCCTCCCGTCGGTTGTCTCTCACTATAAGGGTGGTGAACAGCGCAAGTCGCTGCAGTGGGGATTGTTCGCAGCCGGGATTCTGTTGTCACTCATGGACCACGCGCTCCTCCCATGGTTCGGTGCCCTCGCTGTCATCGGTAGTCTCGGGGTTGGATGGGAAGTCGACCGCAGGCTATTTGAAGAGACCTCGGTATGAGTGGGGGCTCTTCGTCTCTACTGGCCTCACGGAAACTATCAATGAGGTCGTTCTACGAATCACGCAGAACTGGAGAGGCACCGAGCAATTGACTAACATCGGAAGCGGATATCGTCTGTATGCTTCTTCCCTCCATCAGTCTCCGTGACGCACGCACCGCCGCTGCTCTCGGCGGTGGCCTATACGCGATCATCGTCATCTCGTGGCTTTTCTCGGCCGGCGTGTATTTCTCCTCTGGAAGTAGCCTCATGGTCGTCGTCGGCTTCGGGTACGCTCTGGTCGGAATGTTTCTCACAGCAGCCGTTCCTCTCTATCTGTTCGGCCGTCTCTCGCTCATCTCAGCACCACTCGCGACGCTCTGGGTGCTGGGGGAGACGATATATCAGTGGCTCTACGGTACGCATCTCCATCCACTCTCGTCGTACCTCACCGTCTGGCCCATCCTCCTTGGATTCGTTCTGATGATCATACTCGCGGAGGCAGTACTCAGACTCGGACTCGATCGGACTATCGGACGATTTAGCCTCCGTCCAATCCTCTAATCGACCCTTAGACGTGGCCGTCCTGTCGACTCTCTCCTTCTCTATAGGAGTGCCTGCCCGCATGAGCGAGACCCAGAAAGCCATCCTCGACGATGGCTGGGCTACTCAACATGCAGGAGTAATCCTTCGTCGAAACCGAGCTATATCTCGGGATCAGGGCCGGTGCTCGTAGGCGCTGACGACCGTGGACCACCGGAACCACCATCTCCCCGAGCGAGCTGCAGGTACGCCGCCGCCGTGATGCCGTAGACGAACGTGAACAGAACGCTGTTGATAACGACGGACACGACGTCACCGAGTGCGGAGGCACCTGCCAGCTGGAAGAGTGCCGGAACGGCACCGACGAACGCGCCGACGATCCCGGAGATGAGGACGATTGCGACTAGACGGAGCCGATTTCCCTTCGAGAGGCTCCAACTCCGCTTGAGTGCGCTAATCACGCCTCGATCTTCCACGCCAACCGCGAAGATGAAGACCAGGAAGCACGCCGCGAGGAACAGTCCTGGCAGGAACAGAAAGGCGAATCCAATCATGACGACGATGAACACGACGATACCGCCGACGAGCGTCGAGAGCGTGGCTCGACCGACCCGTCGAGTGTACAGTTCTGTCGGGAACGAAGAGAGCCGCGACAGCGGCCGTGCGAACGCGCGGGAGAGGACCACGAAGTAGACGCCACTGAAGAGGAACGTCCCGAGCAGTATGGCACCCGCAACGGTTCCAGAGACAGGTATGGTCAGTCCGATCACGTCGGCTGCCGCGGGCAGGGCTTCGGAGGCCAACAAGGTGTTGATCGACGTGACGAGCAGGATCTGCTGGGCGAGCAAGAGTATCAATAGGACGCCGCCGGTTCGAGTCAGAACTCGTCTGGTTCCATCAGTAATCGCGTCGATGAGCTGGAGGGCCATCACTCTCAATCACCGCGGGTGTGGGAAAAAAGCCTCGACACGCTTAAACGCAGATCCCGACGCCGGTATCGAATTCAACAAGTTAGCTCCATAGTTGAATAATAGTAATAGTAGTGCTAGCTACTCTCATATCGGTAGAAATGGCGAGAGGAGTGAAGCCAGCCCTATCACGATCATGAGCGCGCCAGCGGCCAGAAAGACGAGGCCACTACTCCGTCCCTCCTCTATCAGCGTGGCCTCCGACTTGTCCGAGAGGATGAAATCACCGTCGGACGTCGGCTCGTCGATTACGTATCCGCGATTGTCCCAGCCCGTCTCGGTCTCCCTAGCGGTTCCAAGGAGATAGACGTCCTCGCCTGGTTCGAGTGTGCCCTCGAGATAGCGCCGACGCTCGCCGGTGCTCAACGGGCCGATATCAACGCCATCCGGGAGGTCGAGTACGCCGGCGAGTCGCCGGACTTCGTCCAACCCATGTGCGAGCCGACGTTCACGACTCGATTGGTACCGACTCCGACTGTGCTGGGTGCGGAGCCGGGAGAGCTGCTGTCGTCGCTCGCCTGGGATTGGGGTCCCGTTAGCGTCGACGTGTCGGCCGATTTCGGTCGCGAGGCCGTGATCATGCCGCGTCGGCGTTCGCGGCGCGCCCACTCGTCTTCGCTCCTCGCGCTCGAACGACCGCCACTCGGGACCGTGGTCGATGCCATGCCCGTCGATGATGAGTCCACACGACTGGCACCGCCGTTCACCAGCGTCGGTAATGACTTGGCCGCCACACTCCGGACAAGAGGCGTTTCCACAGGATTTGCCGCACGATTCGTCGAACTGTCGCTCGTAGACATCTCGTGTCGACATCTCGAACACCACGAGACGCATCACGCCGCGCCCCGCACCCGTCAGGGGCCAAAAAACGCCGTTGTCGTCTCGAACAGGTTGGCTTCGGTTGACGGTCATTAAATGACTGAACCACAATACCAAACATGCTCGCAGGTGGATTACCGTTGCAGGCTCGTCGTGTCACACAAGACGTGCCCTGTTCTGCAACGGGCGCGAAATCGCGTACCAAGCCATCCGCGCCCACCCCTTGATAACTCCCTCGTGGGCCTCGTGCCCACCGAGTTTCGTACACTCGATACTCGTGTTGCTGGATATCTGTGAGTCACAGTTTGGGCTTGCGTTAGTAGGAATTTCTCACCAGGCGAACAGTTAACTGAGACAACAAATTACTATCTGGTATGAGTAGCTCACCATGGACGGCGAATTTTGCGACTGAAAAAAGCAGATGTGCAGCTGACGTCCAACACCTCCTCGACAAGTATCCCCAGCCGGTCGTCTACGAAGTCATGAGTGAACTGCTCCGTCGAGAGATGCGCGAGCAGTTTGCTGGTGAGTACGCCGCAGCCCAGCAGTCCGAAGACTGACGAGTACCTGGTGACGTACGAAACCTCACACGACTATTCAGATAGGTTGCGCCGCCCAGCATCAACGCAGTTCCAACAGGGAAGAGCTTCAGATAACTGTTCACACTCGCAGGGCAGGTCTGTTGTCTCGTCATCGCCGCTCGATGTTGACCCACCATCTGCGACGACACGCATCTGCACGGCGAGGTCGAGTACTCGTGGTCGAATCACGACTGCAATCCGATGTTTACACGGACTGTCACTACTTGCGTCAGCGGGACACGAACACGAATCAGGCACGCCATCCCGAATTCGAACCCGGTACTCGTGCGCAGCCGGGTCGGCATAGCTCTCGTTTCGCACGCGGATATCGCCGTCAAGTAGTTCGAACGCGAACGCCTCGTACTGCGCCCGCTTGAGGACGCGTGCAGGTGGATCGAATTTTGTGAGGACAGGTGTCATGATAGCTAACGCGCACTGCGCGCACCCCTCGGGGGCATCAAAAACCACGCCGGACGGCAGACGGATTAGACCGCGTCGAGTATCGACAGAATCTCTCCGGCCGTCCCACTAATCCGACCCAGTCGCTCTTGCAGCACGTCCGTCTCGTCGTCCTGCCACGCCGCGAGGTAGAACGCCGACCCACTCGTATCCAAGCCGAGATAGCGACCGACGACGTACGCGACGGCCTCCGCTTCGACCTCACGTTTCGCCCGCTCAGTTGCGTCGGTTATGTCGAAGTGCAAAATCGCGTGGGCGTACTCGTGGATGATCGTCGACGCGAGGTCCGCGCGGTTCGACCGGTCCTTCACTTCCACGAGTGGGGTGAGGTCCTGAACACTCCGCGACTGGCAGACGCCCTTTGCCTCCCCATGTCGCCACCCGTCGGGATCGACGATGCGGACGGTTACACCGAGGTCCGACGCAATATTGGTGAGATCATCGACGAGCGTGTCAGGCTCACCGGTCGCCGCCGTGTCCAGCTCCGGGAGTGGCTCGCCCTCTGTCTGCGAAATATCGAAGACTGGAGCGGGCTTGAACCCCACGAGCCCCTCTGACCACTCTTCGGGAGGCGTCTCGTCGTACTCACACTCGCTGTTTTCGTGATAGCTCGGTGCGTTCCCACACTCGGGACACTGCGTCGTGATGATCGGCGCCCAAATCCAGATCGCTGACTCACCTTCATCGACGTGTCGGTCGAACTCTTCTTGCCACGTCCGGTAGCCGGCGACCTTCGTCGCCTCAGGGCATTGGAGGTTGATGAGGAGGGTGTTGCGGTGAGAGTAGTCGTGGAACCGGCTCTGGATGTCCAGCCACGCCTGGAACTGCTCGCTCGCCCGAGCGTTGTCGACGTCGGCAGCGAGGTCCGCAAGCCACTGTTCGATCGTACGATGCATCTCGTCGTGTCGGGTGTCGGTCTCGTCGAACGACACCGACGGGGAACTCGTTGTTGCCATTGCTTTCAGTTCTGACGCGTCCCTCCAGGACGCGCCGCACCCCTCTGGGGCGCACAAAAACAGGCGGGACGACTTACTGGTCGGTGTCCTCGCGTTCGAGACTACGAAGGTACTGTCGGCACTCGCCGAACAGGCCGCTGGCAGTCGCTTCGCCGGTCGTGAGGTGTCGAACCCACTCAATCGCCCAGCAGTACACGGGGTCAGACTCACCTGCGCCGTGGATGTACCACCAGCGAGCCGCTTTGAGAACGACCAGTGGGTTCATCGGTGGTTGCTCGCTCAAGAGAGCCCACGTTATCGACTCAATTTCATCGGGAACGTCGGCTCGGGTGAACTCCGAACGATGCACGAGTTCGAGATCAACTGGAATCTCGTCGATCGAGACGTCTGACTCTGTCTGTTGGTGACTCATGGAAATCACGTCACACGGACTGTGTCTTCAGCCCGCACCCATCACGGGCACAAAAAATCTCGATGTCGCGCGGGTACCGAGGAGTCTCTCGATCGACGCTATGCGAGGTGCGACACCGCCTCGGGTTCGGATTCGTCAGCGAACTCGTTGCGCTCGACTGGCGTCCAGTCTTCGGTCGTGGTTGGTGCCCACCAATCGACGTGGTAGTCACCGGGCGCACCGAGAATCTTAACTTGTGCTTCGTCGTCGGGAAGCGGCCGACGGAGTTTCTCGTCGATGTGGAGATTCCACGTCGTTGTTGCGTCGAATGTGATGATGACCGCCTCATCGTAACCACGCGATTCAGGCGACTCACGACACGTCACACTGGTATTGCACTCTGTGCAGAACACCCCCTCGAAGGGAATGTGCGTGAACGCTTCCGTGCCACACACCGGACACCACAGAAACTCGAACAGTGCCTCGTCGTGACGGCACACGCGTTCGAGACTCATCGAATACTCACCTCCCTGGCGAGCATCGCGGGCGACTGGTGGTGAACGCGGGACAACTCAACTGCGAATGTTGGAATCGGCATCTGTTACTGCGCCTCCGCCCCTTCGGGCGGCGCAAAAACAACACCAAGCGCACCACCAGACTACTCGGTCGCTCAGTCTGTGTCTGCTGCTAACCTCGCGAGGACGTCGTCGTGTGAGACCGTTCGGACGCGCTCAACAAACGCACGTGCAGCAGCGCCAGTTGCAAACACCGACGCATCGTAGCCGACGGACCCACCGAACACAGTCCACTCGTCGGTCATCACACCGCCAGACAACGGCGTGTACTCAACTCGATACTTGGCAGTTGCGTCGTCAACGACGAGTCGAACAGCGAGACCACGATCAGGAAGCGTCTCTCTCAGGAGTTCCATCGGGCACAGCCTCCAAAGTCAGTAATGGACATCAGCGGGAACGATCCACAGATGGTCGTTGGACCCGACGAGTTGCTCAAGCCGCTCGCGATGCCGAACGCCGTCAGCAAACTCGTCGTAGAGGTACACCGCCGGTCCGCGGTACGCCCCGAGATTGTGGCACGCATGCCTGACGAGGTCCTCATCGCGCATGATCGCCGCAGCGTCAAGGTCGTCAACGCCCTCTCGAATACGCTCGAGATTCCGCTCGAACTCACGAGTGGTCGCCTGCCAGCCGCGCTCAAGCAGTTCTTGGCCGTCCTCCGAGGCAACGGGGACTGCAATCGGGAGGTCACCCCAGCGGGCGCTGCCGGCGACCGTTGTTGAATCGTCATCGAACGTCACATAGTAATCGAACACCGCTTCGGCCTGCGGGGCGGCCCCCACAAGTTGATCGAACACGTCGGCGGCTCGTGAGAGGGCTTCATCTGTTGTCGATGCGGTCACGAGTGCGTAGATTACCTGGTGCATTCGTCGTCACCTCGCCAACTCAGGAGTCGAAGTCTGTCCG
Source organism: Haloferax sulfurifontis ATCC BAA-897 (assembly GCF_000337835.1). Taxonomy (GTDB): domain Archaea; phylum Halobacteriota; class Halobacteria; order Halobacteriales; family Haloferacaceae; genus Haloferax; species Haloferax denitrificans. The sequence continues at coordinate 19,569 of NZ_AOLM01000006.1, read as the reverse complement.
ACCCCCTGCGCCGGCGCCCATCGGCGGCGCACACAAACACAACCCACCACGACACACCAGAAATCACGAGTACGGGTGCTCTTGGGTCCCTATACAGTAGGACCCAATTTCACGGGTGACTGTTGCACGTGACAATGTTGTTTACTAACCAGTAGTACGCCACGGTATTCCTCAAGTGAGCTGACAACGTCGTCGACGCGATGCAACAACAGCCGGTAAAATCGTGGACTACTGTAGAGGATACATCACATTGACTCTGCTGAATCCACAGTCGCTGATAAATCGGTGAAACCATGCTAAACTCAGGGTGCAAGTCGGTCCCCGGTATAATATCCGCCTGAGAGCGCTGAGTCGCTCAAAATATATGCAGACTTAACGCCATCGGCTCGTCATTTTCCGATGATATTTCTCAACCCGTGCTGAATACAGAGCGCATGTCTCGCAGGTGATCCACACTACGTCACCGTCTATATCGGTAGACTATTAGTCGTTCCTCAGATACGCCCGCTATGGCAGCCGTACCAACATCGCCGCTCTTCCTCCTCTATGTTGGTACCTTCGCTGTAGCCGCCCTCGCCTGTTTTGCAAGCCTCACACGCCTCCACCAAATCACCGACTCCGACACGCGACGCGGCCTGTGGGCACTCCTCCTAACTAGTGGTAGCTGGGCGACCGCACAGGTCGGCTTTCTTGTTTCCCCCACGCCGGTCCTCAAACTCGGCTGGTATACGCTCGGACTGGTGGTAGGTCTCGCCGCTGTCGGAGCTTGGCTCTACTTCTGTTCTGCATACACCGGTCGAACCTACCACCACAATCCGACGTATCGCCGCCTCGCAGTCGGCGTCTACGTCGTCCTCGTCGCGGTGAAAATCACCAACCCTCTCCACCAGGAATACTTCACAACCACCGCCGTCACCACCCCTTTCCCCCATCTCTCCGTGGCTACCGGGCCACTCCACTGGACCGCGATGGCTTTCTCGTACGCACTCGCCTTCGTCGGCTACTTCATGCTCCTAGAACTGTTTACCCAAATCGACTATGACACACGCCCACTCTTCGCACTCGTCGGAATCACGGGCCTCCCAGTCGTGCTAGATATTATTGGGTACACCACGTCCTACCTCATCGACATCACCTACGAGCCTCTGGGAGTCGCTGTGTTCGCCGTCGGTGTTGCGTTTGCCTATATCGACCAGTTTGATGCCGTCCAACTGGCCGGCGAACGGGACGAACCCATCATCGCACTCGACGCGGACAACCACATCCGGGATACGAACCACGCGGCGCGGACCGTATTCCCCACGCTCAACGGTGCTGAGGGGGCTCAGTTGGAGCAGGCACTCCCGCATGTGGCTGCCTGTCTCAACAGCGACGACCCAATTCTGCCGGTCCAACAGTCGGATTTTACACGCTATTATCGGGTGACTGAGACGCCGTATGGGACAGTGAAGTCGGGGCTCGGTCAAACCATCGTCCTCACCGACGTGACCGAGCGTGAGCGGTACCGTGAGGAATTAGAACGGCAGAACGAACGCCTCGACCAGTTCGCTAGTCTAGTGAGCCATGACCTCCGCAATCCACTCAACGTGGCCACAGGCCAGTTCGAGTTACTGTGCGAGGAACTATGCGTAGCGGAAGAAAATGAGCATGCAGTAGCTGTCGAGCGAGCATTTGACCGGATGGATGACCTGATTGGCCAAATCCTCACGCTTGCCCGCGAGGGACGACCGGTTGAGCAGTGGGACGCTGTGTTACTTTCATCGGTTGCAACGGAGAGTTGGGGGATGGTTGAGACAGCCACCGCCGACTTACGAGTGGCTGACGACGTAGAGTTCAAGGCAGATACGGCACGGCTACAGCGACTGTTCGAGAACCTGTTTCGGAATGCCCTTGACCACGGTGGGCCCGATGTGACCGTTACGGTGGGGGTGCTTCCTGATCGAGTGGGGTTTTACGTGGCGGATAATGGGCCCGGTATCCCCGTTGAGGACCGTGATTCGGTGTTTGAGCCGGGGTATACGACGCGAGAGAGTGGGACCGGGTTTGGGCTTGCTATTGTCGCCGAGATGGTCGCTGCCCATGGGTGGACAGTACAGGTGACCGAGAGTGACACTGGCGGTGCTCGCTTCGAGATTCTCGGTATCGAAACCGTGGCGTGAAACAACTGGCAGTCCCAGGCCGCGCCACTGCTAACCACAGCAGTCCTACTCACCGTTAGTTCAGGAGGGTGAGATCGAATAAACGAGCCTTCTGTGATGAATGCACCCTCTCTATGTCACACGATTTCTGTTAGCTCTAAGGAACGCAACGGAACCCTCTGAACCGTCTCCGTACCAATATCAGGTATCTGGATCAGGTCCGTACTGCGGTGTCCGACACACGGAGCACTGCCAGACAGGCTCACCAGCCCACACTGCGGGTGGACTGTCGTCGCGTGAGTCGAACCGGTGCGGTGTCTGCTTACCACACGACTGACAGCGGAGCAATTGCCGTGTCGGCGGGGTTGACGACAACTGTGATGGTGAAGAGTTGGGAGACGCTCGCCGAAGCGCAATCGCCGGGACAATCCACGTCTCCGAGTCCGAGAGCAACCATTCACGACGGGAGTCCTCAGTAATCTGCGTCCCAGCAGCATCGTACCATCGCGAAAAAGAACTCTCCGTCGAAGGAGAAGCGGACCACAGCGAGACTGACCGTGCTTTCGCTACGAACCCACCCGCACGCGACCCAGTCGCTGGGACGACGTCCGGGAGGTGACCCCATCGAGTTCGGAGTGGCTCCGCGATCGGCTGTTCGAGCGCTGCAACAAGTGTACACTCATCGATGGGGGACGAGTGAGAACGCTGCAGTAATCGTGTGGCTGCAGTCCCTTTTGCGAGTGCACCCTGCGATGACTGTGACGGAACGAGCAGACAGATGATGCCGTGGAGTGATTGCTCGCGGGGACCTGAGGCGCGGTCTGGCCCCGAAACGTCTTGTTCGAGGCAGAACCGACACTGGCTCTGGGTCCGATGGATGGCCCGCTCACAGGTCTGACAGATGTCTGTGTCCAGATCGTCACCTGCGGGGTAGTCACGCTCCGGAATCACGTCGCCGTGCTCGGCGTGATCGGGTTCCAGCTGTACGTCGGGAATCTGCGTCGCTTCGCCATACGGTCGAAATTCCGCGGTCGGGTCACGGGAGGGCGGCATACCGCGTCGTGGCTGTACCTTCCAATATAAACGTTCGTCCAGCGAGGCCACTCTGAAACCCGACTGGAGGCCAACAAACGTATATGTATTCTCAGACTAGCTGCGGGCAGCAAAATGTACGATTTGACCGGGTTCCAACGCGACCTGCTGTACGTCACCGCCGGCTTGGACGAGCCACACGGGCTTGCAATCAAAGACCAACTCGAGGACTACTACGAGACCGAGATCCACCACGGCCGGCTGTATCCCAACCTCGATACGCTCGTCGAGAAAGGCCTCCTCGACAAAGGCGAAAAGGACCGCCGAACGAACGTCTACGCGATCACCGCTCGCGGTCGCCGGGAAATCGAAGCCCGCGACGACTGGGAACAGCAGTATACCAGCGAGATCACAACCTGACTGCTACGACGAGACGAGTCCGTGAGTAGAGCCAGCGCCAAATCATTGTTCAGACTTTGTTGAACCCTCTCGAAGTCTGGCGATCTACTGAAGACCGAGTTCCCAAATCCGTAGAAACCTGTGGAAAGACCGCCTCACCTCAATGTCAACGCTGAAGGATTCAACAGAGCTGTTGGCTTAAAAATCGCCGCTCGTAACCAGTCGGTAGACTTGATCAGGGAAGTCGGTTACAGCCCTGCCGTCACGTCAGCTTTAGTCACGGATTAGGATGACACCGCTCGATTGCAGCATGGACTGCGTCGCGACGGCCAACGAATGTGAGATGGTCCCCACGTTGGAGCGTTAACTCGGGAGTGGGGATTTGAGAATTACCGCTCCGGCTGACGAGCGCAATTAGCACTCCATCTGGAAGGTATTCATCGAGCTCCTTGATGGACTTCCCTACTAATCGATCTGATGTGACCTCAATTTCCTGTACGTCACCGGAACGGCCGAGTTCTGTCATCCACTCCGACAGTGCAGGGCGCTCGATGGCGTTGTCCATCTCGTGAGCGATCGCGTCGTTCGCCGAGATCGCTCGGACTCCCAGTTCCTCAAACGCTTCCACGTTGCCCGGTGTGTTTACTCGAGCGATCACCGTTTCGACATCGTAGTTCGTGTTCGTAAGCTGTGCAATGAGGAGGTTCGCGTCATCGTTTGCTGTGGCCGCGGCCACAATCTTGGCATTCTCGATTCCCGCTGCTTTGAGTACGCTAGTGTCAGTCCCATCGCCCTGATGAGCACTGAATCCTGCATTGCGTGCTGTTTCCACGGCATCTTCTTCCTTATCGACGATGACGACGTTTTCACCTCGATCCTCCAGTCGTTCGGCGAGGCCGCGACCGACGCGCCCTCCGCCAACAATGATTACACGCATGGGAAGTACGTTGAGTGCTTGTGCGATGTGGCGAGCAAAACCACCCTCGAAAACGACTGTCATGAGTATAACTAAAAATACCGACCCAACGAGAACAGTGGCCTGCTCTGGACTCGTCGAGCGAAGTTCGAGTGCAAATAGTGTCGCAACGCTGGCTGGAATAATTCCGCGGGGGCCAACAGCGCTCATGAACAACTGCTCGCGAAACGTGAATCGCTCTCCATAGGTACAGAACAACACGGCAATAGGGCGAATCACGAGGGTCACAGCCACGACGACGAGTATCCCACCCAGCCCGAGCGAAACGAGTTCGCTGAAGGATAACAACGTCGCGAGTGAGATAAACACGAAAGAGAGGACAATCAGTGTGATATCTCCTTTGAATGCCTCGATTTCGTCTTCGTGCGGAAGGTCTGAATTCCCAAGAATGAGGCCTGCAGCGGCGACAGCCGCGATTCCAGCTTCCGGTGCGATTGCTTCTGCGAGACCATACGTTGCAATTGCACCGATGAGGACGACCAGCCGCGCATTCTGTACGGCATTCGAGGGCGTCAAATCGAGATGTTTGAGGAGATACCAGATGACTGCGGCTGTGACTCCCCCTACTAGAACGCCAACTCCGAGTCGAGCAACGAACGACTCAAGGAGGGCCGTAAGTCCCGTGTCACCCAGTACAGCAAGGTCAAAGATGACAACGGCGAGAATCGCGGCCGTCACGTCGTTCACAATTCCTTCCGTTTCGAGAGCTGCTCCGACTTGGTCGCGAACTGAGATTACGTTTAAGATGGGTGTGATTACCGTTGGTCCAGTTGCAATAAGGAGCGCGCCGACAAGAAACGAGAGCGACCATGGTACACCTAAGGCGAATCGAACGACAGTAGCCGTAGCGACAAACGTGAAAAGCGCGCCGATTGTAACCAGTCGGAACGCTTCACGTGGGGCTTGCTGGAGTTTGTCAATTTTGAGATGAAATGCGCCTTCGAAGACGATAATCGCGACTGATATGCCGACGATACCGGAGAGCGGTTCTGGGCCACCGAACGAGTCAAGACCCACTAGGTTCAGACCCTCAGGCCCAACAGCAATGCCTGCGAGGATCAAGAAGAGAACACTCGGTATCGAGAGCCGATCGGCTAACATCTGAGCAACGACACCGAGCCCAAGGATGATTACTACAAGTGGAATGATCCCAGACCCAGCAGTCACGATTCAAACACCAAGTCGACGTTACTGATGGGAGGGTTAAATAAAAGGGGACTCTGGCAACGAGCCGATCGCAAGCGGAGTTTCTCCATTCAAAGTGATACTGACCTGGATTGGAGATCACTCAATGGAGATACGAACCAGAAATGTGAGCAAAAACAGAGCTAACCCCAGATATCCGATGAGATTTCCAACATCGGTCAGTACCGTGTGATTCTGTGCGAAAGAAAGGATGGCTACCCCAATCAGAATACAGACCAGTCCTGCCAGCATGATGGGCCGTATCCATCGATGGGTTGGCTCAATTTGCTGCGTAGATTTGCTCATTATTGAAATATTAGGTGCCGTGTGTAAAACATGATTGTCGGGTCAGAACGAGTTCAGCAGAAACGCAAGACTGGGCGGGAGAAGAAACCGTAATGCAGTCGCTCCAGATCCGAGCCCGACGTAGCTCATTAAGACGACGAATTGCGACCGGTCGTCTTCGAAACCGGTGAGAAAATGATATAAAATGAGCGACACCGTCGCTTGCACGACGAACAAGGATACGAGAGTACCTGTCAGATAGAACCCTGGATCTCTCGTCACCGAGAGAAAATTTGGTGGGGCCCATGTGCTCTTGACTACTGTAAGACCCCAACCAATCCCGACATAGCCAATAAAGAGAGTAGTGCTGACGAGCATTCCACGGGAGCCCCAGATAGCCGACCACCGTAGCCACCACTCAAGGACTCCAACAATACGAGCACGGGTTGAACGCGGGGGGATTTCACTGTCCATTTGTTGTTTTGTAGGGTCGTCACCCCCGGGTCCCCTGATACAAAACATACGCCACGAACACGGCAATATACGCGACGGCAATGCTCTCAGTTATGAATGACCGACCGAGGATGACGACCAACCCGATAACGAGTGGCCCAAGGAGCAGTAACGAGTCAAAGATTCGGTTATCCGCACCGGCCTCAAACACGTAGGAAATGAATGGGAGCTCACCCAATTTCATGAATACATGCCTCCACGTTGGAAGATACTTCGGAGCATCACGAGAACTGGAATGATTTCGAGCCGCCCGATCCACATATTGAAGAGGAATGTGACTTTTCCAATTGTGGGAAGCGACTCAGGTCCCGTAATTCCCGATGAGAGTCCTACGTTCCCCTGTGCGCTAGCAACCTCAAACACGACATTAGCGAGCGAGTACTCTGCAGGTGGAAGCGTGAGTAGCAAGACGAAGGTACCGACAACAAGGAACGTAATCCAGAGAACGACAATAATAGCCGCCTCCATGAATTCCCGACTGGCCTCTTCTTCATTCAGTCGTCGTCCATTGATGTTCAGTCGCCGGACCGCAGTTTCGGGATAAAAGACATCCGCGATGTAATACCGGATTCCTTTCGAGAGTGTCAATCCGCGAATAAGCTTGATACCTCCTGCGGTAGATCCTGCTGCACCCCCGACGAACATCCCAAACGTGACTGTGAGTTGAGCGTACGACGGCCACCGCCCGAGGGCGACGTTGGTCGAATCTACAGCGGTCTGAAACCCGGTACAAGTAGCCGCCGAGACGAACTGAAACAGACCGTATCGTAGGGCAGCAAATGGCGTCTGATACGGTCCTCCGAAGTACAGGAAGCCCCACAGGAGGGCAGATCCGAGACCCATGTAGCCGAACACCCACCGAGTCTGGAGGTCGGTGTAGAAATTCCGAAGGTCCCCCTGAAGGATAAGGTAATGGACCGGGAACGCGATGCTTCCCAGCAGCATAATCGGAATCAATACGAAATCGATCGCGACGCTGTCGTAGGTCGCAATCGAGTTGTCGGTAATTGAGAAGCCACCAGTCGCGAGGCCGGTCATCGCGTGATTGATCGCACCCCAAATCGGCATTCCAGCCAACCACAGTGCGAGAATGGAGACAAACGTGAATAAGATGAAAATCCACCAGATGGTCCGGACGGTCGAAACGATGCTCGGGTGAATCTTCTCGGAACGAGCCTCGCTTTCATATAGTGTCAGCGACCCGCTGCCAGGGCGCGAAAGAATCGCCGTCGTCAAAACGATAACACCGACGCCGCCGACCCATTCGGTGAAGGTTCGCCACCACTGAAGTGTGCGTGGCAGTACCTCTTCATTGTCTGTCATGGTGAGACCAGTCCCGGTGAATCCACTCATGCTCTCGAAAATGGCATTAAGTGGGTCAGTAAACGCTGCAAGTGTCGCTGTTTGAGCGGGGCCAAAGCCTGGGATACCGAGCTGAACACTCCACGCAATCAGGAGAAATGGGAGCGAGCCGAAGACGCCTACCGAAGCCCAACCCAATGCAGCAACAATCATTCCGTGGAGCCGACTGGGAGCATCAGCTTCTCTGAATGTTTGATACAAGATATGACCGGCCACCAATGGAATCGCTGCCGAGATGAGGAGTGCGGGAAGTGCATAATACTCTCTCCAGACGACCGGAACGACAAGCGAGACGCACATCAGCCCACCGAGTGCTTCCAAGATACGCCCGAGGTCTCGTCCGACTGTTGCAACGGACCTGTTCATAGCTTATCGATCTCTCCTTAGCAAGACAGACGATGTGTTAGAAATCAGCATGGTCTTCATAGTGGCCGAAGATGTCAGTGATTTCAGGGTCAGCGCCAACTCCAGAATAGACGGTCAACAGGTCTCCCACTTTGATGACTGTATTCCCACGAGGCGTGATGGGGTGTTCGTTCTCGTCACGCTCGATCGCGACAACGAGCATTTCATCGGTCAGGAGCCCTGCTTGGGCGGCTTCTTGGAGTGTTTTTCCTGCGACTGGTGCCCCGTCTGTGACTGTTATCTCGAAGACTTCAGCTTCCTCACCGATCCGCATGTAGTCAACGATTGCTGGACGTGCTACAGCTCGATAGAGGTAGTCGGCGATCAACTGTTGGGGGTTCTCCATTGTGTTCACGCCAATCTGTTCGAATAACCCCATGTGCTCCGGATTGTGGACGACTGACAGTATCGCTGGGATTTTGAACTCTTTTGCGAGAAGACACGTCATTACATTCGTTGCGTCCTGGTCTGTCGTCGAAATGAGCGCATCGGCCCGTTCAGCACCAGCGTCTATCAGCGTATCTTTCGTCGTGGCGTCGGCGTGCAGTACCAAACAATCAAACTGGTTAGCAGCTTGATTCGCACGTCCCTCGTCACGTTCAATGACAACAACCTCGTTGCCTGACTGCGTTGCAATGTCGATAAGTGGTGTTCCGATATCGCCAGCGCCGATGATGATAATGTACATATTGGTTAGACCTCCAGTCTCCGCATCAGGGCTTCACGAATTGACATAGGCGATTCTTCTTCTCCACGTGCCATCACGACTGTTTGAGCTAGTTCTGCACCGATTTTCTCTGGGAGTGATCCGAATACTGCCTGTGAAATCGTCCCCGCCCGCGTCGCACCGACACAAACCGTATCGTAATCTTGAGCAGCTTCAATGATGGCTTGCTCAGTATTCTCGGCCACAGACACCTTCGCATCGTAAGACATGTATTCGATTCCGGCGCGTTCAGCTAACTCGGAGATTACTGCTTCACCACGTTCGGTCGGCGAGAGTTCTTCGTCACTATCGCTCTCTGGGGACTGCACGTTGAGGAGCGTCAGGGATGCCTCATCAGCCGCAGCAACGAATTCAGCAGCACGTTGGGCAGCAACCGGTGCGTGGGGGCCCTCACCAGCAAGTACCATGATATCTCCCTCACCGCGACCATCTTCCGGACCGAGTTTCACGAGCGTTGCGTCACATGGTGCGCGTCCAATAACGGGGTCAATCGTCGACCCGAGGACGTGTTCACGCCTGCTTCGGGTACCTTGCCAACCAAGCAGGACGTGATCAGCATTTTCCTCTTCGATGACGTCAAGTATGACAGACCCAGCATTACGGCCGACAATCGCACGAGTCCTGAGTCCGATATCGAGGTCAGCGGCGATGTCCCGAGCAGAGTCCAGTAGTTCTCGTTGGCGGTCGACTCGTTCTTCCTCGAAGGTGAGGTCCTGAGAAAGTGAGGTTTGGCGTGGGACTTCGATGACGTTTACCGCGATTACCTCAGCGTGTTCACTTTCATGAGCATGTGCACTCGCCGCAGCCATTCGCAGCAGGTCACGCTCGGTCTTCGGATTCGCAACCGGGACAACGACACGATATCGTCCCTCACCGTTCACCATCGCAGTCGGTTCGGGAGCAATTGCTTCCCCAACAAGACTTTCGCTGAGTGCTCGGTCCCGTGCGTAAAAGAGGTACCAGAGCATACCGAAGACGACGATCACGCCGCCAATCGCCTGAACAATGAAACTCATCTGGACGAGAATCACGAGGCAAGCGGCGAACCCCAAGACGGGCACGATAGGGTACAGGACGCTTGGGATTTTGAAAGATGGCTCGTACGCCTCAGGGTCCGCGCGACGTAATACGACGACAGCAACGTGAACGAGAGCGTACGTCACGAGATACATGAAGCTGGCCACCTCTGCGAGGGTCCCAATTCCGACACCGATCGCGATCAACACGAGTGTAATAATTCCCGTGACTGTAATCGCCCGGTACGGCGTTCTAAACCGGTTATGAACCTCGTTGAGCCAGTTGACGAGAATTCGGTCTCGGCCCATCGCGAAATTAACTCGGGCGGCCGAGAGAATACTCGCATTCGCACTCGAGACAGTCGCAAGGACAGCACCGACAATCATCACTAGCGCACCGATTGAACCCATGAATTCGGTTGCCACGTCAGCAACCGGGATCTGTGAGCCAGCAAGGGCCTCGATCGAGAGTGTCCCCGTGGAGACGAACATTACCCCAACGTACATCAGCGTCGGGGTCACTACAGCCGCTATCATTGCGAGCGGGAGATTTCGACTCGGATTCTTGATCTCCTCGGCACTGGTTGCAATGACCTCAAAACCGATGAACGAGACGTAAACTGTCCCAATCGTCGCTGCAACGGCCGGCCAACCGTTTGGATTAAATTCACCAAGAGTCGGACCACTAAGGATACCTAACCCGAGGAACACGATGATAAGTCCAACAAGTGTGAGGACGATGACGTTCTGGAGCGCACCGGTTTCTTTGACCCCATAGTAGTTGACTGCAGTCAACAAGGCTGCCATCACGAGTGCCGCGATAGAGATGCCAACGTCTCCCCATCCGGCAAGGAACCCAATATACTGTCCAAGCCCCGGAAGCAGATACTGACCGAAGCCGATCATGTAGAAGGCCGACGCAAACGTCAGTCCAGCCCACATCCCCCAGCCGACGATACTCCCGAAGAACGATCCCAGCGCGCGGTTGACGTAGTAGTAACTACCACCAGCTTTTGGCATCCCGGTTGCGAGTTCCGAGAGAGAAAGAGCTGCCAACAACGAAACCAGACCCCCAGCGAAAAACGAGAGCATACTTGCGGGGCCTGCCTGCTCAGCAGCGATACTTGGGAGGACGAAAATCCCGGCACCGATCATCGTCCCCAACCCGATGGTGTACGCCTCGAGGAAGCCGAGGTCGCGGGCGAGCTCCTGTTCAGCCTCACTCATAGGAAACCTCCCCCGCCGTGTGCGTTATTCCGTGTTGCACATTTTTGCACCATGGAAGCATTCATTTATTTTCAGTCTGTTCTGGGAGCGAAATGACCGGACGGTCTGCATCTGTGATTAGCTTGAGCGCTGTATCACCCGATAAGAACTGAACGAGACGGCTCCCTCCCCGCGGGTGAAATGCGATAGCACTCGCATCCACATCGGCTGCGACGTCGATGATCGCAGCAACGACATCTCTGCTGTATGCAGTTTCCGTGTCGGCCTCCGGAATGAATCCACGAAACGCCCCAAATACGTCCGAAGCCCGCAGTTCTGCTTGTTCGAGGGGTAACTTGTCTGGTACTCCCCCTCCCTTCTCGATGACGTGAACGACAGTTACCTGTCCATATTCATAGCTATCAAGTACTCGTGCAGTTTCACGTGCGTCCTCTTCGTTTGCAACCGGGACAACGAGATGTTTTGTAATTGATTTTGACATGATTATTCTTCCGTCTCGACATTGTTCGGATTCTCAGTACCACAATGAGGGCAGACAGCTGCTTCCTTGTCGAGGATCCCTCCACAGGATCCACACCGAAGCTGCTCGGCATTATGAACGTCTCCAAGATATGCCCAATGCAAGGATTGTGTCCCGTCCATCCGATGCTCTCGGCGGACGTGATAGAGTGATACACGATCCGTACTCACACCGGAACCGTCCGATTTGGGAGGGTGTTTTCGCACGAGCGCGTATGCACCGTGGTTCTCTATTTTGAGGACCTCTCCAGCAGCTGTCGTCTCAATTTCCTCTTCGATCGGGGTTCGAAGCGCTTCGATACGGTGCTCCACGTACGAAAGTACGGATTTTAATTCAGGGAGCCCCAGCGAATTGAGTTGCTGAACAAGTGCTTCAGAGAGGTTATTAGGGGGTACTCCGCGATTATCTGCGTCACCCATACTCTCAACACCCACTTACAGCGACATGGGACTCATCTGGTTTACAGAGTGAATCTATTCCTAAGTTCCCCACTCGCGTTTCGTGTCTCATCGAAGAAACGCGAGTACACAACGAGGTCATATTTGTCCCCCACATTCCGCAGAGATAAATATTCACCGAATTTCTAAACGATTCCCAAAAATAATCTCGAATATCCTTCTTATCGTTCATCACTTGGTCTGTGGCCTCTTCTCCCTGCTAAGGGTGATTTCAGTTATTCAGTTCTCGTTTGATTACTGGATTACCTATCGAATCCAAACGAATACCAAGAGTAATTTAAAAGTTATATCGGAGCCTATCTCGAAGTATAAATATGACCCTTCAAATCGATACGATTGACGAACGGATCCTCTATTATTTGTCACAGGAAGCCCGTCACACGTCCGCACCCGATATCGCAGAGAAAGTTGACGTCTCGGCACCGACCGTGCGGAACCGGATCCGCCGACTCGAAGAGGCAGGTGTAATCAGAGGCTATCATGCTGATATTGATTACCAAAAAGTCAGCGGACGACTCACAAACCATTACGTCTGCAGTACGGGTTCCCGGGATCGCGAAGAGATGGCCCAGCGAGTCCTCGACTTGCCGGGCGTAATTAATGTTCGAGAGATCATGTCCGGCAAAGGTGATCTCCGGATTACAGTCGTTGGGACAGACACCGATGATCTCACCCGAATCGCACAGGGGATTACGTCCCTCGGTATTGAAATTGATGACGAAGACCTGGTCCACCGAGAATATTTCCGCCCATATGCCCCATTCGGTCCTCGAGATGAAAAACTAGCGTCCCCCGTCACAGGTGTTGCGGGACTGGCTGGGGATGCAGATGTCGTGGAAATTCTTGTTAGAGAAGATGCACCGATCGCTGGGAAAACGCTTCAAGAAGCGAACGAAGTAGGACTCATTCCCTCGGATGTGCTGGTCGTCCGAATCAATCGTGATGAAGGAACCATTACGCCAACTGGCCAAACCCTGATCAAGGAGAGCGATTTCGTGACGATTCATTCCCGATCCGGGGTTACTGAAGAGACATTGACCGCGTTCACTGGCCAGTGACATTGCGAAAATGCGGAACAAATCCACAAGCAACTACACCAAGCGATTGAGCCGTTTATATAGTGGGTAGTGTTCTAAGAAACGTTAATGTGTTTTGGGGTGCCAGCACTAGCACGGATGGGATTACTTGAGCTGCTTCGGCGAACAAGAAGAAGCGATGAGAGTACCCTGTACGAGTGTCGAGACTGTGGGACGTGTGTCTTCCCAGAGCAAGAGAAGTGTCCGAACTGTGGTTCGGTCGAAATCGCCTGCTACGAATTCTGACACACCGCACATTGTGCTTCCAGCATCAGTCAAAGTACAACTCGAGTCAGCTACCACGCCCTGAAGAGCGCGACATTCCAGTGTGGACTTCCGTTCTAACTACTCAAGGCAGTAGGCGAATACTCACGATTAAAGCTGGGGTTGAGCATACACAAGCGTTTAGCCATCTCCGTTTTTGAAGAACTATGGCCGCTCAATCGCTCCATGACAAGATTCTCGTTGACGGGAGGTGTGACAACAATTTCAGTCGGAGCGTACCTCCCGTGGTTGAAAATCAACCCGGACCTTCTCCCGGACGCTGAGATACTGTGCGTCTTATCTATCCGACTCGTCGCTCGCTGGATTTAACTCCATATTCGTTCCGGAGCTCGGCTGGTATCTCACTGCTCTCGGCGGAGTTTTGTTATCTGTCGCTGGAGGATGCTACCAATCATCAATGATGCAGAGGGCGGAAAGGACGGCGGTACTGAATGACTAACCTTCTGTACTGAGCGATAAGTGAGTTCCCTGTACGTAGCGATTTATTCTCCCACATTGAGTGCTGAACTAATGACCGGTTCGCGTCCTATACTCAATTTTACTCTACAACCCACGGTGCGGTGCCGTGGGAATCCCCTCCGTGAACGGCGGGGAGGATGTCAAGACACACCCGAGTTCACGTGTACCATGTTCTTGAGATAGTACTCGAATCATCAACATTTACTGTTCAATCAACCCTGTCTGGTTGCGTAGTATCACGGCCGATAGCTGTGCGAATATCAGAGACAGTGTGCGCAATGAGTTCACGAACACTACCCGTACGCATGAGAAACAACCCGATCCCAAAGAAGGTATAGACACCAGTGTAGCCGTACAAAATAAGAAGACCAATGTCTGCAGCGGCAGGCTCGGCATACGTTTGGATGACATAGAACTCAGCAACGACCTGTGAGACAAACAGGACAAGCAGTGTCACTGCCTCACGAATGCTGATCTCGAAATTCAGCAGAATAGCGAGCGCAAAGAGGCTCTGAGCAGCAGTAATCCAGATCTCGGCAGCTTGCTTTTGATCGAACGAAAGCGTCCCAATCTGACCGGCGGCGATAGAATACACGATCGCAAGGGTTCCGATAAGCAGTGTCCACTGATTGAGTTTCGACGAGATGAGTGCGTTAAACCCGGCGGTCGAGCGTGCCTTGTTTACGAGATAGGCAACGACGATGAGTTCGGGGCTCTCACTCGCCAGCGGTGCAAGCCACTGAATCATGAAGAACGGTGGAACGCCGAGGGCAGTGCCGAGTTCTTCGAGACCCAACGCGAATGGGTGGACAGCCTCGAAGATGACCACCCCGGAAAACGCGAACAAAAATAGGACCACTGCGACTCGGGGCCCCTTTGAGTAGGCCTGGAAATACGCAGGAACCCCAATATGTGCGTCCGTCTCCTCGATATCACCGCGAATGATGATGAGGATGTAGAGAGCGAAGAGTCCAACCAAGACGATCGTGTCGACGATTCCGATCCCGTTGCCCAGCGGAATGAAAAAGGCGTACGCTGTGGCTGCGAGCAGAAATGTGATTTCGAGAGAGATGTCACGATCGATCGCTACGGCGTCCGTGAGGAAGCCAGTGCGTTGGATGACTGCTGAGTCGCCGGTGCGTTTCGCCCGGTAGATCGTGAACAGGGCGATGCCAGACCATCCGAGGCCGATGAGGATTCGGTTCGCCCCCGTCATATTCGCGATGGCGAGATTGGCTGCCTCCATTCCGCGTGCGGTCCCCTCAAATGCACCAGCGTTCCATGCGTACAGTGCGTCGACAGCGTACTCGGGTGCGACGGCGAGAACTGCGAGAACTGCGATAGCGAACGCAGTGGGAACGTCTTTTTCGGCGGTTTCGGCACCCCACGCAAGCAGGAACGCCGCACCGAGGATTGCGAGACCACCAGCAAGGACGGCGACAGGAGGAGAAATGTTCGTATGTGGGTTTGTTGGGGTTGACGCTGGGTCGAGGTGATAGCCGTGAGTGACGAACAACGCGATGAATGGGAGTGTCAATAAGAGTGCCGCGGCAACAGCGACGAGCGGGTGGCGAAGACGTCCGATCATGGTTTCGTTCGACTGGTGAGCAGATCTTGATTACGTGCACAATCGTCTCTACTGGTGATAGAAGTCATGTCTGTACCCATGCAATACCCGAACAAAAACCACAAGATAACACATCACCCGTAGATCTCAGCGGTTTTGGGGCCTGTACGTTCGTTTTCGGGGTGATTGCGGTGAAGTGGTAAAATCAGCTCTACAACGCTGAATACATGATTTATGAAGCGATATCGGATTATCGAGTAGTTCTACGGGGAGAAGCGTGGCTTACACAGAGTCAGGTTCAGCAAAGCCACCGCTGAGGAGGCGAACTAATGCAGTTAGTACTGTCTGATCGCACTCAATCAGGGACTCTGGGGGGATTTCTGCAACGAATCCGGAAGTGACCTCTGGCGACCCAGGGATGAACACGACGACACGGCCATCAGCAGTTCGATTCCCAGTATCAAACGCCAGCATCCGAGAACCGTTCCACGCAGTAATTCTCACGACTCGTGGAGATCGATTTGAGTGGTTTAGTAGTACGTCAAGTGTTGTTTTCACCGCGTTATAGATGACACGGACAACAGGAAGGCGATTAATCCAATTATGAATGGTTTGATCTACTACCCTCCCAATCTGTGTTCGCATAATCGACCCGATGGAAAGGATGACAAGGGGTGGCAATACTGCTGTGACGAGACCCCGTAAAGCGGGCGACTCGATCGATTCAATTGCGAATAACACGTTCAATACGGAATAGACCCACCAAAGAAGACCAATGAGAATTAGAAGAGGCACGATTATCGCAGAACCTTTAACAAAGCTTTCGCTCAGAACGCTCATTCGAGGACTATTGTATCAATCATTCAATCGGCTCTGTAGTTGATTCGGTAGCTGTTCAGTCATATAGCTCTTCTACTGAATTTCAACTTCCGTAACTGGTGCACACAAGCTAACTGCGAGCCAAGAGAGACATAGACATGGCACGCACTTCACGGTTTGAACTGTATCAAGATACGGCCGGAGAATGGCGCTGGCGTCTCACTGTCCCAAATGGCAATATAATCGCCGACTCAGGGGAGGGGTACGCGTCAAAGCAAGGTGCAAAACGTGGCATTCAAAGTGTAAAGCGGAATGCCCCGCAGGCACAAACAGTCGTCTCAAAGTGATCTTAGACCTACTCAGAGAGAGCGCTCCCGAACATTGTCGGTCTATTGAGAGTGGAAAACGGAAGGTCACCACCGACTTCGGTCGTTAGACCACTCGAACTCTTCCCGAGTCCGTCGAGTATCGCCTTGCCCGATATTGTGTCGATATATGGAATAAAACAACATTAAAAACCCAAGGCCGAGGAAGACTCCTTCAATCGTTTGCAGTGCTAACAACTCTCGGCCAGTTAGATTATAATCACCTTTCAGCCAGAGTTGATAAACCGGCTCAACGAGCATACCGAGTGTCAAAAGCCCAAACCCGAGCGTCGCATTTCGAAATGACGGCCTATGACGGTTTTGGCGGTAGGCATAGTAGCTCAACAAAGTTAGTAGTGAACCAAGGACGAAAGTCACTAGATTTGCGATAGCGAACGTCCAAAACTCAGCTGGTTCAACCATGGTTTGTCTCGTCAAATGACCGGTCAGTTGCGTTTCCTTCGAGGTCAATCGTCCCGGATGGCTGTGATTGTTCGAACTCCGACCAAAACGACTCAAACTGGTCAACAAGGCTCTGTCGCATCTGAATATCGATATTATATCCACCGTCGTCGATCTCAAACACGACCCGCTTTAGTGTCGTTTCGAACGTCTTGAAATGGTGTCCATCTTCATCGATCTCCTGTTGCTCGGTGAGTAAATCATACTCAGCTAATTCATTCACTCGTCGGTATACTGTTGGTGGGGACACCTCCAAAATGTTCGACAGTTCGTCAGCTGAGAAGGCACGCTCACTCGTTAACACGAGAATGTGTCGGGCCAGTTGGTCCCCAAATAAATCAAAGATAGATTGTGGGTTCCACTCTTTGTTGACCATAGGTCTCGGCAAACTGTTGCATGCTAATCTAAAATTCTTTTCGGAACGGCGTAGACCCTCATTTCAAATCCCCTCGGTTGATATCCGAACCAGAGGCACCATCCTGAATTTCGCAGATTGTAACGCTGCGATGGGTATTATACGCCAAAGAACCCACGGTCGATGTGGTGTAGACGACATGGACTCACCGACCCCCACAAACACTAGTGCGAATGAGATCAGCTACACTACCATCGCACTTTCATTTGCACACCAATGGAAATCCTGGCTCATCGCTATGGGTTGCATTGCAATAACAGTATACGCACTTGGGGGTGGTGACGAAGCACCGCCAGGATATCCGCATTTCTTCTTAACGTTCGCGTTCCTGAGTGTAGTTCACGGAGTTGAGCAAACCGACGGCTTCCCCAACCCTGTTTCGCGGATCTGGCGCTAACATCGACTTGGTCCCTGCTGACGTACTTCTTTACAGTAGCGTTCCATCTTCACGTACAAGCGCTGTACCGCGGAGAGAATAGATACACCATTCTGGGTTGGATGTCAGAGTGGCGATTAGTAATGAACACGGTCGTGGCTGCGCGCACAGCGTCTGCGAGCACGGAGCGGAGGGTGGGGCGGTGGGGCCTGGGTCGGCCCGGCCACCAACAAAAAAAGAGGGCTGCCTCGCGCCGTTAGACGTCCCACCAAGCGTCGCGCTCGGGGAAGTGCACGGTCGTCCACCCCGTCAGGGCAATCGAGACGCGCCCATCGTACCAGTTCCGCGCCGCCCCGTGAATCCGCACGCGTTCGCCCTCACGAATCCACGGCACCTCTGAAGCCTTCCAACTCGTCAGCTTCACCTGCCCGCTTTCGTCTTCGAGTATCCCCGCTTGCTGAATCGCCGGCGACTCAGACTCCCACACCGTCGTTAGCGTCCCTTCAATGCACACTTCGCGTCGCGACACGCCCTCAAGCTTCCCGATTGGCACCATCGTCCCCGGTGCGCCCTCAAGTTCCTCGAACACGCTCACAGTTGCCGACATCATATCCTTGCCACCCAACACTGCCTCGCTCAGCCGCCGACTGATCGCCGCTCGCGACCACCCATCCAATT
Source organism: Haloferax sulfurifontis ATCC BAA-897 (assembly GCF_000337835.1). Lineage (GTDB taxonomy): Archaea > Halobacteriota > Halobacteria > Halobacteriales > Haloferacaceae > Haloferax > Haloferax denitrificans. The sequence goes on along the minus strand of NZ_AOLM01000006.1, from coordinate 824 downwards.
TCTCCGCCAACCGTGTTGCCTGAGAGTTCACCGCGCCCAACTGGTCCTGGGTGAGCTCCGTCTGGGGGTCTGCCCGGTCGGGGTCCGCCATCGGGTTCAGACTTGCCGCGCGCTTCTGGAACTGCCACCGTCGCTCAGCGCTCCGCTCGGCCGCAATCGCCCGGGACCGCGCCTCACGACCCTCTTGCGAGCCCAGTTCTGCACGCGCACTAATTTGTTCGAGTTCGGCTTCCCGCGCTCGAATGCGCTCTTCTTGGGCCAACGTCACGCCGTCAATCCGCTCGTCGCTCGTGTCTGCAATCCCGTCAGGGTGGTTCGCATCCACCTTTGCTTGGATCTCCTGTTGCACCGTCGCCTGGAACGTTGGCGTCTCGTCGACGACCTCAAACCCGTCTTCATCGACTGTCGTCTCATCCGCTTGCTCGAACGCCTGTTCAGCCACCGAAACTACCTTTCGACTGGAGTTGTTACTAGACATTGGAACTTCACCAAGTTTCGAAGGCGCTGACGCGCCGACGCCCGCGACCTTACTCGCGGGATTCTCACGAACCAACCTACTCGAGCCACGGCTCCGACGTCGACCGATGACGCCGTCACCGAGGTGCCCGCGCCGCGCCTTCACGCCGGACCCTGTCCGGCGCGGCGCGGCACCGACGGCACCCCCACAGACGAGTGCGGGGGCTGAACCTCGAGGTGAGCGCGCGGTCACCGCCATATACCCATCCGGTCACCGCGGGTCGGCGCCTCGCCGACCGGCGTCCGTCGGTAGACGCAACGGAAGCGGCCGCGGCGCCGAGGCGGCACGGCCGGGGGGTATACGGTGG
>NZ_AOLM01000005.1 GCF_000337835.1 Haloferax sulfurifontis ATCC BAA-897 | reverse complement strand
ACAAGGGTTCGTCTGAAACCAGCTCATCATCCCTGACCAGCAAATCGACCCGGCAACTTCAACCCAACAAGGGTTCGTCTGAAACCGAGGGGGATTTGCGGAGGCCACATCTAACGATGGACTTCAACCCAACAAGGGTTCGTCTGAAACACCCACCGCTGTACATCGTGTGGGACGTCGTACGGCACTTCAACCCAACAAGGGTTCGTCTGAAACCGTCCCGAAACCACGGGCGTAATGCTGCTTACGAACCGAATTCAAAAGAACGTTTCCGTCGACCCCCAATTCCCCCGTACCCCCCGGGGGGTCGACGGAAACGGATCGCCTCTCCTCACGACCAGCGGTGCGAAAAATCAACCGAGAGTCCCACCGGCCTCAGTCGGCCGGTTGCGGTGCGTCTTCGGCTTCCGCCACACTCGCGGTTCCGCGTTCGCCTTCGCGGTCGATGTACTTGCGGACCCAGAGTTCGCCGGTGATGATGCCGGAGATGGCGCTCATGTGTTCGGCTTCGCCCGTGCGTTCCTCGCGCTGGAGGCGGCGAATCTCGTCGGCGTCGAAGTACGGGCGCTCGCACGCGGAGTCGAGCAGGTCGTCGACCCGTTCGCGGAGCGCGCGGTTCGTCCGGTACCAGTCGCCGATGGTGGAGCGGCCGCCGTAGGTGTGGACGTCGCCGACGAGGCGCTCGCGGATGCGGTCGACGGAGGTGCCGACGACGAAGCCGGCGGCGTGTTGCCACATCGGGCGCGCCGGCGGGACTTTCGTCCGCTCGTAGGGGATGGCCGCGAGTCGGCTGTCGAGGCGGCGGACCAGTTCGACTTTCGGGTAGGCCGTGCCGGCGGGAATCTTCCCGTCGGTGAACGGAATCGAGCCGACGCGGTGCGAAAGCGGCATCCGCGTCACGGCCCGGAGGAACGCGGTGTCGCTGAAGGGGACTCGGGTGCCGGCCTGGCTCTCGGCGATGGGGTTGCTGGCGAAGTCGCACCGCGGGAAGTAGTTGCGGTAGTAGCAGTCCATCGCGGTGCTGTAGAGGTCAGGCTGGTCGCTCTTGCGCACCTCCTCGCGGTAGGTCGTCATCGGGTCGAAGTCGGTCCGTAGGAGCCGGCGGGCGTCGTCGACGTCGATGCGGTGTTTCGCGCGGTAGAGCGCCGCCTCGGGCGACTTGCTTCCCTCGACGGCGGCTCGGCCGATGCCGTCGCCCATCATTCCGCCCTGTCCACAGCCCTCGATGAGCACGTCGGGCATGTCCTCAATGTTGAACACGTTCGCGAGGTTGACGAACGTCGAGAGGCCGACCATCCCGCTGGTCAGCTGGACCGACGCGTCGAGCGAGTCGACGAGCGCGTTCGAATCGACCGGCACGCGCCTGTTTTCGAGGCCGAGCACCGCCGAGACCTTCGCGGCGAGTTCGAGGTTGCTCCCGTTCGCGGGGTTCGAGTCGTAGGTGTAGGTGGTGAGGTCGTGGTAGCGGCTGAGCTCCCCGGCCATCGAGCGACTGTCGAGGCCGCCGGAGAGCCATAGGCCGATATCGCCGTCTATCGTGTCGGCCATGTCGGCGATGACGTCTCGGTAGGCCTCGGTGAGGTCGTCGAGGTAGGAGTCGTCGGGGCTCTGTTCGAACGTGTGGTGCCAGTACGACTCGATTTCGACGCCCGCGTCGGGCCGGTAGTCGAGCACGGTCCCAGAGGGGAGGAACTTCACGCCCTGTACGAGCGTCTTGTCGCCCCAGACGTGCCCGATCATGAGCAGGTCGCTGATGGCGCGTTCGTCGACCTGCGGGTCGTCGAGGAGGGTCGTCAGCGCGCCGACTTCGGTCCCGAAGGCGAACGGCTCGCCGTCGACGTAGAAGCACTGTCGCGTCCCGAGTTTGTCGCTGGCGAGCACGACGCGCTCCGCGTCGCCGTCGACGGCGACGACGATGAACGAGCCGTCGAGTTCGGAGAGGAGGGCGTGGGGGTCCTCGAACAGTCGGGCGAACAGCCCGTCTTTGTCGAGGCCGAGTTCGTCGAGGTTCGTCACCGCGCCGTATATCGCTCCCACGCGCGGGCCGTCTTCCCAGACGGTACAGCCCTTGGGGTCCCGCGCGCCGTGGTGGAGCACCGAGACGCCGAAGCGGCCGGTCGACCGCGTCGCCGACTCGTACCAGTCTTCGTGGTGGAGTTCGGCCGCGCAGGCGTTGAGCGTCGCCGCGTCGAGCGCGCCGCCGACGAAGCCGGTCATCGACGGCCCTCGCGTCCGGGTCGCTCGGCGGTCTGTGGCGTGTCTACTGTGAGTGACATCGTTGCCCGATATCCGCGCGCGTCGGGTTTTGTTATCACGCACCTATACGTTCGAAAAACGGGGTCGAGCGCCGCCGAACCGAACGGTATCTCGGCTTCACGGGGTCTCTGTGCCGGCCGGACCCCCGATGTTCGTCCGCTCGGTGGCCGACGCTCGAAAAACACCGGGAAGAACGCCTATAACGCCGCTTGAGTCGATTACACGCTCAATAACAAACTACGCTACTCGCCTTCTCTCACGGGATGACGCAACGTGATTCGCGGCTCACGAGAACGCTCCTCCTCGTCGGATTTCTCGCGATAGCCGTCGGTATCCTCGCCGCTCGCGCGTCGCCGGCGCGCGCGTACGAGGTTTCGATTTACCAGTCGACCCCGGCGGTCTTCTGGGTCGGCGTGGCGGTGGCGGTACTGACCTCGCTGGTCGTGGTCGTTCGCGCCCCGAGCAGTCGGTTCGCGGCCGGCGGGGTGGCGCTGGCGGCCCTCGCAATCGCCGCGGTCTCCGCCCTCCCGCTCGTTCGGGAGTACCACTTCTACGGGTTCAACGACTCGCTGACGCACCTCGGCTGGGCGAAGTCGCTCGTCTCCGAGACGCTGACGCCGCTGGATATCGTCTACCCGAGCGGCCACGTGTCGGCGGGGATGTTCAGTGCCGCCCTCGGCGTCGAACTCACCACCGCGATGATGCTCGTGGTGTTTTTCGTCTCGGTCGTCTACCTCGTGTTCGTCCCGCTTCTCGTCTCGCTCGTCGTTTCCGACCGGCGGGCGGTCCTCATCGCCGTGTTCTCGGCGCTGTTGTTCCTGCCGGTGAACCTCAACGGCTTCAAGCTCATGTTCTTCCCCTACTCGCTGGCGTCGTTCTTCGGCCTGGTGCTTCTGTACCTCTTTTTCAGACACCAGTTCTCCGGCACCGACGCCGTCGAGAGCCGGTGGCGCGGCCACGTCACGCCCGTCTCCGTCCTGTTCGCCATCGGGACGGTCGCGCTGGTGTCGTACCACCTGCAGGTCGCCGTCAACTACCTCGTGTTGTTCGGCGTCGCCGCGGCCATCCAGCTCGTCCAGCGCTGGCGGACCCCCGACGCCGTCGCCGACCAGCGCCCGGTGTACGGGCTGACGCTCGTCTTCGCCGCGGCGTTCGTCTACTGGCTGACGCAGTACACCGTCGGCTTCTCGACCGGCGGCCTGTTCGTCGAGGGCGTGCTCGGGATTCTCTCGGGGAGTTCCGAGGCCGGGACGGCCATCTCCCAGCGCACCGGCTCCGTCACCGCCGTCGGCGGCGGTATCTTCGACGTGTTCGTGAAGCTGTTCCTCGTGAACGCGGTGTACGCCCTGATAACCCTCGGCGTCTTCTTCGGCGTCGTCTTCGGGCGGCTCCCGCGGCTGTCCGCTCAGGGCCGGACTATCCTGCGGACGCTGACGTTCAGTCTCGTCGTGTTGGTGCCGTACTTCTTCGCGCACCTCCTCGGCGTCATCTCGGAGACGAACTTCTTTTTCCGCCACGTCGGCTTCGCGATGATTCTCGCGACCGTCGTCGGGAGCGTCGGGCTGTTCTACGCCTTCGAGTGGCTCTCGGGGACGGAGTACTGGTCGAAGTACGGGGCGGCGGTCAAGGCCGGCGCGCCCGTCGCGTCGGCGCTCGTCATCGGGCTCACGCTCATGGTGATGTTCCCGTCGCCGTACATCTACCTGCCGTCGAACCACGTCCCCGCCCAGCAGATGGGGGCGTACGACACCGCCTTCGGGATGTCGGACGAGGACGTTCGGTACGTGGGCATCCGCGGGAACCCCGACCGCTTCGTCGATGCGCTCCCCGACAGCCCCACGCCGGCGCTCGGCTTCACGACGCCGGACGAGGCGCTCATCGACCTGCCGAGTTACTACGACGGCCCGCGGTATCTGATGGTCTCGAAGACCGACCACGACCGCGAGGTAATCGCCTACCGCGAGCTCCGCTACTCCGAGGCGAACCTCACGGCGGTCCGGGACCAACCGAACGTGAACCGCGTCATGTCGAACGGCGCGGCCGACCTCTACTACGTGTCCGGGTAGGGGCGTCGGGGCACGGGGTTCGATTTTCACGCCGACATTAGAACCGCTACCGCCGGTGCCGCCGCTGTTCCTTTCCGACCGTCGGCCTGCGGGCCGACGGTCGCTGACCCGCCGCACGGGTTCGGACACCACGGCGCTCGGCAGGTCGCTCCGCCTCGTCAAACAGCGCCTAATCCGGGCGACCACGGGAATCGCGGCCCCACGGAATCCAGTAGTGAGTCAATAATTAATCGCCTCCTGAGCCGATGTGTAGCCGAGTGTTACCGTTCGTGAATACGCAGGGTCGTCACCGCCGAGACGGCGGCCCGAGAGGTGGCTTCGATGAGGGATAAGATTCGCTCGGTCGTCCGGACGATTCGCCGCCGGTTCGTCCCCGGCGACGACGACGGCGACCTCGCAGAGCGGACGGTGAAAAGCGGGATGTGGGTGTCGGCGATGAACGTCCTCGACCGGGTGCTGAAGGTCGTCATGTTCATCGTCCTCGCGCGACTGCTCGGCCCCGAGGCCATCGGGCTGATGGGCATCGCGCTCCTGACCATCTCGGCGCTGTTGAGCCTGACGAACCTCGGCATCGACGCCGCGCTCATCCAGCGCGTCGACGACGACGTCGACGAGTACCTGAACACGACGTTCACGCTCGAACTCCTCCGCGGGCTGGCGATGAGTTCGATTCTCTACGTCGCCGCCCCGTCGCTCGCTTCGCTGTTCGGCGAGCCCGCCGCGCGGGACCTCATCCGCGCCATCGCGCTGGTCCCGATTTTCCTCGCGCTTCGGAACCCCGCGATGGTCTACTTCAAGAAGGACCTCGCGTTCCACAAGGAGTTCGCCTACCGTGTCAGCGGGACGACCGCCTACGTCGTGGTCGCGCTCGGCTACGCCGCGGTCAGCCCGACGGTCTGGGCGCTCATCTTCGGCTACCTCGCCGACGCGGGCGTCCGGTCGATTGTGACTTACTTCCTGCACCCGTACCGCCCGCGCCCCGCGCTGAACCGCGCGTACGCCGCCGAACTCATCGGGTACGGGAAGTGGGTCACGGGGTCGTCCATCGTCGAGTTCCTCTACGGGCAGGGCGACGACGCGGTCGTCGGCTGGCTCCTGACGGCGACCTCCCTCGGCTACTACCAGCTCGCCTACCGCATCTCCAACGCGCCGGCGACCGAAATCGCCGTCGTCGTCTCCAGCGTGATGTTCTCGACGTACTCGAAGCTCCAGGAGGACCGACGCGCCCTCCGCGAGGCGTTCTTCAGCACCTTCCGGCTCACGGCGTTCGTCGCCCTGCCGATGTCGGTCGGCATCTACCTCGTCGCGCCCGCCTTCGTCGGCGCGTTCCTCGGCGAGGACTGGCTCCCGATGGTCCTCGCCATGCAGATTCTCGTCGCCTACGGGCTGTTTCGGACGCTCTTCGCGACGTTCAATCCCGTCTGGCGCGCCGTCGGCCGCCCCGACGTACAGACCAAACTCGGCTTCCTGAGGGTCGCCCTGCTCGCCATCGCCATCGTCCCCGCGACGAGCGCCTACGGCATCGAGGGGACCGCGCTCGCGGTCACGGGCATCCTCGCGTTCCCGATGGTCCCGCTCTACGCGCGCGAGATGAAGCGGACGCTCGACACGACCTACCGGCGGTTCCTCCGCGAACTCTCGTACCCCGTCGCGGCCAGCGGCGCGATGGCGCTGGCGGTCCTCGCGGCGCAGAACCGCGTCGGGTCGCCGCTCGTCGAGTTCGCGCTCCTCGTCGCCATCGGGGTCGTCGCCTACGTCGTCAGCGCCGCGTCGCTCATGACGCTTTTCGACTGGCGGGTCAAACAGAACCTCCGTGAACTCGTCTCGGTGATGTCGAAGTAAGACGGGCGCTCGGCCCGTCCGACGGGGCCGGCGAGTGGTCGATTCGACTGACTCTTATTGCTAGCTGAACCTTCGCCGTGAACCAAATCTATCAGAACCTCGTCAGAAAATGTGGGCGCGGTGAAACGAACGCCCTCGCAAGATTCGGTGGGGGCGTAATTACCAGTTCATATATCAATTATCTGCCGAGCAGAGACGTTTCACGGGATAAATTCAACTCACCGCGGGATGCCGATTTGTCCCGTATTGTCCCGATTAAGCGGTTGTTTTCTGGGCTCAAACTGCCGCTATACTACTATTTGGTTGATGTTATTTTGCTCGAATATAAGGTGTGTCTTTGGAATGCAACTGGTAACAAACTGGCCAGCATCCGAATCAATCCAGTAAGTAATCGTAGCCAATTCGATTATACCTTGCAATAATGATTATCACCTTAACGAGGGCTTTCCTGAGATATGGTACGACTAAACGATGGAGACGACGACGAATCCCCCGCGGATTCGGACTCCATCCTCGAATCGCAACTCAACAGGCGGAACTACCTCAAACTCGGTGCAATGGCCGCATCGACTGCCCTCTCTGCCGGCGTCGCGTCGGCTGCGTCTGGACCAGAGGAGCGCTTCGGTATCCAATGGGACCGCGTCGTCAACGCGGTGGACGACCTTGGAATGGACCCCAACGGAAACGAACCGATAGACAACCAACTCGATTCCGCGTACGAGAGCGGGACGCTCATCGAATTCCCTCCGGGTGAGTATCTCGCCACCGAGACGCAGTACTGGAACGACGACGTCTCCCGCTTCGGGATGGTCGGCACCGGCAGTTCCCACAAGGACGTGCAGTTCGTCTTCCCGTCGGGCAACAACGGCGAGAAGTACCGGTTCCTCGAAATCACAAGCGGGGACCACCACGTCCTGAAGAACTTCTCCATCCAGCAGACCGACGACGCCACCACCACGGCGGACATCTGGATGATAAACGACGACGGCGGCCTCATCGAGGACGTCGAGTGGCTCGGTCGCACCCCCACCGACAACGACGCTCGCCGCCAGCTCCTCGCGTACGACTGTTCCTCCGTCGACGGCGTCAACGTCGCCCGTCGCGTCTACATGCGCGAGGGTGCCGAGCTTCCGGGCTACCCCGACGGCGTCGCGGGCATCCGCGTGCAGGGCGGCTCCGTCGGCGAGATTCGCCTCGTCGACTGCCACATCGAACAGCGCGGCTCGTCGTCGTTCCGCGCGACCCACACCCGCGGCGTCCTCCGCGTCGAGGGCGGGCTGTTCAAGAACAACGACAACACGAACATGCGCATCTCCGCGGGTGACCACCCCGAAAAGACCTCGTGGATCAAGGGCGCGACCGTCATCATGGACTCGGACAACCTCAACGAGCACGCCCACGACGGCGACAGCCTCGACAGTCCCGAGGGGCTCCGCATCGACTCCACCGGCAACGGGTACGCGGGCGTCCTCATCGAGGACTGCGACTTCATCTTCAAGTCCTGTCCCACCTCGCGCGGCGTCGTCTCGTCGCCGACGTGGGGCGGCCACGGCGGCTTCACCCTGCGAAACTGCCGCATCCAGAACGACACGTCGGTCCAGACGATTCACGCCGACTCCGTCGACACCGACACCGCGGACAAGCCGTGGGGCGTGAACCTCGAAAACGTCTCCATCACGGGGAGCGCGCGGTCCCAGCCGTCCGGCGCGGCGGTCTGCATCGACAACGACCGCAACGGCTCGACCGTCCAGAACAGCTGTATCCACTTCCCGAACGGCGACGTGGACGGCGTCCTCGTCAACGACGCCACGAACTGTGAGATTCTGGACTCGAACATCAACGTCACCGGGCAGGCGACGGTGTTCAGCGGGGCCGACGTGGACACGAGCAACATCACGAGCTCCGACTCCTGTCCGCTCCCGAGCGCCGACAGCAGTACCGGCGGCGACTCGTCGAGCACGGACTCCACGACGGATTCGACGACGGACTCGACGACCGACTCCACGACCGAGCCCCTCCCGAACGAGATCCGCCTCGTCGGCACGGGCACGACGACCCAGTACGAGTTCACGGTGACGGACTCACTGCAGGCGTCGGACGGCACCATCGAGGAGTGGGACGACATCGCAAGCGGCACCGCGACCGGCTGGATTACGACCGAGGGCGTCGAGGACGCCTACACGTTCTCCGGCGACGTCGACTCGTTCTCGTTCCTCGAAGGCGAGTCCGAGATTTACGTC
>NZ_AOLM01000004.1 GCF_000337835.1 Haloferax sulfurifontis ATCC BAA-897 | reverse complement strand
CGCCAGCACCGTCGCGTTGGCCGCGGCGCTCGAACTCTTGAGGCCGGCGGCCATCGGCAGGTCGCTTTCGGTCTCGACGGTGCCGCCCTCGCCGTCGCCGAACGCCTCGACGGCGAGTTCGACACAGCGTTCGATGAGTCGCGTGTCGGCGTCGGGGGCCTCCGCGATGCTCCCGCGGACCGCGCCGGAGTCGTCCAGTTCGACCGACGCGGTCGTCTCCGCGTCGATGGCGAACGCGGAGCCGGTCGCCGTCGCCAGGGCGTTCAAGACGGTGCCCGCCCCGAGGGCGGTGGCTCGGCCGTGCATACTTCGGGGAGGTCGGCACACCGTGTTATGTGTGGCGGTCCGTGCCGTTTTCGCCCGTAGGCTCGGGGACGCGACGGCGGGACCAGCGCCCGACGCGGGCCGCCCCGAGACGCGACGTTTTTGCCGTCCCCGAAGCAACGGTGAGCCATGAGCGCCCGCAACGACATCGCCCCGAGCACGCTCGGCGTCGAACTCCACGACTACGGCGTCGAAGTGGAGTACCTCGACAACCGAACCACGGTCTATCGGGGCGTCCCCGAGCCGGTCACGGGCACGCTCGCCACCGCCCCCGGCAAGGAGGTCCACGTCCTCGTCACCGACCCCACCGAGACGGAGGGCGTCATGATGTACGTCAACGACCTCACGAGCCACGACGACGTGCTCGAATCGAGCGGCGTCGGCCGCGTCATCCTCGGCGAGGACGACGAAGAGGAGCTGTTCCCCGGGGTCCTCGTCCGCCGGGTGCCCGGCCACCGCTTCGAAATCGAGGCCGACCCGGAGGTCGCCCGCGGCCGCGTGTTCGTCTTCGTCGAGGACGACTGGGGCGAGGACTCCTACGAGTTCGTCTCCGAATGATGCTCCGGAAACGCTGGGAGCCGCTGGAAAAACGGACCGTCGGCAAAGCGCCGGAGGCCTACGGCTACTACGAACTCGGCGACGCCGACGGCGACCTCGTCGGCCGCGGCGTCGGCGTCCTCCGCGACGAACTGAAGGAGGCGCTCGCCTACGGCGACGCCGAACGCGTCCGCTGGGAGCGCGCGACCTCGCTGGACCACGCCGAGCGACTCGCCGAGGAACACGACCCGGCGTAGGCGTCGGGGTCGGCGTCGCCGAGTCGCCGAGTCGCCGCCGACGCTCTCGCTCCTCCGCTACTGCAAGTACGACGGACTGTCCGTGTCGCAGTTCTCCTCGTGGGCCTCGGCGTCGGACCGCACGTCGAACAGCATCTCGCACTCTTCGCACCGGTACCACGTCGCCCCGTCTTTCTCCGTCGTGGTGACCATGACTAGTGTTACCGCGCCGTCCCGGAAAACGGTTACTCCGGGCGAACCCTCAAGGGTCGAGCGGGCGAACCGGGGAGTATGTCAGAAGATGGGGTGACGCTCGTCGTCCGCGCCGCGGAGAAACGCGACGCGGGCCGCGGCATCGCCCGCCTCCCCGAAGCCGCCCGCCGGGAACTCGGCGTGCTCAGCGGCGAGACGGTCGTCATCGAGGGCTCCCGAGAGACGGTCGCCAAGATGTGGCCCGCCCGCCCCGGCGCGCCCGCCGGCGAGATGCTCGTCGACGCCGACACGCGGGCCAACGCCGGCGTGAAAATCGGCGACAGCGTCCGCGTCAGGAAAATCGACGTCGAGGACGCCCGGTCGGTGACGCTCGCCGGCCCCAGCGCCTTCGAGCGGACCAGCGTCGACCGCGAGACCATCGAGGAGGTCGTGAAGGCGGAGCTTCGGAACCGCCCGCTCCGCGCCGGCGACCGCGTCCGCGTCGAGCGACTCGGCGGGGCCGCGCTGGTCGTCAGCGAGACCAGCCCTGAGGGCGTGGTCCGCGTCACCGACGCGACGACCGTCTCGGTGACGGCGGCGAGTTCGAAGGGCGCGAGCGAGACCGTCCGCGACGCCGTCAAGAGCGTGACCGGCGGCGACGACGACGCCGGGAGCCGCGGTCGGGCGACGGGCGTCACCTACGAGGACATCGGCGGCCTCGACGACGAACTCGACCTCGTCCGCGAGATGATAGAGCTCCCGCTGTCCGAACCCGAGGTGTTCGCCCACCTCGGCATCGAGCCGCCGAAGGGCGTCCTCCTACACGGCCCGCCGGGCACGGGGAAGACCCTCATCGCGAAGGCCGTCGCCAACGAGGTCGACGCGAGTTTCACCACGATTTCCGGGCCGGAGGTGCTCTCGAAGTACAAAGGCGAGTCCGAGGAGAAACTGCGCGAGGTGTTCCAGTCGGCCCGCGAGAACGCGCCGGCCATCGTCTTCTTCGACGAAATCGACTCCATCGCGTCGAAGCGCGACGACGGCGGCGACCTCGAAAACCGCGTCGTCGGCCAACTGCTGTCGCTCATGGACGGCCTCGACGCCCGCGGCGACGTGGTCGTCATCGGCGCGACCAACCGCGTCGACAGCCTCGACCCGGCGCTCCGCCGCGGCGGCCGCTTCGACCGCGAAATCGAAATCGGCGTCCCGAACGAGACGGGCCGCCGCGAGATTCTCGACGTGCACACCCGGCGGATGCCCCTCGCCGAGGACGTGGACATCGACCGGCTGGCCTCCCGAACCCACGGCTTCGTCGGTGCCGACCTCGAATCGCTGGCCAAGGAGGCCGCGATGACCGCGCTCCGGCGCGTCCGCCGCGAGGGCGGTGGAAGCGGAAGCGAGGGCGGAGACAACCGGGTCGCCGTCGCGGACATGACCGTCACGCGCGCCGACTTCGAGTCGGCGATGGCGACGGTCGAACCCTCGGCGATGCGCGAGTACGTCGCCGAACAGCCGACCGAGGGGTTCGAGGGCGTCGGCGGCCTCGACGACGTGAAGCGGACGCTCGAACGCGCGGTGACGTGGCCGCTGACCTACGCGCCGCTGTTCGAGGCGGCGTCGACGGACCCGCCGACCGGCGTGCTCTTACACGGTCCGCCGGGGACCGGCAAGACGATGCTCGCCCGCGCCATCGCGGCCGAAAGCGGCGTCAACTTCATCCACGTCGCCGGTCCCGAACTGCTCGACCGCTACGTCGGCGAGTCCGAGAAGTCCGTCCGCGAGGTGTTCGACCGCGCCCGACAGGCCGCCCCGAGCATCGTCTTCTTCGACGAGATAGACGCCATCGCAACGAACCGCGACAGCGCCGGCTCCGACTCGGGCGTCACCGAGCGCGTCGTCTCGCAACTCCTGACGGAGATGGACAACGCCGCAGACAACCCGAACCTCGTCGTCCTCGCGGCGACGAACCGCCGGGGCGCGCTCGACCCCGCACTCCTCCGCCCCGGTCGGCTGGAGACCCACGTCGAGGTTCCCGCCCCGGACATCGAGGCGCGCCGCGCCATCCTCGACGTGCACGTCCGCGACAAGCCGCTCGGCACCGACGTGGACCTCGGCGACGTGGCCGCGCACATGGACGGCTACACCGGGGCCGACGTGGCCGCGGTCTGCCGCGAAGCGGCCCTCAGGGCGATTCAGGACGTGGCCGACGCCTACGACGGCACCGAGGCGAACAGCCACGCCGACGAGGTGCGCATCACCCGCGCGCACTTCGAGGCGGCGCTGGAATCGGTCTCGCCGACGCAGGTCTGACGGGCGGCGACCGGCGGCGAAGGCCGTTCCCGCTCACCTGCGAGATTATCTCGTCTCACCGCGTACTGTGTCTCATGTTCACTCGCAACAGGGGTGTGTCGTGAACGCGGCGTGGCGGCGGAAAGTCCGACGGGAGTGGGGCGCGCTCACCGGCGGCCCGCTGTCCGCGACGTGGTGGGTGACGAAGGCCGGCCTCCGGGTCGCGTTCGCCGAGGCGATGTTCATGTTTCTCGTGTTGCTGAACAACGATGCGGCCGCGTTATCGGCCGTCGCCGACGGCGAGGCGTCCGTGTTTTCGCTCGTCGGGCTCGTCCTCGTGACGCCCGAGTACCTCGCCATCGCGGCCATCGTCTTCGCCGTCGCGCTCTTTCTTCCGTTCCTCCCGCGGCGCAACGAGGCGACCAACCGCTGGGAGTAGGAATCGAGAGGCGACGGCGGCCCCGCTCCCGAAGGCCACCGCGACCGCGCCGACTCAGGCCAGTCGCGCTCGGTAGTAACTCGACTCGGCGTTCGGGACGGTCACCTCACGCACGTCGAGGGCCGCCTCGGCGGCGACCGCCCGGAGCCGAGCGGGCGAGACGAGAACGAAGTCGAGCGTCGGCCCGCGCAGGTCGCCGTACTCCACGCGGAACGACCGCCGAGCGATGCCCTCTCGCGGGTCTGGCCGGTAGCCGAAGAACCGCACGGGGTCGATGCGCGTCGGGTCGTACGAGTCCACGACGACCTCGCCGGACGACGAGACGAGGTCGGCAAACGACGCGAGCAGGTCGGCGAGTCGGTCCAGCGACCCCGCGAGGCCGACCTGCGTCCCGTTGGCGAGGACCGTCTCGAAGCCCCCGGTCGCCGACCCCGCTTGACTCGCTTCGACTGGCGGGTCGAACATGTCGCCGACGACCGCCGCCTCGACGCCGCGCTCGCGGGCCGCACGCACCGCGTTCGGGCTCACGTCGAAGGCGACGACTTCGCCGCGGTCCTGCACGGCGAGGGCGTGTTGGCCCGCGCCGCACCCCACGTCGAGGAGCGGGGTTCGGAGGGAATCGACGAACTCGCGCTTCGCGGCGGGCCACCGCTCGGACGGGACGAGATAGTTCTCGTAGACGTGCGCGTCGCCGGCGGCGGCTCCTGCGTCGTCGCCGGCGCGGTAGACACAGGGGGCGCGCAGACAACCGCGAACGCGGGTCCAACATCGCCAGTCCGAGGGCGTCGTCGGGCATGACGGGTCGTTCGTCGCCCTCATGTAAATTATATTTAATGTTCCGGGTGGTAGCAATTAACAGACATGGGGGACGGAGGAAGCGTCAGTCCAGCCGGTCCAAGTCGCCGTGTAGCTCGCGGTTCATCACGTCCGCGACGAACAGACGGATGCGCTTGTGAAGCTCCGCTTCGGTGTCGTAGGTCTCGATACGGAGGTCCCAGCGAGCGCGCGCCGCGCGAATCATCTCGCTCGTGACGCTCGCCTCGTGGACGAAGACGATTCGGTCGCCGTGCGTCTCGGAGAGCCGTTCGAGTATCGACCCCGCCTCCTCGCCGACGCCGAAGTTGTGGCCGAGAAACGGGAGTACGAACACGGTCGCGTTGCTCGCCTCGGCGAACGCGAGCGACTGCGTCGCGGCGTCAACCTCGTCGGTTCCGATGTCCACGTCGACGGCGAGAAAGGCGTTCACGCCCGGGTCGGCGCGGAGCGTTCCCTGTACGCGTCGGAGGAGCGCGAGCGCGTCGTCGACCTCGTCTCGCGCGGCGAACAGCTTTCGAATCGGCCCCGGAAGCTCCTCGATGTCGATGGCGGCGAGTTCCTCCTCCGAGAGGACGTAGTTGAGGTTGAACGACTTGTACGGACCCATCACGTAGACGAGAAACCGGTCGTAGGTCGTTCGCCCGAGCGCCGCGCGTATCTCGTCGCGCGAGACGGCGTCCGTCATGGGCACACGTACCGCGCGATAGTATATAAAATCCGGATTTTTCAGCGAAGCTCGACTCAAGAACCGTTAAACCGACACGCCGCGTCTAGCGAACCGAGATGGCGACGAACGACCCGGTCGATTCGGACGGCCTCCCCGAGGACCCCGCCGAGTTGCTTCCCCCGACGAGCGTCCTCACGCTGGACGAGTACCTCGACATGCAGGCCGCGCTCGGCGACCGGACGCGGTTCACCCTGCTGTACCGGCTGGTCCACTTCGGCGAGCGGAGCCCGAAGGCGCTGGCCGAGGCGCTCGACGTGCAGGCGAACACGCTCCACTACCACCTCAACAAGCTCGTCGACGCCGGGTTGGTCGAGAAGCGAAAGCGGGCGCGAGCCGACGAGGAAGGGCTGTTTTCGTACTACCGCGCCACGTCGCTCGGCTCCGACATCCTCGAACACGGCGTCGAGGAGCTCATCCGGCGCGAGCGCGACTACCGGGACGCCTACGCGTCTGAATAGCGGCGTCGCGGCCGGTCGCCGCGTCTCAGTTCTCGCCCCGTGACTGCCGAAGCCGCCGCCTATTTGGCGCTCGCTCGCACAGGCTGAAGCGATGTCCAATCTCCTCCCCGAGGAAGCACAGGAAAAGCTCGTCACCGTCTGCCGCACGGCCGTCGGCGACAGCCTCCGCTCGCTCACGTACTTCAGCCGCTTCGACTACGTGCAGGTGTACCTCCGCGAGGACCTCGAACAGGAGGCCGACCTGAACTCCTTTATCGGCAACGAGTGGCACGACTTCAAGATGACACAGGACGCCTACCGCGGGTCCGAACTCGGCGACTACGAGTACACGATTCGCGTGTTCGAAAACGGCTATCTCGTCCGCATCACCGTCGAGGACTTCGGCGTCTTCGTCACGACCGACGGCATCTCGATGCAGGACTTCGAGGCGCTGGCGGCCGCGACGACCGAGATTCTCGACGAGTGGGCCATCGAGGAGTAAGCGGTCGACCCCGAAACCGGCTCCGTCAGTCCCAGAACGACTGGGTCCGGGCGTATTCGCGCTCCCGTTCGAGGATGTCGCGGTAGAAGTCGTCTTCGTCCTCGCGGAGCTTGTTGATGATGCGCGCGGCGTTGTGCGGGCCGACGCCGCGGGCCGCGAGCGCGACGACCGCCCGCTCGCCGTGGGCCTGCACCAGACTCGCCGAGCGGTAGGCTCGCTTCGTCAGTCGCTCCTGTTCGTCGTCTTTCTCCGGCGCGCGGACCGCTTTCACCGTCTCGTCGTCCCACGGGTTGAGCGCGGCGACGCGGGTCGCGCCGCACTCGGGGCACGTCACGGGTTCGCGGACGCGCTTGACCTTCGTTTCCCGAGTCCAGTCCTTGCAGTGGAGACACGCCAACAGCACGCGGTCGTTCTGAATCCGGTCCCGGACCGTCTCGATGACGCTCGCGTCGGCGTTCTCGGGGACGAGCAGGTCGGTGCCCGACCCGCGGCCGCCGGTGCCGATGGCGGTCGGTTCGCGGGCGACGGAGAGTTCCACGTCGCCCTCGCGGAGGCGGCGGAGCAGTTCGACCGTCTCCGCGACGGCGAGGTCGGTGTGGAACACCTCGCGGACGGCCTCGTCGTAGACGGGCGTGTCCTCAAGCGCGGCGAGGAGGCGGTCGCCGCCGAAACGGCCCTTGCCCTGATAGCGCTTGAGCGCGCCGAACTTCGCGGCCACCTGCGCCAGCGTGAACTTCAGCGAGTCCGACCGCTTGAGCGCGAGTTCGAGCAGGGCCTCGACGTGGTCGGGGTCGGTCTCGCGGAGCACCTCCGCGAACGTCGTCGGGCGGACCTTCCCCGGCACGTCGAACTCGACGCGGTAGGGGTCGACCTCCATGCCGACCGAGGAGCCGGTCCGCTGGCCGATGAGCGCCGACAGGAGCCGCCCGAGCGTCTCGTTCACCCGGTGGCCGTGCGGCGAGTTCAGCGTCACCTTCCGGGGCGAGCCTTCGAGGACGAGCCTGTTCGCCGTCGGAATCGGCGCGCCGGCCTCGACCTGTCTTTCGATGGGGCCGAGCGCCGACCTGACCGTGGCCTCGTCGGTCGGGTAGCGCATGGCGATGTCTCGGGCGACGGCCTCGCGGTCGGCCCCGGACTCGAACTGCGGCGCGGCCACGTCGCGGAGTTCGCCCACCTCGCCGGCGACCGGCGCGGGGACCGGAATCTCCGAGCCGACCCACGACGGCACCTCGCCGCCGGGGTCCTCGATGGGCGAGACGTTCACCCGCGCCTCCTCGTCGTCCACGTCGTTGACGCGCCACATCTCGCCGCGCTGGATGAACGTCGCGCCCGGCGCGGCGAAGTTGAGGACGAACTTCTCGTCGAGCGTCCCGATCTGCCGGCGCGAGGAGATGTCGTGGACGTCGTAGGTCTCCTCGTCGGGAATCATCGAGAGGTTGGCGTAGAAGTACTGCCACGTGCCGCCGGACTTCTCGAGGAGGTCCTTGTCCTCGTCGAGCCAGAGGAGGTGGTTCCCCGAGAGTTCGCGGACGACGGCGCGGAAGTCGTCCTCGGCGAGGTCGCGGAAGGGGTACGCCCGCGTGATAATCTCGTAGGCGCGGCGGGCCGACACGTCGCCGTAGTCCATGACGACGCCGACGATTTGGTTGGCGACGGTATCGAGGCTCCCGTGGTGGACGCGGGCGGGTTCGACCTCGCCGGAGACGGCCCGCCGGGCGATGGCGAGCGCTTCGAGCGTGTCGTCGGGGTGGTCGGTGACGACGGTCCCGCGGGAGACGACGCCCAAGCGGTGGCCCGCGCGACCGACCCGCTGGAGGAGCCGCGACACCTCGCGGGGGCTGTTGTACTGGACGACGTGGTCCACCCGACCCACGTCGATGCCGAGTTCCATCGACGACGTGCAGATGAGCGCGTCCAACTCGCCGGCCTTGAAGCGGTCTTCCACGTCGATGCGAACGTCCTTCGACAGCGAGCCGTGGTGGACCTCGATGGGGTCGCCGAGCGCCTTGAACCGCGAGCCGAGCGCCTCCGCGGTCTGTCTGGTGTTGACGAAGACGAGCACCGACTCGTGGTCGCGGACGATATCCCGAATCGCCCGAACGTGGCTCGCTATCTCGGGGTCGGTGGCGAGTTTCCCGGCCAGCGCCTCGTCCTCGTTCGTCACCTCGGGGCGGACGACTTCGAACTCGACGCGGTTGTCCACGTCCACCTCGATGACCTCGAACGGGCGGTCACCGGTCAGGAACTTCCCGACCTCGTCGGGCGACCCGACCGTCGCCGAGAGGCCGATTCGCTGGAACGACCCGGCCAACTCGCGGAGCCGCTCCAGCCCGATTGTCAACTGCGCGCCGCGCTTGGCCGACGCGAGTTCGTGGACCTCGTCGACGACGACGTGGTGCACGTCCGAAAGCGCCGTTCTGAGCTTCTTTCCCGTGAGCATCGCCTGTAGCGTCTCGGGCGTCGTCACCAACACGTCCGGCGGGTCGTTGGCCTGCTTTTGGCGCTGGTACTGCGTGGTGTCGCCGTGGCGAACGTCGATGTCGATGTCGAGCCGTTCGCCCCACCAGTCGAGCCGCTCGCGCATGTCCCGGTTCAGCGCCCGAAGCGGGGTGATGTAGAGCGCCGAAATCCCGAATCGGTCCTCGGCGTCGGCGATGGCCGAGAAGACCGGGAGCATCGCCGTCTCCGTCTTGCCGGTGCCCGTGGGCGCGATGATGAGACCGTGTTTCCCGTCCGAAAGCGGGGGAATCGCCCGGCG
The DNA here is from genome assembly GCF_000337835.1 of Haloferax sulfurifontis ATCC BAA-897. Lineage (GTDB taxonomy): Archaea > Halobacteriota > Halobacteria > Halobacteriales > Haloferacaceae > Haloferax > Haloferax denitrificans. Next base: position 295,354 of record NZ_AOLM01000004.1, on the reverse strand, counting down.
CTGGGGCTCTGTCGGCGTCGTGAATCCGCGCTCCGAGAGCGCGTTCCGAACGGGCGACGAGAGCGTCGCGAAGGCGTCCATTCCGGCGGCGGCCTCGCCGTCTGGCATCGCCCGAGGTAGCGGTTCGAGGCGATTAAGCGCACCGCTCGGGGCGGTCCCCACCGGGAGATTCATGTCGCCCGTGAATCAACTTCGGGCGTGTCCCCGAAACGAGTCTACTGGTCCGCGTTCCTCGTCTTCGGTCTCTGCGCCGCCGTCGATATCGCGCTCGACGTTTCGGCGGGAGACGTGGGTATCAACACCGCGGCGGCGGCCGCGGGCGTCGTTGCGGTCGGCTACGCGTCGGTCGTCGCCCTCCGCGACCCCGACCGCGCCCGAGTCCCGACCGACTGGAGCCCGCTCGTCTACCTCGTCGTCCTCGGCGCGGCGCTCTACGCCTTCGGCGTCGCGCTCCAACTGTACTCGGTGGTGACGTGACTCCCGAGCGGTCCTTTTGGCTGTCGCAGGCGGGCTTCACCGCCGGGAACCTCTTCATCGTTCTCGGCAATCAGTGGGGCGACCTCGCGGCGTGGCAACTGGTCTTCGCGGCGGTGCTGGTGCTTTCGACCCTCTGGTTCGTCGGCTACGCCGTGCAGGAACGAAAAAAAGGCGTCCCGGAGTTCTTCCGCGAGTGGACCGGCTGGCAACGACTCGCCCGCGTGGCCGCCGTCGCCGTGTTCGTTCTCGGCACTCTCACGTTCGGTTTCGGCTCGGGGCTGTTCTGACGACCGAGGCCATCCCGGCGACTGCGGCGACCGCGACCACCGCCCCTGCTACTCAGACGTTCCGGTAGTCGCCCAGCCGCGTCCCGTCGAGCAGGTAGGCCTCCCCGTTCGCGAGGCCGTCGGGCAGGAACGGCGAGAGAAAGCCCTGTCCGGCGACGTTGACCCACGTCCCGCCCGAGGTGTCGTTGAACGCCGGGAACACCACGAGTTCGGCGTCTGCTCGCGCCACCTCCGCGGGGGCGACCTCGTAGTGTTCCGCGAACACCGCGGGCGCGAGGGAGCCGCGGAGCCAGACGCGCTCTTTCCGCGCGCCGCCGGCCTCGTCTTCCAGCCTGACCGCCGGGTGTTCGTGGGCCGAACAGACCACGTCGGCGGCGAGCACCTCCCGCGAGGGCCACGTGTGGCCGTGGCAGAAGCCCACGTCGCCGAGGCGGACGCCAGCGGAGTCGGTCACCTCCACGTCGTCGCCGAAGAAGTCCGCGAGGCCGCCGTCGTGGTTGCCGGGGACGACCGTCAGTTCCGCGCGGTCGGCCACGGCGGCCGCGAGGGCGCGCAGTTCCTCGGCCTCGTCTCCCTTCTGGTCGCCGATGCGGTGGCCGAGGTCGCCGAGGACGACCAGTCGGTCGGCGTCGGTCCGGTCGAGAAGCGACAGCAGGCGCTCGCGGCGGACCGCGGCCTTCGACGGGAGTTCCACCCCGCGTTCGTACCGCAGGCCGGCCTCGATGCCGGCGTGGTAGTCGGCGACGACGAGCGAGCGCTCGGGGAACCCGCGCCTGCTCGTCCGCGCCACCGCGGCGGGATGGCCGGGAATCGGTTCGACGAGCGGTCCCGACACGGCCTCAGATGGCCTTCAGCACGCCGTCCTGCGGCTCGTAGCACCGACCGCCGAGGAGCGCCTCCTGGATGGCGTCTTCGACCGCGCCGGGGTCCGCGCCGTACTCGTCGACGACGGCGGCGACGACCTCGTCGCGGGTCGCGCCGTCGCCCCCGTCGAGGTCGTCCATGGCGTCCACGACGACCGATTCGAGGTCGATGTCCTCGGCCTCGGCGGACTCGTCGGCGTCGGGCGTCGGCTCGTGTTCGGGTTCTGGCTCGGATTCGACCGCTGGTTCGGGCTCCGGTTCGGGCTCGGCCGCGGCGTCAGCCGCGGGTTCCGGTTCCGGCTCTGCCACCGATTCGGCGTCGGCGGGTTCGTCTCCGAGTTGCTCGGTGAGGTCGTCCGCGTCGGGCACGTCGATGTCCGCCTCGCCGGCGGGGTCGACGTCCGCGCCGGAAGTGAACTCCGTGCCGAACTCGGACTCGATTTCGGCCCGCTCGTCCTCGTCGAGTTCGTACATCCCGTCTGGGTCGACCGAGTCGTCGGCGTCGGAGGACGCGGAGTCGGTCGAGTCGGTCGCCGACTCGTCGGCCGGCGCGTCCGCCTCGGGTTCGGGTTCGGGGTCGTCGAAGCCGTCGTCGAAGTCGCCGAGGGTTCCGCTTCCCGATTCGTCGAGCGAACCGGCGTCGGTCGTACCCGCGTCGGGGGCGTCGTCTTCGAAGTCACCGAGCGCGCCGTCGTCGGCCCCGGCGTCGAAGTCTGGCTCAGAATCGACGTCGAGCGAGTCGGTCTCCGGTTCGGGTTCGGACGTGAGGTCGGCCGCTTCGACCGATTCGGACTCGGCCGTCGCGGACGGCTCGCTCTCCGGTTCCGGCTCGGACGCCTCCGACTGGCTCTCGGTCGCGGCCGTCGTCTCGGTGGCGACGGGTTCCGGTTCGGGTTCGGGTGCGGGCTCCGGCTTGGTTTCCGCGACGGGGTCGGATTCAGACTCCGGCTCGACGGCCTCGGACTCGGTACTGTCGGCGGGTTCCGGCTCCGGCTCGTCGGCGACCGGTTCGGACTCGGATTCGGCCTCGAACTCCTCCGGGTCGGCGTCGAACTTACCCGCGTCGGGCTCCGCATCGGCGAGTTCGTCGGCGTTGTCCGCGTCCGCCTCACCGACCTCGATATCGATGCTCTCTGCCGGTTCGAGGCCGAGTTCGGGGAGCGGACCGAGCACCGCGTCGCCGCCGTCGCCGGGGGCGACGTCGAGGTGGTCGACTTGGTCGCGGTCGCCCGCGACGAGCTCGAGCGCCTGCACGGCCACTTCGCGCAGTGCTTCGAGGTAGGTTCGGGTCGTCCCGTAGTGGTCGATGGCGCGGGGGATGCCCGCCGCGAGCGTCGGGTCGACGCCGCGGGCTTCGAGCGCGCGGGTCAGGTCGTCGCCACGGTAGGGCATCGACAGCGCCTCGTCGAACACCGCGATGCGGCGGAGCGTCGCCTCAGCGGCCGAGACGATCCAGCGGTCGCGCACGTCGGCGTCGACGGTGTTGACGCTCTCGGGGCGGACCGAGGAGTAGACCACGTCCGCGTCGTCCGGTTCGTACGTCCGGGCCTTGCCCGCGAGCGAGACGAACGCCGGGGGCGTCGCCGCGTCGAGGTAGGCCATCGGCTCGGGCTGGTACTGGCCGGCGTAGGTGACGAACGCGCCCGTCGGGTCGGCGATGCGCCCCCGGAGCACCTCGTCGTTGACGTGTTCGATCTCGGTGAGCACGCCCGCGACGAACGTCCGGTTGAGTCGCGCGCCGGTTGGCGTGACCACGTAGTTCGGCGCGCGCTCCTCGTCGCTCTCGGAGTACGAAAGCGACGCGTCGTCGAACTCGGCGGCGAAGACGCGGTAGGCGATTTCCCGTGTGCCGACGACCGGCGAGGCGCTCATGCGCGCACCTCCGTGAGGAGGGCGGCCGCGCGTTCGGCCGGGTCGTCGTCGGTCTCCTCGAACTCGTCGGCTTCGAGGTTCGCGCCGTACTCGTCCACAGAGAGGTTCCCGCGGACGCGGTACTCGCGGCCGACGAGCGTGTCGGCGATGTCGTCGGCGACGACCTCCTTGTCCATCGCCTCGCGGGCGGCCTCCATCGCGTCGGCCATCGTCCCGCCGTAGATCTCCTCGGTGAGGTCGCGGTCGAGGATGGCGGTCACCGTGCCGGTGCCGTCGTCGAGAATCGCCTTCACGCGCATGTCGTCCTCGCCGTCGACCTCGCCGTGCTGTCGGCACTGGCCGTTCTGGACGACGCGGCTACACTTCGGACAGCGCTCGATGAGCCCGGAGCCGTCGCGCACTTCGAGGACGTTCCCGAGCACTTCCACGTCGAACATCCCGCCGGCGTCGACGGCCTCGCCGATTTTCAGGCGGGGCGCGGAGTCGGTCACGGAGACGGGGTCGTCGAGCACGTCGAGCGTCGTGAACTCCGAGAGGTTCACCTGCGGCACGCCGCGGAACTCGCGGACGTACACGTCCGAGAGACGCAGGCTCGCGCCCTCTTCCACGTCGGGGCGGGGTGCCCAGTCGGTGAAGGGGAGTCGCCCGGACTCGTCGGCGACGACGCCCGAGAGGATTGTCGTCTCGCCGTTGCGACCGTCGATGGTGCGCGAGTCGACTTCGAGGACGCGGACCTCGACGGTCCGGCCGCGGTCGCCGGCCTGGAGGTCGATGAGGTCGGCCTCGCCGCCGATGCGGTCGTCGTAGGGCGTCTCGACCGTCTCGGACTCCACGCCGACCGTCGAGGACGCGCCGATGTTCAGTTCGGGCTTGCCGTCCCACTCGCGGACGCCGGCGTTGCCGATGACGACGGAGTCGCCCGGTTCGAAGCCGAAGTCCTGCCACGCGGTGTAGGAGATGACGCCGGACTCGTCGGCGAGTTCACCCTCGCGGATGGTCTGTTCGTCGCCCTGATAGACGATAGAGCGGGTGCCCACGGTGAGCACGCGGACCGTCACCGAGACGTTGCCGCCGTCGGGGTCGATGTCGGCGATGCGCTTCGTCGAGGGCGCGCCGTCGCTCCCGCCGGAGCTTCCGCCGCCGTGTTTTCGTCGGACGCTCTGTTTCGCCTCGTCGAGCGGGACGCTGTACTGCAGGAGGTTCTGCAGGTCGGATTTGACCTCCTCTTTGTCGACACCGAGGGCGGAGGCAAGCTCCTCGGCATGCTGGTCGAGTTCCATCGAGTCGGGATTCGCCCCCGTCGGATAAAAAGTGTTGCCGGGCGGCCGGGCGACCGGCCGCGGGCGAATCACTAAGTGCTCGCGTGCCAGTTGGACTCGTATGTCGAACGACGAGGGCCCGGACGCCGGCGACGCCGACGAGGAGGTCTCCTTCTCCGTGACCATCGAGGACGGCTGGACGACTATCGTGATGGAAGGCGACAAGGACAGCGCGGTCGTCGTCCGCTCCGCGTCCGGCGAGCGAATCTACCTCCCGCCGGAGGGGTTCGACGCCGAGGCGGCGGCCGACAGCGCGTACCAGTCGGCGGACAGCCCCTACCAGTCGGCGTACGACTCGCCGTACCAGTCGGTCCAGACCGACGACTCGCCGTACCAGTCCGCTCGCGGCACGATGCCGCGAGAGGGGATGGTCCCGACCCGCGGCGGCTACCGAATTCGCCACCCAGAACCCGTGACCGACGTGCGGCTCCTCCGCTGAGTTCCGATACCGTCGATTTCCGAGCCGGAGTGCTGACCCCCGGGTTCGACGTTCAGTTCGCGTCTGACTCGGCGGCGTCCGCGTCGCCGGCGTCGGCTTCGTTCTCCGCGCCGGCCGAGGGGTCGACGTCATCGTCGAGGATGCTGTGGTAGTACGCTACCGTCTCGTCGACGACGCGGTCCCACGTGTACGGCTCGTACTCCGGTTCGCCGTCGAGCGAGAGGCCGTACTCGATGCCGTCGGCGATGGAGCGCGAGTCGGGTTCGACCTCGATGACGCAGTCCTCGGGGAGGACCTCCGCCGCGCCGCTCTCGGTGGCGACGACGCGCGTGCCGGTCGACAGCGCCTCGACGATGGTGATGCCGAACGGCTCTGACAGCGACGGCGAGACGAACAGGTCCGCCGAGGCGTAGTAGTCGCCGAGCGCCTCTTCGGGGACGTAGCCGGCCCACTTGATGCGGTCTTCGACGCCGAGCAGTTCGGCGAAGCGCTTGAGTTGGGCGGTGAGGTGACCCGACCCGCCCATGACGAGCGTCACGTCGTCGCGGGCGAGCTTCTCCATCGCGTAGACGAGATGCGAGATGCCCTTCTGGTCGGTGTGCCGGCCGACGAAAAACAGCATCTTCCCGTCGATGCCGAGTTCTTCTTTGAGGTCGCGGCCCGTCGTCTCGCACTCCGAAAAGCCGTTGTAGATGACGTGGCAGTCGCCGCCGTACTCGCGTTTGACCTTGTCGGCGAGGAGTTCGCTCACCGCGAGCAGGTGGTCACAGCGCTCGGCGATGCGGCGCTCGGTCTCGACTTCCCGCTGGGGCGGGTCGATGTTGCGGTCGGACGAAAGCGAGTGGAACGTGGTCACCCACTCCACGTCCTCGTTGTTCGACTTCGCGCGCGACCCCGGGCCGTAGCCGAACCAGTCGTGCGTGTGGACGATGTCGGCGTCGGCGGCGCGCTCCGCGAACGTCGAGCCCAGCCGTCCGATTCGGGTGATGATGTCGCCTTCGCCCGTCGGAACGCCCACGATGCCCTCGCGGTCCGGCGCGTACTCCGCGGGGAGCACGAGTTCGATGTCGACGTCCTCGCGGTCTTCGAGTCGCTCGAACATCTCGCCTACGTGCGTGTCGAGCCCGCCGCTGACGTTCGGCGGAAACCCCCACCCCAGCATCAGGACCTTGGCAGTCATAGATGACACAATGTACCACAGAGGCCTATTTAATTCCTGTCCGGCAATACTCCGACGGCACCTCACCGAAAGGCGTTTTCGCCGCGGCGACGACCCGCGAGTATGCACGTCCACGTCAACGCCGCCGCGAGCCTCGACGGCAAGCTCTCCTCGCGCCGCCGCGAGCAGGTGCGGATAAGCGGTGACGACGACTTCGCCCGCGTGGACGAGATTCGCGCGGCCGCCGACGCCGTCGCCGTCGGCGTCGGGACCGTCCTCGCCGACGACCCGCATCTCACGCTCGACGACCCCGCCCTCGTCGCCGCCCGCGAGGACCGGGGCGACCCGCCGCACCCCGCCCGCGTCGTCGCCGACTCGCGCGCTCGAACCCCGGCCGACGCACGGATTCTGGACGACGCGGCGACGACCTACGTGCTCGTCTCCGAGGCCGCGCCCGCCGACCGCCGCGAGGCGCTCGAAGCCGCCGGCGCGGAACTCGTCGTCGCGGGCGAAACGCGGGTGTCGCTCCCCGACGCCCTCGAAGCCCTCGAAGCCCGCGGCGTCGACCGACTCATGGTCGAGGGCGGCGGCGAACTCATCTTCTCGCTGTTCGAGGCCGGCCTCGTCGACGAACTCACGCTCTACGTCGGCTCGATGGTCATCGGCGGCCGCGACGCGCCGACGCTCGCCGACGGCGAGGGCTTCGTCGCCGACTTCCCCCGACTGTCGCTCCGCGTCGTCGAGCGCGTCGACGACGGTGTTCTCCTGACCTACGACTGCTGAGCCTCGTTCCTCGAATCCGGCCGTTTTCGCCGCGAACGCGGAGTTTCGCGGTCGTGCGTCGCCACGCAAACAGGCGCAATGGGTAAGAGTGTCGCGCCGATACGTGGAGATATGAGCACTCCGAAGACAACCGATGTACCCGTCCATATCGAGAGTTCGGACGAACTCGACGAACTCATCGCCGACAGCGCGGTCGTCCTCGTGGACTACCACGCCGACTGGTGCGGCCCGTGTAAGATGCTCGAACCCACGGTGAAGGAAATCGCCGAGGAGACCGACGCCGTCGTCGCCAAGGTCGACATCGACGAACTCCAAGAGCTGGCCCGCGAGCAGGGGATTCGCAGTGTCCCGACCCTCCAGTTCTACGCCGGCGGCGAGCAGGTGAAGGAGGTCATCGGCGTCCAGAGCAAAGAAGACCTCGTCGACATCATCGAAGCCGCCGCGTAAGCCGGCGTCAGCTCCGCTCGGCTCGATTCTTCGTTTTTCTCTCACGGCTAGCGACGGCGCGGCGCGCGCTCGGGTGCGTTCGGGCGTCGTCGCTCGTCGGGGCAGTTCGGTCGAAAAGCGGAGTCAGAAGGCGGCTCAGAAGGGCGCGTCGGACACGTCGGGTTCGAACCCCGCGCCCGCGTCGTCGTCGTAGAAGCCTCCGGTCGAGGCGTGGACCGCGTCTATCTCCTCGAACTCGGCGACCATGCGCGACTTCAGCGCCTGAATCGTCATCGGCGAGATACCGCATCCGGAACACGCGCCGGTGAGGGAAATCCACACCTCGCCGGTCTCCTTGTCGATGGCTTCGATACCCGCGTCGCCGCCGTGCATCTCGATTTGGGGGAAGTTCCGCCGCATGAACAGGTCGAGCCGTTCTTCGAGGGACTTCTCCGACGTCTGCGAACTCATACCGAGACGTGGGGTGCGGGCGAGCATAACGATTGCTCCGAACGAGGTCGCGGCGAATTTCGCGAGACGCTGTCGGGGGAGTCGGTCGGCGAGGGCTTTTTACCACGGAGAGAGTATCGGAACCTATGATTTCACTCGACGAGGCAGTCACGGCCCGCCTGGAATCCCACGGCGCGCGGTTCGAGGTGCTCATCGACCCCGACGCGGCGCTCGCGATAAAGCGCGGCGAGTTCGACGGCGACCTCGAAGAGGTCATCGCCGCCGAAGACGTGTTCGAGGACGCCTCCCGCGGCGACCGCCCCGCCGAGAACGACCTCGAAGAGGTCTTCGGAACGACCGACCCGCTGGAGATAATCCCCCAGGTCGTCAAGAAGGGGGAGATTCAGATCACGGCCGAACAGCGCCGCGAGATGCAAGAACAGAAGCGCAAGTCGCTCATCAACCGCATCGCGCGAAACGCGGTGAACCCGCAGATGAACGACTCGCCGCACCCGCCGGAGCGAATCGAGCGCGCGCTCGAAGAGGCCGGCTTCAAAATCGACCCGATGGAGCCCGTCGAGTCGCAGGTCGACGACGCCCTCGACGCGCTCCGCCCCGTGTTGCCCATCAAGTTCGCCGAGGTCACCGTCGCCGTCCAACTCCCCGCCGAGTACGCCGGGAGCGGGCAGGCCCAGATTCGGAGCTACGGCGACCTCGAACGCGAGGAGTGGCAGAACGACGGCTCGTGGGTCGGCGTCATCACCTTCCCCGCGGGGATGCAAAACGACTTCTACGACAAGGTGAACAACATCACGAGCGGCACGGCCGAGACGCGCATCGTCAAGGACGAAGACGAGCTCTGAGACGGGTGCGGGTCGGCACGGCCGAGACGCGAACGCGAACTATCCTTTCTTGAAGCCGACGAGGAAGCCGCCGGAGAAGCCGGCGGAGACGGACAGCGTCGAGAGAATCGTCGAAATCCAGTCCGGCGGCGCGCCGCTCGCGGCGTCTTGGGTGGCGCTCACGAGCCCGCCGGTGAGGCGCTCCCAGTCGACGGTGATGATGCCCCGCGATTCGAGGAACTTGAACACGGCGAGTTCGAGGCCCACGATGACGGCGATGAGCTTCGCGATTTTCTTGGCCGCGAAGCCGATGATGCCGCCGATGACGGCCCCGCTCCCGAACTCGATGCCGAGCTGTTGTGGGTCGATACTCAGTTGTAAGGGGTCCATACGGCGAACAACCCGTCCGTCGATATAAGTGATTTGTGGGGAGACTGTCGTCGTCGCCGAACTGTCAGATCGCGGCCGGGCAACCTACAAGAGTCCCGGCGTCCAAACGCGGCCATGGAACGGGAGGTGACGGGACGCCATCTCGACGCGTGACCCCGGCCGAGCGGGGCTTAAGTGCCTCCGGCGGCTAGTACCGACTGACACAGTGCAGGCAACGTACCCCACACTCGAGGTGCGGCGATGAGCCGCGTCGTCGTCGCGAAGCGCGTCGACCGCGGAGACGCCGACCTCACGGAGATATCGGACCTCGCCCGCGCGGCGGGCTACGAGGTCGTCGGCGAACTCACCCAGACCCGCGAGGAGGACGCCGCCTTCCACTTCGGCGAAGGGAAAGTCGGCGAGTTAGCGTCGCTCGTCGCGCGCGAGGACGCCGCCGCCGTCGTCTTCGACAACCGACTGGGCCCCTACCAGACGTACAACATCGCCCAGAAGCTCCCGGACGACGCGGAGGTCATCGACCGCTTTACGCTCATCCTCGACATCTTCGGCCAGCGGGCGAACACCCGCAAGGCGCAGTTGCAGGTCGAACTCGCCGAGCTACGCTACGAACTGCCGCGCGCCGAGGCGAAGGCGTCGCTGGCGAAGCGCGACGAGCGCCCCGGCTTCATGGGGCTCGGCGAGTACGACGAGAGCCGCGAGCAGGACATCAAGGCCCAGATTTCGCGCATCAAGAACGAACTGGACGCCATCGCGGACAAAGAGGAGACCCGGCGCGAACAGCGCCGCGAGTCCGGCTTCGACCTCGTGGCGCTCGCGGGCTACACGAACGCCGGGAAGTCGACGCTGATGCAACGGCTCGCCGCCGACCTCGAAGTCGGCCAGAACGACGACCTCCACCCGGACCTCGACCCGACCGCGGAGTCACAGGACAAGCTGTTTACGACCCTCGGGACGACCACCCGGCGCGCCGAAACGGGCAAGCGAGACGTGCTTCTCACCGACACCGTCGGGTTCGTCTCGGACCTCCCCCACTGGCTCGTCGAGTCGTTCAAGTCCACGCTCGATTCGGTCTACCGGGCCGACCTCGTGTTGCTCGTCGTTGACGCCTCCGAGCCCGTCGAAGAGATGCGCGAGAAGCTCGTCACGAGCCACGACACACTCTACGAGCGCAACGAAGCGCCCATCGTGACCGTGTTCAACAAGGTGGACAAGGTCGCGGCCGAGGAGCTCGACGAAAAGCGCGCGGCGCTGTCGGCGCTCGCGCCCAACCCCGTCGCCGTCTCGGGGCTGACCGGCGAGAACGTCGAGGAACTGGCCGCCCGCGTCGAGGACGAACTCCCCCCGTGGGAGCGCGAGCGCCTCCTGTTGCCGATGGCCGACGACACGATGAGCCTCGTCTCGTGGCTCTACGACCACGCCCACGTCGAGACCGAGGAGTACGAGGGCGAACAGGTCCACGTCGAGTTCGAGGCGCGCCCCGCTATCGTCGAGAAGGCGCGGGCGAAGGCCGCCGACCTCTCCGTGCCGGCCGACTCGGCCTGAGCGGCCTGCGCCGAGTCGCGCCCACCACGCTTTGGTCCGTCGCGGACTCGACCCGACCCGCCGGTTTCGACTCAGTCGAGCGTCGCTTTCTCCTTCGTGACGACTTCCACGTCCGAGATTCGCGTCCCCGGATACTGGCCGTCGTCGTCTTTCTCCGCGGCTTTCACCATGTCCCAGACGACGTTGAGGCCGGTCGTCACGCCCTCTAGCGCCTCCATCTCACAGCCCGTCTTGCCGGTCGTCCCGACCGTCACGGAGAGCGTGACCGACTCGTCGGCCACCTCGAACTCGGTGTCGACGTTCGTGATGGGTATCTGGTGGCACATCGGAATCGTCTCCCACGTGTGCTTGACGGCCTGAATCGCGCCGATTCGGGCGGTCGCCAACACGTCGCCCTTCCCGATTTCGTCGTCGCGGATGGCCCGAACCGTCGAGGCGCTGAGGTGGATGGTCCCGCGGGCGACCGCCCGGCGGCGGCTGTCCGGCTTCGCGCCCACGTCGACCATCTGGACGTTGCCTTCCTCGTCAACGTGGGTCAGGTCGCTGTCGTCGCGGTCAACCGATTCGTTCGACTCCGCACCGGCGCGCTCGTCGCTCATGCTTCGTCACCTCGCAGGGCCGCGGGCAGTCGTTCCAAGAGGTCGGTGGCGACGAGGCCGCCGCCGAACGCCTCGGCGGCGAGGTCGCCCGCGCGGCCGTTTCCGTAGGCCGCGACGGCGGCCGCGTCGAGCGGGGGCAGGACGGCCGCGAGCGCGCCGGTCGCGCCCGCCAGCACGTCGCCGGTGCCGCCGACGGTCATGCCGGGGTTCCCGGTTCGGTTGACGCGGACCGCGTCGCCGTCCGAAACCACGTCGTACGCGCCCTTCACGAGGAGCGTGTGGCCGAGGTCGGCGGCGAACTCGCGGACGAGGTCGCTCCGGACCTCCCAGTCGGAGTCGGTCTCGCCGCCCATCTTCCGCAACTCGCCCTGATGGGGCGTACAGATGAGCGTCGCCTCGGTGTCCACGTCGGGGACGACCTGCAGGGCGTCGGCGTCGACGACGGCGGTCCCGTCGTAGGCGGCGAGGAACTCGCGGACCGCGGCGAGCGACTCGTCGGCGTCGCCGAGGCCGGGGCCGAAGACGACCGCGTCGCGGTCGGCGGCGAAGTCGAGGAGGTCCGGGACGTGTTCGGGCGCGAGTCGGTCGCCCGAAAAGCCGCGGACGATGAGGTTCTCGGAGTAGCCCTGTACCTCGCGGGCGACGGCCTCGGGGCAGGCGACGCGGGCGAGGTCAGCGCCGGCTCTGAGGGCCGACTGCGCGGCGAGCGCGGGCGCGCCGGTGTACGGACCGCCGCCGACGACGAGCACGTCGCCGTGGTCGCCCTTGTGGCTCTGGGCGTCGCGGTCGAGCGCGAGGAGGTCGCCGGGACCGGTGAACAGCTCCGCGGCCTCGGGGATGCCGATGTCGGCGACGACGACCTCGCAGTCGAGGTCGCCGAGGCCGGGCTTGTCGTCGTGGAAGGTGACGACCCGGTCGGCGTCGACCGCGAGGCCCGCCGCGTCGCCCGTATCGGCGTCGACGCCGGAGGGCACGTCCACCGCGAGGACGGTCGCCGAGGAGTCGTTGATGGCGCGCGCGGCCGTCGCCTCGGGTTCGCGGAGCGCGCCGGTGACGCCGGTGCCGAGCATCGCGTCCACGACGAGGTCCGGGTCGCCGAGGTCGAAGCCGGCCGAGTCGGTGACGGTCCGGTGGTCGGCCTCGCCCGCGACGAGGGCGTCCCAGTTCTCGCGGGCGATGTCGGTCGAAATCGTCTCGGGGCGGCCGAGCAGGTGGACGGTCACGTCGTACGCCTTCAGGAACCGCGCGGCGACGAGGGCGTCGCCGCCGTTGTTGCCGCGCCCGGCGACGACTGCGACCGACGCGCCGGGGTCCGCGAGGTCGCGGCACGCCCGCGCGACGGCGTTCCCGCTCGACTCCATGAGCTGTTTCCGCGGCACGCCGAGCGCCTCGGCGTTCAGGTCGACCGCGGCCATGCGTCGACTCGTAATCATACGCCCCCGTTTGCCCGGCGGCGCGTTAACACATGTGGTCGCGGGTCGGATTCGCAACGTTTGACACGGCGGCGGCTGAATCCGCGGTAGTGACTCGCCGCCTCTTCGGAACTCTCTGCGGACTCGTCTTCCTCGTCAACTTCGGCCGCGTCGCGTTCCCGCCGCTCGTCGAGACGCTCCAGACGCAGTTCTCGGTCGGCCCGGCGACCATCGGCGTCGTGACGAGCCTCGTCTGGCTCGGGACCGCCATCCCGCGCATCCCCGTCGGCTACCTCCTCACGCGCGTCTCGCGGTCGAAGGTCGTCCTCGGGTCGGGCACGCTCCTCGTCGCCGCCGCGGCGTTCACCGCGAGCGCGACGTCGGTGCTGACGCTCCAAATCGGCGCGTTCGGCCTCGGGCTCGCCTCGGGGGCGTACTTCGTCTCCGCGACCCCGCTCGTCGGCGAACTGTTCCCCGAGCGCGTCGGCCGCATGGTCGGCATCCACGGCGCGGCCAGTCAGGTCGCCGCCGTCGTCGCCGCGCCCGTCGTCGTGTTCATCCTCGCGTCGTACTCGTGGCGCGAGACGTTCTGGGTGCTGGCGGTCGCCGGCGCGCTCGTGACGCTCCTCCTCTACGCCGTCTCCCGCGACGGGAGCGCGGGGGCCGGCACGGGCGCGGACCGCGATTTCTCCGCCGCGCTCGGCCACTGGAAGCTCATTCTCACGGGCATCCTCCTCATCGCGCCCGCGGGGTTCGTCTGGCAGGGGCTTTTCAACTTCCTCGTGTCGTACATGACGCAGGCGAAGGCGTTCGACCCCGCCGCGGCGAGCACGATGCTCACCATCGTCTTCGCGGCGGGCGTCCCCGCGTTCTCGCTTTCGGGCCGCCTCGCCGACAAGCTCCCGCACGTCCCGTACATCTTCGGCCTACTCGTCGCCTTCATCGGCGCGCTCGTCGCCCTGACGTACGCCCAGGGCTTCGTCGCCGTCGCCGTCGTCGTCGCGGTGCTCGGCTACGTCGTCCACAGCCTGTTTCCCGCGCTCGACACGTTCATGCTCTCGTCGTTGCCGAGCGACGCCCGCGGGAGCGCCTACGCCGTCTTCAGCGGCGCGGCGCTCCTCTTGGAGGCCAACGGGAGCGGCGCGGTCGGCTTCCTGACCGAGGCGAACTACGCCTTCGAGGCCGTCTTCCGAACGCTCGCCGGGGGACTCGCGGTGTTCGTCGCCGCGCTCGCCGTCCTCTACGCGCTGAACCGACTGCCCGGCGTCGACCGCGCCGAGCCGTCGAGCGCCTGACAGCCGAAACGATTTACTTCTCCCTCCAGAAATATCACCCACGTGTCAGAGTTGCGACCGTCCGACGGAGCCGTCGATGCGAGCGGTGAGGCCGACCCTCGGGTTCACTGGCTCGACGACGACGAGACGGCGCGACTCCTCGGGAGCCTCTCCTGTGACACCGCCCGCGACCTGCTTTCGTGTCTGCAGGAGTCGCCCGCGACGGCGACCGAACTCTCGAAGCGGGTCGACACCTCCGTCCAGAACGCCCGTCACCACCTCGGAAACCTCATCGACGCCGACCTCGTCCGCGTCGCCGACACCCGCTACTCCGAGAAGGGCCGCGAGATGAAGGTGTACGCCGCCGCCGCGCCGTTCGTCGTCTGCGTCGGCGGCGACGCCGACGACCGCGAGGCCTTCGCCGAGGTCATCTCCGCGTTCCTCGAATAGCTCGGCGCGCCCCGCCCCATTCCTCCTCGCCCCGGCGCGAACGTTCAAGTGCGACGCCGCGGCCACTCACCGACACCCCTATGGCCGTCGCAACTGGACCACAGAGCGTGACCTGGCAGGAGGTGTTCGGCCACCCGGAGGCGTACCCGGAGCAGGCCGACGGAATCGAGACCGCGATACAGACCGCCCGCGACGACGGCTTCGCCGTCGTGGAGGGCGCGTGCGGGACCGGCAAGACGATGCTCGCGCTCACCGCCGGCATCGACCTCGTCCGCGACCCCGACTCCGACTACGAGCGCGTCTTCGTCCTCACGAGCGTCAAGCAACAGCTCCGGCAGTTCGAGGCCGACCTCCGAACCATAAACGAGAACCTCCCGACCGACTGGAAGCCCGTCTCGGGGCTCACGCTCGTCGGCAAGTCCGACGTGTGTCCCTACAGCCGCGAGGGCTGTGGCGGCATCGACGACGCGACCGTCTACGACCGCTGTGAGGCGCTCCGCGACCGGACCCGCGGGCTCGTCGGCGACGGCGGCCGGACCAGCGCCGAGGCGCTCGCCACGGACGCCCGCGAGCAACAGACCGGCCTCCTCGACACCGGCTCGACGGCCGCGGGGCCGGACTACCTCGAAACCGCGGGCGACCCGACGCCGTACCCGACGTCGATGCCGGAGTACGAGGACGTGGAGTACTGCCCCTTTTATGCGAACTTCCTCGCGGACCTCCCCGAGGACGGCGACCCAATCGAGGCCGTCCCCTTCGAGTTCGACGAGAAGGGACTCATCGGGACCGAGGACCTCGTCTCGCTGGCCGCGGGCGCGGGGTCGTGTCCCCACTCCGTGATGGGCGCGCTGTTGCCCCACGTCGAGGTCGTCGTCGGCAACTACTACCACGCGTTCGACCCGACGACCGTCGGCACCTTCACCGGCGCGCTCGTCGACGACTCGACGTTCGTCATCTGCGACGAGGCGCACATGCTCGAACCCCGCGTCCGCGACCTCGTCTCCGTCGGCGTCGGCGACCGGACGCTCCGCGACGCCGAAAGCGAGTTCACGCGCGTCATCCAGCCCGTGAAGTTCGACGACGCCGGCAAGTCCACCGTCGACGCCGACCTCGTCCGCGGGGAGCTACAGGAGGCCGACGTGACGCTCCGCGAACTGGAGGAGACCCGGGACTTCATCCGCGACCTCCGGGAGGAACTCGACCGGCGCGTGACCGCCCACCTCGACCGCGAGTACGTCGGCTGGCGCGCCGACCTCACCGAACTCGAAGACGAGGAGCTCCCGCTTCGAGACCCCGAGGAGCCCGGCGTCGACGAACTCACCGAGTGGGCCGAAGAGAGCGGCCACGACGAGGGGACGTGGGTCCGCGCCGAGGCGACCGGGTCGGCGGTCGCCCGCATCCTCGACTCGGTGGAGGACGACGACAAGCGCCGGGCCGCGCCCGCGGCGGGGCGGGCGCTTTCGACGTGGGCCTACGCGGACCACGAAAAGCACTTCCGCGAAATCGAATTCGAACGGACGTGGGACGAGATGGAGCCGCCGGAGTCGTGGCGGCGCGCGTACAACGCCCGGCTGTCGGTCCACAACTGCGTCCCCGGCGAGGCCATCGCGGAGCGCCTCGGCGACTTCGGCGGCGGCGTCCTCATGAGCGCGACGCTCGAACCAATCGACGTGTTCCGGCGCGTGACCGGCCTCGACGCCCTCGCCGACGACGGCCGCCCGGTGGCAGAGCGGACGTTCGGCCTCGGCTTCCCCGAGTCGAACCGCGCGAGCTTCGCCGTCGACGTGCCGAAGTTCACCCACAGCAACCGCGGGCCGCCCGGCGAGGAAAACGAGACGCGGCTCGCGTACACCGACGCCGCGGTCGAGGTGTGCGAGCGGTCGCCGGGGAACGTCCTCGTCGGGATGCCGAACTACGCCGAGGCCGAGTGGATGGCCGGCGCGCTCGAAGCCCGCGTCGGCAAGCCCGTCCTCCTCGACGAGTCGTCCGACGACGGGGCCACCGAGCGACTCAAGCGCGACTTCTTCGGCGGCGAGGGGAAGGTGCTCGTGACGAGTCTCCGCGGCACGCTCACCGAGGGCGTCGACTACAGCGGCGACAAGCTCTCGGCCGCCGTCGTCTGCGGCGTCCCGCTCATCAACACGTCGTCGCCGCGGACCCGCGCGGTAAAGACCGCCTACGACCGCGAGTTCGGAGACGGGTTCGAGACCGCGCTCACGGTGCCCGCGGTCAGAAAGGCGCGACAGGCCATCGGGCGCGTCATCCGCGGCACCGACGAGGTCGGCGTCCGCGTCTTCGTCGACGCTCGGTACGCCCGCGACTCGTGGAACGGCGTCCGCGACTACCTGCCGGCACAGGAGCGCGAGGAGTTCAGACCCGTCAGTCCGGACATGCTCGGCTTCGGCCTCGACCAGTTCTGGTCGTCGGTCGAGTAGTCGCGGCCGGAGTTGGGTCGGGTCAGGTCGGGTGGAATCGCGTCCTGCGAATCGGCCGTCAGAAAGCGGCTACCGCTCGTCGTCCCACGCGTCCCGGCAGTCGTCGTCGCAGAAGTGCCGCGCCTGCAAAGCGTCGTCTTCGACCCACGTGACGACGTGGTGCGTCGGGCTGTTCACAATCGGTTCCCCGCACGTCGCGCAGGTCGGGGCGTCTTCTGGGTCTACGTTTTCTTCCAAATCGGACGTGGGATCGACCATTGACACCCAGATGGCGGTTCCGGGCACTTCAACCCGTCTCCGCCGGCAGAAGTCGCCCGACGGCGCGGCCGACGCCGCGAAACTGTGGAATCCACGCCTTCGCGTCGGCGAGCGCGGCTATGTATCACTCCGTACTCCCACTTGGTGCAACGTTTTGTAACCTCCGGATATTGTCAATGCCTACCACACTTAGTGAAGGTTATGTAATCACGGTCGCGTTTGTCTACGTGACGGCGAATGTCCGAACTGCCCGCATCTCAGAACTCGGTTGCAGGGACCGCTGACCGCGCCGGCGCGGATACCACCGGGGAACGCTTCCTCCATAGCGTCGTCGTCTCCTATCGAGGGAGCCCGGACCAGGTCACCGTCTACCCCCGACGCGACAGCTGTTGCGACCGGATGGAGGCGTGGTTGACCGCCGACGCCGACGCGTTCGTCTCGCTCGACGAGATGTGCTGAGTCGCCGACGCCGACGCGGTCGCCGCGCCGCCGACGAGAGCCTCCGCCGCCGCTAGCCCCCTCCGACGCCGCGTCGCGTCAGCCGACGAACTCGGCGTCGGACAGCGTCTTTTGTACCGCCTCTTCGCCCACCGCCGCCGCCAGCGCCTCGAAGCCGGCGCGCTCGGCGCGGTCGCCGGCGTTCGCCACCAGCCGCGAGACGATGAACTCCGGCGTGGACTTGCCGACCGTCCCGAACCGCGGCTGGTAGTCCACGCGCAGTTCCAGCTCGTCGGTCAGCCCCTCGGCGAAGATGCCGTCGATGCGGGCCTCCGGCGGGAGCGGGCTCAGCTCGTCCGCGAGGTGCGTGACGTAGACGCCGAAGGCGTCGCGCTCGACGGTGAGGTTCACCAGTCCGTTGAGCAGGTCGGCCGCGCGACCCGGCTCGGTGATGGCCTCGAACTCGTCGACGAGCATCAGCGTCCGCCCGTCGCCCGAAAGCGGCGGGACGATGGACTTGAGCGTCGATTCGAGCACGCCCGCGTTGAAACTCGCGTGCCGGCGGTGGAACACGACCGAGTCGAACCGACCGACGACCGCCGACTCGGCGGGGACGGGAAGCCCCATCGACGCGAGGATGGCGACCTGCGAGAGCGTCTCCAAGAGCGTCGTCTTCCCGCCGCTGTTGGCCCCCGTGAGGACCGACACGCGGTCGCCGACCGGCGGTGTCGACCCGGCGGGACACGCGAGTTCGTGGTCGCCGACGGCGTAGGAGACGGGCTGTGGGTCGTCGAGAAAGAGGTTCCGCGCGCCGCAGACCGCCAGCCCGGTCTCGGCGATGTCCGGCGGCGTCAGGTCGTACTCGTCGGCGAACCGCGCGAGCGACAGCGACAGCGCCACCTCGTCGACGGCCTCGACCGCGAGGTCCACGTCGTCGCGGGCCGCCCAGATTCGGTCGCGTAACTCCTCGGCGACGGTCTCCTCGCGGGCGGCGACGTCGGCTTCGAGGTCCTCGACGAGCGCCCGGAGCGACGCGCTCACGAAGTCGGTCGCGTCGCGGGCGTCCTCGGCGGCGACCGACTCGACCTCGCCGCGCGAGAGGTCGGTCTCCTGGGCGACGTACTGGACGAACGCGGCTCGGAAGTCGTCCAGCGAGCGGACGCCCCGCGACTGGATGGTTTCGAGCACGTCGAACGAGCCGGATCGGAGTTCGTTCGCGGTGTCGAGCCGGCTCCGCAGGCTGTCGAGGCGCTCGTCGGCACCCGCCGCGACCGAGCCGTCGTTGTCGACGTAGCCGAGCGCCCCGAGCGCGTCGCGGAGGGCGTCGGGGTCTGCCTCCGCCAGCGCGTCGAACGGCTCGCCGCGGAGTCCGGCCTCCCGGAGTTCGAGCGCGGCGCGGACGGCGGCGCGCTCGGTCTCGCCGGCCTCGTCGTAGTCGCGGAACGCCGCCTCGATAGCGTCGCGGGCGTCGCCGTCGAGGTCGGCCCACGCCTCCCGCGCCGCGAGGATGCGGTCGAGGCGGTCGCGCCGGGCCTCGACGCCCGGAAGCGGCGTCAACACGCGGATTCGGTCGGCGGCGTGTTCGGTCAGCGCGCGGTCGCTCGCCAGCGACAGCAGGTCGTCGTACACGTTCCGTGCGTCGCGGGTCGCAAGCGCGTCGATACCGGCCTGCCCGTCGGCCCGGCGGAGAATTCTGACCGCCCGCCCGCGGGTGACGCCGGCGTCGACGAGCGCCCGCACGTCGGCCGACTCGATGGCGGCGACCGCCCCCTCCCTGCCGAGCGCCGATTCCAGTCGGTCCGAGGTCTTCGGACCGACGCCCCAGTAGTCTTCGAGTCGCATACCGAGGGCGTCTCACCGGGCGCTCTTAGGTCCACCCGTCGGCCGGTGCCGCCGCTGTTCGAGGGAGACCGCGGAGAGAAATCAGTACGACGTGGCGCGCTGGTCGGTGTCAGTGCCGGCCGTCTCGTCGGACCGGAGCAGGCGTCGGCCGGGCACCGCCTCCGCGTCGCGGTCGAGGTCGCGGGCCGCACAGACCGCGAGCACGGCCGTGAGCGTCCGGACGGCGCGCTCGTGGTCGGCGCGGCAGTCCCGGAGGGCCATCGGGCTGATTCCCAGTCGGTTGTACGGTTCGAGGTCGGCGCTCGTGACGACCCCGCTGTCGCGGTAGTCTGTGGCGATTTCCACGAGGAGCGAGTGGACGTGGATGAGTTCGTTTTTCTTCATGAGTTGCACATATGTGCTCATCGGGCGTAAATGGCGCGGTGAGGCGTCCTTTCGGTCTTGTATCTGCCTCCGCTAGAAATGAATGTACGAGTCGGGGACACGAACGAAACACCCGTCGCTCGTCGGTCGATTTCGCGGAAAGGGAGTTGGGGTTTGGGCAGGGACACGTCCCCTGGGCGGAGAGGGGGTGGGTTGTCGATTCCGCCGTGGGGGCGTGCGGGCACGACGAGTGACCCGGGC
Organism: Haloferax sulfurifontis ATCC BAA-897; assembly: GCF_000337835.1. Lineage (GTDB taxonomy): Archaea > Halobacteriota > Halobacteria > Halobacteriales > Haloferacaceae > Haloferax > Haloferax denitrificans. The sequence goes on along the minus strand of NZ_AOLM01000004.1, from coordinate 275,173 downwards.
AGGTCACTGTGGCCACATAGTGGAATGGAACGGTCAGTAGTAATTCACGGCCCTACGTGGTTAGGGAAGAGCCGGCCCGACCGAGAAACGCACAAGTCGGTGGGGGTTAGAGTCGGGGTATGCACGCACGACGGGACGCCGATTCGCGGGGGGGTCGAGAGGGATGACCGACGGGTCTCGGCGGTCGGTCGGCGAGCCGTCGGCGACCGAGCGCGAACTGCGCCAGCGGCTCGACATCCTCGCGACGTTCAACGAGGTCGTCGCTGACGTGAACGAGACGATCGTCGACGCCGCCGGGCGCGCGGACATCGAACGGCAGGTCTGCGAGCGACTCGTCCAGACCGGGGAACTCCGGTTCGCGTGGGTCGGCGTCGTCGACGAGACGACGGGCGACGTGGAGCCGACCGCGTGGGCCGGCGTCGAGGACGGCTACCTCGACGAGATTTCCGTGTCGGTGTCGGCGGACAGCCCCGCGGGAAACGGCCCAGTCGGGCGGGCGGTCCGGTCGAACGCGGTGCAGGCGACACACAGCATCGCCGACGACCCGGCGTTCGGGCCGTTCCGCGAGCCGGCGCTCGAACGCGGCTACCGGTCGGCGGCGTCGGTCCCGCTGGTCTACGACGACGCGCGCTACGGCGTGCTCACGATGTACGCCGAACACGAGCGGGCGTTCACCCCGGAGCTCGACGAGCCGATTTGGAACCTCGGACACGCCGTCGCCCACGGCATCGACACTCACGTCCGCCGGGAGCGCGAGCGCGAGCTCGAACGCCGCGAGCAGGCGTTTTCGCGCATCGTCGAGAACATCGAGGAGTACGCGCTGTTCCGCCTCGACGCCTCGGGGCGCGTCGAGAGCTGGAACCGCGGCGCGGCGGCCATCAAGGGCTACGACACCGAAGAGATACTCGGAGAGCACATCGAGACGTTCTACACCGACGAGGACGCCGAAGACGGCCTGCCCGACCGCCTCCTCGACCGGGCGCGCACCGAGGGCCGGGTCGAAGACGAGGGCTGGCGCGTCCGGGCCGACGGCACCCGCTTTTGGGCGTCTGTCACCATCACCGCTCTGACCGACGACGCCGGCGAGGTCATCGGCTTCGCCAAGGTGACACGCGACATGACCGACCGGAAGCGCCGCGAACGGCAACTGGACGCGGTGTTCAACAGCACCTTCCAGTACATCGGGCTGGTCGACCCCGACGGGACGGTCCTCCGGGTGAACGACGCCGCGCTCGACCTCGTCGACGCCGACCGCGACGACGTCATCGGACTGCGAGCGTGGGAGACGCCGTGGTGGCGCGACGACGACGAACGCGTCGCCGACCTCCGGGACTCGCTGGACCGCGCGGTCGACGGAGCGTTCGTCCGCCACGAGGTCGAAATCGACCGCGAGAACACCGACCGGACGGTCGTCATCGACTTCTCCGTCACGCCGGTCGACGACGACGAGGGCGAGGTGTCGTTTCTGGTCCTCGAAGGCCACGACATCACCGCCCGCAAGGAGCGAGAGCGGGCGCTCCGCCGCGAACAGGAGCGACTGGAGTTCGTCAACCGCATCATCCGCCACAACCTCCTGAACGGGCTGAACGTGGTCGGCGCGCGGGCGGACATCGTCGAGGACTTCGTGAGCGACGCGGGGCTGACGCACCTCGAAACGATACAGGGACGCGTCCGCGAGATGACCGAGCTGGTGGGGACGATGCGGACGTTCATGAAGGTCATCGTCGAGCGCGAGTCCCACGAGTTCCGCCCGCGCCGAATCGACGAGGCGGTCGGCCACGGCGTGGAGTCGCTCCGGCGGGAGTCCGACGCCGCGAGCGTCGCGGTCGGGCGACTGCCGGAGATTTCGGTCGTCGCCGACGACCTGCTGGACGAGGTCGTCGAGCACCTGCTGAAAAACGCCGTCCAGCACAACGACAAGCCGGACCCCGCGGTCGAAGTCGAGGTGGCCGCCGGCGACGACGCGGTCGAACTCCGCGTCTCCGACAACGGGCCGGGCGTCCCCGACGAGGAGAAACACCGCATCGTCGACCAGCGCATCGAGGACCTGTCGAACCCGGGCAACGGCTTCGGCCTGTTTCTGGTCCGCGAAATCGTCGAGAGCTACGGCGGCTCGGTCGGAATCGAGGACAACGACCGCGGCGGGGCGACGTTCGTCGTCACGCTCCCGCGGGCGTGAGGTCGGTCCCGCGCGCCGCTCGCCTTCCGCTCTGTTCTCCCCGCCTTCGGACGGGGGTACCCCGCCCGTCGGAGACCGCCGACTCGGGTCGCCGTACCGCCTAAATTCCACCTTCTTCGATGGGCAGATATATTACCGTTCGCCGTCACTGTGTGTTCGATACGATGGTCACCGAACGCTCGGCGCGCGAGAGCCCCGAACTTCGGGCCGCCGAGCAGGTCGTCCTCGTGGTCGACGACGACGAGGACCTCGCGGACACCTGCCGGTACTGGCTCGACGGCGAGCGGTTCGCCGTCGAGACCGCCTACGGCGGAAAAGAGGCTCTCGGTCGACTGGACGACACCGTCGACGTCGTCCTCCTCGACCGCCGGATGCCGAACGTCACGGGCGACGACGTGCTCGAAGAGATTCGCGAGCGCGGCCTCGACTGCCGCGTGGCGATGATGACCGCGGTCGAGCCCGACACCGACATCGTCGACATGCCGTTCGACGCCTATCTCGTCAAGCCCGTCTCGGAGACGGAGGTCAAAGAGACGGTCGAGGAACTGCTCGTGCGGTCGGGGTTCGACTCCGAGGTCCGCGAGTACTTCGCGCTCGAATCCACCGAGGCGGCGCTCGACAGCCGCGACGTCGAGGAGCTCCGCGAGCCGGAGGCGCTTTCGGACCTCCGAAGTCGCCTGGAGGCGGTGCGGACCGAACACGAGGAGGCGATTCGCAACCGCGAGGCCCAGCTCGACCGCCTGAACCGGACCAACGAGCTCCTCCGCGACGTCGACCGGGCGCTCATCGACGCGCGCACCCGCGACGAAATCGAACAGACCGTCTGCGAGACGGTCGCGAGCGCCCACGAGGCCGCGTTCGTCCTCAGGCGCACCGCCGCCGGCACGCTCCGGTGTACCGCGGCGGCCGGTCACGGCCTCGACCCCGCGGGCGTCGACGTAGATTTCGTCGACGAGGCGTTCGACATCGACGGCATGGTCGAAGACGGCTTCGCCTTCGACGACATCTCCGAGGCGCACCGCGCGGCCGTGTTCGGCGACGACGCCGCCGCCCTCGACGCGGTGTCGGCGCTCTGTGTCGCCATCGACTACCGCGAGACGATGTACGGCGCGCTCGTCGTCTACGACGAGACCGACGGCTTCGACGACGAGTCCGCCGCGCTGTTTTCCGACCTCGGGGCGACCGTCGGCAACGGCATCAGCGCGGCTCAGAGCAAACAGCTTCTCAACGGCGACAGCATCGTCGAACTGGAGTTTCAGGTCGGCGGCGACGCCGGCGACACCGGCGTGCTCGCCGGGCTCTCGGCGACGCTCGACTGCCAGCTTTCGCTCGACAGCGCGAGCCGCCTCGACGACGGTCTCACCTGCTTCGTCAGCGTCGCGGGCGCGTCGGGGGCGGACGCCGTCGAGGCCGCCGTCGACGCCGACGACGTCTCGCAGGCCCGCGTCGTCTCCGACGGCGGCGAGGAGTCGGTCGTCGAACTCCGCACCGACGCCGAGGCGGTGCTTTCGACCGCTATCGACCACGGCGCGGGCGTCGAGCGGTTGACACTCTCGGAGGGGTCTGGGACCCTCGCGCTCCACGTCGCGGCCGACGCCGACCACGGCGCGCTGGTAGAGGCGGTGACGACGGCCGCACCGGGCGTCTCGGTCGTCGCAAAGCGCGAGGCCGAGCGGTCCGTCCAGTCACCGGACTCCTTCCGGCGGGCGCTCGACTCGAAGCTGACCGACCGACAGCGGACGGTCCTCGAAACGTCGCTCGTCTCCGGGTACTTCGAGTGGCCCCGCGGGAGCACGGCCGAGGAGGTCGCCGACTCGCTCGGTATCTCGCCGCCGACGCTCCACGAACATCTCCGGACGGCGGAGCGAAAGCTCATCGAGACGTACTTCGACGAGCTGAGTCCCGCGCCGGCGGACGACTGAGGGACGCGGATACGGCGGGAGAACGGTTACTCGAGTTTCGCTTCTGGCGCGTCGCCGACGAGACGAGCGGCGGCGTCGAAGACATCGCGTTTAGTGACCGGCTTCGTGAGGACGTCGTCGACGGGGAGCGCGGTCAGTTCGTCGCCGGGCGAGGCGCTGAGCATGACGACGCCGAACGACGACGGGTCGACCCGGCGGCGGAGTTCTTCGAGGACGGACTCGCCGGAGAGACCGGGGAGGTTGCGGTCGAGAAAGACGAGGTCGACGTCGTCGTCGAACGCCTGAAGCGCCTCGCGCCCGGAGTAGGCGACCCGGACGCGGTAGCGGCGTTCGAGCCACAGCGCGAGGCTGTCGGCGAGGGCGGCCTCGTCGTCGACGAGGAGGACGGTCGGCGTGTCGTCAGTGTGAGTCTGTGTCATGGCTCGGGCCGTGGTTACGTCGTCGCGGGCGTGGTCGTCCGGAGTCGGACGCGGGAGGAGGTCGGCCGCCGGTCGGGAGCGCCGCTCACGCGTCGTTCATGCGCTGGGACTGCGTGTCTCCACAGCGCGTACAGCGCGTGACGCGGTAGGGTTCGCGGGAGAACTGACGGTTCTCGCGTTTCCGGCTCTCGGTCTTGATTTCGATGGAGACGTCGTGAGGCGTCCGCGACTCACACGACGGGCACTCTTCGACGAACTCGTTGTTTCGGGGACTGCTTTTACTCTTCGACATAGAGTGGTCGTAGCAGTAGCTATGGACTGTATGCGGTTGAATACGGAACCTAATCGATTTGGGACGCGCGAACCAATCGAGGGGCGACGGCCGCTCGTCGACCGAACGAACTCACTCTGCGGGGACGATTTTCTCGTCGTACTTGTCGCGGAACTCCTGGATGAGCGTGCCCATCTGGGCGTACCAGTCGTTGAGCATGCGTTGCATGTCGTCCGCGACCTCGTTGGGGTCGGTCGGGTGGTAGACGTGGTAGTAGCCGCCGTGTTCGTAGTTGACCTGTTCCTTCTGGATGAGCCCCGCCTGCAACAGACGCTGGATGGAGCGGTAGGCGGTCGAGCGCTCGCGTTCGACCGCGTCGGCGACCTCGTCGACGGTGAGGTGTTCCTCGGTCTCGACGAGCACCTCGAAACACCGCCGGTCGAGTTGTTTCAGTCCGTGGAGACACTCGAGGAGCCCCTCACACTCCATGTCCGATTGCAGGTATTCGACCATCGAGCTAGCCATTATCGGTTCGGGCTACGTGGTCAGCCCTCAAAAGGGTTTGTATAGTTTGCACAACACCGGGGGAGAAACGGCGGCCCGGTGTCGCGGATTCGTGTTCGATGCGAGTGCGGTTCGCGTGTGAGTCGTCGCCCTCAGTCGGCGGTCGAACTCCCGGTGGCCGAGGGCGCGCGCATGGACTTGACGGCGCTGTAGAGCACCGCGCCGGAGACCATGAGCGCCGAGCCGAGGATGAGCGCGAGGCTGACGTAGTCGAGGACGCCCATGCCGAGGTAGTTCCCGGCCTGCCGCACGGCGACCGCGAGCGCGCCGAGGAGCAACATCAGGCCGAAGTAGACCTTGATTTCGTCCTCGTCGACGATGGAGGTCGCGGCGGAGCCGACGCGCGCGCCGAGCGCCGAACCGGCGAGGAGCGGCGCGACGATAGAGAGGTCGACGCCGCCGGACTGCGCGTAGAGGAACGAGCCGATACCGCCCGAGAACATGATTTCGAACAGGTCGGTCCCGACCGCGATGGGCACCGGGACGCCGATGAGGTAGAACAGCGCGGGCATGCGGATGAAGCCGCCGCCGACGCCGAGGAACCCCGAGAGGAGCCCCGTGGCGAACGCGACGAGGAGGATCATCCACAGCGAGACCTTGACGCCGCCGCGAAGCGTTATCATCGGCGGGAGCGAGTAGCTCTGAATCTTCTTCGCCAGCTCGGGGATGTCGTCGGCGTCGATGTCGGCGTCGCCGTCCACGTCGTGGCTGACGCCGCCGCCGTTGCCGCCCTTCAGCGCCTCGTAGGTGACGAACAGCCCGATACCGCCGAGCAAGAGCACGTACGTGACGCTGATGATGTTACCGGCGAGTCCGAGCTCTTCGAGGTAGAGGACGATTTCCTTCCCGACTTCGAGGCCGACCGTGGTCCCGATAATCATCGAGACGCCGAGTTTGTAGTCGACCTGTCCGAGGTCGCGGTGTTTCAGCGTCGCGATAACCGAGGTCCCGAAGACGAACGCGAGGCCGGAGCCGACGGCCACGCGCGAGGGGTAGCCCATGACGAGGAGCGCGGGCGTCACGAGGAACGACCCGCCCATGCCGAAGAAGCCGAACAGGATGCCGATGAGGACGCCGAACGCGACGAAAAGCGCCAGCATCCCGGCCGACATGCCCAGTAGCTCGAACACGCTCACTCACCACCGATGGCCTTCCGCACGGACGGCCCGACCGCGGCGGTCAGCGCGCCGTAGCCGACGTACAGGACCATCGCCTCGACGAGGACGATGCCGACGAGCGCGGCGGCCTGAACGTTGCCGCCCAACGTCTCGATTCCGAACATCTTACCAGCACCCCTCGGGGTGCCCGGTGTGTCTTGTGCGAATCATACTTTCTTGTACATGGCTGGCTAACCGGAGTGAGGATATAACGCTTTTGGGAATACTATACAATACCATATCCTCGTTGCATACACATAAGTTATAGAAACAGCATAGAAATACCACTAAATCGGGGCACATTTTGTATCACGCGGCCTTACAAACATATTTGGCCGCTACCTATGACAGAATAGTATTTTGTCTATTGTACAATTCTATTCCCACATGGAGTCGGAGACGAGAGAACGGCGTCGAAAGGCGCTCACGGCGGCACATACGAGCGTCTGGGCGAGCTTCGAACGCCACGCTGGGAGGGAACACGAGTCTCCGCACTCGACGGCGCGCGCGACTCGTTGCCTCGCGTCCGCGTTCAACGGAGCGGGCGTCGAGGGCGTCGCCGCCGCTTACGGTCGAGGTCGAGGTACGAAAAGAACGAAATCGAAACCGGGTTCGTCGCGAGACGGCTCAGTCGGCGGAGGTGCCGGTCGCGGCGCTCTCGGCGCGGCGGGCGCGCCAGAGCCCCTGTAGGTACGCGCCGACGAACATCCCGCCGATGGCGATGAGGATGGGGTAGTTGCCGATGCCGACGCTGGCGTAGGCCGCGCCGGGGCAGATACCCGAGATGCCCCAGCCGGCTCCGAAGATGACCCCGCCGACGACGACGTTCTTGTCGAACGACTTCAGGCGGCGGCCGTAGTCGCGCCCGGTGAGGGGCGCGCGGTCGCCGAACGCCTCGGCGAGCGCGAAGACGGTGCCGGTGACGACGGCGGCGCCGCCCATCACGAAGAGGAGGCCGAAGTCGTCGAACTGGAGGAAGTCGAGGACGACCTCCGGGCGGGCCATGTTGCTGACGGCGAGGCCGAACCCGAATATCAGGCCGCCCGCGATGACGACCAGCATGAACCCGAGTCCGCGCTCGTCGTCGCTCACGGCGACACCCCCAGCGCGCTCAGGAGCTGTGCGATCCCGATGGCGACGAGCATGAAGGTGGCGACGTTGACGAGCGAGGTCCGCGAGCGCGAGCCGACGCCGCAGACCCCGTGGCCGGACGTACAGCCCTTCCCGATGCGGGTGCCGACGCCGACGAGCACGCCGCCGACGGCGAAGCGCCACGGTTGCACGTCAGAGACCCACCAGCCGTCGCCGAACAGGACGGTGTACAGCGCGGCCCCGGCGACGATGCTCAGCGTGAACACGACCCGCCAGTCCCGCGAGGCGACGTACTTCGCCTTGTTGAACCGCGGGAGGTCGGAGACGTACGACAGCGTCGATTCGAGGAAGGTGCTCGCGCCGGCGATGACGCCCGTCCCGAGGTAGATGACGGCGGTCCCGAGGCCGATGAGGAGGCCGCCGAGCGCGTAGTGCGCGATGCCGTTCGGGAAGAGCCCGTCGACGAGGAGCGGCGTCAGACCCGACATTTAGTTCGTCAGGGCTTCGTTGCTGGCCGCGCAGTTGTTCGGCCCGAGTTCGAGCTCGAAGGCGCGGTCGTCGTCGGACTCCTGCACACCGAGGTTCGTTTCGATGATGTCGACGTAGTTGGCCGGCCGCGGCGGCATATCGGAGAGGATGAACTCCACGAACTCCTCTTTGGGCATCGAAAGTGCGTCCATCGTGTCCTTCAGTTCCCCGAGCGTGGCGGTGTAACTGCCGTCGTCGGCGGGGATTGCCGCGTCGCTGAAGTGCGCGGAGGCCACGATGGCGTCGTCGTCGTGCGAGAGGACGCGCTCCTGCAGGGAGTCGTAGAGCATCCCGGCCGCGTCGGGCGCGCCCTCGTCCCCGTCTTCGAGGTCGGGGCGGGCGACCGACTCGATGAACAGGCCGTCGCCCGTAAAGAGCACGTTGTCGACCTTGTAGGTCGTCATGCCGGTCGTGTGGCCGGGCGTGTGGATGGCCTCGATGTCGGTGTCGCCGACGGTGAGGGTCTCGCCGTCCGCGATGGTCTCGTAGGGGGTGTCGTAGTCGACGCCGCGGCCTTCGGCGGCCTCGGGGATGACGCCCGTGACGCCGTAGTCTTCGACCAGCGTGCGGACCCCGCTGATGTGGTCGGCGTGGATGTGCGTGTCGATGGCGTACTTCAGCTCCGCGCCGAGCGCCTTCGCGTCGGCGACGTACTCGTCGGCGAAGTAGCGAAGCGGGTCGACGACGGCGGCCTCGTCGCCGTCGACGACGAGGTACGCCAGACAGCCGCTGGAGGGGCGCTGGTACTGCGCGACGAGCGCGTCGCCGTCGGTCTCCAGTTCGGTGTACTCGTAGATTCTCGCCCAGCCGTTCATGCCGCGTTCGAGCGCCACGGCGTCGTAGCCCTCCTGGATGAGCAACCCGGCGACGTACTCCGAGGAGTGGCCCTTCGCACAGAGGACGACGAACTCCTCGTCCTCGGGCAGGTCCTCGAACAGCGACTCGTCGAGCTCCTCGTCGAGGAACTCGAAATAGGGGATGTTGACGTGCGAGACGTTCTCGCCGTCGATGCGCCAGTCCTCGTGTTCCGACGGCACGCGGTTGTCGAGGATGGTCAGCGCCTCGCCCTCGTCGATGCGGGCTTTCAGCGCCTCGGGTTCGATGACTGGCACGTCGACTTCGAGTTCCGGCAGGTCTGGAACGGTCATGTATGCATCACCCACTATCGGGTGGTTCGACTTAAGCTTTCGGATGGTAGTTTGGATTTTATGCAATATTCTCTCCGTAGACATCGACCGAAACTAGTGCGATTTCGCACCTACGCGAGCACACAATGGCTCTCTAACCCGTTAAGTGCCGATTTGACGCCCTTCAGCCCGTTCGATAAGGTATTGTGGTGTCTCCCCAAGAACCGACACACTTTTACGAAGCACCCTTATATTGTGGAATACACCCAACACAGGTGACTTCGAAAATGAGTACATACGAACCCACCGAGACCCTCGACGTGAAAGGACTGTCCTGCCCGATGCCCGTCGTCAAGACCCGCGGCGCGGTCGACGAGCTCGAATCCGGCGAGATTCTGCAGGTCGTCGCGACCGACTCCGGCAGTATGAGCGACCTGAAGGGCTGGGCCGACGCCACCGACGGCGTCGCCATGCTCGAACAGGAAGAGGCCGAGGAAGACGGCGACGCGGTCTTCCGCCACTTCATCCAGAAGGAATGAGCTCGGACGCCGACGCGCCCGTCGACGCGGGAGCCGACTCCGTCGAAGACCTCCGTGCGCAGGTCCAAGCCCTGCAGGAGGAGGTCTCCGACCTCCGGGAGGCGACCGACGACGACGGACAGAAGTCGATGACCATCATCGCGACCAAAGGCACCCTCGACATGGCGTACCCGCCGCTCATCCTCGCCAGCACGGCGGCCGCCTTCGGCTGGGACGTCGTGGTCTTCCACACGTTCTGGGGACTCGACATCCTCCACGAGGAGAAGTCGAAGAACCTGAAGCTCAGCGCGGTCGGCAACCCGAGCATGCCGATGCCGAACGCCGTCGCCGCACTGCCCTTCATGGACAACGTCGCCACGAGCATGATGGAAAAGAAGATCAAGGAAAACGGGACGGCGACCATCGAGGAACTCATCGAGACCTCCCTCGACATGGGCGTCGACCTCCAGGCCTGCCAGATGACCATCGAACTGATGGGCTACGACGAAGCCGAGTTCTACGACGGCGTCACCACCGGCGTCGGCGCGGCGACGGCCCTCCAGCACATGGCCGACGCCGACGTGCAACTCATGATTTAGGCCGGGTCGTCGTCTCCACCAGTAATCCAATCCCCCTACTTCCCCACCCCAACACCAGCCACACCACTCCACCCAACCCCACCTCACCCGCCACCACCCCTGCGGTTCCCCTTTTCACTTTCTTCGGACGCGACGAGTGCGGTCGCTGTCGCCCGCTCGGCGCGTGAGTCCAGAAAATCCGAGGCCGACGAGCGCGCCGTCGTTCGATTCAGACGTTCCAGCCGTCGCCGAACGACGAAAAGCGGTCGAGGTCGTGGCCGAACAGCACGTCGCCGCCGGTCCGGCGTTCGAGCTCCTTCACCGTCTGGAGGCTCTCGAACCAGTCGCGCTCGCTCCAGAGCAGGCCGGGGCCGAGCGGCACCTCGTCGGCGTAGTTGCCTTCGACGTAGCACTCGTCGCCCGCGACGAGCACGTCGCCGTCGGGCGTCTCGATGTGCGCGCCCAGCACGCCGGGCGTGTGACCCGGCAGGTGAATGAGCCGGAAGCCGTCGAACAGCGTGTGTTCGTCGCCGTGGACGACGTGCCAGTTCAGGTCGCGGTCGAAGTCCGACGCGAGGTACGCGATGGAGCCCTCGGTCGTCTTCGCCGAGTAGTACGCGAACTTCAGTTCCTCCTCGTGGACGTATATCGGGACGTCCGTTCCCGCGAACTCGGCGAGGCCGCCGGCGTGGTCGAGGTGCAGGTGGCTCATCACCACCGCGTCGATGTCGTCGAGGTCGTAGCCGACCGCGTCGAGGTCGTCTTCGAGCGTGTGTTCCGCGGCGTCGACGTGCGAAAACGCCTCGTACAGCGGTTCGGGCCAGTAGCCGTCGCCGGCCGCCGGGTTCGAGCCGGTGTCCCACAGCACCGTTCGGTCGGGGCCGTCGACGACGGCGTTCCAGACGACGAACTCGGTCATCTCGTGGTCGGGGTTCGGGTTCGACGCGCTCCCCATGGAGTAGCCGTCGAGGACGTAGCCGGTGTCCGCGTGGACGCGGCCGCGGTCGACCAGGTGGACGCTGATGTCACCCATACACCCGGATTAGGACGGAGCGGGCATAACCGTTCAGGCAGACAATATATCTCCGTCGAGCACTAGAGATTCGCGTCGTTTCGGCCCGCTTTGTGTCGGGTTGCGGGACGAACGGTCGGAAAGTGAAAGCGAGACGAGGGCGGTTCCGGGCCGGTCGACTACTCGCCGGGGCCGACTTCCTCGAACGGCTGGACGATGACGAAGCCGTCGTCGCCGGCGAATTCGAGCTGGTAGGACTCGCCCGACGAGCGGCCGAGCAGGCCCTTGATGTTGATGTCGCGGTTCGACGACGGCGAGACGTTGCCGCTCCAGGCGACGGTCGCGTTGGGGTCGGTCTTCGCCGGCGTCTGGAGGACGATAGGCTCGCCGTGGGTCGTGATGGCGACGTGGCCGGGGCCTTCGAGGAAGACGTTGAACAGGCCGCCCGAGGAGGTGCCGGCGATGCTCGTCAGCATCTTGATGTCCCAGTTCACGCTCGATTCGAACGCGAGCACGTCGTTGCCGTTGACGCTCAGTTCCTCGCCCGCGTCGAGTTCGAGAATCTGGACTTCCTTGCCCTGGTCCGCGAGGTAGAGGTGGCCGGTGCCGGTCGCCTGCATCATGACGTCGCCCTCGCCCGTGGCTTTCTTCTTGAGCATCCCCGTCAGCCCGCCGGCGGACTTGCGCTCGAAGGAGATGTCGCCGGTGTAGCCGACCATCGACCCGGCTTTCGCCATGACCTCCCCGTCGAGGGCCACGTCGAGGAGTTTCGAGTTTTCGAGTTCGAAGGAGTCGCCGCCTTCGGACGGTGCGTGCGCGCTGACGAATTCGTCGATATCCATTGGAGTCACCGAGTCGTAGCGGAGACGACTCTACCGGAGAGGCGACTGTCAGGGATATAGTTCTGTTTGCCGCGAAAAGCCGGACCCGAACCGCCGGGGTCGCTCAGCTCAGCCCTGTCGGCTTCGATGCCCGGGGCTCCACTCGGCGTCGAGCGCCTCGTGGGTGAAGGGGACGGCGTCCTCGCCGGCGTAGGTGGCGACCAACTGGCCGTCGCCTTCGAGGTAGTACTTGTAGGTCGTCAGCCCTTCGAGACCGACCGGGCCGCGGGCGTGAATCTTGCCGGTCGAGATGCCCACCTCGGCGCCGAGGCCGTAGCGGTAGCCGTCGGCGAATCGGGTCGAGGCGTTGTGGAAGACGCTGGCGGCGTCGACGCCGGTCATGAACGTCTCCGCGCGCTCGGCGTCGTCGGTGACGATGGACTCGGTGTGTTTCGAGCCGTGGGCGTTGATGTGGTCGACCGCGTCGTACAGGTCCGAGACGACCTTGACGGAGAGTTCGAGGTCGCCGTACTCGGTGTCCCAGTCGTCGTCGGTCGCGGGGTCGACATCGACGTGCTCGCGGGTCGCCTCGTCGCCGCGGAGGACGACGCCCTCGTCGCGGTAGCGTGCGACGACCGCGGGCAGGAAGTCGGCGGCGACCGCCTCGTCGACCAAGAGCGTCTCGACGGCGTTACAGACCGCGGGGTACTGCACCTTCGCGTCGAGGGCGATGTCTTCGGCCATGTCGAGGTCGGCCGCCTCGTCGACGTAGACGTGACAGATGCCCTCGGTGTGGCCGAGCACGGGAATCTGGGTGTTGTCCTGGATGTAGCTGACGAACTCCGAGGAGCCGCGGGGCATCACGAGGTCGACCATGTCGTCGAGTTCGAGCAGGCGGTCGACCTCCTCGTGGGCCTCGATGAGCGTCGCCCAGCCGTCGGGGAGCTCTTCGGTGGCGGACAGAATCGTCTCGTACAGCACGCGGTTCGACTCGCTCGCCTCGCTCCCGCCCTTGAGGATGACGGCGTTGCCGGACTTCAGCGCCAGCGCGGCGATTTGGACGAGCGCGTCGGGCCGCGACTCGAAGATGGTCGCGACGACGCCGATGGGGACAGACAGCTTGTACAGTTCGAGGTCTGCGTCCAGCTCTCTCGCTTCCAGCGTCTCGCCGAGCGGGTCGTCCTGTTCGGCGACGGACTCGACCATCCCGGCGATGTCGTCGAGCTTCGCCTCGTCGAGTTTGAGGCGGTCGACGAGCGCCTGCGTGTACTCGCCCTCCGCGAGCATCGCCTCGGCCTCCCCGACGTCCTCGCGGTTGGCCGCGAGAATCGCCTCGCTGTTGTCGCGGATGGCGTCCGCGATGGCTCCGAGCGCGGCGTCGCGGTCGGCCGCGTCGACGTTGGCGAGGCGGAGCGCCGCCGACTGTGCCCGTTCGACCTGCGCGGTCGTGTCTCGCTCAGTCATCGAGTTCACCATCGAGCGGGAGGAACATTGTTCCCACCGATTCGCGCTCGGCTATCTTCGCCAACACGTCGGGTTCGGTCGACTGCGCGATGACGGCGGGGATGCCGTACTCGGCGGCGTCGCGCGCGCCGCGGACCTTCGTCTGGATGCCGCCGAAGCCGCCGGTCGAACTCGCGGTGACGACGTCCTCGACGTCGCTGTAGTTGTCGCCGACGACCTCGATGGGCTCGGCGTCGGGGTCCTCCTTCGGGTTTCCGGTGTAGACGCCGCCCACGTCGGTGAGCGTCACGAGCAGGTCGACGCCGATGCCGACCGCGATGTTCGACGAGATCATGTCGTTGTCGCCGATTTGGAGCTCCTCGGTGGCGACCGCGTCGTTCTCGTTGATGATGGGCACGACGCCCCACTCCAGAAGCGTCTCGACCGTGTTCCGGAAGTTGGTGAAGCGCTCGGGGTTCTCCAGGTCGTGCTGGGTGATGAGTATCTGGGCGACCTTCCGGTCGTAGCGCTCGAAGCTCTCCGTGTAGCGGTGCATGAGCAGGCTCTGGCCGACCGTCGACAGCGCCTGCGACGCTTCGAGGGTGTCGCGGTCCGCCGTGGGGTGGTCGAGTCGGCCGATGCCGGCTCCGACCGCGCCCGAGGAGACGAGAAGCACCTCCTTGCCGCGCGAGAGGAGCGACTCGATGTCGTCGACCAGTTTGTCGAGCTTGTCGTCGTCGAGGTTGGAGTCGTCGTCGGTCAGCGAGTTGGTGCCGGCCTTGACGATGACGCGGTCCGCCTCGGCGGCGGTCTCGCGGGCGGCGGCGACCGCGTCGGGGTCGGGCTCGGCGACCTCGGAGGTCTCCGTCGTCTCGCTCACCTCACTCATCGGCGAAGTCCTCCGCGAGCTCCTTCGACCGGCGCTCGGCGGCGACGACCGCCTCGGTGACGGCCTCGTCGGCGGCGCTGTCCCAGAGGACCTCCATCCCCTCGATGGTCGTCCCGTTCGGCGAGCAGACCGCGTCGATGAGTTCGTCGGCGGTGCGGTCGTCCTGGACGACGGTCTCGGCCGCGCCCTTGAACGTCTGGGCGGCGAGAGTCTCGGCGTCTTCCTCGGAGAGTCCGCCCGCGATGCCGGCCTGCGTGACGGCCTCGATGAGATAGAAGACGAAGGCCGGCCCACTGCCGTTGACCGCGGTCGCGATGTCCATCTGCGATTCTTCGACCTCGACGAACTCGCCCACGTCCGAGAGGAGTTCGCGGACCTCGTCGGTCAGGTCGCCGGTCGCCGCCGCGGCCATGTCGCGGGTCTCGGCGGCGAGGTTCGGCATGATGCGAACGACGCGGGCGTCGGTGTGCGCCTCGACGAACGCGGTCGGGACGCCCGCGGCTATCGTGACGAGAGTCTGGTCGGGAGACAGGTCGAGTTCCGAGAGGACGGCCCCGACGATGTCGGGCTTGACCGCGACGAACACCACGTCGGCCTCGGCGGCGCGCGACACGTCGTCCGTCGTCTCTTCGCAGTAGTCGGCGACCGCGGCGAGGGCGTCGGGGTCGAGGTCGCAGGCGATGACCGAGTGGCCACCCGCCTTCCAAAGCCCGGTGAGGAGGGCGCTCCCCATGTTTCCACAGCCGATAACGCTCGTTCGTACCATTGGTGCTGACTCAAGGTACGACGCTCAGATAGTAACTGCGTTCCGGTCAAGCCATGCCAAACCTAAAAACGAGTTGTCAGTTCCGGGGGCCGTGGCGGGACCGCCTTACAGCGCGCCCTGCCGGTAGATGAGGTTGCGCTGAATCTCGTTTGCGCCCTCGTAGATGACCGGGATGCGCACGTCGCGGTAGACCCGGGAAATCTTGTACTCGTTGAGGACCGACCGGCCGCCGTGGAGTTGCATGCCGCGTTCGGCCACGTCGACCGCCGTCTCGGTCGATTTCGTCTTGGCCGCGGCCGCCCAGAAGCCGGCGTCCTCGCCGTTTGCGACCTTCTCGGCGGCGCGCCAGTTGAGCGCGCGCGCCGCCTCGAACTCCATTCGCATGTCGGCGAGGATGTGCTGGACCGCCTGGAACTCCGAGACGGTGCGCCCGAACGCCCGCCGGTCGTGAACGAACTCCCACGCCTCCTCGATGGCGGCGGCCGCGAGACCGAGGCTGTGGCCGCCGACGACGACCCGGCCGTGGTTGAAGAAGTCCGCGAGCATGTAGAAGCCGCCGCCCTCGGTGCCGATGAGGTTCTCCTCGGGCACCTCGCAGTCGTCGAAGACGATGTGTCCCTGCTTCGACGCGCGCATGCCCATCTTCTCGGGGATGTGCTCGGCCTCGTAGCCGGGCGTGTCCGTCGGCACGACGAACATCGAGTAGTTCGAGTAGCGGTCGTCGGTGTCGGCGGTCTTGGCGTACACCGTCAGCCAGTCGGCCTCGACGGCGTTGCCGACCCAGTACTTCTCGCCGTTGAGGACGTAGCCGTTTTCGGTCTTCTCGGCGGTCGTCTCCATGCCGGCCATGTCGGAGCCGGTCTGCGGCTCGGAGACCGCGAGCCCCGAAATCTGCTCGTTTTCGGCGACCGGGCGGAGCCACCGCTCCTTCTGTGCCTCGCTCCCGTAGTCCTCCATAATCTCACAGCCGAACGAGGCGAGCTGGAGCGTCAGCGCGATGCCGGCGTCGGCGCGGTAGAACTCCTCGGAGATGGCGAGCATCTGCTGGAGGTCGAAGCCCTTCCCGCCGTACTCCTCGGAGATGTCCTGTGCGACGAGCCCCGCGTCCATCCCCGCTTGGAGCACCTCGTGGGGGTACTCGCCGGACTCGTAGTAGTCCGCCGCGACCGGGTCGATGTGCGCCTCGGCGAACTCCCGCGCCTCCTGTTTGAGGTCACGGGCGTGTTCGGGCACGATGGTGTCGTCGAGAAGTTCCATACCACGCCATAGAATTGTACAGTAAAAATAGTGTATGGAACCAGTCTAAACTTCAAACTCGTTTTTCGTTAAAACATCCGTCCGCCCCGCCGCTCACTCGTCCGACGGTGCCTCCGCGTCGGGCGTCTTCCCCTCGATGAGCGACGAGTCGTCGTACTGGTCGCGGAGCACCTTCTTGTCGAACTTGCCGGTCGCGGTCTTCGGCACCTCGTCGATGAACACGACTTCGTCGGGGGCCCACCACTTCGGGAACTCGTCTTCGACGAGCGCGACGAGTTCGGCCTTCAGCGCGTCCTGGTCGGCGCCGCTCTTCGGGACGATAAACGCCACGGGGCGCTCCTGCCAGCGCTCGTGGGGGACGCCGATGACGGTCGCCTCGGCCACGTCGTCGTGGGCCATGATGCTGTTTTCGAGTTCGAGCGACGAAATCCACTCCCCGCCGGACTTGATGACGTCTTTCGCCCGGTCGACGATTTGGACGTAGCCGTCTTCGTCCACCGTGACCACGTCGCCGGTCTTCAGCCAGTTGCCCTCGTAGTCCTCCTCGTTCGCGTCGGGGCGCTCGAAGTACTCGGTCGTCACCCACGGGCCGCGGACCCACAACTCACCGAACTCCTCGCCGTTCCACGGGACCTCGTTCCCGTCGTCGTCGACGACGCGCATCTCGAGCCCCGGCGCGAGCAGGCCCTGCTTGGCGCGCTTTTCGTACTGCTCTTCGGCGGAGAGGTCCTCCATCCCCGGCTTGAGGTGGGCGACGGTGCCGACCGGCGACATCTCCGTCATCCCCCACGCGTGGAGCACGTCCACGTCGTACTCCTCGTCGAACCGGCGGATGACCGACTTGGGCGCGGCCGACCCGCCGATGATGATGCGTTCGAGCGACGAGACGTCCGCGTCGTGCTCGTCGAGGTAGTCGAGCAGGCCGAGCCACACCGTCGGCACGCCCGCGGTCATCGTCACGCCCTCCTCTTCGATGAGTTTCGCGAGGTCCTCGGGCGTCGGCGACGGGCCGGGGTAGACGTGTTTCGCGCCCGCCGCGGTCGTCGAAAACGGCAGACCCCACGCGTTGACGTGGAACATCGGCACCACCGGCATGATGACGTCCTTCGCGCCGATGTCGAGGCCGGACTCGGGGAGCGTCGCCATCGTGTGCGCCCACAGCATCTGCTGGGAGTACTCGACGCCCTTCGGCTCGCCGGTCGTCCCCGAGGTGTAGCACATCCCCGCCGGCTGGTCCTCCGGGAGGTCCGGCCAGTCGTAGTCGTCGGGGAAGTCGGCGACGAACGACTCGTAGTCCGTCACCGGAGAAAGCCCCACGTCGTCCGGTACTTCGGAAGCCATCACGACGAACTGCTCGACCGAGGCGAAGGCCTCCTCGTCGACCGCGCCGGCGAGTTTCGGCGCGAGCGACGGGTCCACGAAGATGATGCGGTCTTCCGCGTTCTCGACGATGTACTGGATGTGGTGGTCGGGCAGAAGCGGGTTGATGGTGTGCAACTGCGCGCCCATCGAGGGCACGCCGAAGTACGTCTCGAAGTGTCGGTTGTGGTTCCAGCAGAACGTCGCCACCCGGTCGCCGTCCCCGATGCCGGCGTCCGAAAGCGCCCCCGCGAGCCGTGCCACGCGTCCCTCGTACTCCGCGTACGTGTAACGTTCCAGCCCTTCGGCGGTCCGAGAGACGATTTCGCGGTCCGGATAGAGCTTGCCCGCGCGCCACAGGAACGGCCGAAGCGTCTGGTTAGTAGCACCTACCATACTATCCTCTTGTGGTAAAACATAATGATTGTTTGGAAGCGACTCGGCGGGGCGCGGGCTGTGGATTCCGCGTCACCCGCGGGCGCGTTCACTCCTCGTCGCGGTCGAGAGCGAGTTCGCCGGTGCCGTCGGTGTCGTTGGTGCCGTCGCCGTCGTCGGTGTCACTCTCTGCGCTCCCGGCGTCGCCCTCCGCCCGCTCGGCGTCGCTGTGTTCGTCTCCGTCGGCGCTCGCCTCACCGTCGCCGGCTTCGTCCTCATCGGCTTCGTCGCGGTCGGCGTCTGCGACGACCGCGTCGTCCTCGGCGTCGTCGATGGCGTCCCCGTCGATGTCGGTGGCGGACGTCGCCTCGTCGGGTTCGGTCTCGACTTCGCCGGCGTCGTCGTAATCGGCCGCGCGCGCCGGTTCGGCCTCCGCGACGGGCTTGGCCGCGACCAGTCGCTCGCGGACCGCCTCGCGGTCGACGGTCCCCGAGACGGTCCGCGGGAGTTCGTCCGCGGTCGCGACCTGTCGCGGGCATTTGAACCCGGCGAGTCGCTCGCGGCAGAAGTCGTCGAGGTCCTCGTCGTCCGGCGGGTTCTCCGGGTCCGCGGGAACGACGAGGGCGGCGACGCGCTCGCCCCACTCGGCGTCGGGGACGCCGAGCACGGCGGCGTCGTCAACGTCGGGGTGGTCTCGCAGGACCGCCGCGACCTCGCCGGGGTCGACGTTCTCGCCGCCGGTGATGATGCGGTCGTCCTTCCGGTTCAGGACGTACAGGAGGCCGTCGTCGTCGCGGTAGCCGATGTCGCCGGTCCGGAGGCCGGCGTCGGCGAAGGCGTCGGCGGTGGCCTCGGGGTTCCGGTAGTAGCCGGGCGAGACGGTCGGTCCCGAGACGACGAGTTCGCCCGGCGTGCCGGGTTCGACGGGGGTGCCGTCCTCGTCGACGACCCGGAGGTCGGTGAAGTAGAGCGGCCGCCCGACGGTCCCCACGTCGGCGAACGCCTCCCGCGGGGTCGCGGTGGCGACCTGCGACGCCGTCTCGGTCATGCCGTAGGTCGGGTGGACCGGCACCGAGTAGTTCCGACAGCGCTCGACGAGCTCGTCGGGGGCGGGCGCGCCGCCGAGGAGCACCACGCGGAGCGAGTCCGAGAGCGTCCCCCGGCTGTCGAGCATCCGCTTGAGCATCGTCGGCACGAGCGAGACGCCCGTCACGTCGTACTTGCCGATGTCGTCGGCCGCGCCGCCGGCGTCGAACCCCTCGCGGAGGACGACCGTCGTCCCGTACAGCGGCCCGCGGAGAATCGGGCCGATGCCGCCCATGTGGTGCAACGAGAGCGTGACGAGCCACCGGTCGTCGGGAGAGACGCCGAGTCGGAACGCCCCGGCGACGGCGTTCGCGAGCAGGTTGCCCATGGTGAGTTTCACCGCCTTCGGCGTCCCGGTCGTCCCCGAGGTGAAAAGCAGGAGCATCGTCTCCGAGAGGGACCAGCCCGCCGGTTCGACCCGCTTCGGCGCGATAGACGAGAGGTTGATGACGCCCTCCCACCGCGGGTCGTCCACGGAGACGACGGGCACGTCGGCCGTGGCCTCGACCGCCGTCGACTCGGTGGACTCGCCGCAGACGAGCGTGGTCACGTCCGCGAGTTCGAGGTTCCGAGCGATTTCGTCGGCGGTGAGTCGGTCGCCGAGGGGGACGAGCACGGCCCCGAGGCGCGTCGCGGCGTGGATGAGTCGGACGTAGTCGACGCCGGGGTCGAGAACGACGCCGAGGTGGTCGCCGGACTCGACGCCGAGGGCGGCGAGCTGGCCGGCGGTTTCGTCGACGAGCGCGTCGAGTTCGCGGAAGGTCCACGAGTCGCCGGTCGCGGCGTGGATGAGCGCCCGGCGGTCGGGCGTCGCGGCGACTCGGTGGGAGAGCCAGTCGCGCATCGGCCCGGCGAACCCGCGGGACCCGGCGTCGGCGTCGGAGTCGGAACCGCTCGCGGCGGGGGCGTCGCCGCGTTCGGCCGAGCCGTCGGTGGCGGTCGTGTCGTCGGCCGCGCCGTCAGGAGAGCCCGTCATCGCTCAGTGCGAGACGAACTCGACGAGGACGCCGCCCGTGGATTTCGGATGTAAGAAGGCGACCTCGTGGCCCCACGCGCCGGGGCGCGGTTCCTCGTCGATGCGGTCGACACCGGCGGCCTCGGCGGTCCGAAGCGCGCCCTCGATGTCGTCGGTCTCGACGGCGACGTGGTGGATGCCGCCGCCGCGCTTGTCGAGGAACTTCGAGATGGCACCCTCCTCGTGGGGTTCGAGCAGTTCGAAGTAGCCGTTTTCGAGTTCGAGGAAGACGACCGACATGCCGTCGAACGTCTCCTCGTGGGCCACGGGCGCGTCGAACAGCTCCGCGAACAGCGCGGCCAGTCCGGCGGCGTCGGGCGTGGCGATTCCGACGTGGTCGAAGTGCATGCCTCCAGTTCGTCGGGCGCAACGGATAAACCCAGACGGTTCGATACTCCTGTCATGATAGTAACGACAACGGAGACGGTCGTCGGCCGCGACATAGAGGAGACGCTGGGCGCCGTCCGCGGGAACACGATTCGCGCCCGAAACGTCGGCCGCGACATCACGCAGGGCCTCCGAAACATCGTCGGCGGCGAGCTCAAGTCCTACACCGGGCTGATGGCCGAGGCGCGCGACGAGGCGACGGAACGGATGATAGCCGAGGCGGAGGCGATGGGTGCCGACGCCGTCGTCGGCGTCCGGTACGTGACCGCCGAGGTGGCGCAGGGCGCGGCCGAGATTCTGGCCTACGGGACCGCCGTCACGCTCGTCGGCGGCTCCGACGCCGACGCCGAACCCGCGTCCGAGTCGAACGCCGACGTGGCGTGAGCCGACGATGACGACGCCGACCCGGCGGCGCGCCGCCCGCGACCCGCGGCGGTTCGCACGCGAATTCGCTCGACTCGCCAGTGACTGGACCACGCTCGCCGTCTTCGCCGTCCTCGCGGCCGTGTGGGCGGTCGGCTTCTTCGACGTGTTGCCGAAGGAGATTTGGGTCGTCGACTACCCCGCGCTCGTGGCCGCCTTCTTCTTCGACACGCTCGCGGCCAACGAGTTCGGCGCCCGCGAGACATCGGTGTTCTACTCGGCGCTCGCCGTCTTCGGCTACCTCCAAGCGATGCTCGTCGTGGCGGTCGCTCGGTGGCTTCGGGGTCGGTTCGTCGAATCCGGGGAGTGACGGGACGGAGCGAAGCGAGTCGGGAGGGAGCGCAACGGAGCGCGGAAGGGCGCGTCAAGAGCGGGACGCGAGGGGCGAGTGGTCGCGGGGTGTGAGTGTCGGAGGTGCGCGAGCGGGGTCGGCGTGGATTCGCGGCGTCGGGTCGGGCCTCAGTCGCGGGCGGTCCGGGCGACCGTGACCTCGACGGGGACGCCGGGCACGTCGACCGTCAGCATCGAGCGGTCGGCCCGGGTGACGATGACGCGGGCGACGGCGACGACGGCGGCGACGGTGACGGCGACCGCGAGCGACGCCACGGGGTAGGTGACGACCGCGACCACCGCGGCCATCGAGGCGAGCAGGACGGCCTGCGTCGCCAGCGAGGGCGCGGGACGGTGATGGGAGGGGTGGTAATCGGAGACGGTACGACTGTCTCGGGAGCGTCTTCGTGACATTCGTCTGGTGAGGTGGACAATCGGATGCGATACCGGGGGCTCTCCGGTCGAAGAGCCCCGCAACGCGACGGCCGCCGCTCGAAACGTCGAGCGACTGGTGGCGCGAACCTCGCGCCGACAGACGGCGGCCGGGCGTGTGACGGGTTTAGAACGCGATAAACGGCATCATAAGCCTCGATTAGCCCCAATCGGGGGATGATAATAAAACTGGTTAGCCGGGTGAAAGTATAGACCTAGTGACTCGTTGGCACGGGGCGGAGAGGCCGCCGGCGCTGGTCGTTCGGGAGTGACGGGGGCGGCTCAGGCCATGCCGGGTTCGTACTCGCCGAACTCCTCGCGGAGGACGCCGCATATCTCGCCGACCGTCGCGTAGGCCTTGACCGCCGTGACGATGAGCGGGAGGAGGTTCTCGTCGCCGTTCGCGGCGGCGCGGATGTCCTCCAGCGCGGCCTCGACGGCCTCGTCGTCGCGGTCGTCCTTCCGCGCGTCGAGCGAGTCGACCTGCTTGCGCTCGTCTTCCTCGGAGACCTCTTGGACCTCGACGGTCGGCTCCTCGTCCACCTGGTACTCGTTGACGCCGACGATGACGCGCTCGCCCTCCTCAATCTCGCGTTGGCGCTCGTAGGCCACGTCCTGAATCTCCCGCTGGACCCACTGGTTTTTCACGGCGTCGAGCATCCCGCCGCGGTCGTCGACCTCGTCGAGCAGGTCGAACGCCTCGTCTTCGATGTCGTCGGTCAGCGCCTCGACGTAGTAACTGCCCGCCAGCGGGTCGATGGTGTCGGCCGCGCCCGACTCGTGGGCGAGAATCTGCTGGGTGCGGAGCGCCGTCCGCACCGACTTCTCGGTCGGGAGCGACAGCGCCTCGTCCTTCCCGTTGGTGTGGAGCGACTGCGTGCCGCCGAGGACGGCCGCCAGCGCCTGATAGGCGACGCGGACGACGTTGTTCTCGACCTGCTGGGCGGTGAGCGTCGACCCGCCGGTCTGGGTGTGGAACTTCAACTGCATCGACTTCGGGTTCTCCGCGCCGAAGCGCTCTTCCATGATTTTCGCCCACATCCGCCGGGCGGCGCGGAACTTCGCCACCTCTTCGAGGATGTTGTTGTGGGCGTTGAAGAAGAAGGACAGTTGCGGGGCGAACTCGTCCACGTCGAGACCCGCCTCGACCGCGGCCTCGACGTACTGGATGCCGTTGCCGAGGGTGAACGCGACCTCTTGGGCGGCGGTCGAGCCGGCCTCGCGGATGTGGTAGCCGGAGATGGAGATGGTGTTGAACTTCGGCGTCTCCGCCGCGCAGAACGCGAAGATGTCCGTGATGAGTCGCATCGACGGCTCCGGCGGGAAGATGTAGAGGTTCCGCGCGATGTACTCCTTCATGATGTCGTTCTGGATGGTGCCGCGGAGCTCCTCGCGGGGGACGCCCTGCTTGTCGCCGAGGGCGACGTACATCGCCAGCAACACGGCCGCCGGGGCGTTGATGGTCATCGACGTGGAGACCTCGCCGAGGTCGATGCCGTCGAACACCGTCTCCATGTCGTGGAGGCTGTCGATGGCGACGCCCGACTTCCCGACCTCGCCGGCGGCCATCATCGCGTCGGAGTCGTAGCCCATCTGCGTCGGCAGGTCGAACGCGAGCGACAGCCCCGACGAGCCGTTGTCGATGAGGTAGCGGAACCGCTCGTTGGTCTCGGCGGCCGTCCCGAAGCCCGCGTACTGCCGCATCGTCCAGAGCCGCCCGCGGTGCATCGTCGGATAGACCCCGCGCGTGTACGGTTTCTCGCCCGGGAAGCCAACGTCCTCGTCGTAGTCCACGTCGGCGTCGTCCGGGGTGTAGAGCCGCTCGACGACGTTGCCGCCCGTGTCGGTCGTGAACTCCGCTTTCCGCTCCCCGAAGCGGTCGAGCGTCGGCCCCAGCGTCTCGTCTTCCCACTCGGCTTTCGCCTCCCGAATCTCTTCGAGCTCGTCGGGATCAAACATGGTCGAAGATGTGGTTCGTCTCTACTTAAGCGTACGCGGGTCGGCGAACGGCGGTCGGCGTCGCCGGCCGGTGCGCGACGACGGAGAGAGTGACGGCGGTCCCCGCGAACGCGGCCGCGGCGACCGATTTTATGTCCCTCGCGCGCGCCCCTCCGGCATGGACATCCTGACCGACGAGACGCGGCGGTTCCTCGCGGCGACCGCGCCCGAACACGACGCGGTGCAGGCCGAGATGGCCGCCTACGCCGACGAGCACGGCTTTCCCATCATCGGTCCCGAGGCGGGCGGCGTGCTCCGCGTCCTCGCGCATCTCGCGGACGCGACGCGGCTGTTCGAGTTCGGCTCCGGCTTCGGCTACTCCGCGACGTGGTTCGCCGAGGGGATGGCCGACGACGGCGAACTCTACCTGACGGAACACGACGCCCACGAACTCGACATGGCGCGGGACTTCCTCGACCGCGCCGGCCTCGCCGACCGGACGACCTTCCTCGAAGGCGACGCGCTCGACCTGTTCGAGGGCGTCGACGGCGAGTTCGACCTCGTGTTGTTGGACCACCAGAAACACCGCTACGCCGAGGCGTTCGACCTCGTCTCCGACCGGGTCGCCGACGGCGGGGTCGTCGTCGCCGACAACGTGATGCGCGGCCCGCTCGACTTCGGCGCGCTCACCGACTGGAGCGAAGGGCAGGCAGAGGCCCTCGACGGGGCCGACGCCGACACCCGCGGCATCGCGGCGTTCCTCGACGCGGTGCGGGCCGACCCGCGGTACGAGACCATCGTCCTCCCGGTCGGAAGCGGCCTCGCGGTCAGCACGCGGGTCGAGTGAGCGCGCGACCGCCGGGCCGCGCGCCGACCGCCGCGCACCGACGTTCGCCACGCTTTTGAGCGCCCACCCCGACCCTTCGGGTATGTTTGGAGGCGGCGGGATGAACCCGCGAAAGATGAAGCAGATGATGAAGCAGATGGGCATCGACGTGACGGAGCTCGATGCCGAGGAAGTCGTCATCAAGACGGCCGACGAGGAACTCGTCTTCAGCGACGCGCAGGTCACGCGCATGGACGCGCAGGGCCAGGAGACGTACCAAATCGTCGGCGAGCCCGAGACGCGCGAACTCGGTGCCGGCGACGACGGCGGCGACGAGTCCGCTGAGTCCGCCGGGGCCGCCGACGCCATCCCGGCCGACGACGTGGCCATCGTGGCCCAGCGCGCCGGCGTCCCCGAGGACGAGGCCCGCGAAGCGCTGGAGGCCGAAGACGGCGACCTCGCCGCGGCCATCGCGCGACTGGAGTGATACTCCTCGTCCACGGCGACCGGGAGTACCTCCGGGCGCCCGGCGACGAGCTTCACACCGACCTCGGGATGCTCACCGTCCCCGAGGACGTCGAAGCCGGCCAGACGCTCGAAACCCACATCGGCGAGGAGTTCCTCGTCCGCGAGCCGCGCGGCCCGGACCTCTTCAACCACTTCGAGCGCACCGGCGCGCCGATGATGCCGCGAGACATCGGCCTCATCGTCGGCCACACGGGCATCGCGGCCGGCGAGCGCGTCCTCGACGCGGGGACCGGCACGGGCGTCCTCTCGGCGTACCTCGGTCGCCTCGGCGTCGACGTGACGACGTTCGAACGCGACGCCGAGTTCGCCGACGTGGCCCGCGAGAACATGCGACTCGCCGGCGTCGAAGAACGCGTCGACGTTCGCACCGGCGACATCACGGACGAGGTCGACGACCTCGCGGCGTCGGCGTTCGACGCGCTCACCCTCGACACCGAGAACGCGCCCGAGGTCGTCCGCCACGCGCCCGACCTGCTCGTGACCGGCGGCTACGTCGCCGTCTACTCCCCGTTCGTGGAGGGCACGCGCGCGGCGGTCGAAGCCGCCAGAGAGGCGGGCCTCTCGGACGTGGAGACGTTCGAGACGATTCAGCGCCACATGGACTTCAACGACCGGGGGTCGCGCCCCTCGACCGCCGGCGTCGGCCACACCGGCTACCTCGTGTTCGCCCGCAACGAGTGAACGACACCGACGCCGCCGGGCCAGCCCCGTTTTCGGTCCGTCGGCGTCGCCTCACCCGACGCGGCGAATCACGCGAAACAGCTCTTCTCTGAACCGCTCCGGCTCGATTACCTCGCGGAGCGCCGCCGCCGTTTCCGCGTCGCCGCCGCGGACCTCGCGGGGGTACGCGCCGCCGGTCAGGAGGAACTCGCCGTCGACCGGCGTCACCGCGAGGTAGGCGTCGGCCGCGAGTTCGACCCCCGCGAGTTCGACGGTCGCGGCGTACCGGACCACGTCGGCCTCGGCTTCGGTCCCGCCGTCGCCGGCGGAACCAGTCTCGTCGCCGCCACCGACCCGAACCCGGAGCGTCCGCGACTCGACGCGCCGAACGTCCGAGAAGCCGCGGGCTTCGAGGCGCGACCGGAAACCGGCGCTCGCGCGCTTGCCGACCAGTTTCGTCAGCGCCTTCGACGGCGGCGTGTGCGGCCGGATTTCGAGGCGGCTGGCGAACAGAAAACGCCACGGGGCGTCGGCGGCCGCCGGCACGCGCTCGCGGATGGCGGCGTCCTCGTAGACGACCGTCCGGGCGACGACGCTGACGGGGCCGAGTTCGAACGGGCGGTCGGTCGCGTCGTCGACGCGGACCCACCCCTCAAGCGGCGGGAGGGTCGGCGGGGCGAGCGCGTCGGCCATACCCCGCGTTACGGACGGAGGGCTCAAAAAGGGGAGTCGCTCAGTGGTCGTCTTCGCGCCACTTGTGGTCGCACTCGACGCAGGTGAAGAAACGCGTCTCGGACTCGTCGGCCGAGCGAATCTGCTTCATCTCGTAGCGCGCCACGTCGTGGCCGCACTTCGGGCAGATGGCCTTCGTCGTCGGCCCGATGTCGGCGTTGTCCACGTCGGACATGTCGACGACCTCGCTGGACTCCTGGCCCTCGGTCGTGACCATCGACTTCTCCTTTTCGCTGTCGCGCGCTTTCTCGTGGCCGTTCGGACAGACCCAGACGCCGTCTTGCGGCGTCATCAGGGACCCGCAGTCGTCGCAAAACTCCATGATAGTACGTCCTACCGCTTGAAGGACTTAAGCGTCAGGATTGCGCCGCGCTCGCGGGGTGAGCGCTGAAAAAGGCCGGCGCGAAGCGAGCGACTGAACCGGGTCGAAACGGGCGACTCAGGCGTCGCCGTCGGACTGCCCCGGCTCGCCGAGCGCCTCGATGGGCATCGCGTTGTTCAGTTCGTAGTACAGGTCCTTCGCGTCGGCGAACTCGGCCGTGAGGCAGTTCCCGACCAACTCGCCGAGGTCGGCGTTCCCGTCGGCCATGAGCACCGTCACACCGTCGAGGGAGGCCGCGGCGTCCCGGCGCGAGACCGGGTACGAGAGGTCTTCGAGGAGGGATTCGACGCGGCCGAGCGTGATGGATTCTTTCACGATTGTTCATTATACATGGAGCGTATTAGCAGTTGTAGGAGCCGTGCTAGCACGGCGACAGTGCGGAATCGGTGAGGCTAATCGGCCGACATCACCGGAGAACGGTCTCTCAGTCGAGTTCTATTCGAAGTCGGGGTCGCGCTTGTCGAGGAACGCCTCCATCCCCTCGCGCTGGTCGTGGGTACCGAACAGGCCGCTCCAGACGCGGGCCTCGAAGTCGAGCGCGGCGTCACGCGGCGCGTCGTGAGACATGTTGATGGCGGCTTTCGCGCCCGCGAGGGCGTGTCGCGGCTTCGACGCGAGCTCGGCGGCGAGGTCCTCGACGTGCGATTCGAGCTGGTCGTGGGCGACGACCTCGCCGACGATGCCGTACTCGTGGGCGTCGCTGGCGTCGATGCGCTCGCCGAAGAAGATGAGCCGTCGCGCGACCTCGTCGCCGACGAGCGCGGGCAGGCGGACGTTCCCGCCCCAACCGGGCGTGATGCCGAGGTCGATTTCGGTCTGCCCGAGGAGCGCGCGCTCGGAGGCGACCCGGAGGTCACACGCCAGCGCAAGTTCCATGCCGCCGCCGAAGGCGTAGCCGTTGATGGCCGCGACGGTCGGCGCGGGGAACTCCTCCAAGCGCGTCGCGATGCGGTGGCCCTGCTCGGCGTAGTTCTGCGCGGCGGGCGTTCCGATGTCCTTCATGTAGCCGATGTCCGCGCCCGCGACGAACGCCTTGTCGCCCGCGCCGGTGAGGACGACCACCCGCGCGCCGCCGTCTTCGGCCTCGTCGAGCGCCGCTTCGAGCGCGTCGAGCGTGTCCGCGTTCAGCGCGTTCATCTGCTCGGGGCGGTCGATGGTGATGGTCGCCACGTCGCCGTCCCAGTCGAGTCGGAGGGTGTCCCAGCTCATACTCGGGGCGACGCGAGGCACAGGGATAATAATTAACGTTCGCCGGTCGCGCCGAAGAATCCAGAACAACGTTATACCCCCTCCGTCGAATCCACCGATATGACGCTCTCCGACGAGGCGGAAGAACGCCTCGCCGACATCGTCCGGCTCCAGCCGACGAAGAACAAGGAGTTACAGAACCGCTGGGACCTCGAAAGCGGGAGCGAGGTCCACCGCTACCTCGAATCCGAGCTGAAAGACTACTACTACCGCGACGACAACAGCCTCATCCGCGCCACCGCGGAGGCCGCCGAACTCGTCGGCGTCGAACCCGGCGTGGAGGGCGACGACGAGGCGGAGTCCGTGCCGAGCGTCATCCGCGTCCCCTCGCTCGAAGCCCGCGTCTTCGAGGTCGTCGCCGGCCCCGACGACCGCTCCGAGAG
The DNA here is from genome assembly GCF_000337835.1 of Haloferax sulfurifontis ATCC BAA-897. Classification (GTDB taxonomy): domain Archaea; phylum Halobacteriota; class Halobacteria; order Halobacteriales; family Haloferacaceae; genus Haloferax; species Haloferax denitrificans. The sequence goes on along the minus strand of NZ_AOLM01000004.1, from coordinate 246,526 downwards.
CGTCGTCAGCGTCCTCAACAAGCTCCGCGAGGAGTTCGACATCGACCCCGACGTGGACGACGTGCGCCGCGCGCTCCAGAGCCTCCGCCGCAAGGGCGTCATCGAGGTCGTCTACCGGACCGTCCCCACGTTCCGCCTCGCCGTCGAGCGCGACGAGGTCGACGTGGAAGTCGTCTGACCGCCCGTCTCCGCGACGCTATTCTCGCCGCTCGAACACCAGCGCGTAGTGGTACGGCGGGATGTCGAGTTCCGCCGTCGCCGCGAGGTCGGTCGCCTCTGCGACCATCGCCGCGGTCTCCTCGGGACCGAGGCGCAGGTCGGTCGGCGGGCCGCGAGGCTCGCCCGCGACGGTCGTCTCCGCTCGGGGGAGCGGCCGCCAGTTGACGACGACGAACCGGCCGCCGTCGGCGAGAATCGACTCGACTTCCGTCAGGAACTCGTCGGGGTCGTCGACCCCGTGGAACGCGTTGGCGAACAGCGCCACGTCGACGGGGTCGGCGAGGTGCCCCGATAGCTCGCGGGCGTCGCCGCGGACCGATACCACGTTGTCGATGCGTTGCTGGGCGGCGAGCTGGTCGAGTTCCGCGAGGAGGTCGTCGTCGAGGTCGACCGCGTACACCGTGGCCGGCGCGACGATTCGCGCCGCCGGCAACGCGAAGTAGCCGTTTCCACAGCCGATTTCGGCGACGGTGTCGCCCGGCGACAACCCGAGGTCCCGAAGCGTCTCGCCCGGCGTCGGCCACAGCTTTCCCCACCAATCCCAGTCCGGCAGACTCGTGTTCTGGAATCGTTCCATATCAGTCGGTCCGAGGGGCGCGAAGTTAGGCGTTCTCACTCCCGCGTTCGGCGCGGTCTCGTTCGCGCTCGCGCCGTGCCTCCAGAATCCGGCGCACACCCTTTCCGGGGCCGCCCTCGATGGGCCACCCCTTCATCCGCCACGCCGGCGGCTCCGGCTCGAACGACGGACACGAGTGGGCGCACTCGCGTTGGCTCTGATAGCAGTCTTTCGCGGCGCACCGCGGGACGAGCGCGCGGCCGCGCCGGTCGAGTTCGAAGTGACGGCAGTCGGGTCGCATCGTGTCCACGTAGTTCCGCCAGCCGCGGTCGAAGGCGCGTTCGGCGAGGACGAGTCGCCGCCGGGCGTCCGCCGGGTCCGGCGAGAGCGAACTCGGGTGCCACAGCACCTCCGCCGAGTCGCCGTCGACGCCGAGGATGCCGACTTCGACCGGGAGGTCCTCCAGCAGGGCGGGTTCGACCCGTCGGCCCGTCACCTCGGTGGCAACCCAGACCTCGTCTGCGAGCGCCCGCGACACGTCGTGTTCGAGTTGGTCGGCGAGCGCGCGCGCGGCGCTGGCGTCGAGGTCCGGCTTGTTCTCGATGGCGACGACGCGCTCGACCCAGTCGGGGTACGGCGCAGTCCGTCGGTACTCGACGCGGTTCCGCGAGCCGCGGCGTTTCTCGACGAGCCCGAGCCCCGCGGCGCGGTGGACCGCCGGCACGACGTGTCGCCACGGGAAGTCGGGTTCGGGGACGGCGTCTCTGTACCACGCCCACTCGGCGGGCGCGTGGCGGACGACGCGCAGGAGGTCCGAGTCGAAGCCGTCGGTCGAGAGGGCGCGTCGGGCGGCGAACGCCTCGGGGTCGACCTCGACGACGACGGTGTCCCAGCGGCGCTCTCGGGTGCCGAGCTGTCGGGCGACGAACGCGGGGCGCGGGCCGTCGGGGTGCCACGCGCGCTCGGCCCAGCGGCAGACCCGTAGCTCGAAGGCGAACTCGGGGTCACGGTCGCTGTCGCGGTCGGCGGCGTCGCTCACGACCGGGAGTTGCGGCGGGGAGCCGAAGGCGTTTCGGTCGGGCGGCTTCGGCGTCCGGCCCGACGACGAAGCAGACGATACCGCGGGTGTCGCCGCTCGCGCCGAACCGCGGCGCTGGCGCTCGCGGATATCGCGTCTCGGGCGTCGGCCGAACCGGCCGACGCTACTTCAGGTACTTGTGTTCGCCCTCGTTTTTCGCGGCGAGTTCGTCGAGGAACTCGTGGGCGCGCTCGAATATCTCGCGGGGGCCGTCCTGCGTGATGGTGTTGATGGCCTGCTCGTAGTCGCGCCACTGGAGGTCGCGGTGCTCGGTCGAGAGCTCCGCGGACGCCTCGAACGACCGCGCGATAAAGAGGTGGACCGTCTTGTGAATCGTCGTACCGTTCGCTTCGAAGACGTAGCTGTAGTCCTCGCGGAAGCCGTCGATGAGACGGAAATCTTGGATTCCCGCCTCCTCTTTGACTTCCCTGATTGCCGTTTGCTGAAGCTCCTCGTCCCCTTCGACCCCGCCCTTCGGGAACTCCCAGTCCCCGGGACGGCTCTTCAGGAGTAAGTACTCCCTCCGGCCGCGGGTGTCGCGGAAGAGAATGGCTCCAGCGCTGACCGCTTCGACTGCCATTACCCGAAATAAACGTGCCACCCTTTAAGAGGGTATCGGAGCCTGTAGCGCGTTCGCACGGTTTTTCACTCGGGATTCGGGTCGTGGGGGCCCGAGTCACCGGTTCGTGTAGATGCGCTTTTACCGTCGGAGCGTGCAACAAGGAGTAGTACCCAGCTATGGCCTTCGTCACAAAACTCACCTTTCAAAGCGGTGATAAGGCGGTCCTCGACCGGGTGGTCGACGACCTCAAGCAATTCATCGAGCGGAAGGGCGCGGAGTGCCGCGGCCCCCACTCCGACCAGCCGAAACAGGTGAGCGTCCCGCAGTACCGGACGCTCCAGCCCGGCGACCAGTTTTCGTCGTGGTCCTACCCCGTCTACACCCGCCGCCTCGAAATCCACGGCGCGGACCAGATCGCCCGCGAAGTCGGCCTCAAGGAGTTCCCCGACAGCGTCCACCTCGAAATCGAAGTCGAACAGAAAAAGCCGCTCGGCCACCGTCGCTGACGGCGGCCGCGGAACGCGAAAAACGACGCGGGTCCCCGCTTTTCCTCCGGTCTCTGCGGTCGCTCAGGCGTCCGGCCCGAGCAGTTCGACCACGTCGCCGGTTCCGACGTGGTTGGTCGCGTCGAACGACGTGACCTCAAGCCGAATCTTGTCTTCGACGGCCGCGTCGCCGCCGTCTTCGACCCGGATGACCGAGTCGCCGATGCGGACGGTGAGGCCGTCGCCGTTGCGCTCGCTGACGTAGGCCGTGATGACCTCGCCGGGTTCGAACGTCGGCGTCGCGGTGCGGAACGTCCAGCCGGCCAAGAGCTTGTCGAGGCGGCTCATACGCGGCTCACCTCCTCGCTCGTGCGGTCGGAGACGTACTCGCGGCCGTAGCCGGTCCACGCGGCGAAGAGGAACACCGCCACGAGGAACCAGCCGTGGAACACGTAGGGGAAGACGGACGCGGGGTTCACGAGCATCTCGGCCGTGAACCACGGCGTCGCCTCGCCGCCGACGAGCCCCTGCATAGCCCCGTAACCGGCGAGCAGGCCGCCGCCCCACGGGAAGATGTAGCCGAGCGCCGAGGTGTTGGCGTCGAGGATGTTGGCGCGGCGGTAGCCGTTGATGTTGAAGCGCTTGCCGAGCGTGGCGATGTAGGGCGCGATGGCGATTTCGGCCGCCGTGTTGATGGTGACCGTCGCGTTGACGAGCGCCGTGCCGACGACCATCGTGGTCTCCGCGCGGCGGACCGTCGTGGCGACGCGGTCGATGACGAGCTCCTGAATCGCGTCGAAGCCGCCGCCGGCGCGCATGATTTCCGCGCCCGCGACGAGCAAGAGCGTCAGGACGATAAGCGGGAAGAAGCCGGCCGCGCCGGAGTAGACGCTCCCGCCGACGCCGACCTGTCCCGCGGGGACGGTCTCGACGACGGCCCCGAGGAGCGGAAGCGCCTCGACCGCCTGCGTGAGCCCGTTCTGCGGCGCGCTGAACAGGAGCATGCTCCCGGCCGACACGTCCACGAGGTTCGCCGCGCCGAGCGCGACGTTGAACGCCGCCGCGAGGAGCAGGCCCCACGAGACGGCCTCGATGATGTGCCGGCCGCGGACGGCGAGGACGATGACCACGGCGATGTCGAGCAGGTGGACGAGCCCCCACGGCGACACCGACGCGGAGACCTCGCCGGCCACGTCGACGTGCGGCATGCCGCCCCAGACGCCGGGGATACCGAAGCCGGCGACGAGATACGCCGCGATTGCGAGCGCCGCCGCGACGACGGCGTACTTCACGCGGGACGCGACGACGCCGCCGATGTCGGCGTCCTGCGTGACCGCGGAGACGATTGTGGTGTCGCTGACGGGCGCGAGGTTGTCCCCGAACACCGCGCCGGAGAGAATCGCGCCGAACAGCAACACGGGGTTCGCGCCGAGGAGGAGCCCCGCCGGGAAGACGAGGCTCGTGAAGGCGATTGCGGTGCCGTAGCCGGTGCCGATACCGGTCGCCAGGAGCGCCGCGAGCAGGAACGTCACCGCCGGAAACAGCCCCGGGCCGACGTTCAGGACCGTGGCCGCCCAGACGAGGCCGTCGACGAAGCCGCCGACCTGGATGGTCTCGGCGAACATCCCCGCCCAGAGCCACGCGACGACCGCCGTCGCGGCGACTCGGCGGGTCATGCCGGCGAAGATGACGTCCGCGTAGTCCTTCCAGTCTCCCCGGACGAACAGCAGTCCCACGATGAGTCCTGTCAGCATCCCCGCGACGAGGCCGGTCGTATCGCCGATACCGAGGATACCGCTCTGGAAAATCGCCCACGCGATGAACAGGGCGATGGGCAGGGCGCTCACGAGGCGCCCGCCGCGGAAACTGAGCTCGATGTCCGGTTCTTCTGGCATCGTTTGTCAGAGATTGACTGGGATATATAATAGGCACGAATTTCCTCCAACTATTTCTTCCAAAGTTGAGTTTCTCGCCCACGAACTGTCGGGAGCGTTTATCATTGCCGGGGAAAAAGAGTCCAGACATGAGCAACCGAGCGACGATGGACGACCTCGTCTCGCTTCGCCGCGACCTGCATCGCCACCCCGAACCCGCGTGGTGCGAGTTCTACACCACCGCCCGCCTCGTCGACGAACTGGAGACGCGCGACCTCGACGCGCTCTACGTCGGCCCCGAGACGCTCGACGCCGACGAGCGCATGGCCGTCCCCGACGACGACGACCTCGACGCGTGGTTCGAGCGGGCCCGCGAGGCCGGCGCGCGCGAGGACGTGCTCGACCGTCTCGCCGGCGGCTACACCGGCGCGGTCGCCGTCGTCGAACGCGGCGAGGGCCCGACCGTCGGCCTCCGCGTCGACATCGACGCGCTCCCCATCCCCGAGTCCGAGGCCGATGACCACCTCCCGGCCGCCGAGGGCTTCCGCTCCGAGAACGAGGGCTTCATGCACGCCTGCGGGCACGACGCCCACGCGACCATCGGGCTCGGCGTCCTCGACGCCGTCATCGACTCCGACTTCGAGGGGACGTTCAAGGTGTTCTTCCAGCCGAGCGAGGAGCAGGTCGCCGGCGGCAAGGCCGTCGCCGAGGGCGGCCACCTAGACGACGTGGACTACCTGCTCGCGGTCCACGTCGGTCTCGACCACCCGACCGGCGAGGTCGTCTGCGGCATCGACGGCTTCCTCGCGGTCTCGCACTTCCGCGCCGAGTTCACCGGCGCGCCGGCCCACGCGGGCGCGAAACCCGAGGAGGGGAAGAACGCGAACCTCGCGGCCGCGACGGCCACTCAGAACCTCTACGGCATCTCCCGGCACTCCGACGGGGCGACCCGCGTCAACGTCGGGCTGATGGGCGGCGGCACCGCCACGAACATCGTCGCCGAAGAGGCGTTCATCGAAGGCGAGGTGCGCGGCGCGACGACGGAACTCATGGAGTACGTCGAGGGCCGCGCCCACACTATCATCGAGTCCGCGGCCGCCATGCACGACTGCGAGGTCGAAATCAACGTCGAGGGCAAGGCCCCGAGCGCCCGGAGCGACGACGCGCTCGCGGCCATCGTCGGCGGCGTGAGCGAGGGCGTCGAGGGCGTCACCTCCATCCTCGACCGCGACGAACTCGGCGGGAGCGAGGACGCGACGTACCTCATGCAACGCGTGCAGGACCGCGGCGGCCTCGCGGCCTACGTCGGCGTCGGCACGGACCACCCCGGCGGCCACCACACCCGGACGTTCGACGTTGACGAGGAGACCATCCGCATCGCCGTCGACGTGCTCGCCGGGAGCGTCGAGCGAATCGCGGCCGAGCGTCCCTGAGACGGTCCGAGCGCGTCGTTCGAGCCACCTCTGACCGCGTTACCGCGACGGAGACGGCACACTGTCGCCCGAATCGCCCCGACGAACCGCCAGCGGTTATTTGTCCCCCCCGTGCATAGCCGCCAGCGATGGGGTTCCTCGGCGGTGAATCGACCGAAGACACAGACCTGCGTCCGGGTCTCGCAGTCGTCGGCATCGCCGTCGGCGTCGCGGTCGTCCAAGTCGCCGTCTTCCCCCACAGCACCGAGGTTCGCTGGCTCCGGTTCGCCGTGGAGTTGCTTCTGGTTCCGATTCCCCTCGCCGGCGCGTTCGTCGTCGGGACCGTCCGCGACGTGCAGGCGGTCTGGCGGCCGCTGTACGCCGGGACCGCGCTGTTCGCCGTCTACGCCGTCACCGACGCGGTCGACGAGCTCGTCACCCAGCCCGAGGCGGTCACGCTCGTCTTCGAAGACGGGACGCTCCTCGTCGGCTCGGTCGCGCTCGTGGTCGGGGCGCTCCGGTGGTCGACCCACCGCGACGCCCGCGAGACGGACCTGCGCCGCCGCAACGAGCGGCTCGACCAGTTCGCGTCGGTCGTCACCCACGACCTCCGCAACCCGCTGAACGTCGCCCAGATGCGACTCGAACTCGCCCGCGAGGGCCACGGGACCGACCACCTCTCGACGGTCGCCGAGGCCCACGACCGGATGGAGGCGCTCATTCAGGACGTGCTCCAGCTCGCCCGCGTCGGCGAGTCGGTCGGCGACGTCGAGCCCGTCAGCCTCGCCACCGTGGCCGCCGACGCGGTGACGAACACCAGCCTCGGGGCGTCGGGACTCACCGTCGAGGCCGACGCGAGACTGCTCGCCGACCGGGGCCGACTCACCGCCGTCTTCGAGAACCTGTTTCGGAACTCCGTCGAACACGGTTCCACGAACCGCCGGGACTCCTCCGACGAGACCGCGGAGCGCGGCGCTCGGAGCGACCAGTCGTCCGCCGCCGAAACTACCCCGGCAGGCGCGGGCGGCCGCCGGGCGGTGGCCGACGCCGACGGGGGAACACCGGGCGTCAACGTCCGCGTCGGCCCGCTCGAAGACGGCTTTTTCGTCGAAGACGACGGCCCCGGCATCCCGCCGGAAGAACAAGACCGAATCTTCGAGTCGGGCTACAGCACCGATACGAAGGGGACCGGTCTCGGCCTCGCCATCGTCGCCGGCGTCGCCGACGCTCACGGCTGGGAGGTGACGGCGACGACCGGCGAAAACGGTGGCGCGCGGTTCGAGTTCCGAGGCGTCTCGTTCGCGGCGGAGTCCGAGGTCAGTACTTCGGGTCCGCGCCGGTGAGTTCGTAGATGTCGTCCATGATGCGGTCCCGCTCGACCTTCCAGCCTTCGAGGGCGCTCGGCCGACTCGGATAGCGGCCGTAGTGAGCCAGCAGTTCGTCGGCGAGGCGCTTGACTTTGAAGAACTCGTAAATCTGGCTCCAGTGGCCGTAGCTCGACGCCGCGGTCTGCGCGAGGAGGACCGGGCCGAACGAGGTCGTCCCGGAGTAGAGCGCCTCCGCCAGCTTCTCGCCGGGGATGGAGGCGATGAGGCCCATCAGGTCGTCCACGTCGACGGCGGTCGAGAGGATGTTGTACACGTCGAGGCTGGCGTAGCGGCCGCCGAAGTGGTCCATGACGCGCTGGTTGTAGCGCCACAGCGTCTCCTCGCTCACGTCGCCGGCTTCGAGCGCGATTGCGGCCTGCTCGCCGGCGTACTTCCCGGCGTAGGCCGCGCCGGCGATGCCGCCGCCGGTCGTCGGGTTGACGTGGGCCGCGGCGTCGCCGACGGCCATGTAGCCCGGCGCGGTCGCCGAGTCGTAGGGGCGGCGGGTCGGGAGGGCGGCGCCGAGCTTGTCGACGACCTCCGCGCCCTCGAATTCGGGGCGCTCGCGGAGGTCCTTTTTCAGGTCGTCGACGAGCTTCATCGGCTCTTCTGTCATCTGGAAGCCGAGGCCGGCGTTGATGGTCGTCTCCGTCCGCGGGAAGTACCAGACGTAGCCCGCGGCGACCTCGGCGGGCTTGAACACGAGCGCGTCCGACCACTCGACGGGCTCGGGGACCTCGACGACCTCGCGGTACGCCGACGAGAAGTGCTGGTAGGAGACGTTCGTGTCGAAGGTGGTCCCGGCGAAGTCCACCTTATCCTGGAGGAGCGACAGCGAGCCCGCGCCGTCGATGACGATGTCGGCGTCGTACTCGACGACCTCGCCGTCGTGTTTGCCGACGATGCCGGTGACGGTGCCGTCGTCGTCCTGTGTCACGTCTTGGACGACCGTGTCGTAGTGGAGTTCCGCGCCGGCTTCCTCCGCGCCCTCGATGATGAGCCGGCCGTACTCCCAGCGGTCGATGACGGCGAGTTCGCCGGGGACCGGGATGTCGAGGACGGTGTCCTCCTGCGGAATCTCGAAGCGGCCGTGGTCGACCTCGGTGTTGGTGAACGCGGGCTCGATTTTCGACTTCGGAATCGCCTCGGGGAAGGCGTCCGCGCCCTTCAGGGCGTCGCCGCAGGCGATGTGGCCCGCTTCCTCCGCGGGCTTTCGCTCGACGATGGTCACGTCGTAGCCCGCGTTCGCGATGGTGGCGGCGGCGTAACAGCCGGAGGTTCCCGCGCCGACGACCACCACGTCCACGGACTGGGTCCGTGGGCTCGCCGAGGAGTCCCCGGCGGTGTCGTTCTCGTCTGTGGACATGGTATCACCTCCATATCGCGGGCTGAAAACTCTTTACTCCCGCACCGACCGCGCGGGGCGACTCCGGCGGGAACCGCTCCCGCCGAGACGCGGCGCTCGACGGGGAGAAACCGGGGACGAGAGGCAGGAGAAAACGGAAACCCGAGGCGACCGAGTCGCTCAGCGGTTGTCGTCGCCGGTGTCGTAGTGCTCGCCCGAGGCGGCCGGGATGCGGGTGCGGCCGACGAGCGCGAGGACGACGAGGACCGTCACGTACGGAATCGTCTGGATGAGCGAGTCAGGAACGCCGTAGCCGGGGACCTGCTGGAGGCGAATCTGGGCGGCCTCCAGCCCCGCGAAGAGGAACGACGCGCCGAACGCGCCGACGGGGTTGTAGTTCCCGAAGAGGAACGCCACGATGGCGATGAAGCCCTTCCCGTTGACCATCGTCTGGTTGTTCCCGACGAACTGGCCGAGGCCGAGCGACAGCGCGGAGCCGCCGATGCCGGCGAGGAAGCCCGAGAGGAGCACGCCCGCGTAGCGGACGCGGCTCACGTCGACGCCGACGGTATCGAGCGCCTTGGGGTTCTCGCCGGACGCGCGGACGTGGCGGCCGAACGCCGTGCGGTTCAGGACGTACCACGACGTCGGGACCGCGACGAGCATCATGTACACCGCGGGGTCGGCGTCGAACAGCGCACCGAAAAACGGGATGTCCGAGAGGACGGGAATCGTCCACGTCCCGAGGGTCGTCCCGAGGTTGTCGGTGTTGACGCCGCCGTAGTAGACGGTCGCCGCGAACGGCGCGAGGCCGAGCGCGATGAGCCAGACGGCGAGGCCGGCGATAATCTGGTCGGCCTTGAAGCGGATGCAGACCACGGCGAACAGCGCCGAGAACAGCACCGACGAGAGGACGCCGGCGAAGAAGCCGATCCAGATGGCCGGCAGGCCGAGGACGGTCATCTCGGGGCCGACGACGGCCGTGGTGATGACCGCGGTGAACGCCGAGATGATGAGCAGACCCTCCAGCCCGATGTTCACCACGCCGGCCTTCTCGGAGAAGATACCGCCGAGCGCGGCGAAGGTGATGGGCACCGAGAGCCGGAGCGCCGACGAGAGCGTGCTCCGACTGGTGAGGATGGCGAGGAGGTTGCCCCAGATACTGCTCGGGAAGGCGAGGCCGAGCAGTGCGATGAGCAGGAAGACGCTCAGCGCCCCGCCGGCGAGCGTCGCTCTGTAAGACAGTTCGGTGTCGCGGAGTCGGTCGATGGTGGTCGTGCTCATTCGTCGTCACCTCCGAGAGCGCCGCCGTCCGTGGCCACGGTCTCCCGGTCCGGTTCGAGGTCGATGGCGGAGCCGAGCATGCGGAAGAACTCGGGCATCGCGACGAACAGGATGATGAGACCGCGGAGGACGCCGACGAGCTGTTTCGGGACGCCGGTCCCGAACTGGACCGCGAGGGAGCCGGACTTGAGCGTCCCGAACAGGAGCGCCGCCGGGACGACGCCGAACGGGTTGTTCCCCGCGAGGATGGAGACGGTGATGCCGTCGAACCCGAGCGCGGGGACGCCGGCCTGCCACTTGCCCATGACCATGAGCACCCAGATGGCACCGCCCATGCCGCCGAGCGCGCCGGAGAGGAACATGCTCGTGACGGTCGTTCGCTTGGCGTCGACGCCGCCGTACTCGGCGGCTTCGGGCTGTTCGCCGCTCGTCCGGAGGTCGTACCCGAAGGAGGTCTGTTCGAGCAGGAACCAGACGGCGACGACGAGCGCGAGGCCGAACGCGAGCGCGAGAATCGAGAAGTCGCCCCCCTGCGGGAACGCCACCGGGAGGAGCGTCGCCCAACCGGGAAGCGGCGTCGTCTCGACGACCTGCGAGTCGGGGTTCGAGAAGAACTCGCTGACGAGGACGAACGCGATTTGCGCGGCGATGAAGTTCAGCATGATGGTCGTGATGACCTCGTTGGCGTCGGCGTACGCCTTGAGCGCGCCCGGAATCGCGCCGTAGAGGCCGCCGACGAGCGCGCCGACGATGACGGCGAGCGGAATCAGGACGAGGCCGCCGACGAGCCCGGACGGGAGCATCGGCGCGACGAAGAAGGAAAACAGCGCCGTCGCGAGGCCGCCGAGGACGAGCTGTCCCTGCGTCCCGATGTTGAACAGGCCCGCGCGGAAGGAGACGGCGACCGAGAGGCCGGTGAAGATGAGGAGCGTCGTCTCCTTGAGCGTGAGCGCGAGCCCGAAGTTCAGCGGGTTCCAGTCGGGGTTGAGCGGTTTGAGAATCCCCGGGCTGTTCACGAGGAACGGCTCGCCGAGCGCCCCGTTGAACAGCACGAGGTACACCTCGACGGGGTCGTAACAGAAGCCGGTACCGAACAGCGTCGTCGCCGCGGTCTGGCACGTCGTGATGCGGCCGGAGACGAGGATGATGACCGCGCCGACGAGCACGGCCATGACGAGCGCGGCGAAGCTGATGAGGATGCGCTCGGTCGCGGAGGCGGCCGTCAGCCGCCGGAGAACGGCCTTCGCGTTCTCGACCGCGCTCATCTGGCGTCACCCACGGGCGGTTCCGCGTCGGTCGCGTCGGCGTCGGGGCGTTCGCCGGCCATGAGCAGGCCGATCTCTTCTTCGGTGGTGTCGCGTGGGTCTACGATGTCCATGAGTTCGCCGTCGTGCATGACGCCGAGGCGGTCCGAGAGGCCCTGCACCTCGTCGAGCTTCGAGGAGACGAGAAGCACCGCTTTGCCCTCGGCTCGGAGGTCCAAGAGCCGCTCGTGGATGAACTCCATCGCGCCGATGTCCACGCCGCGGGTCGGGTGGGTGGCGACGACGAGGTCCGGTTCGCGTTCGAACTCGCGGCCGACGATGAACTTCTGTTGGTTGCCGCCGGAGAAGGACTCCGCGTCGGCGTCGGCGTGCGGCGGTCGAACGTCGTACTCGTCGATGATTCGCTCCGCGTGGTCGCGCGCGTCGGACCAGTGTATCCGGCCGTCGGCGGCGAACGTCGGGCTGTGCTGGCTCCCGAGGATGCCGTTTTGGACGAGGTCGAAGTCCATCACGAGCCCGCGCTCGTGTCGGTCCTCGGGGATGTACGCCATCCCGTCGTCGATGCGGGAGCGGCGCGAGGCGTCGGTGACGTCCCGGCCCTTGTAGGTAATCGAGCCCTCGGTCGGCGTCCGCAGGCCGGTGATGGCTTCGACCAACTGCGACTGGCCGTTGCCGTCGACGCCGGCGACGCCGAACACCTCGCCCTCGCGGATGTCGAACGACACGTCGGAGACGGCGGGGATGCCGCGGTTGTCCTCCGCCGAGAGGTTCCGCACCGCGAGCACCTCGTCGCCCGGTTCCTGCGGTTCGGCCTTCGGTTCGAGGAGGACCTCGCGGCCGACCATCAGCTCGGCGAGTTCCTCGTTCGACGTCTCGTCGGCCTTCACGGTGCCGACGTTCTTGCCGTTTCTGAGGACGGTGATGTCGTCGGCGGCGTGCATGGCCTCGCCGAGCTTGTGGCTGATGAAGATAATCGTCTTCCCCTGTGCAGTCAGCTCCTCGAAGACGCGGAACAGCTCTTCGACCTCCTGGGGAGTGAGGACCGCGGTGGGCTCGTCCAAAATGAGGATGTCCGCCCCGCGGTAGAGTGCTTTCAGAATCTCGACGCGCTGTTGAACGCCGACGCTCACGTCCTCGATGGCGTCGTCGGGGTCCACGTCGAATCCGTATCGGTTCGAGAGGTCGATGACCTCTTGGCGCGCGCGCTCCCGGTCGACGGTCGTGCCGAACCACTTGCGCGGTTCGTTGCCGAGGACGATGTTCTCGGCGACCGTCATGGGGTCGACCAGCATGAAGTGCTGGTGAATCATACCGATTCCGGCGTCGATAGCGTCCGCGGGTGAGTCGAAGTCCCGCGCTTTCCCGTCCACGCGGACGGTCCCCTCCGTGGGTTCGTAGAGCCCGTAGAGGATGTTCATCAACGTCGTCTTGCCGGCCCCGTTCTCTCCCAGAAGTGCGTGCACCGTGCCGCGCTCGACGGTCAGGTCCACGTCGTCGTTCGCCACGACGCCGGGGAACCGTTTTGTGATTTCGTCGAGATGAACAGCGGTGCTCATCTTGACCCTTTTTTCGGGGGGGTTCGCTTAAACTCGTGGGATTCGAGTCGACGCGGGAGTGGTCCACACGGAGCGTCGCGGCGGTTATCGGGGAGTTCGAACTGTTCAACCCGCGGGCATGTTCGACTGCCCGCGGTGTGGAACCGGCAATATTGACTGCTTCGTCTCGGACGCCGTCGCTCGGGGCGCGGCGTCGAAAGAAATGCGAGTGACGGGTCGCGGGGTTACTCGGTCGTCGTCGGAATCTCGATGTCGCCGGCGATGATGGCCTCGCGGGACTCCGAGAGCGCGTCCTTGACGTCCTGCGGGATTTCGGAGCCGAGTTCCGCGCCGTAGACGGCGGCGATGCCGTCCTCTTCGAGGCCGAGCGTCATGGTGGAGCCGCCGCTGAACTCGTCGTTGACGACGTTCTCGACGGAGGTGTACACCGCCGACTCGACGCGCTTGACCATCGAGGCGAGGATGACGTCGGCGTAGTTCGGCTCGGTCTGCGACTGGTCGGAGTCGACGCCGATGGCGAACTTACCCTGCTCTTTCGCCGCCTGGAAGACGCCGAGGCCCGTGCCGCCGGCCGCGTGGTAGACGATGTCCGCGCCGTTGTCGTACATCGACGTGGCGATTTCCTTCCCCTTCGCGGAGTCGGAGAACGACCCGGCGTAGGCCGCGTCGACCGTGATTTCCTCGTCCGCGTGCGCCACACCGGCCTCGAAGCCGGCCTGGAACTTCCGGATGAGCGGGGCGTCGACGCCGCCGACGAAGCCGACGTTCTTCGAGTCGGGCGTCGTCGAGCCGGAGCCCGCCGAGAACTCCTGGGTGGTGAGGAGACCGGCGAGGTAGCCGACCTGGAACGAGCCCTGCTCCTCGCGGAACAGGTAGCTCGCCACGTTGTCCTCGTCGACGGTGTCGTCGACGATCATGAAGTTCTGCTCCGGGAAGTTCGGTGCCGTCTCCGCGAGCGCGGACTTCTGGGCGTAGCCGATGCACGACACGAGGTCGTAGTCCGGATTCGACGACTGCGCGAACCGGCGCTGGAACTGCGGGAACTCCTCGGCCGCCGAGGGCTGAGCCTCGTCGTACTCGACGCCGAACTCCGAGGTCGCCTGCTCGATGCCGCGCTTCGCGGCGTCGTTGAACGACTTGTCACCGAGACCGCCGAGCGCGTAGACCATGCCGACGTAGGCCGCCGGACCGGACTCCTCGGTCGTCTGCTCGGCCGCCGTGGTCTCCTCGCCGCCGGACGACTCGGTCGTCGTCGCCGTCGTCTCTTGGCTCCCCTCGGACGGTCCGCCCGTACAACCTGCGAGGCCCGCGATACCCGCGACCCCTGCCGCTTTGACAAAAGAACGTCTGTCCATATCTATGAACTCCTATTGAGACAGGGGCCGCGAAAATTGCATAAAGGTGTCGTTTCGCGGTTTCAGCGGCGTCGCATCACCACGTTTGCAAATCGGCGGGGACGGGACCGCGGTTCACCTCCGCGGACGTCGAGTTCGCGCCGCGCCGGCTCGCGCTCGCGCCGGGTCGAACCTGCCCCGGTACCCGCTCAGGCGTCCTCGATTTCGCCCTCGACGACGGCCGTCACCTCGTCGACGAGCGCGTCCACGTCGTCGGCCTCAGCGTACACCCGGATGTAGGGCTCGGTCCCCGACGGGCGGACCAGCGTCCACGACGCGTCGGCGAACTCCAGTCGGACGCCGTACTCGGTGTCGACCGACTCGGGGGCCATCGCCTCGGGGAGCGAGCGTTCGAGCGCCGCCATCGCCGCCCCCTTTTTCTCGTCGGAGCAGGGGACGCTCACCTTGCGATACGGGCGCTCCGTAACCGGCTCGCGCAGGCCGGCCATGCCGGACTCGGCGGCGAGACGGGCGACGAGCGCCGCCGAGGCGATGCCGTCTATCCAGCCGCCGAACGACGGGTGGATGTGCTTCCACGGCTCGGCCGCGAACACCACGTCGCCGCCGCCGGCGCGGGCGCTGGCGATGCCCTCGTGGAGCGCCCCGAGGCGGACGCGCTCGACGCGCCCCCCGGCCTCGCGGACCCGCTCGTCGATGCGGCCCGAGGCGTTCGGCGTCGTGACCACGACCGGGTCGTCGGCGTCGGAGACGCGGACGTAGTGCTCGGCGACGATGGCGATGACGGTGTCCTCGTGGACGACCTCGCCGTTTCCGTCGATGATGACGATGCGGTCGGCGTCGCCGTCGTGGCCGATGCCGAAGTCGAAGTCGCCGTCGGCGACGAACGCGATGAGGTCCGCGAGCGTCTCGGGCGTCGGCTTCGACTCGCGGCCGGGGAAGTGGCCGTCTATCTGCCCGTTGAGCGTGACGACGCGCGCGCCGAGGTCGCGGAGGACCTGCGGCGTGCCGAGTGCGGACATGCCGTTGCCGCAGTCGACGGCGACGGAGAGGCCGTCGAGGTCCGACCCGTGCCGGCCGGCGAACTCGACGATTGCGTCGCGGTAGGCGTCGAGGACGCCGCTCGTCCCGGCCGCGCCCCAGTCGTCCCAGTCGGCCGGGGTCGCGCCCGCTTCGACCCGCGTCTCGATGTCTCGTTCGAGGTCGCGGTCGTACTCCTGTCCGTCGACGAACATCTTGATGCCGTTGTCCGTCGGGGGGTTGTGCGAGGCCGTGAGCATGACGCCGCGGCGGCCCCGCGAGGCGAACGCGAGCGCCGGCGTCGGGACGACGCCCACGCGGGTCACGTCAGCGCCCGCGGAGAGCAGGCCGGCCTCGACGGCGGCGACGAGGCCCTGTCCGGTCGTCCGTCCGTCGCGGCCGACGACGAACTCGGCGGACCCGTCCGATTCGAGCGCGGCGAGGCCGGCGGCGCGGCCGACGCTGAGGGCGAGTTCCGGCGTCACTCGCTCCGTCGCGCTCCCGCGGATGCCGGCGGTGCCGAAAAGTTCCATAGTCCAGCGTTGGCGGGGTCGTACTTAGATGCTGACGGTTCGGGAGATGCGTGCGAGGCGGGCGCACGGGTCGGTGGCGGCGACGACCGCGGAGACGGTCGCTCGGGGAGCCTGCCCCCCGAGGAACCGACCGCCCGAGACAGCACGCCTTTGACGCCGGGGGACGAAGCGAAAGCCATGAGCGAACACGGCCGAACTCGCGCGCACGTCTACGTCTCGGGCCACGTCCAAGGCGTCTACTACCGGGCGACGACCCGCGACACCGCCCGCGACCGCGGCGTCGACGGCTGGGTGAAGAACCTCGCCGACGGCCGCGTCGAGGCCGTCTTCGAGGGCCCCCGCGACGACGTGGAGGCGATGGTCGAGTGGTGCCACGACGGGAGTCCGATGGCGACCGTCGAGGACGTGGACGTCACCTACGAGGAACCGGACGGCGAGACCGGCTTCCGCGTCGAGCGCTGACGGGAACCCGACAACCGACCGATAACATCAACGAGACGGCCAAATCGTTCAAGCGGGGTTCGGGGGACCTGTCCCCATGCGCTTCCGGAACGACACGCGGGGAATCGGCGTCGCCAAACTGTTTTTCACGCTCGTCACGAGCGTCGGGCTCGGCCTCTCGATGGGCACCTCGTTTCTCATCGTCCGCGGGCCGTTCCTCGGCGGGCCGTCGCTCGACCCGTTCCCGATGATGGCGGCGCTCGCGGTCTTCATCGCCGGCATCGTCGTGCTCTCGTGGGGGTCGACGCGGCTGTTCGGCGTGGCAACCGGCGCGTGAGAATCGGCACGTGAAATCGGCGCGAGACACGGCACAGCACGGCACAGCACGGCACAGCACGGCTCACGCCGGCCGGTCGACGCCGAGTTCGGCCATCGCGCGGACCACGACGTGCGCCTCCACGAGGTCGCGTTCCTCGACCATGGGGTCGTCAGAGTCGTCGATGACGGCGCGCGCCTCGGCGAGCATGCGGTCTTCCTGTTCTGTCTGGTCGGGCTCGTCGCGGGTGCTGTTCAGAAGCGCCTCGAAGTCCTCGCGGATGCTGAAGTCCGCGCGGGCGACGTTACACCGCGAAAGCGGGTGCATGCCGAGGTCCAAGACCAACTCGGCGACGAGCTCCCAGTCGCTCTCGCAGAACTGGAGCGTCACGTCGCCGACGATGTCGCGCCACGCGATGGGGGCGGCGTTCTCCATGAGCATCACCGCTCGCGGGGGGACCGCGATGCGGGCGACGGTCTTCGGGTCGTCACAGAGACAGCAGGGCTGGTCCGTCCTGCCGGTGTACATACGCGGGGTTAGGATGGGTCGCAGATGTAGCTTCGGGCCGGAGACCCGAGGCTCGAAACCGGGCGAGAACGGGGCGAAACGCCGACCGAAGCGGACGCTCGGGGCGTGGAAACGGTCGGGTTCGAGCCCGGGGCGGGGTCGTCGAACCCGAGTAGAGGCAGCGGGAGGCGCGGCCGACTGCGTGCTGGCACTGAATCACGCATTGGGCTGGGCTGGGTATTCTGTGGTGGCGACAGTGGCCACGCCATCTATCTGATTGAACACCGTGCATAAATATCTTCTCCTCTGAGAATACCACGCACTATTGTTGACTATATACTAGTGTGTTTCAACATTCTGGAGTCGGTTATGCATGATTGTCAATCCGAGAGATGCCATCCGAGAGCGCTCACCGGGACGCGAATCGCCATCTCCAGTCCGACGGCGTCTGTCGGCGGGTCGCTCGGGAGCGACGCGAGGGGACGGCTGGCCGCGGCGGCGAGGACGAGCGCGTCGAGCACGTCGTCGCGGGCCACGTCGCGGCGGAGCGTCCGGTCCAGCGTCTCGCGGTAGGCGCGCTCGGGGTCGAACTCTGACTGGTCGGTCGCGTCGGCTTCCGAACTGTCGCCGCCGTCCCCGGAGACCTCGTTTCCAGCGAACGCCGTCCTGAGCACGTCGAGGCGGCGGTCACGGCCCTCGGGCGTCGATTTCGGTTCCGAGAGGGGTTCGCCGGCGAACGCGGCGAACGCGAGTTCGGGATGGGACTCGAACACGCGCTGTCGGGCGCGCGGCGTCTGCCGGAAGACGGCGTCTGCCTCGCGGATTTTGGGCACGAGATGCCACGCCTGAATCGAGAGTCCCGCCCCGGTCCGCTCGCGGTTGGCCGCGCTGGCCGCCTCGTGGGAGTCGGCGGCGAGGACGGCCCGAACGGGCGCGAAGAAGACGGTGGCGGCCCGAGAGCCGAGTCGCTCGCGGGCCTCGCGGTCGCACGCCCGGCGGGCGGCGTCGGGCAAGCCGATAGGGATGTCGACGAGCACTCGCGCGGCGTCGCGCTCGCGGGCGAGGTCCCAGACGGCGGCGAAGTCGGCGACGACTCGCACGGAGAGGCCGCCCGCGGCGGCGACGGCGCACACCCAGCCGGCCCAACAGCCGTCGACGCCGACGACGGGGGAAAAGCGTCGCTGTGACACGAGTCGAGCTACGTCGTCGAGCGAGAGAAAACCCAGGGGCTAGGAGTCGAGGACCGCGGCCGTCATCTGCCGACAGGAGTCGCGGAGGTCGCTGAGCGTCACATCGATAGCCGCATCGAGCGAGACGAGCAGTTTCACGCCGTCGTCGAGCGGCACCCTGACGATGAGCACGTCGTCGATGGCGAACGCGACGAGTTCCGGGCCTCCGATTGGCAGGTCTTCGAGGGGTTGGTCGATGGCCTCCTCGTTCGTGAGCGTCGCAACGAGCGTCTTGACGGTGTCCTCGTCGTAGCGGTCGAGAAGCGACCGCTCGAAGAACCGAATCCGCGTCTGAAGCGGCTCGCACCACGCAATCGCCCGGAGCGCGTCCCCGTACGCGTTCTGTAACTCGGAAGACATTTCCGGCGCGGGGAACTCGCCCGCTTCGACGACGGTAACGTCCGCCTCCCGGTCGAGCGCGACGCGCTCGTAGGCGAGTTCGCCGAGGTCCGTCAGCCCGTAGAGCCTCCCTTTCTGCTGTGACTCCGGCACCAACAGTTCGACGATGCCCCGCTCCCGAAGTTCGGAGAGCGCCCGGGACACGTGCGGCTGTGCGAGGTCGGTCTCGGCGGCGATTCGGGAGGGAAGTCCCGAACCGTGCTCCGAGAGATACCGACAGACGGCCAGCCGGTACCGTGAACTCGCGATATGCCCCGCGGAATCCCACGTCTCGGTCATAACCGAGACTCTCCGCTGGTCGTTTTCATCATGATTGACACGCCCCGTGATGTTATGGAGTGCCAAGCGGGGTATATCTTTCGAGGGTCGGACAATACTACCATATACGTACCATATATGAGTTGAGAACGAAACGACTGGGCACCCTATCGCCTCAGATGAGACGAAATCGGCACCGGTTGAATGTACTCATCAGACGTGTGAACCCCGAGTAACGCCCGTGTAACCGGATACCCGAACGGTTACCCGGTGACACTCGTATCAGCAAACATATATGTTGGTTCGGACTCGTACCAGGTAACGCAATGTTAGTAGTTCTCCGGACGACGGACCGCCACACGACCACCGCCGCGACGGAGGTGTCGAGATGAGCGTCGCGCTCCAGTTCGCCTCCCCGGGCGCGGACGTCGCGTACCTCCTCGCGCGCGTCCTCTTCGGCGCGGTGCTCGCGTTCATGGGACTCAACCACTTCCTGAACCTCGACCACATGACCGGCTACGCGGAGATGAAGGGCCTGCCGGCACCCCGCCTCGGCGTCGTCGTCTCCGGCGGGATGCTCGTCTTCGGCGGGCTCGGTATCGTCCTCGGCGTCTTCCCCGTGCTCGCCGCCGGTGCCGTCGCCGTCTTCCTCGTGGTCGGGACGCCGGTGTTCCACAACTTCTGGGCGGTCCCCGAGGACCAACAGGAGTCCGAGATGACCGGCTTCCTGAAGAACGTCGTCATGCTCGGCGGCGCGCTCGTCTTCCTCGCGCTCAGCGGGACGACGTGGTCCTACGCCATCGGCCTGACGCTGTTCTAACCCCGCGGACGGGGCCGCGGCGCGAGTTCCGACACGAACCCGGCAGAACACCCGCCTCGACGCCGACACCGAACCGACACCAACACCCGAGCCGACGCTCTCCCACAGATTCATCGGCCTCCGAACCCACCACACATCCATTCGTGACCGACGCAATACCGGATTCGACACGCCCTCGTCGCCCGCCGAGTAGCCGACCACGCCCGCCCGCGGAGGCGAGTCGCTGATGGACGGCGCGCCCGACGCCTTCGGCTCGCCGTACCGCCTGCTTTCCGGGGCTGTGGTGCCCCGCCCCATCGCGTGGGTGAGCACCCGCGGCGACGACGCCGACAACCTCGCCCCGTACAGTTTCTCCACCGTCGCCAGCGTCGACCCGCCGGTCGTCGTCTTCGCGCCGGTCGGCCGCGGACCGTCGCTGAAGGACACGCCGCGAAACGCCATCTCGCGCGGCGAGTTCGTCGTCAACGTGGTCACCCGCGACCTCGTGGAAGCGATGAACGAGACCGCCGCGACGGTCCCCTCGGGCGTCGACGAGTTCGACCACGCCGGCATCGAGAAGGCCGAGGCCGTCCGCGTCGACGCCCCGCGCGTCGCCGACGCCAAAGTCGCCTTCGAGTGCACCCTCTACGACAGCATGGAGGTCGGTTCGTCGACGCTCGTCCTCGGCGAGGTCGTCCACGCGCACGTCGCCGACGAGGTGCTGACCGACGGCAAACTCGACACGACGAAACTCGACGCGGTCGGCCGACTCGCGGGCAGTGAGTACGCGACGACCGACGACCGGTTCGAGCTCGTTCGCCCGGACTAGCGCGTTCCGACGAGACAGCTCCCGCGGCCCGTCCGTTATCACAAATTGATAATGGGGCGCGAAGGTTTATCGCGGGATACGCGTTCTGTCTGAACAATGAGCGACGTGTCGTTGTCGAGCGTGCTCTCGTTTCTCGATACTGACGACGCGGCGACGGTCGTCGAGCGGGTCCGCGCGGCCCGCGGGGAGCGGACGAAACGGAGCGTCCGCGACGGGCGGACGTTCCTGTTTGCGGCCCCGGACGGGGAGTCACAACCGGCCGAAGTCGTCTGGATAGACGTCGAAGCCGCGTTCGACGCCCGGAGCGTCGAGGCGTTCGCCGAGCGCTGTGACGACCGCGGCGTCTACGGGACGCTCCTGACGACCGGCGACGAAGAGCGGGCCGCGGAGACGCTCGCGCTCGCGTTCGCCACCGACGAACAGCTCGACGAGCCCGACGAGGACGGCGACCGCGCGCTCCTCGTCGACCCCGACGAGGTCGAACGCCCCATCGACCTCGTGGCGCTTTCCGACCTCGTGGACGCGCTCGAAGACGCCGGCCTCGACGACGACATCATCGACGAGTATCACGAGCCGCACGAACCGGAGTTCGAGGAGATTCTCGACGAGAT
The DNA here is from genome assembly GCF_000337835.1 of Haloferax sulfurifontis ATCC BAA-897. GTDB lineage: Archaea > Halobacteriota > Halobacteria > Halobacteriales > Haloferacaceae > Haloferax > Haloferax denitrificans. The sequence continues at coordinate 225,229 of NZ_AOLM01000004.1, read as the reverse complement.
AGACGCGGAAGAAGCCCGCGCCGCGGCCGAGGCCGACGCCGCGTCGGATACCGGTTCCGGCCGCGCGCTCGCGCTCCTCGTCGCGGCCGTCGTCGTGGTGGCGGTCGTCGCCGCGCTCGTCCTGTTCGGGCCGCTCTGAACGGCGCTCGGGACCAGTCACTCATTCTGTCTCGCTCGCGACCCATCTCACCCGCGAGCGCGCCGCTCTGCGAGTCGCTCGATTCTGCGAAGCGCGACCGCACAGACGGCGGCGTACGGCCCCGCGAACACGGGGACTTCGAACGCCACCGCACACCGGTCGGGTCCGACCGGCTCCACGCGATGCCCCGTCGCGGGAACGCCGGCCACGCGCCACGTCCACCGACGGGCCTCGTCGTCGCACGTCTCGATGCCGAACGGGACCCAGACGCCGGCGACGCGGACCTCGCCGCGGTCCCCCGCCTCGATTCGCCCGTCGACGCCGCGGACGCCCGACACGCTCGGTCCCCAGTCGGGCCAGTCGGCGACCGACACCAGCACGTCCCACGCCGCCGTCTCGGGAGCCGAAACCCGCCGCGAGACGACCAGACGCCGCCCGTCAGGCGTTCGCTCCACGCGCGTTCGGGTCCGACTCGACGCGCCCCTCATACGACCTAGTATGCTAATAAGTCGTAATATAACATCGCCGAAATCTTTATCCGCGAACCGTGGTAGCAACTACCAAGGCAACACATGAGCAACACAAGTGACCGCCCGAAGACGATGCGAGACGTCAGCCACACGCCGCCGACAGGCGAAAGCGTCACGAACGTCTGGGAGCGAGGACACGAATCCGAGTCCACAGAGTAGGCGGGCGGACTCGGCCGACGCGACGAACAGCAAACGAACCACCCGCATCGAATTCGACCGACCAATCGAACCGTAACGAACCACCCGCACCGTAACGAACCACCCGCACCGTAACGAACCACCCGCATCGAACCCGACCACCAGCCAACTACTCGACGCCAACCAAACAACGCAATCACGATACAGCCACACACGAGACGGTTACCCGCGTAACCGAATTACCCGCGTAACCGAACGACCGACTGCATCGAACTCGACTGTCTCCCGCTGGAGAGGGAGAACGTGCCACCTTCCTGCGCACCGATTGCGACCGACCCGCGCCGGCCGTCCCGCCGGCGCGCACTCGATTTCCGACCGATTCTTTCCGTGAGCCGCCGGAGCCGACGCCTATCGGGACGTTTAACCCCGAGTCCGACGGGCGTTCGAACATGAAGGCCACCGCCAAGGCCCACCCAATTCAGGGCCTCGTGAAGTATCACGGGATGCGAGACACCGAGCGCCGAATGCCGTATCACGACAGCATCAGCGTCTGTACGGCCCCGAGCCACACGAAGACGACCGTCGAGTTCCTCCGCGACGCCGACGAGGACGTCTACGTCATCGGCGGCGAGGAAGTCGAGGGCCGCGGCGCGGAGCGCATCCAAGCCGTCGTCGACCGGGTCCGCGAGCTGGCCGACTTCGACCACCGCGTCCGACTGGAGAGCGAGAACTCCTTCCCCTCGAACATCGGCTTCGGCTCGTCGGCGTCCGGGTTCGCCGCGGCCGCGATGGCGCTCGCCGAGGCGGCCGGTCTCGACATGACGCGCCCCGAGATATCGACCATCGCCCGCCGCGGGTCGGCGTCCGCCGCCCGCGCCGTCACGGGCGCGGTCTCGCACCTCTACTCGGGCATGAACGACACCGACTGCCGCTCCGAGCGCATCGAGACCGACCTCGAAGACGACCTGCGCATCGTCGCCGCGCACGTCCCCGCCTACAAGGAGACCGAGCAGGCCCACGCCGAGGCCGAAGACAGCCACATGTTCCAGGCGCGGATGGCCCACATCCACGCCCAGATAGACGACATGCGCGACGCGCTGTACGACGCCGACTTCGACGCCGCCTTCGAACTCGCCGAACACGACTCGCTGTCGCTCGCGGCGACGACGATGACCGGCCCCGCCGGCTGGGTCTACTGGCAACCGCGCACCATCGCCGTCTTCAACGCCGTCCGCAAGCTCCGGAACGAGGAGGACGTCCCGGTCTACTTCTCGACCGACACCGGCGCGAGCGTCTACGTCAACACGACCGAGGAGCACGTCGACCGCGTCGAGGAGGTCGTCGCCGACTGCGGCGTCGAGACCGACGTGTGGGGCGTCGGCGGCCCCGCCGAGGTGCTCGACGAGTCCGAAGCGCTGTTCTGAGTTCTCTCGCGCGCGCCGGCGACCGGCACCCGCCGTCACCCTCTTTTCTCTCGCGCCCTACCCGTCAGTCATGCGTGTCCTGGTTCTCGGTGCCGGGTACGCGGGCCTCACGCTCGCCCGCGACCTCGAACGCCGACTCCCCGCCGACGCCGACCTGACCGTGGTGAACGACTCGCCGCATCACCTCGTCCAACACGAAGTCCACCGCGCGATTCGGCGGCCGGCGGTCGCCGACGCGATTCAGGTCCCCCTCGACGAGGCGCTCGACCGCGCCGAGGTCGTCGTCGACCGCGTGACGGGCGTCGACCGCGACGCGCGGACCGTCGAACTGGACGACGGCGACGCCCTCGACTACGACTACTGCGCGGTCTGTCTGGGCGCTGAGACCGCCTACTACGACATCCCCGGCCTCGAATCGCACTCGGTCCCGCTGAAGCGCGTCGCGGACGCCGAAACCGTCCGCAAGCGCTTTTTCGACGACTGCGACGAGGGCGGGACCGTCGTCGTCGGCGGCGCGGGGCTGTCGGGCGTGCAGGTCGCGGGCGAACTCGCCGCGCTCCGCGACGAGGAGGGCGCGCACGCCGATGTCGTCCTCGTCGAGCAACTGGACGCCGTCGCGCCGTCGTTCGACGAGTCGTTCCAGCGGGCGGTCCGCGACGAACTCCTCGACAGGGGCGTCGAGATTCGGACCGAGACGACCGTCGAGTCGGTGACCGACGCGACCGTCCAGACCGACACCGGCGACGTCGACTACGACCTGCTCGTCTGGACCGGCGGCATCGCCGGCGACGACGCGATGGGCGGCGAGCGACCTCCCGTCAGGGCGGACCTCCGACTCGACGGGCGGACGTTCGTCGTCGGCGACGCGGCCCGCGCCGTCGACGCCGACGGCGAGCCCGTGCCGGCGAGCGCCTCCGCGGCGCTCCGCGAGGCGAAAACCGTCGCCGGCAACATCGCCGCACAGGTCGAGTTCGAGGCCGACGCCGGCGAGAACGAGTTCGCCCCGCGGCCCGAGCCCTACCGCTTCGAGGTGCCCGGCTGGATCGTCTCGGTCGGCGACGGCGCGGTCGCGCAGGTCGGCCCGAGCATCTTCCGCGGGAAGGCCGCCAAGGCGATGAAAGCCACCGTCGGGGCGGGCCACCTCACCTCCGTCGGGGCGGTTTCGCGCGCGGTCGACCTCGTCGACGAGGAACTGCACGCCTGACGGGTCGCGGGGGAAAACCGCTCCGCGGTTCGGCGGCCTACCCCTGAGAAGTTCTTTATCGGATGCCGGAGTATCTCCAGCTATCACCGACGATACCGGGCACGACCGCCGAGACTTCGCGTCTGTGGGCACTCCGCGAGACGTGACCGCCGAGCGAGGTGTTCGATGAACTGGCAGCACACGGCCTACGCCTACCCGATGGTCTTCGCGGCGGTCGTCGCCGCCGTCCTCTCGGCGTACGCGGTCCGGTTCGTCCGCCGTCGCGGGCGAAACCCGACTGTCGTCTCGTTCGCCGTGCTGACGGCCGCCGTCTCCTTCTGGACCGCGACGACGGCGGTCAAACTGCTCCTCGTCGACCCCGGCGCGAAACTGTTCGCGTACAAGCTCCTCCACGTCGGCGCGATGACGGCCGCGCCGACGTTCTTCGTCTTCGCCCTCGCGTACACCGGCCGCCGGGAACTGCTCGACCGCTACGTCGTCGCGTCGCTGTACGTCGTCCCGGCGGTGTTCCTCGTCGTCCTCTTTACCAACCCGCTGGAGCTGGGCTACACCGGCTGGCAGTTGTCGACCGTCGACGGCGTGACGACGCTCTCCGTCACCGACGGCCCGGTGAGCGTGTTCGGCCTCGTCTACGGCTTCGTGCTTCTGTTCCTCGGGCTCGGCGTCATCGGCCAGTACGCCCTCGAACTCGACCGCCCCTACCGGACACAGGCGACGCTCCTCCTCGTCGGGATGGTCGTGCCGTCGGTCGTCGCCGCGCTCGAACTCACCGACACCGCGCCGCTCGCCGGCGGCGTCAACCTCATCCCCGCCTCGCTCGCGGTCCCCTCGGTGACGTTCGGCAACGCCGTCTACCGCTACCGGCTCCTCGACATCCTCCCGCTCGCCTACGCGACCGCCGGCGCGCACTCGGCCGACGGGCTCGTCGTCCTCGACGCCGACGAAGTCGTCGTCCACGTCAACGACCACGTCCGCCCGCTTTTGGGAACCGACGGCCCGCTCCTCGGCCGCCCGGCGAGCGAGGCCGTCCCGAACTACGGCGACCTCGCCGGCGACCCCCCGACGTGCGACGTGCTCGTCGAGGGGGGGCGCTACGTCGAACTGACGCGCATCCCGCTCGACCGGGCGGGCGACCCGCTCGGCTGGGTCGTCTCCGTCCGGGACGTGACGCCGCGGAAACGCTACGAACTCGCCTTGGAGTCGAGAAACGACGAGCTGGAGGTGCTCAACCGAATCGTCCGCCACGACATCAGAAACGACATGCAACTCGTGACGGCGTACATCGACATCGTCCTCGAACACGAACCGCTGTCGGACGAGGCGCGGAGCCAGTTGGAGACCGCGCTCCGGCGGGCGCTCAACACCGTGGACCTCACCGACGTGCTCGGACAGCTGATGCGCGCGACGAACGACGACGAGCGCCGCCGCGCCCTCGACGTCGGCGACGCGGTCCGCGAGGCCGTCGAAGACGTGCGCGAGGGCTATCCGAACGCGGCGTTCACGGTCGATGACCTCCCGCCGGCAACGGTGTTCGCCAACGACCTGCTCGACTCCGTGTTCGTGAACGTCCTGAAGAACGCGGTCGTCCACAGCGACCGCGACCACCCGTCGATTTCCGTCTCGGGCGCGGCGGACGGCGAGCGCGTCACCGTCCGCATCGCCGACGACGGCCCGGGCATCTCCGACGAACGGAAATCGGTCGTCTTCGGGAAGGGCGCGAAAGGGTTAGAGAGCCCCGGCACCGGAACGGGACTGTACCTCGTCGAGACCATCGTCACCAACTTCGGCGGCACCGTGCATATCGAGGACAACGAACCCCGGGGGAGCGTCTTCGTCATCGAACTCCCGCTCGCGGCCGTCGAGGCCGCCGACTGAGCTGACCCGTTTGACCCGTTCGGCCCGCCCGACCCGCCGAATCCCCGCCCGCCGAGTCAACTCGACGCACGTTTTTCTCGGTGTCACAACCGTTATCGCCCGCGTTTGTGACTAACAACCATGGACTATTCGCTCACGGACGAACAGCGGGCCATCCGCGAGGAGGTCCGGCGGTTCGCCGAAAACGAGATTGCGCCCGTCGCGGTCGAGTACGACGAGGCGGAGGCGTACCCCGCCGACGTCGTCCGCAAGGCGGCGGAGATGGGACTGACGGGGGCGCACTTCCCCGTCGAGTACGGCGGCGTCGGCTACACGTCGCTGGAGAACGCCATCGTCACCGAGGAGCTGTTCGCGGTCGACCCCGGTATCGGACTCTGCATCACGAGCGCCGGCTTCGGCGCGGAGGCCATCATCAGCTTCGGCACCGACGACCAGAAAGAGCGCTTCCTGCCGCCGATTACGGACGGCGAATCCGTCATGGGCGCGGCCATCAGCGAGCCGCAGGCGGGCTCCGACGTGACCTCGGTGCGCACCCGCGCCGAGAAGGACGGCGACGAGTGGGTGATAAACGGCAGTAAGATGTGGATAACGAACGGGAGCGTCGGCGACTACTTCGTCGTCATGTGCCGGACCGACCCCGACGCGGACGACCGCTACGCGGGCTTCTCGCAGATTATCGTCGAGGCCGACCGCGACGGCTTCGCCGCGGAGAAGATAACCGGGAAGATGGGCATCCGCGCCAGCGACACGGCCGAACTCGTCTTCGACGACGTGCGCGTGCCCGCGGAGAACCTCGTCGGCACCGAGGGGATGGGCTTCCTCCAGCTCATGCAGTTTTTCGACGAGACGCGGACCGCGGTGGCCGCGCAGGCGGTCGGCATCGCCAAGGGAGCCTGCGAGCGGGCGCTCGACTACGCCAGAGAGCGCGAGCAGTTCGGCCGTTCCATCGGCGACTTCCAGGCGATTCAGCACAAGCTCGCGGAGATGCACACCGCGACCGAAGCCGCCCGGCAGTTGACCTACAAGTCGGCGTGGAGCGTCGACAACGACGAGGGCCAACTGACCACGCTCGCGTCGATGGCGAAGGAGTTCGCCTCGAACGTCGCCACCGACGTGGCCGACGAGGCCGTCCAGATTCACGGCGGGGCCGGCTTCGTCAACGACCACGACGTCGAACGGCTCTACCGCGACGCGAAAATCACGCAGATTTACGAGGGGACCACGGAGGTTCAGAAGAACATCATCGCCCGCGAACTGCTCGGCAAGGGCTTCTGAGGCGGGGCTGAGACCCCCCGCGACTCGCGGGACTTCGCCGCCGCGGTCGGCGTCGACCGTGGATGAGGTTTTACCGCCGCCGCCCCAAGAGCGAGCGTGGCACCGTTCGACGCGATTCTCTTCGACCTCGACAACACGCTCTGTACGAACGACCAGAGCGGCGAAACCGTCTACGCCGGCGCGTTCGACGCCGCCGGTCTCGACCGCTTCGGCGAGCCGTCGGACCTCTGGGCCTCGCTCGACGGCCCGCCGGACCACGACGACCACGAGGGTTACCTCGCCGACGGCTTCGAGCGCGTCGCCGCGAAACACGACCGCAAGGGGGTCGACGTCCGGGCGCTGGCCCGCGGGTTCGTCGAGACGGTCGACCACTCGGCCGTCTCGTTCAGACCGGGAGCCGAGGCCGCGCTCGCCGCCGCCCGCGAGCACGCGTCGGTCGGCCTCGTCACCAACGGCCCCGAACGTCGGCAGTCTATCAAACTCGACGCGCTCGGCATCGCCGACGCGTTCGACTCGGTCGTCTTCGCGGGCGACATGCCGCGGCGAAAGCCTCACCCCGACCCGTTCGACCGGGCGCTCGAAGCCCTCGACGTCCGGGCGGACGCGAGCCTCCACGTCGGCGACTCGCTCGAGTTCGACGTGGACGGTGCCCACCGCGCCGGCCTCGACGCCGCGTGGTGCCCGGTCGAAACGGACGGTAAACGCGACCCGGACCCGACCTCCTACGCTCCGGCGTACGTCCTCCGGTCGCTCGCCGACTTCCCGGCGATTCTCGACGGCGGACCGTGACTCGGCTCACGCGGCGTCGGCGTCGCCACCGACCGCCCGTGAACCGTCCGCTGGACCTTTGTTCGCGTCGCCCGAGAGTGGGTCCATGAACCCCGTCGCGACCGTGCTCGCCCGCGAATTCCCGGAGCGACGCGTCGCGAGGACGGCCCGCGTCCCGAAGGGGAACCACAAGCGGACCGCGGTCGCGACGTTCGCCGACGGCGGGGAAGTCGTCGTCCAGACGGCGACCGACGCCGCGGCGCTCGCCCTCGAAGCCGCCCTCTCGCGGGCGGTCCGCGAGCGCACGACGATTCCGGTCCCCCGCGTCCTCGCGTCGGGCGCGCTCGACGGGGTCGGCTACGTCGTCGCAGAGCGCGCGCCCCGGGCGACGAACTCCACGAGCGGTTCGTCTCGCTCGACACGGCGGCTCAGCGACGCGTCGCTCGGTCGTTCGGCGTCGGCCTCGGCCAGCTCCACGAACAGTTCACCTTCGACGGCTACGGTCGGCTCGTGGGCCCTGCTCGCGGCGGACAGCGAGCCGACGGGGGCGACGCGGCCGCGGGCGGTGCCGCGTTCGAATCGGAAACGGCGACCGACAAGGGATTCGACGCCGCGAGCGCCGACGACAGCGATTGGGAGACGTGGTTCGCCGCCTACGCCCGCGAGGGAATCGCCGCGCTCCCGCCCGCGTTCGACGGGCTTCGAGAGCGGTTGGAGGAGGCCGTCGCGGCCGCCTCGCTCCCGGCGAACCCGCCGTCACACCTCTACCCGTGGGACTTCAGACCGGGGAACGCGCTCGTCGCCGACGGCCGCGTGACCGCCGTGCTCGACTGGGGCCAACCGATGGCCGCCGCGCCCGGACTCGCCGTCGCCAAGGTCGAACACCTCGTCGCCGACTGGTACGTCGAAGACGGCGCGCCGCTCCGCCGGGCGTTCCGCGCGGGCTACGAGTCGGTCCGGCCGCTTCCGGCGGTCCCGCGCGCCTATCGGGTCGCCGCAGTCGTCCGCTCGTCCGTCGATTCGGCGGGCGAAGTGACCCGTCCCGGCTACCCCGAGCGGACCGGGACGGCCGCGGTGGACTTCCACCGAGCGCGACTCGACGCGCTGTTGTGACCTCGCGTGGAGTCGCTCGGGGCGTCGCCGCCCGGCCGAAGCCGCGCGGTGACGCTCGGCGACACCAACTACTAATTCGGAGTGCGTGGTATAGCCACGCATGGTACGAGAAGACGGCAAGCGAAACTTCGTTCTCGTCGAAGACGGCGAGGAGACGAGCGTGTTCAGCGGAACGTATCCCCGGCAGGCGGCGCTGAAGGCCGCCCGCCGGCTCCACCCCGCCCCCAGCCCCGACGACATCGACGGGAAGGCGACGCTCAGGCTCCGCGAGCGCGGGACCGACCGCGTCCACATCTACGAGGGGTGGGCGTGGACCGAGGCGAAAGACGACGACGCCCCCGAGTGGATGGACGACTACGTCACCCGGGCGAACGTCTCGAAGCGGGGCATCGAGCACCTCGAAGCGTAAGCCGGGGGTTCAGCGGGTTCGTGGAGACCCGGGGTCGGTCTTCGGTTTTCTTTTGGGTCGCGTGTCGCGCGCTTCGCACGTCAAGCGGCGAGTCGCCGGCTCAGTCGCCGGCCTGCGCCGCCTCGCCGTGACCGCCGCGGCCCTCGTTTCCGACCGACTCCGAGCGGTGGAGCCAGTAGAGGACGCCGAACAGGGCCGTTGCGAACACGTTCAACACGAGTTTGTAGTCGGCCTCGATGCTCACCTCGGCGATTTGAACGCTCTCGGGCGACGGGATGAGCCCCGCGCCGAGGAAGACGAAATGGATGACGACGCCCGTCAGGACCGCCGACACGAATATCATCCCGGAGAGGACGGCCGCGAACGTCGTCCCGTAGTACTCGCGGTAGGCGTCCATGATGGGCGGGACGATGAGGTCGGCGTAGATGTGGCTCAGGACGCTCCCGAACGGCAGGCCGTTCGAAAAGAGGACCGCCCCGAACGGGACGTTCCCGACCGAGCAGACGAAGGTGGCGACGCCGATGACCGCCCCGAGGACCGCGGTCCAGAAGACGTACACCGGGAGCCCGAACGTCGGCCCCGAGAACACCGAGGTCCACACCGACTCGGGGATGAAGCCGGCGATGAGGCCGGCGAAGACGAAGCCGATGGCGATTTCGTCCCAGAGCATCCCCCACTCCTTCCACTGCTTGTCGGCGAGCGCCTTCCACCCCGACAGCGACGTGGCCCGCTCGCGGACCGTCGTGTTCGCCGCCTCGGGGTCGAAGCTCTCCTTGCACGACTTCGAGCAGAAGTAGAACGTCCGCCCGTCGTGTTCGACGCTGTACTCCGTCTCGTCGGGGTCGACTTCCATCCCGCAGACGGGGTCGCGGACGGTCTCCGAACCCTCGACTTGGACGTTCCGTCGAGCCTGTTCGACCACCTCGTCGGGCACGACGTAGACGAGGCCGAACGCCATCAGCCCGATAAGGATGAACCCGCCGAGGACGTCGGCCACGAGGAACTGCCAGCCGAGCAGAATCCAGATGACCGCGCCGATTTCGATGACGAGGTTGGTCGAGGCGAACATGAACGCCCCGAGGGTCGCCGCCGCGGAGCCGCCCTTCTTGAACAGGTTCTTCGCGGTGGCGATGGCGCTGTAGGAACACGACGAGGAGACGAAGCCGAACAGCGAGCCGTAGCCGATTTCCCGCGGGCCGTGGCCCGCCAGTAGCTCCGAGACCTCCTCGCCGGAGGTCCACGCCTCCACGCCGCCGGCGATGGCGAAGCCGACGACGAGCGCCCACCACGTCACCCACGCCATGGCCGCGGTGGTCGAAAGCGCCTCTCGGGTGCTCTCTACGAGGAACGTCCCGAGTGGTTGTGTGGTCGTGAACACGCCGAGTCCGACCGTCGCGAGTGCGATGACCGTGAGTATCGCGTATTCGGTCCGGTCCATGTGGGTGTGTATGAGGTGAGCCGTACCTAACTCGGTTGTGCCTAGAAGAATCGGGGTTTCGGCGCGGCGCGAGTTCGGATTGTAAAACCCCAAGGGGGAGTGAGCTCAGAACGTGAGCCGGTGCGTTCGGCTTGAGCCGTCGCTCGTCGCGAGGTTCCTCGCAAAATCATGGGCGCTGCAGGCATCGGTTCGCCTCTCGAACACGAGAGTTTCAACCGGCCTCAGTCGTCCCCTGAGCGATACTTCCTCAACAGACACAGCGCCAAGCCCGTTCGTTCTCTCATCCCGGGCCAGTCGATTGTCGGTGACCGGTTCGCTACCCGACTGGAATCCATGTCACTGGAACCAATCGACCCAGAGACGGCACTCGAACTGTACCTCGCAGACAGAGAGAACGAACTGACCGAAGCGACGATTTACTCCCATCGGTCTCGACTCGGCCACTTCGTTCGCTGGTGCGACGAACAAAGTATCGACAATCTCAACGAACTCACCGGTCGCCAACTTCACCGCTACCGACTGTGGCGGCGCGACGAGGGCGACCTCTCACTCGCTTCGGAGAAGACGCAGATGGACACCCTCCGAGTCTTCATCCGGTGGTTAGAGCAGGTGGATGGAGCTGAACAGGACCTGAGCACGAAGGTTCGCTCTCCGTCACTGACGCCAGAACAGAACACTCGGGACGTCATGCTCGACTCGGAGCAGGCCACGAAGGTGCTGGCCTACCTCGAAAAGTACCAGTACGCAACGTTGGGCCACGTCACAATCGCCTTACTGTGGCACACGATGATGCGCGTTGGAGCCGCACACGCGTTGGATCTCGACGACTACCACCCAGACGAGCAGTACCTCGACGTGTGTCACCGCCCGGATCAGGGAACGGCGATTAAGAACAAGGAGGACGGGGAGCGACTCGTGGCGCTTTCTGACCAGCTCTGTGACCTCCTCGATGACTGGATCGCCGACAAGCGCCCGGACGTAACGGACGACCAGGGACGCAAGCCGTTACTCGCGTCGTGCCAAGGTCGGGCACACCGAACCACGCTCCGAGGATACTGTTATCGGGCGACTCGGCCGTGTGAATACGGTGACGAGTGTCCACACGACCGCGATCCCGAGGAATGTGAGGCGACTGATCGAGACGCTGCGTTCAGTTGTCCGTCGAGTGTGAGCCCACACGCGATTCGTCGTGGGAGCATCACGCACTCGCTCAACAGCGAAATTCCTGAAAACGCCGTGTCGGACCGGGCGAATGTCTCGAAAGCCGTGTTGGAACAGCACTACGACCGCCGGACAAAGCGCGAAAAGATGGAGCAACGGCGAGGCTACTTGGATAACCTCTAACGGGCAGCACTACTCCGCTGTCCAGTAGGTCAGACGATCTCGTCTATTAACTCGAATCCATCTTTGAATTGGACGCGGTCTTCGAAGCCATTCGCTGTGAGTGCAGCGACGACACCCTTCCCTGCGTCAGTATCTGTCGTCACGACGGCGACGAACTCCGCATCGTTGTTGCTCAACCGTTCGACGGCAACGGCCCCGAGTGCGGTATCCGCTTTCTCGATCTGATCCTCGTCACGATTCGAGGAGGTAGCGATATACGACCGAACATCGTCCATCACACGAGACACCGTGCTGTCCGTATAGTCTGGTTCGTCGGCAACCGCTACCCACCCAGCGTCTATGGCGCTGTTGATCGGCGTCTGACCAGGCGTACTGCGGTCAGGTGCGCCGCCGAGTTCGTCGTAGACGCGCTGTGGGATCACGAACGTGATGTCGTTCCGGCGCGCGAATCGTTCGAGAGCAGTGTACTTGTTGTTCTGCTGGCGGCCGCACGCGATGAACAGCCCAGAATCAGCGATCCACGTAACAGATCCATCGACGTCGTCGAACGGCACGCTCCCGTCCGCCATCCATCACTCCTCCGTCGCTGGCGGGTGCTCGCGCGCGTCCCGAATGTTCTCGAAGTACGGATCCACAGTCTCCATATCGCGTACTACGTCCCGGAGCGCCTGTAGCACGGCGACGCCGAACGCGTACTGAAGATCGAGCTCACGAGCAGCAACACGCTCCGACATGTTTCCGTTCACGTATGGAATCGCGTAGGTGAGCGCGGCGGCCAGTTTGCCGAGCCCGTACTTCTCGATGAGGTGATCGAGATCCTGGTCGTGGGGGGAACGACCGAATGCAGCAACAAGCGTCGGGGTGACCGTGTACTCGTCACCATCGAGAGTCGCCGTGAGCGTGATCGGAACCGCCGAATACGTGTGCGTTTTCTGGTCGTCGTCCCGAGTCAGGACACCGAGTTCAACGAGCGTACCTGTATCCGAGTACGCGGTCGTCCGCGGCATCTCCAACTTGCTGGTAATATCGTCAATCGTGACTTCACCTTCCCGAAGTACGAACGTGTAGAGGCGCGCCAGCCGTGGCTCCTCTAGAAGCTGGGCGACCGACAGAAGCCCATTGACCGCCCGCTCGGGTCCCTCAGTGGCCTTCGACATACAATACATAATTCGTGTATTGAGTAATAACGCTTGGGATGCAGGGGTAGCTATGGAGGGTTTCTGGAGTTATAATCGGCAGACGAACCGTATTTATGAGATTGCAATAATTGAGGGGTATGCCGATTCCTCTTGCTGAAATTAGAAAACTGTCTCAAAACGAATTGGTTGAACTTGTCGCCGATCTCTGGGAGGTACGTCCTGGCTGGCGGACAATAGTCGTTGAGCCCGGTGACAAGCTTGACTTAGAAATTAAGGATGATCCAATTGAGGTCGTTGTACCTCAGAATGAGGACTCACAGCATCCGGATGTGGATGTTCCTGTGCATATTCTAGCTATCCAGGAGGATCCCTACGTCGAGCTCGAATTCATACATGTACGTCAAACCAATGGAGTGGACGTGATTGAGGACGCTCACTTGAATCGGTTCAAGCAAGCATCAAACGGCTATAGAGTGAGGAAATCGGTTATCGTGACTACGGGAGCAGGCCCGGATCGGACAGTCGATGAGCAGTTATACAGCGGGCATCGACTCGTTGAAGGTGCAGATTTGTGCAATCTGATCGATCAGTACACGGAATACGGGTTCGATTATGATGTATATCCCTGATGACGTAGCGTTCGACAGGATCAATTGGTGGAATGAGGTAGCTCCACTCAAAGTATCCAGACACCGTATTATTTCGAGGGGTGCTGAAGCGTCCTACTATGCTTGATTCCACTGATGCTGGCGACCTTTCCGCGGTCCGTGACCACACACGTGAACTGATTGAGTCTGCCTCTGACGTCGATGGGCCCGTACTCATAGAAGCGCCCCCGAATAGCGGCAAAACAACGAACGCGATTAGGCTAGCTCTGGAAGCAGAGAAGCCTGTCACGTATCTCGCGCGTCGAATCGATCTGTACGAACAAGCAGAGCAAAAGGCAGAGGAATATGATGACCTCCGATATGAGCGAATTCCCGCCCCTCAACGTGATTGTGAGACGTTTCTTGGCGACAACGATGGCTCTGCCGCAGCAGTCCAGCGGCTCTACGAAAAGGGGTATTCGGGACGGAGAATACACCTGGAGTTCCAGGACTACGCTCCGTGCGGTATGGACTGCGACTACATCGACACCCTAGAAACGATTGATGAGGAGATTGAGTCAATTGACCTCCTCATCGGGCATCACAGCCATTGTACACGACATCAGTATGTTCGAAACCGAATCGTCATCATCGACGAGTTCAATCCTGACCCCTTTCTGCAGCCTTTCCCTGGCGATAACTCGACGGTTATCGACGACCCGGGCGACATCGTTCCGGGGTTCCTCAACGCATTGGACGAAGCTGACACAGGGTTTCCAACTGAGATCTACGGTGACGTCACCGACCTTATTCAACGTCGAGACGGCCCCCAGGGCTGGCAGGAAGCAATCGACTGGTTCCGAGAGAAGGAAGCAAGTCGCCGCTCAGCCCAAAACTTCGATTTCTTAGACCCAACACTTGGTGAGTATGATGATGTCCACGCCTATGCTCCATTTCTAACCCTCAGTTTACTCTGTATGGAACGAATCGGGCCCGGCATCGATCTCGCGCCACCACCCAGTGGCGCTCTTGACGATATTTGGGAAGATGCAGATCTTGGACTCGCAACGAAATGCCTTCGGGACCGGAACAAGGGGAAGATGTACGCTCTGAACCCCCCAGATCTCTCCGCTGCTGCACAAGTAATCGGTCTCGATGGGACCCCGACAATCGAGCTGTGGAACCTGCTGTTCGCGCCAGAGGATGGGTTCGATCACCAGAAAGTCATTGCCCGAGAGGATTTCCCGACGTACCTCCGCTCCGCGATGAATATGTCGCTCATCCAGATTGGTGACGGGTGGCATCCATACGCTGCCGGGAACATTAGCGACTCAGACTCAAACCGGTTTACTGCCGTACAAATACTCGAAGAGGGTCCATTCGCACTGGTTTCAACCAAGCAAGCTCTAGAGCGATATAAGGACAGAGGACTACTGGACACCTTTGTCAAACGAACAGGTAGTAACCAAGACGCTGCCGACACGCGGGTCTCTGTAGAACACCAGGCGCTACACTACGCGACGCTCAAAAGCTCGAATGCCTTCGAGAAGGAATCGTTGGGTGTCGTTGCCGGAATGCCCCATCCTGGTGACGACCTCGTGCAACTCTGGGCAGGATTCTGTGGTGAGGCGGTCAAGGTCACGCGCAGCGACGAGGAGGACGTGGTGAAGTCGTTTGGCGAGCTTGGCAACAAAATCTACGAGTACTTCGCTCATGACCAGGTAGTCCAGGCAATCCTTCGATTTGGACGGGACGAGTCTGTGTACGAAAACGGGGGAGCAACGGTCTACATTAGCACCTACGCGCTCCCAGACTGGTTTGAGGTAGATGCCGAATACAACATCCAGTCGAAGGAGTTAGAGGGGGCGGTTCTCGCAAAGCTATTCGAGATTTACCAGGAAGAGGACGGACACGACTTAGCATTGCGAACGGTCAATCAGATTCATGAGTCGGTTGATGAGGACGACCGGTTAAAAGAGGATCCCAGCAAACGAGGAGTACGGAACGCTCTAGAACGATTAGCATCGAAAGACTACGTGACTGTCCATCCGGATCGAGGGAAATACTCCGCGGACCTTTACGCGTGGAGTGGAGGGGGTGAATTCCTACAAGCAGAGGATGGGACGCCACTTCTTCACGTGGAATCCGATATTCACGTCCTCCAACTTGAAGACGTGTGGGAGTCGTAGCTCCCTTCCAAGTAGTGTGTTACCGCTAACCGTGCTAACTCTTTCTGACCAGCGCATATTTGGCTTACTACCATCGATAAGACAATCTAGGTCTATGATTATTAGTTAGACGAGTGCACTCTCCTGATTTGAACGCCTGGCTCCATAGATCAACAGAAAAATTCCACCCTTCAACCATCGATTGAAATTGCCTTCCAGTTTCAGAATAAGGAGGCTTCTCCGCCCACGAAGTTCACATTCAGGAGTGATCGACTCGGCTCCGCCCGCTTCGTTGCATGTGCGGCCCGCGCTGATCTGCGCGGGCCGCCCCATCGGCGATTATCACACAGATCGATAGTGAAGTCGCCGTTCAGACCGTCGGTGTGCTGATCCACGGAGTCCCTGTCCGCTCTGCGTGTTGCCCAAAGGGCGCAGTGAGGGCAACACAATGCCCAGTACAGGAAATCAAATCCACGAAAGAATCGCTTCTGAAGAACAGCACAATCCTCGAACAGGACATCTCCCCGCTCACGCGCAGCAGCGTTTTCAACCGGTGATCAAGAATCGTCTCAGCCATCGAGGTGACGAGAGATGAGCAGCATCGGCGACGATCCGAACGACCGGCGAGTGAGCTCGGATTCCAATCGGTCGAACGGTACCCGCGCTGATCCCAGATCACACGATCTGAAGCCGATCTCGCCAGCAGAGGCTGTCGAATGGTATCTCCACCGACGTCGCAACGAACTCGCGGCTTCGTCATTGAAGACGCATCGCTCCAGTCTCCGGCACTTCACAAAGTGGACCGAGCAGGTCGGAATCGAGGATCTCAACAACCTTGACGGACGAGCGATCCAGCGCTACCTCACCTGGCGCGCCGAAGAAGCTCCGACTAGTGTCGATCACTTAGCTCCCAAGTCGGAGAAGACACAGATCGACATCACACGGAAGTTCGTCGAGTACTGCGAGACGATAGACGCAGTCCGGGCTGGTCTCCACGAGCAGATTCTTCCGTTCCGTGTCAAGGAAGCTGACGAAGTTCGAGACGAGATGTTGGAGATGGATCGGATCAAGGAGATCCTTGATTACCTTGAGACGTATCACTACGCATCCCGTGACCACATCATCTGGGCGCTGCTCGCTGAATCCGGATTCCGGATTGGAGCGCTTCACTCGCTAGACGTCAGCGACTTCGATCCAGACAACCGGACACTTCGTCTCCGATACCGGCCAGAAACAGAGACGTCGCTCAAGAACGACCGTGGGAGCGAACGACTTGTCGGCCTGATCCGGGACGGCACCGTTGAAGCCCTCCAGGCATACATCGACGACCAGCGCGTCTCAGCTACTGATGAATACGGTCGTGAGCCATTGCTCACAACTCGGAACGGGAGAGTTGCCAGATCAACCATTCGAAAGACCGTATATCGTTGGAGCTGCCCGCAGGCGCTCGGTGATGAGTGCTCTCACGACGACTCGATGACGTCATCTGACGCATGGCGATGCACGAATAACGCCTGTCCACACATGGTGCGAGCTGGCGTTATCACTCACCTTCTCCGAGCGGACGTCCCAGTGGACTACGTCTCGGATCGTTGTGATGTCAGCCCTGCTGTGATTCGGACGCACTACGACGGCCGTAGTGAGTCCGAGCGCATGGAAGCCCGTAGTCGGGCAATTGCAGAGAAGCTCGCTAACTAACCACGATTTTCGGCTCCTCAGAACATGACCGACACCACTGAGTTCCACGACGCGAATAGCATAGATACCGATAGAGATCGGAACGTACTCTCTCCCGGTTCAGAAATCTACTCTCACGAGTATCAGGAGGTAGATCGACGACAGCTCTTGGAGGTTGATGGCATAACAGCGTACGAACTTACACTGGAATGCCAGTCAGAAGACTGCTCCCAGGAAGCAGACCTCATCCTAACAGTGGGGAATTTCCCAGAATCGCCTGAAGAGGTAGACGACCTCATGTACGAGCTATATCGATGGTTCTACGACAATTCAGTGGAGCTACGACCGTACCGGGAAGACGAGTCAGTGTATACTGCGACCTATGCACTGATCGCCGGTACTGAGAAGAGTCGTAGTCTTCTCCGATCTCGTATTGCACTTTTCCTCGCTGCTGACACTGGATATCAGGATGGACAGCACAATCGGGAACGAAAACAGAAAGGAGAACTCCTACGTACCGCGAAAGAACAAACTCGAAGCTCGCTTCAGCATATAGAAGCGGAACAGCACCCGATTCTCGAACGGTTCTATTGAGTTGTCAGCCAGGAACTCTGCGCAGCAATGTTGGAGGAGGATCTCCTCAGTGACGGAAATGCCACTCCTTCCATGAATTGACAGTCGTCTCTTGAAAGTTTCAACTCCAAATTTCGGCCGCAAGGGGTCGCCCAGAGGTGGGCACGTGGAGGCTATCCTCCATGACACACGTCGAAACACAAGAGCGGAGATGCATCGAAATGGAACAACTCATTCTCAAAGAGAAAGCGGCCAAATCTGATCTCGAAATTTCTTTTTTGCGACAATCTCGGGATTATCTGCAGGAGGGCGAAGAACGTCATAGCTGTTCGGCAGCAGAAAGCCCTGACAACGCCAATCTACGATACCACCAAGCCGACCGTCTTGGTGGTGAGCTACTCCTCCTCCTACTGTCTGTAATCAATTGCATACAGTATCACTGTCATCTCGACTGGATCGCCAGCAGCAGCCTTCAGGATGCGAGGGTGTCGGCATGAGCGACGGGAATAGTCGTGTGAGGCTGAATCTCCGTGTCGATGAGGACGTGAAGTGTGCATTCAACGACGAAGTGGAAGCCAAGTTTGGAAAGTGCCGTCCGTATGCAGGTATCGAGCTGGAACGCGAATTCCGGTACTTCCTCGATGAGGGGGAGTTCGCTGAGTTGAACAACGTTGTCGATGACCTCACGGACTCACTTGACGGTTCAGAAGGCAAAGAAAAAATCCGTGAGACAAACCGAAGTAAGACGACCGTCGCTTCTCATCGGATTGCAGAAGATGTCCGTACAGCGCTAATGTCGGCTGCTGAGGACGACTTTCGCTCACCCGGCAAGCTCGTCGAAGCGATCATGTACGGATACGTTACCAACGGTAGCGCAATCGAACGGTTGACACAGAAGCTCAGGGACATTTCGGAGCAATCCAAGCCAGACGTGGATAGCTCGATGGGAGCGAAAGAACGTCGTACAAAAACAATCGCCCATGAACTCGAACAATCTGGGCCGGGAGGATTCACCCTCAAAGAGTTCGATGAAGCAATCGAAGCTGCACAAGGCATCGGAGCGAGTGACTACACCCGGAGGCAGTACCTTCCCCGAGTGCTTGATGAGCTGGATTTCACGTGGCATCCGAGAAATCCGGATCTGTTCATTAGCAGGGAATCATTGGATCTCCCGGAAGTTCGTGATCCGACCAAAAAACCAGTGATGCTGGTGGATAGGGATGACAAGCGGTTAGCAATCAAAATTGCTGCTTACCGCGCTCAGGGTGACTTCAAAGACAAAGCCGCCTTCAGTGTAGACGATGCGGTTGACTTGTTCGAAGGTCGAGTGCGGAAAAATACGGTCCGTCCGTTGATGCGAGAAGTCGCTGAATCATCGCCAGGATACCGATGGGATCGGGATGATTCCCAATTGAAAGTTGATCGGAAGAAGGTTAGGCGTCACTACGATCAGAACACGGAGGTGGTGAAGATAGAACACGAGGAGTCAACACCGGTGGGAAGGGGTGATTAACGAGAGGCAGTTGGCGCGCAGTCCGTGCACCGAAGTCCTCCCTTGATGCTCCGAAGTGGATTCTGGTCAGATAGCTCTCTATTACAAGACGAACATCGTACCGCTTCGGTGATGCCCACGCCGCTGCCATAGCCAGCAGTCACTGTTTGAACAGTCTCGTCTTCTTTTAAATCGATCTCAATTTCGCCTCGTTCGTATTCAACCTGTGTCACCGTGAGAGGAGTAGTTCGGACATCGAGGGCATGTCTCTCGCGGATTTCGCGCTGTCTCTCTGGAAAGCCCTGGTCACGACGTTCGCGTAGATCGCTGAGTTCGGCGTCTATCTCATCGTAGTCTGACTTCAACTCCTTTCGTTGTTTGAGAGCGCGAACACGCTCCTCCTGATCCCCCTCATTGATGGCTTCGTTCAACTCATCAATCTTCGACGACAGGTTCGAGTGTTCTTCTTCTACCTCCTTAATGCGCTGCTGTTGCATCTGACGGTACTCTTCCACTTCCGCATCAGCGGCCCTAGACGCCTCCTCATGGACTTCATCAACTAGTCCTTGTATGCGCTCAAGTAGTTGAGATTGGGCAGGATCAAGAAGGGCGCGTATATCCGACTTCTCTAACTCTAACTGTTTGCTGGTAGTCGGGTTCCCATCCAACGAAGTCAATCGGAGAAACACTTCTTCCAATTTCGGCAAACATTCGTCCGAACGAGTGTCCACAGCAATTGCCCGGAGAAACTCTCTCTGATACTCACTAACCGTTTCAATACTCAATTGGAATAGAAATACTACTGCGGTGCGGTCATAATACGGAGTGAACCTGATTTCCTCTACCTCGACGACGCTATTTTCGAGCCACGCCGGGACCTCCACCTCGGTATCCTCCGTTTCTATCGACAATGTACCCGTCGGACAGCGTTCACCTGCTTCAGAAAGAATCTGCTGGAAAAGCGCACTCTCTGGATGGAGAGGCTCTGCACTCTCCTCTTCAGTAGGGTCATCCGCAGGGACCAGTGTGAGTTCTCCAGATGATAACGCGGTGTCCGCTCCGTCAGGGACTGTGACTTCCCATTTGTCTTCGTGGACATCGATGCCGCACCCAAGAGAACGAAGGTACTGTTCGGTAAATCGTTCAACTGCTGACTGCGTCACAGAGACTGCGGCGTCAGTCATCGCTTTCCCCCAGGTCAAACCCGTCGAAGACACCGCTGTTGAACTCTTCTAGCTTCTCAGCAAGTTCGCGCTGTTCTTGCAAGTCAACGGCCATTGCGTCGAAATCATTCTCCAGATCGATTTCGGAATCAGCATTCACCAGGCGCTCGAATATTTCGTCCTCGAAGCTCGTTCCAGACTCCTCCAGCCGGCTTAGGATCGAACTCAGTTCTCCGACGCTCTGCTGGAAAAGATTGATCTTGTGGTACAAACGTTCCAGTACGTACTCTTCAACGGTATCTTTCAACGCCATATTGAAGATGAATACGTCTCGCTTCTGTCCGATTCGGTGTACACGCCCGATGCGCTGTTCGACGCGCATCGGATTCCACGGCAAATCTAAATTAACCAATATGTTGCAAAATTGTAAGTTTCGCCCTTCGCTCATTGCGTCGGTCGAAACGAGAATTCCCCCTTCCTCTTCGAAGTCTTTGACGATCTGCTCCTTCTCACTGCTGGAGTGTCCACCGTGGAACGCGTGTACTGTGTACCCCTCCAAGGCGAGTCTATCGAGAATCTGCTGTTGAGTTGCTCGGAACTGCGTGAAGACGATGACTCTCCCCATCTCGACGTTTTCGCGTGCTTCTTCGACGATGTCCAGGAGTCGCTCCTGTTTGGTCACTGTATCGATGTTATCGATAAGCTCCAGAATGGACTCCAATTCGTCGGCATGTGTGAGCTCCGACTGGTCGTAGAGTCGCTTCTCGATAGTCTGTTTGAGCGCGACCGGGCTGCTGACAACCTCCTTCTGAAGGAGCATCAGCACGAGCTTCTGGCCTTGATCTTGACTGTACGCACCTTTGACGTAGTCAGAGACTGCCTGGTAGAGTTCGCGTTCCTTCGGGCTGGGATCGAAGGTCCGCGTGTCGATTGTCCGGTCCGTGAAGTCGATATCTGTATCTTCCCGTCGGTTCCGGATCATCACCTTGTTTAGACGATCCTGTAGTTCGCCTCGATTCACCAGCGTCTCCTGATTGCTGTTCACGAAGTAGTGGTGGAAGACGTCGCGTGTGCCGAACAGTCCAGGGCGGAGTAGCGAGACGACGTTGTACAGGTCCGTCAATTCGTTCTGAATCGGCGTCGCCGTCAGGAAGAACGCGTAGTTGTACGAGAGTCGGTCTATCAGGTCATAACGGTCCGTCTCTTCGTTCTTGACGTAGTGAGCCTCGTCGAGTACTAAAACGTCCCAGTCGCGGTTGAGGACGGTCTCACGGTGTCTCTCGCTCTTCGCAGTGTCGATGCTTGCGATGATGTAGTCGTGCGCATCGAAGTCCTCGAACTCGTCGTCGTAGTTGCAGACGAAGTCGAGTCCAAATTTCTCACGGAGTTCCGCCTGCCACTGTTTGGCCAACTGTGCAGGAGTGAGGATGAGGACGGATTCGTCCGTCTGACGGAAGTGCATCTCCTTGAGAATCATCCCGACCTCGATGGTCTTTCCGAGCCCGACCTCGTCAGCAAGGAGTGCTTTTCCGTCCATCTCGAAGAGGGCACGATAGGCCGCGTCCACCTGGTGTTCCAGTAGCTTAACGGAGTTCTCGTCCAACTCCTTCAACGACCGCAGTTCGGAGTCAGGTTGCCCGGCTTGGAGACGGACAGCTTGGATGCTTTGTAGATGGTCTCCATCAGTGCTATCCTCAGACAACGAATCAAGCAAATCGTCAGCAGATCCGTGTGTGACCTCGACATCCACGAGGTCGTATCCGCTCATACGTTCGTAGAAACAGGTGTGCGTGAAATACGTTTTGTGACCGACAATCACGGATCTGCACGCTGTACTGTTGTTGCGTCTCAGACTACGTTCACGGGACCATAGTGTTTATTGGGTGCCACTGAGGTTTGTTTAAGTATCAAGATGGCACAGACGGGATCCTTATCAACCACACTCGAAGATACGGTAACCCTCAGCCGTGAGCTTCGAGAGGAGGGGCAGATCGACGGTCAGGTAAAGCTCTACAACGTTGACGACGACGACGAATTCGAGTCTGATGCGGAGCTTTTCTTCGAGCGGACGCTGATGACGCAGGGCCTTCGAGAGGCCCTTTCGATCCTCCGTGATTCGTTGACTGGTGATGATCCACGTGGGACGCACATTCTCTATGGACCGTACGGCAGTGGGAAGTCGCACCAGATGGTGGCACTGTACCACTGTTTCGATGATCCTGCGGCAGCAGGCAGGTGGGCGGGTGAATCAGTCGAAGGGTTCGACGCCGCGCTTCCGGAGTCGGCGACGCCAATCACGGTAGCGATGCAGAACGAACAGTACGAGTACCTCTGGGAGCCGTTCTTCGAGGCCCTCGATTACGATCCGGGGACGTTCGAGTCGGGTGGATATCCCGATATGCAGACGATTCAGGAGGCCGTCGGCGACGACACGGTCGCGTTCTTCGTGGACGAACTGGAAGACTGGTTCGACACACTGCAGGGCGACCGCAAGAGCGCGAACAAGGCGTTCCTCCAGTCGCTACTCGAATCGACCGCGCTCTCGGACCTCGAACTCTACACCATCGTCTCGGTGCTCCGTGAGGGATCCGAGGTTCACGACATTCTGAATCGAGAACAGGCGGTCGAGGTCAACATGAACAACCAGGTGGACAAGCGGGAAGTCCTTCGTCACCGCCTGATCGACTCTGTGGACGAGAGCGCTGCCCGCGAGATTGTCAACGGGTACTTCGATGCGTACGATCAGGCAGAGGGACACGTCGATTTACCCGACGACCTGCTATCGGAGATGCACGACCTCTATCCGTTCCACCCAGTGCTTCTGGACGCGCTTGAGACGCGCTACTACGCCGATGAGGGGAACCAGAACACGCGGGGGATGATCTACCTCTTTTCTAAAGTCCTCTTGCAAATGCAGGATCAGACAGACCTGATCACTCACGGGGACATCGATGCCATTGAGTTCGAGGACGAGCTGGCGAAGATCAACTACGAACGGCTGAACGCCGCCACGGGTGACATCAAAAGTCGTGTCGACACGGACGAAGTGCCCCACGGTCGTCGCATTCTGAACACGATTCTGCTCTACTCGCTGAAGCCCAGTGAAGGTGAGGGTGCAGAGGTATCGGAGATCGTGATGGGTGCCTACCAGACGGGTGACCTCGTCTCCGACGTCGTTCTCAATCTCGAACGGCTGCACGGCGTCGCGTGGCACCTCCACAAGCTGAACGGAAAGTACGCCATCCGCGACCGGCAGAACCCGAACGCGCTCATCCGGAACGCGGCCGTTGACGTGTCTGAAACGTCGGCGAAGGCAGAGATCGCGGACTTCATCACGGACATCTTCGGATCGAACGCCCACCCCGTCGGATTCCGTACCAACGATATGCGGGACATTCCGGACGACCGGGGGGTGAAGGTCGTCGTGAAGGACAGCCAGTGGACGCAGGAAGAAGTGAAGAAGGTCATCACGAACGACGGTCGTGGACGAGAGTGGCGCAACACGCTCGTGTTCGTCCAGCCCTCGGGCGACAAGGCCATCGAGTCCGGTACACGGTATATTGATAAAGCGCGGTACATCGAGGGTGCGCGACAAGTGCTCGCGGATGAGTCGCTTGATGACGAGATCCGAACGTCGATTCGGAGTATGAAAGAGCAGGAGGAGAACGAACTCCGTGAAGAGCTACAACTCCTGTACGGTGAGGTTCTCGACGGTGACAACCTGTTGGACGACGACGAGTGGGCGAAAGTGGAGCCGATGGACCTCGATGTTTTCGTCCTCGACGACGCCGAACTCGATGCGACGAATATCGGGGATTCAGCGGCTGCTGACCCGTTCGATCTTCAATCACACGTCTGGGACATCGCTGAAGACCTCCTGGATCGACGCGGGGAAATCTCTGTCGAAGACATCTACGAACAGTTCCTCCGTGACCCGGAGTTCCCGATCCCCGGAAGCGCGAACGACGTGTTGAACGCGACAGTCGAAGCGCTCGATGGGAAGCCGGTACTGGCGCGTGACTCGGGCGGGTTCCGTGACGACCTCTCCGGCAGCTCGCTCGACACCGTGCTCGTCCAACAGGAGGACGTGGACGTGTGGGGCGTCGATGATGTTGAACAGGAGCTACGCCAGCGCTTCGGGAGCGGGACGACCGCGCTCGACATCGGTGACTTTGAACTGGAGCTCGTTGAAGACGGCGAGATCTGGATCGACGGCGACAGCCACGACGTCGTGATGCGAGCTATCGGTCGCCTGAACCGCGAGGATCAGTACGTCATCGTGCGCGGCAATGAGATCCTCGACAAGCCGCAGTCCGACGCCACGGTCCGCGATGTCGGGAGCGCGACGGTCATCGGCGCGTCCTCTCTCGTGGACCGAATCGAAGCGCACATCGACGACGACGGCTACGCGAACCTTGACACGATCATCGGCGAAATTCGTGCGGACGAAGCGGTGTTCCTCCCGCCGGACGAGACGGAGTCCGTCGCACGAGAGGCAGTGAACGAGTTCCTCGTAGACGACTACGTGCTGGAGGCCGGAGGTCGTTATCTCGAATCGCTCGGCGACCGCGACCCGACGACGGTGAAGATTGTCCCGACGGTACCGGATCGGATCGGCGACCAGATCCTGGCGTACATCGAGGATTTGGAACCGGGCGACCAGTTCACCGTGAACAAGGTCACCGACCGCTTCGACAGTAGCGTTACCGAGTACATGGTGCGGACGTACTTGCTTGAGAACATCGGGAAGGATGAGGAACCGGAGTACGTGGTCAACACGACCGGCTCGGAGAAAGCGTCCGACTGGGTGCCCGGCTATCCGTTCCGAAAGGCCGATACCGAGGCTGATACCTGGCGCTTCGAGTTCAACGGCGACGACGTCGCCGCGATGCGGAGCAAGTGGCGGAACAACCACCAGACGGGAAACGTCGAATACGGCGACGTCACGTTCATGCTGCCCGAACGAGAGGGTGTTCCCGGTGCTCTTCAGGGAACCGCCGACGTCGAGCGTACGCAGGTCAGCTTGACGTTACGGTCCGAGCAGGATTACACGAAGGTGCAGGATTTGTTCGAGCGGATGCCCGACGAGGCGTCGAGTCTGAAGATCGAGATCAGCTTCCAGAAGTAGTCACAGAAGCGTATCAGACCCAGATTACTCTACTCCTGTTCGTTGCCTTGGACTTGGTCCCAAATATACTGGAATCGCTCTTGGGTAGAGGATTGTTGGTCAGTTCTCAGCAGTAGCTGGAAGTCACAGCAGGCAAGGGTGACGCGGTCGCGTCACCCGACGAACGATGATGCCAATCAAGACGTTCGTCTCGGAGCGTCGCGCCGCGAATCTGCTGGCACAGATTCGCTGGCGTGACGGCGTCTATTGCCCACGCTGCCGTGGCGAATCTGTGATTCGGTACGGCAGCTATCGCGTGTTTCAGCGGTATCTGTGTAAGGATTGCGACCGCACGTTCAACGACCAGACCGGCACGGTCTTCGCACACTCTGCGGTGGCGCTCAGAAAGTGGTTTCTCGCGGTCTACACGTATATCCGCTTCAACACGAGTCTCAGGCAGTTAGACGTAGAGATCGGCGTTTCGTACAAGACGATCTACCGGCGCATCCAGCGCTTTCTGCGAGCGCTGGACGCGCCTCGGTTACAGCTCAAAGGCCCGATTGAGATCGACGAATTCTACGTGAAAGCAGGGCTCAAGGGCCGCGAGCGCGACCAGATGTCGCGCTCGCGTGGCCTGTCCACGCGCGGACGTGGAACATACGACGAAGACAAGCCCCCTGTGTTTGTTCTCGCAGATCGTGGCAGCGGGAAACGGTACGTGATCCCGGCAAAAGCAGCGACCGAATCACGGATTCGACTCCTGCTGGCCGACCGCCAGCAGGAGTCGTTGACCGTCTATACTGACGGCTTTCGGGCGTATAAACCGCTTGACGAGGACGACGCATTCACTCGTGAATACGTCGTCCATGGTGACGGCGAGTACGTTGATGGAGACGTTCACGTGAACACCTGCGAGAGCCACGCGTCGCTGGCGCGACGGTGGCTCTCGCCGCATCGAGGCGTCTCTAAAGACAGACTCACACCGTATTTCCGAGCGTTTCAGCTCCGCCGCGAAGTGTTCCGAAAACCGGGGGAAGAAGCGCTCAAAACCATCCTCGAAACTGCACTATGACTCACCAACAATCTCCGTTACAAGAGCGTACTGGAATAGTGTTTTCTCATCAAATGGCTCCTTAGAGGCGTATCCCGCCTTCTGTGCTTTACCCCCAGTGAATCCGACGAGATAGTACCCACCAGATAAGGAGATGAACACCATACCCAAAAACAGTACAATTGCAACGAGAGGTTGCGGAATCAAATTTTGCTCAATAGAAAAAATACCCAGGCTGAGGAAAAAGACCAGAATACCGGCTCTCATAAACGAATCCCCTGTCTCGATCATCCGTTCCCAGGCGGTTTTTTTGAATCCTGGAATCTTCTCAGCAGCTATCTCTCGCGCTTTCTCTTCCGTAAATCTCTCCGCCGGGAGTTCATCATAGTGAACTAACTCCTCAAGACTTGAGACCGATGTGTCGCCCGTCTCTCCTTCTGACGATAACCACCAAAAATGGCGGTTGCTCGCTTTCATGTGGCCCAATATGCCGTCTTCATGAAGTGCCATAAGGCGCTTATGTAGGCCTTCATTTGAGTAATCGTACTCCCAGATATCGTTGAATTGGGATGTGACTAACGCCGGGATTCCGTCTTCCTCTTTGACTCTACGCAAAACGGCGAAGATCTCGGAGTCAGTCGCATCTTGATTCGTGTGTTCTTCGCTGGTTTGGCGCTCAGACATTGTAGCGATGCCGTATGGTGGTTTGGGTAGGCCAACAACCCTTCTTGTTGGGCTAATCCAACTATTCGTTTTAATGTCTACCGGATACTCCCCATACACAGACAGGAAGACAACGAACCGGACACTGATGCACGTGTGATTCCGGTGCTGAAGAACGCCAATCCCCGACCGGGAGAGACCCCAGCCGAGGATCCTGGACAGATGGTCGGCGTGGTGGCCATCCCGAGTCGGAGAGAGACGGGACGGAGCCAGGGTGGCTCTCGCAACTAGGGGTACGTGCTCCCTTGACCTAAGACCGACTGTTGGTTTAGGCCAAGTGCCCCCCATCCTTGCTCCCGTTCCAGCATGTAGTCAACTGACCACAATGAAATCAGGTGCGATCAACATAATCACCGAAGAAGGACGGGGCATCTCCAATGATACCGCCCCGATAAAGCGACACGATCAGGGGAAGACCCTGCTCTCGTCAGTACAGCTATCCAATAGTCACGCACAGGGAACTCTGGACTTCACTGTTGATGATGGCGAGATGAGCGGTACAGCTATCCAGGAAGGTAAAATACTTCGAGAAGATCTAGTCGAATTCAAGAACAAACGGTTAAATCAGGATGGCCGTCCAGTGATCGACGACGAAGGAACTGAGCGCACTCTCGAAGAGACACAGTTCATTCACGTCTGCAATCAGATCCTGATAACTGCCCGAACCGAATGTGAGTCGGCCCGTGCAGTATTTGAATCGATTTCCGGAGCAAATACTGAATCTGCCCAGATAGACATCAAATCATTTGACAACGCACATCCGGATGCAGAGTCCCGCCTTGAATGGGGCGACGACAAAGAGGGCGAGTATGGCCCGATATGTCTCGTAGCAGATGAGGGGCAGAATCTTCCAGAAGATCGACGTACAGATCCAGACAAGCGTGTCCAGTTCACGTTTGATCACCTAGACTGGGAAGAACGAGACCTCTATGGTACGATAACCGCCAGCGGGTACGTTGAGTTGTATCGTGATCAGAACGGCCGTGGCCAGATTAACACTGAGGAGTTCACACGGTTTGTGACCGAAGAGGTTCTTCCCCACTCCAGAGTAGACGGTTAATTCCGTCTATCTCGTATTTCTTTAGAACTGGTTGGGTCGCTAGATGCCGAGACTCTATTGGAGCTAACGAAAGGGTTTATTTTATTCATCCCAGTATCCCGAGTCTGGTTCCGGCCAAACCTCACTCGCTTGAGCGGCGAGCCACTCGCCACGCTCGGCAATCGTTTTCTCGTTCCATTCGTCAGGCCAGTTCGTTATCAGGTGCTTGTTCAGCCGCAGGACGGTGTGCTCCTGAATCGCCTCTCGCTTGTCGTCCCAGGCTGCATTCGAAATAGAGGGGTTCAGCTTGTCGGTGAGGATCGTTAGGTTTCCGATCCGATCTTTAGCCTCATCCCGCTCCATCCGTTCTACCTCCGCAGGTCGTTCCCCGGGGAGCGACCAGTGTGTGGACCACTTTTGTGGAAGGATATGTTCAATCTCCAGGTTCTGCGTGAACTCCACCGTTTCGCTGTATCCGGTGTTCCGCAACTCTCGTTCGACGGCTGCGAACACCATCTTGAGGCGTCGCTGGTTGATGACGGCCCAGTACTCCATACTGACCATAGAGTCAGTCAACTTCTCGTCGCCAGGCCAGTAGTCGCTCTCACCCTCTTTGCTCCGGAAGAACTCGACGACGACGTCGCCGACGGGCTCGTCGTCTCGCTCCTTGAGTTCGTCCAGTAGTTCGATGAAGATCTTGTTGTAGTTCTTCGACGTCAGTCGGGAGAGCATCCGACGCATCAGCCAGCTCTCGATTGCTTCGACGGCTTTCACGCGCTGCTCCTTCGGGATATTTTCATGGCCGAAGATCCAGAGGAGAACCGGATACGGTGTCGTGGTATCGAGGATGTCCAGCCGATGGAAGAAGATTCCCTCCCGAGACCCACGGTCTGGCTCAGAGATGGTCTCGTAGATGGACGCGTAGTAGTCGATGTCCTTGACGATCTCCTCGACAGAGTGGTCGGTCCTGTCGAGGTACTTCCGGAACGCCGGGAAGAGCTTCTTCGCGCGAACCTGCTGGCTCATCTCCATCGTGAGCCAGTGCATGATGAACACGTCTATCTTCGGACGGTCAAGACGCCCTTGAGAGACATCGACGCGCCACTCGTCCTCGTCGAACTGCTTCCAGTACTTGTCGTGCAGTTCACCAGGGTCGTTGTGCTGAACGGAGGCCTCCCGGAAGAGGTAGTTCTTGATCAGGTCGGCAGCGAGTAGGGGCGTCCCACGGGCGTTTAGTGTCTCAAAGATCACCTGTGCGTCGTCGTTGGATTCGAGGTCGATAACGACGACACGGAGCAGGTGCCACATCGTCGTGACGAGCGCGTCGAGATGGTCTTCGGGAGATTCCTCGCCGGACTCCGCCCACTCTTGGATTTCGTCCCTGAAGTACCGGAAGCACTCCTCCAGGTTGTCGTCGCCGTCGAGTTCTGCGTGCTCTGACTCCGGGTCAGAGAGCGTCATGACGTCGATGAACGCGTCCTGATCGGCTTCGATGGGCCAGACCTTCAGTCGGTCTGTTTCCGTCCTCGTGAGGTCCTTGTCGTTGTACATCAGTTTCTCGACCAAGGACGCAGACCCGTCATCATCGAAGTCCTTCGCCACGGAATGTGTCGCCGACAACAGGACTTGGAGCGTGATCAGCCGCTGTTGCCCGTCGATGATCTCACGTGTCTCCAGCTTCTGCGTCGGCGTCGATTGCTGATCGAGGACGATGGCACCCAAGAAATGCGGAGAGGTGTCCTGTTGGGCCTCCTGTCGTTCGAGATCGGTATCCGCACCCGCCTGCCGGTCCATCAGCTCGTTCACGACGAGTTGGAGGTCCTCCCACAGGGGCTGCCAGTGTTCCTCCTCCTTCCACACGTACGGCCGCTGGAATCGTGGAACGACGTACCGTGTGTCTTTCCGAAAGATGTCCTTTAGATCGAGCGTGTCCGCTTTCATCGGTGAGCAGAGATTCTCTGAACATCAGTATAAATGTAGCCCGATTAGAAATTCAATGGAACCTGTTAACTCGACTACCGAGCCTCGGAAAGCCTTATATTTACACATTGTCACGGTTTCGTATCTTGAACCTTCGGTCCCGAATTGATCTCGAAAGTCACCCCACTTCGGCAAAGGAAGCTCGTCGCCTGCTAGCTGATATTCGTGAACAGGAGCTCCGAATTGTCGAAGACGATTTTGAGCGCCGGAAGAATCGAACGCAGAACTTCTACGAGTACATCCAGCGACAACTGAACCACCCATCCCAGGTCCTGCCGGAATTGATTCAGAATGCAGACGATATCCAGGTGTGTGACACGGTGCAGATCACACTTACCGAGGATACACTCTGTGTCCGTAATAACGGCCGCCCAATGAAAGCTGAAGAGGTGGACACCCTGTGCGCCGCCGGAGAAAGCACGAAGCACGATCCAGCGTATATCGGTCATTTCGGACTGGGTTTCAAATCGGTTTTCAGTATCTCGGACAACCCGCGAGTGAAGTCGGGGTATTTCCACTTTGAGTTCGACTCCGACCGGCTAACCGTCCCCAAAATTCTCGACACCTCTGAGCCGATCAACGGGACCGAAATCGAACTGCCTCTGAAAGACGACATCTCGGTTGAAGAGCGAACGGAGCTGGAAGAGAGAATCGAGAACGTGCATCGGCTTCTGCCGTACCTTCAAAACGTCTCTAAGATCGAGGTCAAACAGGAAGAGAAAACGAATGTATATCGGCAGGAATCGACACCCGAGTCTCCTGAACAGGTGATTTACCGCGACGGGACTCTATTGGAGCGTCGTCTGTCGTTCACTACTGAAGAAAGGCCTAGCTCGGAGGTTCTTCAACAACTGCTCGACGAACGGCGAATCGAGGATACTGCGTCAGTGAAGGAGTCTCCGATCTCGGTAACCATCTCGTTCGAAGTCGATGAGTCCCACACGCCGGTATCCGAGGAAAGCGACGGCTATCTGTACAACTTTCTTCCGACTGACGAACGCTCGGGATTCCCATTCGACGTCCACGCAGACTTCCTTCTGGAGCCGACCCGGAAGTCGTTAGCACAGAGGGATGGTCGGTACAACCAGTGGCTTCTTCAGCGAGTTGGTGACGCATTTCGGAAGGTCATCAAGTACTATCGTGACCGTCCGAGACCTCAAGTGGGTCACCTTCGATTGCTGCCATCAGTACAACACGGTCAAGATCACACAGAAGCCTCGAAAGAGGCAGTAGAAGAGGCGATTCGCACTGAAAAGTCGATACCCGGAGACGATGAGAGATATCACAGACCGTCGCGTATCGTCATTCCTTCACCCCATGTCGAGCGAGTGTTTGTAAAATCTGACGTCGGATACCTTCTAGGAAGGGACATCCAATACCCCTCCAGCGTATTGGACGAGGCCCTGATCAGCACCTTACGTGAGCAAAGCTTCGTTACACGCGTTTCTATCGAACAATTGCTGAAGGAGAGCGAAGCTTCGGTTCGGGAGGGATTCTCCGATGCGGACACTGCTCATCTGATCGTACTTGCCGCTGCACTCTGGGATTACTGGGACAGTGAATACAGGAGCATCAGCCGATTCAGTAGTAAACGGGACGACCGAGACGAGTTCGAACGTGTCATCAAAGAAACGCCAATAGTCCCTCTCGAAAGCGGTGAACGGATCGCAGTCGCCAGTACCCCGACCGAAGCGGTACTTCCGCCAGCACAGGGTAGGTCGGCCTACGAAATTTTCGAAGACGAGTTTCAATTCGTTCAACTCACCATAGACACGTTACCCGATGGATACCCCTCAGACCCTTCAGAAGTTCTTGACGAGGCACGATGTCTCTACTCTGACGTGCTGGGGATCGAAACTATCGGAGCGGAGACCGTTCTGAGAGACGTCGTCTCTGACGCCTTCGAAGCAGTGGAGAGTACTGATGACAAAACGTTAGACACGTATCTGGAGTTCATCTTCTCCAACCGTAATCGATGGACTGCAGCAAAGAAGCACGTCGAACTAAAGTTCAGAACGCGAGACAACGATGGTGAGTCATCCTACGTCGATCCTATAGATAACGCTCTGTTCCTTCCGGACTCATATCTCGTCACCTCAAGCGCAGACGAACCGGCGTACAGCCTTGAAAACGTACTCTCCGAATTGGGTGCATCGTTCGTAACCGAGGAATACCTAGACCTACCCGGTGGAGAGCAGCCGGTAAGATGGAAGAAATTCCTCACTAAATTCGGTGTGCTCGATCTGCTCCCAGTCAACGAGCTTCCGCGAGGAAAACGGACGTTCTTCGAGCACAGGTCGGAGGTAAAAGAGAAGCTCTCAGATCTTGCCGAGCAGAGCGTCGATACCGACTGGGAGATGCCCGACTCGACAAAGAAAGGCGGGCAGAAGGACGCGTGGTTTCGACGAAACAAACGGTACGCACTCTCAGACTTCGTCCCATCAGTCTGGTTTGAAAAGGTCTTGACTGCATTTGAGGAAGGAGAAGATCCGACGCTTGATCGTGCCACCGCGTTCGGACAGATGCTACAAGAACACTGGGACCACTACGGAGAGAAGGTCCATCGGCCCTTATACTACGTAGTCAGGCGGAAAGCATACCGAGTCAGAGAGAAGCAGACTGGAAACTACTCAACGTTCGCAAAGCGTCTCAGGGACACTGAATGGTGCCTCACGAAGGACAATACGTTAGCTCGCCCACGAACCCTCCTCGTCGAGAACGCGGCGACAGCGAATCAACCACCTCACACGTACGTCGCCGAGGAGGACGCCCCATACCTCGGACCACTGGGTGTAAACACACAGCTCGGACTCGGAGCGACGCTGGAACAGCTTTCCAACGCACGAAGCGTGTGGAAAGGTCGTGAGCCTACAACGATCCGAACGGAGCTGACTAGCCGTCTCGATACCTTACTAGGGGAACTTCGGGACAACGACTCTGAGGTCGAAAAGGAGATCCACGAGTCGTTATCCGACGCTCGCTTCATCTACGTCGAGAACTCCGATCCGGAGTTTCGATCCCCACCGGAAGTCGTCTGGACAGGTTCCAACCTCGGGTCGTACATCATCTCAATCGAGTCGGAGTACGAGCGATACGAAGAGCTGTTCAGGACCATCGGAGTTCGAGACTCATTACGCTTGAATGACTACCTGGCCTACTTTGACGACACCGCCTGGGAAGAAGAGGACGAACGAGACCGCATCTGGCGACGACTGGTTCGAAGGCTCGTCTCTGAGACGGGAGACGTTTCTTCGATTGAGGCACTGGACACAGATCTCCGAAATCAACTGTCACAGGCGTCTTTGATGACGCTATCGGATGAAACAGTCCCACTCGGTCAGCTTCGATATTACTGTCACGACGAACAAATCCGCGAACACCTCTACTCGGATATCGAGTCACAGGTCGTGAGGCCCTACGGAGCACGAGACTACGCCGACGAAACGATAGCCGCGTTATGGAAGCGGCTAGGTTTGACCGACCTCGTCGAAGAGACCACTCTCACACTAACGGAGCACAACGCGGCGAGCTCAGAAGAGACAACCGATGAAGCGGAAGAGTTCGCTCAACTATTCGTCGTCGCATATAGCTTCTGCCTTGAGAAGGGATACGAGGATGCCTGCGACGAACTTCAGCGAATGCACTCAGAGTATCAACTCATCCAGCACGAGGAGATCAAGTGCCGATACCTCTCTGTTGATGGAAGGCCGATAACTGAAGAGTTCGAGGTCCAGAGCTACGTTGACCGGGGTGAAAAACAGATTCGACGGACTGGTGGGACTGACTCACTCCAAGATTTCACCCGCCGTCTCCCTAACGAGCTGTCTCTCACCGCGACAGACGAGGAGCAGTTACAAGAGATCCTCTCAGGGTCTCTAGGAAAGCGGGATCCATACCTAGACACATACCTCGACACCTTCGACATCGAGCGACAGCGGTTGGCCTCGGAGCAGGACAAACAGTCGGAGATACAATCCGATGGAGTGGCTAGTCAATACGACGTCGATGGACCAGAGCAAGATAACTCAGATGACCGCGGCGAAAGCGAGACGATAAATGGTGGTCGAGCTCCCGAGGAACCATCCTCAAACGAGGGTAGGCCGAATGAAGACCTGACTGAAGTCGAGGGGGGCGAAGAAGAGGGACCAGGGTCCGAACCTCTCGCAGGCCCCACGCGTCGCTCTCCGGGAATTTCATCGACGCCCAACCAGAGTTCCAACAGCTCAGGTGACCTCCCAGCCGAATCGGAGACCTCGTCTGAATCCACGCTGGAGGAAAACAACATCGACGGCCAATCGTCCGCAAAGGAAGATCCGAAGTCGGTGAATCCCAACGAGGGGGATGTTCCGGAATCGGTAGCCAAGAGACGAATCTTCACGACGCGAACTGCCCGTAACAACAAGTTCCGAGAGTCTGTTCGAGAAGCGTACGGTCGGACATGTGCTGTCTGCGGTAGTCACCGAGAAACGAAGCGAGGAAGCCCCGAAGTCGAGGCCGCACACATCCGACCGGCCAGCGACGGTGGTCCCGACTCGGTTCAGAACGGCCTCGCGCTATGTCGGCTTCACCACTGGGCCTTCGAGAACGGTTGGATCACGGTAACGGACGAGTACGAGGTCTCGGTCCGCGACTGGGAGTCCGTTCCGGGCTACGACGAGTTCAGCCAATACGACGGCGAATCGATCCTCCTCCCGGACGACGAGACAAAGTATCCGAGTTCTACGTACCTCCAGTACCATCGGGAATCGACAGGCTTCGAAGGATAGCTCACGTTCTTCAGAGCGGCAGGCGGTAGATCGTCCGAGCTTACGCAGTTCCATTCCCCGTGGAGTGAACGTTTTGCATAGCCCGTCTGCTCAACAGGACCAACTCCCCTACCGACCGGCGTCCTCCAATCGTCGGTCACTGAAGAGAACGCACACTTATGGGGCTCCTGGGTAATCGCTTCTACATACTGAATAATGTCTGAGCAATCTGGATCTTCACAGGGCCGGCAGGAGCGGACGGAACTCCCTATCGAGCGCGGGTTCCCCATCGAGCGCGTGAACGAGATCGCCGAGAAGGAGGGCCGGGCGAAGATGTACTACCGCCCGATCTACACGATGCACAAGTGGTGGGCGCGACGCCTCGGCTGTGTCTTCCGTACTATCTCGCTCTACACGCTGCTGGACGACCCAGAGAAGGTCTCGGTGTTCGAGCCTGGCCACGAGGGAAGCACGCTCGCGTCCTACGGCGACGACGCCGACGGTGAATCCGACCTCGACGTGGCATCGCTGCTGGAACGCGTGGACATGACTGATCCGGAGAGCCTCTGGGAGCTCTACCCGAAGGACGTCCGCGTCGAGGACAAGAAGATTCTCGACCCGTTCATGGGCGGCGGCACGTCGCTCGTCGAGGCGTCGCGCTTCGGCGCTGAGGTCGTCGGAAACGATCTGAACCCGGTCGCGTGGTTCGTCACGAAGAAGGAACTCGAAGCTGGTCAGACCGACGTCGAAGAGCTTGAGGAAGCCTTCGAGCAGGTGAAAGAGGACGTCGCCGACGAGATTACGCAGTACTACAAGACGCCCTGTCCGAATGGCGACCACGACGCGGATGTGATGTACAATCTTTGGGTAAAAGAGTTGGACTGCGTCTCCTGTGGGCACACAGTTCCGCTATTCAAGGATTATCGCGTGGCGAAAGGTCGCTATGATAACGACGACAAGTACAATGTCCTCTGTCCGGACTGCGGCGCGGTGACGCTGGTGGACGACTGGCAGTCAGAGAGTGTTTGTAATGACTGTGGCCATGGGTTCGTCCCGAAAGAAGGGAACGTCTCGCGGGGTGGGAAGTACAACTGTCCCGACTGCGGGCAAAAATACGGAATTACTGACGCAATTCAAGAGCAAGGAAAACCGGATCTGAGGCTATACGCAGTTGAGTACTACTGTACTCACTGTGAAGATGCGGGAGAAGAGAAGAGCGAGTATAAAGGATACAAACAGTCTGAACAGGAGGATATTGACCTGTTCAACGAAGCTGTAAAAGAGTGGGAAGAAAATGATGGACTTCACAAGTATGTCCCTGATGAGGAAATCCCTGAGGGAGCGATTACCGCTGCATCGTCTGTAAGCGGAAACGACGTGTTCCAACATGGCTTGGAAAAATGGCAGGATATGTTCAATTCACGCCAGCTCCTGTCACTCGCAAAACTGTTTGAAGCTATTGGCGATGTTGAAGACCAGAATCTGAAAGAGCTTCTCCTGATAGCGGCTACCGACTCTCTTCGATATAACACTATGATGGTCGGGTACCACAATTCTCGGGGCCATATCGACAATCTCACTCGGACAAATTCATTCAATCCACCACTATATCCTGCAGAAAACAACGTGTGGGGTACCCGTTCCGGATCTGGGACATTTACGGCTATGTTTGATCAAGTCCAGACAGCAGTTGAGTATGCTCGCAACCCTACTGAGAGGCATATTGAGGCTGGAGAAACGATAGAATCAGAACCCTTCAACACCCCTATTGGAAACAACGTCACGCTTCACCAAGGGGATATGCGTAGTCTGGACTACGAGGACGAATTTGATGCCGTCATTACCGACCCACCCTACTACGACAACATAATCTACTCAGAGGTATCTGATTACTTCTACGTCTGGCAGAAGATTTTGTTGGAGGACGAGTACCCTGGGTTTAATCAAGACAAAACACCTCGTGCAGAGTCCATTGTCACGAACCCGTACCTAGAGAAAACCGCTGAGGACTTTGAATCTGAACTCGAACAGGCATTCGCAGTCATCAAGCACGCACTCAAGGACGACGGATCACTCACGTTCACCTACCACCACAGCGACTCCGAATCATGGGGTGAACTCCTCGAATCTCTCTGTAATGTCGGCTTCGAGGTAACAGCGACGTACCCAATTACGGCAGACATTAACAAGTTCATCGGTGGCGAAGCCGTCTCATTCGACATCGTCGTCGTCGCTCGTCCCATTGACGACACCGAGCCTGCCTCGTGGAAATCGCTCCGCCGCGATATTTACCGCACGGCTCGACGCACTCGCCAGCAACTCGAAGAGAACCGCGACCTCTCCCGCGGCGACATTGGCGTGATGGAGATGGGTGCATGTTTCCGCGAGTACTCCAAGCACCATGGGAAGGTGCAGCGCGACGGCGAGATCATGTCCGCGAAGGAGGTCGTCCAGGAGATCTACGGCATCATCCAGGAGGCCAGCGACATCGGCGTCGAGGACGTGTTCATCGACCTGCTCGACACGTCGAACGTCTCCTACGACGACGTCAACAAGCTCTGTCGCGGGACGAACGCCACGCCGGAGGAGCTCAAGGAGATGCGCCTGTACAACCAAGACGACGGCTTCGAACTCGGCACCTGGGACAACGAGAAACGCCAGGCGTACATCCAGGAGCGCGTCAACGGCGACGGTGGCGACCACCTCTCGAACCTCGACAAGCTCCAGTTCCTCCGCTACCGCTACGAGAAGGGGCAGGCGGTCCAGAACTACGTCGAGAAGTGGGACGTCGATGACGACCTGCGCGAGCTCGCCGGTCGGCTCGCCGACGTGACCGGCGACGACACGTACACGCGCGTGCTCGGGGATCGGGATATCACGAGCTACTGAGGACCAGATGGTTGGGACAGAATACAGTGAGCGCCTCTATGAACAAGTTGTTCCGGTGCCCCATGCGGAGTTGACGACAGGTCTGGATGGGTTTAATTGTCGGGCACTCCGGTGGGCGGCGCAGGTTCCGAAACCAAGGCAGGTAGGCTTCTACCGGTAGTTCTCCTTGTTACACGAACCCACTATGTGTTCGGCGTCGTACATGAGGAACGTTTTTGACCGGTGAAGTTGAAGTATGATTTGTGATGAGCGCCACGACCCACAAGAACGAAGAGAGTAGGTTACAGCTTGGCCATCTCAGTGGTGCTGTGCTGAAGTACAAGAACGCAGACGGCGAGACAGTTACCGTCGAGTTTGACGAGTAGTTGGAACGGTTTTCGGATCTCACTCAGTTTGCGATGTCAGTCGTAGCGCGTCTACTCCGAATAGATGGCTGAACTTCCAGAGACCAGTCTGATTCTCGTTAACGAGCAAAATAGCGTCGTCTGTGGCACTAGCGAGGCAGAGGCCTAAGTAGTCTTGAAGGGACAAAACTTCACCCTCATTTTCACCGTTATCGGTAGCTTCACCTACACGTTTGAGCATTTCCGACTGTGCGGTGAACGCCGACGTCGTACTGTACTGGAGACCCCGAAGTCTCTGTAACTTCAATAACTTAGTGTTGAAACCTGAAGGTCCCTGCCCAGGTTTCATTTCCCGAACAACGTATTCTGTGGGTACGAGTAGATGCACGAACGGGAACTCATTCTGATCGATTGGGAAGCCCGCACTTTCGGCTTCGAGGTGGTCTTTCAACTGTCGCGTGAACAGATTCGTTTCATCGTTAGTGTATTCCGCCAGCTGTGGGATCACGCTACTTGTTGGAACGACAGTCAAATCACACCGATGTGCGTAGCACGTTTCTCCAGCTGCGGAATCGTAGAACGCCGCTAGCCGTTCGGTTGAGCACCACCTGTCCAATGTTGACTGGGGATCGAACGGCGAAGGTTGGCTCCCTTCAACTGGTCGCAGTGACGAGTCACTGTTAATCAAGGACTCAATCTCTCGGATAATATCCGACTTTTTATGAATGTCATCACCGACACGTGGAAGAACCACTTCATCGGGTGATTCGCCTTCGATGGGCGCAGAGTAGGTCTTCAGATCGGCGACGTTCACGACGGGAACGTCTGCTAGATGTCCGAGTTCTTGGAGTGTGTGGTCGCCCGTTACGAGTCTTGCGCCAACCTCGTCAGCGTGTGCGAGCATATACATATCGGCGATATCTCCAATGTTCAGACCGCCGTCTATCTCGCTCGGGAGATCTTGGACGGCAACTGTCAGATAACCAAGCTTCTCCAACGTCCGTAACGTTGTGAGATTTTCGAATCCTTGGCGATTCATCCGGTTGGTTCCTTCACCCGGATCAGCGTGCTTATTGAACTCAAAAAGGACCGCCCACGGGATATGGATCGTCGTTCCTTCGAAGAAAGGGTGGGCCATGACCGTATGTAGGATGGTAGATGGCTCGTCTCCGACATGATCGTGGTATAACGTATTTGTATCGAACGCCCAGTGGTCGTCATCTACGCGAGTGTATTGAGGTTCCTGGGGATCTCCCAATTGAATTGACTCTATATCCAATTGTGATGCGATCATCCGGTTTACTGCGGAAACAAACGTATCTAACATAGACACTTCCGCAGGTCGTTGCCACTCAATCGAATCACCACGTGGAGTAAGCACAAGGGTGACCTGGTCGAAAAGGAAGCTGAGTGACTCACCATCTCGACGTATAGGGAATTCTCTGTCAACTCCTCCCCGAGTCGCGTCTAACGCGTCAAACTCGGGCTCAGCGTCCTGAATAGCTTCGTAAACGGTTTCTATGTCCAAGTTTGTGACCGGGGAACCGTCTTCCTCATAGAAGCTAACGGACTGAGTTATTCCAGGCACGACTCGGATTGCCTCTGGAATCACCCGAACTAGGTCGGAAGTTATCTCCGTACTCGTTGGTCCGACAAGCGACCCTGTGCCGGGCTGAGCGTAGTTCCAATTAGACTTAAAGTACTCTTGCGATAGGAGGCTTTCTTGAAGTTCAGCCCGTTGTGAGTCTGTGAGCCTCTCACCGTAGCACGTGAAATAGACCTCCTCGGGTTCTTGCACCGTATCGACGTGCAATTGTATGTCCACAATGTCTGGAAAATCATCAGAGACGTAGCTCACGAAGCTGCTTTTTTCGAATGTAAAATACGGCGTCGAGATAACGTCAGTCGGGTCGCGCTTCCCGTGAATGACCTCTAGGATCCCCGCACCAATCAACATATCCGGCTCGCAGAAATTAACTGATTTTCTCAATGAAGTTTCTACACTTTGTATAAGTGTGTGAAAGTTTTCAGCAGAATGGGGATTTGCTCGTCCGTTGGATAATGTTGGGATTGTATTGAACGAGTCATTATTAGATCCGTTCAACTGCTCCGCAGAAAAGTATGCACCGCTCACTCGTGCGAGGGTTTCTTTAGTAAAGAAGTCAGGATCAATCTGCTTGACTTTCCCATACGTAACCTCAGTCTCCCCCTCATGTGTACCGGTCAATTTCAGCACGTCACCTTCCGATAGGCTTAGGTGATCTAGTGCTTCCTGTTGAAAGAATATTGAATAAGGTTCGAAAAAGACAGGTAAGCAATCTGCATCTGAAAGGTCTTTAGCAGCTTCGATTTGTTGGTCATACTCGCTCATCACGGTCCTAACGTACGATTTTGAACAATCCAGTTCCTCAGCGACATCACGGACTTGACCTGATCCGTGCGCGACGGAGTGGACGATCTGACGTTGAAGACGGGTGAGACCACTCCCCGAATCGTCTACCATTATAGTTGACATCCGGGGAGTCGGGAAAAAGGTGCCTGCTTCATGAGTCGGTTGACATCCTGTCTGTACAAATGTGAATACGTGTATGACCGAAACGCGTGAGGACAACGTGGCGGATTATTTTGCCTTGGCTCTGTTGAAATCCTTCAGAGCTGACATCGGGAAGAGCGATTCTCCCGACCGGTTTTCGCGGATCCGATGCGAAACTAGCGTCTCAACAAATCGCAAGACGGCAAGAGGGTTTCAACAGAGCCTTTGCCTTCGGTTCCTCATATGCGGATAATCGGCACAACGCGTCACACTCCACGGACGTTTCCAGTCAGGCAAACGCACCCATTTTTCAACCCTCGAAGCCGTTATGTAGGTAATGGCAGCTCCCGGACAGATTCCCGGACGGTATAATCTCGTCATCGAAGGTGGCTACGAAACCTTCGAACATCAGATTCCCGTGAAGGAGTTCCTCCAGCGACTCAAGGAAGACGATGTCCCGCAGAAAGTGAGTGTCGTCGGGCTCGCGGATGCGCTGAGTGACGACGACGTCGCAAACGAACTCGCCCGCGAGATGGACAAACGCGCGAACGATCTGGAATATCAAAGCCCCACGATACAGTTCGTCGTCGAAGGCTCGTTCCACCGAAGCGGGAAGACCTACGATCTCCGGTACGACGACGCCCTCTACTCTCTCCAGCAGGTTTTCGGCCCACAACTCGAACGAAAAGAAGAGGGAGAGTGGCTCGTCGCGCCATTCTAACGCGCTACAGCAGTTTCAGCGGGCCTTCCTTCTCCACCTCACTGGATCCGTTTTGGAGGAAGTAGAGGTCGATCCATTCCTGTCCGTGCTCACGGCAGAACACCGGCACGCACGTCGTCGTGTGCTCGTAGCGCTGTTCACAGCGAGTCTCGATCTGTTCTCGCGTCCAGTCACCGTCTTGCTCTAGGTCATACCGGTTACGAACTTCCCACGAGTGTTCGTCGGCAGCGGCCTTGAGGACGCGGAGCGAGAAGTCCCGAGCGTCCTTGAACGTGAACGGACCGCTCATCGACTTCGCGTCGGTCAGGTCCGTTTCTTCGACGCCGTCGAGGCACAGTCGGTTCTCCGCGACGGCACGGAAAGCTTCGAGTTCGGGAGATCTCGTGACGAGGACGTCGTGTAGATAGCTCTGGACGACGTCGTCGTACTTGTCCAAGGCGAACTCCTGCTCGGGTGAGACGATCTGTAGTTCGGCTCCAGTCTGGGCGACTCGACGACGCTTGGGTTCAAGCAGCGGACACAGGAACGCGAGTCGGTCAGCGTGGAGGAGGTAGGCGTAGCTGAATAGTCGTGACCGAGACGGCGATTCCTTCACCGGATCGTGGCCTTCAGCGTAGTACTTCGAGTCCAACACGGCCAACGTCTCCTCACCTTCCTGCAGGGCGTGGTCTGGTTCGTGGTAGATCTGGCCCTCACCCTCGAACGGATTCACCGACGGTGACCGAACAGGTGTCACGTCGTCGAGATCGCCGAGGTGGTCGTAGGACTTGATGTACGCGAGTTCGCGCTCGATGACGACCTGCGAGTACTGTTCGAACAGCGACTCCATATTCAACACATAGTCCACGACGAGCTCTCTCGGGCCGTCGCGGAGTTGTTGGCCGAGCGACGACGACATCACTGCCTTGGCGACATCGAACGCCTTCTGGTAGTATCGACGCTGCTTCGGGAGATCGTGGAGCGAGATCCGGCGATACTCATCCATTCGGTCCAACCCACTTCCGACGCCCATACTCTCCAAGCGTTCCACCTCCCGGTGAACCTCTGAGAAGATTCGGTCGTACGCAGGGTGATCGTTCTCGTGAGAATTCTGCCGGAAGAGTCGAAGAAGGGTTTTTCCAGCGAAGTGCAGCAGCGAGTTCGCGGGGTTGTCGTACTCGGTCTCGTTGCGGATCCAGTGTGGCTCCAGCGTCCCGCGTGCGTGGTTCAGGAGCGTCTGTTCGACGTCGATCTCACCACGACCATCAAGGCTGTCGACACGCCGAATGATGAGATCGCGGATGTACCCCTGCCGATGAATCGTCTCTAACCCGTCGAGATAGTTGATCGCCAGAACCACGAAGACGTCGTCGAGGTGGATATCGTCGGAGAGGAAGTCCTGAAGCGGAATTCCGTGATACTCGATAGACCTGTTCTGATCGTACACAGCCAGCAACATATCGAAGATGTACTCCCAGTCGATTTTGGGATCGACCTGCACCTTCGACGACGGCGTGAGGCTCACGACGCCGATGATGTCCGTCGCCTCGACGTGGAGTACCTCGTT
Organism: Haloferax sulfurifontis ATCC BAA-897; assembly: GCF_000337835.1. Taxonomy (GTDB): domain Archaea; phylum Halobacteriota; class Halobacteria; order Halobacteriales; family Haloferacaceae; genus Haloferax; species Haloferax denitrificans. Next base: position 182,095 of record NZ_AOLM01000004.1, on the reverse strand, counting down.
CTCGTCGCCGTCTACGGTGACCGTGACGACCTCGTACTCCTGCTCGCCGTCAAGTGCCGCCTGACTCTTCGTGAAGACGCTGGGACTCTGCTGTGTGAACGACGCGCGACGAAGCTGGTCCGCAATGGACGACGGACAGCCCTCTATCCGGATCTCCCCACGCTCGGGGACGTTGAAGGTGTCCTGCCCGTACTCGTAGACTTCGTCAACGGTGCTCATTACTCGTAGGAGCCCATCTGACGTCGTTCCTGTTCGAGTTCTCGTTCGGCGAGTTCAGCCGCTGGCGCGAGATCGAACTCCTCGAACTCGCCGTTCATCGCGCGGTAGTGTTCTGCGATCCGCTCGATCTGCGGGAACGCGGCGGCGTTCAGGAGCCGTGGAACGATGTACGTCCGGAACGCCTGTCCGACCGCGTCGGTCTGGTCGTACTCGTACTCCCCACCTTCTCGACAACCGACGCCGAGGAAGACGGCGACGTCGCGGTAATGCATCGGGCCGAACCGCATTATCGACCCTTGTGACGTCGATTCGTGGCCGTGGTTGATCCCTTGGTAGTCCCGCTCGAACAGGCGGAGGATCTCGCTTTCTCCGAGGTCCGTGTGGTCGGTGACGTGCGTGGTGATCCAGTCTTTGAACAGCTGTCGGCGCTTGTCCTCCTCGTACTCGTCGAGCTCGATCATGGCGAACCGGCGGGTGATCGCGTTGTCGAGTTCGTTCACCGTCCGGTCGGACATGTTCATCGTACAGATGATGTTCACGCGCTCGTCCAGTTCGATGGTCTCGCCCTCGTCGGTCTCGAAAATGGTCTGATGGGGGTTCTCGATGGCGGTGTACAGCGGGCCGAATATCTTCGAGATGTCTGCCCGAGTGATCTCGTCGAGGATGACGCCGTACTCGACGTCGAATCGGCGAGCACGCTGAACGGCTTCGGATACGCACCCGAGTTTCGTCCGGTAGCTTAGCGAGTCACCGGTGTAGTCCGGACTGATCCCACCGATGATGTCCGACGGCGTCCACGAGGGTGTCGCGGTGTTGAGGGCATATCCGATTCCAGTCTCACGTGCGAGCTGCTTGGCGAACGTCGTCTTCCCCGTACCGGTTGGCCCGTACAGGACGACTGGCTTACCGGCTTCGAGCGCGACTTTGGCGTTGCGTTCCACGTCGTTCGGGACGAGGATCTCTTCGGGGGTTTCGTCACCACGAAGACTCACGACACGTTTGAGACGATCTGACGCCCGGGAGGATTCGAGAACGGCACGTCGCACTTGACCGAGACCACGTTCGCCGTCGTGGATGACGTCAAGCTTCTCGACTTCGATGAGGAATTCTAAGACCTCCTCACTCTCTGCGTCATGAATCGCTTCGACGACGTCGTCTGCTACACGGCGGAGGATTCCGATCTCCTCTTTTGCGTCTTCGAGAGTGTAACTATCGTCAGACGAGTCACTCATTGTCGAATACAGATGCACCAGAGTATATAAAATCCCATTCAAAAACCCGAGAATTCCTCTGTCCGCTTTCCCCTTATCGGATTACGGAGATTCCATTGCACCGCTAGATGGGATTCTCAGTCCCAGAGTCGTTGTTTCCCTCCAAACATGCAATATGGTCGTACTGACAGCCGGACATCCAGACTGTGAGTCCGGAATCGGCGCGTACAGGCTGTGTTCCTGCGTCTTTTCTATGATTGGGGGCTAACCCCTTTATTTAACCAGGTAATTTCCCGATGCGGTAGAATGACGCAGAAGCCATCCCCGGCCGAATTGAGGCAGCAAGGACAGTCTGGGCTTGAGGAGTTCACAACCAAGGAACTCGAAGCATTTCGTGACGAGATCGTCAACGAACTCCAACAGCGTAACCACGATGTAGACCTGGAGGAGGCTGAAGCAGTTGAATTAGTGAATGGGCAGTACGTCGCGTGGGCGGATCTCTCTGCACATCCGAATCTCAAGGCCGTAAAGCCGTGGATTATGAGGGTCACTGGAGCTCACGAGGAATACACGGTTGACGGAGAGTGGCTCGACAAGCAGAAGATCGATGGGAAATACCACATGGATGTCAGTGAGTTAGCTGAGGGCGACATCATCAAGGTTAGCGGAGCGAGTCACACCAACAAGAAACATCGATACTACCGCGTTGTGGCGGTGACAGCGGAATCGCTGTTCTTCGAGTCAGAATACGGCCTCAAGGAGTCGGAAGTCCTCGAAGAAGTCGGTTAGTGCCCCAGTTAGTCGAAAACAGACGTACCATCTAAATTCCGTACAGTTCTTCGCGCTCGTTGAGGGAGCGGTTGATCGTCTTCCGACTTGTTCCGAGTTCTTTGGCTGCTTTTCGTTTACTGAGTTCGTCTTTCTTCACTTGGTCCAGGACCGAGCATACGTGATCGTATTCTGGCCCTGGTCTGATCTCTCCCTCATCCTTGACAAATCCCAAGGGGGCCCGACCGTGTCGGTAGTCTTCGTCGCTTTCCATCCGGGTCTGAAGACCCTCCCGTGCCCTCATTTGAGCTAGCTCAGCCTCTAACTCCGCAAATACACCAAGAAGACGGAACAGGGCGCGTTGGAACGGGTCGTCCTCGCCGGGGATCAACTGAAACCCTTCCTTGATCAGATGCAATTCTGCGCCGTTCTCTTCAACGACCCGTTCAGCCGTTCGGTCGAGGTCCCGTAGAGACCGGCTTACGCGACTCACTGCATCACTGACGACGGCGTCTACTCGACCGTCGTCGATAGCACTCATCATGTCGCGGTACCCGTCACGGTCGGTGTTCGTTCCGGTGAGCCGGTCGTAGTACAGTACCACTTCTCCACCCGCAAGTGGGATTGGCTCATCGCCGGTATCTTCGTCGGCGACGTAGTCAGCAACCTCACGTACATCGCTGTCGATAGCGATGTCGAAGCTGTTCTCAACGTAAGAGAGCACCGACCTAACTTGCCGGGGGAGTTTCTGATCGGTAGTGGAGACGCGCGCGTAGCAGGCAATCATCAGGTCATCTCACCTCGATATCGCACATGGTCCATTTATACTTAAAGAATTGTCTTATCGCACAGACTGTGCGATAACAGAGGTGAACGCACAGTGATCTCGACATAATACCTATGGAAATAGACGGCGGTGTTGAACTCCTCCGAGATTGGCAATGGATGGCGTGAGCAAAACGTGATGAGTATCGGTCACGGCACACGGTCGGATTCAGCGCTACAGATAGACCCCGTGAATCATCTATAACTTCAATCACACCTCTACATTCGACATCGCAGACGCTACAAGCCCTTCAGAAGGAATATTGTACCGAGTAGTGATTGCCCGCACACTCGTCTCTTCAGAGTGTTTCGCGTGACACCTAATTAAATTCTCGACAGCGCCCATCAACCACCCGGGATCGTTATCTGGTCGTGCACCGGCAGCATGAACATCATCGTGACACGCACGACAGAGATAACACCCCGCTTTGTTCTCACCATACCGCCAATGGTGAAAATCCAACCCCACGTCAGGAGCGTCACCACACAATCGGCATGCGTCAGGAGGCTCTCGGAACGCAGACTGTGGAATTCGCTGATTCGGCTCGAACCCCGCTTGATGAACCGCCTCGTTCCAACTCCCAAACCGCTTCAGATAACTTCGACCATAATACTCCCCCCGATCATCCATCTGTTCTTTCGTCGGCGTTCGATTCAACTCCCTCGCCAGCTGCCTGATCTCGTTCAATAAATCATCCGTCGGCACTTTCCACACCTGATTCGGCTCAAACCCCGCCTCCCGGAGTGCCTCATTCCACCCCCCGAATTCATTTTGATACTGCGATGCCCAATACTCCCCTTGGTCATTCATCTCCGTAGTCGTCGGTGTTTCACCGAGCTCCTCCGCCAGTCGATGAAGGGCATCAAGCAGATCCTCTCTCCTGTCCTCTCCCATACTGTACCCAAATCGACACTCTCTCAATTCATTACTTCGGTTTCAAAAAATGACTACTAGTTACCCAGCGTTCGCTGGGAATGATCAGTAAGTACCACCTCTACATTGTACACACTCGATCCCACACTATCAGTAAGTGAGAATTCAAAAGCCGGATTTTCTAGCTTACAGTCCCCACTACGGTTTCCGAGCGATGGGCACGGTCCGATTTGGAATCAGCGGCTCTGTGAAACCCTCACCGCCTGACAGAAGTGGTCTGCTGAATACAGGGAATGTAGTCAGCACGTGGCGGTAAAAAGAAATTCACGTCCATACACGCAAGTAGGGGTTCGCCCTACATGACCGTCGCGGAATGGGCGGTCCTCCTGGAACCAATGATCGAACATTCGGAGGGCGGCGAGAAGAAGGCCTGAGAGGACACATGACAAAGAATAATCCACCGGTAAGATAAAGGTGGGTGCTCGTCCCCACGACCTACGAGAACGAGAAGGGTGAGGCGGTACACGCCGATGCCGAGGTGATGGTTGAACCGGGAAAGACGGTCTTCGTTGACGAACTCCCGAGTCCGTTCGACTGCGATCCGGAGGTTCTTACTGACCTGCCGGTTCACGACGCAGAGCAGGACTAATCGCACAGCAAACCTATCTATTCCGGAAACTGAATCATACTCATCTTGGAGACCCCTTGCTTTCAGAGCGACAGCCATTCTGCGACTAGTCCAACCCGAATGGAGATTTTAAACCCCGGCAAGTTCAGAAACCGCTCAACGAGGATGTCCGTCGGCTCACGTTTCGTCGTGCCGCTGCTGAATTGACCTGTAGCCTTCATTATCGAAGTTGGTCGTCAAGGAAGTCTCGATCATACTCTTGGCCCTGTGCTGCGAACTGATTAGCTATCCTGACCGCGGTGTTACATGCTGAATTATTGTGTTCGACGGCGTTCGTATACAGTTGCTCGCGGTGTTCGTCCTGACTCGACCGAACTATTTCCGGCCATTTCGCGGGGGATGAGGGTTCGATAACCTGCTCGTACACCGTGATTGCTTCTTGAGGGTGCTCGTCGGACTGGTCGGCCAACCATTCCTCCAAGGAACGGACGCCGAACGAGTCGTGGATGATGAACCGGACGGAGCGTTCGAGTAGCTCCTGTTCTTCAGGAAGCCCTGACTCATCGGTGTTTTTCAGGCAGTCGAAGAAACGGTGGAATTCACGCCGATAGTCTTCTTCCTCTTCGGGGCTCTGGATGTCCTGTTCGACCTGGTGGAGTCTCCATCTCCAGAGCAGACTAACCTGCTCCCATTCACCATCCAGAGCGTCTCCATTTTCGATTGTACGTGAGATCGCATCAGCGATTTTCGCGGCTAGTTCTGGCGAACTCTGTTTATAATATCGCCTGATCAGGCTGTCGTCATCGTCCAGGGCTTCGTTTTGGAAGATATACGAGGCTCCGATGTGGCCGGCAAGACCATCTGCGTTGACGAACTCTTGCTCGGAGTCTTCCTCAGTCACGAGGCTGACGGCATGGATGTAGTATGGTCGAATGAAATTGTACGCGGGTGCGTGGCATCCGTGCCGGGATAGATAGCCATTGAACGCTCTGGAAAACCGTTGTTTCGCATCCAGACTGTCACCGGTCGGGAACAGATCATCGAGGCCTTCTTTAACCAGTTCTTCGTCTAAGGCCCAGAGGTTGCCGAACTGACGGCCCAGAGCCGTCCGAACTTCTAAGTCGGTATCAGAGCTGAGTTTCGTCCGGATGGCCTCCCTGATTTCCCCGTCCAACGTTGACTTATCTTCCTCGTCGTGCTGCCACACGGCGAGCATTACTATTGCTTCAACGGCTCGCCCTCGTACTTCTTCCTGAGTTGTTCCGACGCCACCGATCCAGCTCAGGGGCTGGTCGTCAGGGTTGATATCTATCTCAACGACCAGGTTCAGGAGTAACTGCTTAGTGCGGTCTACGTGGCCGGTTGGGAAGTCGGTTGCATCTAAGACTATCGCATTATATGTCAGGGTTGCTATATCGAACCGGCAGCGGTCACTCCATCCTTCAGGATGCTCTACGATATACTCACATAGCTCCAGTACAGGACTCCAAGGGAAGGTTCGGTCGTCATCGAGAGCGTCTCGAAATGCGCGGAGAGCGATGTCGGCGTACTGTGGTTTGGCGTCTTTCAGGAGCGTGATTTCGGCCGCATATTCCTGTGGATGTTCCTGGATGCGGTCTTCGAGTTCGTCCGAGACACCGTGATAGCTGACCTCTTCGAAACCGCCTTCGCCCTGTGGTTCCCATTTCTCCTCTTCGGAGGGTTCCCATTCGGCTAAGAACTTGAGGACTTCTACAGCCGAGTCGCCGGGTATCTGGCTGAGTTCGTCAGGTTCTTTCTGTGCGACCATTCCCCCGCGGACATCTGGAGTATACGGCTCTGTCGGTAGGCGTTCTGGTTGGCCGTGTTTGTCGAGGCTGTGCTCCAGATACTCGTGATGATTCTGGGGGAGGTGGTTTTCGATGAGGTAGAGCCGATTTCGGTGCCACTTCTCGATAATCCGCTGTTTGACTTCTTCGACGGGTTCTCCACTTTGTTCGGCTAAATATTCTGCTCGTTGTTCCATTCCTTCGCTGTCCGGGGGTCCGTTGCGAATCAACTGGCAGATTTGTCCCTGATCATCCGCAGACAGGTGCTGGAAGCCGTTCTCTAGCAGTCGATAGAACTCGAACTGGACATCCCCTTGATAGTAGTTTTCTTCTTCGAGAAGCTCTGATCTGGTACGGTCGGTGATGGCTTTAGGATGCTTGCTCAGTAGGAAGAGTCCGAGTCGTCGGAAATTCGGATTTTCGTCGTCCAGATAGTTCTGAATCAGCTGTTTCCGGTCTGCGTCGGTTGGGTTCTCGTCTACCCAGTGGGTGGCGGCGCGTGAGAGGTAGGTGTAGATGATGTGCTTCCGTTTGCCCCTGTTGGTTTCGTCGTAATCGAGGTCCTTGATCGGCTTTTGGTCGGCAACTGATTCGTGGTGAATCGTCCCTTCTTCGTCCTGTTCTGACTGGAGTGTCTCTCGGAGGGTGTCCTCAAGCACTTGGATAAAGTCCTCGCCGGCTTCCGTAACGAACTGGTCGAAGGTATCGTCGAGGGTTTCGATGGTGCTGTATCGTTCAAATCGGCGTTCCTGCTGTCGTTCCTCCTCGATATCTCGCTGCTTGGGGTGGAGGATTGCTTCGAGGACTTCGAGCGCAGCCTCGGTTTCACCGTGGTTACACAGATATTCGACCAGCTGGAGGCCCTGGTATTCGAAAGCGTGTACGTCCCCGGTTGTGCGAATCCAGTCTGCGACAATTGACGTGGTTTTTGCAGCTGTTTCCGGAGGTAGTTCTGTGGCGATGTTGACGAAGAATCGTCGCGTATTGGGGCTTTCTGTTGTGGTTGATTGGATGACTTGGAGGATGAAGTCGGGTTGGTCGTTGACAATCTGGTTTTGATATCCGAGGAGATAGCCGTCCGGCTCGTTGAATAAATCTCGGTGGAGGAGTTCTTCACCCCAACTCGGGTGTGTGTTCTCGTCATAGAAGGCTCTTGCAATTTCTTCACGTTGATCGAGCGTGCTGATTAGCGCGTTTACAGTGTCGTCGGGTAGTTCCTCGGTGCGCCATGTCTTGAGTTCCTCTGTCAGAAGGGATGCAGGGTAGTACGATAGTCCGTCTTGGTCGAATCCAGATTTGATGAGCTGACGGAGTTCCTGATGTTCTTCGGTTTCGATGTCTTTTGAGAGGTGGTTAAGACAGGAGAAGACGAGATCCACTTCCGTGTTTAGATCTACGTCGCTGGTGCTGAGGAGTGAATGGATTCGCTCACTGTAGTATCGGAATGCGTTTCGACGAACCTGTGCTTCCTTCGACGGGTTGAGCCGTTTCTGGAGGAATTCGCGGAATGTATCGTGAATCCGGTAGGATTTGATACTGTTCTCGTTCCATCCGAAGTCTTGGGTGATTACTCGCTCGCTGAGTCCTCGGAGTAGGCGGTCGATGCTGACGCTGTCGAACGATTCGTCGTTGGGAATGACCGCGTTACAGAGGCGTTCGTTGAGTTCGGGGAGTGGAGATGTGAGTCGGAGGAACCGTTGTTCGTCCGCTGAAAGTGAGTGGAGATACCGCTGCTGGATCTCATCGTACACCTCTCCCTTCGGTATTTCCGGTATTTCGTCGGGGTCGTTGGCTTCGATGAGTAATCCGATATAGAGCGGATGACCGCCCAATTCCTGGTGTATCTCCGCTGCCTCCTCTTCAGGGAGATACTTGAACTCGTCCTGAAGCAGAGATGTGGTCTGTTGCTCCGTGAAGGTGGAGATGTTTACTTCGGTGTCTAATCGGTCGAACGAGAGCTGTCCGGCAGTAATCAGAGTGATATTCTCTGTAAGTAGGTCGGCTGCCTCTCGAACAGCATCCCTGATCGGATCCTCTTCGATGCTGAGTTTGTGAATATCGTCGATACAGAGTAGAAGGTGCTGATCTTCGGGGTAAAGTTCGGCGACTCCTTCGAGTACGTCTCGATACTTGAGCTGTACTTGAGGTGCGTCGGCCGATTCGGCATCCCATGAAAGACTACCAACTGGAGCTACGCCGACGCCGGTTAGTCGCCTACCTTCCTCTTTCTTTTCTTCGGGCAGGTTGTCGAGGATGCTTCGATAGATTTTGCGATAGAAGTCTTCCACATCAAGATGGCCTCCGATAGAAACGATTTCAACATCCTTGCTACCGCTGTACGCCCGGTCGATCTTCTCTATCGTCCATGTCTTTCCTACGCCCGGCTCCCCAGCGATATGTAGCAGGTCTACTTCGTCATCAATGAATGCGAATAGCTGTTCCTCAATTTCCGGACGTGAGACATAGTGTTCCGGTTCAGTATCCCCGTTTCGCATTGAGTCGGAAGTTGAGGAGAATAGATATTGAGCCTTTCCCCGCGCGCGACTATACCTCTCTCATAGCCAGTTGTAGACGCCCCAACGTGGGCTGATCCCTCGGCGGATAGGTTATCCGGATCCAAGTTTATCCGCTCCCAATCCGGTGACACCGGCAAAAGTAATCTCGCACCTGCGAGTAGTTGGGGGAATAATTGAAGCCCCCCGACATCTGTGTCGACAGCAATGCTCCGCCGAACATACCTCGCCACAATCACTCACCTATCGGCGCTTCCGTTCGTGTCCAGCAAAGAGCACGATGTGAATCCAACTCCGACGGGAATCGTCGCTGAAGGGAACATGATGTATTGGTTCTACTTCAGAAACGCCCTCAAGAGGGAACGAGTCATGAGTACGCCGGAATCCAGAGTCCGAGCTATCCAAGACATAGATCTGGTTCGAGCTTCTGACGAAGAAGCAATTGAGTTGCTGAAAATGGCGAATAATGGTGAATACACCCTAGACGACATCCCCGCAACCTGGCGTGAGTATTTTGATGAGGTTGAGGAGAACTTCACGTTGATTGAGTGACGCCGTTCCGCAGAACTTCGTCTCCCTGAAGGCACTACTCTAATCGCTTTCTAAACTCCACGTCGGATTCCAGCGGTGGAGCCTTCATAGAGCCTATCTACCCAAACGCTTGCTAAGAATACAAATATCTTTTATACTCTAGTAAGTAGCCACAGGTGGCGCGAAATCGCCCCCGGTGCGTGTACACCGGAGACTAAGCTGCCGACAATGACAGCAAACGAAAGTAGTAGTGCCGACAGTGAAAACTCTGTCTCTCAGTCGGCGAAGGACAGAATTCACCCCTCGGCCCACGACCCAGAACTAGTACGAATCGCCAGGTGTGCGTACGATGCCGCCGGCGCAACGACACGTCAGGACCTCGCTGTAGAGACCGGACTCCTCCTGACTGAGATCGACGAACTTCTCCATCAACTCGAATCTGAAGGGTACGCAGACCTCATTGGAGAGCTGGATCGACAGGTGGTCTTGCTCACGACTCGTGGAGAGTGGCTTGCTCAGGAGGGAATGTGATGACCGACGTCGAATGTGATCACGCGATCCCGTTGGACCCGGCCGACGTCTTCGACGCACTCTCGAACAGCAGACGAAGAAGGGTAATTCTCTCACTCTCTCGGTCAGAGGACTCTGTTTCTGTTGGTGAACTCGCCGTCGAAATCGCTGCGCGTGAGAACGCCGTCGATCCGAGTCGAGTCACGGGTGAACAGCGTACCCGCGTCTACATCGGGTTGACACAGGTTCATCTGGAGACACTCGACGAACTCGGAGTTGCGCAGTACGACGACCGCTCGAAACAGGTTAAGCCGACAGATGCAACGAACCCGCTCGCACGACAGATCCGCCGCATTACGACCGAGTGTTACACTCCTGCGGAGGAATCGGTAGAATCAGATAGTTAAAGTGACCGATGATTGCTTTAACAATACGTGACGAGGATGCGGTGAGTAGCGAGATCGTACATCTCGGCCACACCTCCGCCACAGACTGTGACACACCCATGGCTAAGACACTCCAGGAACAACTCCCTCGGAATCTGACTCTCCACGTTGGGCACGAAGAAGCCTTACTTGAGCGTGCAGACAATTTGTGGAATCAGACGGAGTTAGTCCTGGCTCCCGTGGAGTTACACCGACGCAACATCCAGCGGAGACTCCGAGAGTCACAGACGCCAAAAGACGGCTTACAGTTTGCCGACCCTTCAGAGGTCGGGGAACGAATCCTCGACGCTGCAGGTCTTCCGACGACGACAATTGACCGCATCGACCGCCTGTCGATGATTCGATCCGTACTATCTGAAGACGAGATGCCGATCACATCTCCTGCCGTGCCTTCGGATCCACAGACCGTCGAACAGGTTCGGACAGAGATCGAGAACGTGACCGGATTCCACCCAGAACGACTCGGAATATTCCGGGACGTCGCAGATGGGCTCACAGCGCCGATTGACGCGGACGCAGCTGAAATCCTGAGTGCTGCGACAGGCATCGAACGAGCACTCCGCCAGCGTACGTCGAAGTCGATCTCTGAGGTGGAGTTCGTCCGCCGCGCGGCGAGGAATATCCTCGCCACCGACGGAAAGGTTTGGCACGAAGCGTTCCCAGAGGTGGACTGTGTTTCGCTCGTCGGCGTCAGCAGCGTCCCCGCGGCACACATCGACCTCTTGCACGCCGTACTGAACTCCGTGTCTGTGTCTGTCCACATCCATTTCCGACGTGGGACAGGATCGTATCTCTCCCGGCGAGTACCGCAACTATTCGACGTCGCCGAACCGGGAGCGGTGGTGTTCGATCCGTGACATCCACAGATCGCCTTTCCCTCGTGGAGCCACTCGACGACGCCGATGTTCCCGTTGCAGAGTTGGCGACGACGACGCGCCGCGAGGAGGCTCGAACAGTGATGGCGACCGTAGCTGGCCTCCGGGATGTCGGTGTTCCCGTACGCGACGTCGCCGTCGTCGCACGTAATTTGGACCAGTACGAAGAGTCGCTCTACCGCGCAGCTGTGCAGTACGGTATTACGCCCGTATTCTGGGTTCAGCTCCGGGTGACGCAGACGCGTCCATACGCACTCATCGAGTCGGTGTGCGACGTGCTTGGCACCAGGGAACCATCTCGGGAGACCCTGTGCCGGCCGCTCGAACACCGCTGGTGTCCTGCGTCGGCGACGTCGCCGTCGTGGCCAATCGACCCAGGAGGGGTTCAAGTGTCGATGCAGGCGTTGCCCGATGGACCACGGACGCTTGGAGAGTGGCACGACGAACTCGAAGAGAACCCGGAAGCTGACGAACGTCTCGTGACGTACGTCGAGTGGCTTGGAGAATGCCCGGAACCGACGCCGGCGGCAGTGACTGACGTCCTTACTGACGTCGTCGAAATGTACGAGGAACACGGCCTTCCGGTGACGAAAGCGAACGATTCGCCGGCTCTCATCGAGACAGAGCGTGACGCACGGGCGGTCGTTCGCGTCAAAACCCTCGTCCAGCAATTGCGTCACAAGTACGCAGATCGACTCGACGAAGGAACCCTTGACCGGTCGTGGAGTAGCGTCGCAGAGCTTGCCCAGCTAATCGCAACACAACGCCCCGGTCGAAGGGAACACTCGAACGCACGTGCAGTAGATATCCTCGAAGCGAACGACGTGTGGCTGTTGGACGTCCCGTACGTCATTACCGTTGGATTGGTCGATGGCGAGTGGCCGAAGCAAACTGAGAGTGTCATCCCCCCAGAACTCCAGGAAGAGATCCTCCGCGGAGACAGTCGTGTTGGAACGCTCGCGCCGCGAACCGCTTGGACGACTGGTCGGGACCGAGATCAGTTCGACGATGTTCTGAGAGCTGCCGGGGAGGGATTAATCGTCACCCGTCACATCGAAAACCTGGCTGGTGAGGAACGTCGTCCATCTCCTCTAATAGAGCATCTGGAGACGGACGTCGTTCCTGATGCTGAGCAGAAGCGGTTGTTGAGCCCCGAACGCGAACTTCCGGACGTCGTTCGAGCAATGCTCGACAACGAGGTGACCGGCGGTGAGTGACGGTCCGATCCGCCTCCAGAACGCACAGCGAGCAATTCGGGACGCGTACTTCCGACACGATTCCGGGTTGTATACACTCAACTGTGTCCCGGGGGCAGGTAAATCTGAAGTCACGAACCACATCGCCGCAGAAGACATTCTCCGCCGGTACGCTGAGGGGGACGCGACTCCCGAACAGCGAGTCGCAGTCATCTCCTTCAACAGGAGTGAAGCGTCGGGTATCATCCCGGAGATCTGTGACCGTCTTCGAGAGATAGTCGAACACGACCTCGTCCCTGCCGCGGACCAAGTCTCAGTTGAGGAGGTGGAACTCTTGGTCCAACGGATCAGACGTGCCCCGTATGTCGGCACCATCGACAGTATTCTTCGAGATGTGTTGAGTGAGATCGCACACGATATCGGCTTCCAAGAGATGCCTGTCGTCGGGAACGCGGCTCGACAGAAACACCTGCACGCTGTATGTTACCGGGCTATCCAGAACGATTCGAACTTGGCGCGGCGGCTGGAACGGCTGGAGGATGCCTATCCCGATGCCGAATTCGACGACGACGTGAGCGAAATGCTTGAGACAGCCGTCGCACATTGCCGGGACCGTCGGATCTCTACAGACGAGTTCCGAACTGAACTGGAACAGACCTTCGAAGACGTGTACGCGGATGGTCGCCCGAAAGCGTTCGACGACGTCGTCGCCGCGGCTAATCGCTGTGTCGGAGCAGACGTTGACGAGAGTGCCTACGACGATATCGACGAGGACGACCGAGAGAAGATCTATGAGGCAGATTCGGCGCTCCACGACGACTGGAGCGCACGCATCGATGACCTCTGTGTTGTACTTGAAGAGTACCGGCGAACGTACCGGCAGACCATCCGTGACCTCGGAGTCGTGTCGCATACGGACGTCGCTTATCTCGTGGACGCCTACTTCGACGACCGCCTCGACGACGTCGATGACGCGCACCGTACCCGGATCAGACAGCGGTACCATACGCGGGTGCAGAGCTTGATCATCGACGAAGCGCAAGACGTCTCGTCGATACAGCACGCTGCCCTCTCACACTTAGTTACACCCACTACGCGTGTGTTGGGTGCCGGTGACCTGCTCCAGAGCGTCTACTTGTGGAGGCACGCGGAACCAACTCTCTTCGAGACGGCGACGGTCGAAGGAGAATACCTCGGGATCGACTGGGACGTCCACGAGCACCGGACCGCGAAGACCACGTACCGGTGCGTCCCCGACATAGCCAGTGCGATCAACGAAATCTCTGAGACGGCTCTCACCGATCCAGCACGTGGGAACATTGGAGAGTTGGACGTCCGATACCCTGGGCTCGAAGCGGATCGAGATTCGACCGACGAATCGAGTGTCCACATCGCGTCCTTCGACCCTCTGGCTTCTGACCCCGATTCCTACACGTGGGTCAAACCTGTCGAAGGCCGTGGCGAAGCGACGACGTTAGCGACACTGGTCTCGAAGGGACTCGCGGATGGGACGTTCACCGACGACGGCGGAGAGCCTCTCGGAATTACGGTTCTGTTCAGATGGTCGTCGAAGATGGACGCCTACGAAGAGGCGTTCGAGGAGATGGGACTCAGCGTTCGAAACGCGAGCGAAGATCTCTTTGAGTGTGACGTCGTGGACGCAGTTCTCGATGTCTGTGAATGGCTGGTCGCGCCTGCTGACCCAGAGCGAACCCGCAACCTCGTCACCGAGTCGAACCTCGGTCTCGAACCACTTGCAAGCAACTTCGAAACCCATCGTTGGGACATCGACGCGGTTCTCGACGACTGCAATCTGTCGGATTCTCACCAGCACCTACTCGATGGCCTCGCTGAACTGCGCGAACGGCGCGATAGCTTCCTCTCCCGTCCCGCTGCAGTCTATATCGAGGACATCATCGAGAGACTCGCCCTTCGAGCAGATCCCAACAGATGCTTTGACGTCGATTCTGCACAGCGAGTCGCCAACCTCGATGCACTCGTAGAAACCATAGAAGAGTGGGAAGCGGACGAGCACTTCACTCCCCTCGAACTCACTGAGCTGATCGCCCCATTTCGAGAAAATACCTACATGGGGCCGAACCAGCCGAGTACGGCAGACACGAGTCACGACGTCGAATTCCGCACGATACACGACGCGAAGGGCGACCAAGACGACGTCGTCGTGATTGCGAATCCCGGATTCGGCCTCTGGAAGCACGGGCCACAGGCCCAACGCTTCATCACTCAAGGGAACATAGCCGGACTCGCACCCCCGACCGACACCGACATTCCCTCGGACACTTCGCTCCCACCGTTCGTCAACGGGCTCTACGACCCGGAGGACACGCGCGACCGCGACGTCGGATTGCGGTGGGCCACGGGTCACTGGTGCGACGACGTCGCCGAGTCCGCGGACTCGACGTCACTTGTCGGTCCCGAACGCCTCAGGCGAGTTGCGGCGAACGAGCGAGCCGAGGCGTGGCGACTCCTGTACGTCGCGCTCACGCGGGCGAGAGATCACCTCGTCGTACCGCTTCCACGGTCGCTACCCGGTGAACCCCGTCCTCGTGACCGGTGGCTCGACACGATACGGGACGGACTCAACTTCAACGGCGATCAGACTGGGTCCTACACGGTCGATACAGAGACGGGAGCGTTCGACGTCGGCGTCAACGACGTCGAGCTTCGCGCTACGTGGACGAATAGATCCACATCCCGTAACGACGACGTTGCCGTCAATCCACCGCGTCGCGCGGATCTTGACCCGTGGGTTCCACGGTTCATCAACCCAAGTACGATGTACCCACTCACGGACGACCCCGACGCACAGGTTCTCAATCACCTCCTCGGGAAAGCTCTGCACACAGAGGCTAACGACGTTCCTGACGATGTCCCTCTCCAGTTCGACGAACTGGGTCCGGACGATGTCGGCACCTGCTTACACGAGGCTCTGACCACGCTCGTCGAACGCGAGATGTCCGAAGAGACACTTCGTTCGGCAGAGAGCGAAGTTCGCCACGTGTTCGACGACGTCGTGGATGACCACGCTCCGCGAATCGACGAGGACGAACGTGACGGACTGTTCAACTTCTTCAGAGAGGAGGTATTGGACGACTTCCTAGCGTCGGACCTGTGGAGTCGGATTCAGCGGGCCGACCGGGTTGCCGTCGAGAGACCTGTCGATGGACTCGTGACAATCGACGACGTCGAGATCGAGATCCACGGGACGAGCGACTTCGTCGTCGAGTTACATTCGGGCGAACGGCACGTTTCCGACGTGAAGATTACACTGACGAACCAAACGCCAGAGACAAGACGTCGGTACGAGCTACAGGTGACAGCCTACTCGTACCTCTTCGAGCAACAGGAATGCTCGACAACCACCGTGAATCGGGCAGTGGAGACCTTCGGAGTTGAGCGTGACACAATCGAATCATCGTGGCCGTCAGAGATTGTCGAACGGAGACTCGCCTCTCTGGTTCGCCAGTAGCTGTCAGTTACGTCCCTGTCTCACGGCTGACCCTTTTACCGCAAACGCTCATATGAGGTGTGCATGACGAACCCAAACGCTCTTCCATCGGCCGATAAAGCCCTCAACACCGACGCCTATTTCAGACTCTATCAGGGTGCGCTCAAGATTAAGAATCCTAGTGCGCGACTCGCCGCCTGCTACATCATCCTACTCGCAGGGCGACTAGGTCTCCGTCTCCAAGAGATCCAGCACCTCCGTGAGGAGTGGATCGACTGGCGGCGAGGCGAAATCAAGATCCCGAGCTATGACCCCTGCGGCTGCAAACGATGCTGGCTCACTGCCCGCGACATCTGGGGCCGCCGCGGACTAAAGGAGCTACAAGATAAGGGCGAGTGGGCTGATGACGTCAAGTGGCGAGACCTGAACGCAGACGCCCGCGATACCGTCGTTGAGAAGGCTAGCTACTGTCGGCCGGAGACACTTGAGGACATCCTCTATAGTGAGCGCTGGGAGCCCAAATACGACCGGTCAGCACGCACTGTCCCATTCGGGTGGTCTGAGCGCATCACTGCGTGCCTGATGACCTTTTTCGACCACAATGACTGCCTTCAACACCAGCGGTACTCGGTGAGCCGACTGATTACGAAAGCTGCAGAAAACGCCAACGGCTTGGACCCTGATGAGCTGTCCCCCCATCCGCTCCGGGCGACTGGTCTCACGTTTCTTGCGGACATCTCGGTTGATCCGAAGATGCTCTGTGATCTTGCGGGTTGGCAGGATATCCAGACTGCCGCCCGGTACCTGCGGCAGAGTGGTCGCATTACCAGTCACAAGGTGTACTCGCTGCTCGGGAAGGAAGACGAAGCGCCGCCGGTCGTGCCGGCCGAACCTGGGTATCGGTATCCAGTCGTGATGAACCCGACCCCGTTCCAGGGGGAGCCGTTCGCGCCGATCACGCCAGATGGAATTCGGTTCGACCGGGATGTCCGGCTTACCCGCCACCACGAGCAACGTGACACTCCGATTCAGCTTGTCCATCCGCGCAAGGCGTCGCTCCCTTTCAAGTACGCTGGCTTCCCTGACGTGGACGAGTTGAGTTACGACCCCCGGAAACACGATCTCCCTGGTAACATAAAGCGGGATTCCGACCGCGTCCAGTTCGAGGACGGTCGGCCCGTGACGACTGCGACAACGATTGCAGACATCGAAGACCCACACCGCGTAGATCCAAGCGAACATGCGCCACCGGAAGACTACCGGGCGGAGACGGTTGACACACGGCTGTCGGACTATTACGACGGTGACCACGACAGCAACAGAATGGCGGCGGCGACGATCACGGGCGCAGCCGCATTTTCGGTTGGGGCTGTGTGGTCGCGGCTGGGTCAGGAGTGGACTGAGTACTGGACTGCTGATGAGGGCGCTGTTCCAAGTGCGGAACGACTGGCGAAAGGGATGGCTGCGTATCTCGTGCTGGTTGTGGGTCCATTGGCTGTGGACCTCTCTCTTCTCTTTCAGTAGACGCGCTGGCCGGGCGCGCGCCCGGTCCGATTCAGCGAAAAACATTTCCGTGAGGACGTCCCCAGCGGTGCGGGGTAGTACGATATGGCGCACTGCATCTGTGAATTATCCTAGTCTACCTCTGGGAATCACAGAAGGAGAACGAGTTATTGTGTATCGACGTCGAATGCTGGCGACGAACGAGATCCAGACGGGTAAACCGCATACCGTTCAGAGTAATCTGTCTTCCCGAAGTTCCTCTTCTAGGTCATCAAGTTCGCGTTCGAGGTCATCATCATCCACCTGTTCAGTGAATCCGTCTTCGGCGGGGCTGTCGGTTGGACGTCTACACATCCGGTTTAATTGATGGAGACTGGCGATGTAGCGGCGAAATTCCTCGCTGGACGGCGGGCGACCGTCAGCCATATCGAATCATATTTCGTCAACTAACAAAACCCCAGCGCCCGGTCAGAGCATCTCCCTTTCGTTGAGCGTTTCATCCCTATATTGATCAATGACGAGGACCACCCACCTTTTTGTGGGTACGCCGATACTTTAGCGCTAGCGAATCGCATGACGGCGACGACCCCCGTGATGGATCGGAACGGACTCTTTCGCGCGAAGAGCGACTTGTTTAAAAGGAAGTCTACGCCGTCTGTTGAATCTAGATCGTTCGGAAAACGAATGGGCGCTGCAGGATTTGAACCCACGGCAACTTGGTCCGAAGCCAAGCACTCTGTCCAGACTGAGCTAAGCGCCCTACATGACTTCGTCTGTTGTGGACTGCTTTAAATGGATTGATTCGAGGCGGCGACTCCGCGCGATTTATACCCGACCTCGGAACAATACGGGGTATGTCTCTCGGAGCGCGGGCGCGCGGGTTCGCCGAACTCACCCGACCGGGAAACGCGGTCGCCGCGGGCGTGCTCACGTTCACCGGGGCGTTCGTCGCCGGGGCGTCCCCGAGCGATGCGCTCGTCGTCGTCGCGGC
The DNA here is from genome assembly GCF_000337835.1 of Haloferax sulfurifontis ATCC BAA-897. Taxonomy (GTDB): domain Archaea; phylum Halobacteriota; class Halobacteria; order Halobacteriales; family Haloferacaceae; genus Haloferax; species Haloferax denitrificans. The sequence goes on along the minus strand of NZ_AOLM01000004.1, from coordinate 163,728 downwards.
GGTGCTCGCCACCGTGTTCGCCACGGGCGCGGGCAACGCCGTCAACGACTACTTCGACCGCGACATCGACCGCATCAACCGACCGGACCGGCCGATTCCCCGCGGCGCGGTGAGCGCCGCCGAGGCCAAGTGGTTCAGCGTCGCGCTGTTCGGCGGCGCGGTCGTCTCGGCGCTCGTCCTCCCGGTCGTCGCCATCGCCATCGCCGTGGTCAACCTCGTCGCGCTCCTCGCGTACACGGAGTTCTTCAAGGGACTCCCCGGCGTCGGCAACGTCGTCGTCGCCGCGCTCACCGGCTCGACGTTCCTGTTCGGCGGCGCGGCCATCGGCGAGCCGTTGGGCGCGGCCGTCCTCTGCGTGCTCGCCGCGCTGGCGACGCTGACCCGCGAAATCGTCAAGGACGTCGAAGACATCGGCGGCGACAGAGCCGAGGGGCTTCGGACGCTCCCCATCGTCGTCGGCGAGGCGGCGTCGCTGTGGTTCGGTGCGGCCGTCCTCGTGGTCGCGGTCGGCGCGAGCGCGGTGCCGTTCGTCCGGGGGGAGTTCGGACTGGCGTACCTCGCCGTGGTCGTCCCCGCCGACGCGCTCATGCTCGTCGCCGCCGCCCGGTCGTTCAGTGACCCGGCCGCGGCCCAGCGTCGGCTCAAACACGGAATGTTCCTCGCGGCGTTCGCGTTCATCCTCGGACGGGCGGCGGCACCGGCGGGAGGACTCATATAAACGGTGGGGACGAGCGACCGGTCAGTTCCCGGAGAACACCCCGACGAACCGGAAGTGTTCGATCCTCCAATCAAAAAGAATATTACCGGCTCACTGTATGGTCGTACTATCCGATGACCCCCGGCGAGCGGAAGCGTCAGGCGAGTGCATTCCTCGGAGTCGACGACATCGAGCCGAGGTACCTGCATGTATAACCTGGGCGCTGATCTCGACGTCGAGGTCGAACCGGGCACGAACCTCCTCCTCGTCGGACCGCCGCTGACCGGCAAGCGCTCGCTGGCGCTCGACATCCTCGCGGCGGGGACTCGAAACGGCGAGGGGTCAATCATCGTCACGACCAAAGACGGCGCGGACCGCATCCTCTCGGACTTCGGCAAACGACTCGACTACGAGGGCAAACCCGTCGCAGTCGTCGACTGCGTCACGAAACAGCAGGGCGTCGGCGAAGTCCGCGACGACGAGCGAATCCGCTACACGTCGTCGCCGGTCGACATGACCGGTATCGGAATCAAGCTTTCGGAGATTCTGCAGGAGTACTACCAGGACCGCGGGCTCTCGGAGAACCGCATCATGCTCCACTCGCTGTCGACGCTCCTGATGTACGCCGACCTCCAGACCGTCTTCCGGTTCCTCCACGTGTTCACCGGCCGCATCCAGAGCGTGGGCGGACTCGGCCTGTTCACCATCGACGCCGACGCCCACGACGACCGGACGATGAACACCATCAAACAGCTTTTCGACGGCATCATCACGACCCACGAGGACGCGCCGCCGGACATCCGCATCGCGGACCACTAGACGAGACCTCGCGCCGTCTACGACTGTGAGACGTCGATTCCAGAGACCAGAGACTGCGGACCGACGGGCGGGAGTGGGACGGCGGCCGCGCCGCACAGCCGCCTGACGTTTTTATCCGCGCCCCGTCTCCTCGTACGTATGCCCATCACCAGCGACGACGACATCCGCGCGCTGTTCGACGCCGAGACCGTCGCGGTCGTCGGCTGTTCGGCCACGCCCGGCAAGCCCGCCCACGACGTCCCGGCGTACATACAGAGACAGGGCTACCGCGTCGTCCCCGTCAACCCGTTCCACGACGAGATTCTCGGCGAGACGGCGTACGACTCGCTCGCCGACGTGGACGAGGACGTCGATATCGTCGACGTGTTCCGACCGTCCGAGGAGGCGGGCGACATCGTCGACGCCGCAATCGAGCGCGCCGACGCCCGCGGCGACGTGGCCGCCGTCTGGCTCCAACTCGGCATCCGCGACGACGACGCGGCCGCCCGCGCCGAGGAGGCGGGGCTCTCGTTCGTTCAGGACCGGTGCTTCAAGGTCGAGCACTCGCGGCTCGCCTGAGCGCCCGCCGAACCGGCGGTTCGACCCGGGTCGGCTTCCGGCCGGCCTTTGCTACCCTTCCCACGACTCGAAGTCGCCGTAGACGCCCTTCGAGAGGTATCGCTCCGAGGAGTCGGGGAACACCGTGACCACGGCGTCGTGGGGGAGGTCGAGGTCGCCGGCGGCGGCGCGCTCGGCCACGTCGATGGCGGCCAGCGAGTTGGCGGCGGCGCTCGACGCGACGAGGTGTCCCTCCTCCGCGGCGAGGCGTTGCATCTCGGCGTGGGTGTCGCGGTCGCCGATTTGGACGATTTCGTCCACCAGTTCGGGGTCGAACAGCTCGTTGGTCGCGGGGTCGTGCGTGCCGATGCCCTCGGTCTTGTACGACGCCTCCGCCACGTCGCGGCCGTGGAGCCGGGCGTAGAGCGACCCCTCGGGTTCGACGGCGGTGACGAACGTGTCTTCGTGGCGTTCGCGGCCGTAGCGCGCCAGCCCCATGAGCGTGCCCGCGGTGCCACAGCCGGCGACGAGCGCGCCGACCGCGCCGTCGAGCGCGTCGTAAATCTCGGGCGCGGTCGTCTCGTAGTGCGCCTCGGGGTTGAGCGGATTGGAGAACTGCTGGGGGACGACGGCGTCGTCGAGTTCGTCGGCGAGCTTGTGGGCGCGGTCGATAGCGCCGCCCATCCCGTCGGCGGTGGGCGTGTTCACCACGTCGGCTCCGAGCGCGCGCATGAGCGTCTGTTTCTCCACGCTGAACCGCTCGGGGACGACGAACACCGCGCGGATGCCGAGCTGGCCGGCCGCGACGGCGAAGCCGATACCGGTGTTGCCGGCGGTCGGCTCGACGATGGTGCCGCCCTCGGGGAGCTCGCCAGATTCGAGCATCCGTTCGAGCATGTACTTCCCGATGCGGTCCTTGACGCTCGCGCCCGGGTTGAACGATTCGAGCTTCGCGTAGACGGGCACCTCGTCGGGCGACGCGTGGACCCTGACGAGCGGCGTCTCGCCGACGGTGTCGAGCACCGAGTCGAAGGGGCCGCGGTGCGTGGTCATACGCGGGCAAAAGTTGCCCCAGACCCTGAACGTTTTCATCCCGTCGTTCCCCCTCGCCGGAAGCGGACTCGCACGAGAACGAGTCGAGAGACGCCGCTCTGAAGTCCGAGTCGGGGCTCCGACGGGAGCGTGGTGCCGAAAGAGAACCAGAGAGACGGAGGGGCTAGTCGGCTTACGCTTCGTCGGTGGCGTCACTCGACGCGTCGGCGTCAGATGCGTCGGCGTCTGCGGTCTCGTCGCCGGCCGCGTCCTCCTCGGCCTCGGCGATGTGTGCGTCGGCGATGACGGCGTCGAGGTCGATACCCTGCTCTTCGGCGATGGCTTCGAGAATCGCCCGCTGTTCGGCGTTCTCGGCTTCGAGTCGGTCGACGCGCGACTTCGTCTCGTTGACCGTCTCGCGGACCTCGACGACCTGCTCGCGCAGTTCGTTGAGCTTCTTGTACACGTCTTCGGCCATCTCTGCGACCTTCTGGAGCTTCTTCGCGGTTCCTCCGAGTGCCATGTGTCGCCTCTCGGACTCGGGGCTTGTACGACTTCCGGTGCGGCGTGGCCGGCACCGAAAACGCGAGCGCCGAAACCCGGGGACGACACCCGAGCACCTCAGCCGAGTTCGTTCGGGTCCACCCGGTCGACGAGGAATCGGAGGCCGACAAGCGCGACGACGCCGACGAAGACCAGCCCCGCGACGGCGGCCTTCGCGCCGACGCCCGCGGTCCCGAGCGCCAGTCGCGCGGCCGTGTTCGCGGGGTTCAGGGGCAGAAGCGACGTGCCCGCGAAGACGAGGAGCACGCCGATGGAGTACAGGAGTTGTGCCACCCGGCGGTCGGGCGACGTAATCGCCACCGCCGCGCCGAGGGTGACGACGACGGCCGACAGTCCGGCGACCATACCGAACAGCCACGGCACGCTCTCGATAGCGGTCCCGTTCAGTTGGAGGAGGAGCATCCACGCGATGGCCTGCACCGGGGCCAGTCCGCCGGCCGCGAGGAGCTTCCCGTCCACGACGGCCGCGAAGCTCACGGGCGCGACGCGGAGGAGTTCGAGCGTGCCGCGGGCGACCTCCTCGGCGAGCGAATCCACCACCAGCGACCCGGAGATGAACACGGGCAGGAACAGCAGAAGCGGGACGAGCACCGTGTAGGTGAAGCCGAAGTACGGGCTCGACTCCGTCGCCGGTGGGAGGGAAAGCGGGTCCGTTGCGAGGGACGCGCTCCGCTCCGCGCGCTCGGTGCGCTCCAGCTCGCGGAGCGCGTCGCGGAGGCGGACGACGACCGCCGTCGTCTCTACCCCCGAGTCGGGCGCGACAGCCGTGACTCGTATCCTGTCGTCTTCGCCCGTCGAGGCCTCTAAGACGGCATCGACCTCCCGCTGTTGGAACGCCGTCAGCGCGTCCGACGAGGAGGCGTACGGCCGCCCGCTGAGTCCGTCTTCGGTCCCGACGGCGCGGAGCAGGTCCTCGACGGCCTCCTCGTCGCCCGTGACGGCCACGTCGACCTGATAGCTCGCCGCGCCGGGGTCGTACAGCGAGACGAGGCCGACGACGAGGAACGACGAGAACGCCGCGACGAACAGCTGGATGGCCAGCGCCAGCACGATGGTCTTCTCCTTGCGGAGACTGCCGAGTTCGCGCCGGGCGATGGCGAATCGCGGGTTACCCAAGGGAGCTCACCACCTGCAGGTTGTAGACGAGGTGAATGGCGATTGCGCCCACGAGCGCGACGCCGTACGCCGAGCGCCCCCGACTCGCTCCGAAGGCGGTCACGCTGGCGGTCACCGCGTGGAGCACAAGCGGCGCGAGGAACAGCCCGAGGACGACGAGGACGCTCACGCCGGTGCCGTCGGCGATGCCGACGCCGGAGGGCGCGAAGGCGGTCTGTCCGAGGGTGAGAGACTGCAACCCGGCGAGTTGGGCGATGGCGGTGAACTTCTCGCCGACGAAGAAGCCGAGCCCCGAGAGCCCGCCGAGGACGAGCGACGACCGGAGCGTCCGGGAAAACCGCGCCTTCTCGAAGGCGGCGAGGACGTGGAGGCTCTTTGCCAGCTCCTCGACGACCGCGACCGCGACGAGAATCATCGGGACGGTCAGGTCGATGGGGAGGACGAAAAGCACGGCGATGGCCAGCAGTTCGGCGATGAAGACGAACGGAATCGACAGCGCCGACAGCGTCGCAACCGAGCGCGCCCGCGAGATGCGGCTGTCGAGCGCGTCGAGGAACTTCAGCGGGACCGGGCGTTGGGTGAACATGTCCTCCTCCCGGTAGACGCCGACGCCGAGCAGGAACAACACGCCCGCGGCGAGGAGAATCGGCCCGACCGAAAACAGGAACTCGCCGAGCGGAATCGACTCGCCGGCGAGGTCGCGGACGACGAGCGTCAGCGGCGAGATGAGCGCGATGGGCGTGATGTTCGTGAAGATGGCCGGGACGAACGTGTACGTCGTCAGGAACACCGACACCGTCACCGTGACGAACGTGAGCTCCTTGAACGACCGGGCGAACATCGCGCCGACGAACGTCGACGCGAGGAACAGCAGGCCGACGGGGACGACCGCGGCCACCGAGACGACGCCCCCGCCGACCGCCGCCGCGATTGCGACGGTGATAGCGACCGTGCCGAGCAGGTACGGGAGCGTCTTGCCGGCGACGATGTCGCCCGGCGAGATGGGCGCGACGAGGAGCAGTTCGCCGCGGCGGTTGATGCGCTCGTTGAGGACGCTCGACCCGTAGGCCTGAATCACGAAGTTCATCGGCACGAGGAAGGCGAAGGCGAGGACGAGCGAGGCAAAGGGGAACGGCGGGCTGATGCTCGCCGGCGACCCGCTGGTGTCGCCGCCGAACAGACCAGCCATCCCGCCGAGCGACGGGGCGTCGACACTGCCGTCGTCGGCCGCCGCGGCGTCGGACGCGCTCGGGCCGCCGCCGGCTGTCCCGCCCGCGGTGTCGCCGGTTCCACCGCCATCCCCTGCTTCGGTGTCGGTTCCGCCGCCGCCAGCAGTCCCGGGGTCGCCGCCACCGCCTGCACTGGCGTCGACGCGGCTTCCGGTCGGGACCAGCGCGTCCCGTTCGCGGTACTGGAGGTCCACGACGACGGGGAACGCGGCGGACTGGTTCTCCTCGCGGGCCATCTGTCGCTCGTTGTACGACTGGACCGCGTCGCGGAACGCGGCGTAGGCGGCCCGGCCGGTCTGCGTGTCCGCGACCGAGATGTGCGTCTCGCTGACGACGAGCTCGACGTTCGGGTCCGAGACGGGGCGCGGGTCGAGCGCCGACGACTGCTCGACCGCGTCGTAGTAGGGGTTGTCGCCGGCGATGCCGACGCGGTAGAGGTCGCGGTCGAGCGCGACGCCGCCGCCCGCCGCGCCCGCCGCGATGCCGCCGGCGACGAGGACGGCGACGAGGCCGATGACGGCGGTTCGGCGGTCGAGCGTCCCCGCCGAGCGCGACACCTCCCAGCGGGCGATGCGGAGGACGGTCCGGGCGTGCGCGACGAGTCGGGTTCGGCGGTCGCTCACGACTGCTCGTTCCCTCCGGCGACGCGCCGTTCGGGCTCGTCGACGGCGGTGGTCCCGCCGGCGCCCCCGCCGCGTCCGCCCTCGGCTTCGCTCGTCGTGGGCGCCTCGCGGGCGAGGCGGAGGAAGATGTCCTCCAGCGACGCCTCGTCGGTTCGGATGTCGGCGACGCGGCCGCCGGCGGCCTCGGCGCGCTCGCGGAGCGACTCGACGGCCGACATCTCGTCGACGACGGCGACGTGGCGCTCCTCGCCGTCGGCCTCGTCGTCCGCGGGGAGCGTCTCCGCGAGCGGGACGGTCGTGAACACGCGGTAGGTCGTCTCGCCGTGTTCCGCGCGAATCTCGGGGACCGTCCCGCGGGCGATGATTTCCCCGCGGTTCATGATGACCACGCGGTCGCAGATGGACTCGACGTGAAAGAGGTTGTGCGCGCTGAAGACGACGGTCTTGTCCTCGTCGCGGAGTTCGCGGACGAACTCCAAGACGACGTTCGTCGTCAGCGGGTCGAGGCCGCTGGCCGGTTCGTCGTAGATGAGCAGGTCGGGGTCGTTGACGAGCGACCGGGCGATGGCGACTTTTCGCTTCATTCCCTTCGACATGTCGCCGAGTCGCCGGTCGCGGTATTCGAGGTCGAGGCGGTCGAGCACCGCGCCGGTGCGCTCGTCGGCCACGTCGCGGGGCACGTCGTAGAGGTCGGCGAAAAACCGGAGGTACGACCGCGCCGTCATGTCCTCGTACAGCGGCGACTCCTCGGGGAGAAAGCCGAGTTTGCGCCGCATCGCCGGCTCCTCGGGGTCGTATCCGAGCACCGACGCCGACCCGCCGGTCGGCTCGACGAGCCCGGCGAGCATCTTCAGCGTCGTCGTCTTCCCCGCGCCGTTGGGGCCGACGATGCCGAACACCTCGCCCGACTCGACCGAGAAGTCGCTTCCCACGACGGCGGGGAAGTCGCCGTAGGTCTTCCGCAGGTTCTCGACCGTAATCATTGTGAGAGTTTCACGCGGGACGGCATAAAAAGCGTTCGCGCGGGGTTTCAGGATTGATAGCCTTCCCATTCGCGGGGCAACAGTTTCGCCGTCCCGCGGCTGACGAAAGGGGACGACCGCAGACGCCCGACGAGCGCCGTTAGTCGTACTCGTAGAAGCCCTTGCCCGTCTTCTTGCCGAGGTCGCCCGCCGCGACCTTGCGCTTGAGCAGGTACGCCGGCTTGTAGCGGTCGCCGAGCTCCTCGAACAGCGTCTCGGAGGCGTCCAGACAGATGTCGAGGCCGATGTGGTCCGCGAGGGTGAGCGGCCCCATCGGGACGTTCGTGCCGAGGGTCATGCCGCGGTCGATGTCCTCCTTTTCGGCGACGCCCTCGTCGTAGGCGCGGATGCCCTCGTTGAGCCACGGCATGAGGATGCGGTTGGTGACGAAGCCGGGCTTGTCGTCGGACTCCCACGTCTCCTTGCCGAGGTCCTCGGAGAACTCGTGGGCGAACGCGACGACGTCGTCGTCGGTCTTCTCGCCGCGGACGACCTCGACGCCCTTCATAATCGGCACGGGGTTCATGAAGTGGAGGCCGACGACGAGTTCGGGGCGCTCGGTCGCGGCCGCGATGGTCGTGATGGAGAGCGTGCTGGTGTTCGTCGCCAGCACGACGCCCTCCGGGACGATGTCGTCGAGGTCGGCGAAGACCTCGCGCTTGACGTCCATGTTCTCGACGGCCGCCTCGACCACGAGGTCGCAGTCGGCGAGGTCCGCGAGTTCGGTCGTCCCCGAGACGCGCCCTTTGGTCGCGTCGGCCTCCTCCGCGGTCAGTTTCTCCTTGGAGACGAATCGCGAGAGGCTGTCGTCGATAGCCGACAGGCCGCGCTCGACGTACTCGGGTTCGAGGTCGCGCATGACCACGTCGTAGCCGGCCATCGCGGCCACCTGCGCGATGCCGTTGCCCATCGTTCCCGCGCCGACGACGCCCACCGTGTCGATATCTTCGGTATCGTACATGTCCGGTTCTGCGCGAGGTGGGGGGGTAAAACTTGCCGATGCGTTCGGAATAGTGACAGACCCGTGACTACCACGGGAAGACTCAAGTCGGGCGCAAGAATGGGGATATGCAACGGTGACTGGGGTGAACGACGCCGGCAGATACGACGGAGACGACGCGAGCGGGGACGGAGGGGAAGCCGTCTCGGACGCGCGCCCGAGCGACGGCGAGGGCTCGACCCGGGGGAACGGGCCGGACGAGGGACCGAAAGACCCCGAGGAGGCGCTGACCCACCTGCTCAGACCGCGGGGCGACCGCGCGAGCGACGGCGTCCCGACCGAGCTACAGGACCTGAAATACGTCGGCCCGGCGACCGCCGACTGCCTCGCCGGGGCGAACATCGACGCGGCCGCTATCGTCGACGGCGAGGTGTGTTACCGCGACCTCGTCGCCGCGGGGACGAACCCCGGCGTGGCGGCGAAGATTCGGCGCTGGCACTCGCTTTCGTGGTCGTTCAACTCCGGCGACGACCTCGACCGGCGCTCGTCGCAGGTCCGCGGACTGGGCGACGACGAGCGCGCGTGGGTCGCCGCGAGTTCGGGCGACTGGGACGAGACCGGCGGCGCAGACGACGCCGACGACGGCGACAGCGACGGCGAGGCCGGCGATTGGACGCCGAGCGGCCGGGGCGAGACGACAGGGACGAACGGGTCCGCGCGAGACGGGGACTGGACGCCGTCGGGGTCTGAAGGCGGGCGGGACACGCCCTCGGGGCCGACGGCGTCGGGTGATTGGACGCCCAGCGGGCGGGAGACGACCGGCGCGTCGGCCGACGGCTCGGGAGACGCGCTCGCGGCCGAGGCGGCGTGGCGCGAGCGGTCGAAACCCGAACCGCTCACGACGCTCGCCGGCGTCGACGAGGCCGACGCCGAACTGCTCGCCGAGGCGGGCGTCCGGTCCGTCAGGCGACTCGCCACCGCCGACCCGGAACACGTCGCCGACGCCCTCCAAATCGACCCGACCGTCGTCAGCGCGTGGAAGGGCCAGGCGCGCGACGCCATGGAATGACCGCCGGTTCTGACTGCCGTCCGAATTTTTACTATCTGAGTAGTAATTTTTATTCGCATCGTATTCTCCCGTAATATTTTGTTACAGACCTCATAACGACTGAATCCAGCAATATCTCCTAAACCACTCTAGACGCAGTATTTATATAGGTAGTTACACCATTTTGAATCAGATGATGCCCGGTTCCGACACGGCCGTCGACTCCCCGCAGACGGTATCTTCCGCCCCGACGACGCTCGGGGGCAGTTCCCGCCTCGCCGACGACTCGCCGACGACTCGCCGACGCTCCGAGGGGTGGGCCTGATGGCGACGACAGACATCAACACCGCCGAGACCGCCCGCGACGTGCGGACCATCGACGGCGTGGTCGACGTCATCGCGAGCACCGCGCCCGAGATTCGGACCGGCCTGCCCGGCCGGCGCGTCACCGCCGAAGACGAGAACCCGAGCGGCGAGACGCAGATGGCCGCCGACGTGTTCGCCGACGACCTCCTCTGCGAGCGCATCGGCGCGCTCGACGGCGTCGGCGAGTACGCCAGCGAGGAGCGGCCCGAGTCCGTGGACGTTGGCACCGGTCGCCTGTCGGTCGCTGTCGACCCGCTCGACGGCTCGTCTAACCTGAAGCCGAACAACACGATGGGGACCATCTTCGCGGTGTACGAGGCCCCCCTGCCGGCCCACGGCCGCGACCTCGTCGCCGCCGGCTACGTCCTCTACGGCCCGGTCATGACGATGGTCGTCGCCCGCAACGGGACCGTCGACGAGTACGTCATCCACGACGACGCGAGCCACGAGCTCGTCCGCGAGGACGTTACGCTCCCCGACGAGGGGTCGGTGTACGGCTTCGGCGGCCGCGTCCCCGACTGGACCGACGACTTCGAGGCGTTCGCCCGCGAGGTCGAACAGGACGCCTCGCGTAAGCTCCGCTACGGCGGGTCGATGATCGGCGACGTGAACCAGATTCTGACCTACGGCGGCATCTTCGCGTACCCGACGCTGGAGTCCGCCCCCGAGGGCAAACTCCGCGTCCAGTTCGAGGGCTACCCCATCGGCTACGTCATCGAGACGGCCGGCGGCGCGACCTCCGACGGCACGAAGTCGCTTCTCGACGTGGACAAGGACGAACTCCACGCGCGGACCCCGATGTACGTCGGCAACACCGACCTCGTGGCGATGCTCGAAGCCGCGCTGGACTGAGCGCGCCCGACTCGTCGACCACAGTAACCGCACCGACCGCACCGAGCGAACCGAAACGACCGGGCACACTCGTTTTCCACGGACTCCGCAGTCGATAGCGACTGGTCTCCGAGCGGACTGCGGCCGGACTGCCGCCGGCCTCTATTCGACCGCCCGGCAAATCGTGCATGGAAAACCATTTTGAATACGGTGGTGCATCACCGAGTATGAAGGTCAGAATCGGCGACGGCGCGACCGGCGACGAGGCCGAGGCCATCGCCAACGCGCTGGCGCGACACCTCGGGACGGACGTGAACGTCTTCGTCGGCGACGGCGAGGAGGCCGTCGCGGACGCCGAACCGCCCGCGGACACCTTCCCGCTGGACGACGACATGGGACCGACAGAGCGCGAGGAGAAACTCCGCGAGGAAATCGCGGACATCCTCGGCGGCGGCCCCGAGAAGTACAAACAGCGCCTGCCGGAGTCGGGAAAGCTGTTCGTCCGCGACCGCCTCGACCTCTGGTTCCCCGACGGGCTGGCGTTCGAAGACGGCAAGTTCGCCAACTTCGACTCGTGGCACGAGAACTCTCCCGAGGTCGACGAGGCGGACCCGAACACCCGCCTCCCCGGCGACGGCTTGCTCACGGGGGCCGCCGAGTTCGAAGGGCGCGACCTCCACTTCATGGCCAACGACTTCACGGTCAAGGCCGGGTCGATGGCCCGCCGCGGCGTCGAGAAGTTCCTCCGGATGCAACAGCGGGCGCTCAAGACGGGCAAGCCGGTGCTCTACCTGATGGATTCTTCCGGCGGCCGCATCGACCAGCAGACCGGCTTCTTCGCCAACCGCGAGGGCATCGGGAAGTACTACTACAACCACTCGATGCTCTCGGGGTACGTCCCGCAGATTTGCGTCCTCTACGGGCCGTGTATCGCCGGCGCGGCCTACACGCCCGTCTTCGCCGACTTCACGGTCATGGTCGAGGGGATGTCCGCGATGGCCATCGCCTCGCCGCGCATGGTGAAGATGGTCACCGGCGAGGAGATTTCCATGCAGGACCTCGGCGGCGCGCGGATGCACGCCGAGGAGTCCGGGAGCGCCGACCTCGTCGCCCGCGACGAGGCCCACGCCCGCGAACTCGTCGCCCAACTCGTCACCTACCTCCCCGACAAGGCCGGCGAGAAGCCGCCGCGCTCCGAGTCGAAACCGCCGCGGTACTCGCCCGACGGCATCGACGAACTCATCCCCGAGTCGCCGAACCGACCCTACGACGCCCACGACCTCATCGAGCGCGTCGTCGACGCCGAGTCGGTGTTCGAACTGAAGCCCGACTACGGCGAGGAAATCGTCACCGCGTTCGCCCGCATCGACGGCCGCCCGGTCGGCATCGTCGCCAACCAGCCCACCGAGCGCTCGGGAGCCATCTTCCCCGACGCCGCCGAGAAGGCCGCGGAGTTCATCTGGACCTGCGACGCCTACGAGATTCCGCTCCTCTACCTCTGTGACACGCCCGGCTTCATGGCCGGCTCGCAGGTCGAAAAAGACGCCATCCTCGAGAAGGGAAAGAAGTTCATCTACGCCACGTCGTCGGCGACGGTGCCCAAGCAGACCGTCATCGTGCGGAAGGCCTACGGCGCGGGCATCTACGCCATGGGTGGCCCGGCCTACGACCCCGAGAGCGTCATCGCGCTCCCCTCGGGGGAGATCGGCATCATGGGCCCCGAGGCCGCCATCAACGCGGTGTACGCGAACAAGCTCGCCGACATCGACGACCCCGAAGAACGGGCGCGGATGGAAGACGAACTCCGCGAGGAGTACAGAGAAGACATCGACGCCCACCGGATGGCGAGCGAGGTCGTCATCGACGAAATCGTCCCGCCGTCGACCCTCCGCGACGAGCTTGCGGCCCGCTTCGAGTTCTACGCGGACGTGGACAAGTCGCTCCCCGACAAGAAACACGGGACCGTCATCTGAGCCGACTCGGGGGTTAATGCTCTGTTTTTCCGGCGGGTAATCTCACGGTAACTGACCTAAGCGGTTCGTACTGAGGGTGTCGGGGGTGCTACGGACGCTATCGCCTGCTGACTCCCGTCCCGCTCCACCGCGTCCCGCCCGTCGTCTCGGCCCGGTTTCGGGAACTGTCGCCTGCCGATAGCCCGCCATGAGCCACGAACTCCCCATTCCCGAGACGCCCCGACCGGCACTCACACACGCGGTGAGCGACGAGCACGTCCTCTGGACCGTGACGATGCTGGCGTTCGTCCTCGACGTGCTGACGACGCTCTACGGTCTCGGCCGGGGACTGGCCGAACTGAACCCCGTCGTTCTCGCGCTCATGCCCGCGCTCGGGCCGGTGGGTGCGCTCATCTCGCTGAAACTCGTCGTGCTCGCGGTCGCGGTCGTCGCGTGGCACGTCCTCCCGAGTCGCTACCGCGGGGCGATTCCAATCGGCGTGGCCGTCCCGTGGGGCGTCGCCGGGCTGATGAACACGCAACTCATCCTCGTCACGGTGTTCGGGTAGGCCGCCGGAGCGAGTCGAGAAGCACGGCCCACGCGAGCCCCGCCAGTCCGATGTCGCGGGCGAGCACGTCGCCGAACAGGCCCCCCTCGACGACGAAGACGACCGCGAGGTAGAGACACGTCGCCGACAGCGAGACGGCCGCGACGGCGCTCGCGAGGCCGGTGTAGCGGTCGGCGACGATGGCCGCGCCGAAGCCGACTTCGAGGACGCCGTTTACGAGCATGAACGTCACCGGCGAGACGACGAGCAACGGCGCGAGCCACGGGACGACGTAGGCCGACCACGAAAGCGGGTCCAGAAGTTTGTGGACGCCCGCGGCCAACACCATCGCGCCGAGGCCGACTCGGGCGACGGTCGCCGGTTCGGGGGCGCGGTCGGCGACCGACGCGGCCCGGTCGCTGGCCGACGCGACTCGCGCAGAGAGACCGTCGAAATCCATGTCCGGCTTAGCGACGCCGGAGAGAAAACGGTGCGGGTGGGTTGGAGGCCGGTCCAGTCAGCCGGTTCAGGCGTCGTCCGCGTCGGCGTCGACATCGTCGGCGAACTCGCGTTTCAGCGACAGCGCCGTGCGCTCGAACTCGCAGACGAGTTCGTCGTCCTGATTGAACACCTCGACGCGCATCGTCACCACGCCGCGCTCGCCGTCGGAGGTCTCGCGCTTGTCGAGGACGGTCGTCTGCGCCCGGAGCGTGTCGCCGTAGAACACCGGGTTCGGGTGGGACACGTCGTCGTAGCCGAGGTTCGCCACGATGGTCCCGTCGGTCGTGTCGGGAATCGAGAGGCCGACCGCGAGGCTCATCGTGTAGAGGCCGTTGACCAGTCGCTCGCCGAACTGCGAGTCGGCCGCGAACTCGGCGTCGAGGTGGAGCGGTTGCTGATTCATCGTCATGTCGCAGAACCGCTGGTTGTCCGACTCCGAGACGGTGCGGCGCTTTTCGTGTTCGATGGTCCGGCCGACCTCGAACTCCTCGTAGTACAGACCGGTCATAGTGGTGCGTGTGATAGACCGTGATAAAACCGTGCCGGTCGGTCGCACCGTGTGACAACTATTGCCCCGAACAAAACTAGATAACAACCATTATAATTATCCACAATAGAGGATTGCGAAAGCGCCCGATGGCGGCTGATTCGGTCGGCCGTTCGGTCGACGGTTCGGCCGTCACTGCGGGCGCGGGACAACGCGTCTGTCCCCCGGCACAGCCGGCGCTCGGCCGGCACGACCAATCATGGCATCCGCAGTACCATCCACCGCGACGGACGACGAACCGACCGAAGAGACAGCCCTCCAGACGGCCCGCCGACAGCTCGAACGCGCGGCGGCGAACCTCGACGTCGACCCCGGCGTCATCGAGCGGCTTCGGCATCCGAATCAGGTTCACCGCGTCTCGGTGCCGCTCGAGCGCGACGACGGTTCGACCGCGGTCTACACCGGCTACCGCGCCCAGCACGACAGCGTCCGCGGCCCCTACAAGGGCGGCCTCCGGTTCCACCCCGGCGTGACCGAGGCCGAGTGCATCGGGCTCTCGATGTGGATGACGTGGAAGTGCGCCGTGATGGACCTGCCCTTCGGCGGCGGCAAAGGCGGCATCGTCGTCGACCCCAAGGACCTCTCGGCCGACGAGAAAGAGCGGCTCACCCGGCGGTTCGCCGAGGAGCTTCGGCCCTTCATCGGCCCCACGAAGGACATCCCCGCGCCCGACATGGGAACCGACGCCCAGACGATGGCGTGGTTCATGGACGCCTACTCGATGCAGGAAGGCGAGACGAAGGCGGGCGTCGTGACGGGCAAGCCGCCCGTCGTCGGCGGGAGCGAGGGCCGCGACACCGCGCCCGGCCGCTCCGTCGCCATCATCGCCCGTGAGGCCATCGACTACCTCGGCTGGGACGTCGAAGACACCACCGTCGCGGTCCAGGGGTTCGGCTCGGTCGGCGCGCCCGCCGCGCGACTCCTCGACGACGAGGGCGCGACGGTCGTCGCCGTCTCCGACGTGAACGGGGCCATCTACGACCCCGACGGCCTCGACACGCACGACGTGCCGACCCACGAGGAAGAGCCCGAGGCGGTCATGAAGTACGACGCGCCGCGGAAGCTCTCGAACGAGGAACTGCTCGAACTCGACGTCGACGTGCTCATCCCGGCCGCCGTCGGCAACGTCCTGACCGCCGAGAACGCCGGCGACGTGCAGGCTGACCTCGTCGTCGAGGGCGCGAACGGTCCGACCACCTCCGCGGCGAGCGAGATTTTCGAGGAACGCGAGATTCCGGTCGTCCCCGACATCCTCGCCAACGCCGGCGGCGTCACCGTCTCGTACTTCGAGTGGTTGCAGGACCTCAACCACCGCTCGTGGTCGCTCGAACGCGTCCACGACGAACTGGAGACGGAGATGCTCCGCGCGTGGACCGCCGTCCGCGAGCGCGTCGAGGAACACGACGTGACGTGGCGCGACGCCGCCTACATGGTCGCGCTCGAACGCGTCTCCGAGGCCCACGAACACCGCGGCCTCTGGCCCTGAGCCGGGTCGCCGACGCGTCGATATTTCACCGCCCCCCTCGATACACACACCATGCCCCGACGAAGCGTCCTGTTTTCCCCCGGCGACCGACCCGAACTCCTGCGGAAGGCC
Organism: Haloferax sulfurifontis ATCC BAA-897; assembly: GCF_000337835.1. GTDB lineage: Archaea > Halobacteriota > Halobacteria > Halobacteriales > Haloferacaceae > Haloferax > Haloferax denitrificans. Next base: position 147,760 of record NZ_AOLM01000004.1, on the reverse strand, counting down.
CCCGGCGCGGGCGCGGACGTGCTCGTCTTCGACCTCGAAGACGCCGTCTCGCCCGACAGGAAAGCCGAAGCCCGCGAGACCGTCGCCGCGGTCCTCGCGGACCCCGAGTTCGACCCGGACGCCGAGGTCGCGGTCCGCGTCAACCCCGGTGCCGCCGGGCGCGACGACATCGAGGCCGTCTGCGCCGAACACCCGCCGGACGTGCTGGTCGTCCCGAAGGCGACGAGCGCCGAGGACGTGACGAGCGTCGCCGGCGCGGCCCGCGAGGTCGGCGCTGACTGTCCCGTCATCGCCATCGTCGAGAGCGCGGCGGGCGTCCTCGCCGCGCCCGAGGTCGCGGCCGCGCCCGACACCGCCGCCGTCGTCTTCGGCGCGGAGGACTTCGCCGCCGACGTGGGCGCGACCCGGACCGGCGACGGGACCGAGGTGCTCTACGCCCGCGAGCGCGTCGTCGTCGCGGCCGCGGCCGCCGGCGTCGACGCCATCGACACGCTCCACGTCGATTATCAGGACGAGGCGGGACTCCGCGAGGACGCCGCGTTCGGTCGGCGACTCGGCTACGACGGGAAACTCGCCATCCACCCCGCGCAGGTGCCCGTCATCAACGAGGCGTTCTCACCCGACGACGAGGACGTCGCGTGGGCGAAAAAGGTGCTTCGCGCCCGCGACGAGGCCGCAGAGGAGGGCCGGGGCGTCTTCGGCGTCGACGGCGAGATGATAGACGCCCCGCTCGTCAAGCAGGCCGAGAACATTCTCGACCGCGCCGGCGAGTCGTACTGAGCGCGCCCCGGCCGGCGCGCCGTCGCGGTCGGCGCACCGACTGCCACGTTTTATCGTTGGGTATGTGTCTCAATACTGTGGTATGCTAAAATCCCCGCTACGCTTAACCGGATGCCCGGAGCGTATTAGGGCATGGCACAAGAGGCGAATCCCTTCGAGAGTCTACAGGAGCAAATCGACGACGCGGCCGCCTACCTCGACGTGCGAGACGACGTTATCGAGCGGCTGAAGAACCCCGAGCGAGTCCTCGAAACGAACCTCGCCGTCGAGATGGACGACGGCGACGTGGAGCTGTTTCGCGCCTACCGGTCGCAGTTCAACGGCGACCGCGGCCCGTACAAAGGCGGGATTCGCTACCACCCGAACGTCAGCCGCGACGAGGTGAAGGCGCTCTCGGGCTGGATGGTGTACAAGTGCGCCGTCGTGGACATCCCCTACGGCGGCGGCAAGGGCGGCATCGTCATCGACCCCAAGGCGTACTCCGAGTCCGAGCTCGAACGCATCACCCGGTCGTTCGCCAAGGAGCTTCGGCCCCTCATCGGCGAGAGCCGCGACATCCCCGCGCCCGACGTGAACACCGGCCAGCGCGAGATGAACTGGATTAAGGACACCTACGAGACCCTCGAAAACACCACCGCGCCGGGCGTCATCACCGGCAAGGCGCTCTCGAACGGCGGAAGCGAGGGCCGCGTCGAGGCGACCGGGCGCTCGACGATGCTCACCGCCCGCGAGGCGTTCGACTACCTCGGCCGCGACATCGAGGGCGCGACCGTCGCCGTCCAGGGCTACGGGAACGCCGGCTCCGTCACCGCGAAGCTCATCGAGGACCTCGGTGCGACGGTCGTCGCCGTCTCCGACTCCTCCGGCGGCGTCTACGACCCCGACGGCCTCGACACCCGCGCGGTCAAGGGGTTCAAAAACGAGACGGGCACCGTCTCCGACTACGAGGGAACGGAGGCCATCACCAACGAGGAGCTTCTCACCCTCGACGTGGACCTGCTCGTCCCCGCCGCGCTGGAGAACGCCATCGACGGCGAACTCGCCCACGACGTGAACGCGGACGTGGTCGTCGAGGCCGCCAACGGCCCGCTCACGCCCGACGCCGACGACGTGCTCACCGAGCGCGAGGTCCACGTCTTCCCCGACATCCTCGCCAACGCCGGCGGCGTCACCGTCTCGTACTTCGAGTGGGTCCAGAACCGCCAGCGGTTCTACTGGACCGAACAGCGCGTCAACGACGAGCTGGAGCGCGTCATCGTCGACGCCTTCGAGGAACTCGTCGACGCCTACGAGACCCACGACCTGCCGAACTTCCGCACCGCGGCCTACGTCGTCGCCATCCGCCGCGTCGTCGACTCCTACGACTCCGCCGGCAACTGGCCGTAGGGTCGAGGTCAGTCGTCGTCTCGGCGTTTCGTCGTGCCGCCTCAGCGGTTTCGTCGTGCCGCCTCAGCGGTTTCGTCGTGCCGCCTCGTCGCCTCGCTTTTCGACCGTTTCGCCCGCCGTGCCGTGTCCGCCGCAGTCGCCGACGCCGGCGATTCTGTGCATGGTGGTGAATATCACTCGGAGCGGCCGATGCCGGGGGATTCAAGTCGGTGTAGGTCGCGTCATTCATCGATGCGTCAGGACCACCTCATCTCCGCGTCGCACCTCTCGCGGGAGGACATCGAGGCGGTGCTCGACCGCGCGGCCGACATCGACGCCGACCCGGCCGCGTTCCGGCAACGACACGCCGGAAAGGTTCTCGGGCTCTGTTTCTTCGAGCCGAGCACGCGAACCCGGATGAGCTTCGACTCCGCGATGAAACGCCTCGGCGGCCAGACCGTCGATATGGGCCCGGTCGAGTCGTCGTCGGTCAAGAAGGGCGAGACGCTCGCCGACACCGTCCGCGTGGTCGAGGGCTACGCGGACGCGCTCGTGCTCCGCCACCCGAGCGAGGGCGCGGCCACGATGGCCTCCGAGTTCGTCGACGTGCCGCTCGTCAACGCGGGCGACGGCGCGGGCCAGCACCCGAGTCAGACCCTGCTGGACCTCTACACCATCCGGGAGAACGCCGGCCTCGACGACCTCACCATCGGCATCATGGGCGACCTGAAGTACGGCCGGACGGTCCACTCGCTGGCCGAGGCGCTGACGAACTTCGACGCCAGCCAGCACTTCATCAGCCCCGAGAGCCTGCGGCTCCCCCGGAACGTCCGCTACGACCTCCACGCCTCGGGCGCGCAGGTCAGAGAACACACCGAACTCGACGAGGTGCTCCCCGAACTCGACGTGCTCTACGTGACGCGCATCCAGCGCGAGCGCTTCCCCGACGAAAACGAGTACCGCAAGGTCGCGGGGCAGTACCAGATCGACTCGGAGACGCTGGAAGCGGCGTCCGACGACCTCACAATCATGCACCCGCTCCCCCGCGTGGACGAGATTTCGCCGGACATCGACGACACCGACCACGCGACGTACTTCGAACAGGCCCACAACGGCATCCCGGTCCGGATGGCGCTTCTGGACATCCTCCTCTCCCAAGACGATGACTGACGACCACCAACTCCGCGTCTCGAAGATTCGAAACGGCACCGTCATCGACCACGTCGCCGCGGGACAGGCGCTCAACGTCCTCGCCATCCTCGGCATCGACGGCACCAGCGGGGAGGCGGTCTCGGTCGGGATGAACGTCCCCTCCGACCGCCTCGGCCGCAAGGACATCGTGAAGGTCGAGGGCCGCGAGCTGAGCCAGTCCGAGGTGGACGTGCTGTCGCTCATCGCGCCCGCCGCGAGCATCAACATCGTCCGCGACTACGACGTGGTCGAGAAGAACCGGGTCGTCCGCCCCGACGCCGTCGCGAGCATCATCTCGTGTCCGAACAGAAACTGCATCTCGAACGCCGACGAACCCATCCAGTCCCGCTTTACGGTCCTCTCGGACGGCGTGCGCTGTGACTACTGCGAGACCATCGTCCGCGAGGACGAAGTCGCGGCCAACCTCGACGTGAACTGACCGGCGTTACGGGTCGTCCAACCCCCTTTTTCTCGCGGCGCTCGCCGGACAGCGGTGGTCCCCGTCGGCGAACTCGACGCCGTCGAACTCGAATCTCGCGCCGCCTGTCGCCGCGGCCCCGACGGAGACCGACCAGCCGTGGGCCTCCGCCAGCGACCGGACGATGTCGAGGCCGAAGCCCGTCCCCTCGGCCGAGGTGGTGAAGCCGCGTTCGAACACCCGCGCGGCGTCGGCGGCGGCGATGCCGGAGCCGTCGTCTTCGACCGCGACCGTCCCCTCGGCGGGCGACGCGGTGACGCGGACGGTCAGCGGCGAGGCCCGCTCGTCCGCGGTCCCGTGTTCCACAGCGTTCCGAAACAGGTTCTCGAACAGCCGCTGGAGCCGGCCGGGGTCGGCGTGGACCGTCGCGGTCGACTCGACGACGAGCGTCGCGTCGCCCGTCTCGACCGTGTCCCACGCGCGGCGGGCGACCGCCTCGACGGAGACGGGCGTGAACTCGACGACGGCCGTCCCGCGGCGGGCCGCGGTCAACACGTCGGTGACGATGTCGTCGATTCGGGTCAGCGAGGTGGCGACCCGGTCGAGGTTCGCGGAGTCGTTCGCCCGTCGTTCGAGGTCGAGAAAGCCGATCGCGACGGAAAGCGGGTTCCGAAGGTCGTGCGAGAGGACCCGCGCGAACTCGCCGAGGCGCTCGTTTTGCTGTGCGAGGCGCTCTTCGTGTTGCCGGCGGGTCGTGATGTCGCGGCCGACGCCGCAGAAGCCGACGAGCTCCCCGTCAGGTCCCGCGAGCCGGCGGCCGGTGAGTTGGAACAACAGCGCGCCGTCGTCGGTCGGCAACCGCGCTTCGACGACGGTCGTTCCCGTTCGGATGACCTCCTCGACAGCGCGCTCGACCGCCGGGCGGTCGGCCTCGTGGAAGAACGCGTCGGCCGACATCCCGGTGAGTTCGGCGGCCGACATCCCGGTGAGCTCCGTGAGCCGCTCGTTCCACGAGACGAGTTTCCCCTCGCGGTCGTAGACGTAGAACACGTCGTCGAGCGCGTCGAGGGCGTCCTCGATGAACCAACTCGCGTCGGCCGGGGTCGCCCCCCGGTCGAACGCGTCGATGGCGACCCGCGCCTTGTGGTGTTCGCAGGCGAGCCGCCGGACGCGCGAACCGAGCGCGTCGTCAGAGGGCGCGTCGGCGGGGGCGTCGGTGCCATCGCCGTCGCTGTCGCCGCTGTCGTCGCCGTTGTCGCGCTCGGCCCGCCGCAGGACCGCCACACGGTCGAGGTAGGCGTCGATACCCAAATCGACCAGTTCCGTCACGGCGTGGTCGGCGTCGTCGGTCGCGAGGAAGACCACCGGGAGGTCGTCGTCGGTCGCGAGGAAGACCACCGGGAGGTCGTCGTCGGTCGCGCGAACCTCGCGGAGCAGGGCGACGCCGTCGCCGTCGGGGAACGCCGCGCCGAGGACGAGACAGTCGTACGCGTCGCCGTCGAGGGCGCGGCGGGCGGCGGCGAGCGTCGCCGCCGAGTCGACGACGGCGGGCGAGACCGCCCGCTGGACGGCGCGGAAAATCGCGCGGTCGCCGTCGGCGGAAAGGACGCGAATCGAGGAGTCGAGTGGCATCGGGCGGAAGGAACGAACTGAACGACAAACAGAATGGTCTCAGATAATATAACGTTTCTGTGAATTCTCACAAAAAATGAACCGCAGTAGAGCGCGAGTGGCCAGTTCCCAGTCACCTGCGCGCGTTCTCCCGGTGTCGTAATCACTTAGTGCGGTGCGGTCGAAGTTCTCGGTATGTCCAAGAAGGCCAAACTGGTCCTGGTACTGGCGCTCATCGCGGTCCTCTACACCGTGTTTTCCGGTAGCGGAGAGACCGTCGAAGTCGAAATCGAAGAGTAACCACGTTCTCGGCGCTCGGTCGACTCCGACCGAGTCTGCCCGACTCTCGACCGTCCAGCGGCCGAGCCGGGGAGCGAGCCGCACGCCCGAGAGCGAACGACTTACCCGACGCCCGCGCGAAGGCGGAGCCATGTACGGGGTCGTCACGCGCAACGAGGAGGAAGTCGACTGGCCGGAGTTCGACCGCGGGTTCTACGAGGTCAAAGACGTGACCGGCCGGGCGGCCGAACCGCTGTCGAACGCCGTCAACATGATCTCGTGTTTCGGCGACAACGCCGCCGCCAACGAGAGCCCCGAACTGGTCCCCGTCGACGGCGAGGGGAACCCGGCGACGCGCGACCGCACGTACTTCGACTGGGCGTACATCTGCCCGACGAACGAGAGGTACCGCGCCGGCCTGCTGGAAATCGTCGCGGACGCCGCCGCGGCCAACGGCGACGTGCGCCTCGACGACGTGGGCTTCCCCCGCGACGAGTACTGCCGGTGTGAGCGGTGTACCTCGCAGTTCGAGGCGTGGGCCGACGACCGCGACCGCGACGCCGACGACGAGGGCGCGTGGTTCGAGTGGCGCGCCGAGGTCATCACCGAGTTCGTCGCCGACGCCGCCGAGCGCGTCCCCGGCCGCCTGTATCTCACGCTGTATCCCGACCCCTACCCGGGCCACCTCTATCGCCGCGCCGGCCTCGACATCGAGGCGCTCTCGGAGTACGTCGACGAGTTCGTCGTCCCGCTGTACGACACCCACTACGGGACGACCTACTGGCTCGAAACCATCGCCCGCGGCTTCGTCTCCCTTCTGGAGCCGTACGACGCCGACTTCTCGCTCGAACTGTACGCCGTGAACGTGGACGTGGACGACCTCATCCACGCCATCGAGGTCGCAGACGAGTACGCCAAAGACGTGCTGTTCGGCTACGACGCGAGCAACGCCGCCGCGACGCTCCGCCGGATGACCGCCGACGGCTCGCGCGGGAAGACCTACCACCCCGACGACGCGACCCGCTGAGCGCGGGGCTCATCGGCGAGGCGACCGCCCCGGAACCGACCTCAGAACGCGCCGGCGAGGTAGCCGATGACGACGATGCCGAGGAGGAAGACGAGCGTCGCGAACGCGAACAGGGCGAACATCAGTCGCCGCTGTCCGCTCGTCGGTTGTGCCATGGACGTTCTCCGGACCGCATCCACTTATGATAGTCGGCGCTCCGGACGGTCCCGCTGGGCGGTCCACCCCCGCCTCAGTCGAGGTCTTCGATTGGGTCCGCGTTGCCGAAGTACGGGTCGGGACCGTCGCCGGGGGCCGCCCATTCGACGGCGTTGTCGAGGACGGTGCGAACCTCCGCCTGCTCGTAGATTGGGTAGGTCTCGTGGCCCGGCCGGAAATAGAAGACGCGGCCCTTGCCGCGGGTGTAACAACAGCCCGAGCGGAACACCTCGCCGCCCTCGAACCACGACGTGAACACGAGTTCGTCCGGCGCGGGGATGTCGAACCGCTCGCCGTACATCTCGGCGCGGGGGACCTCGAACGACTCGGGAAGCCCGTCGGCGATGGGGTGGCCCGGCTCGACGACCCAGACGCGCTCTTTCTCGCCCGACTCGCGCCACTTCAGCGAGCAGGTCGTCCCCATCAGGCGCTTGAACGGCTTGGAGTAGTGCCCCGAGTGGAGCACGAGAAGCCCCATCCCGTCGCGGACGCGGTCGACCACGCGGTCCACGATGTCGTCGTCCACCTCGTCGTGGGCCTTGTGGCCCCACCACGCCAGCACGTCGGTGTCGTCGAGGACCGACTCGGTGAGCCCGTGTTCGGGTTCGTCCAGCGTGGCGGTCTGCACGTCGTAGCCGGCCTCGCGGAGCCCTTCGGCTATCGTCGCGTGGATGCCGTCGGGGTAGATTTCGGCGACCTCGTCGTCTTCCTTCTCGTGTCGGTACTCGTTCCAGACGGTGACGGTGACCATACTCCCGGCGTCGCCGGGCGGCGACAAGTATGCACCGAACGCGGGGCCGGCGGAGGCGCGAGGCCGGGTGAGACCGCCCGACTGCCCGGCTACGTCCCTTCGAACTCCGGTTCTCGGCGACTCACGAACGACTCCAGCCCCTCGGCGTGGTCGTCGGTGTCGAGTATGACCGCCTGCGCCGACGCCTCGTGTTCGATGGCCGCCTCGATGGAGTCGTCGGGGCGGCGGAGCAGGCGCTTGGAGGCGGTGAGCGCCTTCGTCGGGCCGCCGGCGATGCGCTCCGCGAGGGCGGCGAGGTCGGCCTCGAACTCGTCCTCGCCCGCGACGCGGTTGACGACGCCGAGTTCGAGCGCCCGCTCGGGACCGAGTTCCTCGCCGGTGTAGACGAGTTCCATGGCGACGTTGCGCCCGACGAGTCGGGGAAGGAGGTACGACGCGCCCGAATCGACCGCGAGGCCGACCCGGCGGAAGCCGAAGCTGACGAAGGCGTCTTCGCGGAGGAGTTGGAGGTCGCAGGCGATGGCGAGCGCGCCGCCCGCGCCCACGGCCGGGCCGTCGATGGCCGCGACCGTCGGCAGGTCGCACTCGTAGACGCGGCGCACGGCGTCGGCGGTGTCGCGGACGACGTGGTCGACCGCCTCGGGGAGCGACATCGCGTCGGCCTGTAGCTCCAGCATGGCGTTCACGTCGCCGCCGGCGCAGAACGCGCCCGCCTCGTCGCTCCCGCGGACGACGACACAGCGCGCCGCGTCGGGGAGCGAGTCCAGCGCCTCGCGCACGCCCGCGGTCACCTCGACCGTCAGCGCGTTCCGAACCGCCGGGGCGTCCAGCGTCACCGTCGCCACGCCGCCGTCGAGCGCGAGCCGTACCGCGTCGGAGTCGAGTTCGACCTCGGTCATCCCCCGGGACGACGTGCAGAATCGTGAAAAACGTTGGGTCCGTGGAGAGTTGAAGGGCCGGCGGCCGGTTTACGGGAACACCGCGGACACGTCGATTCCGAGTCCGGGCCCGTCGGGGAGACGCATCCGGCCGTCGCGCACGGGTGCCGGGTCGGCCGCGAGGTCGGAATCGAGGAGCGAGGCGGTCGCCAGCCCGTGGGCCCGGTCGCCGGGGAGCGACGCCGCGACGTGGAGCGCGCCGAGTCGGGCGACGACGGCGTCGATGGTGGTCGTGACGACGACGGCCACGCCGGCGTCGCGGGCGCGGGCGGCGAGGTCGCGGACGCGGTCCGGGCCGCCGAGCGCCATCGGCTTGCAGACGAGCACGTCCGCCGCGTTCGAGGCGATGGCCCGTCCCACCGGGACCGCCGAAAGCGACTCGTCGAGCGCGATGGGCGTGTCGTGGAGCCGTCGGAGCGCGGCGTGGCCGTCGAGTTCGTCGGCCGGAAGCGGCTGTTCGAGGTAGTCGAGGTCGAGGACCGACTCCTTGACCGAGTCGAGAAAGCGGTCGGCGGTCCAGCGGTCCCACGCGGCGTTCGCGTCGGCCCGGAGCGACACGTCGGGACCGACCGCCTCGCGGACCGCCCGCAGGCGCGCCACGTCGTCGGTCGGGTCCCGCGCGCCGACCTTCAGTTTGAGGCAGTCGTACCCCGACGCGACGGCGGTTTCGGCGGCCTCGACGGTCGCCTCGGGACCGTCGTCGCCGAGGGTCGCGTTCACCGGAAGCGAGGTGTGGGGGTCGGTGTCTAGGGCCGCGGCGAGCGGCCGGCCGGCGGCGCGAGCGCGGGCGTCGGCGACGGCGAGCGAGACGGCGTGTCTCGCGGCGGGCGCGTCAGCGAGCGTCCCGTCTTCGAGCGGGGACTCGGGGTCGGCGTCACCGGTGGCGTCGTCTTCGGCGAGCCCGGCGAGCGCGTCACGGCAGTCGGCGAACGACTCGGTCCAGCCCGGAAGCGGGGTCGCCTCGCCGACGCCGGTTTCGCCCGCGACGTCGACCGCGACGAGGAGCCCCTCGCGGCGCTCGATATCGCCCGCGGCGGTCGAAAGCGGCGTTCGGAGGTCGACGGCGAACTCGCGGACGCGCATCGTCACGCGAGGACGAGGCCGACCGAGAAGAGGACGGCGTAGAGCGCGAGGAGTTTCCCCGTGTCTTCGAGCGCGGGGTTGAGCTTCTCGCCTTTCGTCTCGGTCACGACGGTCCGCGCGATGCGGGCCGCGACGGGCATCGAGAACATGGGGAGAAGGACGAACCAGTCGAAGCCGGCGCGGGTCCAGAGGTAGACGGGGACGGCGTAGGCGAGCGCGAGCATGGCGAGGTACTCGGCGCGGGCGAAGCCGTAGCCGAACCGGACCGCGAGCGTCCGCTTGCCCGTGGTCGCGTCTTCCTCCTTGTCGCGGACGTTGTTCACGACGAGGATGTTCGTGGAGATGGCCGCCATCGGGAGGCTGGCGAGGACGGCGGCGAGCGTGACGGTCCCCTCGGGAATCCCGACCGTGAGGGGGGCGGCGAGGACGCTCGCGGCCTGCACGTAGAACGTGCCGACGACGGCGACGAGACCGAAGAAGACGAAGACGAACAGGTCGCCGAGGCCGTGGTAGCCGAGGGGGTACGGACCGCCGGTGTAGGCGATGCCCGAAGCGACCGAGAGCAGGCCGATGACGAGGATGGGCACGCCGCCGACGTAGACGAGGTACGTGCCGAGGAGGACGGCGGCGGCGAAGGTGAGATACATCGCCCGCTTGACCTCGGCCGGGGGGATGAGTCCGCCCGCGGTGACGCGGGTGAAGCCCTCGCGGGCCTCGGTGTCCGCGCCCTGCACCGCGTCGTAGTAGTCGTTGGCGAAGTTGGTCCCGACTTGGATGAGGAGCGCGCCCGCGAGCGCCGCGAGCGCGGGGAGCGGGGCGAACAGGTCGGCGTGGACGGCCACCGCGGTGCCGACGACGACCGGCGCGGCGGCCGCCGGAAGCGTCTGCGGCCGCGACGCCATCACCCACGCCCGCCTGCGAGAGATGTCCTGCGTGCTCATTGTCTGCATACGAGTGCCGGAGCAGTGAGTAAGTTCCTATCCGAAAGCGCGCGACCCCGAGGCGATGAGTGGGAGAACACGGTGGCTCGGCGGTCGCGCCGCCCCCGACGAGGCGCGTTCTCCCCGGCGTCGGCGACGACGTGGTCATCGCCGTCAGCCGACCCGGTGACGGGGATTCCTCGCTACTCGGGACCGGCGTCGGAAGCCGAATCCGAGTCGGCGGCGACGCCGAGGTGCTCGGCGAGTCGCTCGCGACCCTTCTCGGCTCGGTTTTCGACCGTCTCGTCGGAGACGTACATCTCGCGCTGGCGCTCCACGTCGGCCTCGCGGAGTTCGCGGAGTCGCTCCTCGGGGAGGTCGCAGTCGTCGGGAACGCGGCTGTCGAACCGCTCGCGCCAGTCGTCGCGGGCGGCCGCCTCGTCGGCGAGTTCCGCCTCGGGGCGCAACCAGTCCCAGTGGCGCGCGAGGTCCTCGGGGTACCCCCGTTCGAGGCGGTGGTCGGTGATGGCCGACCGGCCGACTCGCGCGCCCTGTCCGGCCGACATGATGGCCTGCACGTTGACCTCGCTCACCGGTGCGGCGACGTACAGCCCGTCGATCGGCGTGCGCCCCTCAACGTCGGCGTAGTCGCGGTCGAACGTCGTCCGCGTCTCGCCGTCGTACTCGTAGGTGACGAACATCTCGTCGTCGCCGAGCGGTTCGAGGAAGTCGCCGCCGTAGCGGGCGGCCGCGACGACCCGCCTCGCGGTGACGGTCTCGCCGCTCTGGGTCGTGACCGCGAAGCCGGGGCCGGTGGCGGCCGCGTCGGCGGCATCCCCGCCGGAATCCCCCGCGACGTCCGCGGTCGCGGTCTCGTCGTCCCCGACGAGTTCGACCGCCTCGACGAGGTCTGAAACGAGGTCACAGCCGGCCGCCTCGACGTGGTCGTGGATGAGCCCGTAGAACGTCTCGATGTCGACGCCGCCGGGGAAGCCGAGGTAGTTCTCCAGATAGGCACAGCGCTGGAGCGACGACCGACCGCGGTCGAAGACGACGGTGTCGAGGCCGTACCGGCCGGTGAAGACGCCCGCCGAACAGCCCGTCGGTCCGCCGCCGACGATGGCCACGTCGTAGTCGAACGCCGCGGCGTCCGCCATCTCAGAACTCCCCGGTGACGACGTCCGCGACGCGCTGGCGGTCGAACAGTTCGGCGTCGCCGGTCACCTCGCCGAACTCCTCGGGGTACATCTGCTTCGCGGCGCGCTCGGTCAGAAACAGGTTGTGAATCGGCCCCTGATTGAGGTAGCCGCCGCGGTAGACCCGGCCGTTCTGGACGGCCGTCAGCTCGCCGCCGACGGGGTGGTCCTCCATGTACGCGAGGACGGTGTCGCGGAACTCCGCGGCCGTCTTGCGCTCGTGGCCGCGAACGAGCATCACGTCGGGGTCGACTTCGAGGAGGTTCTCGTAGTCGAGTTCGCCGCGGTTGGTCGTGCTGAGGTTCTCGATGTCGGTCCCGGTGAGCGCGTCGGTGACGCCGAGGTCGTTCCACTGCTTTTTGCTCGTGCCCTTGTCGTTGAGGCGGTACGGCGAGAACGTCTCGGGCTCGGTCGTCCCCTCGTAGGTGAGAAAGACGTTCGGACGCTCGTCCGCCGGCGGCAGTCGCGACTGTATCTCCGCGATGAACTCGTCGTGGAGCGCCGCGAACGCCTCGTAGCGCTCTTCGCGCTGGAACACCTGCGCGACCTTCTCGAACGCCTCGTAGAGGGTGTAGTAGCGGTAGTCGTGCCAGCCGTCGGACCGGCGGAAGATGAGATTGCCGACGAACGGGGCGACGTTCTCCGCGATTTCGTCCACGTCCTCTTGGTCCCAGTCGAACCAGTTGATGAGCATGTTCGGGTCGTAGAGGTGGACGTCGTTGTCGAGTTCGTAGAACTCCTCTTTCGTCCTGACCTCGGGGTACGCCTCGATCTGCTCGCGGTCGACGCTCACGCCGGGAAGCTCGTCGTAGACGTAGGTGTAGTACCGGCCCGCGCCGCCGACGCCGGTCACCCCGTCGCCGACGCCGAGCGCGACGGCCATGTCCGCGTAGCCGCCGTCGTAGGCGGCCCACGACTCGGGAACCGAGTCGAACGTGACCTCGCCCATCGGCTCCATCGTCACCGAGTACGAGGCGTCGGCCTCGGTGGTCTCGGTCTCCGATTCCGTCTCGGTCGCGGCGGTCGTTTCGGTCGCCGTCTCGGCCGCGGCTGTCGTCTCGTCGCTTCCCGACGAGTCCGACGTACAGCCGGCGAGCATCCCGGCCCCGAGCGCCGTGCCGCCGTAGCGAATGTAGTTGCGTCGCGTGAGTCCCTCGTTCCCGGTGGAGTTCTCGTCCATAGGATTTAGGCTACCCTAAACACACAAGAGCGTTCCTATTTTTCGGCGTGCCTAAACTATGGCGAGGTGACGCGTTTCGTCGCGGGAGACGAGCCGAGACGAAACGAAACGAGGCCGCATCGCGGGCGAGAGACCGGTATCGGGCGGCGAGCCGGCGTTATCTCAGTAGTGCCACGGGTAGTCGCGGAAGCGCGGTTCGCGCTTTTCGAGGAAGGCGTCGCGGCCCTCCTGTGCCTCCTCGGTCATGTAGGCGAGTCGGGTCGCCTCGCCGGCGAACACCTGCTGGCCGACCATGCCGTCGTCGGTCATGTTGAAGGCGTACTTCAGCATACGCATGGCCGTCGGCGACTTCTTCGTCATCTCGTCGGCCCACTCCAGCGCCACCTCCTCCAGTTCCTCGTGGGGAATCGCCTCGTTCGCCATGCCCATGTCCACCGCCTCCTCGGCGGAGTAGGTCTTGCCCATGAAGAACACCTCGCGGGCCTTCTTCTGGCCGACCTGCTTTGCGAGGTACGCGGAGCCGAAGCCGCCGTCGAAGGAGGCCACGTCGGGGTCGGTCTGGAGGAACTTCGCGTGCTCCTCGGAGGCGAGCGTCATGTCGCAGACGACGTGCAGGGAGTGGCCGCCGCCGACGGCCCACCCCGGCACGACGGCGACGACGGGTTTCGGCATGAATCGGATGAGCCGCTGGACTTCGAGGATGTGCAGGCGACCGGCCTTCGCCTCGCGGACGAGCGGGTCATCGGAGGCGTCGGCCTCGTCGTCGTCGCGGTACTCGTAGCCCGAGCCGCCGCGGACCGACTGGTCGCCGCCGGAACAGAACGCCCAGCCGCCGTCCTTCTCGGAGGGGCCGTTGCCCGTCAGGAGGACGCACCCGACGTTCGCGCGCTTTCTGGCGTCGTCGAGCGCGGCGTAGAGTTCGTCCACGGTTCCGGGCCGGAAGGCGTTTCGGACCTCGGGGCGGTCGAACGCGATGCGGACCGCCGGCACGTCGACGGCGCGGTGGTAGGTGATATCGTCGAACTCGTCGGACCCCGGGACGGGCTCCCAGCGGTCGGGGTCGAAAATCTCCGAGACCATACCGAGAGGCGGCGCGGGCGGCGCAAAAAGATTCGCTTGCGGCGGCGGTTCGGGGGGCGGCCCGCCGCCCGACCGCTCCCCCGGCCCGGGAATATTTGTCAGTCCGCGAACGACTCCCGCGCATGTCGGCCGCGACCACCCTCCTCGTCAGACTCGTCCACCTCGTCGGAATGGCGCTCGTCTTCGGCGGCGCGGCGTTCGCGTGGGCGACGCTCAGAGCCGCCGGTCCCGGACGCGCGGACGCCGGCGGCTCGACCGCCTCTCTCGGCGAACCAGCCACGCTCGCAGTCACGTACGAGTGGGTCTTCTGGGCGACCATGGGCGCGATGGTCGTCACCGGGGTCGGCAACCTCGGCGCGCTCGGCCCGCCCGGACCGAGCGGTCGCTGGGGAACGATACTGACGGTGAAGCTCCTCGCGGTGACCGCGTTCGTCCTCGGGTCGTTCGTCCGGACGCTCGCCGTGTTCCGGCTCCGACGAGTCGGTTCGGCGGGTGCCGGGCGCTCGCTCCTCGCGAAGAGCTACGGTGCGACCACCGCCGTGCTCCTCGTCCTCGTCGCGCTCGCGGAGGTGCTGGCGCGTGGCTGAGGCCGCCGCCGGCCGCGTCGGGGCGCGGGGGCACTTCGAGGCGTGGGTCGTCTCGTCGTTCAACCTCGTCGTTCTGAGCCTCGTCGGACTCCTCGCGGCGCACGCGAGCGGCGCGCTCGAAGGCGAACTCGCCGGCTTCGGGACGCTCCCCGGCGTCGCCGTCTTCGCCTACCTGTGGCTCCTCACCGCGGCCGCGACCCGGTGGGCGCTGGCTGACGGCGGGCTGGCCGGCCTGCGGAACGGCCTCCGCGGACTCTGGCGACTCGTCCTCCGCGGGTTCGCGGCGGGCGCGCTCATCGGGACGGCGTTCCTCCTCGGGGTGCTCCTCGTCGGCGCAGTTCTGAACGGAGCCCCGCTTCTCTCGTTGGCATTCATCGCGCTCATCGGCGTCGCGGCCGCGAGCGTCGTCGGGGGCGTCATCGGCGGCCTGTCGGTCGTCCTCGACGCCGGCTGTTACTGGGTGGCCGGCCGGCTCGTCGGGCGGTGGACGGAGTCGGTCGCCTCGGGGCGGGCCGCCGACGCGGAGTGAGTGAGCCAGTCAGTCAGTCAGTCAGCCTCGAAGCGGCCCGCGGGGGCTCGTCAGCCACGACGTCAGCCCGACGAGTATCGCGCCCGCGATGCCGACGAGAAAGGCGGTCGCTCCCGCCACGGAGCCGTAGGCGACGATTCCCGTTCCGACGAAGGCGGTGGCAAGCGACCGGCGACGACTCATCGATTCGGGGTAGCCGACGGCGTTGAACCGCGCGAGGCCCCACGCGACCACGGCGACGAGCGGCGCGAGACCGATGCCCGTCAAGGGGCGCTGGACGACGAACCAGAGGACGGGAAATGCGACCACGGCCGCGACGAGCGCGAGCGTCCCGCGGCGGCCGAGCGCCGAGGGATAGCCGCGCTCGGCGAGGTCCGACAGGAGCACCACGCCGAAGACGACGGTCCCGCCGGCGAAGACCCCGGCGAGCGGTTCGTAGGCGATGACGGTCGCGTACGCGAACACGAGGACGCCGAGGAACCCGGCGACGGCGTAGACACTGCCGCGATACTGGCGGAAAGACGTGGAGGACATGTCGCCACGATTCGGAGCGCGGGAGAAAAGTCAGTCGGTCGACTGGTTCGGCCAGTCGGTCAATCGGACAGTCGCTCGACCGCGCGCTCGGCGATGCGCTCGCGCACGCGGTGCGAGGACTCGGCGTCGGTGCGGACCTCGATGACGTCGGTGCCGTCGGTGGCGACCGACTCGGCGTAGGCGTCGCGGAAGTCGTCCGGGTCGACCGACGCGAACGAGAGGTCGTAGAGGTCCTCGGTTGCTTCGAAGTCGAGACCGTGGGGCGTCTTGAACTGGTCCGTGAAGGGCGGCTCGTACTCCTCGATGGGGAGCATGTGGAAGATGCCGCCGCCGTCGTTGTTGACGAGGACGATAGTCGCGTCCACGCCGAGGCGGCCGAGCGCGAGCAGGCCGTTCATGTCGTGGTAGTACGCGAGATCGCCGGTCAAGAGCGTCAGGTGGTCGGTCGCCGCGGAGCCGGCCCCGAGCGCCGAGGAGACGATACCGTCGATGCCGGACGCGCCGCGGTTGCCGAGGACCGTTCGGGACTTCGTCGAGGGGCGCGCGAAGCGGTCGAGGTCGCGGACGGGCATGGAGTTCGAGACGAACAGCGTCGAAGGTTCGGGCGCGAGGTCGGCCACGTCGGCCGCGAGTCGGCCCTCGAAGGCGTCGGTCTCGTCGTCGACGAGGCTCCAGTAGCCGTCTTCCGCGTCGGTCCACAGCGCGTTCCACGCCTCGTCGGGGCGGTTGCGGACGAGTTGCGAGAGCCGCCACGCGAGCACCGACGGCTCGGCCTCAACGAGGTCGGTCGCGCCGAACTCGGCCTCGCGCCAGCGGCCCGTCGGGTCGACGAGGTACTGTCGGGCGTCGGTGCGCGCGAGGTACTTCCGGAGCGCCTTCGAGGTCGGCGACGCGCCGATGCGGACCACGACCTCCGGGTCGGGCCAGTCGGCGGTGACGCGCTCGTCGAGGTAGGCGTCGTAGCCGCCGAGGACGGTCGTCGTCCGGGTGTGGCCGCCGAAGCGAAGCCCCGAAAGCGGGTCGGCGACGACGGGGAAGCCGGTCGCGTGGGCGAACGCGGCGACGGCCTCGGCGTTGAATCCCGGCGGGTCGGCGGCCCCGGCGACGACGAGCCCCCGGTCGACCGCGAGGTCGTCGGCCAGCTTTCGGAGGTGGTCCTCGGAGAGCTCCGGCGCGCCCGCGGTCGTCTTGACGTAGGGTCGGCTCCCGCTCCGGCCGTCGAGCGCCTCGGGGTCGAGGTCGGCGGGCACGTCGCCCTCGACGTACGTCGGTTCGAGCGGCTTTCTGAAGGGGAAGTTGAGGTGGATGGGACCGGCGTCGACGCCGGTCGCCTCGGAGACCGCGCGGGCGGCGGTGGTTCGGAGGCTCCGGAGCTTCCTGTCCGTGGCCTCCGGTTCGGGCATGTCCTTGTACCAGCGGACGGCGTCGCCGTAGAGCTTCTCCTGGTCGACGGTCTGGTTGGCCCCGCTGTCGCGGAGTTCCGGCGGGCGGTCGGCCGTGAGGACGAGCATCGGCACGCGGGCCTGCGACGCCTCGATGACCGCGGGGTGGAAGTTGGCCGCGGCGGTCCCCGAGGTGCAGAGGACGGGCGTCACCTCGCCCGTGCGTCGGGCGCGGCCGAGCGCGAAGTAGGCCGCCGAGCGCTCGTCGAGGTGCGAGAACGTCTCGATGTCGTCGTGGCGGTCGAACGCCTCCGTGAGGGGCGTCGAGCGACTGCCGGGTGCGATGCACACCGCGTCGATGCCGGTGCGTGCCAGTTCGTCGGCGAAGGTCCGTGCCCAGAGGGCGTTTCGGTTCGGTGCTGTCATCTCGTCTAAGTCGTCGTCAAATCGAGTCGAATCGAATCGGTTCGAATTGGAGGCGGTCGTCGGCTCCGGTGCCGGTCGTCGCTCCCGAACTCAGTCGTCGCGTTCGAGTTCGTCGAGGACGGGTCGGTACTTCAGTTGCACCTCGTCCCACTCGGCGTCGGGGTCCGAGTCGGCGACGAGGCCGACGCCCGCGAACAGCGTCGCCAGCGTCTCCTCGACGATTGCCGAGCGAAGCGCGACCGCGAAACTGCCGTCGCCGTCGGCGTCGAACCAGCCGACCGGCGCGGCGTACCAGCCGCGGTCGAACGGCTCGGTGTCCCGAATCACGTCGAGGGCGGCTTCCGGCGGGAGGCCGCCGACCGCGGGCGTCGGGTGGAGCGCGTCCACGAGAGAAAGGACGTGCTCGTCGCGTTCGAGCGTCGCGTCGATGGGCGTCCAGAGGTGCTGGACGGTCGCGAGCTTCCGAATCCCGCGGTCGCCGACGCGAATCTCGGCCGACAGGGGCGCGAGCTGTTCCCGAATCGTCTCCGCGACGAGTTCGTGTTCGTGGTTGTCCTTCTCGCTTCCGAGCAGTTCGTTCGCCAGCCACTCGTCTTCGTCGTCGGTGTCGCCGCGGCCGGTCGTCCCGGCGAGCGCGCCGGTCTCGACCTCGCGGCCGCGGAGCGAGACGAGCCGCTCGGGCGTCGCGCCGAGGAAGCTCGCCCCGCCGTTCGGTTCGACGAGGAAGCGGTGGCAGTCGGGGTACGTCCGACCGAGGCGGGCGAGCAGGTCGGGCGCGGCGGCGGGGCGGTCGAGTTCGACTTCGAGCGCCTGCGCGAGGACGACCTTCTGAAGGTCGCCGGCGCGGATGCGAGAGACCGCGGCGTCGACGCTCTCGTGCCACGCCTCGACCGAGGTCGTCCGGTGGCGGTTCGAGACGCCCGGCGGTCCCTCGGGGGGAGTGTCGTCGAGCGATTCGAGCGTCTCGCGGACCTCGTCGAGTCGGTCGCCGACGGCCTCGGGGTCGGCGTCCGCGCCGACGGCGGTGACCGTGAGCCACGCGTCGTCGCCGTCGAAGACGACCTGCGCTTCGGGGACGACGAAGCGCGCGGCCGGGAAGTCGGCCCACGGGTCGCGGCCGGTCGCCTCCTCGTGGAAGGCGAGGCCGCCGAAGAATCGCGGGCGAGCGGCGTCGGGGGCGTCCACGTCCGCGCCGTCGAACAGCGCCGTGGCCGCCCGGCGGACGCGCGCGAGTCGCTCGGGACCGTCGGCCTCGACGGCCACGGCGACGCCGCCGCCGACGACGGTTGGCTCGTCGGGGGCGGTCCACAGCGCCCGCGGGCGTTGCATCGCCGCGAGCGACGCCGAGACGGGGGGCGCAGACAGTCGAACCGACCTGCTGACGAGGTGGGTCACCACCTCGTCGGTCCGCAACGGTTCCATCGACCGTGGCTCAGGACCGGGGACGCTTGAAACTCTCCCTTCTGTTCCGCACCCCGGTCGGGCGACCCCGGTCGAACGTGCACATCTGTCCACCGAGCGACAACGCCGGTGGCTCGGACGCGAAGCGACCGCCGAAAACGCCTGAAAATCAGCTTAGCTGTAGCGCTCTTCGTTCCACGGGTTCGCCCACCTTTTTCCGTGGTTCGCTACGCTCACCACGCAAAAATCTGTCTTCGCGAGCGATAGCGAGCGAAGGCTCGTGAGACTGCATGCAGTCTCACGGTGGACCAAAAACTTAGGTTAGCTGTAGCGCTCTTCGTTCCACGGGTTCGCCGTGTTCGAGTAGCCCCGTTTCTCCCAGTAGCCGCGTTCGGGCTCGGTGAGGAACTCGACGCCCGAGACCCACTTCGCGCCCTTGTAGGCGTACTTGTGCGGGGTGACGACCCGGAGGGGGCCGCCGTGGTCGGCGGGCAGGTCCTCGCCGTCGTAGCCCCAGACGAACATGACCTCGTCGCGCATGCACTGGTCGAGGGGCAGGTTCGTCGTGTAGCCGTCCATGGCGTGGAACATCACGTGGACCGCGTCGTCGTCGACGCCGACCGCGTCGGCGAGCGCCGGGAACGTGACGCCCTCGAACTCGCAGTCGAACTTGCTCCAGCCGGTGACGCAGTGGAAGTCCTGTACCTGCGTCTCGGAGGGGAGGTCGCGGAACTCGTCGAACGAGAGGTCGAGTTCGGTGTCGACCGCGCCCCACGCCTCGAACGACCACGTCTCGGGGTCCCACGAGGGCGTGCCGCTCTTGGAGAGGACGGGAAAGCGCTGGGTCTCGCGTTGGCCCGGCGGGAGTCGGTCGCCGCCGAACTCCTCGTAGAGGTGGGTCACGTCGTTGGCCATGCTCGAAACTTCGGCCCGACGCACCTATCACTAACGACTCCGGACACCCGCCGGCGACCGGAGAAACGGACCGCACTAACCGAAGGTAAACGACGGTTCGCGTTCGCCCGGACGACCTTCGGAAAACCCGATTATTCCCCCGGTAGAGTTATATACGGCCCTTCCAAAGCGACGGACGTTCAGATGCCCAAAGTAGAGATTACCGTGCCGGAACACCTGGAGATGCAGATCGTCCAACTCGTCGAACAGGGCGAGTTCGTCAACCGCGACGAGGCCATTGAGGACCTGCTGTCGACCGGTATCCGCGCGTACAAGACCAGCGGTCCGATGTCCGACGAGGACCGCGCGTACGAAGACGACGGAATGATGGGCCACGAAGACGAGTACGTCTTCTGAGCCGAGTGACAGAATCCCCCAATAACTCTTAAACCGCCTTCGCTCCTACCCAACGCTCATGCACAAGGACGAACTGCTGGAGCTTCACGAACAGATGGTTATCATCAAGGACCACTTCTCGGCCCGCGAGCACGTCGATTCGAGCCTGTTCGACCCCTACGACGAGCTCGCCGTCGAGCCCTCCCACGTCCACAAATCGAAAAGCGAGCACAAACACGCCGTGTTCGTGCTCGGCAACGCCCTCGCGACCGCGATGAGCGACGACGAGTTCTCCAGCGCGGGCCGCGTCGGCAAGCGCATGGAGGAGTTGGCCGACGACGCCGAAGGCAAAATCTGAGCGGCCGTCGACCGCGACGCTCCCCGCGACCGACCGCCCGACGCGGAGTCGCCTCTCGCGGTCGGGTTCGTGTCGTTCGCTAGCACTTCTCAAGCAGTTCTCCGCGGGTTTCTTTACCACCCGTTCGCACGACACAGGTAGCTAATGCTAGAGATTCCGGGCTGGATACCGTTCCAGCGGCTCGCCGCGCTCCTCGCGCTCCTCGCGGCCGCCGTCGCGCTCGCCGTCGTCGACAGACCGAGTCGGGTCTCGGCGGCGCTCCGGCGGCGCTTCCTGTTCGGCCTCCCGCTCGGAACGCTCGTCAGCGCCGGCGGCGTCCTCCTCGTCTACCTCGTGGTTCAGGACGGCTGGTCGTCGTGGTACCGACCCATCGTCATCCCGTTCCGGGCGTGGTCGTACTTCTATCCGACCGGGATGCTGACCGCCGCGTTCGCCCACTCCAGTCCCGGCCACCTCGTCGGCAACCTCGTCGGCACGCTCACGCTCGCGCCGGTCGCGGAGTACGCGTGGAGCCACTATCCGACGCGCCGCGGGTCCACCTCGTTCGGGTCGGCCCGCGAGAACCCGTACGTCCGGTCGCTCGTCGTCTTCCCCGCGGTCGTCTTCGGTGTGGGGCTCCTGACGGCCGTCTTCGCGCTCGGCCCGGTCGTCGGCTTCTCGGGCGTCGTGTTCGCGTTCGCCGGCTTCGCGCTCGTCTTCCGCCCGCTCGCGACCGTGTTGGCGTTCGTCTCCGGGCGCGTCGTCAGCCTGTTTTACAACGCGATGCTGTCGCCCGAGGTCGTCTCGTCGGCCCGCCCCACTTTCTCGACGCCGTGGTGGTCCCAAATCGCCATTCAGGGCCACGCCATCGGCTTCCTGTTCGGCGTCCTCCTCGGCGTGTGGCTCAGTCACCGCCGCGAGGGGTCGCCCCCGCCCGCGCTCCGCAGTTTCGCCGGCGTCCTCCTGTTTGCCGTCAGCGAGTCGCTGTGGGCGGTGTACTGGTACCGCGGGGGCGATACCTACGTGCTGTTTCGCGCCGTCGGCTTCGCGCTCGTCGTCGCGCTCGCGACCGTCGTCGCGCTGACGGTCGCGGCCTCCGACAAGCCGCTCCGGGCGTACGCGCCCGACACCTCCATATTTTCGGCCCGCCGCTGGCAGGCCGGGGCCGCCGTGCTCCTCGTGGTCGTCGCGGCGCTGTCGGGGCCGGCGATGCTGTACAACACGTTCACCGCGAGCGGCGACGACTTGCCGGGCGAGAGCGTCACAGTCAGGGACTACGAGGTGACCTACGCCGAGGACGTGCCGAACGGGCTGACCGCCGTCTTCGACGTCGAACTGTTCGGCGAGTCGACGACGACCAACACCTCGGGGGTCATCGTCAAAAGCGAGCGGCGCGGCATCTGGACGACCGCCGTCTCGACGAACCGGCTGGCGTTCGACGGCGAATCCGCGGTCAGACTCGGCGGTCTCGGCTGGCGCGACCGGGTGACGGCGGTCCGCGACGGCTACGTCGTCACCGGCGCGGGAACCGCCTACCGGGTGTTCCTCGTCGCCGACGGCGAGGCGCGACTGGCGTACGACACCGGCCCGGTCCGGGCCGAACCCGTCGTCGCCCGGCGGAGCGTCTCGGTCGTGCCGACGGCGACGGGCTACGACGTGCAGGTGTCGTCCGACAGCGGGACCGTCAGGGGACCGATGCCGACCGAGAACACGACGACGACGCTCGACGGGATTCGGTTCGTCCGCGAGAACTCCCTCGTGTTCGCCGAGTCGCGCGGGACGAGAGTCCGCGTCGCGCGAGCAGAGACGTACAATTAGCGTGGGTTAGGCGTCGCGCGGTGACGGTACCGGCGGGACGACCGCCGCGGCTCCCGGTCTGCGCGACGGTGCGCCGCCGGCTCACCACTCGATGCGGAACACTTCGGCGTCGAGCTGTCGGCGGTCCTCGTCGTGGAACTCGAACTGGCGGTCGAGGTCGAACGTCGCCCGGAAGGCGTCGGTGAGGTCGCCGCCGGCGTCGGCGACGAACGACTCGACGAACTCCTTGCTCCCCTCGTTGTGGACCGAGTAGGACACGTCGGCGACCGACGCGACCGATTCGAGGAAAGCGCGGTCGGCGTGTTCGTTGCCCCGTTGCGCGCCGAACGGGGGGTTCATGAGCACCGTGGCCTGCCGGTCGTCCGAGAGACAGAGCGGCAGGCGGGTGGCGTCGGCGCGAATCCAGTCGATGGGGGCGCTCGCGCCGACCCGGCGGGCGTTGTCCGTCGCGGTGGCGAGCGCGTCGTCGTCGAGTTCGACGCCGACGACGCGGGCGGGCGAACGGAGCGCCGCGCCCAGTCCGAGCATGCCGGTACCCGAACCTAAATCGAGGACCGTCGCGCCCTCGATGTCGCCGCGGAGGTCCGCGAGGTGGACGAGGTGCGCGGCGAGGTCCGGCGGCGTCGGGTACTGTTCGAGCGAGACCTTCGGGTTCTCGAAGCCGGCGACCACCGCCAACTGCGCCTCCAGCGCGGCCTTGGTTGCCATCAGCCGTCGATGGAACCTCGAAGCTCAAAAGCGACACCCTCGCGCCGGGCGCGCTCGCCGAGCGCCGCGAGCGCCGACTCGGCGTCGTCGGGGCGACAGCACTCCGCGACGTCGACGGCGACCCGGCCGACGCCGAGGAACGCGGCGGCGCGGACGTACTCGCGGAGGCGGTCGGACTCCGATTGCACCGCGAGGGGGTCGTCCTCGCCGAAGCGGGCTTCGACGGTGAGTTCGGCCGGGAGGTAGCCCTCCTCGGCGAGTCCGGCCTTCAGGTCGCGGAGGTGCGACGGTGCGGTCGACTCCAGCCGCGACGCGTCGAGGACGACGGGAGTCAGGTCGGCGGGGCGGCCGGCGGTGACGGCGGCTTCGACGGACGAGGATTCGAGCGTGCTCATGTTGCGCATACATTTTCTCTAGTTATTTATATATCTTTGTAAATGCACAGTAGTAATTAGGCAGAGGCAGATTCGCCGATGACGCGCGGATATCTCCGCGAACGTGACAACCTAGAGACTAATGTTGACAGGTGTCGTACCACCGTTGGGGGAGCACGCTCCACCCCCATTCCCCTCGACCCCGCGCGAGCGATTCTGCTCGTCCCGACGAGGTTCTACTCGGACAACACTGCTACTCGTACGTGTACGAGAGGACCTCCGTTCCCCCGGCGTCCCGAATCGTGACCGTGTCGCCGCCGTTGTTCCACACCGCGCCGCCGCGACCCCAGTAGACGTCCTCGTCGGTGTCGGTTCCCGACCCCGTGTGGAGCGTCAGCGACGCGCCGGGGTCGAGTTCGGTCCCCCCGGCGAACGTGTAGGTCGCGCCCGCCGCGTCGGAGACGGTCCACCCCGAGAGGTCGAGTGTCGCGTCGCCGTCGTTCCGGAGCGTGACGTACTCCTCGTTCAGGTTGTCGTTGTCGTTGCCGGGCGCGTCGGCGACGACCGAGACGGAGAGGCCGTCGTCGGTGGTCGCGTCCGCGCCCCCCGCGGCCGCGCCCTCGGTCGCGCAGGACCAGAGGCCGACCCCGCGCTCTCTGGCGTCGCGTTCGGCGCGCTCGTAGCGCTCGCGCTCCTCGAACGAACTCTCGTAGACCCGGGCGTGGCCCTCGGTGATGAGGTCGTAGTTGAACTCCGCGCCGTCGACGACGACGTACGCGAGGAGCCGCCCGTAGTAGCCGCGCTCGCCCGCCTTCTCGTCGTACCGGAGTTCGACCGTCCGGTCGGCGAGCCGGGACTTCGCGTAGGCGCTCGCGTTCTCGCCGGCCGCGCGGAGGCAGGTCCGTCCGGCCTCCGTCTCGGGGACCCCCTCGAACTCGTCGGGCGTGTTCTCGGCGTGGACCTCCGGGGTGTCGACGCCGAGGAGGCGGACCGTCTCGCGCGCGCCGTCCGGCATGACGACTTTGATGGTATCACCGTCGACCACCTCGACCACCTCGACTGTCACGTCGCCCAGGGCGGCCGCGGTCGTCGGCGACCCCGACTGCGACGTCGTCGACGCCGCCGCTGTCGCGGTCGGTTCGACCGTCGTCGTCGCGTCCGCGCCGCCCCCGCCGAGACAGCCCGCGAGGACCGCGAGCGCGACGACAACGAGTGTCGCGGTAGCACGTCTGACCATTCGATTCACCGTTTGTCAGGGAACCGTATAAGTAGGTGCGTCCGGGTTGCCCGAATCCGAACTCGTCGAATCGCCAGACAGCGGCCTGTATCATATTTCTGTTACAAAGGTTTAAATTCACGCTCCACCAGAAACCTTTTAATGGAACGTCCGAGCCGGCAGCGTCAACGAGAGGAGGAGGCAACGGCACAAGAGGACGAGCAAGTCAACTGCCCGGAGTGCGGTTCTGACCAGATCGTCACGGACGCAGACCAGGGGGAGTTGGTGTGTGACGACTGCGGCCTCGTCCTCGACGAGCGACAGATCGACCGCGGCCCGGAGTGGCGGGCGTTCAACCACTCCGAGCGGCAGTCGAAGTCGCGCGTCGGTGCGCCCATCACGGAAACGATGCACGACCGGGGGCTGACGACGACCATCGACTGGAAGGACAAGGACGCCTACGGCCGCTCGCTTTCGTCCGAGAAACGCTCGCAGATGCACCGCCTGCGCAAGTGGCAAGAGCGCATCCGGACGAAGGACGCCGGCGAGCGCAACCTCCAGTTCGCGCTCAGCGAAATCGACCGCATGGCCTCGGCGCTCGGCGTCCCGCGGTCGGTCCGCGAGGTCGCGTCGGTCATCTATCGCCGCGCGCTCAACGAGGACCTGATTCGCGGCCGCTCCATCGAGGGCGTCGCCACGTCGGCGCTGTACGCCGCGTGTCGTCAGGAGGGCATCCCGCGCTCGCTCGACGAGGTCGCGGAGGTGTCGCGCGTCCCGCAGAAGGAGATCGGCCGCACGTACCGCTACATCTCGCAGGAACTCGGACTCGAACTCAAGCCCGTCGACCCCAAGCAGTTCGTCCCGCGGTTCGCCTCCGCGCTCGACCTCTCCGAGGAGGTCCAGGCGAAGGCGACCGAGATCATCGACGTGTCCGCCGAGCAGGGCCTGCTGTCGGGCAAGTCGCCGACCGGCTTCGCCGCCGCCGCCATCTACGCCGCGTCGCTTCTCTGCAACGAGAAGAAGACTCAGCGCGAGGTCGCGGACGTGGCGCAGGTGACAGAGGTCACCATCCGAAACCGCTACCAAGAACAGATCGAAGCGATGGGTTTCCGCTGAGCGTCGGCCCGTAGACCCGACCGGACCCGGCTCGCCGTCACCGATTGAGACCGTCGAAGACGCGCAGTTTCAGTTTTTCACGAACACCACGACCGACCGCCCCCAGAGGCCGGTGTCGTACTGGTGTGCGACGTAGCCGTCGAGGAGCGGCGCGACCGTCCCGCGCTCGTCGGCGGGCGCGATGACCACCGGCGGAACCGACGACCGGGCTTCGAGCGCCTCGGGCGTCGCCGCCGATGTCGAGTCGGCCCCGAGTCGCTCGACGTACCACGCCATCGGGAGCCGCTCGCCCCACGCCTCGGGGACCGGCGGGTAGTCGGCCGCGCCGTCGGCGACGTACATCGAACTCCCGTAGTAGAGCACCTCCGGGGCGTCGTCGTCGGTCGGTCCGACCCACGCCGAGAGGTTGTCGCGGAACGACGAGAACTCCTCCGACGGCTGGGCGAACTGCGCGAGTTCGGCGTCGCGGTCGCTCGGGGCGTACACCTCGCTCGACGCCACCGCGCCGGTCTGGGCGACGAGCGCGAGCAGGACGACGACCGCGGCCGCGACGCGGGGCGCGTCCCGTGAGTAGAAGGCGCGACGGCCCCAGCGGACGAGCGCCGCGAGGCCGACGCCCGCCGGGAGCGCGAGCGGGACGACGACGTAGACGCCGAGCCACGGCGCGGACACCTCGGTCAGCATGGGGACGAACGCCAGCGACGCGCCGGCCCAGTAGACCGCCGCCGACACCTCCGAGCGCGGCCCGCCGGCCGTGTAGCGGTCGACGAGGAAGACCGCCGCACCGAGGACGACGACCGGGAGCGCCGCCAACGCGAGCGTTCCGAGGAGGTCGCCGAGATACGGGAGGTACTCGTGGGTCCCCTCGGGGTAGCGGTCGACGACGCGGACGCCGACGAAGCGACGGACCGAGTCGAACAGCGCCGCGTCGATTGCGCCGAGCACCGTCCCCGGCGTGTAGAGACCCGCGCCGTCGGTGTCGCCCGCCCGCGGCGCGAAGGCGAAGACGTAGACCGCGACGAAGACGAGGGCCGAGCGAGCCGCGGGGGTCGCCGCGCCGCGGAGTCGGGCGGCGTACTCGCCGAGGCGCATCGCGGCCGGGCGCGCCGACGGGAGGAGCGCCGCGTGGTCGAACACCAGCAGTCCGGCGACGCCGAGACAGCAGAGGGCGACGACGCCGAGCCCCGACGAGGCGACCGCGAGCGCGACGGCCGCGGCGAGTCCGTAGGCGTTGCGCCGCCCCGCGCCGTCGACGAGGCGGAGCGCGAAGCCGAAGGCGACGAGCGCGAAGCCGACCGCGAGCACGTCGCCGCGGGCGAACCGCCCGTAGTAGACGAGGATCGGATTCGCCGCGAGGACGGCCGCGAACCCGAGGGTCTCGT
Organism: Haloferax sulfurifontis ATCC BAA-897; assembly: GCF_000337835.1. Taxonomy (GTDB): domain Archaea; phylum Halobacteriota; class Halobacteria; order Halobacteriales; family Haloferacaceae; genus Haloferax; species Haloferax denitrificans. The sequence goes on along the minus strand of NZ_AOLM01000004.1, from coordinate 120,646 downwards.
CGTCGGCGAGGCGGTCGCGGAAGAGGAGCGCGGCGAGCGGGAGCGCCGCGCCGAACAGGGCAAAGGGGAGGCGGAGCGCGAAGTCGGTCGCGCCGACGAGCGCGAGCGACGGCCGCGAGAGGTGGTAGACCAGCGGCCCGCCGGCGACGGGGCGATACGAGAGGAAGCCGGTTTCGAGCGACCGGAGGCTCCAGTAGCCGACGCGGGCCTCGTCCCAGTGGAGCGGCCGGTCGCCGAGGCCGACGAGGCGGACGACGAGCGCCGCGGCCGCGAGCGCGACGACGGCGAGCGCCGTCCGGTCGGGACGCCGTCCGGCGCGGGAGGGGGTCATGAGGTGACGTGACGCGCCGGACGGCAGAAAGGTTACGACTCGCGGAGGCCCCCCGGCCCGCCCCTTCGAAAGCGTCATCCCCGCCGACCGGTAGCACTCCGATATGTCGCTCATCGAGTCGCTACCCCCTCGGCCCCTCGAACCGCAGGAGCTGACGTCGCTGAATCGCGCGGACGCGTTCGACCTCGTCGTCGCCGTCGAGGACGACGGCCCCGCCCGAAGCCTGCTTTTCGCCACCGACGCGTGGGTCAAAGGCGTCGCCTACGAGGACGACGCCGGCTGGTCGGTCGTCGAGACGGTCGCACTCGACGGCGAGACCGAGCGAATCGACGGACTGCAGACGTGCGAGGAAGCCGTCCTGTCGTTCCGAGGCGACGGGAACGAGGAGTAGTATTAACCGCGTTCCGAACTAAGTATAATCCGTCATGTACAGCGAAATCCTCGTCCCCACCGACGGAAGCAAGGCCGCCGAACGCGCCATCGACCACGCCCTCGACATCGCGGAGACGTACGACGCGCGGATTCACGCCCTGTACGTCGTCGACACCAGCATCTACACCTCGCTCGACGCCGGCGCGGACGTGGTCATCGACGCCCTCGAACGGGAGGGCGACGCCGCGACCCGACACGTCCGCGAGGCCGCCGAGGAGGCCGGCATCGACGTGCAGGCCGAGGTCGTCACCGGGACCGCCTACCGCTCCATCCGGGAGTACATCGACGACCACGACATCGACCTCGTCGTCATGGGCACCCACGGGCGCACGGGCCTGAGCCACTACCTCCTCGGGAGCGTCACCGAGCGCGTCGTCCGCACGTCGCCGGTGCCGGTGCTCACCATCCGACTGGACGACGAAGACGAAGACGAGGCGGACGCCGACGAGAGCGCGGACGCCGACGCCGAGGCTGAGGAGTAGTCCGAACCGCGTGTCGTCGCGGTCGGCGACGGGGTCGCCGCGGCTTTGATAAACAGTTTTGGTGCGGTCGCGCATACGCCGCGGTATGACCGAGTACACCGTCGAGTTCGTCGGCACGGGCGAGACCATCACCGTCTCCGACAAGCAGACCATTCTCAAGGCCTGCATCGAGGAGGGCATCGCACAGGAGTACTCCTGCCGCGTCGGGATGTGCCTCGCGTGCTCCGCCGAGATTCTCGAAGGCGACGTCACCCAGCCCGCCGCCCGCGGGCTGACCGACGAGGAGGCCGAGCGCTTCGCGCTCACCTGCATGGCCCGCCCGCAGAGCGACCTCAAACTCGACCGCGGCGTCTACCCGCCGAGCATCGAGGGCGACGCCGCGGCCGCCGGCACCGCCGCTGACGACGACTGACGACGGGTACTCACCGGGGCCGGTCCGCCGGCCCGCGTTCTCCGCTTCGTACCGAGTCGCCGAGCCGACGCGCCGGTCCGACGTACTCGCTCGGCTCGCAATCTGCCCGCGGACCGCGTCTCACGCCTCGCTCGTCGCCGCGCAGTTGTTCGGTCCCAACTCGACGTCGAACGCCTCCTCGTCGGTCAGCGAGTCGCGCCCGAGGTTCGTCTCGATGATTCGCTCGTAGTTGGCCGGCCGCGGCGGCATATCCGAGCAGACGAACGAGACGAACGCGTCCTCGTCCATCGCGAGCGCCCCGAGTCGCTCCCGGAGCGCCCCGAGTTCGGCGACGTACGCGCCGTCTCCGTCGGGGACCGTCCGCGGGCCGCGGTGGGCTGGCGCGACCAGCGTGTCGTCCGCGAACTCGCCGTACCGTTCCGTGAGCGTCGCGTGAAGCCGTCTCGCGGCGTCGGTCGCGCCCTCGTCGCCGTCTTCGAGGTCCGGGCGGGCGACGCTCTCCAAAAAGAGGCTGTCGCCCGCAACGAGCAGGTCCCCGAGGCGGAACGCGGTCATCTCGGTCGTGTGTCCCGGCGCGTGGACGGCGACGAGTTCCGCGTCGCCGACGCCGACGGGCTCGCCGTCCGCGACGAGTCGCGCGTCGAAGTCGAGGCCGCGGTCGGTCGCGCCCGCCGGGAGGACGGCGGTCGCGTCAGCGCGCTCTGCGACCGCTCTGACGCCGCTGACGTGGTCGGCGTGGACGTGGGTGTCGACGGCGGCGACGACGTCCGCGCCGCGCTCGCGGGCGTCTGCGACGTATCGGTCCGCGAACGCCCGAAGGGGGTCGATGACCACGGCCTCGTCGCCGCCGACGACCAGATAGGCGAGACAGCCGCTGGAGGGGCGGTCGTACTGGAGGACCGTCGCGTCCGCGTTCCCGACCGAGAGTTCGCGGGCGCGGTAGACGCGCGCCCAGCCGTCCATGCCGGTTTCGAGGTTCTCGGCGGGGACGCCGGCCGCGGAGAGCAAGTCCGCGACGTGCGCGCTCGACCGACCCTCCGCGCAGACGACGACCACCGGCGAGGGCGCGCCTCGGAACTCCGCCGCGAGTTCGTCGACCGTGCCGCGAATCTCGGCCTGCGTGAAGCGAATCGCCGGAATCTGCGTCGCGGTCACGGCCGCGCCGTCGACGCGCCACGCTTCGAACTCGTCGCGGTCGCGCACGTCGAGCACCGTCGTGGGGTCGCCGCGGGCGAGTCGGGCCGCCAGTTCCTCGGGAGTCATACGCACACGATACGCGCGCCGGTCGGAAGAACGCTCCGCGGGCCGAAAAGAGAGCGGAGCGTTCGCTACTCGGTCGTTCCGCCGTCGTTACTGAGACGGCGCGACGGCGGTTCGTCGAAGTCGAACTCGTCGACGACGTCGCCCGGCGGGCCGTCGACCCCACCGGCGGACGGGGCGTCGGAGCCCGGTTCCGGTGAGGCGTTCGACCCGTCAACGCCGCCCGTCTCGCCGCCGCCGAGGCGGTCGGCCGCGTCGCGAATCGAGAGCACCTGCTCGGTCTGCGAGCGGTTGGCGTCTGCGATATCGCCGATTTGGTCCGACACGGTGGTCGCGCGGGCGGTCGCGTCGTCGACCATGCCGGCGACCTGCTCGGCGCTCGCGGCCTGGTCGTCGGTCGCCGAGGCGACTTCGCCGACGCCGACGGTGGCCTGTTCGACCGCGGCCGAGATGTCGGAGAGGCTCCGCATCACGTCTTCCCCGCGGTCGATGCCGTCGTACAGTCGCCCGGTCGTCTGCGAGAGGCTGTCGATGGTCTCCTGCGCCTCGGTCTGGATGTGTCCCACCGTGCCTTCGACCTCGGCGGCGCGGGCCTGCGACTCCTCGGCGAGGTTCTTCACCTCGCTGGCGACGACGGCGAATCCCTCGCCCGCGTCGCCGGCGCGGGCGGCCTCGATGGAGGCGTTGAGCGCGAGCAGGTTCGTCTGTTCGGCGATGTCGTTGATGGCGTCGAGCACCTCGTCTATCTCCGCGATCTGGTCGTGGAGTCGCTGGACGTCCTCGGAGGCCGTCTCCGCGGCCTCGCTCACGTCGCGCATCACGTCGATGGCCTCGTCGGCCGCGTCCTCGCCCTCGGCGGCGCGCATGGCGGCGTCGGCGCTGGTCCGCTCAACCTCCTCTGCGGTCGCCGCGATCTCCTCGACGGTCGCGCTCATCTCGGACACCTCGGCGGCGACGGTCGCCATGTCGTCGGCCTGCGCCTGCGCCGTGGCCTCGATGTCGTCGGTTCGCTCCGTGACCTCCTCGGAGCTCCGCAGGAGCGACTCGACGGGGGCGCTCACGTCGGCTTCGACCTCGTTGGCGAGGGCGCGCCGACGCTCGGCGGCCTCGCGCGCCGCCTGACTGTACGAGTGGATGTACGTCTCCATCGCCACCTGCTGGTCGAGAGACAGGAGCTTCAACACGGGGAGGACGCGCGCGACGACCTCGTCGACGGCGGCTTCGACCCGGTCGTCGCCGCCGCCGAGCCCGCCCGAAACGCCGGACACGCCGCCGAGAAGTCCCGAAAAGAGGCCGCCACGGTTGCCGTCGGCGTCGAACTCGGTGTCGGCATCGCTCCCGGCCGTGTCGCCGCCGGTGAACTCGGCTTTCACCTCGTCCGCGACGGCACCGAGAATGCCCTCGTAGTAGACCGAGTACGCGCCGAGGTAGAACTTCGGCCCGAGGTCTATCATATCGTGTAACTTCCCGATGCGCGCCCGCTTGGCGAAGTAGTCCCCGTCGTACTCGCCGCGGCCGAGTTCGCGGAGATACGTGGCCTGGTCGGCCTGTAACATCTCGGTCGTCTTCGTCGAGCGACCGAAGAACTTCCCCGTCGCGTGCTCGCCGAGGTGGTCGTAGAACTCCGCCGCGAACTCGTCCGCAAACTCGTCCAAGAGCGGTTCGAGGTCGCGCAGGCGACGTTCGTCTCCCTCCGAGAGCCGAACGAACGATTTCCGTCGGTCGATTTCCGCCGCATCGATATCCAACTGCGAGAGAAGTGCGTCTCCGTCGACGCGCGCTCGCGCGCCGGCGTCGACTTGCCCCGAGGAGTCTGCCATATACTTTCTTCAACGGACACCGGTATTTCAACCCTCTCCGCGGAATATCACGAATGATACCGGGATTGATTGCCGTGAGAATCCCACATTCGCCGACCGGTCCGAACGTTCAGGTGACTGGCGAGCCGATATCCGGCATGGACGCCGATTCGTTCCGCGAGTCAGTCGAGACGGCGAAGCGAACCCAACTCGACCGGCTCGGCTCGTCGAAGCTCCTGTTGGCGCTGACCGAGGCGGACCTCTCCGAACCGGCGGTGCTCCGCGCCGCCGCGTACTCCGAGCACGCGGCCCGCGGGACGTTCGCGGCGTGGGCCGCAGACGAGGCCGACGCCGAAGCGAGAGCCGCCTTCGAGGCCACCGCGACCCGAGAGGCCGAACATCTCGACCGCGTCCTCGACGCCCTCGGCGAGGACATCGACCTTCCCGACGAACCCGGCGTGATGCACGCGTACCTCCGCGGGCGCGAGGTCGCTATCGAGCGCGCCGCCGCCGGGATGGTCGGCCGCGGCCTCGTCTCGGTTCGGACCCACACGCAGGTCATCGGCTTCTTCGTCAACGAGGCCGACGAGCCCCGCGCCGACCTCTTCCGCGAGTTGAAAGCCGAGACCGAAGAGACGCTGTCGGCCGGTCTCGACCTCCTCGACGACCGCTGTGCGACCGACGCCGACTGGGAGCGCGCCCGGATGGTCGCAGAGTACGTCGTCCAACTGGCGTACGACGACTACGCCGACGGCCTCGCCGAACTCGGCGTCGACCCGAAGCCGCTCTGCTGAGTCGCCGCCGCGACGACCGGCCCGCCCCGCACTGCCCAGCCCCGCGCCGCCGACCCAATCTATTCGTGTCCCCGAGTGGTAGCCGGAGGTATGACTTCCGAGGTTCGCGGGCGCGTCGAGGCGCTGTACACCGCGCCGTCGAAGGCCGAACCGATGGCCTCCCACGAGGCCGTCTCGGTCGCGCCGGGCGGCATCGAGGGCGACCGCTACGCCGACGGCGACGGCTTCTACTCGGCGACCGACGGCTGTCCGGTGACGCTCGTCGACGCCGCGGTGCTGGACGACGCGGCGCGCGAGTACGACCTCGACCTCGCTGGCGGCCGGCACCGCCGGAACGTCGTCGTCCGCGGCGTCGACTTCGCCGGTCTGCTCGACGCGACGTTCGAACTCGGCGGGGCCGAACTTCGCGGCACGAAGCTCAGGCCGCCCTGCGCGCACCTCGCGGACCTCGTCGGCGACGACGACGTGGGCGACGCGCTCCGCGAGTCCCGCGGCGGCATCTGCGCGGGCGTGCTCGCGCCCGGCCGGGTCGCGGTCGGCGACGACCTCCGCGTGACCGAAGCGAACCCGCGCGAACTGGGCCGGCAGATAGCCCGGCGACTCGGCGGCGACGCGGTTGCGGGCGACGGCGACGACGCCGCGGCGAGCGACGAGGAACCGCACGGGAGCGGCCACGAATGACCGGGGGAGACGATACCGACGACGTGGCCCCGACGGCCTCGACCCCGGTGGAGCGCGCGCACGCCGCGCTCGCGTCGCTCCGGGTCGAGGGCGACAGCTCGGCGTCGACCGCAGACGCACCTGCGAGCACGGCCCCGGCGGTCGCCGTCGCTCCCGGCCGCGTGAACCTCGTCGGCGGCCACACCGACTACAACGACGGCCTCTGCCTCCCGATGGCCGTCGACCGCCACGTCGCGGTCGCGGCCCGCCCGAGAAGCGACGACAGACTCCGCGTCCGCGCCGCCGACTTCGACGAGACGGCCGAGCTCGCCCCCGACGACGACCCCGACGGGTGGGCGGCCTACGTCGCCGCGGTCGCGCGCGTCCTCCGCGAGGACGACCCAATCGGCGGCGCGGACCTCGCCATCGCATCCGACGTGCCCACGGGCGCGGGACTCTCCTCGTCGGCCGCGCTCGAACTCTCCGTCGGTCGCGCGCTCCTTGCGGTCGCCGGGCGCGACCGCCCCGCCGCCGACCTCGCGCTGGCGTGCTGGCGGGCCGAACGCGAGGGCGTCGGCGTCGAGTGCGGCATCCTCGACCAGTTTTCGGCCGCGCTGTGCGAGGCCGACTCGGCGCTCTTTCTCGACTGCCGGAGCCGCGAGACCGAGTCGGTCCCCCTCGGCGACGGCGTCGGCGTGCTCGTCATCGACACCGGCGTCTCCCACGAACTGACCGAATCGGGCTACAACGACCGCGTCCGCGAGTGCGAGGCGGCGCTCGACCGCCTGCGCGAGCGCGCCGACCGCGACCTCGACTCCCTGCGCGACGTGGACCGCGCCCTCCTCGACGCCCACGCAGACGCGCTGGACCCGGTTCACTACCGCCGCGTTCGGCACGTCGTGACGGAAAACGAGCGCGTCCGACGCGCCCGCGACGCGCTCGTCGCTGGCGACCTCGACCGCGTCGGCGACGCGATGCTCGCGGCCCACGACAGCCTGCGCGACGACTACGAGGTGAGCTGTCCGGAGCTCGACGCGGCGGTCGAACTCGCCGCCGAGACGCCGGGCGTCTACGGCGCGCGGATGACCGGCGGCGGCTTCGGCGGAAGCGCGGTCGCGTTAGTCGACGGCGACGCGCTCGACCAAGCCGCGCGCGCGATTCGAGCCGCCGCCCCCGAGCGCGTCGGCCCCGACGCCGACGTGTTCGCCTGCCGTCCCTCCGCCGGCGTTCGACTGGTCGACGAGAGGTGAGGAGACGAGCCGACGGCTCCGCGTGCGAGGTCGGAAAAATGGAAACGCGGGTCCGTGAGTCCTGCTGTGGTTTCGGTTCGGCTTACGCCTCGTCGGACGAGGCGAATCAGAGATTCACCGGTTCGCCGAAGCTTACGACTCGTCGAATCGCGTCGAGCGAAGCCCGACTGATTTGACTTCGGCTTACGCCTCGTCAAACAGCGTCTCGCCGTCGACCATGTGTTCTTCGACGGTGTCCATGTCCAGCGTCACGCCGAGGCCCGGCTTCTCCGGAATCTCGATGTAGCCGTCCTCGATGACCGTCTCCTCGACGAGGTCGCCCCACCAGCCCAGCTCGTAGGAGTGGTATTCGACCGCCAGCGAGTTCGGAATCGCCGTCCCGACGTGCGCCGACGCCATCGTCGCCACCGGCGACGACACGTTGTGCATCGCGACCGGCACGTAGTACTGGTTCGCCACGTCCGCGATCTTCTGCGTCTCGCGCATCCCACCGACCTTCGGCATGTCCGGCGCGACGATGTCCACGGCCTGATTCTCGATGAGCCGGCGAAGCTCCGTCACGCGGTAGCGGTTCTCGCCGACCGTGATGGGCGTGAGCGTCGACTTCGTGACCTCTTCCTGCACCTCGAGGTTCTCCGGCGGCACGGGGTCTTCGAGCCACCACACGTCGTAGTCTTCCAACTCGGCCGCAAGGCGCTTTGCGCTCCCGCCCGAGAACGTCCAGTGGCAGTCGAACGCCACGTCCGCCTTGTCCTTGACGCGCTCTGTCACCTTCTCGACGATTTCGGCCTTGTGCCGAATCTCGCCGGGCCGCAGGTGGCGGTTCGCGCGGTCCTTCTCGAAGCCCGACGGCACGTCGAGGTCGAATTTGAGGGCGTCGTAGCCGAGTTCGTCGACCACGCGCTCTGCCTCGTCGGCGCACGCCTCGGGGTCGGCCTCCTCTTCGGTGTGGCAGTCGCAGTAGACTCGCACCTTGTCGCGGTACTTCCCGCCGAGAAGCTGGTAGGCCGGGATGTCGAGAATCTTGCCCGCGAGGTCGTGAAGCGCGATTTCGATGCCCGCGATGGCGGTGACCGTGACGCCCTCGACGGAGCCCTCACCGGACATCTTTTGGATGAGATGCTCGTACAGGCGGTCGATGTCGAGGGGGTTCTCGCCGATGACGAACGGCTTCATGCGCTCGATGAGTTCGGGAACGCCCGCGCCCCAGTAGGCCTCGCCGGTGCCGACGACGCCCGCGTCGGTGTAGATGCGGACGAGCGTCCACGGGAAGTTGCCGTCGATCATCGTCGTCTGCACGTCGGTGATTTCGACGTCGCGGCCGCCGCCGCGCTTGGCCGTCACGCCCATCGTCTCCGCCGACAGCTCTCGCATCGTGTACTCCGCGTTCGGATCGTGTAAATCCGCGTAGTTCTTACCCATGCAGAGTGGTTTACTCGGACGTTAGTAAAGTTTTTCCGACCGAGACATGTCTCCGCTCGGGACTCGGGGGACCGGGAGCGAAGTCAGACCGGCGCGCGTCGGTCGAGGGAGTCGCGGAACGTCTCGCGGACGAGCGCGTCGAGGTCGGCGGGGAGACCGAGGCGGCGGAGGTCGGTGTCGGGGTCCGCCTCGGGGTCGGGGTCGATTCCGCGGCGGCGGACCGCGAGGAGCCGCCAGAGATACGCGAGTCTGAGCAGACGCATCGCGTCGGGGACGTCGGCACCGCTTCTGACGCGGTAGGTCACCCACGCGGAGTCGGGCAGGACGTGGTGCGGGTCCGCGAGCCCGTCGGTGAGAAGCACGTCGCGGACGCGCCTCGTGAGCGCGAGGTCGACGACGCCGGCGTCGTGGACGTGGGCGATTTCCCTGCCGGCGACGACGAACTCGGTCCCTCCGAAGCGGTGCGGCGCTGTCTCGACGCCGGGCCAGCGCGAGACGCGCGAGATGATTCTGTCGATGGAGGCGGTCATTCAGTGACTGTACGCGCTCCGAGAAGATAACTACAGAGCCGGAGGCCCCGAGACGCGGCGTCTTTCGACCCGAGTTCGACACCACGTAGCCCGACGATAACCACAGGATTTCCGGACATTCTGTTCACGGTGAGTGTCCGTCGAAAATAGACCCTCAGATTGGCGTGGTATTCGCGGATTAACATGGGTTAGGAACGCGAATGTTCGCATCCGGTGATGGATTCGAGCAGTTCCTCCGCGGTCCGGGGCGCTCTCTACCGGGGAAATTTCGGAGCGCGACGCCGAGCGGTAGACGATTCGTAACGAAGCCCTCGGAACGCAAATAACAGGTCGAACCATGTCTCTGACCCCCACCGATGTACCAACCCCGAGAACCGACTCCGACCACCGGGAGGTCAGGCGATGAATCTCGGCCAGCTCGGCGTCGGCGTCGTCGTCCTCATCATCGTCGCGTTCGCGCTCCTCTCCGGCGGCGTGAATACGCCCGAGACGCCCGCGCCGGTCGACGACGCCGACAGAAGCATCGGCGCCGACGTGGCCGGCCCCGACGCGGACGACGCGCCGCCCGAGGACCCCGACCCCGGAATCGAAGCCGAACCCGTCGTCGCCGGCGACGACGGGGCCGACGACTCGGGCGACGACGGCACCGCAAACGAGAGCGAAAGCGAGAGCGGGACGTTCGAGACGGTCGAGACCGGCGACAACGACACCGACTCGGCGACGAGGACGACCAGACCGCGCGGGAGCCCGGTCGGCGTCTCGAACTACAATGACGACGACTCGTCTTCGGACGATTCGAGTGACGACTCCTCGACTGACAACAGCGCGGACGACTCGTCTTCAGATGATTCGAGTGACGACTCCTCGACTGACAACAGCGCGGACGACTCGTCTTCGGACGATTCGACCGACGACAGCGCGGGCGACTCGACCGACGATAGTGCAGACGACTCGACCGACGATAGTGCAGACGACTCGACCGACGACAGCACCGATGACTCGTCTTCGGACGACTCGAACACCGACGACACCGGCGACGACTCGGGTGACGACATCGGGATGTGCACGGTCTGAGCCGCCTCGGAGTCACCCCCGAAACACTCGCCTTGCTCAGCTGTAGCGACCGGGCACCGCGACGACGCGGCCCGCTCAGTCGACCAAGAGATTGAGGGCGTAGGCCGTCCGGAGCACCGACGCGGCATCGCCGCGGGGAAACACCAGTTCGTCGGTCTCGCGGACGTGGTCGAGCACGCCCGGCGAGGAGTGTTCCGGAGCCGCCGCGAGCCCGCACTCGTTTTCCGCGGCCCACTGCATCACGTCGAGGTCGGACTTCGAATCGCCCATCACGAGGACGAACGGGTCGTCCACCCCGAGCACGTCGAGCGCGGCGCGGACCCCCGCCGCCTTGTTCAGGTCCACCGCGGAGAGTTCCGCGGCGTCGGCGTGGTAGTACGCGACCGTCACGCGTTCGAGGGTCCGTTCGACGTCCTCGGGAATCTCCGCCTCCGACTCGGGAAGCCCGTCGCGGTCGTCGAGCACGTCGCGTATCTCCGGGTCGCGCGCCGCGAAGTACGCCCGCGCCCAGTCGGGGCCGGCGGGGTCGTCGGTGAGCGCCTCGCCGAGGAGGTCAAGCAGGTAGACGAGCGCGCCGTCGATGACCGCCTCGGCGTCGTCGCTCCCGGTCTCGAAGTTCGGTTTGAGCGTGACGTTGAACTCGTTGCCCTGCAGGTGAACGCCACCGCGGAGCGCGTCGGGGAGGTCGCGGATGACGCGCCCGCGGACCGACTCGAACACCGACTGCACCGAGTCGTCGAGCGTCTCGTAGAGGAGGCGCTTCGTGTCCGAGCCGTGACCGGGCGTGAAGACGCCGGTGCCGGCCTCGTAGACGATGCTCACGTCACCCGAGTGAACGAGTTCGTTGCCCAGCCCCTGAATGGCGAACCCCTTGACGTTCTCTAAGGTCTGGCCGGTGCAGATGACGATGGGAACGTCCCGCTCGTGGAACCGGGTGAGGAGGTGGAGCACCTCGCGAGGAATCTCGTTGTCCGTCTGCCCCGCGGAGCGAAGCGTCTCGTCCACGTCGAGGACGAGCGCGTTCACTTCTCGCCCGTACTTCGTGTAGAGGTCGAGGGCCGTGAAGGCCTGGTCACGCGTCGCGCGCGCGGCGAGTTCGGCGTAGCGGTCGCCGTCCGAAAGCGCGCGGCGAATGCGGTCTTTCTTCGCCGTGAGTTCGTCGTCGACCGCCTGCCAGTGCGACAGCGCCACCGGCGAGCCGAGCGGCGGCAAGAGGTCGACGAAGTCCTGTGCGTCCCGGACCGCGTCCGCGTCGAAGTTCCCGTACAGTCTGTACAGGAGGTCGTACCGCTCCATGACTCGGGGTCGTCACCCAACCGCATTAAACCCGCATGGGTGCCGGTTCCCCCGCGGCGTCTCGCCGGCGGAGAGACGCGCCGCCGACGGTCGGTCGGCCCCGCAACTCTGATACCGACCCGCCGACGACGTGTGCACATGGCACACTGGACCGACAGCATCGTCGGCGACCGGATGACGGTGGACCGCGAGTTCAACGAGCAGGTGATGAACTCCCGGTTCAACAGTCAGGAGTGGGGTCTCATCATGACGGCGACCGAGTTCGAAATCGAGAACGCGGACGACCCCGAGGCGGCGCGCATCGTCGCCGACACGGAGAAGGTCCCGCAGATTATCCCCGAACTCGACAACATCCGCAGTCAGATGGGCGGGATGGGCGGCGGCGGAGACGACTCCTCGTCCGCCGGCGGCATCGTCGACTCCATCAAGGGCGCACTCGGGATGAGCGGCGGCGGAAAGAAGGGCGAACAGGAGAAACTGGAGGCCGCAGAGCGACTCACGCAGGCGTACGCCGACGAACTCCAAGACCACCTCGAAAAGAAGGGCAAGTGGAATCAGGTCCGGGTCAGCTACCTCGAATAGCCGGGGCGTTCCGGCGGTTGCGTTCGCGCCCGGCGTCTCAGTACTCGTCGCCGGCGTGGAACAGCGTTCGCTCGCTCGCCTCGTAGATGTTCATCAGTTCGTTGATAAGTTCGTCGTACTCCTCGTCTTCCTCGCGGAGCGCGTCGAGTCGGGCGACCGTCTCGTCGTCGAGGTGAATCTGCGGCATACCTACACCCACGCCGCGTGACACCTTAAGCGACGTGGGGCGGCGGATTCGACTGCCACCGAGCACCGAGAGCGCCGCCGCTGGGCGGGACACGTATCGAAACGAAAAACCGGCGGTGTGCCGGGTGGAGACGACGGCCGGTGTCGGTCCGAGTGCGGACGCGACGAGCGCTCGACGGTGAACGTGCCACCGCCCGCGCGGCGTTACTTGAACAGCGACTGGCCGGCGCTACCGGAGACCTCGGTCAGGTCGGCGTGCACGTCGGCGATGCGCTCGCGGATGTCGCGGCCGGCGACGCGGGGGTCGAACACGTCCTTGTTCGGCGACCAGTCGGTCTCGTTGAAGAACGTGTCGCGGGCGTCCGCGACGCCCTCGGGCGGGACGATGGCGTTCGGTTCCTCGGTGTAGCGGTCGTAGGCGGTGCGCGTGTACTCGTACTGGTAGCGGGTGTCCTTGTTGACCTTGCAGATGCCGTGTTTGAGCATCTCCTGCAGTTGGTCGGGCTGGACGCCCGAGGAGCCGTGGAGGACGAGCGGCGTGTCGAGGCCGTGGTCGCGCAGGGCCTGCCGGATGTCGTTGGCGAGGTCCGGGCGGAGTTCGAGGTCCTTGCCCTTGGCGACGCCGTGTTGCGTGCCGACGGAGATGGCGAGCAGGTCCGCGCCCGTCTTCTCGACGAACTCGACGGCCTGCTCGGGGTCCGTGTAGAACGCCTCTTCGGCCTCGATTTCGTCTTCGACGCCCTTTATCTGGCCGAGTTCGGCCTCGATGAGGACGTCGGAGTCCGCGGCGTCGACCATCTCGACGACCTCGCGGCTCGTCGCGACGTTCTCGTCGAACGGCTCGTGGGAGGCGTCGATCATGATGGACGACGGGATGTCGAGTTCGATCTGTTTCTCGATGAACTCGAGGTCCGTCTGGTGGTCCATGTTGAGGAAGACGCCGATGTCGTACCGCTCGGCGATGGTCTCGATGTAGTTCCCCATGGCTTTCAGGCCCGCGACGGCGTCGCCGTCGCCCGCGAACCGACAGGCCCCGCCGCTCATCTGCAACAGGAGGTCCGAGTCCATCCGGTCGGCTCCCTCCATGAGACCCATCATAATGTTCGGCTCCGCGATGTTACTCGCGATGAGGCCGAATCCTTCGTCGAGCGCCTCGTCGTACACTGTGGCGAGTTCCTCCCCGCCGTAGAACGGCATTATGCGTTCACCTCGGTTTCGTCAACGACTGCGAGACTAATAATGTATGGGAAGTGAGTTTCGATTCTGCACGTTTTCGTTTGTTCACGTTCGAGTTAATTTTCATCGGGGGATGGAGCGCCGCCGCTGACGGGCGGGGGAAAAACGAGAAACCGTCGGCGGGAGTTACGAGAACAGCTTCTTCAGCCGGGCGAACAGTCCCTTTTCGGGGTCGCCGCCGCGGCGCACGGGTTCGTCCGAGTCCGCGGCGTCGCCGGACGAGTCGTCGGCGTCGGCACCGGCCTCGGCGTCCTCGCCGTCGTCGCCGCTACCGAACGTGACCGAACCGGTCTTGCCGGCCTCGGCGAGTTCGACGGCCTTCTCCACGACTGCCTCGGCGTTGTTCACGCCGTCTTTGACCGTCCCCTTGAGGACGAGTTTGCCGTCGAATCGGTCGCGGCTGACCGAGGTGTCCGAGGTGATGATGACCGCGTCGGCCTCGGCGATGGCGTCCGAAGACAGTTCGTCCTGCGTGCCCATCGCGCCCTGGACCTCGACGTCGATGTCGTGGCCGAGGCGCTCGCCGGCCTGCAAGAGGTTCTCGGCCGCCATCTGGCTGTGTGCGATTCCGGTCGGACAGGATGTGACTGCGACGAGTTTCATAGCTCTAGTGTAAGGATTTCCGCGACTTCAGCCTTGGTGTCGGCCTGAAGGACGCGCTCTGCGAGTTCGCGGGCGTCCGCGGTGTCGGTCTCCGTGACGGCCGCCTTGACCTGCGGCACCGTCACGGCGCTCATGCTCAGTTCGTCGAGGCCGAGCCCGACGAGCAGTTCGGTGAGGTCCGGGTCGCCGGCCATCTCGCCGCACATGCCGACCCAGCAGTCCTCGCCCTCGGCCGCCGAGACGGTGGCGTCGATGGCGCGGAGGACCGCCGGCTGTCGGTAGTCGCCGAGCTCGGAGACGCGCTCGTTGCCGCGCTCGGCGGCCATCACGTACTGCGCGAGGTCGTTCGTCCCGATGCTGAAAAAGTCCACGTGCGGCGCGAACTGGTCGGCCATGAACGCCGCGGCGGGCGTCTCGACCATGATTCCGAACTCGGGCAGTTCGTTCGCGACGCCGTCGGCGTCGAGGTCCGCGGCGACCGACTCGAACCGCTCGCGGCCGGCGCGAAGCTCCTCGACCGTCGAGACGAGCGGGAGCATCACCGACAGGTTCGCGCCGTCGGCGCTGGCCGCCGCGCGCAGGAGCGCGCGCACCTGTGTCTCGAAGAGGTCCGCGTCCGGGCCGAGCGACCGGCGGATGCCGCGCTCGCCGAGGAACGGGTTCTCCTCGTCCGGCAGGTCGAGGTACGGCACCGGCTTGTCGCCGCCGATGTCGAGCGTCCGCACGACGACGCGCCCGCCGTCGAACGATTCGAGCGCCTCGACGTACGCCTCGTACTGCTCGTCTTCGTCCGGCGGCGACTCGCGGTCGAGAAAGAGGAACTCGGTGCGGAACAGACCGACGCCGTCGGCCCCGCGGTCGACGGCCGGCCCGAGGTCCGCCAGCGTGCCGATGTTGGCGGCGACCTCGATGTCGACGCCGTCTGCGGTCTCGACCGACTCGTGTCGGACGTCCACGTCGGCGGCGGCCGCGGCGGCCTCCTTGCGCTCGTCGGTCGGGTCGACCACGAGGTCGCCCGACTCGCCGTCGACGACGACTTCCGCGCCGTCCTCGACGGACTGGAGTTCCTCGCCCACGCCGACGATGGCCGGCAGGGCGAGCGAGCGCGCGAAGATGGCCGCGTGGGAGGTGCGGCCGCCCGTCACCGTGACGAAGCCGGCGACGCGCTCCGGGTCGAGTTGCGCTGTGTCGCTCGGCGTGAGCCGTTCGGCGACGACGACGCTCCCCTCCGGCAGGGACGAGAGGTCGACGCGCTCGCCGTCCGAGAGGACGCGCACGAGTCGGTCGCGCACGTCGCGGAGGTCGTCGGCGCGCTCGCCCATGCGACCGCCCATGTTCTCGAACTGCTCGACGAACTCGGAGAACGTCTCCTGCACGGCGTGTTCGGCCGGGAGCCCGCCCTCGATGGCGTCGGTGACGCCGTCGGTTATCTGCGGGTCGTTGAGGAACTGCACGTGCGCGTCGAACACCGCGGCCTCCTCCTCGCCGACGCGTTCGGCGGTCCGCTCGCGCTCGGCTTCGAGTTCGTCCTCGGCGGCCGCGCGGGCGTCCTCGAAGCGCGCCAGTTCGGCGTCTTCGTCCACGTCTTCCGGTGCCGGCGGCTCGGGGAGGTCGGCGTCCGGTCGGTACCAGACGACAGTGCCGACGCCCGAAAGCGGTGTCACGCCGATGCCGGAGAGGGTTCGTTCGGTCATGGCTTACTGTTTGGCTTCGGGCGTCGAAAGGATATCCTCTAGGGCGTCGAGTGCCGCTTCCGCGTCGTCACCCTCGGCGACGAGGCGCACGGACTCGTCGTGGCCGACGCCGAGACCGGTGACGGCCAGCATGCTGGCGGCGGGGACGAGGTCGTCCTCGTCGGCGCGGCCGAGCTGTACGTCGGCGTCGAACTCGTTTGCGGTCTCGACGAACTGCGAGGCTGGCCGGGCGTGAAGCCCGTCTTCGGGGACGACCGTGACGGTCCGCTCCATCACTCGACCACCTCGGCGAGCACGTCCTGGACGGTCTGTTTGCTCTCGGCTTCGAGGAGCTTCTCGCGGACGTCCTCGTGCATGAGCGACCGCGAGAGGGCGCTCAGAATCTGCAGGTGGTCCTCGCCGCCCGCCGCGGGGACGAGAATCATAAAGAGGAGCTTCGCCGGCTTGTCGTCCATGGCGTCGAAGTCGATGCCCTCGGTCGAGCGCGCGAAGGCGACCGTCGGCTTCGAGACGGCGTCGGTCTTCGCGTGGGGGATGCCGATGCCGAAGCCGACGCCGGTCGTCGCCTCCTCCTCGCGTTCGAGGAGGGCGTCGAGCGCGGCGTCGCGGTCGTCGACGCGACCGGCGTCGACCGCGAGGTCGAGGAGGAACTCGATGGCTCCCTCCTTCGTCGCCGGCGGCTCTTCGAGCGAGATCAGTTCGAGCGGTGTGATGGTGCTGATGTCAGTGACGTCCATTGTATTGTGCTTCGTTCGAGTACGGAAAGATTAGTTCGGTTGTGGTCAGTCGTCGGAGCTCTGGGCCGCGACCTTGGCGTCGAAGTTCGGCTTGATGGCCGTCGCGATGACGGCCGTGACGATGGAGCCCAGGAGGATGCACGCGACGAACATGAACGGCTGGTTCGACAGCGGAACCACGAAGATGCCGCCGTGCGGTGCCGGCATGTTCACGCCGAGCGCCATCGAGGCCGCGCCGGCGACGGCGCTCCCGGCGACGACGCTCGGAATGACGCGGGCCGGGTCGGCGGCCGCGTACGGAATCGCGCCCTCGGTGATAAAGGAGAACCCGAGGAGCACGCCGCTCTTGGCGTTCTCGTACATCTCGGCCGCGTACTTCTGCGGCGCGATGAAGTTCGACAGCGCGAGGCCGATGGGCGGGACCATGCCCGCGATCATGACCGCGGCCATCGGTGCGGTGACGCCCTCGGAGATGAGGCCGACGGAGAACACGTAGGCGACCTTGTTGATGGGGCCGCCCATGTCGGCCGCCATCATCGCCCCGAGGAGAGCCCCCAGAACGATTGCCTGTCCGCCGCCCTGCATGTTGCTCAGGAACGCGGTGAGTCCCGCGTTGGCGATGGAAATCGGGACGCCCAGCACGAACAGCATCACGGGCGTGAGCACCGCGGTGGTCGCCACCGGGATGAGGAGCACGGGCATCATCGGTGCGATGAACTCCGGCACGTCGCGCTGTTTGAACCAGCGCGCGACGATACCGGCGAGGAACCCGGCGACGATTGCGCCGAGGTAACCCGCGCCGGCGGAGCCGCCCTGAAGGCCGATGACGTCACCGGCCGCCTGCAGGACGTTGCCCTGCTGGATGATGTACGACAGGATAAAGCCCGGTGCGAGGCCCGGTCGGTCGGCGATGGCGTACGCGATGTACGCGCCGAGGACCGGAACCATCAGCGTCAGCCCAGCGACGCCGATCTGCGCGAGGAACCAGCCGGCGGTCCCCGTGCTGTTGAATACGTCTTGTACGTTGTTCGAAAGCGAGGCTACCGCGTAGCCCAGCGCGAGAAAGATTCCGCCGATGGTCACGAACGGAATCATGAACGATACCCCGGTCATCAGGTCCTCCTTCACCGACGTGAGGTAGGACCGAACCGCGTCTTCTGCGTCGTTTGCCATAGTGTTGCCACCCCTACGAAAGAACGTACGCAAATGTGCTCAAAAACCCTTTCGAATATGAACGTTACTGCGCGCTTTAGTCGTTAATAAACGTTTATACGAGAATCACCGAGTCCGAACGGTCGTCACCTCGACGTGCATCTCGTTCGTCAGCACGTCTTCGAGGTGCGGGACGCGGGTGCCGGCGACGCCGACGACGCGCGCGGCCGTCAGGACGCCCATTCGGAGGGCGTCAGCGTCGGACAGCCCGTGTTCGCGCGCGGCGAGGAAGCCCGACATGACCGCGTCGCCCGCGCCGACCGTGTCGACGACCTCCACGTCGAGCGCGGGCGCAGAGAGCACCTCGCTGTCGGTGACGAGGAGCGCGCCGTCCGCGCCGAGCGAGGCCAACACGTACTCGAACCCGCGCGCGTGAAGCTCCTCGGCGGCCTCGACGGCGTCGGCTTCGGTCTCGACCGTTCGGCCCGTCGCCGCCGCGAGCTCGGAGCGATTGGGTTTGCAGACGTAGTAGTCGGCGTCCAGTTCGGCGAGGTACTCGCCGCCCATGTCCACCGCGATTTGCCAGTCGCCCGCGCGAGCGAGCCTGTCGACGTCGGAAAGCGACATCCCCGGCGGGAGACTGCCGCCGACCAGAAGCGTGTCCGGCTCGTTCGCCTGTGCGGTTTCGACGAGTTCGTCCACGTCGGCCGGCCGAATCTGCGGACCGTTGTGATTGAGTTTGTACTCGCCGTCTTCCGCGAGCACGGTCGTGTTCAGCCGCGTGTCCGCGTCGATGGTGACGAAGTCCGAGGCGATGCCGTCGGCGTCGAGTCGGTCGCGGACGAACTTCCCGAAGTGGCCGCCGAGAAAGCCCGAGGCGGTCGCGTCGGCGTCGAGCGCCGAGACGTACTTGGCGACGTTGATACCCTTGCCGCCGGCGGTGAACACCGCGTCGTCGGTCCGGTGGACGACGCCGGTCTGAAGCGGTTCGTCGAAGTGAATCGTGTGGTCGACTGCTGGGTTCGGGGTGACTGTGAGAATCATCGTGCAACTCCGTCGACGACGGTGACGCCCGCGCTCTCTATCTCCTCTCGGGAGTCGGCGTCGAGCGTCCCGTCGGTGATAAACAGGTCAATATCTTCGAGTGATGCGAACTGGACGAAGCTCCGTCGGCCGAGCTTCGAGAGGTCGGCGACGAGGACGACCTTCGCGGCCTTTTCGACCATCAGCTCTTTCATCCGCGCTTCGTCCTCGTTCGGGGTCGTGAGGCCGGATTCGACGTCGAACCCGTTCGTGCCGAGGAACAGCAAATCGAAGTTCGTCCGCTCCATGAACGACTCCGCGGTCGGCCCCACGAGCGCCTTCGTCCGCCGGCGGAGCGTCCCACCGGTGAGTTTGACCTCGTTGTCCTCCTCGTTCAGTTCGATGGCGAGCCGCGGCGAGTTGGTGACGCCGAGTATCGTCCCGTCCTTGGGGACTTTCCGGGCCACCTCCATCGTGGTCGTCCCGGCGTCGAAGAACACGACTTGCCCCTCGGCCAGTTCTTCGACCGCGCGGTCCGCGATCGCGCGTTTCCCTTCGAGATTCTGTACTTCCTTCTGGCCGTAGGTCTGCTCGCGCCCGACGGAGGTCACGGGGACGGCCCCGCCGTGCGACCGCTCGATGAGCCCACGGTCTTCGAGTTCGCGCAGGTCGCGCCGTATCGTCGCCTTCGAGTAGCCGAGATGTTCGGACAGCGACTCGACCGACCGACCGTCCGAGTCGGAGACGAGTTCGACGATGCGGCGTTTGCGCTCTGCTGGTAACATCGGTGGCGATTCCTCGTTAGGTGGAAGATAGGTCGGGGAGTAGTGTTAATTGTTTATGTTGGATTCCGCCCGTATCTGTTCGAAACGGACGGATTCCACACAGGAACGAAAACGGGGTGTTCGTGGGTGAGAAAACGATCAGAAACGAAAACGAGCGTGTTCGAAACGAACGTCGAACCGCCGATTCGGTGCGTCGCCGGCGCTCAGAGACGGTCGAGAACCGCGGCGGTCACGTCCTCAGTGGAGGCGTCGCCGCCGAGGTCCGGTGTGCGCGGCCCGTCGGCGAGGACGCCTTCGACGGCCGACCGAACGCGGTCGGCTTCGTCCTCGTAGTCGAGGTAGTCGAGGAGCATCGCCGCGGACAGAATCGTCGCGGCCGGGTTGGCGATGCCCTCGCCGGCGATGTCGGGCGCGGAGCCGTGAACCGGCTCGAACAGCGCGGCGTCCGGGCCGATGTTCGCCGAGGGGAGCAGTCCGAGGCCGCCGACGAGGCCGGCGGCGAGGTCCGAAAGCACGTCGCCCGCGAGGTTCGGACAGACGACGGTGTCGAACTGCGTGGGGTCCAGACAGACGCGCGTCGCGAAGGCGTCCATCAGGACCTCTTCGGCCTCGACGCCGCGCTCGTCTGCGACCGAGACGACGGCGTCGCGGAAGCGACCGTCCGTCTCGCGCATCACGTTCGCCTTGTGGGCGACCTGGAAACTGCCGCCCTCGCCGCCGACGTAGTCGCAGGCGTACTCGGCGAGTCGCTCGGACGCCGAGGTGGTGACGACGCGCGTGAGCGTCGAGAGGTCCTCCGAGAGGCGGTCCTCGTGGCCCGAGTAGACGCCTTCGGTGTTCTCCCGGAGGAAGACGAGGTCCGTCTCCGGACGCAGGGCGTCGACGCCGGGGTAGGCCTTCGCCGGGCGGACGTTGACGAAGGAGTCCACCGCGGTCCGAAGCGGCAGGATGACGTCCGCCGCGGTCTCGCCGGCCGCGCCGAACAGCGTCGCGTCCGCCTCGGCGGCGAGGTCGTAGGTCTCCTGCGGGAGCGCCTCGCCCGTGGCTTCTTTGACGTGGTCGCCGGCGTCGGCCTCGACGAACTCGAAGTCGCCGACGGCCTTCAGCACGTCAACCGCCGCCGGGATGACCTCCGCGCCGATGCCGTCGCCGGGGATGACGACGATTTCCTCAGTCATCGACGTAAGGCAGGGCGGCGGCTTTCTCGGCGACCGCGTCGGCGTTCGACTTCATGAGCGCCGTCGTGTCCCAGACGCCCTCGGTGAGCGCCTTCCTTTGTGCGTCGTCGACGGTCACGTCCACGGTGGTGTCGCCGTAGGTGACCGTCTCGTTTTCCACGTCCACGTCGATGTCAGCGTCCGGGTGCTCGTCGACCCAGTCCTGCAGTTCGGTGATGGTGTCGTGGTCGGCGGTGACCGTCGGAATGCCGAGCGCGAGGCAGTTGCCCGCGAAAATCTCGGCGAACGACTCGCCGATGATAGCGTCGATGCCCCAGCGCATGAGCGCCTGCGGGGCGTGCTCCCGAGAGGAGCCACAGCCGAAGTTGGCGTTGACGACCATGATGGAGGCGTCCTGGAACTGCGGCTCGTTCAGCGGGTGCTCTTTGGGTTCGTCGTTCTCGTCGTAGCGCTGGTCGAAGAACGCGAACTCGCCGAGGCCGTCGAACGTGACGACCTTCATGAACCGCGCCGGGATAATCTGGTCCGTGTCGATGTCGTTGCCGCGGATGGGCACGCCGGAGCCGAACGCGGAGTCGATTTCGGGAATCTCGTCGGTCATGCGGTGGTCACCTCCTTCAGTTCGCGCACGTCAGTCACTTCCCCGGTGATGGCCGCCGCGGCGACCATGCGCGGGTTCATCAGGACGGTGCGGCCGTCTTTCGACCCCTGCCGACCGATGAAGTTGCGGTTCGACGAGGACGCGGAGGCCTCGTCGCCCTCCAGTTGGTCCTCGTTCATGCCGAGACACATCGAACAGCCCGCCTCGCGCCACTCGAAGCCGGCGTCCTTGAATATCTCGTCGAGGCCCTCCGCCTCCGCGGCGGCCTTGACGCGCTGACTGCCGGGGACGACCATCGCGCGAACGCTGTCTGCGACCTGTCGGCCCTTCACGACCTCCGCCGCGCGGCGCAGGTCGGGCATCCGGGCGTTCGTACACGAGCCGAGGAACGCCACGTCGATTTCGTAGCCCTGCATCGTCTCGCCGGGCGTGACGCCCATGTGCTCCTGGGCCATCCGGGCGGTGTCCTGCTTTTCTTCGGGCAGGTCCTCCGGGGCCGGAATCGGCTGGGTGATGCCGACGCCCTGTCCGGGCGTGGTCCCCCACGTCACGACGGGTTCGAGTTCGGAGCCGTCGATGGTGACGACGTCGTCGTACTCGGCGTCCTCGTCGGAGCGGATGGACTCCCAGTACGGCTTGAGTTCGTCGAACCGCTCGGGGTTCTCCTGGAAGTACTCCGTGTCTTTCAGCCAGTCGTAGGTGGTCTCGTCGGGGTTGACGTAGCCCGCGCGAGCGCCGCCCTCGATGGACATGTTACAGATGCTCATCCGACCCTCCATGTCGAGGTTCTCGATGGCCTCGCCGGCGTACTCGTAGACGTAGCCGACGCCGCCTTCGGTCCCGAGGCGACGGATGATTTCGAGGATGACGTCCTTGGCCTCGACGCCGGGGCCGAGTTCGCCCGTGACCTCGATTTTCCGGACCTTCTTTTTCTCCATCGCGACCGTCTGGGTCGCAAGCACGTCGCGAATCTGGCTCGTGCCGATACCGAACGCGAGCGCGCCGAACGCGCCGTGGGTCGAGGTGTGGCTGTCGCCGCAGACGATAGTCATGCCGGGCTGGGTGAGTCCCTTCTCGGGCCCGATGACGTGGACGATACCCTGCTCGCCCGACGTGGGGTCCGAGAAGTTGATTCCCGCGTCGCGGACGTTCTGTTCGAGTTCGGCCATCATCTCTTCGGCGGCGTCGTCGCGGAACGGCCGCGACTGGTCCGACGTGGGGACGATGTGGTCGACCGTCGCGTGCGTCCGGTTCGGGTAGGCGACTTCGAGGTCGCGCTCCTGCAACATGCCGAACGCCTGCGGGCTCGTCACCTCGTGGATGAGATGGAGGCCGCAGAACAGCTGGGTCTGGCCGGTCGGAAGCTCCGAGACCGTGTGTTCCTCCCAGACCTTGTCGTACAGCGTTCCCTCACTCATGGCGGTCACCCGGTACGACGCTGTCGTCGCGGCCGCGTTCCCAGACCTGGTTCGCGCCCTCGCCGTTGCGGGGCGTGTGGTCGACGTCGCCCATCGTTTGGGTCTCGGTCGCGTCCCCGTCCGTCGCCGCGGGCGTCGAGTCGCTCCGACCGCCGTCGGTGACGGCCGGGCCGCGCTCGTAGACCGTGGTGAACGTCTCGCCCGTATAGGGGTTCGTGTGGCTGATGTCTCGCATTCGGTCTGTCGTGTCGTCGCGTGTCATTGGTGTCGTGTTCAGTCGTCCGCCGGCGCTTCGGCTTTCTCCGCGTCCGCCTCGTCTTCCTCGTCGGCCCACGCGAACAGGTCGCGAAGCGGCGCGCCGACCTGTTCGATGTGGTGGTTCTCCTCTGCGTCCTTGAGCTGGGAGTACGACGGCCGGCCCGCCTGGTTCTCCAGAATCCACTCGCGGGCGAAGGTGCCGTCCTGGACCTCCTCCAGAATCTCCTCCATGTTCTCGCGGGCGTGCTCGTCGACGACGCGGTCGCCGCGGGTCAGCCCGCCGAACTCGGCGGTGTCGGAGACCGAGTGCCACATCTCGCCGAGCCCGCCTTCGTACATCAGGTCGACGATGAGCTTCAGTTCGTTCAGACACTCGAAGTAGGCCATCTCGGGGGAGTAGCCCGCGTCGACGAGCGTCTCGTAGCCCTGCTTGACCAGCGAGGTGACGCCGCCGCAGAGGACGGCCTGCTCGCCGAACAGGTCGGTCTCGGTCTCCTCTTGGAACGTCGTCTCGATGACGCCCGCGCGGGTGCATCCGAGGCCGTGTGCGTACGCCAGCGCCTCTTCCTTGGCGTCGCCCGTCACGTCCTGATAGACGGCGATGAGACCCGGCGTCCCCTCGTTCGCCTCGTAGTTGCGGCGGACGAGGTGGCCCGGCGACTTCGGCGCGACCATCGTCACGTCGACGTCTTCCGGGGGTCGAATCTGGTTGTAGTGAATGTTGAAGCCGTGGGCGAACTGGAGCGTGTCGCCCGCGTCGAGGGAGTCGCGAATCTCCTCGAACACCGCCGGCTGGACGGTGTCGGGGACGAGCACGGAGACGATGTCGCCCTCGGCGGCCGCCGCGGCCGGCTCCTTGACGCGGAGGCCGTCGGCTTCCGCGGCGTCGCGGGACGAGGAGTTCGCGCGGAGGCCGACGACCACGTCGACCCCGCTGTCGGCGAGGTTCTGGGCGTGGGCGTGGCCCTGACTGCCGTAGCCGATGACGGCTACGGTCTTGTCGTCGATCTGCGAGCGGTCGGCGTCGTCGTCGTAGTAGACTTCCGTGGTGAGTTCTGTCATTGCGTGTTGGTGTTGGGTTTGGTGGGTTCGCCGGAGGTTCCGGGTTCCTCTCCGGGGACGGTCTTCTTCGAGCCGTGGGCGAGCGCGGTCTGGCCGGTCCGGGCGATTTCGATGATGCCGAACCGCCGGAACGCGTCCACGGCGTCGTCTATCTTGCGCTCGTCGCCGGAGAGTTGGACCGTGATGGTCTCGGGGCCGGCGTCGAGCGTGCGGCCGTCGTACATCTCCGTGATGGCGTGGACCTTATCGGGGTCCTCGCCGCGGACCTTCAGGAGGACGAGTTCCGCGCGAACGGCGTCGTCGTCCAGCTCGCCGACGGAGATGACGGGCTTGAGCTTCGCGAGCTGTTTTTCTATCTGGTCGATGCCCGGTTCGGGCTCCTCGACGACCATCGTGATGCGGGAGTGGTCCTCGACCGTCGTCGGGCCGACGGTGAGGCTCTCGATGTTGAACTGGCGGCGGGCGGCGAGGCCGGCGACGCGCGAGAGCACGCCGGGTTCGTCCTCGACGATGGCCGAAAAGACCGCGCGCCGCGGTTCGTGTTCCGATTCCGCTTCGGGGTCGATGCGGATGCCCTGCGCGTTGCGGCGGCCGTCGGGGTGTGGCCGCTCGTCGGGCGCGGGGCCCTGCAGTCCTGTCCGATTGTCGCTCATAACTGGTCCTCCGAGAGTGCGAATTTGCCGTTCGCGCCGCCCGAGGAGACCATCGGGTAGACGTTCTCCGCCGGGTCGACGTGGAAGTCGATGACCGAGGGGCCGTCGTACGCGAGCGCTTCCTCGATGGCGTCGGGAACCTCCTCGTAGGAGTCGACGGTCCAGCCGCGCGCGCCGAACGCCTCGGCGAGCTTGTCGAACTGGGGACACCACTCGTAGCCGGCGGCCATGCGTCGGCCCTCGAAGAAGGCGTCCTGCCACTGACGGACCATCCCGATGTACTCGTTGTTCAGGATGGCGACGGTGATGTCGAGGTTCTCGCGGACGGCGACCGAAAGCTCCTGAATCGTCATCAGGAACGAGGCGTCGCCGTCGACGCAGACGACCGTCTCGTCGTCGTCGGCCGCGACCCGCGCGCCGATTGCGGCGGGCAGGCCGTAGCCCATCGTGCCGAGGCCGTGAGAGGAGACCCACCGCCGCGGCTCGGTGAACGTCCAGTACTGGGCGGCCCACATCTGGTGCTGGCCGACGCCGCTCGTGACGATGGTCTCGTCGGGCGTGGCCTCGTCGAGCGCCTCGACGACGAACTGCGGCTTCAGCGGCTCGTTGTCCGGGGCCGCGTAGTCCATCGGGTACTCGTCTTTCCACGTGAGACACTGTTCGACCCACTCGCGCGCGTCGGGGCCCTCGTCCAGTTCGGCGTCGACGCGCTCGATGGCGCGGCCGGCGTCGCCGACGACCGGGTAGTCCGCGTGGACGTTCTTCGAGATTTCCGCCGGGTCGATGTCGATGTGGACGACCTCGGCCTCGGGCGCGAACGTGTCGATGCCGCCGGTCAGGCGGTCGTCGAACCGCGTGCCGACCGCGATGAGACAGTCGGTGTGCGTGATGGCCATGTTGGCGTAGCCGGTGCCGTGCATCCCCGCCCACGACAGGCAGAGTTCGTGGTCCTCCGGCATCGCGCCGATTCCGGGCATCGTGGTGACGACCGGAATCCGGTGCTCGGTCGCGAACTGCCGGGCGACCTCGGTCGCGTCGGCCTTGACCACGCCGCCGCCGAACAGCAAGAGCGGCTTCTCGGCGCGCTCGATCGCGCGCGCGGCCGCCTCGACCTGCGAGTCGGCCGGGTCGGTGCGAGCGCGGCACGTCTCGGGCGGCTGTGCCGCCCCCGGCTCGCTGTCGGTCTCGTTGAGCGAGACGTCCTTCGGGAGGTCGACGAGCGTCGGGCCGGGGCGGCCCTCGGCGGCGAGCGCGAACGCTTCGCCGACGGTGTCACCGACCGTGTCGGGCGACGAGGCGAAGTAGTTGTGCTTCGTGATGGGCGCGGTGACGCCCGTGGTGTCGGTCTCCTGGAACGCGTCGGAGCCGACCATGTCGGACGGGACCTGCCCCGTGAGCGCGAGCACCGCGTCGGAGTCCATGTTCGCGTCGGCGATGCCGGTCACGAGGTTCGTCGCGCCCGGGCCGGACGTGGCGAGACAGACGCCGGGGTCGCCGCGAACGACGCCGTACGCGTCGGCGGCGTGCGCCGCGCCCTGCTCGTGGGCCATCGTCACGTGACGGATGTCCGAGTGGTACAGCGCGTCGTAGATGGGCATTATCGCCCCGCCCTGCACGCCGAAGGCGGTCTCGACGCCGGCGTTTTCGAGGGCGCGGACGACTGACGTCGAACCCGTGGTAACCTCGGTCGGCGTCTCGGTCGAGTCGTCGTCGGCTTCCGTCGCGTCGGGGTCGGTCGTGGCTGCGGTTCGTTCGCTCATGTGTGGGCTCCGTGGTGTGTGGTCGGTCGTCGATACGAGTTGTCTGGTGACTGCGTGTGGTGCTGGTGCGCCATTGTGGGGACTTCGGACGTGTCTGAAAACGGTGCGGATACGCGGGACGGAGAGATCGTGTGGTAGGGGGCTATGCCCCTACAATAATGAGCGACCGAATCGCGCCGACGGCGGCGTCGCTGGCCCCGGCGACCGGGGTCGCGCGAACCGCGTGTTCGTCGTGCGAGGTCATCGTATGCAACACGTCCGTCCCGTCGGTAATAATGCTTTCGCGGCGGGCAACGATTGCACGCCGGTCGGGAGGTCGAACGCGTGCAGGGCGGTCGCCCCGTAGGGCCACAGCCCGGCGCCATCAGGCGCGGACCTCCTCCTCCGTGTCGTCCTCGTGGGTGATACCCACGTCGCGAGCGAACACCTCGAGCGTCGAGTCGTCGACGCGTTCTTTCTCCGCGCCGTGGTCTTTGACGCGGCGGGTGACCTCCCGGACCTCGGCGTCCGAGGGGTCGAACCCGATATCTGCGAGGCGTTTGCGTACCGAGTGCGTCCCCGTGTGCTTGCCGAGTACGAACTCGCGGGTCGCGCCGACCATCTCCGGGGTCATGACGCCCGGTTCGAACGTGTCGGCGTTCTCGATGACGCCGGCGGCGTGGATGCCGCTCTCGTGAGAGAAGGCGTTGCGGCCGACGACCGGCTTGTTCGCCGGGACCGGGATGTCGGACGCCGCCTCGACGATGCGAGCCAGCTCGGTTATCTTCGTCGTGTCGATGCCGGTGTCGACGCCGTAGAGGGATTCGGCGGCCATGACGACCTCCTCGTAGGCGGCGTTGCCGGCGCGCTCGCCGATGCCGTTGACCGACACCTGCGCCTGTGCCGCGCCGGCCTCGAAGCCGGCCATCGCGTTCGCCGACGCCAGTCCGAAGTCGTCGTGCGCGTGCACGTCGATTCTCGCGTCGGTGTGCTCTCGGACCGTCGCCACCATGCGGGCGAAGCGAGTCGGCGTCGCTACGCCGCAGGTGTCCGGCAGGTTGATCCAATCGACGCCCGCCTCGGAGACGGCCTCGACGACTTCGATGAGGAAGTCTTCGTCCGTCCGGGTGGCGTCCATCGGCGAGAACATTACTTCAACGCCCGCGTCGCGGACGTGTTCGACACTGCGGACGGCCCGCTCGACGGCTTCCTCGCGGGAAGCGTGCATCGAGTCGGCCAACTGGACGTCACTGGTGCTCACGAACGTGTGCACCATGTCCACGCCGGAATCCAGCGCGGCTTCGATATCCTTGTCGACGACGCGGGCCAACCCGCACGTCGTCGCGTCCGTCGAAGCAGCGATATCTGCGACTGCTTCGAACTCCGCCTCCGAGTTCACCGGGAACCCGGCCTCGATGACGTGGGTACCCATGTCGTCGAGGGTTTCGGCGATGTCGCGCTTTTCCTCGTAGCTGAACGAGGTTCGCGGTGACTGTTCGCCGTCGCGGAGTGTCGTGTCGAAGATTCGTACGTCTTCGATTTCAGATTGTTGGGCTAATGTGCCCTGGAAGAACTCGACCCGCCGGGGAACCCGACGAATCCTCCGTGTCTTTGTGAGACATCGTGTCAGTCACGTGCCCGAACTCCTATTTAAACGTTTCTCCCCGACAGTATCACGAACGTTCAGGGGGTGTCGCGTGACAACCCGCACCGACCCTAATCGACTTACCTAAACGACCTTATAGTATTTAATGTCATATATTGACTTGATATGCTCGCTTGGCGTTCGAATCGCTGTACTACATAATACAATCGAATAGAGTTTAGAAACAAAATTTCGTGGCCGATGCGCGCACCGCGGACTGGACAAACGTGGATTGAAACGCGACTGTCGCGTGCAACGTGATAACAATGAACCAATCGCGACGCTCGACGGCGGGCTCGCGGCCCGACCGAACCCTTTTCTCGTCGCTCGACAACCGGGCGGGTATGGGCGATTTCAATCTCAACTTGCAGACGGCCGAAGAACACCTCAACGAAGACGACGCCGAGGGCGATGTCGTCCTCGGCGTCCTCGACGGGTCTACCCCGCCCGAAGAGTGGGTCCAGTCCGTCGCCCGCGGCAACGTCCTCTTTCTCGCCATCGAAGGCGACCTCAACAAACTCGCGTCGGGCTTCGCACGCGACGTCAAAGACATGGGCGGCCAGCTGATGCACTTCCGGAAGTTCCTCGTCGTCTCCCCACCGGGCGTGGACATCAACACGGACGACCTCTGAGAGGCCGACCCGCGTTGGTCTCGCGTCCCGGCGAGCGACCGCCGACGTGAGGCGCGAGAACCGGGGGCATGGGCCGCGGGGAGAGTCCTTATGCACCGCGCGCTCTACGATACTGGCATGCCGATGAAAGGTCGCGGTGCCTCCGAACCCCGCGAAATCGACCGATGGGACCACGGCGTCGGCTGGCTCGCACACCCCGACGAGACCATGCAACGCGCCAGCCACGCCGTCGAAGTCGACGGCGACGTGTGGGTGTTCGACCCCGTCGACGCCCCCGGTATCGACGACCTGTTCGCCGAGCTCGGCGACGTGGCCGGCGTCGTCGTCGGCCTCGACCGACACAAACGCGACGCGGCGGCCATCGCCAACCGCCACGAGGTGCCAGTCTACGTCGCCTCGTGGATGACGGGCGTCGCTGACGAACTCGACGCGGCCGTCGAGCGCTTCGGGGCCGACCTCGCCGACTCGGGCTTCGAGGCGTTCCGCCTCGTCGACCGCTCGCTCCCGCCGTGGCAGGAAGTCGGCTTCTACCACGACGAGTACGACCTGCTCGTCGTCCCCGAGTCGGTCGGCACGGTGGACTACTTCTGCGCCCGCGGCGAACACCTCGGCGTCCACCCGATGCTCCGGCCGTTCCCGCCGCGGCGCGTGCTCTCGCGCTACGACCCCGAACGGCTACTCGTCGGTCACGGCGCTGGCGTCCCCGTGAACGCGGGCGACGAGCTTCGAACCGCGCTCGGAAACGCCCGGCGAAACCTCCCGAGCGCCTACGCCCGGGCGTTCACTTCGATGCTCTCGAACTGATGCCCGACGATACGACCGCCCCCGGCGACGAGCACCTCTCCGGCGCGGAGCCGACACCCGACCGCACGACCGACGGGGAAACCGTCGATTCCGATTCCGGTTCCGAAGTCGAAGTCGAGGGCGAGCGGCGACGGATTCACGTCACCCGGGGACTCGTCGACCTGCTTCTCGACATGGCCGAAGACGCCGAACCGTCGTCGATGAACCTCGTCCTCGCGCCGACGCCCGCGGGCGAGTTCGACGCGGAGCTCGGGCTCGACCCGGAGACCCCGGTTCTCACCCACTTCTACATGGCCGAGGCCGGCCAGTCCGTGAGCGCCGTCTTCGGGATGGACCTCGGAACGCCCGCCGGGCGCGGCCGCGCCCGGTTTCTCACCCACCCGCAGGGACCGCTCGAGCTCACGGAACGCGACGACCTCGCGGCCGTGGTGCTCCTCGCCGTCCCCCCGTGGGAGCGGCGGACGCTCGCGGCCTTCGACCGCGCCGGTCGGAAGTTGGAACTCGCCGTCGTCGACGCCGAACCGCCGCGAGAAGAACTCGACTGAGCCGCCCGCCTCCGGCCGACTACCGCAGGTATCCGAGGTCAGTGAGCTGTTCCGCTATCTCTTGGAACTCCGCCTCCGAGAGGTCGCCGCCGGAGCGCTCGTGCTGGATGACGATACTGCGCAGGAGGAACCGGACGAGATCGCTCGTGCTCGAGAAGGTGGTTCCCTCGATGGTGTCGTCGACGCGAGCGGCCAACTCCTTCGGAATCGAGACCGTCGTGTACTCGGTCATGGCTCGACCGTGGCACCGGGCGAGGTTAACCCCAACGGTGGCGACCGCGACCGTTCGTCGCGGTTTCCCGGCGTTCGCCGGCGATATCACCGAAGGTCGGGGGTTTTTCCATGCGGGACGTCCTATGTACGTTCGATGGCCGCGAGACCGCCGCAGAACGATACGTCGGAGCCGAACTCAATCGAATTCGGTATCGCCGCGCTCGCCGATGATGTCGACACCGCAGACATCGACTACCCGGCAGACGCAAGCGAGATCGTGCGAGCACTCGACGACGTCGCCGTCCCGATTGACGCCGCGGGCAATACGGTCGCCATAAGCGACGCCCTCGCCGCCGCGCCCAAAGACCGATTCGACTCCCGCCGCGACCTCTTGGAGACGCTCCACCCGGTGTTCGAGGAGTTCCGCGCCAAAGCGTCGAAGAGCCTGATGGGTCGGCTTCGCTCGCTCGTTCCGTTCTAACGGCGGTCTCGGTCGAATCCCCGGTCTCGACGGCCGGCGCGAGCCGACGCTCACTCCAGTTCTTCGATGCGCTTCATCTGCTCGCGATGCAACGACAAGATGAGATCCGACAGCACGCCGAACATCAGCAACTGCACCCCGAAGAGGATTCCCGCCATGGAAACGACGGCGATGACCTCGTGGGAGACCGAGCGAACGACCCACTCGTAGGCGACGTAGAGGGCGAGGCCGACCCCAGTCGCAGTCGACGCGAACCCGACGCTTCCGAAGTAGAAAAGCGGGTTGTTGGTCTTGGCGCGGCGGTACAGTTCGAGAAAGATGATACCGCCGTCGCGGATCGGGTCGAGGTTCGTGTCCGAGCCGTCGGGCCGCGGATAGTAGGTCGTGGGGACGACCGTCGTCTTGATACCACGCTTCGCGCACTCGACGGCCATCTCCGTCTCGATACCGAACCCGTCGGAGGTGAGCGTCATGTCGAGAAACGACTCGCGAGTGAACGCCCGGTAGCCGCTGAGAATATCGCGGAAGTCCTGACCGTGAATGAACGCGAACGCCCGGTTGATGATGCGGTTTCCAACCCTGTTGAGCCGCGTCATCGCGCCCGGCCGCATGTCGGCGAATCGGTCGCCGATGACGTGGTCGTACCCCTCGGTGAGCGGGTCGAGCATCTTGGCGGCGTCCGTCGCTTCGTAGGTCCCGTCGCCGTCGAGCATCAGGACGTACTCGGCTGTGACGTGGTCCTCGATGGCTTCTCTGACTGCTTGGCCTTTCCCCGTCCCCGACTGAACGACGACGTGAGCACCGGCGTCTTCGGCCAGCTCCCGTGTCCCATCTGTGGAATTGCCGTCGATGACGAGGACGTTAGCGAATCCCTCGTCTCTGTAGTCTGAGACGACATCGGCGATTGTTTCTGCCTCGTTGTAGGTAGGGACGAGGATACAGACGGCGTCGGGGGTGGGCATTGTTACAGTGGTGGTTGAGGACTTCTCAAAAGGGTTTTCTCTTTAGTATCAAGGACACGACTTCGTTGTGCACCTGAACGGTTTACACGGGTGACAGTCGGCGTTGTGCGAACTGACGTCGCTAACCCGTACTACATCACGCCCCGAAAGCCACGTTTTATCTCCAACCGGGAGTCTGTTTGTGCCACCCCACCAACTCGGTTCGGTCAAGGAGGCTCCTCGAGACTGTTACTCGGGCGGGAAGTACTGGAGCCGTAGCTCACCAATATCTCGTGGGTATGGATCGCAGCTGCTTGGTACTCGTACACCCTTGTACTTTTTTGCCCATCCTCTACACCCTTTTTGCTTTTAAGTGTCTTCGGCTCACCCCGGTACACCCACCGATATCAGGGGTGTACACACTCGCCCGTTTTCCGCAAGGGTGTATTCGTATCGTCGTCTCTGGGGTGTGAATTTGGTGCTGAGGTCCTGTCGACCACTGACCTCAGTCTACGAATCCCCCGCGTGTTTTCGTGCCGTAGCGTCGCGCTTGACTGTGGTTTTTCGTTTCCTCACAGGCCTGTGCTCGTCGACGGACTCACTAGATCGTCGAGTCGCGACGCCTGTCACTTTCTCTCTCATCACCAGTACACCTCATCGTACAGGTGGTGTATTGTCTGTTTTCGTTTCTTCGCAGAGAGTCTCCTCGCCTATCGTCGGCACTCACACTTGCTTCGACCAGCGAAGTTCACGTTCACTCAACAATCGCTGAATCGACCATATTTGCGAAGCTGATGTCCTGTGTATCCAGTATACCTCGATCTGAAATGTTGGTCTATTCGATGGATCTCACTTAGGGGGGTCTCTAATCAAATCAGAGCCTCGGGACGATCATAACGAAGGTGTCTTTCCGGGAAATTGTGTGGGTGTGCGCCAGCCAGAGTTGCAACTAACCAGAGAGGTGGTCGCTACCGATATGAACTCTGGAGGACGGTAGCAAAGGGGTGAGACCCGTGTTATTTTTATCACCCTCGTTCAACCGGGGGTATGCGCACTCTCGCTCGCCGTCTGGCGAAAGGGGCGGTGTTCCTTTTTTCGCTCACGGGAATCCCGTACCTGCTCTACGGATTGCTCTACTACGTGGTTGACCCGGAGGGCTCCCCAGCGAACAAGCAGGACGCGGAACCGACGGTCAGCATCGTGCTGCCGACGTACAACGAGGAACGAATCATCGAAAACAAACTCGACGACATCTATGCGCTCGACTACCCGATGGAGAAAGTCGAAGTCGTCATCGTGGATTCGAGCGACGACTCGACGCGAGACATCATCCGTAACTGGTTCGAGCGCCGCGACACGCCGACGCTGAACCTCATCGAAGAAGACGAGCGTCGCGGCCTCGCCCCTGCGCTCAACGACGCCTACGCCGCCGCAAAAAACGAGATGGTGGTCAAGACCGATTGCGACTCGAAAGTCGCATCCGATGCGCTCCGTGTCGCGGCCGCCAACCTCGCCGACCCCGACGTCGGCGCGGTCACCGGCCGAAACGCAGACGTCCTGGGAGGCAGCGGCGTCGAAGAGGGGTACCGTGGAATCCAAGCGACCATCCAAACGCTCGAATCGCATCTCGATTCGACACTCATCTTCCACGGGCCGTTCTCCGCGTTCGAAAACGACGAAATCGTCCCCATCGACCCGGACTCCATCGCCGACGACACCGAACTGGCACTGCTGATTCGGCGGAACGGCAAGCGCGTCGTCTTCGACCCTGACATCCGCTACAAGGAGGCGTCGCACTCTGCGTTCTCCAAGCGGCGAACGCAGAAAGACCGGCGTGCGATGGGCTTGATTCGACTCCTCGCCCAGCACCGCGACGCATTGGGTCGGTACGGAATGTACGGGGCTGTCGTTCTCCCGTTCAACTGGTGGTTTATGATAGTCTCCCCGTGGCTGCTCGCAGCCGCGGTTTCGGTGACGACGCTCGCCGGGTTCGCCCTCGGTGGCCCCCTTGGACTCGTTGTACCCGGTGCCGCCGCCGCGTTCGTCGCTCTCGGGTCACACGATGAACTCGGGTCGCTCCAGCCCGCCTACGCACTCTTCGATACGCAGGTGTCGCTGCTCTTTGCGAGTGTGAAACTGCTGCGCGGGGAAGGGAGTGCGATTTGGGAAGTCGACGAAGAACTGCGAGACCAGTACGAATGAGGATACTGCAGGTGACGCCGCGGTATCCGCCGCAATCCGGAGGGGTCGAAACCCACGTCTGCGAGCTTTCGGAGCGACTCGTCGATCGTGGGCACGAGGTTACTGTCCTCACGGCTGACGCTGGCGGGGATGGGTTTCGACGCGAGCGCCGAAACGGCGTTCGTATTAAGCGCTACCGCGGGGTCGCACCGGACGGTGCCATGCATATTTGCCCGCAGATCATGCGGGCAGTTCGGAACGCGGACGCCGATATCGTCCACGCACACAATTATCACTCGTTCCCGCTGTTTTTCGCGGCGCTGGGTGTCGGTGAGCGACGGTTCGTCGTGACGACGCACTACCACGGTGGCAGCGCGAGTTCGGTTCGGGAGAGACTGCTGTCGCTTTACAGGCCGTTCGGCAGGTGGGCAGTCAGACGTGCCGACGCTGTCATCGCCGTCAGCGAGTGGGAACGCGAACAATTGGCAAGGGACTTCGACGTCGATGCGACGGTGATACCGAACGGACTCAATGTCGAGCGGTTCACGTCGGCCACGCCGTTCGATCGGGAACGACCGTATCTCCTCACAGTTGGACGGTTAGAGGAATACAAAGGTGTCCAGCACGTGATTCGTGCGATGACCGACCTCCCCGAATTCGACCTGCTCGTCGCGGGGAGCGGGCCGTATCGCGATGCGTTGGAGCGAATCGCACGAGAGGCTGGTGTCGAAGACCGAGTCGAGTTCCTCGGATACGTTGATAGCGAGACGTTGCCCGGTCTCTACGCCGGTGCCGACGTCTACGTGACCATGAGCGAGTTCGAGGCCTACGGGATGACGGTGGCAGAGGCGTTGGCGGCGGGGACGCCGTGTGTGGTGAGGGAAGCGGGGGCATTAGTGGACTGGGCAAGAAGAGAAGGAAGTTTCGCGATTCAAGATGCCAGATCCTCGGAGATAGTCAGTACAGTCCACTCTTTGGACCACGTTGATGTCGATGTTGATATTGGCATCACGTGGAGCGAAGTGGCCGAGTTTACTCAGATCATCTATCAAAATCAATAACCTAGCATCGTTTTTCTCTCAAAGGGTTAGCAGATCAACCGAGCGCCCAAATCAAAGAGGACAAGACGGATTTTCGCGCTAATTAAACCCACAAACAAGGGATTGGGTCTACGAAGGGTTGGTTGGACATAGGTAGTTGTATATTTCTAGAATGAATTTGTCGGCTCTGGTAAATCACTAGATGGCGGCGGATTCGGTCGTTAACTCAAAGGAGTTGAAGCGGAAGACTGTTGATGCCTATGTCGAAAATCTCCCGCTTCACGACAAAAGTCGTCACGTTGGCTAAAAATGTTGTCACCGACTACGTCCTCGTCTCGCTGCACTGTCTTCGGGTTTACCTTGATGAATCGTACCGCAAGGCACTCGATTTGCTGAGCGAGATGCCGCATATTTTGGGGAGATCGGCCTCGAAGAGGGCGATCTCCCTGACCACTCGACGCTGGTTAAAGCGTTTGACAGGTTCGAAATGAAGATCTGGCGAGTGCTGCTGCGCCTGTCGGCGCAGCTGCACGACCCCTCGGGTCACGCCGCAATCGACGCTACGTTTTTCGACCGCGAGAACGCCAGCAAGCACTACTGCCGCCGCACGAATTACCGCGTTCAGACGCTCAAAGCGACGGCTCTCGTGGATACAGAGACTCAAGCGATTCTTGACGTTCACTGTACGACCGAAACGCACGACACACAGCTCGGCTGGCAGGTCGCCTGCCGCAACGCAGACGACATGCACAGCCTCGCCGCTGACAAAGGCTACGAATCGGATGGATTCACGCGAGAAACTCCGAGAAGAGGACGTCAGACCGCTGATTAAGCACCGGATCTTCCGGCCCATTGACCACGCGCATAACGCGCGGGTCGATGGGCCTCGATGCCGTCAACGATCGATGTGTGAGACCGTCTTCTCGTCGATCAAGCGCACGCACGGCGACGCCGTGCGAGTGCGAACCTGGTACCGAGAATTTCGTGAACTCGTCGTGAAGTGTGTCGTTCACAACATCAAGTGTGCCGCAAAACAGTGAAATCAACCGCTGTATGGCGATTCACCAGAGCCATTAAAAGGGAAATACCTTATTAGACCCAGGGATGAACGAACCTATACATGAGTCTATTCGACTGGTTCAACAGTTCTGTCCAGTCAATCCGGACAGACGGGATAGATGGTGTTAAAGAGTCATCGTACGAATTTCGAGTAGGATGTGTCAGATGGATTAGCAATTTGAATTATAATCCAACATCAGTTTGGGAGCGTGATTGGGACCTTCTGATTGTACTTGACGCTTGTCGTTTGGATTTACTACAATCTGTCGCAGATGAATACCAGTTTCTCTCAAACCAGAACTCGTTAACGTCAGTTGCGAGTTCGACATCGGATTGGGTAAAGAAGATTTTCGACCCACAGTATAAACGCAAACTCGCACAGGCAGCGTATGTTACTGGAAATCCTAATTCGATCTATGCATTCCCTTATACGTTCTCTAATCAGTGTGACTGTGGGGCTGAGATCAAACCTTCGCACCAAGCCGTGTACCATGAGGGGTGTGAAATATGTTCATCCTGTAAAACAAAACTCACCGGAGAACGAGAGGTGCCTGTGAAGATATTGAAGGAGGTCTGGCGAAGGAGTTGGGATAACGATATCGGAACGATTCAACCCAGACCAATCACTGATACAGCAATCGAGACCAGTAGGAACCAGGACATAGATTCGATGATTGTCCATTATATGCAACCGCATCATCCGTTCATTCCCGCACCAGAGTTAGACCAAGGCTCGTATATCGGTCCAAACGATAAAGAGCGAAAGAAGCAGTCACGGACGATATGGGAGCAGTTACGGACCGGAGATGTGGACGAAGAAACAGTGTGGCGTGAGTATAAGAACAACTTACGCCACGTATTAGAGGACGTCAAAATACTGTTGGAAAATGTTGACGCCGACACTGCCGTTGTTACCTCAGACCACGGAAACGCGATTGGAGAGTATGGGATTTACGGCCATCCACGTTGGATGCCAATCGACCCACTCGTTACCGTCCCGTGGTACGAAACTACTGGAACGGACAACAAAACACACACACCCACAGAGAGTGTCACAAATTCAAATGTCACTTCTGAAGAGGTGACACAGAGACTCCAAGATCTCGGTTATTTTTAGTTCCAAGTGGTTATCAGTTGCTAAAGAGAGTCGGTAGGACTCATGGGAGATGCGAAGTCGACAATGGTAGCCAAAAACGACTCCAACATCCAGGTGCTCTGGGTGAACTACAGGTGTTGTCGAGAATAAGAGTGACAATTAGTCGGTATCTTAATCGCTGCAACATCAAGGTATTACCGTTCGTGCGATTCCGAATACTCGGCGCCGGACACCTCCACTGATACCGATAATGACCGTGAAGTAAGTGATAACACCGAGCAGAACTAATCCAACAAGTAATGCAGCAGACATCCCGGGGAGCCTGACTCTCACAGCGTAGACGACACCGGCCATTACGAGCGCGGCTAGGACCTCGGCCAGGACCTCTCGGCCAGGAAGATCAACGTACGAGAGGTCAAGAATCGAAAAGAGATAATAAGTAAGATACAACAGTTGCAGGGACATTCCAGCAAAGCTCGCCACTACAGCACCCTTGATTCCAATCGTCGGGACAAGAATAAGATCAAGAACAAGATTTGTAATCATGAGAATAGCACCACCCCGAAAGGTGATGTCTGGACGGTCCATGCCGCTCAGTACAGCGCTAGCAGTCGACCGAAGTCCTTCCGGGATTCTTGTTGCGACGGCACCGAATGCGATGACTGCTGCCGAGGCGAACTCCTCCGTGTAGAACGTGACGATGATTGGTTGTGCGAGAACACCGAACCCAGCCAGAGCAGGAATCCCAAAAAACAGTCCCAAAACGATTGAATCGTTGAGGAGTTCCCGAATACGCTCGTTATTTCCTTCCATATCTAGCCGACTAATCTCAGGTGCGACCGAGCGGGTAATTGCGCTGTAGATAACCATGACAAGGAGAGAGAATCGAAAGCCAATTCCGTATACGCCTGTTGATGATGTACCAAGTAAAATTGTTATTATGATAATGTCGATATTATCGTAAAATTTCTGGACGAAGTTGTTGAGGAAGCTGTACCGAGCGAACCGAACCAGACTATAGATGTGGTGCTTCGTGGGTGAGGCGATGTTGAAACGATTTGAGACGAGACAGATCGCTATCAGCGATGCGAACACCGCACCCGCCATATATCCTATCATGAGTCCAATGGCACCGAAACCGATAGAGACAAGTGAGACCTGAACGGCGACTTGCCCAACCGAATTTGCGAAGTTGATGGCTCCTGAGCGTCCAACTTGGAATTTGCTTGCTAGAAGTGCACCCAAAGTATCCCTCATTTGATATGAAATGACTGTCACAATAATCACCAATACTGAGATTCCCCCAAAATTAAAGAAATTTATCAGTAGTTGTGATGACAATAGGATGCCCGCCGAGACAGTGACAACAAGTGATATAGATAGCAACAAACCAGCAGTTGCAAACTGTTCGGGATCTCTCCCTTCACTGACTCGTTTAACGATTGCTTCGTTCAGACCGCCGTTTCCAAGCAAAACAAGGAATGTGACGACAGTCTCAAACGCATAGAACGTGCCGAGGGACGTCTGAGGATCAGGAAGTGTTCGAGCAAAATAAATGCTCGCGATCCAGGCCACAGCGAGTGCACCCATCTGGGCAATCAACCAACCGATACCAGAACGAGCAGTATCCATCTTGTCTCAGTTCAAAGTGTATCGGATTAATAGTTCTCGTATCGGATTCACAGCCAGTTACCAGTGCCGCGTCAGCTAAGGCATTTTGAATACGTAGGAAACAAAACGTAGGTAGAGAAATTATATTGCATGAACGGCCATACAGAGATTGATTCACAGAACTTCGGTTCAGCAATGGTAACTGTGTTAGAACGAACTGTCTCAACGTCATAAATACGTGACCTCCAAGATACGCGCGTCTATTGTTATCCCGACCTACGAGCGACCGTCGAAATTAGAGCAGACATTAGGGTCAGTCTGTGACCAGACCGCAGACAATTATGAGATAATCGTCGTCGACGACGGCTCCGAATCCAAAAACCAACACGACGTTCTCAGGCGTTTCGAAGAGCAGGGACACGTACAGGTACTACGACAGGAAAATTCAGGACCTGCGGCAGCACGTAACCGGGGGTGGCGACGTGCGGCAGGTGAGTTTATTCTGTTCACAGACGACGACTGCATCGTTCCGCGAGATTGGGTACATTCGTTGGTTGCTGGTTTCGAACCGGGTGTTGCAGCAGTAGGTGGCTCGTTAGTCCCACTCGAGGAACTATTGAGGAACAACCGCTTTGCTCAAGCGCACAGATTTCGAGACCAGATGTCGTACGATGAACCGGACGAGCCAGTTCGGGATGAAGGTGACTTGGCAGTGGGCGGAACGGCAAATGTTGCATACCTACGGTCTGTGCTTTCCGAGATGGACGGATTCGATGAATCGTTCCCATTAGCAGCAGGAGAAGATGCAGACCTACAGCGCCGGGTCGTTGAAGCCGGATTCGATATGAAATACATCCCAATATCTGTAGAACACAACGATGATTACAGTTGGGAGTCATTCGTTAGTAGAGCAATCCGGTCTGGAGAAGGAACACACCACTTCCATCAAAAACACGGTGGATCTCGGACAATACCGCGGATATTGTTTGGGCTGTTTGGCTCGTTAGCCTATCTCCCCTTGGCTCTACAACAATCCAAAAATCTGGACGTGTCCTTCTTATATGTTCTTGAACGTATGTTAAACCGTGTTGGGGAGCTGAAAAGTACGATTAATTCGTAGGTGGACGGATTACCAACCGTCCATTGCCAACTGGTACACATCACAAATTTCGTCGATGACTGTTTCGGGAGAGTACCGTTTGTAGACATACGCCTGGTTCTGGACTCCATCGCCTGATCGATCTCGTGCTAGCGAAATTGTCTCAGCGAGCTTTTTGGCGTTTCTTGGCGGACAGAGGAGTTCGTCTTGCTGGACGATTTCTGCGGGCCCCCCTAGGTTAGTTGCAACCACTGGAAGGCCTGCTTGCATCGCCTCTAGCAACGTTCGCCCGAACGGTTCCGGCCATACACCAGGATGGACGAATAAGTCAGCATCTGTGTAGTACTGACATAGTTGCTCGTACGGAATCTGGCCCGTGAAATCGATACGAGAGTTAACTTCCAATCGATTAGCTAATGACTCAAGGGGTTGGCGTTGGTCTCCAGTGCCAACTACTCTGAGAGAGATATCCGAAGAAAGATGAGACAGAGACTCAATAAGATACTTGACTCCCTTCTCTCTGATTAGGCTACCAACGAAGAGTAACTGATAGCTATTGGAGTCTGTTCCAGATTCAGGAATTTTAAATGAAGGATCAAGCATATTTGGGACCACATCGATCGGAACGTCCTGGAATCCGTTTTCGCGGTAGATAGTTCTAGAAGCGTCGCTCAGTGTGATAAAGCGGTTGATCCGTTTTGTTTCGCTCCGGATAATTCGGCCAGTAGTGCCCATTGAGAGAAGTTCGTACAAACGTCGTTTCGGGGGTGCTTTTATTCCGAAAGCCGACTTAGGTAGGAGGTCATACGAGTTCAGTGTCGCTACGCTTGGAACGTCCATCTGAGAGGAGAGACGACCAACAACAGGGTTCAATACGATGTTGTACGAATGGAGTACGTCGAATGATTCTAACTGCTTGAGTTTCCTTCTCAATGGGAGGTATGCCAGTAGATTCGAACACTCCAGTATCTGGTGTGGGAGGCTTCTAAATCGGTGGACTTTGATTCCGTCGACTGATCGCGCACCGGCGCCATCGAAACTAAACACCTCAACACGATCTACCTGAGGTGATAGTTCATTTGCAAGAAGTTGGACACTGATTTCTCCCCCACCGTGAACGTTAGGTGGATATCGGGGTGTGATGATGGCGACACGCACGATATCAGCGGTGAGCGTGAATTATAAAAATCTTTGGTAGACACTACCTTCTTCAGCAGCCAGTCAAAAATAGGGTTGGAAGATTGTACTGTAGTCGTAAGTGGTGTCACTCTTTCTGAATGGGGTTTCTGAGGCTACGCTCAACCCAAGGAACACTACGGTACACTTCTCAAAGTTTATTTGGAGTTATAGTTCACATCTACCACTACTGACAATAATAAATATCTCAGAAGCTTCTTCGATGTCGGAGGCCAACAATAACTTTGAGAGACTGTATACGAGGAGACTCTATACCAACTCAACCGGGACGGTAGCACGAAGATACCACTGTACGGGCAGCCGATACTCGTCAATCACAAGGACGGTCGCACTATCTGTGTCAGGTATTTCGAGGTACGTCTCGACATCCTGTGCGTTCGTATCACCACTGTTGGTCACGACGAATACTCACTGGACAGTTCGAACAGGACAACTGACCCAGAGAGCAAGTCGCCGACGAGAATCGCCACGGTTACGATATAGAACGTATTGTAAGAATGCCATTACCAGGCGATTTCAAGTCCTCAAAACTCAAGTAGTGTAATCGAGGGAGCGAGCGCGACAGCGTCGTACTGATGATTTTGAGGAGTTCGGTAGAAGACGCCTGCACGTAGATGAACACCCACGACCAGTGGATGACACTTCTGATGAGTGCTGACACAAGCCGTTTCGAGGGCGAATCTAACTAATGAACGCCGTCTGCGAGTTGTGCCCCTTCCAACTATCAACACCGGGGAGTTACCCATAAAACCCGGCAACTGCAACGAGTAGAGAGATTCGCAGACGTTCAGCTTGGCCAAACAGTTCGTATTCCCACATAGACAACTTCAAGCACGTGAAAAAAATTTAGAGGAGAGAACCG
This sequence comes from Haloferax sulfurifontis ATCC BAA-897, assembly GCF_000337835.1. Classification (GTDB taxonomy): domain Archaea; phylum Halobacteriota; class Halobacteria; order Halobacteriales; family Haloferacaceae; genus Haloferax; species Haloferax denitrificans. Next base: position 78,591 of record NZ_AOLM01000004.1, on the reverse strand, counting down.
ATTTCACGCAGTCAGTCAGTCACGTCCAGCCCCCTACCTCATTGTGGACGGGGACGACGAGTGAGACCATCATTGGCCCTCAAAGTATGAGCCTTTTTAAAGAAAGTTCGTCGTGTGATATTTGCGGGGAGACGTTCCTCCCATGTTCACATGGAGCGGTGGATTTTAGATAGGGGAAAGGAATCTGTCTTTAATGAAAGCGATCATTCCAGCTGCCGGTCAAGGGACACGGCTCTACCCCCAGACGCATACGAAACCAAAGGGAATGGTAAGGCTAGCTGGAAAGCCGATTCTCGGACATATCCTCCAAAATATTGCCGAGACGAATGTCGAAGAAGTCGTCGTCGTCGTCGGAGGGACTATGAAAGACCAGATTACTGAGTACGCTCGGTCTGCATTCTCCGAACGGTTCGCGTTCGACTTCGTTGAACAAGAGAACGCAAAAGGCCTCGGCCACAGTATCTATCAGGCCGAATCTATCGCCCGCGGCGACGAGTTACTCATCGCACTCGGGGACATGCTCTTCGAAAACAGATTCAACACATTCCTCGATGCTCATGACGAACTTCCGGAGAGCGACGGAAGCATCGGCGTGAAGGAGGTTTCCGAACCGAGCCATTATGGCGTCGTCGAGATGAGCGGGGACAACGCAGTCAGCCGACTCGTCGAGAAACCTGATGACCCACCATCGAACTTAGCTATCAGTGGCGTGTACATTATCGAAAATTCGAACGCACTTTTTGACGCGCTCGGGCATCTGGTCGACAACGACATCAGAGGTGCTGGAAACGAGTTCCAATTAACCGACGCGCTCCAGAGGATGGTCGAACAGGGGTGCAACCTCCGAACATTCGAAGTCGAAGACTGGTACGACTGTGGTCGTCCCGAGACGCTTCTGGAAGCCAACCGTGTTCTTCTCGAACGAACTAAAACAAATGGAGACGAGCAACTTAGAGGATCTGTCATCATCCCTCCCATTGACGCTGGAGAGAACATAACCGTCAAAGAGAGTGTCGTTGGCCCGTACGTGAGTATTGACGATAGGGCCACGATAGAACAGAGCATCGTCGCCAACAGTATTGTTGGACAGAATGCGGTCTTACAGGGCGTCAATATCAACGAAAGCATCGTCGGGAGTAACACGGATGTCCACGGTGAGGCGAACAATCTCAACGTTGGCGACAACAGCAGTATCTATTTCTAACAGATGTCGGAAGACAAAAGTTCACTACAGCCTGATACAGAAATCACAACGCACGTAGTCGTGACTGGCGGTGCGGGATTTCTCGGGAGCCACCTCGTCGATAGCCTCCTTAAAGATGGGTTCCGTGTCACTGTTCTCGACAACTACGGGAGTGGCCGTCAGGAGAACTTGGCGCATGTTGAGTCGCCAAGGCTTACCGTTCAGAAACACGATGTCCGGGATCCGTTCCCTGAATTCAAAACTGTCGATGTCGTCTATCACATGGCGTCACGGGCGAGTCCAGAAGATTTCACCTCGCACTCCGTCGAAATCGCACTGACGAACAGTCAGGGGACCAAGCGCGCACTCGAATGTGCTCGTGACCACGACGCTCGCGTGTTCATCGCCTCGACGAGTGAAGTGTACGGGAATGCAAACGAACACCCTCAGTCGGAAACGTACAACGGCAACGTCAACATCAGAGGCCCGCGAGCGCCCTACGACGAGTCGAAGCGCTTCTCGGAGGCACTCGCCGTCGCGTATGAACGGAAATACGAGATGGACATTCGCACCGCTAGAATCTTCAACACGTATGGTCCCCGAATGGATCCAAACGACGGTCGTGTGGTTCCAAACTTCCTGACGCAGGCGCTCCGTGGTGAGGACTTGACTGTCTACGGTGATGGTAGTCAGACCCGGAGTTTTTGTTACGTATCAGATCTGGTCGCAGGAATCCGAACGATTGCTGATGCCCCTGCTGAAGTCGCTGCAGGCGATGTGTTCAACATCGGGAACACGGAAGAGATTTCCATTCGAGAATTAACTGACGTCATCCTCAATGTCGTCGATACCGATTCCGGCGTGACGTACAAATCACTTCCACAAGACGACCCAGAAGTTCGACGCCCTGATATCTCCAAAATCACGTCGCAACTCGATTGGAAGCCCTCGATCTCGCTCCGAACGGGACTCAAAAGAACGATTCCGTATTTCGAACAGCGGCTAACAGACGACTAATCGCGGAGTCAGTGAAAACTTCGAGGAAGTCCACGCAGAACTCGAAGAGATGGGTCTCGTTGGAGAAGAGTAATCCGAGTCATCTAACGTGGTGATTTTATACACAACAGTCGAATTGCGAGCAATAACTATATCCACCTCATGTATTTTCACCACATGCACGCAGACCTAACACATGAGCAAACCGGAGAACGTCCTCGTCACTGGTGGCGCGGGCTTCGTCGGCAGTCACGCGGTCGAGTACTACGCAGAACAGGGTGCCGACGTCACGGCACTCGACAACCTCAGTCGAACTGAGACGCTCGAAAATGCCGATGAGAGTCGGAACACCGCGGCATACAACTGGAATTTCATCGAGGAGAACTACCCCGAGGTCGAACTCGTCGAAGCTGACATCCGCGCCGCTGATACGTTCGAATCCATCGTCGAAGGGCACGACGCAATCGTGCACACCGCCGGCCAAGTCGCAGTCACGGCGTCGCTTACTGACCCTCGCACGGATTTCGAGGTGAACGCCGAAGGGACGTTCAACGTCCTCGAGGCTGCACGGAAAGCAGACAGCGACCCTGCGGTGGTGCTCGCCTCGACGAACAAAGTGTACGGAAACAACGTCAACAACATCCCCGTCCGCGAACAAGAGAGTCGCTACTGGTACGATGACCCAGACTTCGATCAGGGAATCCCTGAGTCCCTCTCTATCGACGGGTGCGAACATACACCATACGGTGTCTCGAAACTCGCAGCTGACATCTACGTGCAGGACTATACAAAGCGAAACGAAGTGCAAGCAGCAGCGTTCCGCATGAGTTGTATCTATGGGACACGACAGTTCGGAAATGAAGATCAAGGATGGGTCGCTCACTTTGCAATTAGTACGCTCAACGACGAACCGCTGACCATCTTCGGAGACGGAAAGCAAGTTCGTGACGTCCTCTATGTGAAAGATCTCGTTCGCGCCTATGACGCATTTCTCTCAGACCCTGACGGCAAGTCCGCGGTCTACAACATGGGTGGTGGAACGAAGAACACGACAAGCCTCCTCGAATTCCTCGACCTCCTCGAAGAAAAGTCTGATAAGCGAACCGACATCTCCTTCGGCGAGTGGCGTGAAGGAGACCAAAAGGTGTACGTCTCGGACACGTCCCGAGCACGGGATGAACTCGACTGGGAACCAAGAGTCGACTTCGAGGAAGGAATCGAGCGGTACGTCGACTGGTACGAGAGTCGGTGATCGTCGGGTAACCGTGTGACGAAACGTGGATTTCTTGAGGGTAAGTAACATGCCTAGAGGAGAAATTTTGAAGACCGACTTTCACAAGACTTATGCGCGTTTTCCGAATCCATCGAAGCAATGAGCGTAGACTCTGAACGTACAGAGGGCCTTGATTCTCAGTCGGTCCTCGAACTGTTCAAAGACTGGTATCACGTCCCCGCCCTCCTCGTGATATTAGTCACTATGTTGGCTATTCGTCTCCGGTCGTACAGTAATTTCATCAGGGATGGTGATGTCCTTTTCTCGGGAAACGACGCGTGGTACCACCTCCGCGAAGTTTCGTACACGGTTCGCAATTGGCCCTCCACAATGCCGTTCGACCCGTGGACGAACTTCCCGTTCGGGACGAGTGTCGGCCAGTTCGGCACTATCTACGACCAAATAATTGCGACGGTCGCACTCATCGTTGGACTCGGGAGCCCCTCCACGGATTTGATCGCGAAGACGCTCCTCGTCGCCCCGGCAGTCTTTGGTACGCTCGTCGCCATTCCAACGTTCTTGATCGGCCGCAGACTTGGCGGACGCCTCGGTGGCCTTTTCGGCGTCGTCATCCTGATGCTCCTACCCGGGACCTTCCTTCAACGTGGTCTCGTCGGATTCGCCGACCACAACATCGCCGAGCCGTTCTTCCAAGGTTTCGCGGTCCTCGCGGTGATGGTTGCCCTCAGTGTCGCCGACCGCGAAAAACCCGTCTGGGAGCTCGTTGAGGCTGGAGACTTCAATGCACTCCGAAATCCCATCAAGTGGTCCGTGCTCGCTGGCGTCGCGATGGCGGTCTACATGTGGTCGTGGCCGCCGGGCATCCTCCTCGTCGGGATTGTTGGGCTCTTTTTGGTCCTTGCGATGGTTTCTGACTTCGTACGCGGGCGGTCCCCCGAGCACGTCGCGTTCGTCGGTGTCGTCTCGATGCTCGTCACCGGCGTCTTGATGTTCGTCCCACTCTCCGACACCTCGTTCAGTATCACCCAGTTCAGCCTCATTCAACCGCTGTTCTCGTTCGGTATCGCTCTCGGTGCTGCCTTTCTCGCCGCACTCGCTCGCTGGTGGGAGTCAAGCGATATCGACGCCCGAGGATACCCCATCGCCGTCGCTGCCATCGGCCTCATCGCGATAGCGCTACTAGCGGTCATCCTCCCGGACGCTTTCAGACAGATTACGACTAACTTCCTCCGCACGGTCGGGTTCAGCGCCGGGGCAGCCACTCGGACCATCGGAGAGGCACAGCCGTTCATTGCTGCAAGCTCGCTCCAGTCGAGCGGTCAAACTGCTGTCGGCCGTATCATGTCCGAGTACGGGTTTACCTTCTTCACAGGTGTTCTCGCAGCAGTTTGGCTCGTCGCGAAACCACTCGTCAAGGGTGGGAACTCGCGGAGGATTGGATACGTCGCCGGGAGCCTCACCCTCATCGGAGTACTCTTCTTGATACCGGCGCTTCCGGCAGGGATCGGTAGTGCCCTCGGCGTCGAATCGTCGCTCGTCAGTCTGACCATCGTCACCGCACTCATCGTGGGGGCAGTGATGCAAGCTGAATACGAGAGCGAGCAGCTGTTCGTCCTCGTGTGGGCAGCTATTATGACCTCTGCCGCCTTCACGCAGGTTCGTTTCAACTACTACCTCGCGGTCGTCGTCGCGGTGATGAACGCCTACCTCCTTCGAGAAGTCCTCAGAATCGACTTCATCGGCTTCGCGAGCGTCGACCGCCTCGACGACGTCTCGTATGGTCAGGTCGCAGCGGTCATGATTGCCGTCCTCCTCATCCTCACGCCCGTCCTCATCATCCCGATCCAACTCGGTAACGGCGGCGTGTCTCAGACCGCTATGCAAGCGTCTCAAACCGGTCCAGGGACCGTCACTCAGTGGGACGGAAGTCTCTCCTGGATGCAGAACAACACACCCGCGGAAGGCGAATTCGGCGGAGAATCGAACCGGATGGAGTACTACGGGACGTACGAGCGCGCAGACGACTTCGACTATCCGGACGGCTCCTACGGCGTCATGTCCTGGTGGGACTACGGTCACTTGATCACCGTCCTCGGCGAACGCATCCCGAACGCGAACCCGTTCCAGGAAGGTGCTACCGGGGCAGCGAACTTCCTCCTCGCCGACGACGAACAGCAGGCTGAATCGGTCCTCACCTCGATGGGTGACGACGGCGAAGGCGATCAGACTCGCTACGTCATGGTCGACTGGCAGATGGCTTCGACCGACTCGAAGTTCGCCGCGCCGACCGTCTTCTACGACGAGTCGAACGTCTCGGCGTCGGACTTCTACAGTCCGATGTACCGCCTACAAGAGCAGAACGGGCAGACGACTGTCGCCGCCGCATCGAACGTCAAAGACCAGCGCTACTACGAGAGCCTGATGGTCCGACTCTACGCGTACCACGGCAGCGCTCGCGAGGCGTCGCCGATCGTCGTCGATTGGGAAGAGCGCACATCCGCCGACGGCTCGGCGACGTTCAGAGTGACGCCCTCGGACGGGCAGGCAGTCAGAGTGTTCGACAACATGAGCGCCGCCGAGGAGTACGTCGCGAACGACCCGACCTCCCAGATCGGCGGTCTCGGCACGTTCCCCGAGGAGCGCGTTTCGGCACTCGAACACTACCGTCTCGTGAAGTCCTCGAACAGCTCGGCGCTCCGCTCGGGGTCCTACCAGAACTCCATCGTCAGGGAGGGCAACACCTACGGCATCCAGCCACAGGCGCTCGTCCCCAACAACCCATCGTGGGTCAAGACGTTCGAGCGCGTCCCCGGCGCGACGGTCGAAGGCAGCGGTGCCCCGGCCAACGCGACGGTGACCGCGCGCGTCCAGATGCGCGACCTGACCACGGGTACGAACTTCACCTACACACAGCAGGCGCAGACCGACGCCGACGGTGAGTTCACGATGACGCTCCCGTACTCCACGACCGGCTACGACGAGTACGGACCGGACAACGGCTACACGAACGTCAGCGTCCGCTCGACGGGCGGCTACGCGTTCACCGGGCCGACCTCGGTCGCCGGGAACAACACCATCGTCACCTATCAGGCGGAGAACGTCGCCGTCGAGGAGGGCCTCGTCAACGGTGCCGAAGACGGTGCCGTGCAGGTCACCCTCGAACGGAACGAACAGGAACTCGACCTGCCCGGCGGCTCCTCGTCGGACGACTCGCAGACGAACGAGTCGACGTCGGCCTCGGTCTCGGCGTCAGTCGACGCCGGCGCGGCCGCGGTCGCTCCGTAACGAAGCGAACGGCAACGCCGACGGCCTTTTTTGTCTTCTGCGACACCGGTGACCAGTTGCCCGTTTTCGAACTTACCAGCGGTTATCGGGTAGAAAGTGAAAAAATCCGCTCTGGAGCAGTCTGCGGAGCCGACGCGACGGGCGACTCGTGAGACCGACGCAGACGAGCGATTCGTGAGGCTGATTCAGACGAGCGACTCGTAGTCGATGCCGTCGCGTCGAGTGACGATGCGGCGGCCGTCGATGACGACGGGCGAGCGCATGGCGTCGAACTCGTCGTCGAGCGCCGCGAACTCGTCCCAGTCGGTCGCGACGAGCGCCGCATCGGCGCCCGCGAGCGCGTCTGCGGCCGAGTCGGCGTACTCGATGTCGGGGAACCGCTCGCGCATGTTTTCGGTTGCGACGGGGTCGTAGCCGACGACGTCGGCCCCGGCGTCGATGAGCGAGTTGATGAGTAACGTCGCCCGCGACTTCCGGATGTCGTCGGTGCCGGGCTTGAACGCGAGCCCGAGAACGGCGACGCGCGTGCCGTCGAGGTCGATTCGCTCGCGGAGGAGATCGAGCATTCGCTCCGGTTGGCCGTCGTTGACGTCGACGGCGGCCTGCAACAGACGCGGTTCGTAGCCCCGACCGCGCGCGGCGGCGATAATCGCCGCCGTGTCCTTCGGGAAGCACGACCCGCCCCACCCGAGCCCCGCACCGAGGAACGCCGACCCGATGCGGGAGTCGAGACCGATAGTCTCCAACACCTCGTCGGAGTCGACGCCGAACTCCTTGCAGATGTTCGCGAGGTCGTTGGCGAGGCTGATTTTCGACGCGAGGAAGGCGTTGTTGGCGTACTTTATCATCTCGGCCTCGCTGATGCCGGTCTTGACGACCGGCGGGTTTCCGGCGCGGTCGACGAGCGGGGCGAATATCTCGTCTAGCGTTTCGTACGCGCGTTCGGTCTGTGCGCCGAGGACGATTTTGTCAGGGCCGAGGAAGTCGTCGACTGCGGTGCCCTCGCGGAGGAACTCGGGGTTCATCGCGATATCGAACCCCTCGCCGACGCGTTTCCCCGACGCCTCCTCGATTCGCGGCCCGATGACGTCGACCGTCGTCGTCGGGACGACCGTGCTCTTGGTGACGACGAGATGCGAACCGTCTTTCCGCGCGAGCGTCTCGCCGAGCGACGTCGCGGCGGCCTTCATCGCGCCGAGGTCGATACTGCCGTCGTCGTTCGACGGGGTCGGGAGGGCGAGGAACGTGGCCTCCGTGTCGAGAATCTCGTCGTAGTCGGTCGTCGCTCGGAGTCCGTCTCCCGCGTGCCGTTCGACGAGTTCGGCCAGCCCGGGCTCGTGAATCGGACATCGGCCCTCGTTCAACGCCCGAACGATATCGTCGTCGATGTCGACGTTGACGACGCGGTGGCCGAGCTCCGCGAAGCAGGCCGCGACCGTCGTGCCGACGTACCCGCTACCGATGATGCTGAACTTCATTGACAGAGTTGTGCACGCCGTGAGCTTTGATTCTTTCCGAGTCCGGCTCACACCCGAGCGCGCCGCAACGTCGAACGGTGGACTGATATCCTCGCCGAGAGAGCATCCGACAACGAAATGTCGAGGAACTCAGACGGGTCGACAGCCCGTTTCTCGTGGCTTCTCATCTACCTGAAAGGCGTCTGTATGGGGGCCGCCGACGCCGTTCCGGGCGTCTCGGGCGGTACTATCGCGCTCATCACTGGCATCTACGAACGACTCATCGGCGCGGTGACGGCCATCACGCCCGGCCGCATCAAACGCGTCCTCGGCGTCGTCGTCCCCGGCCGCCGAGCCGACGCGGTCGCGGCGATGCGCGAAATCGACATCGGCTTCCTGCTCGCGCTCGGCGCGGGTATCGCCACCGCCATCGTGACCGTGATGCGCGTGCTCCACATCGCGCTCACCGAGGCACCGGTGCCCACCTACGGCTTCTTCTTCGGGCTCATCGCCGCGTCGGCGGTCGTCCTCTACGCCCAGGTGTCGCTCGACGGCCCGCGTCAAATCGCGGCGGCCGTCGCCGGGTTCGCCCTCGCGTTCGTCGCCTCGGGCGGGAGCGGCGGCGCGTTCGGGCACTCGCCGCCGGCGATTGCGGTCGCCGGCGGAATCGCCGTCAGCGCGATGATTCTCCCCGGCGTCTCCGGGTCGCTTCTCCTGTTGATTCTCGGACAGTACGAGTACATGAACGCGACGCTCAACGCGTTCATCGACAGCCTCCTCGACGTCGCCGCCGGCGCGCCGCTGTCGGTCGTCGTCGAGTCGGGCACGGTCGTCGTCACGTTCATGGTCGGAGCCGTCGTCGGCCTGTTCACCATCGCGCACGTCGTCCGCTGGGCGCTCGAACACTACAGACGGGCGACGCTGGCGTTCCTCGTGAGCCTCATCGTCGGCGCGCTCCGCGCCCCGGTGGTAGAGAGCACCGCCGCGCTCGTCGAATCGGGGCGGTCGTGGACGACCGAACTCTACGGCGCGTTCGTCGTGGCCGCGGTCGTCGGCGCGGCGGTCGTCTTACTCGTCGACCGCTACACCGGCGTCATCGAGTCGTGAGCGGAGCGTCGTGGCCACAGGTGCCGCGGGACCACAACCAACCACAGCGGGCGACCGACAGCGGGCGACTGACGGGGGGATACGACCCTCCGTGCGCTCTGTGAGAAGGAAGTTGAGGGGTTGTTCGGAGTCGATGACCCGCCGAGTCGCGCGAGTCGCTGGTCACTCGCGGGCGACGGCGATGTTTCGAACCGACCCGCCGCAGTCGGGACACTCCGACAGGTGGGTCTCGCTGACGGTTCGCGTGCGACAGGAGCGACACTCGTAATACCCCTCGGTGGGGTGATAGCCGTCGATGACTGAGTTATGCAATGTCATGGTATATAATACCATATCCCTCGACGTAAGCGTTGTCCTGATATTCTCCAGATTACTCTAGGATATTAATATTAGACGCCGAAATTAGTGCTTGAGGACGGGGGAAACCCGACAGACGCCGCCGTAGTGTTCAGTTTTCCGAAGCGGGCGGTGTTTGGCTGACGCCGTCCGCGTCAGCGCCGGGCGACGCAGACGAACGTCTCGCGTCGCGTCTCGGCGTGAGAGACGGTGAAGCCGACCGATTCCAGCGCCGAGACGGCGTCGCCGAGGCCGAACCGCTCGTCGAGCGGCGGTCCGTCGTCGCCCGAACCGGACGTGGACCAATCGACCACGACCACTGAGCCGCCGGGGCGGACGACGCGGGCGAGTTCGGCGAGCGCGTCGTCGGTTGCGAACTCGTGGTAGGTCATCGTCGAGAAGGCGGCGTCGAGGTGGTCGTCGTCGAAGGGGAGCGACGCCACGTCGGCCGTGACGAACTCGACGGTGTCGGGCGCGCCCTTCTCGCGGTAGAAGTCGTGCATGACCTCCTGTACGTCCACGGCGTAGAGCGTCCCGACGTGCGGGGCGACCTCGTCGGTGAAAAAGCCGGTGCCGCTTCCGAGGTCGGCGACGACGCTATCGGGGGCGACGCCGAGGCGCGAGAGGAGTTCCTCCCGGGAGACGAATCGGAACCGCGCGGGGTCGTCCAGTTTCGCCGCCCTGTCGGCGTCGAAGGTGTGAAAGCCCATGCGCACACTCCGCACCCCGGCCCGTAAGTCCCATCGGTTCCGGCCCGAGTCGTGTTCGACGCGTGCACAGCCGTCCGCGGTCAGTCCGGTGGCAAGGCGACGCGGGTCGGTCCGCTGGCGGGGCGGCCCGACTCCGAGCGGCCGACCGCGAAACTGCCGACGGCGATGGGCTTTTTTGCTCGGCAATCGGTCACACACGTATGGAACCCCAACTTCGACGGCCGACGCGACGCGTCTGCGAGCGCTGTGGTCGGGTGGAACGCTGGGACGACGACGCCGCGACGTGGCTCGTCGCCGAAGCGGACGGCGAAAAACAGGTCGGAAGCGCCTACTGCATCCACGAGTGGGACATCAACGGGCGCTTCGCTCCCTTCGAGGAACCGGCCTGAGACGCCGAGAGCGACGCGAACGACCGGCGATTACGCCGCGTCTTCTTCCCGGAGCGATTCGAGCACGGACAGCGTGCCGTCCATGTACGACTGTTCGAGCACCGTGTCGGCGGCCCCCTTGGCCACGTCGTCCGCGTTGGCGACGGCGAACGACCGCCCGGCGACGCCGAACGTCGAGGCGTCGTTGACGCTGTCGCCGACGGCGACGAACTCCTCGGGGTCGTAGTCCATCGTCTCGCAGACGCGTTCGAGGCCGACGCCCTTCTCGACTCCCGGCGTCTTGATGTGGTAGGCGAAGCCGGTGTCGATGACTTCGAGGTCGAACTCGTCTGCGACCTCGCGGAGGAGCGCCTCGTCGGCGTCGAGACGGGCGATGATTTCGGTCTCGCGCCAGCGGTTCGCGGTGTCCGCGGCGTCCCACCCGAGGTCGCCGCCGCGCGCGACGAACTCGTCGGCGGCGGCCTGCGCGGCCTCGCGGTCGCCGGTGAACGTCACCTCGCCGTCGGCGAGAACGACCCCGCCGTTCTCCGCGATGACCGTCTGCGGGAGTCCGAGGTAGTGACACAGCGAGACCGGATAAGGAAACGCCTTGCCGGTGGCGAGGATGACGGGGGCGTCCCACGTCGGGAGCACCTCGAACGCGCGGGGGTCGAGGTGGCCTTCCGCGTCGGTGAGCGTCCCGTCGATGTCGAGTACGAGCGGCGGAACCATACCCGGAGTTGGGAGACGGGGGAAAAAGGTTCAGCGGTCGGGGAGAAGCGCGCCGCGGTCCGGCGGGTCGTCGGTCCGACGGCTGGTCGGCCCCGCGATTCAGCGCTCGCCGTCGTCCAGCCCGCGGAACGCCAGCACCGAGAAGTTCGGGACGGGCCGCGTCGCCGGCCGCCCCGGGCCGTCGGTGGGGTCACAGTCCGAGACCCGCCGGACGATGCCGAGGTCCGAAAGCTCGTAGAGGACGCGCCGGATGGTCGCGGGCGACAGCGACACCCGCGGCGACGCGGCGATGTGCTCGGTCGCCGCCGAGACGGAAGCCGCCTCCCCGTCGTCGAGCGCGACGAACGCCCGAAGGACGCGGCGACGGCTCTCGGAGAGCGCGAACACGCGGCCGAGCGAACAGCCGTCGTCGGGGACGGCGTCGATGCCGGCGCAGACGTACTCGGTATCGACGGTGTCCGCGCCGTCGGCGGCGGCGAGCGTCGCCGCCCCGTAGAGCGCCGACAGCGCGTCGTGGGCGTCGCCGTCGGCCCACTCGGCGACCTCGCGCGTCGCCTCGTGGGGAAGCGCGTTTCGGGTGACGCCGTCGGACGCGCGCGCGACGAGGATGTCGACGAGACTGTGGCGTTCGTAGGCCGAGACGGCGATTGACCTCGCGGGCGTCGCGGCGGTGTCGCCGTCCGCCTCGCCGCCCGCAGTCGCGTCGTCGCGGGGGTCGCGGCCGACGGTGAGCACCGAGACGTGCGGCGACACCGACCCGAGCGTCTCGACTGCCGTCGCCGCGGAGTAGGTCTCCGGCTCGCCCACGTGGTCGACGGCGACGACCGCGTGTTCGTCGTGAGCGACCCACTCCGCGAGCCGCTCGCGGAGCGCCTCGACGCCGACGCCCTGCGACGGCACCGGCTCCTCGCAGAGCGCGTCGAGCGCCGCGTGGAGAAGCGCGAACTCGGTCGAGGCGTCGCGAGAGTCGACGTAGGCGAACGAGGTCGTCGGCGTGGCGGCGGTGCGCGTGGTGGTGTGGATGACCGACCGCCGGGCGGGGAGCGCGCTGGCGAGGTGCTCGAAGAGCGACGCGACGACCGCCGACTTCCCGACGCCCTTCGGTCCGTGGACGTGGGCGTTGGGCGGCAGGTCGCCGTCGAACACGGGGTCGAGATGGTCGAGGATGCGTTCGAGCGTCGGGCCGCGGCCGGTCGGCTCTTCGGGGTGGGCCGTCGGGTCGAGCGCGCTCAGGTCCCGAACGAGCCGGGGCCGCTTCCCGCCGCGGCGTCGTCGCCTGGTGATTCTGTCTTCGAGGCGCATGGCGTGGTAAGTCCCTGGCCGACGGTATCCGGCGCACGCCTAAAAACCGACCACTCCCGACAACGTCCCTGACAAGTGAGAACACGAAACACTGAAATCGGCCGTGACGGCCGCCTCAAAGCCAGTTGAGAGGTTCGGGTTCGCCTTCTTAATCGAGTCGTACGTAACTAATTGGAACAATAATTTTGAATTATCGCCGTCGTTTCGATTCGGTGTAGAAACGCCGAGCTACGGCATTCTACGGGCGCTCCGATGGCAGTCTCGCGACCGAAGTGGTCTGTTCCGTGAGACGAACGGGACGCGAGACGAGTGAAGGTAAAATAAAGTGCCGTCGGTCCTACCTCACGAAAGACAGATGAAAAAATCGCCGAGCGTCCTCGTCATTGGCGGGGGGTCGACCGGCACGGGTATCGCGCGCGACCTCGCGATGCGCGGGCTGGACGTGACCCTCGTCGAGAAGGGGAACCTCACACACGGGACGACGGGGCGGATGCACGGACTCCTCCACAGCGGGGGTCGGTACGCGGTATCGGACCAGGCGTCCGCCAAGGAGTGTATCGAAGAGAACCGCGTCCTCCGGCGCATCGCGGGCCACTGCGTCGAGATGACGGGCGGGCTGTTCGTCCAGCGCCCCGAGGACTCAGACGAGTACTTCGAGAAGAAACTGGAGGGTTGCCGCGAGTGCGGCATTCCGGCCGAGGTGCTGTCCGCCGAGGAAGCGCGCGAGATAGAGCCGTACCTCGCGAAGGACATCAAACGCGCCATCAAGGTCCCGGACGGGGCGGTCGACCCGTTCCGCCTCTGCGTGGCGAACGCCGCGAGCGCCGTCGAGCACGGCGCGCGCATCGAGACGCACTCCGAGGTCACCGACGTGCTCGTCGAGGGCGGCGAGGTCGTCGGCGTCGAGGTCACCCACCAGACCGGCACCGGACCGTACGTCCACGGCGAGCCCGGCGAGGTCGAGGAAATCCGCGCCGACTACGTCGTCAACGCGACGGGCGCGTGGGCCGGCCAAATCGGCGACTTCGCGGGCGTGGACGTCGAAGTCCGGCCGTCGAAGGGCGTCATGACCATCATGAACACCCGGCAGGTGGACACGGTCGTCAACCGCTGTCGGCCGAAGGGCGACGCCGACATCATCGTCCCCCACGAGACGACGTGCATCCTCGGGACGACGGACGAGGAGGTCGAGGACCCGGAGGACTACCCCGAGGAGGGCTGGGAGGTCGACCTGATGATAGAGACGCTCTCGGAGCTCGTGCCCATGTTGGCCGACGCGCGGACGATTCGCTCCTTCTGGGGCGTCCGCCCGCTGTACGAGCCGCCGGGCACCGGCACGGAGGACCCGACGGACATCACCCGCGAGTTCTTCCTGTTGGACCACGCCGACCGCGACGACCTGCCGGGCATGACGAGCATCGTCGGCGGCAAGCTCACGACCTATCGGATGATGGCCGAGCAGATTTCGGACCACGTCTGCGAGAAGCTCGGCGTCGACGCCGAGTGCCGCACCGCCGACGTGCCGCTCCCGGGAAGCGAGGACTTCACCGTCCTCCGCGACTACATGGACGATTTCGGCCTGCGGTCGCCCATCGGCCGCCGGTCGGCCCAGCGGCTCGGCTCGCGCGCCGACGAAGTCCTCAACAGCGTCGACCCTAACCCGGTCGTCTGCGAGTGCGAGGCCGTCACGCGCGCCGAGATTCACGACGCCCTCGACACCGCGGGCACGGAACTCAACTCCGTGCGCATCCAGACGCGCGCCTCGATGGGCAACTGTCAGGGGGCAATCTGCTGTCACCGGATGGCGAACGAACTCGCCCCCGAGTACGACGAGGAGACCGTCCGGGCCTCGCTCGACGACCTCTATCAGGAGCGCTGGAAGGGCGAGCGCCACGCGATGTGGGGGACCCAGCTCTCCCAGACCGCGCTGAAGCACATGCTCCACGCGGCGACGATGAACCGCGACGAGGACCCCGCGGCGGCCGACGCCGACATCGACTTCGCCGCCTTCGACGACGGCGGCGCGTCGGAGGACGACGCCTCGGGCGTCGCGTCCGGCGGCGCGGTCGCGGACGGCGGTCGCAGACGGGCCGCGGACCGCGCGAGCGACGACGCGCTCGGAGGTGCCGATGGCGATAACTGACGACGTGCTCGTCATCGGCGGCGGTATCGCCGCCTGCACGGCCGCGCTCTCGGCCGCGGAGACGGGCGCTCGCGTGCGCCTGCTCGCCCACAAGAAGAGCACGCTCCGACAGGCCAGCGGCCTCGTCGACGTGCTCGGGCACGCCGGCGGCGACGGTCCGCTTTCGGACCCCTTCGCCGGCCTCGACGCGCTCCCGGAGGGCCACCCCTACCGCGTCGTCGGCGAGGACGGCGTCCGCGCCGGGCTCCGCGTCTTCGACGAGGCGGTCGGCGACGCCTACCGCGGCGGCCACACCGACTCGAACGCGCTCGTGATGACTCACGGCGGCGCGGTGAAGCCGACCGCGCGCTACCCCGAGTCGGTCGCGCCCGGCCTCGCCAGTTCGTCTGGCGACACGCTTCTGGTGGGCTTCGCGGGCCTCACGGACTTCGACGCCCCCGTCGCGGCCGACCACCTCGCGGCCGCCGGCGTGCCGTTTTCGGCCCGCGGCGTCACCGTCGAGTTCCCCAAGCGGTTCCGCGCCGACGCGAAGGTGACGCGGTTCGCCAAGGCCCTCGACCGCGACGAGGAAGTCGCGGGCGGCACGGTCCGCTCCGTCCTCGCCGACACCGTCGCCGAGGAACTGGACGGCGAGTCGCGCGTCGGCTTCCCGGCGATGCTCGGCGACGACCACGACGAGGCGGTCCGCGAGGAGCTTTCGGACCGCCTCGGCGTCCCCGTCTTCGAGGTGCCGACCGGCCCGCCGAGCCTGCTCGGACTCAAGCTCGAAGACATCCTGTTCGACGCGCTCGACGAGGCGGGCGTCCGCATCTCGGCGGGCAACCCGGCGGTCGATTTCGAGGCCGAAGACGGCCGCGTCGAGACCGTCATCGTCGACCAGAAGAGCCGACCGACGCCCTACTCGGCCGATCAGGTCGTCCTCGCGACGGGCGGCCTCGTCGGCAAGGGCCTCGACTCCGACCGCGAATCGGTCACGGAGCCCGTCTTCGGCTGTCACGTCCCGCACCCCGAGGACCGCTACGACTGGTCCGAGCCCGAGGCGTTCGGCGACCACGCGTTCGCGCGCTTCGGCGTCGTCCCCGACGACGAACTCCGGCCGACCGACGAAGACGGCGAACTGCACTTCGAGAACCTGCGCGCCGCGGGCGGCGTCGTCGGCGGTGCCGACGTGGCGCGCGAGAAATCCGCGAGCGGCGTCTCTTTGGCGACGGGTGCCGTCGCCGGCCGCCTCGCGGGCGAGGAGGCAACCAGATGAGCGACGCAGAATCCCCAGGCAATCCAACGCTGACCCCCGACGCACAGACAGACGACTTCGAGGCCGTCGAGGTGTTCCCCGACAGCACCGACATGGACCTCCGTCCCGGCGCGGACAACTGTTACAAGTGTACCGCCTGCGACGTGTCCTGCCCGGTCGCCGAAGTCGACGACGAGTTCCCCGGGCCGAAGTTCCAGGGTCCCGAGCAGTGGCGGCTCAAGCGCAAGGAAGACGAGGCCGTCGACGACTCCATCATGTCGTGTTCGAACTGCATGCGCTGTGACGACGCCTGTCCGTCGGGCGTCCCGCTCAGCCAGATGCACAACACGGCCCGCGGCGAGTACGTCGACGAGGAGATGGACAAGCTCTCGCGGGAGTACATCCGCAACCGCATCCTCGCCAACTACGGCACGCTCGCCCAGCTGGGAGCCATGTTCCCGCGGCTGGCGAACGCCGTCATGGGCAACTCGGTCGTCCAGCGGATAAACGAGAAAGTGCTCGGCGTCACGGCCGAGCGCGACTTCCCCGAGTTCGCCACCCAGACGTTCCGCGAGTGGTGGAACGAACGCGGCGGCCCGCAGGTCCGCTCCGAGGAAAAGCGCGTCGCCTACTTCCACGGCTGTTACTCCAACTACAACACGCCCGAGGTGGGCAAGGCGATGGTCCGCGTCTTCGAGTCGTTCGGCTACGAGGTCGTCGTCCCCAAACAGCGCTGTTCGGGGACGCCGATGTTCGCGAACGGCATGCTCGACGACGCCAAGCGCGCCGCCGGCATCAACGTCGACAACTTCGCGGGGCTCATCCCCGAGGGCTACGACATTATCGCGTCGTGTACCTCCTGTTCGATGTCGCTCCGCCAGGAGTACCCCGAACTGTTCGACATCGACGGCATCGAGGACCTCTCGGCGCACACCTACGAGGCGCTGGAGTACCTCCGCATCCACGAGGACCTCGAAGGCGCGGTTCGCGAGGCCTCGGTCGACGACCAAGCCTTCGCGTACCACGCGCCGTGTCACGGCCGCAATCAGGGCCTCGACCGGCAGGCGGTCGAGCTGTTCCGCCAGCTCGACGGCGTCGAAATCGAGGACGTCGGCGACTCCTGTTCCGGCATCTCCGGCACTTACGGCTGGAAGGAAGAAAAATACGACAAGTCGATGCAGATAGGCGCGGACATGTTCGACCACATGGAGCACGCACAGGGGAGCGTCGGCATGACCGAGTGTCCGACCTGCTCGATGCAGATGGAACACGGGACGGGGTACGACATCAAACACCCGCTCCAACTCCTCGAAGAGGCGCTGGTCTGACACGCGCGCACGGCTGACGACCCGCTCCGTTCGAGCGCCGGACCACTCAAACGTCGTCGCGCTCAGCGCGCGCGCCGAGTCGCCGGCGATTTTGCGGGCTATATTGCCCCTAAATCGCCGTTTTTTCCCGTTACTCGGCGGCCGCGGCCGTTCTGTCCACGGATCACCCTCATTGATTAAAACGTCCGAAAAAGCGCCCGTGTGAAATAGTACTCCCCGAATTCAAGCGTTTAACGGCTTCTAACCCAATTTTAGTCGTCACATTATGCGAGGGAGTAGTAAAGAAACATTTATCATATAATTTGTACACGTTTGTAGTGGTAGGACTCTCACACCGAGAGTTCGTATCGAGGTTGGTTAGAAATGTCAGGAGAAACTTACGTCGGTGCCATCGACCAAGGCACCACAGGCACGCGGTTCATGGTGTTCGACCACGACGGCAAGGTGGTCGCCAACGCTTACGAGAAGCACGAACAGATCTACCCAGAGCCCGGTTGGGTCGAACACGACGCAAACGAGATTTGGGACAACACGAAGAAGGTCATCGACGCGGCGCTTTCGAGCGCCGGGCTCGACGCCGAGCAGTTGGAAGCTATCGGTATCACGAACCAGCGCGAGACGACGCTCATCTGGGACCGTGAGACCGGACAGCCGATTCACAACGCAATCGTCTGGCAGGACCGTCGGACGACCGACCGCATCGAGACGCTCGAAGCGGACGGCAAGACCGACGACGTGCGCGCCAAGACGGGGCTCGAACCCGACGCGTACTTCTCTGCGACGAAAGCCGAGTGGCTACTCGACAACTCCGACCCCATCAAGCTCCAGCGCTCTCGGCCCGAAGACATCCGAGACCGTGCCGCCGACGGCGAGCTCGCGGTCGGGACCATCGACACGTGGCTCATCTACAACCTGACGGGGAACCACATCACGGACGTGACGAACGCGTCGCGGACCATGCTGTTCAACATCCACGACATGGAGTGGGACGACGAACTCCTCGAGGAGTTCAACGTCCCGCGCGAGCTCCTCCCCGAGGTCCGCCCGTCGTCCGACGACGACCACTACGGCGAGACCGACGCGGACGGCTTCCTCGGCGCGGAAGTCCCCGTCTCCGGCGCGCTCGGCGACCAGCAGGCCGCGCTGTTCGGCCAGACGTGTTTCGACGCGGGCGACGCGAAGAACACCTACGGTACCGGCTCGTTCATGCTGATGAACACCGGCGACGAGGCGGTCATGTCGGAACACGGCCTCCTCACCACCGTCGGCTTCCAGCGCTCCGGTGAGCCGGTCCAGTACGCCCTCGAAGGCTCTATCTTCATCACGGGCGCGGCTATCGAGTGGCTCGAAGACATGACGCTCATCGACAACGCCGCCGAGTCCGAGAAGCTTGCTCGGTCGGTCGAGTCCACCGACGGCGTCTACTTCGTCCCCGCGTTCACGGGCCTCGGTGCGCCCCACTGGGACCAGCGCGCCCGCGGCACCATCGTCGGCATGACCCGCGGCACCCGCCGCGAGCACATCGTCCGCGCGACGCTCGAATCCATCGCGTTCCAGACGCGCGACGTCGCCGAAGCGATGCAGTCCGACAGCGACATCGACCTCTCCAGTCTCCGCGTCGACGGCGGCGCTGTCAAGAACAACTTCCTCTGCCAGCTCCAGTCGAACATCCTCGACACGGAAATCGTCCGCCCGCAGGTCGACGAGACGACCGCCCTCGGCGCGGCCTACGCCGCCGGCCTCGCCGTCGGCTACTGGGAGACGCTCGACGAACTCCGCGAGAACTGGCAGGTCGACCGCGAGTTCGCCCCGAAAGACCCACAGAACGTCGAAGCGCGCTACGGCCGCTGGAAAGAGGCCGTCGACCGCTCGCTCGACTGGGCACGGGAGGAGTAACACGTGTTCGAAACATTCGCACTCCAGATTCCGGTCATCGGCGTCAGCGCCGAGCGGTTCGTCGTCCTCCTGCTCGCGGCGTTCGCGGGCGGGATGTTCGGCGCGTCCGTCGGGGCGCTCCCCTCGTTCGTCTTCACCGGCTTCGTCGTGCTCCTCGGCGAGACGGCGGGGACGGTCATCCGACAGCTCGAAGGCGCGGACCTCGTCACCGCCGGCGAGCTCGGTACGGGCATCACCGGTAGTATCGGGTTCGGCCCGTTCGTCGGCCCGCACATCGTGTTCGCGGCCGGCGTCGCGGCCAGCGCCTACGCCGGCAAGAACGCCGAGTTCGACGTCGACGGCAAGAACATCCTGCACGCGTTCGGGACTCGACCCGACGTGCTCGCCATCGGCGGCGTCTTCGGCGTGCTCGGCCTGCTCATCGCCCGCATCTCCAGCGGTATCGGCCTCCCGCTCGACGGCGTCGCGCTGTCGGTCATGACGACGGCGCTCATCGCCCGCCTCGCGTTCGACTACCCGCTTATCGGCACGCCCGCCGGCGACGGTTACCTCGACATGACGCCGTTCGAAAAGGGCACGCTCCGCGGCGACGGGAGCGACCGACTGGCGGTCGAGCCGTGGCTCCCCCAGCAGTACAAGTGGGCCAACGTCTCCGTCATCGGCCTCGCGGCCGGCGTCCTCGGCGGATGGGCGTGGCTCGTCACCGGGAGCTTCTTCCTCGGGTACGGCATCTCCGCGGCGAGCCTGCTGTTCTTACAGCTCGGCGTCGAGAACTTCCCCGTCACCCACCACATCACGCTCGGCGGCTCGTCGTTCGCGGCGGTCGCCGCGCCGATGGTCGGCGGGAGCGAACCGCTCATCCTCGTGGCCGCCGCGGTCGGCGGTCTCGTGGGCGCGCTCCTCGGTGAGGTCACCCAGCGCGTCGCCTACTCCCACTCCGGGACCCACGTGGACCCGCCGGCGATGTCGATTACCATCTACTCGCTCATCCTCGGCGTGCTGTTCCTCCTCGGGGTCATCCCCAACGCGGCGTACCTCGGGCTCTAAACCCGAACGCCCCGGCCCCGCACCCGTCGTTCACGGTTTTTTGTCGCCGCGTTCCGCAACCGGTAGCGATAACGCTCCGCGGTCGATACCCGACGTATGGAACGCATCGTCGCCGTCGTCCCGAAAGACGGCCTGCACGCTCGTCCCGCCTCCCAGTTCGTCGAGACCGCGAACTCCTTCGACGCCGACATCCAACTCGGCCGCGCCGACGAGGACGACCTCGTCCCCGCCGCCAGCATGCTCGCCGTCACCGGCCTCGGCGTCGGCCACGGCGAGGAGGTTCGCCTCGTCGCCGACGGCGACGACGCGGAGGCCGCGCTCGACGCGCTCGAAGAAGTGCTGTCGACGCCCGAAGCCGGCGACGAAGAATAAGGAAACGAACCGAAACGAACCGAAACGGAACTGCGAGCCGCCGCGTCGCGCGGCGGTCTCTTTTCGGGTCGGTCGGTGGCCCGGACGCCCGGGTCGTCCCTGACGACTCAGTTCAGCTTCCGGTAGTCGCGGGCGTCCTCGGCGCGCTCGACGACCGAGTCGAGCGTCGCCTTCTTGCTCGTCGTCTCGACGGCCGCGTTGAGCGTGCCCTCCAGCACCGGCGCGTCCGCGATGACCGCCTCGGAGTCCATCGCCATCTCGATGGCGAGTTCCGCGTTCATCACGGCGCTCCCGAGGTCCACGAGGACGACGACGCCGTCGCCGTCGTCCGCCTCCTCGATGCCCTCGCGGATGCGGTCCGGCGAGGTGCCGATGCCGTCTTCGTCGCCGCCGGCGGGGACGATGCGGGCGTTGCCGCCGCCCATCTGCGCCGCGACCTCCGCGATTCCCTCGGCCGCCTTCGCGCTGTGCGAGACGACGACGAGACCGATCATTCGTCCCTCCCGACGGCGTCTTCGGCCCGCGCGTCGCGGTCGACCTCGCCATCGAGGTACTCTTCTGCGGTCTCAAGCAGTTCTTCGAGGATGAACAGCGTGCTCGTCGCGCCGGGGTCCTGGTGGCCGACCGAGCGCCAGTCGAGGAACGACGCGCGGCCCTTCATCGCCTTGATGGGGACGGTGAAGGCGACGCCGCGCTCGGCCGCGTCGACGGCCTTGGCGAGCGCTTCGAGCGGCGGGAGGTCGTCCTGCTCGACGGACTTCTTGTAGGTGTGGACGGCGGGGACGAGCGCGTCGACCATCGTCTTCGCGCCGACCTGCGCGCCGCCGCGGTCCTTGACCTTGTCGAGGTACGCCTCGGCGAACGCCACCGAAGTCTCGGCGGTGATGCCGTCTTCGAACTCCTGGCTGGCGAACATGATAGAGCCGCCGTAGAGGGGGCCGGAGGCCCCGCCGACGTTCGAGATGAGCGTCGTCCCGACGTTCTTGACGACCTCGTTCGGCTCCATCTCGGCGAACTCCTCGCGCTTTTCGGCGGCCTTGCCGAAGCCGCGCTCCATGTTCGCGCCGTGGTCGGCGTCGCCGATGGCGGAGTCGAGGTCCGTGAGATACTCCTTCTCCTCGGCGAGGCGCTCGGCGACGTTGTCGAGCGCGTCCAGCACCGCTTCGCGTTGTGTCTCTGAGTCAGCCATGGCTGACCTTCGTCGGCCGGGGGTTAATCCCTTGTCCCGCGAGACTGTTCTGCCGCAAAAATCGGGGACGTGTCGGGGGTCGCCGCCGGGAGTTCGCGGCGGAGGTCGTCGCGCGCTCGGCGGCGGTGCGTCCGACTTACTCGGTGACCGTCAGGCCGGGCGTCTCCGCGGGCGCGCCGAGGAGTTCCTTCAGTTCGTCGTCGACGCGGAGCACGGAGACCGAACAGCCCATCATGTCGAGGGAGGTCATGTAGTCGCCGACCCACGCGTCCCACGTCTCGACGCCGCGGTCGTTGAGGATGGACTGGAGCTTGCGGTTGACGATGTACAGCTCCGAAAGCGGCGTGCCGCCCATACCGTTGACCATCGTGACGACCTCCTCGCCCTCGCCGAGGTCGAGGTCGTCGAGGACGTTCTCGGTCAGGTGCTCGGTAATCTCGTCGGCGCTCATGACGTCGGCGCGCTCGGTGCCCGGCTCGCCGTGGATGCCGATGCCGAGTTCGATTTCGTCCTCGCCGAGGTCGAACGTCGGTTCGCCCTTCTCCGGGGTGACACAGGATGTCAGCGCCATGCCCATCGTGCGCACGTTGTCGATGACCTTCTCCGCGACCGCTTTGACCTCGGCGAGGTCGCCGCCCGCGGCGGCCTTCGCGCCGGCGCATTTGTGGACGAAGATGGTGCCCGCGACGCCGCGACGACCCGACGTGTACAGCGAGTCCTCGACGGCCACGTCGTCGTTGACGACGACCTGCTCGACATCGACGCCCTCCATCGCGGCCATCTCGGCGGCGGTGTCGAAGTTCATCACGTCGCCCTCGTAGTTCTTGACGACGCAGAGGACGCCCTCGCCCGCGTCCGTCGCCTGAATCATCTCGTTCAACTGGTCGGCCGTCGGCGAGGTGAAGACCTCACCGGCCGCCGCGCCGTCGAGCATCCCCTCGCCGAGATAGCCCGCGTGCGTCGGCTCGTGGCCCGACCCGCCGCCGGAGACGACCGCGACCTTCCCCTCGACCGGCGCGTCGCCGCGGACGAGGACGTTCGTGCCGTCGAGCCGGCGGAGTTCGGGGTGCGCCGCGACCATCCCGTCGAGCATCTCGTCTACGACCGCTCCGGGTTCGTTGATGAGTTTCTTCATGACTCACCGTCCCTCACGTTCGATAAGGCCAAAAGTGTTGGTCAGTCGGAAGTCGAGACGGTCGCCGTCTGCGAAAAATCGGCGGTAAGCGCCCTCCATTTCACGGGTCGCGGCGGCGGCCGAGCGTCGGGCCGGCGGAGACGCCGCGGGCCGGTGCGGACCGGCGCGCGACCGCCTCAGTCGAGTTGGGTGACCGCGATGGTCACGGACACGTCCTCGACGTCCCACGTCTCGACCGTCTCGCCCTCGGCCGACCCGAGGTCGAACTCGCGGGCGCGGACCTCCTCGGCGATGAGGTCGCTGTTCTCCGCGACGAAGCCGGCGACGCGCTCGTCGTCGACCGCGAGCGACACGTCGATTTCGGCCTCGACGTCGAGGTCGAGCTGTTTGCGCATCTCCTGAATCCGGCGGATGACGTCGCGGGCGTAGCCCTCGGACTCGATGTCGTCGGTGAGTTCGGTGTCCACGTAGACCGTGCCGCCCTCGAAGTCGGCACCGCTGACGTGTCCCGGCGGTTCCGCGCGGTACGAGACCATCTCGTCGGAGAGGTCGTACGTCTCGCCGTCGACCTCGACGCCCGACTCGACCTCGGCGCGCGAGCGCCCTTCGACGGCCTCCATGATTTTCTGGGCGTCAGCGCCGAACTCCGGCCCGATGACGCTCATCTGCGGTTCGGCCGTCTCGACGAGTTCGTCGAAGACCTCGACGACCTGCACGTCGCGGGTGTTCACGCGCTCGGCGAGGAGGTCCGAGAGCGCGTCGACCGCGTCGGCGACCTCGTCGTCGTCGGACTCGACGACGATGCGCGAGACGGGCCAGCGGAGCTTGCGGCCGCCGAGTTGGCGGGCGTGCGCCGCGGCTTCCTCCACGTCGCGGAGGACGGCCATGTTGGCCTCTAACTCCTCGTCGCGGCGCTCCTCGTCGGCCTCGGGGTACGACAGCATGTGGACGGACGTCGCAGAGCCGTCGAGCCGCTGGTACATCCGCTCGGCCATGTAGGGCGCGTAGGGCGCGATGAGCCGGATGGACTCCGAGAGCACCGTCGAGAGCGTGGCGTACGCGCCGAGCTTCGACGCCGAGTCCTCCTCGTCCCACATGCGCTCGCGGATGGCCTTCACGTAGAACCGCGAGACGTCCTTCGTGATGAAGTCGAGAAGGGCGTTGAGCGCGGTGGAGACCTCGTAGTCGTCCCACGCGTCGGCCATTTCGGCCTCGACGGTCTGGAGCCGCGAGAGCACCCACTCGTCGACGACGGTGAGTTCGCCCGCAGAGAGGTCGGCCTCGGCGGGGTCGTAGCCGTCGAGGTCCATGTACGGAAGCGGGAACCGGAAGACGTTCCAGAAGATGTTGAGCGTCGACTGGGTGTCGGCGAGGCCGTCCCACTCGAACGAGAGGTCCACGCCCTGCTGGTCGTGGCTGAGGAGGTAGGCTCGAAGCGGGTCGCGGCCGGCGCGGTCGATGGCCTCCTCGGGCGTCACGATGTTGCCGACGGACTTCGACATCTTGCGGCCGTCCTTGTCGTTGGCGAAGCCGTGCATGATGACCTCCTTGTACGGCGACTCGCCGGTCGCGGCGGTGCCCATGCCGAGTTGCGACCAGAACCACCCGCGGGTCTGGTCGTGCGCCTCGATGATGAGGTCGGCGGGCCACAGTTCCTCGTACGCCTCCGTCTCGCCGGGGAAGTCGAGGGTGCCCCACGTGGCGACCGAGGAGTCGATCCACACGTCGAACACGTCGGGGACGCGCTCGTAGGTCACGCCGTCTTCGGTGATGGTGATGGGGTCGACCGAGGGCCGGTGGAGGTCCACCGTCTCGGGGTCGACGTCCTGGTCGGCGCGCTCGGCGAGTTCCTCGCGGGTGCCGACGACAATCATCTCCTGTGCGCCCTCGGCGTCGGGGTCGTTCGGGACCCAGATGGGAAGCGGGATGCCCCAGTAGCGCTGGCGCGAGACGTTCCAGTCGGGCGCGTCGCTCACGAAGTCGCGGAAGCGGTTGTCGCGGGCCCACTGCGGGTGCCACTCCGAGTCCTCGATGTTGTCGAGGAGTTGCTCTTTCACGTCGGTGACCGTGATGAACCACTGGTCGGTGGCGAGGAAGATGATGTCCGTGTCACAGCGCCAGCAGTGGCCGTAGCGGTGGTCGTGCTCGCCGGCGTGGAGCAGGTGGCCGAGTTCGTCGAGGTCCTCGATGACCTGCGGGTTGGCGTCGCGGACGAACGTGCCCGCGTAGTCGCCGCCCTGCTCCGTGAACTCGCCTTTGTCGTCCACGGGGACGAACACGTCGAGTCCGAGTTCCTGCCCGCGGGCGAAGTCCTCCTGACCGTGGCCGGGCGCGGAGTGGACGAGACCCGTGCGGTCGGCCTCGACGTAGTCGGCGGTGTACACCTGTCCCGCGCCCTCGAAGTCGGCGTACTCGGCGACGACACCGGCGAGCGGGTGGTCGTACTCCCAGCCGACCATCTCCTCGCCCGTGACCTCCGAGAGGACCTCGTAGTCCTCGTAGCGGCCCTTCTTCAGGACCTCCTCGACGCAGGGTTCGGCGAGGTACAGCACCTCGCTCTCGCCGTCCTTCTCGGCGCGGACCTCCTGGTACGTCATCTCGCCGTCGACGGCGACGAACGTGTTCGCGGGGATGGTCCACGGCGTCGTCGTCCAGATGACGAGGTTGCCCTCGCGACCCTTCAGCGGGAACTTGACGTAGATAGAGGGCGAGGTGATTTCGTCGTACTCGACCTCGTTGGCCGCGATGGCGGTCTGACAGCGCGGGCAGTAGTTGACGCTCCGCTTGCCCTGTTCGACGAGTCCGTTTTCGGCGACCTTCGAGAAGGCCCACCACGCGGACTCCATGTACTCGGGCGACAGCGTCTGGTAGGGGTTGTCCCAGTCCATCCACGCGCCGATGGACTGGAAGTCCTCGTCCATCGCCTCGCGGTTGCGGACGGCGAACTCCTTGCACTTCTGGATGAACTGCTCCATGCCGAACTCCTCGATGTCGCGCTTCGAGGTGAAGCCGAGTTCCTCTTCGACTTTGACCTCGATGGGGAGGCCGTGCATGTCGTAGCCGGGGCGGTCCGTGACCTGATGGCCCGTCATGCGCTTGTGCCGGATGACGGCGTCCTTCAGCGTCTTGTTCCACGCCGTGCCGAGGTGCATCTGGCCGGAGGTGTACGGCGGGCCGTCGACGAAGAAGAACGACGGGTCGTCGGCGTGTGCCTCCTTCGTCGCCTCGTACGCGTCGTGTTCGTCCCAGTACTCGCCGACCACGGACTCCACGTCCGACGGCGTGTACTGGTCTGCGATGTCTTCCATACCCCGTCCTTCTCGTGGATATATATCAAAACGGCGGGTCTGGTCCGCGTCGGCCGGGCGTTCCGCCGGGTCGGACTCAGTCACGCGAGACCCTCCGCGGTCGGGTGACGACCGTCCGCGCTCGCGGGTGCGGTCGCCGGGTTGCTAGTCGCTGTCGGGAATCTACTGGCCGCTGTCGATGGCCTGCTGGTCGCTGTCGATACGCCTGTCGGGTGTGGTGGGTGTGTCGATCCATTTGGGTTCCGGTGGTCGTGGTCACACCGGACGGGAGACCGCTGTCGCTCGGAAGTCGGTACGGACGGGAGTCGAGGATGAGAGATGTGCGAGGCTACTGCCCCGCAATAATGGGCGACTGAGCGACGACCGAGCGTCGGGACTGGCCGACCGCGGGCGAGCGGGGCGGCGTCCGGTGTCGTCGCATCCTATCCCAGAGCAGTCCCGCGGGGCGTATAACGCTTGCTCCGCGGCCGACTGCGACAGGTGTTCGACGGCGACGGCGACAGGGACGCTACCGGTCCGACCAGCGACCGACGCGATAGGTCGCCACAGTCTGTTCGGGTTCCGTCCCGTGCGTGGTTCCGGACTCGCCGTCGCGCTCGAACACCCGGAGCGTGGCGTTCGTCGGCGCGGCACCTCTCGCCACGTCGAACGTCGAGAGGTGAGTACAGACGAACGTGTCGGCGTCCAACGGTTCGAGGTCGGCCGGCGCCGACCGTCGAATCGGGATGTCGGCGTCGCGCCAGCCGGTCCACGACGGCGACAATCCGATGTTGTAGAACGCGGCGTCTTCGCGGGCCATTCGGACCTCGAACAGGAGGACGAACGAGTCGCCGTCGGCCCCCTGCAGGTCGTTGGAGTACTGCCCCTGCATCGCGCGGTCGGTGAACACGTCCGTCTGGTCGTCCGGCGGGTCGGCGAACAGCCACCCGCGGAAGTCGGCGTCCTCGGGGAACGTCCCTTTGACGTACTGCTCGTCTGCCGGGTGGAGTCTCGAGTGACCGGTGTCGGCGCGGATTCGACCGCTGGCGGTTCGTCGGGCGTCGGCGAGACAGCCCGAGAGGCCGGCAAGCGAGAGCGCGGCGGCGCTCGAAAGGAGGGCTCGGCGGTGCATGCACGGAGCCTCGGGGGCCTCCGGGTTAACGTTTAATCCCACGTAATCCACAGGAGGACCGCCAGCGCGACCGCTTGGAGGACGTGGATGCCCATCAGCACCCGCCACGCCGCGGCGGGGACGGCGGTGGCGAACCAGACCGACAGCGTCGGGTCGACGAGGTAGTAGTAGAGCGCGAACAGACTCTGTGCGAGGAGGAACGTCCCGAAGACGACCAAGCCGAGCGCGTGCTTCGACCGGAACAGCAGGTAGTTCCGCCCCCAGACGCCGAGCATGACGACGAGGAACACGACGCTCGCGCCGAGCGAGAGCCGCGCGGCGTCGACCCAGACGCTCATGGCCGCCGCTGTGCCCGGGGCGGTTCACGTCGTCGGGGTCGCGTCGGCGTCATTCGTTCGGGTGGGTTGTCTCCCGGGGCCGGGTCGAGTGGGGTGCGCTCGCAAACCGGGGGTCGGTCGGGCCGCTCTGCGGTCAGTTGTCCGCGACGACGCTGAGGTCGAACGCGGCGTCGGCCGGCTCGTCGTCGGGCGTCAGGTAGCCGAGCGCGATGGCAGTGTAGGCGCGGCCGCCCTCGACCGCGACGTCGAACTCGGCGGCCACGTCGCCGTCGTTCGACTCCGTGTCGCCCCGAATCTGGAGGGTGTACTCGCCCGCGGGGACCTCGACGGTGGCGGCGTCGCCGAAGCCCGCGCCGTCGACGAGGGCGTCCCCGGAGCCCGCGACGGTCACGTCGACCGCGGGCGCGTCGGGCGAGGCGTGAAGCACCCGGACGCGGGCCATGTCGTCTGCGGGGGCCGAGCGGTCGTCTTCGA
This sequence comes from Haloferax sulfurifontis ATCC BAA-897, assembly GCF_000337835.1. Lineage (GTDB taxonomy): Archaea > Halobacteriota > Halobacteria > Halobacteriales > Haloferacaceae > Haloferax > Haloferax denitrificans. The sequence continues at coordinate 50,306 of NZ_AOLM01000004.1, read as the reverse complement.
GGAGCGAGACGGCGAAGCCGTTTTCGGCCGCCGAGTCGAGCTCGCCGAGCGCCGCGGCGGTGTACGCGCCTGCCGCGAGGTCGAGCGTCTCGTCGAAGACGACCGTGTCGGGCGCGCCGGTCGCGCGAATCGTGACTTGGTGCGAGCCGGCGGTCAGCGCGAGGTAATCGCTGACCGCGCCGAACGGCACGTCCGAGAGCGCGACCGCGCCGTCGACGAGCACGTCGACGTTCGGCGCGTCCGGCGAGAGGTGCGCGGCGCGGAGCGACACGTCGCGCTGGACGAGTCCGCCGCCGCCGGAGCCGGCGTCGACGACCGCGACTGGCCGGAAAGCCACATCCGCGGGCTCGTCGTCGGGCGTCAGGTAGCCCGCCGCGAACACCGTGTAGACGGTGCCGCCGGCGAGTTCCACGTCGAACTCGGCGACCGCGTCGCCGTCGTTCGAGTCCGTGTCGCCCCGGACCTGAAGCGCGTAGGTGTCGGCCGGCACCTCGACGCTCCCGGACTCGGTGAAGGCGACGCCGTCGAAGAGTACCGTGTCGCCGGCGGTCACGTCGACGGCGGGCGCGTCGGGCGAGGCGTGGACCACGCGGACCCGAGCCGTGTCGTCGGCCGGGAGCGACACGTCGTCTTCGAGGACGAGCGGTTCGAACGTCTCCTCGGCGAGTTCGCCGACCGCGGCGACGGTGTAGGTCGCCTCGGCGACGTCGAGGTCGCCCTCGAAGGCGACGGTCGACTCGTCGCCGGCGGCGGTCACTTTCACCGCCCGGGTCCCGACGGGCACCGAGAGGTAGTCGCTGACCGCGCCGAACGGCACGTCAGAGAGCGCGACCGCGTCGTCGACGTACACGTCGACGTTCGGCGCGTCCGGCGAGAGATGCGCCACGCGGAGCATCGCCGTCTCCGGTTCCGGCGTGGGCGTCGGGGTGGGAGTCGGCGTGGGGGTCGCCGTCGTGGTCGTTTCCGTCTCGTCGTCGGTCCCGCCGCCGCCCATACAACCTGCGAGTCCGCCCGCGATGGCGACGCCACCGAATCCACGGAGTACGTCGCGGCGTTTCATGTTCGTCATAGCGACGAGAGATGAGAGCGACGGTCGGAATATCACCGTTTTCCCAAATCTGACCACAATGATTCCAGAAATAAGTATATCTCGCGAGAATACCACGAATAAGAGAATATTCTCAAAGAGTCGTTGCGGACGAAACTCGTGAGCAGTCGAACAGAGGAAAACGACAGGGAGGGAAACGACTGCGACCTCAGAAGTCCGGCAGGTCGTCGGGGGCTTCGTACTCGGACTCCCAGTCGATGTAGTCGTCTTTGAGCACGTCGCACGCCTCCTGTCCGAGTTCGGTGAGACCGGCGTTGATAGACGACACCTCGCCCCACGAGGTCAGGTCGGGGTGGAGGTCGCGCTCCTTCCAGTCCTCGGGGATGCCGGGGGCGTGGTAGCCGACGCGGTCGGCGAAGTCGTCCCAGAAGAAGTCGAAGTGGGAGAGCAGGTCGAGGTCGAGGACGATCTCCCACTGCGCCTCGGTGACGGGCGTCTCCGCGGCCCACGCCTCGAAGGCGTCGGCCCACGCGCCGACTTCGAGGAACTCCTCCAACTCGGCGCGCTTGAAGTCGGCGTCGGCCGCCACCTGCGCGTCGTCGTACTGGTTCGGGTCGACCGTCGGGAGCGACGGCGGGTCCGGGACGGGAACGTCGAGCATGGTCGCCAGTCGGTCGCCGCCGGGGAAAAGGGTTCGGCGCTGTCGCCGGTGGGGCCTTCTGCCCTACTCCATGCGCTCGATGACGGATTCGAGCTGGTCGGCGCGGGCGGCGACCGCCTCGGCGCGGAGCTCTTCTTCCTCGTCGGTCTCGCAGACGAGTCGGGGGACGGGCGTCGGCTTCCCGTCGTCGTCGAGCGCGACGAACGTCAGGAACGACGTGGTCGTCTTCCGTAGCTCGTCGGTCTTCGGGTTCTCGGCGTGCACGTCGACTTTCACGTCCACGCTGGTCCGGCCGACGTTGAACACGTACGCCTCCATCACGGCGACTTCGCCGAGGTCGATGGGGCTGATGAAGTCGACGTGGTCCATCGACGCGGTGACGCACTGGCGGTTCGAAAAGCGCATCGCGGCGATGGCCCCGCAGATGTCCATCCAGTGGAGGACCGCGCCACCGAGGGCCCGGCCGAGGTTGTTGGTGTCGTTCGGCAGGAGGAGTTCGGTCATCTCGGTGCGCGACTCTTCGAGCGTCGCGGTGGATTCGCTCATGCGAGCAGGGTCACGCTGAGGGGGCTTGAAATCGTGGGGCGCGGCGGCGACGCCCCGCGTTCACTCGTCGAAGTCGGCGTCGAACGCCTCGGGCGACTGGCCGGCGGCGTCGAGCACGTCGTCGGAGACGAGAATCGGGCAGTCCACGCGGATGGCGAGGGCGATGGCGTCGCTCGGGCGCGCGTCGAAGACGACCGACCGCGCCTCGCCGTCGTGGTAGCGCTCGGCGTCGACCTTGGCGAGGAACGTGCCGTTCGAGAGGTCGTCGATGCGGATGCTGTCGATGGCCCCGCCGAACTCCGTCACCATCTCGACCAGGAGGTCGTGGGTCAGCGGGCGCTCGAACTGCTCGCCTGAGAGACCGAGTTGGATGGCCTGAGCCTGGTCCGACGTGATGACGATGGGCAGGAACTCGTCGCGCGCTTCGAGGACGACCGCCGGGACGTTCGAGCCGTCTTCGCCGACGCCGACCCCGATACCGCGGACCACGGCACGGTGTTTCATGCTATGCTGTAGTTGGGCGGAGTACGAATAGTTACCCCAGCGCGGGTCGCCGCCCCGGTCGCCGTCGGCTCCCGCGGGGCCTCATCGTCTGGCGAACTGGACGGCCGCGACGACGAGCAGGATGACGAGACCGCCGGCGAAGAAGGCCAGTCCCGGCGGGACTCCCTGCGCCGCCGCGGGCGCGGCCTCCGCGGCCATCGTCGAAACCGTCGCGTCGGCGGATTCGGCGGCCCCGCCAGCCCCGCCGAGGACGCCGAGGCCGCGCGATGCGACCCACTGGACGAGCGCCGAGAGCAGACCCAACACGGCGACGCCGCCGAGCAGACTCGTCAGCATGGACGCGAGGCCCGTCCGCGTCTCCTCGCCGGCGGCGACGACGACGAGCGGCCTGTCGGCGGGCGCGTACACCTTCATCTCGCGGCCCTTCTCGGAGTAGACGGTGTCGACCACCTCGACGAGGCCCGCGTCGTCGAGCTTTCGGAGGTGGTACTGGACGTTCTGGAGCGACGTGTCGACGCGCTCTGCGAGTTCCGCGGCGTTCGTCGGCTCCTCGTGGAGCGCGGCGAGCACGCGGCGGGCCGTCGCCGACGAGAGCGCCGACAGGAGGTCCGACGCCTCGTCGTCTTCGAGTCCGATGACCCGCGGCGAGGACTCGTCCGCGGCGGAGGTGTCGGGGGTGGAGGGCAACAAACCGGCCATACGGGGGGTACTCCGCCGGAGGATACAAACTTGTTGTCCCGCCAGCCGAAGAATCGCCGGCGCTCAGACGCCCTCGCCGACCACGAGGACGCGCAGGTCGTTGACGTTCGTCCCCGTCGCGCCGGACTCGACGAGCGCGCCGGCCTCCCGGAGGGCCGGGAGCGCGTCGTTTCTCGCCAGCGCGGCGCGGGCGTCGCCGGCGGCGACAGACGAGGAGTCCACGACCGCGCCCGCGACCTCCGTCCCGCCGTCTTTCCCGTCGCTATCGATGCTGGCGAGGACGGTCGCGTCGGGGAGTTCCGCGGCGGCCGCGAGGCAGAATTCGAGGTTCGGCCCGCCGTCGCCGTCGCCGCGGACCGTCACGGTGCACTCGCCGCCCGAGAGAACCACGGCGGGCGCGGAAATCGGATTTCCGGTCGCCAGCGACTCCTCCGCGACGGCGACGTGGGTCTTCGCCGCCTCGCGCGCCTCGCCGCGCACGCGAGAGGAGAGGATGAGCGGGTCGTACCCGCGTTCGTCGGCCACCCCGCGGGCGGCGTCGAGCGCGGTGAAGGTGTCCGCGAGAATGTGGTTCGTCACCCGATCGAACACCGGGTCACCGGGCTTCGGCGTCTCCGGGATGTCGCCGGCCGAGCCGCGGGCGAGGCGCGTGCGGACCGACTTCGGCACGTCGAGGTCGAAGCGGTCCAGCACGTCGAGGGCGTCGTCGTAGGTCGTCTCGTCGGGCGCGGTCGGGCCGGAGGCGATGACGCCGAGGTCGTTTCCGACCACGTCCGAGAGGACGAGTCCGACGACCGTCGCGGGCGCGGCGAGTCGCGCGAGGCCGCCGCCTTTCAGCGTCGAGACGTGCTTTCTGACCGCGTTGAGGTCGTGAATCTCCGCGCCGCTTTCGAGCAGTCTGTCGGTCGTCTCCTGTAACTCGGCGAGCGAGACGCCCTCGGCGGGCGCCGGGAGGACCGCGCTCGCGCCACCCGTGACGGCGGCGAGGACGAGCGTCCGGTCGTCGAGGTCCGAGAGGAGGTCAGCGAGTCGCCGGGTGCTCTCGACGCCGCGCGCGGAGGGAACCGGGTGGTCGCCGGGGAGTCGCTCGATTCGCCCGTCGGGGCGAGGCGACGGGTCGGGCGTCACCACGACGCCGCCGTCGATGCGGTCGCCGAGGACGGCTTCGAGGGCGTCGGCGACGCCGTCGCCGGCCTTGCCCCCGCCGACGACGAGGATGCGGTCGTATGCGGTCAGGTCGTACGTGGCGTCCGCGACGGTCAGCGCGTCGCCGTCGAGCGACACCGACTCGCGGACGACGCGGTCGGGGAGCACGGCCTCGACGCCGGCGCGGAGGCAGTCGATGGCCGTCTCGTGGGCGGGCGTCGGGGTTCGAGCGTCGAACTCCTGCATAGTTCGTGGGGGATGCCGACACGGATAAAAACCGTGGGGCGGTAAACCCGGCGATGAACGATTCGTCGCCCGGCGAGGGTCACGTCCGCGTCGTCGGCACGGCCCACGTCTCGGCCGACAGCGTCAGAGAGGTCGAAGAGACCGTCAGAGAGGAGCGTCCCGACGTCGTCGCGGTCGAACTCGACGAGGGGCGCTACCGACAGCTGAAGGGCGGAACGCCCGACGACATCGAAGCGCGCGACCTGCTTCGCGGCAACACCGTCTTCCAGTTTATCGCCTACTGGATGCTCTCGTACGTCCAGTCGCGGATGGGAGACAAGTTCGACGTGAAGCCCGGCGCGGACATGCTCGCGGCGGTCGAGACCGCCGAGGACGAGGGCCTCGACGTGGCGCTCGTCGACCGCGACATCCAGGTGACCATCCAGCGCTTCTGGCGGCGGATGGGCACGCTCGAAAAGATGCGCATGGCCGGCGACCTCCTGTTCGGGGTCGCCGACGCCCGCGGCATCGGCGCGGTGTTCGGCATCGCTGTCGGCGTCGTCCTCGGGCCGCTCGTCGGCCTGTTCGGGGGTGCGGTCGGCGTCACCGACCTCCTGTTGACGCGCACCGCCACCGCCGCGGTCCTCGGGGGCGCGGCCGCGTACCTGCTCTACACTATCGCCTCGTTCTCCCTCGACGGCGACGACGCGGTCCTCGCCGGCCTCGGCGGCGGCGCGGCAATCGGTATCGTCGCCGGCTTCGGCCTCGGACTCGGCACTGGCCTCGTCTCCGGAGTCCTCGGGAGCCTCGGCATCGCCATCGTCGGCAGTCTCGTCATCGGCGTCCTCGCGGGCGTCGTCGTGGGCGTCACCGTCGGCGCGGTCCTGAACGCCTTCGGCCTGTTCGCGCCCGTCGAGGGCGATGCCGACTACGAGGAGTTCGACATGGCCGAACTGACCGACGGCGACGTGGTCTCGGCGATGATGGAGGAGTTCCGCCGGTTCAGCCCCGGCGGCGCGGAGGCGCTCATCGACGAGCGCGACGCCTACATCGCCCACCAGCTCGTCGCGCTCCGGCAGTCCGGTCGGCACGTCGTCGCCGTCGTCGGCGCGGGCCACCGCGAGGGCATCGAGAACTACCTCGAACACCCCGAGACGCTCCCGCCGATGGAGTCGCTCGTCGGCGTCGCCGAAAAGGACGGCTTCCCGTGGGGCAAACTGCTCGGCTTCGGCGTCACCGCCGTGTTCGTCGCCTTCTTCGTCCTTCTGGCGATGGCCGGCGTCGGCAACGAACGACTCCTGACCATCTTCGGCGCGTGGTTCCTCATCAACGGCGTGTTCGCCGCCGCGCTCGCCAAGGCCGCCGGCGCGCGGTGGACCTCCGCCGTCGTCGGCGGCCTCGTCGCGTGGATGACCTCCATCAATCCGCTTCTCGCGCCCGGCTGGTTCACCGGCTACGTCGAACTCCGCCACACGCCCGTCAACGTCGGCGATATCGGCAAACTGAACGAGCTCCTCTCCGACGAGGAGACGCCCATCGTCGAACTCGTCGGCCAGATGTTCGACGTGCCGCTGTTCAAACTCATCATGGTCGTCGCCATGACGAACATCGGAAGCATCGTCGCGAGCTTCCTCTTCGTCACCTACGTCATCCCCGTCATCGCCTCCGACCTCGGCGGCGTCGCGGGCGTGACGAACCTGATGCTGGAGGGCGCGCGCAACAGCGCCGACCTCATCTGGAGGTCCCTGACGTGAACGTCTCGTTTTCCTCGCGCGAACTCCGCGACCTGCTCGTCGCGTGGGTCGCCCTCGGTCTCGCCTTCGCTATCTTCTTCGCCGGCGGCGGCAATCGCACCATCCAACTGCTGACGAGCGGGTCGTTCGGCCTCGCGCTCGTCGTGAGCCTCCTGACGGCCGGCGTGGGCTTTCTCCTCCACGAAGTCGCCCACAAGGTCGTCGCCGTCAAGTTCAATCAGGTCGCCGAGTTCCGCGCCGACTACGGCATGCTCGCAATCGCCATCATGAGCGCGCTCGTCGGCTTCATCTTCGCCGCGCCGGGCGCGGTCTACCACCGCGGCGTGCTCACGGAGCGCGAACACGGTCTCATCGCCCTCGCCGGGCCGGTGACGAACCTCTTGCTCCTCGTCGCCTTCGCGCCGGTACTCGTCGTCGGCGTTGCCGTCGGTTCCGACGTGGTCCAACTCGTCGGCGCGCGCGGGCTCATCATCAACGCCTTCCTCGCGGCGTTCAACATGCTCCCGTTCGGCTCGCTCGACGGGAAGACGGTCCAGTCGTGGAGCACGCCGGTGTTCGCCGGCGTGCTCGTCCTGTCGGTTCTCCTCACGGTCGGCCTGTTCCTGTTCGTCGGGTTCTGACCCGACCGGCGAGGGTTCGGACGACCCTCGACTCTCGATTTCCGGTTCACCCCGTTCTCGAAGTCTCAAGCGACCGCTAGAGTCGAGACGCGGCAGAGAGCACTCGGAGCATTCGGAGGGCTCGGAGGGTTCGATCAGACTGCACAGACGGTACTCGGGGCGCGGCAGGGACGAATGGAGGAAGGAGGAGACCGCACGAGTACGACGGGGACCGGTCGCCGTGGAGGTCGGGATTCGGGGCAGGGTGCGGTCGTGGCGTGCAGTTCGGGACGCGAGGTCGGTGTTTGGGTTGGAGTTGGGCTGAGGTCGGTGTTCGGGAGGGGGCCGCTGTCAGGTGGGCCGGTCAGCGAGCGGGTCGCAATCGTGGGTGACGCTGACGCGCGCTTTGTGGAGCGGGCCGTCGGCGGGGAACCGAGACGAATCCGGGTTGGTCGTACGCGTCGGGGACCGCGGTTACTGCCGGCCGTGGTCGCGCCCGAGGACGAGCGCGACGGCGTGGAGGGCGATGAGCCCGGCGAAGAGGGGGATTTCGCCGGGGCTCAGACCGCCGCTGAGGACGGGCAGGTACGCGAGGGGCAACGCGACTGCCGACCAGAACGCGACGGTTTCGAGGGGGGCGTACGCGAGGCGGCCGAGGGTCGATGCGAGGTCGAGCGCGACCGAGTCGTTCGTGGAGGGTATTCCGGACATCGTCACTTCTGCATACGACGGGGGCCATAATATAAGGGGCCGAGCGTTACCGTGAATTCGGGTCCTTTTTCGACCGTTCAGGACCGGGTTACGGAAGACATTCTTCTTTCGTAACGTTTTACAAATCGATTAGATCGCCCGAGAAAGTTTATTCTCTCTTCTCGTGCTTTTTCGCAAATATTGCAATAGTTGTTGATTATTCGATAACAACGACCCGGAAGCCGACGATTAGGAGGGTCGTAGCGGGCGGCGTCGCAGAGCGCGCGCGGCCGGCAGGAAGTGGGTAACCCCGCGGGCGACGTCGGCCTCCCGTCCCTCCGTCGTCGGCCGGGCCGCCGGCAAGCGCTCATCTATGCGAGAACGTGTATGATTCGTACCCCGTGATTTTATATTTCGGCCTATCTCGTACACGAACATGACGAACGACGACTCCGACGGGATGACCTACGCCGACGCGGGCGTCGACATCGAGGCGAGCGAGGCCGCGACCGCGGCGCTCGTCGCGCAGGTCGGCGGCGGGTCGGGCGACTACGCCGGCCTGCTCGACATCGGCGACCGCTACCTCGGACTCGCCACCGACGGCGTCGGCACGAAACTGCTCGTCGCCGAGGCGCTCGGCGACTACTCGACGGTCGGCATCGACTGCATCGCCATGAACGCCAACGACCTCGTCGCGGCCGGCGTCCGGCCCGTCGCGTTCGTGGACTACCTCGCGGTCGACGCGCCCGACGAGACGTTCGCCGAGCAGGTCGGTCAGGGCCTCGCCGCGGGTGCCGAGGAGGCTGACATCGAACTCGTCGGCGGCGAAACCGCCGTCATGCCGGAGGTCATCAACGGCCTCGACCTCGCGGGCACCTGCGCGGGACTGTCGCGGAAAGACGCCATCTTCCCCGGCGAGGCCGAGGAGGGCGACGCGCTCGTCGGCTTCCCGTCGTCGGGCATCCACTCGAACGGCCTCACGCTCGCCCGCAAGGCCGCGACGGCCGACGGCGACTACGACGACGCGTGGGACGGCGACGACTACGACACCGTCGGCGAGGCGCTCCTCGAACCGACGCGGCTCTACACCTACCTGCTGGACGACCTGCGCGCGGCCGAGACCAACGCCGCGGCCCACGTCACCGGCGGCGGCTGGACCAACCTCGAACGCATGGGCGAGTTCCGCTACGTCGTCGACGACGCGTTCGACCCACAACCGGTGTTCGAGTTCGTCCAGGAACGCGGCGGCGTCTCCGACGAGGAGATGCACACGACGTTCAACATGGGCACCGGCTTCGTCGCCGCGGTTCCCGAGGAGAACGCCGAGGCGCTGGTCGAGGCGACCGACGGCCGCGTCATCGGTCACGTCGAGGCGGGCGACGGCGTCTCGATTCGCGGGCTCGACCTCTGAGGCCGGACCGAGCGCCGAATCGAACTGTTCGATGAGAAGCAGTATTTTACCGACGTTCGCCATAGTGGAGGTGTGACTTCACCGCCACCGACACCGAGCGGCCTCCCGCTCGTGGGCCACACAGTGGGCTTCGCGGCCGACCCGTTCGGCTTCGTCGCCGACCTCCTCGCGGACCACGCCGTCGAGGACGCGGTCGGACTGGACGTGGTGGGGATGGACGACCTGTACGTCCTCGCACACCCCGACCACTTCGAGCGGGCGTTCGTGACCGACCGCGACTCCATCGTCAAGGGCGGCGAGTTCGAGGCCGCCTTCGGCGACGCCGTCATCGCCGCCGAGGGAGACGAGTGGCGGCGACAGCGCGACGAGCTAGAGCCCTTCTTCCGCTGGGAGCGGGTCGGCGACTACGCGCCCGTGATGCGCCGGCAGGTCGAGCGCCGCCTGCGGACGTGGCCCGACTCGGGGACGCTGTCGCTCGAAGCCGAGATGAAGGCCGTCACCTTGGACATCATCTTCGCCACCATCCTCGGACGGGAACTCGACCCCGACGGCGACGAGCGGGTTCGGTCGGCCGCCGACGGTCTCAACGGCCGCTTCGCGCCCGCGTCGTGGGTGTTGCCCTCGTGGGTGCCGACGCCGAGCCGACGCCGGTTCGACCGGGCCGACCGCGTCCTCCGCGAGGAGGTCCGAAAACTGGTCGAGACCGCCGACGAGGAGAGCCTCACGCGCCGCCTCGCCGACGCGCTCGGGAGCGACTCAGACTACCCGGCGACCGTCGAGTCGCTGGAGAACCAGCTCGTGGGCATGATTTTCGCCGGCCACGAGACGACCGCGCTCGCGCTCACCTTCGCGCTGTACCTGCTCGCGACCCACCCCGACGCCCGCGAGCGCGCCGCCGACGAGGTCGACCGCGTCGTCGGCGACGGCCCCGTGACCGCCGACGCGACCCGAGACCTCCCGGTGCTCGAACGCGTCATCAAGGAGACGATACGGCTCTATCCGCCGGTCCACACGCTCCCGCGGGAGACGGCGAAACCGTTTCCGACCGGCGACCGAGTCATCCCGGCGGGCACGGACATCCACCTCTCTATCATCCGCATCCACCGCGACGAGCGGTGGTACGACGACCCGCTCGCGTTCCGCCCCGAGCGGTGGGACGAGAACAGCGACCGACCCGCCTACGCCTACCTGCCTTTCGGGGCCGGGCCGCGGAGCTGTCTCGGTCGGGCGTTCGCGCTCACGGAGGCGAAAATCGTGCTCGCGACCGTCCTCCGCGACTTCGAACTCGACTGGGGCGGCGACGGTGGGTTAGCAATCACGCCCGAGATGACGACCCAGCCGAGGGGCGAGACGCCGCTCGTCGTCCGGCGACGCTGAGCCCGAAGCGGCGTGCGTCGGAGAGCCGTCGCCGGTGTCGGGGTCCGCCTCAGATGTGGGCCGCGATGTCGGCCTCGGTGATGATGCCGACCGTCTCGCCGCTCTCGACGACGATGATAGCCGAGTTGTGGTCGAGGTAGACGCCGATTTCGTCCAGCGTCGTCTCGGGTTCGACGGTCGTGACGCCCTCGGACATGACCTCGTTGACCGGGCGGTCGGTGACGTCGTCCTCCTGAACGTGGCGGATGTCGGCGTTCGAGATGATGCCGAGCGGCCGGCCGTTCTCGATGACGGGCAACTGCGAGAAGCCGGCGTCGAGCATGATATCGCGCGCCTCGCGGACGGAGTTGTCGGGGGCGACGCTCCGGACGGTCGTGTTCATGATGTCCTCCGCGCGAACGATGCGCCCTTCGGCCTCGTCCAGCGCCTCGACGATGCGCCGGAGCGTCGAGAGCCGCGGGTCGACGTCGCCGCCCTCGATGCGGGCGATGAGCGGCTGGGAGACGCCGGCCATGTCGGCGAGTTTGCTCTGCGTCAACTCGAGGGAGTTCCGCCGTTCCCTGAGGTCTTGGGGCGTGGGGAGTTCCATGCCGGAGTGATAACCCGTAGTTATGAAAAAGTGTTCCGGTCGCTCACCGGGGGTGGAGCGTCGCGGGCGTCGCGAAAATCGGTCGCTCGTGTCGGTGGTCGCCCCGAGTGCGGTGGTCGGCGCGACGCGGTGCGGCCGGGCGCGACGGCGCGGCGTTACTGGTCTTCGTCGGAGTCGAACTCGCGGATGTCGATAACGTCGAGGGGGACGTCGCGGAGCGCGCCGCCGACCTCGCTTTTCGCGATGCGGGAGGCGTGCTTCTCGCCGTCCGCGTTGAAAATCTTGATTTCGAGGAGCAGGCCGACGAGGGCGGTGTTGGCCGCGATGAACGCGGAGTCGAACGGTTCGCCACAGGCGGGACAGGGCGTCGCGCCGACTTCGACCTCGACGTACTCCTTGTCTTTCTGGTTGAGTCGCTTGCCGGCCTCGCTGACCGCGACGCCGATGGCGTCGTCGATGTCTTCTACGTCCCGGACCAACCAGGCCGCCTCCATCGCGACGAGATAGTTGCTCATACACACGTTACGCGCCGGTGGGGTTTCGTGTCTTGTGGTTCGAGCGCCGGGGCGCGTGGGATTAACACGCCCGGCGCGCGCGCCGGCCGCGACGCGTTCGAACCCGCGACGCTCACGTCGTTCGACCGGAGCGCGCGTGACCCGCGCATGCCACGGCGATAATCGCTATAACTTATGGAGAAGCGCTCCGCGGGTCACGCGCGACCCACGCCGAATAGTCGGTCTAGTTGGAGTAGAGACAACTGCGCTTTAATCGGCAGACAGCGGCGGGGTGTCGCGCGCCGGTCTGAGAGAAGATTTATATACGGGCACCGCCCGAGCCTCCACTGAGGACACGGTGATGATTCCCCGCCTAACCAAGTACGTCCTGTTTGCCGCCTACCAGCTATCGGTCGCGATGGGTATCGCGCTCCTCCCCATCGCGCTCGCCGCTCGCCGGATGGGTGTGACCCTCCCGATTCGCCGGCTCGTGGAAACGACCGGAACCGCCTACGAACGCGCCGCGGGTCGCTAAGCCGACTCGCGCGACTCCCTCCTTCCGACGCCGCTCGCCGCGAGCGACCGCCCCGCGCGGCCGCCGACGACGCGCGTCTGACGCTTTGGCACCGGCAACGGCGAGGTGAAGGGTTGCATTTATCAGCGCCGAAGTGCAATCGCTGACAATGCGTACCCCGACTCACGACGAGTTCTCCGGCCGTCTCGACTCGCTGAACGGCGACCGCTCGAACGTGTTCGGCCCCGAGCTCGGCGAGTTCCCGCACGCCGAGCGTCGCGCCGACGAGCTCGGAGACAAAGAGACGAAGACCGGAACGACCACCGTCGGTATCAAGACCGAAGACGGCGTCGTCCTCGCGACCGACATGCGCGCGAGCATGGGCTACATGGTCTCCTCGAAGGACGTCCAGAAGGTCGAAGAGATTCACCCGACGGGCGCGCTGACCATCGCCGGTTCCGTGTCGGCCGCCCAGTCGCTCATCAGTTCCCTCCGCGCTGAGGTCCGCCTCTACGAGGCCCGTCGCGGCGAGGACATGAGCATGCAGGCGCTGTCGACGCTCGTCGGCAACTTCCTCCGCTCGGGCGGGTTCTACGTCGTCCAGCCCATCCTCGGCGGCGTCGACGAGACCGGACCGCACATCTACAGCATCGACCCCGCCGGCTCCATCCTCGAAGAGGAGTACACCGTCACCGGCTCCGGCAGTCAGTACGCCCTCGGTGTGCTCGAACAGGAGTTCGAAGACGGCCTCAGCATCGACGAGGCGAAGCAGGTCGCCACGAAGGCTATCCGCTCTGCGGTCGAGCGCGACCTCGCCTCGGGTAACGGTATCAACATCGCCGTCGTCACCGAGGACGGCGTCGACATCCAGCGCCACCAGAACTTCGAAGGCCTCGAATAAGTCGCCCGCAGTCGGCGGTTTCTCTTCGTTTTCGCGACTTGCGACCGGTGGGACTGGTCGGACACCCATGAGGCACCGGCAACGGAACACCCCCGGCCGCAGTTCTCACTCAGTCGTCGCCCGGAAGCGGCCGCAACAGTCCGTACCACGTCCGGTAGACGACCACGCCGAGGACGCGCCCGAACCCGAAACTGTACCGGAACGACTCGGTGCGGGGGAGCAGTCGGCGCTGGACCCCGATACCGACGAGGGTGACGGCCATCCCGCGACGCCGGTTCGTGCGAACCCCCCAGCTATCGCGGTCGTACGCCCACACCTGTCCGATTCCCCACGCCCCGCCGACGGCGACCCCGCTCGGCGACAGCGGCGTCGGTTCGTGCGACCCGTCGTCGCTGGAGCGGAGCAGACGGCGCATCGACACCATCCAGAGCGCGGTGAGAAGCGCGATACCGAACTCGGCGACCGCTTTCGTCCGACGGGAGACCATACGCGGTCTTCGCTGGACGCGACAATAGTTATTGCTCCGACAAAACGCGAGAGCGTCAGCGACCGACGAGAACGGCCCCGAGCGCCGTCGCTGACCCGAGAACGGGGGCGAACAGCTCCCTCAGAGCCAGTCTGAGAACGCGCCTTCGAGGAGGGAGTCGGACTGCCGTTCGACGTACTCGCGTTGCATCTCGCGGAGCGCCGCCTCGAAGTCGCCGCCGTCGTCGAGCGCGTCGCTGACGCGGGCGCGCTTCCAGTCGGCCGGCGTGACGCCCGTCTCGACGCGCTTTCGCAGGGGTTCGAGGTAGTAGTTGGCCTCCTCCTCGGAACAGCCCGCGAGCCGAAGCCCGTCGCGGGCGTGGACGAGCAGGTCCTCGTAGAGGTCCGCGCCGGTCGCCTCGTCGCCGTCGACGTCTATCCAGCGCAGGTCGCCGTGGGGGCCCTCGCGCATCGCGGTGTAGAAGTTCTCCTCCGCGGTCTCCCAGTCGAGGTCGATAACGGGGTGGTCGAGTCGGGGGAGCCGCTCCATGAGCCCCGCGAAGGCGGCCTGAAACGCCACGGAGTCTCGGACGGTCGGCTGGCCCGCGATGGGGCGGAACTCGATGCGGGCGTTGGCCGACGACCGGGACGCGCCGTCGAACACCGGGCGGACCCACCGCCAGTAGGTGCCGTGTTTCCGGCGGAGCGTGGCGAAGTCGTCGTCGAACCGGTCGCCGCGCTCGACCGACATGGGGACCATCGTGGAGTCCTCGACGACGCGGTCGACCGCGTCTTCGACAGTGTCGAGGTCGCCGGGGAAGGCGACCTTCTCGTGGTCGCCGGAGTTGAGCACCGACTCGAACACCGCGATTCGGTTCTCGTCCCAGCCGTCGGCGAGAATCTCGTCGGCCGTCGCGTCCTCGTCGTAGAGGTCGGCGGGGAAGAACGGCGAGTTGACGCCGAGCGCGAGGAGTGGGCCGGCGACCCGGAGCGCGTAGTTGAAGTGGTACGGCAGGTCGTCGGCGTGCGGGACCTGATAGTGCGGCTGAATGGACGTGATGAGCGCCTCCGGCATCACGGTGTCCGCTTCGAGCGAGACGTGCGGCGCGTCGAGCGTGAACGACGCCGGGGCGGTCGGGCCGTTGGCCATCGCGTGATACCGCACGGAGTTGCTCATGTTCGTCGCGAGGCGGACGCCCCCGTCGGTGACGGAGTCGGTCAGGTACTCGCGGGCGCTCTCGCCGGCCGGCGGGATGCTCCACATCCCGTCGGAGACGAGTCGCATCCCCTCGGCGGCGGCGCAGTCGAGCGCGGCGTCGAGTCGGGCGCGGACCTCGGACTCCTGCGCGCGGAGGCCGTGGGGGTTCAGCGGCTGGGGGCTCGTGGTCATCTCGGCGTTGTGGAGCCCCAGCTCCTTCTCGAATCCCATGAGGCCGAGCAGTCGGCGCGGGACCCGCATGAGCGCGTGCACGTCGTCTTCGCTCGCGGACCAGCGACCGTCGGAGACGGCGTAGAACTCGTACTCCAAGCCGACGATTGACTGGTGGTTGTCGAAGGTCCCCTCGCGCAGTTCGCGCTTGAGCACCTCGGCGTCGGCTTTCGCTTGCGCTTCGAACTCGGCCGCGTCGACCGCGAGCACGTCTTCGACGCGCTCTGCGAGGTCGTCGCTCATACCCGGCGTTCCGGCGTCGAACGCCTTCAACTTCCCGGCACTCCGGACGTTCGGTAGCGAATCACACCCCCGACGACTGTCGAGACGCTTTTGCCCCGCGCGGCGATACCCACGGACGATGCAGTTCGCCGAGTTCGCCGCCCGCGCCGCCGAGATAGAAGCCGAGCCAGCGGACCTCGCGGTCGTCTCGCTCCTCTCAGACCTCTTTCGCGACGCCGGCGACGACCTCCCGACGGTCGCCCGCTTCGTCCAGGGTCGCGTCTTCCCCGCGTGGGACTCGACCACGCTCGACATCGGCCCACGGCTCTGCCACGAGGCTATCGCCCGCGCCGCCGGCCCGAACGTCTCGGCCGACGACGTGGAAGACCGCCTCGCCGACCGCGGCGAAATCGGCGCGGTCGCCGCGAGCTACGACTTCGGCGGCCAGCGCGGCCTCGCCGCCTTCGGCTCGGGCGGACAGGACGGTCTGACCGTCGCCGAAGTCGACTCGGAGCTCCGCGACCTCGCGGCCGCCTCCGGTTCGGGGAGCGAGGAGACGAAGCTCAAGACGCTCTACGGCCTGTTCAACCGGACCGCCCCCGACGAGGCGCGCTTCCTCGCGCGGCTCGTCCTCTCCGAGATGCGCATCGGCGTCGGCGAGGGGGCCGTCCGCGACGCCGTCGCCGAGGCGTTCCTGGTCGACCCCGCGGACGCCGCCGCCATCCGCGACGACGACGCGGACTCGGAGACCGAAGACGCCGCCCGAACGCGCCGGAACGAGGCCGTCGCCGCCGTCGCCCGCGCCCTACAGGTGTCGAACGACTACGGCATGGTCGCCGAACTCGCCCGCGACGAGGGCGAAGCCGGCCTCGACGGGGTTCGCCTCGAAGTCGGTCGCCCCGTGCAGGCGATGCTGGCGCAGGCCGGCACCGCCGCCGACGCGCTCGACGAGTGGGAGACCGCCGCGGTCGAGACCAAGTTCGACGGCGCGCGCGTGCAGGTCCACCGCGACGCCGACGGCGAGGTCTCGCTGTTCTCGCGCAACATGGAGGACGTGACCGGCGCGCTCCCCGAGGTGGTCGAGTTCGTCGCGGACGCGGTCGACGAGCCCGTCATCCTCGACGGCGAGGTGGTGGCGATGGACGACGACGGCGAACCCCTCCCGTTTCAGGAGATTCTTCGGCGCTTTCGCCGCAAGCACGACGTGGGCCGGATGCGCGAGGAGGTCCGCGTCGAACTCCGGGCGTTCGACTGCCTGCACGCCGGCGGCGACGACCTCCTCACCGACCCGCTTTCCGCCCGCCACGACCGACTGACCGCGGTCCTCGGCGGCGACTCGGCGGCCGTCTCGGACCTCCTCCTCTCGGACGACGCCGAGGAAATCGCCGCCTACGAGGCCGACGCCCTCGACGCCGGCCACGAGGGCATCATGCTGAAGAACCCCGACGCGCCGTACTCGCCGGGCGACCGCGGGAAGAACTGGCTGAAGCGCAAGCCCGACGTGGAGACGCTGGACCTCGTCGTCACCGGCGCGGAGTGGGGCGAGGGCCGCCGCGCGGAGTTCCTCGGGACGTTCCTGCTTTCGGCCCGCGTCGAAGCCGACTCGGGCGACGACGCCTTCGAGACCATCGGCAAGGTCGCCACGGGCATCACCGACGAGGAGTTGGCCGAGTTGACCGACCTCCTCGAACCCGAAATCGAACGCGAGGAGGGCAAGGAGGTCGACATCCGCCCCTCCGTCGTCTTCGAGGTCGGCTACGAGGAGATTCAGGCGTCGCCGACGTACTCCTCGGGCTACGCGCTCCGGTTCCCGCGGTTCGTCACCGTCCGCGAGGACAAGACCGCCGAGACGGCCGACTCGCTGGAGCGCGTCGAGCGACTGGCCGACTCGCAGTGAGCGACGCCGCCGCGGGGCGCGCCCAAAGAGATATAGTATCTGTGAATCGACACCTTCGGACGGTGGTCCTCCATGAATCTTGACGCCCTCTGGAAGCCGGTCGCCCTCTACACCGGCCTCCTCGGTCTGCTCACGGTCGGCGCGGCGTATCTCGCCACGCACTCGGGATTGTACATACTCGGGTTGACGGGAGCCGGCGTACTCCTCGTCGTACTCGGCGGCGGGGCCGTGGGACAGATGGGCCCAAGTAACGTCGAACACGCGGGCGAGAAGGGCGGGACGAACAGAGTCGTCTCGAACGCGGGGCTGTGGTCGCCCGTGGAGACGGACACCTCGCTCCGCCTCACCCTCCTGTTCTACGGGGCCGGGTTGTTCCTGTGGAGCCTCGTCGTGTTCGGCGTCCTGCGCGACACGCTCGTCTGAGTCGGGGGTCGCGCACCCGCCGCCCGACACTCGTCTCCGTCCGCATCGACCGCCTCGCCCCGAGAGCCGCGCTTTTTACCCCTCGGTTCGAGGTGTCGCGTATGACCATCAAACACGACGGCCTCGACGTGTCGTGGCTCGGCTACGCGACCGTCAGAATCGAGTCGCCCGACGGCTTCGTCGTCTACTTCGACCCCGGCCGCTACGGCGTCCTCGACGACTACTACGCCCGCGACGGCGACCTGATTTTGGTCACGCACAACCACCACTACGACTCCGACGCCATCGAGCAGGTCGCCGACGCCGACGCGACGGTCGTCGCCTTCGAGGGGGTCGACGCCGCGACCATCGACCGCGACGTGGTGCCGGTCGAGGAACTCCCCTACGAGACGGTCCGCGTCGGCGAGGAGGACCACCTGACCGTCGGCGAAGCGGACGTGTGGTCACTCCCGGCGTTCAACGACCCCGACGGCCCGCACCTCCGCGACGGCGACGTGGTCCACCCCCGCGGGTTCGGCTGTGGCTTCCACATCTCAATCGCCGACCGAACCGTCTTCTGGCCCGGCGACTCCGACGTGCTGGCGGGCCACGAACACCTCGAAGTATCGCTGTTCCTCGCCAACATCGGCGGGTCGGTCGTGATGGACCGCCGCGAGGCCGCCGACCTCGCGGAGACGCTCGACCCGGACCTCGTGCTCCCGATTCACTACAACACGATTCCGCTTCTCGAAACCGACCCGGACGCCTTCGTCGTCGACGTGGCGAACCGCGGCATCCCGGTCGTCCTCGACGACCCGGACCAAGTCTGAGACGGCGAAGCGGACAGACGGACCGAACGATTTTGCCTCGGCGGGCCGTCGGTTCGGGTATGGACCTCGACTACGGCATGCTCGGCGGCCGGCGGCCCTACTACCGCTTCGGCGACGCCGACGCCGACCCGCTCGTGGTGCTTCCCGGCCTCTCGGACGCCTTCCAGCGCACCGACCCGAACCGCGCGACCGCGGCGGCGCTCGCCGGCCTGTTCCGCGAGTTCGACGACCGCGACGTGTGGGTGGTCGGCCGACCGCGACACCTCCCGGTCGGGTCGACCACGCGCGACATCGCCGCGGGCTACGCCGGCGTCATCGACGAACAGGACCTCTGGCCGGCGGACGTTATCGGCGTCTCGATGGGCGGCCTCGTCGCCCAGTACCTCGCCGCCGACTACGGCGACTACGTTGACTCGCTGGCGGTCGTCTCCGCCGGGACGCGACTCGGCGGCCACGGCGAGAACGTCGTGACGCGCTGGCGCTCGCTGGCGGGTAAGGGCAACTGGGCAGAAGTCGTCGCCGACGCGGAACGGGAGTCCGCGACCGGCCTCGAAGCGACGGTCGCCCCGGCGCTCATCGAGGCGGCCGGCCGGGTCGTCGACCTCCGACCCGCCGTCCCCGCCGACGCCGTCGTCTCCTGTACGGCCTGTCTCGAACACGACTCCCGGGAGATACTCGGCGACGTCGACGCGCCGACGCTCGTCGCCGCCGGAAAATCGGACCGACTGTTCCCCGAACCGCGGGTTCGGGAACTCAAAGACGGCGTCGCGGACGCGACGCTCGCGCTGTTTTCGGGGGCGGGCCACAGTCTCGCCACGAGCGAGCCGCGAACGCTCAACGGCGTCGTCAGGCGTTACTTCGACGGCTTCAGGGGGAAAGGGCTGTATCCGTAAGCGCGCATCACGAGCCGCGACACCCTCGAACTCCTTCGCGGCAACAGGCTCATACAGCGGGCGGCCGTCGACCCGCCATGCGCGACGCCCTCCGGTCGAGCCCGCTTTTCAGTGTTCGTCGGCTCCTCGTCTGTCTTGCCGCCACGCTCGTCGTCGTGACGACCGACGCGCTGTTGTTTCACATCGAACCCATCCGAACCGCCGCGGAGTTCGCGACCGAAGTGGCGATCCACACCCTCGGCTTCTACGGCGGGTTCACTATCGTGGCACTGTTCAGTCTAACCGAAACGAGCTAGAACACCGCCGACCGGGTGTGACCGGCGTTAGATGATGCCCATCTCGTCGAGGCGCGTCGGCAGGTACTCGTCGGTCACGAAGTCGAGACCGCGGGAGGCCAGCGCCTGCTGTTCGGCCTTCTTGCCGATGTCGAGTTGGAGCTCTATCTGTTCGGTCCAGTAGTCGCCCATGAACCGCGGGTCCTCCAGTTCGGACTGGAGCGCGTTAATGTCGGAGTCCGCGAGCGGGTCGGTCGGGAGGTCGTAGTCCACGATGTCCTGCGGCTGGATGCCGACGAACTTCGCCTCGGGCGTTGCGAGATACTCCGAGAGGTGCGCGGACTTGATAGAGCCGTAGGCGACCGAGCCGAAGATGCGGTAGGACCACGGGTCGCCGTCGGTGAAGACCACGACCGGCAGGTCGAGTTCGTCGTGCAGGCGTTTCGTGATACGTCGGGTGGCGCGCGCCGGCTGGCCGCCGAGGTGGACGACGAGCGCGTTGTAGTCGTCGTCGAAGCCGTTTTCGACGAGGCGGTCGCGCATCCCGCCGGTCTCGACGCACATGACGAAGTCGATGTCGTGTTCGAGGAACTCGATGGTGTCGGGGTTGTTCGGAATCTGGTAGCCGCCCTGACCCACGTCCAGTTGGCAGTGAATCTCGCGGTCGCCGCGGTTCGTCTGCTCGCGGATTTTGAGGGGCCCCATGAGCTTCGCGCCGGACTCCTCCGGGCGCATGTGGAAGTCCTCGCGCTTGACCTCGCTGACGATTTCCAAGTCCTCGATGAGCTTGTTGGACTCGTCTTGGTCGGAGAAGTGCGCCTCCTCGTTGTCCCACGACTCGGAGATGTAGTACAGCTCACGCAGGGTGGACGAGCGGTCCTCGTCGAGTTGGCGCGCGAGGAACTCGATGGTGTAGGCGGCCTTCAGGAGCTTTCGCGCCCCCCGAACGCTGTTCGCAGAGCGCTTCGAGGTCCGGTCGCCGTACACCCAGACGTTGGCGTCCTCGTCGTACTCGATGTTGCTTTTCGTCCGCGTCGGGAGCGTCATGTACGGAATCTCCCCCGCGTCGAACTGGTCGTAGAACTCCGCCGCGAGGTCGATGAGACGCTCGCGGGCGCGTTCCTCGGATGTCTGCCGTTCGGATGCCATTATACGTTCACCGTGAGTTTCTCCGTCTCGACGCCGTCGACGTTGATGTCGAACGACGCGTCCTGTGCGACCGAGTACGTGAGCGTCGCCGTGTCACCGGACGACACCTCTGGGTTCCACTTGACGAACCACTCCCCGTCGAGGTCGACGACCGTCGCCTCGCCGTCGAGGCCGGTCGGCTCAGCCGAGACGATGTCCGTGATGTCCGGCGACTCGTTCGTGTTGGAGTGGTTCGTCACCGTGAGCGTCACCTCGCCGTCGTCGACCGCCCGCTCGACGGTCAGGTTGTTCATGATGCGGCCGAGCGCGCCGTCGATGTTCGGCTCGGGTCGGCCGGTGACCTCCGAGAGCTTCGTCGCCATCTGCGGGAGGATGCGACCGAGCACGTCCTGTTTCTCGCGGCGCTTCTGGAGCGACCGCCGCTTCGAGAGGTAGGACTTGAGGTCGCGGGCCGCCTCGCGGATGGCGAGTTCGACCTCGTCTTGAATCGCCGGCACGTCCGCGAGCGCGTCCTTCGACTCGCTCGTGAAGGGGACGTTCGTGGAGGCGACGTGGACCATGAGGACCGCGGGGCCGTTCGGCATACCGCTACCGCCCGGCTGGTCGAGGCCGTAGTTCCGCCAGCCGATGTCCTTGACGACGTGGGTGATGGTACACGCGCCCTGCTGGTAGACGAGAGGCACGCGGTTGGCGAAGCGGAGCAGGTCGATTTTCCCCTCGGACTTCAGTTCGCCGCCGTAGGCGATACCGGCCTCGACGATGAACGGGTCGCCGCCGTGGACCTCGGCGTCGCGGGTCGCCGCGGCGTAGAAGTCGGCGTCGAACTCCTTTCTCAGGCCGGCCTCGACGAGTTCCGCCGAGATGGGAGACAGACAGTCCGTCGGCGGCGCGAGGATGTCCGTCTCGCGCATCGCGTCGAGCAGGTCGCGGGCCACGTCGCGGTCGTCGGCGACCTCGCGGACCTTCGGCACGTCGTCGGAGACGGTGCGCATCCGCGACCAGACGGCGTCGGCGATGTTCTCTTGGGCCGTCTCACCGTACGTCTCGTCCTCGCGTTCTTTCGTTCGCTCGGCCGCCCACGCGACGAACTCGGCCACGTCGTCGCGGGTGGCGCGGTCGGCCGGGCCGGTCGTCTCGGCGAACTGGGTGGCGATGGAGCGCGCCATCGACAGCTTGCCGGCGTCGTCTTTCTGCGTGGTCGTCACGTCGTCGACGATGGCGTACACGTCGCCCTCGCGGTCGTCGGTGAGGACGGGCCACAGCGCCTCGACGACGTTCTCGCGGACCGTCTCGCCGAACGAAGTGTCGGTCTCCTCGCCGACCGTCTCGGCGACGTTTTCGACGATGGTGACGAGTTCGCCGTGGGCGATTCGGTCCTTGCCGACGACGATATCGACCAGTTCCTCGGCGAACGCCGCGGTCGCATCCCTACCCTTGTTGGCGACGGCGTCCTCGACGACGGCGACGAGGTCGGCCGCCTCGGTCGCGTCGGGCGTCCGCCACGTCATCTCGCGGCCGAAGTGCCGGTCGCGGAAGGCGTCGTGAACCTTGTCGGAGGTCTTCGCGCCGACGCGGGTGAACTCCTCTTGGAGGAAACCGGAGACGGAGTACGACTCGGTCGCCGAGAGCATCTTCAGGAGCGTCCCGAGTTCGACGCCGTGGGGGTGGGGGCGAATCTCCTTGGTCTGCTTCGGAAGCTGGTCGGTCGCCCGCTCGAACTTCATCGGCTCGTCGAGGCCGGGTTCCCGGAGTTCGAGTCGGGCGTGGGGGTTGACGACCGCCGTGTGGAGGATGTAGTCGTGGAGCTGTTGGCGGGCGCGCATGTTGGCTTCCATCTCCAACTCGATGCGCGTGCCGTGGGGGCGGTCCCACGAGGTGGTCTTCTCGGTGCGAATCTCGGGTTCGTTCTGGTCCGTGTTGATGACGAGTTCGAAGTACTCGGCGTCCTCCGAGCCCTGCGTCCGACTCGTCACCTTGGCGGGCTTCCCGCTCGTCAACTGCGAGTAGAGGACCGCCGCGGAGATACCGATACCCTGCTGGCCGCGGGACTGTTCGCGCGCGTGGAAGCGAGAGCCGTAGAGGAGCTTCCCGAACACTTTGGGCACCTGCTCTTTCGTGATGCCCGGCCCGTTGTCCTCGATGACGAGGCGGTAGTAGTCGCCCGCCTCGGCGATTTCCACGTAGATGTCGGGCTGGATGCCCGCCTCCTCCGTGGCGTCGAGCGCGTTGTCCACCGCCTCCTTGACGGCGGTGACCAACCCGCGGGCTCCGCTGTCGAAGCCCAACATGTGCTTGTTCTTCTCGAAGAACTCGGCGATGGAGATCTCCCGCTGGCCCTTCGCCAGCTCCTCTGCGATCCCCGGCTCGTCACCGAGTGTCGACTGGAACGAGGTCATTTCCTGATGCGCATCTACCCAGTCCCGCGTTAAGTACTCACCGGCAACGGAGTGAAAGTGAGATCCCGACATTGACGCGCTTCGAGGGCCGTTCGCAACCGAACGCCGAATCGTGTTATACAGAGCCACCCACGAAACGAGAGTCGACCAGTCGGAATTTCCGGGCGGGGACTTCAGTAGCTAGTCGGAATCGCCGGACGCGGAAACCGCTACGCGGGACTCCAGTAAGTAGTTCGCGCCCGCGCGTGCGAGCCTTTAAGGGACGGGCTATCCTAGGCCTGTTCAGATGTCTCAGGATAACGAGTACGGGGCCGGACAGATTCAGGTCCTCGAAGGGCTCGAAGCCGTTCGAAAGCGTCCGGCGATGTACATCGGGTCCACCGATTCTCGCGGACTCCACCACCTCGTCTACGAAGTCGTCGACAACTCCATCGACGAGGCGCTCGCGGGTCACTGCGACGCCATCGAGGTCGCCCTCCACGAGGACGGCTCTGTCAGCGTCACCGACAACGGCCGCGGGATTCCGGTAGATACGCACGAACAGTACGACCGACCCGCGCTGGAGGTCATCATGACCGTCCTCCACGCCGGCGGGAAGTTCGACAACAAGTCCTACCAGGTATCGGGCGGCCTCCACGGCGTCGGCGTCTCCGTCGTCAACGCGCTGTCGAGCGAGCTCGAAGTCGAGGTCAAACGCGACGGCGCGGTGTGGACACACCGCTTCGAGTTCGGCGAGCCGCAGGTCGACCAGTTCGAGCGCGTCCGCGACCTCGAACCGGGTGAAGACACCGGGACGACCATCCGATTCTGGCCGGACGACGGTATCTTCGAGACGACCGAGTTCGACTTCAAGACGCTCGAAAACCGCCTGCGCGAGCTCGCCTTTCTCAACTCCGGCGTCGAGATTTCGCTCACGGACGAGCGAACCGACGAGTCGAGTTCGTTCCGCTTCGAGGGCGGCATCCGCGAGTTCGTCGAGTACCTCAACGAGACCAAGACGGCCCTTCACGACGACATCATCTACTACGACGACGAGTCGGAGGGCATCGAGGTCGAAATCGCCATGCAGGCGACCGACGAGCTACAGGGGTCGATTCACGCCTTCGCCAACAACATCAACACGCGCGAGGGCGGCACGCATCTGACCGGGTTCAAGACGGCGCTCACCCGCGTCGTCAACGACTACGCGAACACCCACGACATGCTGGACGACCTCGACGGGGACAACCTCCGCGGCGAGGACGTCCGCGAGGGTCTCACCGCCGTCATCTCCGTCAAGCACCCCGACCCGCAGTTCGAGGGCCAGACGAAGACGAAGCTCGGGAACTCCGAGGTCCGCGGCATCGTCGAGAGCGTCACCCACCAACAGCTCGGGACGTTCTTCGAGGAGAACCCGGACACGGCGACGGCCATCATCTCGAAGGCCGTCGAGGCCGCCCGCGCCCGCAAGGCCGCAAAGCAGGCCGAGGAGCTCACCCGCCGCAAGTCCGCGCTCGAATCCACCTCGCTCCCGGGGAAGCTCGCGGACTGTCAGAGCCGCGACCCCTCTAAGTCCGAACTGTTCATCGTGGAGGGCGACTCCGCGGGCGGCTCGGCGAAGCAGGGCCGCGACCGCAAGTTCCAGGCGATTTTGCCCCTCAAGGGGAAGATTCTGAACGTCGAGAAACACCGCCTCGACCGCATCCTCGAAAACGACGAGATACGGGCGCTCATCACCGCCATCGGCGGCGGCGTCGGCGACGAGTTCGACATCGAGAAGGCGCGCTACCAGCGGCTCATCCTGATGACCGACGCCGACGTCGACGGCGCGCACATCCGGACGCTCCTCCTCACGCTCCTGTACCGCCACATGCGCCCGCTCATCGAGGCCGGCTACGTGTACGCGGCCCAACCGCCGCTGTACCGCGTCCGCTACCGCGGCAACACCTACGACGCGATGGACGAGGCCGAGCGAGACCGCATCATCGAGGAGGAATGCAACGGCAACCCCACGCAGGTCCAGCGGTTCAAGGGGCTCGGCGAGATGAACCCCGACCAGCTGTGGGACACGACGATGAACCCCGAAAACCGCGTCCTCAAGCGCATCACCGTCGAGGACGCCGCCGCCGCCGACCGGATGTTCAACATCCTGATGGGCGACGCCGTCGGGCCGCGAAAGCAGTTCATCAAGGACCACGCGAACGACGCCGAATGGGTAGACATCTAATATGAGTTCTGACGCACCAGATTCTTTCGAACCGGGCGCGGGTATCGCGGCCGAGGTCAAGAACGCGCGCATCGAAGACGAGATGGAGCAGTCGTACATCGACTACGCGATGTCGGTCATCGCGGGTCGGGCGTTGCCCGACGTTCGCGACGGCCTGAAGCCGGTCCACCGGCGCATCCTGTATGCGATGCATCAGGCAGGCGTGACCTCCAACTCGTCGCACCGCAAGTCCTCGTCCATCGTGGGCGAGACGATGGGTGACTACCACCCCCACGGCGACTCCGCCATCTACGACACCCTCGCGCGCATGGCGCAGGACTTCTCCATGCGCTACCCGCTCGTCGACGGGCAGGGTAACTTCGGCTCCGTCGACGGCGACCCGCCGGCCGCGATGCGCTACACGGAAGCGCGGATGTCCCCCATCGCCGAGGAACTCCTCGACGACATCGACAAGGACACCGTCGACTTCCAGTCGAACTACGACGACCGCAAGCAGGAGCCGACCGTGCTCCCGTCGTCGTTCCCGAACCTGCTCGTCAACGGGTCGTCCGGCATCGCGGTCGGGATGTCCACGAACATCCCGCCGCACAACCTCGGCGAGGTCATCGACGCCACGGTCGAGCTCATCGAAAACCCCGAGGCGACCATCCCGGACCTGATGGAACACATAAAGGGCCCCGACTTCCCGACCGGCGCGAACATCGTCGGCCGCAACGCGGTCCACAAGGCGTACAAGACGGGCCGCGGCCGCGTCCGCGTCCGCGCCGACTACGACGTGTTCGAAGAGGAGGGGCGCATCGTCATCAACGAACTCCCGTATCAGGAGAACAAGGCCCGCCTCATCGAGCGCATCGCCGACGACGTGAACGAGGGCAAAATCGAGGGCATCCGCGACATCCGCGACGAGTCCGACCGCGACGGCATCCGCGTCGTCATCGAGCTCAAGCGCGGCGCGATGGCCGAGGTCGTCAAGAACCAGCTTCTCGACAACCACCTCGAATCCACGTTCGGCGTCATCAACCTCGCGCTCGTCGACGGCCAGCCGCAGGTGCTGACGCTCAAGGAGACGCTCGAACACTACCTCGACCACCGCCGCGACGTGGTCCGCCGGCGCTCCGAGTACGAACTCGCCGAGGCCGAAGACCGCGCGCACATCCTCGAAGGCCGCCTGAAGGCCCTCGACAACATCGACGACGTGGTCGAGACCATCCGGCACTCCGAGAGCCGAGACGACGCGAAGGCCGCGCTCCGCGGCGAGGTCGAAGTCGAAGTCGAAGGCGAACCCCTGCCGACGTTCGACTTCTCCGAAGAGCAGGCGAACCACATCGTCTCGATGCAACTCGGTTCGCTCACCTCGATGGAGGCGGCCGAAATCGAAGACGAGTACGAGGACGTACAGGCGACCATCGAGCGCCTCGAAACCATCCTCGGCGACCGGTCGGAACTCGACGCGGTCATCGAGTCCGAACTGCTCGACATCAAAGACGAGTACGCCGACGACCGGCGGACCTCGTTCGTCGCCAACACCGGCGAGGTCACCCGCGCCGACCTCATCCCCGAGGAGGACGTGGTCGTCGTCGTCAGCGAGGACGACTACATAAAGCGCATGCCGGTGTCTCGGTTCCGCGCCCAGCACCGCGGCGGCAAGGGCATCATCGGCACCGACCTCAAGGAGGGAGACAACGTCTCGTCGGTGTTCGTCACGAACACCCACGACGACCTGCTGTGTTTCACCAACCACGGACAGGTCTACCAGCTCAAGGCCTACCAGGTGCCCGAGATGTCGCGGACCGCCCGCGGGAAGTCGGCGGTCAACCTCCTCGACTTCGACGACGGCGAGGAGATTACGGCCGTCGTCAACTGCGACGACCTCGAAGATATCGAGGGCTACCTGACGATGGTGACGCAGAACGGCTACATCAAGCGGACCGGCACCGACCGGTTCCAGAACATCCTCTCGACGGGCATCATCGCCACCAAACTCGACGAGGGCGACGAACTCGTCGACGTGGAGGTCACCGACGGCGAAAGCGACCTCGTCATCGGCACCGAACAGGGGATGTCCATCCGCTTCGACGAGGACGAGGTGCGCGCGATGGGCCGGTCGGCCCGCGGCGTCCGCGGCGTCAAACTGACCGGCGACGACGTGGTCGCCGGCGTGGCCGCCATCGACGAGGCCCACCACAGTTGGGTGCTCACCGTCACCGAGAACGGCTACGGGAAGCGCACGGACCTCGACGCATACCGCAAGCAGTCCCGAAACGGCAAGGGGCTCATCGACATCAAGACCAACGAGCGGAACGGTCCGGTCTGCGCCATCAACACCGTCGGCGAGGGCGACCACCTCGTCGTCATGTCCGACGAGGGCCAGATTCTCCGGACGCCCGTCGAGGACATCTCGACGGTCGGCCGCAACACGATGGGCGTCATCGTGATGGACCTCGACGAGGGCGACGACGTCGCCTCCGTCGACGTGATTCCGGCCGCGATGACGACCGAGGCCGAGGAACTCGACGACGTGGAAGGCGACGCGGACGCCGACGCGGATGACGGGTAAGTCGGCTCTCCCCGACGACGGTTTTCTTTTGCTGACCCCGCCGCAGAGCCGCGGCTCTGGCCATCGCTCCCCGAAGGCATTTACCGCGGCCGAGGGGTCGTCACGGTATGAGAATGCGACCGCGGTCGAGAATCGTCGCCGTCTCGGCGCTCGCCTTCGTCGTCGTTCTCGGCGGCCTGACCGCGCTTCGGGTGTGGAACCTCGAACCGCCGACGCACGTGCAGTCGCTCGTCGTCGACGCGGGCGCGGTGCTCGTCGTCGCCGGCGTCGCGTCTCACGTCGCCCGAGGCGAGCGCGTCGGTGAACGGGCCGGCGAGGGTATCGTGCTCGCCTTCGGTCCGTGTTTCGCGTTCGCGGTCAACCTGTTCGCCCCGGTATCGACGATGGAGTCGCCGCTGTGGCTCGGGTATCCGCTCGTCGCCGGCGCGGTGCTTTCACTCGCGCTCGGCGGTCTCGGAACGGGTGTCGGGTACGTCGTTCGAGTCGTGAGAGCGAGAAAAACCAGCGACAGCGCGTCGTGGCTCCTATTTCTCCACGTCCGACGGCTCTCTCGTCAGGTCGTACGTGTAGTGTCGCGGCTTGCGGTCCCGGAGCCAGTCGCGGAGCGGTTCGACCCGCGGCCGGTAGGTGAGCGTCGACCCGAGGGCGGTCAGCGGGAGGAACTTCGCCGCCTCGATTTCGTCGTCGGGGTCGCTCGGCGACGGCGTCGGGTCGTCGGCGACGGGCGTCGCGTGGTAGAACCGCTGGAGATAGATGCGGTGGTCCGGGGCGCGAATCTCGCTCGTGAACGCGAGCGACTGGATTTCGACTTCGACGCCGGTCTCCTCTGCGGCCTCGCGGGCGGCGGTCTCGAAGAAGAACTCGCCGGGCTCTGAGCCGCCTTTCGGCAGTCCCCAGCGGTCCTTCTCGTAGACCGCGAGCACGGAGTTCTCCTGTAGGACGACGACGCCGGCGGCCAAGTCGTGCGGGGCGGGGGCTTCTCTCGGCGTCGACATCAGAGGATGCGCTTGCCGAAGGCGCTTGCGGCGAGTTCGGTCGCGAGCGTCGCGGTCTCGTTGTGCTGGTCGAGGATGGGGTTGACCTCCACGAGTTCGAACGAGCGCATGGCCTCCGAGCGGGCGACGAGTTCCATCGCCGCGTGAGCCTCTCGATAGGTCACGCCGCCGCGGACGGGCGTCCCGACGCCGGGGGCCTCGCGGGGGTCGAGCCAGTCGAGGTCGAGGCTGACGTGGACGCCGTCGGTGCCGGCGGTCGCCACGTCGAGGGCGTCGTTCGTCACCTCGGTGACGCCGCGCTCGTCGATATCGGACATCGTGTACACCGTCACGTCGCTGTCGCGAATCGCCTCGGCCTCCACGCCGTCGACGGAGCGCAGACCGACGATGGCGACGTTTTCCTCCTTGAGACCGGCGGCGTTCGCCCACTCGACGCCCGCGAAGTCGCCGATACCGAGCGCGGCGGCCAGCGGCATGCCGTGGACGTTGCCGGACGGCGAGGTGCTCGGGGTGTTGAAGTCGCCGTGGGCGTCGAACCAGATGACGCCGATGTCGGCGTCGCGGGCGCTCCCGACCAGCGAGCCGATGGCGATGGAGTGGTCGCCGCCGAGCGCGAGCGGAGTCGTCCCCTCGGCAAGCGCGGTCGAGACCGCGTCGGCGAGGCTCGTCGTCACCTCTTCGACCTCTTGGACGTGCTTCGCGTTCGCCGCCCCGGCGTCCGCGTCCCGCGTCGCGTGGTGCGGGACCGCGAGGTCGCCCGCGTCCGTCGGCGAGACGCCCGCGGACTCGAGTTCCTCCGCGAGCCCGGCGTATCGAATCGCGGAGGGACCCATGTCCACCCCGCGTCGATTGGCACCGTAGTCCGTCGGCGCACCCAGAATTCTGACGTTCCGTTCCATAGATGATGCACTCGTTCGGGGCGTTTAGTGGCATCGGAAAAACACCCTTATTGATAATGCCCGCCGTCGCGTCGTCGGGCGGACCCGCGTGGCCGAACGAGAGGGCTACTCGTCGAGATACGGTTCGCAGACGCGCCGGACGCCCTCCTCGAAGGAGATCTTCGGTTCCCAGCCGGTCGCCTCGCGCATCTTCGTGCAGTCGGCCATCGTGTCGTGGACGTACACGTCGAGGGGGTTTTCGATGTACACCGGGTCGACGTCGGTGCCGAGCACGTCGTTTATCAGTTCGACCATCTCGTTGAACGAGTAGCTCTCGCCGGTACCGAGGTTGTAGATGCCCTGTAGCCGGTGGTCGGCGGCGAGTTCGATGCCGCGGACGATGTCGTCGACGTGGGTGAAGTCGCGGGTCTGCGACCCGTCGCCGAACAGCTCCGGCGACTCGCCGGCCGCGATTTTGTCGGCGAACTGCGCGACCGTGTTGGCGAACTCGCCTTTGTGCTCCTCCGCGCCGCCGAAGCCCTGATACACCGAGAAAAACCGGAGCCCGGCCGTCCGCACGCCGTAGTGGTGGTGGAAGTACTCCGCGTAGCGCTCCCGCGCCAGTTTCGACGCCTCGTAGCCCGTGCGCGCCTCGACGGGCATGTCCTCCGACGAGGGCTCGGTTCGAGAGCCGTAAATCGAGGACGTGGAGGCGTAGACGACGGTGTCACACCCGTCCTTCCGCGCCTGTTCGACCGTGTTGACGAAGCCCTCGACGTTGACGCGCGCGCCCTTCGCCGGGTTCTCCTCGTGCATCTTGTACGACGACAGCGCCGCGAGGTGGAACACGACGTCGACGCCCTCGGTCGGAAGGTCATCGTCGAGGACGCTCGCGTCGTGGAACTCCACATCGTCATCCAGATTGTCGGGCGTTCCGAGATAGAGGTCGTCGACCGCGACGACCTCGTTGTCGTCGGCGAGGTGGTTCGCGAGGTTCGAGCCGATGAATCCGGCACCGCCGGTGACGAGGACTCGTTTCCCGTGCATGCGCTACCGGACTCTCGTGAGCCGTATAGTGCTATCGACAGCATCGGGGCCGAATCGAGGTTCAAAATGAACATTCATGTGTGAGATATGGTTACAAAGTAGACGAACGGCAGATTCGAGCCGCCATCCATCGGATTTAAGGACGTATGTAGCGAACCATTCTCCATGTCATCAATCGAGCTCACGTCGAGTCAGAAAACTATCTTGACTGCCCTCATCAACCTCTATCGGGACTCCGAAGACGCCGTAAAGGGTGAGGACATCGCGACCGAGGTCAACCGAAACCCCGGCACCATCCGAAACCAGATGCAGAGCCTGAAGGCGCTCCAGCTGGTCGAGGGCGTCCCCGGTCCGAAGGGCGGCTACAAGCCGACCGCCAACGCCTACGAGGCGCTCGACGTGGACAAGATGGACGAGCCCGCGTTCGTCCCCCTGTTCCACAACGACGAGGAAGTCGAGGGCGTCAACGTCGACGAAATCGACCTCTCCAGCGTTCACCACCCCGAGCTGTGCCGCGCCGAGATTCACGTGCAGGGCTCCGTCCGCGAGTTCCACGAGGGCGACAAGATTCGCGTCGGTCCGACGCCCCTCTCGAAGCTCGTCATCGACGGCACGCTCGACGGCAAGGACGACACGAGCAACATCCTCATCCTCCGCATCGACGACATGCAGGCACCCGTCGGCGAACCCCAGCACTAACCACGCACATCTCTTCGTCTTTTTCCGGGCACTCTCCTCGCACTCCGACCGGCTGGTTTGGCGTTCGGGCGAGACAGTCCGTCTGACGCCGGCGAGGCGGTCCGCGCCACCGATTGACCTCGGCAGTGCTCGGAGCGTCTAACGGAGCCGAAGAAACCGAAACTGAGTCGTCGGGCGTCGCGTCGCCCGGTGATCGTTCGAGGCGGCCGAGTTAGAGGTCGTTCCAGGCGGAGAGCGCGCGCTTCGGCGACGTGACGTCCGCAATCCAGTTCGCGGCGATGCCCTTCTTCAGCGTCCGCGCGAGCGGGCCGCCGAAGACGTTGACGGGGAACTCGCCGACGACGGGGAACTTCACGCCGTGGGCGACGGCGTCGTGGCCGATGGAGATGACCGTTCCCTTGTCGGTGAACGTCCAGCGCTTGAGCGGCTTGCCGGCGATGGCGCGGGCGATGTTCTCGCCGGCGACGTCCGCGGCGTCCCAGGCGGCCTGCGCCGTCGGCGGCGCGACGCTGTCGGGACCCTGCTCGACGAGGGCGCAGTCGCCGACCGCGAAGACGCGGTCGTCGCTGGTCTGGAAGTCCTCCTCGGCGAAAAAGCGGTGGGAGCGCTCGTCCTGTTCGAGTTCGACGTCGGACGCCTCGGGCTGGCCGGTGATACCGCCGGTCCAGACGAGCACGTCGTAGTCGAGTTCCTCGGGGTCCTCGTCCTCGCCGCCGCCGATGAAGACGGTCTCCTCGTCGACCTTCGAGATGAAGTCGCCGGTGAGGATGTCGATGTCGAGGTCTTCGACGCGGCGGCGGAGCGCGCCCT
The DNA here is from genome assembly GCF_000337835.1 of Haloferax sulfurifontis ATCC BAA-897. Classification (GTDB taxonomy): domain Archaea; phylum Halobacteriota; class Halobacteria; order Halobacteriales; family Haloferacaceae; genus Haloferax; species Haloferax denitrificans. The sequence continues at coordinate 17,998 of NZ_AOLM01000004.1, read as the reverse complement.
GCAGTTCGGGGTCGTTGCCGGGGAAGATTTCGTCCATCCCCTCGACGAGCTTGATGTCGATGGGCGCGCGGTTGGTGTCGCGGTACTCGGCGACCTCGGCGGCCGTCTGGATGCCGGAGAGGCCCGCACCGCCGATGACGACCTGCGCGGGGTCGTCGCGGGAGGCGTCGGCGGCCGCCTCCTTGATGTCCTGGTGAATCTCGCGGGCGTCGTCGAGGCCCTTGAGCTGGTGGGCGAACTCCTCGAGGCCCTCGATGCCGAAGAAGGCGGTCGAAGAGCCGATGGCGACGAGCAGATAGTCGTAGTCGACGTCGTCGCCGCCTTCGAGTTCGACGACGCGCTCGTCGACGTTCACGTCGGTCGCGCGACCCTTGACGAAGTCGGTCGAGTCGGACTTGATGTCGTCGACGGGGATGGTGATGCTGGACTCGACGCTCGGGTCTCGGATACAGCGGTGGACCTCGTGGAGGACGAGGTGGTAGTCGTGTTCGGCGACCCACGTGAGTTGCGCGTCGTGACCGAGCTCTTCTTCGAGGGTTGTGACCGCGCCGGCCCCGGCGTACCCCGAGCCGAGAACGACGACCTGCGTGCTCATGTCGTCGTCTGTGCAGTCATCCGATAAAGGGGCTTTGAAACCGTCTCTACAGCCGGGGTAATTTTGGCCGCTACGCCCCCAGAGCGTCGAAATCCGGATTCGACGGTTGTCGGATTAGTCGAGACTGAGGCCCGCGTGCCAGCGGTCGACGCCCGCCTCGCGTTTGACTTCGTCCATCTTCGCGAGCAGGTGGACCGCGAGGCTGGCGGTTTCTGCCGCGCGCGACTCGCCTTCGGTGCGGAACTCGCCGGTGACGCGGTTCGCGTACACCGAGCAGACGGCCCCCGCTCGGAGGCCGTAGACGTTGGCGATGGTCAGGAGCGCCGCGGCCTCCATCTCGATGTTCTTCACGTTCGCTTCACGCAGTTCCTCGACCAGCGAGTCCGAGCCGGCGGCGCGGAACCCCTCGAAGCCGGGTCGGCCCTGCCCCGCGTAGAAGGAGTCGGCGCTCATCGTGAGGCCGACGTGGTAGTCGTAGCCGAGGCGTTCGGCGGCCGCGACGAGCGCCGAGACGACCTCGTGGTCGGAAACGGCGGGGTAGTCCTCGCGGACGTACTCCTTGGAGGTTCCCTCCTGTCGGACCGCGCCAGAGGTGATGACGAGGTCGCCCACCTCCATCTCGGGCTGAATCGCGCCGCAGGAGCCGACGCGGATGAAGGTGTCCGCGCCGGCGCGGGCGAGTTCCTCGACGGCGATGGCCGCCGAGGGGCTCCCGATACCCGTCGAAGTGACCGAAATCGGCGTCCCGTCGTAACTGCCCGTGGCGGTCCGGTACTCGCGGTGGTAGGCCTTCTCCTCGTGGTCGTCCCACAGCGCCGTCACCTTGTCCACGCGCTCGGGGTTCCCGGGGAGCAACACCGCGTCGGCGAGGTCCGCGGGACCGACTTCGAGGTGGTACTGAACCTCGTCGTTCGGGTCCTCACTGTCGTTCATGGCACTACTCGCGCGCCGGCGGTGGAAATTCTTGCGTTCTCTGAGGGAACCCTCGCGGGCGTCGTCACGTTCCCGGTCCCGTTCTCGTTCTCGTTCTTGTTCGCGGTCGCGGTCGCGGCCGGCGAGGTCGTCGCGCGGGGAGTCGTCGTCGACCGCCGCTCGCCCGCGACGCCGCGCCACGCCGGGTCGTCGGCGGGGTCGCCGTCGCGGAACGGCGGCGGGAGGTCGGCCCGCTCGTCGGCCGCAAGCAGGTAGCCGAATCCCGCGCCGACGTACCAGTCGACCAGCGACGGGTCGAGGTCGGCGTCCACGACGAGGTCGCCGCCGGTGTACCACTCCAGCGCCGCGTCGTCGTCGACGTCGACGCCGGTCCGCCGCCAGCGCACGCCGGAGCCGCCGTCGCGGAACGCCGACACCGAGAGCGTCACGTCGGCCATCTCGGGGGCGGAAACGCGCTCGAACGAACGGTTCGCGGGCGCGACGCCGTCGGCCCCGGACTCGTAGTACGACAGCGCGTGGTCGATTTCGGCCTCGTAGGTCGCCCGCTCGCCGGGCGAGACGTTCGAGAGGTCGACGTGGACCGAGACGGTCCGCTCGCGGAAGGGCGACTCCCGCTCGTCGGCGTCCGGTTCCGGCAGTCGCGTCGTCTCGATGCGCTCTGACAGCGCGGGAAACGCGGCGGCGTCGTCGTGGGTCAGCCCGAGCAGGTGGCCGAACTCGTGTTTCAGGACCGTCTCGGTCGTCCGGTCGTCGTAGCCGGCGGCGACGACCACCGAGACGGGTTCGGTCGGCGCGGTCGGTTCGTCGCCGTCGAAGAGGGGCGCACAGCCGACCGCGTCCGCGCCGTCGTAGTCGCCGCAGGCGTCGATTCGCTCGACGACCGAGACGGTCACGTCCGGTTCCGAGGCGTTCGGCACCACGACGAACGCCGGGTCGTAGGCGGCCGCCGACGCGTTCGCCCGCCAGTAGTCGACCGCCGATTCCACGAGCGCGGCGTAGTCGCGGCCGTCCGCGGCCGCGTCGATGCCGACGACGACGGGCGCGCGGCCCCACGGGTTGTCGGCGGGGCGCGTCTCCGGCACCGGCGACGACCCGGTTCCACCGACGGCGACAGAGACGGCCCCGTCGTCGCCGTCGCTCGCGTCGGCCGACGGGGTACCGAGGGCGGCGTCCACGACCGGCGGGGACGGCGACAGCGACGCACACCCCGACAGTGCGACGAGAAAAGCGAGCGCGAGCGCGACGATTCCGCGGTCGGCGGCGAGCGACACGTTACTCGTCGGCGCCGGCGTCGCGCTTCGCCGCGGCGGCTTCCAGCGTGTCCAGCGAGATGGTGTTCGGGAGGAGTTCGCCCAGGGTGTACTCGGCGACGTCGTCGCCCCCGAGGTCGCAGACGACCGGCAGGTCCTCGTCGCAGAACTCCGCGAGCGTCTGGCGACACATCCCGCAGGGGGTGACGCCGTCGCGCGCTCCCGAGGTGACGACGAGACGGTCGAACTCCGTGTGGCCGTTTTTCACGGCCTCCGCGATGGCGACCTCCTCGGCGTGGAGGCTGTTCGAGTAGTTCGCGTTCTCGATGTTACAGCCGACGTAGACCTCGCCGTCGGCGGTCCTGAGCGCCGCTCCGACGGTGTACTCCGAGTAGGGAACGTACGCGTTGTCGAGCGCTTCGCGGGCGCGTTCGACGAGTGATTCGGGCATTGGGCGCTCATTCGCGTGGGGTGGCTTAGTTCGTTCGGCTCCCCGAGACTGTCGCCTCGGCCGACGGACGCGGCCGGCGGCTCCGAGGGGCATCACCCATCGCGTCGTCCCGCAAGCGACTATACGACGCGGCCCTAACGCGGCGTCGTGAACGACACATCCGGCGGACGACGAATCCTGCTCCTCGTTGGCGCGAGCGTCGTAGTCATCTCGGGCATCCTCGGCGTCTTCATCGGCGAGAACGGCGGTCAGGTCGCCGCCGAGATATCGCTGTTCGGCGTCCTCTCACTGCCGACCAGTCCGCTCGCGTTCAGCCTCTACGGGATGGCGTTCTCGGCCGTCATCCTCGCGGTGCTGTTCGCGCTCGTCGAGTACGCCTCGCGCGTGGAGAACGCTCAGTAACGGGGGTTCGCATCGGTAACGGTGGCTCGCGCCGCGTCGAAACGCCCGTCCCGGTCGGGGAACCGCGACCGGAAGGCGGACCGCTTTTGCTCGTCCGGCCCCGACGGACCCGCATGGACGCGCCCTCGTCGACCTCGACCTCGACCTCGGACGCCTCGGCCGGCGACGCCGCCCCCGGCCCGCTCCCGGAGGACACGGGCGGCAAGAACCGAAAGCGCGCCGCGCTGGCGACCGCGCCGTTCCTCGCGCTCGGGCTGGCCGACGTGGTACTCATCCTCCTGCAGGGGCTCGAACCGCTCTGGGGATTCGCCATCCTCCCGCCGATTCTGTTCTGTAGCGTGCTGACCTGGATCGTCTTCAGCACCGACTTCCTCGACGACCGGACCTGAGCCGACCGCGAGTCGGGTCCGGGGATTCGATTCAGCGTCGCAGGTTCGTGGAGTACTTCGTCGGCGTCTCCTCGTCGTAGCCGAAGTCCTCGGCGGTCAGTTCGGGCTCGGCGTCTCCGACGCTCGCGGGCGCGGCGACTTTGAACCGCTCGCGGAGGCGCTCGGGCATCGAGAACGACTCGCGGTCGAGCCGGAGCGCGATGGCGTCCGCGTCGGCTTCCCTCACTCCGTCGAGTCGCTTCCGCGGCCCCGACGGGAGGTCCTCGGCGTCGACCGCCTCGAAGCCGAACTGCGCGCAGTAGCCGTGGTCCGAGGTGAACCCGTAGACGGTGTCGAACGCCTCGGCCGCGGCGCGGTCGACCAGTCGCTCGACGACGTGCGCGCCGACGCCTTGCCCGCGCCACCGCTCCGAGACGCCGACGCAGGTGACCTCGCAGAACGGCTCGTCAGTCTTGTGGACCCGGATGCGCCCGAATCCAGCCTTCTCGCCGGACTCCTCGTCGAGCGCAATCACGTAATCGCGGGACCGGAAAGAGCCGTCGTCGAGTCCGAGTTCCTCAAGCGAGTCGAGCAACCAGACCTCGTCTCGGTTCTTCGCGTCTCGGACGTACATGCCTATCAGTAGCACACCGGCCGACAAAAACGCCTCGGGCCGGGCGACCGATTCCCGCCGCGTCGGTCGAACTCAACGAAAGAACAGTAAAGATTCATGGTTCCGGTCGCGGAACCACGGTTCATGGACGTGCCCGACACCGACACCGTGGTACACGAACCGGACCCGGCGTTCGTCGAGGACGCCAACGTCACCCGCTTCATGCGGGAACACGACATCGAGGACTACGACGAACTCATCGAGCGGACGACGACCGAGGTTCCGGGCGTCGGTGCCTCGGGCGTCGAGTGGTTCTGGGACGAACTCGTCGACTACCTCGACATCGACTTCTACGAGGAGTACGACGCGGTCCGCGACGACTCGGAGGGGCCGCAGTTCTCCCGCTGGTACCCCGGCGGCGAGCTAAACGTCGCCCACAACACCCTCGACCGACACGCCGCGGTCGACTCCGGGAACCGGAACCGCGTCGCCTGCATCTGGGAGGGCGAAGACGGCGAGGTCGTCCAGCGGACCTACCACGACCTCTACCGCGAGGCCAACCGCGTCGCCAACGTCCTCGAATCGTACGGCGTCGAGACCGGCGATACGGTGGGGCTGTACATGCCGATGGTCCCCGAGGTCATCTCCATCCTCTACGGCTGTTTCAAGGTCGGCGCGATAGCCGTCCCCATCTTCTCCGGGTTCGGCGTCGACGCCACCGCGACCCGCCTCGCAGACCCCGAGTGTTCAGTCCTCTTTACTGCTGACGGCTTCTATCGCCGCGGCTCGGAAGTCCGGCTGAAGCCGACCGCCGACGAGGCGATGGCGGAGGCGGACTGCGTCGAGAACGTCGTCGTCTACCGGCGGTTCGGCGACGAAAGCGGGGATAGCGACGACGACGTGCCGTGGACAGAGGGCCGCGACGAGTGGTGGGAAGACACCGTCGGCGAGGCCGACCCCGAGTACGAAACCAAATCCCTCCCGTCGGACGCCGAGTCGATGTTGCTGTACTCCTCGGGGACGACCGGCAAGCCGAAGGGCATCGTTCACACCCACGCGGGCGTCCAGATGCAGACCGCGAAGGAGATTCACTTCGGCTTCGACCAGAAGCCCGAAGACCGGTTCTTCTGGGTGTCCGACATCGGCTGGATGATGGGGCCGTGGACGCTCATCGGGAACCACACCTTCGCCGGCACCATCTTCATGTACGAGGGCGCGCCCGACTACCCGAACCCGGACCGCTTCTGGGACATGATAGAGCGCCACCGCATCACCACCTTCGGCATCTCGCCGACGGCCATCCGCGCCCTGCGAAAGTACGGCGACGAGGAAGTCGAGAAACACGACCTGTCGAGCCTCCGCCTGCTGGGGTCGACCGGCGAGCCGTGGGACCCCGAGTCGTGGATGTGGTTCTACGAACACGTCGGCGGCGGCGACGCGCCCATCATGAACATCTCCGGCGGCACCGAAATCTGCGGCTGTTTCCTCATGCCGATGCCGACCCAGCCGCTCAAGCCCTGCTCGCTCGGCGGCCCCGGCCTCGGGATGGACATCGACATCGTGGACTCGTCGGGCGAGTCCATCGCCGACACCCACGAACGGGGCTTCCTCGTCGCCCGCGACTCCTGCCCGTCGATGACCAAGAGCCTCTGGGAGGGCGACGAGCGCTACCTCGACACCTACTGGTCGTCGTGGGACGACCTCTGGGACCACGGCGACTGGGCGCAGAAGGACGAAGACGGCTTCTGGTTCTTACACGGCCGCGCCGACGACGCGCTCAACGTGGCCGGCCGCAAGGTCGGCCCCGCCGAGGTCGAAGGCGCGCTCATCGAACACGACGCGGTGAATCAGGCCGCCGCGGTCGGCGTCCCCGACGACACCACCGGGACGGCCGTCGTCGCCTACGTCGTCCTCGAAGACGGCGTCGAGGAGAGCGACGACCTCCGCGAGGAGCTTCGGGGCGTCGTCGGCGAGGAGTTGGGCAAGCCGTTCCGTCCGCGCGAGATACTGTTCGTCGACGAGTTCCCGAAGACGCAGTCGGGGAAGATAATCCGCCGCGCCATCGCCTCCATCTACGCGGGCGAAGACCTCGGCGACATGAGCAGTATCGAGAACCCCGAGTCGCTCGAAAAGATAGAGAACGCGTCCTGAGGCGGTTTTTTCGCCCCTCGTTCAGTCGGACAGCGCCGCGCCGACGCCGTCGTTCCACGCGTCGGCGGTGAAATCGACCGCGTCGTTCCACGTGGCGACGACGGTCGTCACCGCGAGGTCGCCGGTCACGTTCACCATCGTCCGAATCCGGTCGAGGATGGGGTCGACGCCGGCGACGAGCCCCACGATTTCGAGCGGCAGGCCGAGTTGCGTCAAGACGAGCGTGAGCATGATGAGCCCCGAGCCGGGCACGCCGGCGGTGCCGATGCTCGCCAGCACGGCCACCGCGACGACGGCGAACTGGTCGGCCAAAGAGAGGTTCACGCCGACGATGTTCGCCGCGAAGATGGCCGCGACGCCCTGGTACATCGCCGTGCCGTCCATGTTGATGGTCGCGCCGAGCGGGAGCGTAAAGCCGTAGATGCGCTCTTCGATGCCGAGGTTCTCGTCCGCGTCCGACATCGTGACCGGGAGCGTCCCGGACGACGACCGGATGCTCAGCGCGGTCACCATCGCGTCGCGCGCACCGGAGAGGAACGCGACCGGCGACCGCCCCGCGACCCCGACGACGAACGCGCCGAGGTAGACGAGACCGATGTGGACGACGGCCGCGAGGAGCATCGTCCCGATGAGGAGCGCGAAGGGGAGGACGGCGTCGACGCCGGCGGTGCCGAAGACGTTCGCCATGAGGGCGAAGACGCCGAGAACGCCGAACTCCATCGCGCCCCAGACGACCTTGTACATCGCCTCCGCGCCCGCGTCGGCGAGATCGAAGAACGCCTCGATGCCGCGTTTGACCTGCTCGTCGTCGGTCTCCTCCCACGCCAGCGTGAGGCCGAGACCGAACACGACGACGAAGAAGATGGTCGGCAACACGCTCCCGTCGGCCATCGCGCCCACGGGGTTCGTCGGGACGATGTTGAGGACGACTTCGACGGCGTCGGGGGCCTCGGCGCTCTGTGCCTCGGCACCGGCGAGTAGTTCTTCGAGCCCGCGAGAGCCGGGGGAGACGAGGTTACTCACACCGAGTCCGATGGCGACCGCGAACGCTGACGTGAGCGCGTACAGACCCACGACCTGTAATCCGACCCGCCCGAGCGACGACGGCGAGAGCTGTCGGACGCCCATCAGGAGCGTGAACACCACGATGGGGACGATGAGCATCTTCAGCAGTCGGACGAACAGGTCGCCGACCGGTTTCAGGGCCGTCGCGGGTTCGCCGACGACGAGGCCGACGAGCGATCCGAGGACGAACGCGACCCCGATTCGGTAGACGATGCCGACCGAACGATACCGGTTCCAGAGTGACACGATGCCAGACTGTGACATGTAACGTGTGTGAACTAACCTTACAGCCGAATCATAAATGTAGCGGTCGAAAATCGGAATTTAACACGGTCGTGGAATTTAAACTCAAGAATCGAATGAATATTCGACTCTCCGACGAGAGGCCGCCACGCCCGCCGTCAGTACGCGTCGTCGGGCGCGAGCGCGACCGACTCGATGACCCCGTCGCCGACCGAGAGCGCCGCCTCGACGGCCTCGGCGGTCTCGGGAATTCGAATCGTCCCGCCGGCGAGAAGCGGGGCGAGCACGCCGGCGACGACGGTTCCGGGCCGGGAGAGCGACGACCGGACCGCGACCGTGTCGCCCGTTTCGAGGTCGAAGTCGGCGACGACCTCGCGGGCCGCGTCGAGCAGGTCGCCGTGGGTGAACTCGCGGTCGTCGGCGACGAGCGCCGGGTCCTGGGGCGCGACGACCTCCGGGTGGACCGCGGGGTTCTCGCTCCAGACCTCCTGTTCCCAGTGCGTCGTCGCGGGCGAACTCGACGGGCCGCCGAACACGGCGAGTTTCTGCCCCGGCGGGAGGTCGTCGAACTCGGACTCGCGGGCGACGGCGACGACGGTCGCCCGCGCCTCGACCGCGGGGTCGAACGCCGTCACCGCGCCGAGCTGGGCCGCCCCGAGGAACGTCAACAGCGGTTCGGGGAGCGACACCGGGTCGACCGCGACGCGAGCGCCCTTGCGGACGCCGAGGTAGCGGAGGACGTTTCCGGCCTTGTACGAGGTCGTGATGAGGTCGTGGTACGTGTAGGTCCGGCCGGGGCCGTCGACCCGGAGGGCGAGTCGGTCGCTCCGCCGGTCGCGGGCCATGAGGTCGCCGATAACGTCCATAGCCGACCGTACGGAGTCGGTGCGAAAAAAGGCCCCGAGGCGCTCTCGCGGTTCGAGAACGCGACGGGAACCCGGCGTCGTCCCTCGATGTGAGTCAGGGCGCGCCAGCGATGACGAACGTGCTCTCCTCGGGGCCGTTTCGGAGTTCCCGCGTGTCCTCCGGCGAGACGCGCACGGCGTCGCCGGGTTCGAGGTCGAGTTCCTTGTCCTCGACGACGAGCGTGGCCCCGCCGGAGACGAGGTAGTACACTTCCTCGTGGCCCTGTTCGGCGTGGTCGTGGGGCTTGCCGGACCAGTCGGGGTCCGCCTCCAACACGCTGAAGCCGAGTTCGACGCAGTCGAGTTCGTCCCGCAGGAAGTGAAGCCCGCCGCCGACCGCGTCTACGTCCTCGTAGTTCGCTTTCGTGTAGGACATCGCTTGAGCTGACGGCCGCCGGACAAGAGAGGGTGGCGGTGCCGGAAATCCGTTACAGCGAGTTCTTCAGTTTCTGGAAGAGGCCCTCTTTGACCTCCTCGCCGCCGGCCTCGGCGAACTCCTTGAGCGCCTCGCGCTGTTCCTTGTTGAGGTCTTCGGGCGTGACGACGTGGACCTCGACGTGCAGGTCGCCGTGGCCCCGACCGTCGAGGTGGGGCATCCCCGCGTCGGAGACGGTGAACGTCGACCCGCTTTGGGTGCCCGCGGGCACCTTCAGTTCCTCCTCGCCGTCGAGCGTCGGCACCTCGACGGTCGCGCCGAAGACGGCCTGCGGGAAGGAGATGGGGTGGGTGTAGCGGAGGTCGTCGCCGTCGCGCTCGAACTCCTCGTGGTCGCGGACGTTGACCTCGACGAACAGGTCGCCGTTGGGACCGCCGTTCTCGCCGGGTTCGCCCTCGCCGCGGTAGCGGAGGCGCTGGCCGTCGCGGAAGCCGGCGGGGATGGTGATGGTCACGTCGCGGGTGCGGCGGACGCGACCGCTCCCGCGGCACTCCGAGCAGTCCTCGCTGTAGGTCTCGCCCTCGCCGCCGCAGGCGCGACAGGTCGTCGTCTGCTGGACGCGGCCGAAGGGAGTCTGCTGGACCGTCGTCTGCTGGCCCGAGCCGTTACACTCCGAACAGGTGTTCACCTCTGCGTCGTCGGGGTGGCCCTCGCCGTCGCACTCCGGACAGACCTCGCGGCGGCGAATCGTCACGTCGCGCTCGATGCCGTGGTAGGCGTCTTCGAGGTCGATCGAGATGCGCTGGGCCACGTCGCGGCCCTGCTGGGGGCGGTTGCGCTGTTGGCCGCCCGCGCCGCCGTTGAACAGGTTGTTGAAGATGTCCTCGAAGCCGCCACCGCCGCCGCCCATGCCGCCGAACGGGTTACCGCCGCCGCCGAAGGGGTTGCCACCGCCGCGGCCGCCACCGCCGCCGCCGCGTTTCTGGGACTGCTGGAAGCGCTCGTGGCCGACCTGGTCGTACATCTGCCGCTTTTCGTCGTCCGTGAGCACCTCCTTGGCCTTCTGGACCTTCTTGAACTTCTCCTCGGCGTCGTCCTCGTCGGAAACGTCGGGGTGGTACTTCGCGGCCTTCTTGCGGTACGCGTTCTTGATTTCGTCTTTCGAGGCGTCCCGCGAGACCCCGAGTACGTCGTAGAAGTTCTCGCTCATCAGTTGCTATCTTGTAGCCGGTGAAGGTATTTGAAAAGTCCGTCTCTCGTATCGCGGCGAGCGCGAGCGGGGTCAAACCGGGGGTTTCGCCCGGATTCGACCGCCGGCGTCGGGTCCCTCGGCGACCCGAGAGTCAGTCAGTCAGTCGCTCAGTCGCTCAGTTGTCCTCTTCGTCCTCGTCGAAGTCCGCGTCGGCGTCGACGAAGTCCTCGGGGTCGGCACCGCCGGGGCCGCCGGCCGCGCCCGCACCAGCGCCGCCGGCACCGCCGGCCTGCGCCTGCTGTTGGTACATGCGCTTGCCGATTTCCTGCAGTTGCTTCGAGAGGTCTTCGGTCACGTCTTCGAGTTCGTCCGTGGAGGCGTCGTCGTCCTCGAGGACGGCTTCGACGTCCTCGATGGCCGCCTCGATGTCGGCGCGGAGTTCGTCGTCGACGTTCTCTTCGTTCTCTTCGAGGAGCGTCTCCGCGCGCTGGACCGCGCCCTCGGCCTCGTTGCGGGCCTCGACGGCGCGGCGGCGCTCTTTGTCCTCTTCGGCGTGCTGTTCGGCCTCCTGTTGCATGCGGTCGATCTCGTCGTCGGAGAGGCCCGCGCCGCCCTCGATGGTGATGGACTCGGCGTTGCCGGAGCCCTTGTCCTCGGCGGAGACGTTGACGATGCCGTTCTCGTCGATGTTGAAGCCGACTTCGATCTGCGGGGTGCCCGCGGGGGCCGGCGGGATGCCGGAGAGCGTGAACTCGCCGAGGAGTTCGTTGTCCTCGGCCATCTCGCGTTCGCCCTGGAAGACGCGGACCTGCACCGTCGTCTGGTTGTCGGCCGCGGTGGTGAAAATCTTCGACTCCTCGGTCGGAATCGTCGTGTTCTTCTCGATGAGGCGCTCGAAGAGGCCGCCTTTGACCTCGATACCGAGCGACAGCGGCGTCACGTCGAGGAGGACGATGTCGTCGACCTCGCCGCCGAGGACGCCGCCCTGGATAGCCGCGCCGAGCGCGACGGCCTCGTCGGGGTTGACGGACTTCTTCGGCTCGGAGCCGAGCAGTTCTTCGACCTTGTCGCGGACCTGCGGCATCCGGGTGGAACCGCCGACGAGGATGACGTCGTCGATGTCGCCCTTGTCGTAGCCGGCGTCTTCGAGCGCCTGCTCGGTCGGCTCGACCGTGCGGTCGATGAGGTCGGCGGTGAGCGACTCGAACTTCGCGCGGGTCAGGTCGTATTCGAGGTGGACCGGCCCGGAGTCCGTCGCCGTGATGAACGGGAGGTTGATGGTCGTCTCCTTGCGCGAGGAGAGCTCGATTTTCGCTTCCTCGGCCGCATCCTTGAGACGCTGGAGCGCCTGTCGGTCCTCGCGGAGGTCGATTCCGTGGTCGTTCTTGAACTCGGTGGCGAGCCAGTCGATGATGGCCTCGTCCCAGTCGTCGCCGCCGAGGTCGTTGTCCCCGTTCGTGGCGACCACTTCGTAGACGCCGCCGCCGAGGTCGAGGACGGACACGTCGAACGTGCCGCCGCCGAGGTCGTAGACGAGCACGGTCTGGTTCGACTCGTCGTCGAGACCGTAGGCCATCGACGCGGCGGTCGGCTCGTTGACGATGCGCTCGACGTCGAGACCCGCGATTTCGCCGGCGTCCTTCGTCGCCTGCCGCTGTTTGTCGTTGAAGTACGCGGGGGCGGTGATGACGGCCTTCTGCAGTTCGTCGCCGAGGTAGTCCTCGGCGTCGCGCTTGATCTTCTGGAGAATCATCGCCGAAATCTGCTCCGGCGTGTACTCCTCGCCCTCGATGTCGACGGTGTAGCCGTCCTCGCCCATGTGGCGCTTGATAGAGCGAATCGTGCGCTCTGGGTTCTGGATGGCCTGGTTCTTCGCCGGCTTGCCGACCAACCGCTCACCGTCGTCGGTGAACGCGACGACGGAGGGGGTGGTTCGGTCGCCTTCTGCGTTCACGATAATCTCCGGGTCGCCGCCCTCCATCACCGCGAACGCGCTGTTCGTGGTGCCGAGGTCGATACCCAGAATCTTGTTGCTCGCCATCTTGCCCGCAAATACCGTCTTTTGCCGGTTAAAGGTTACTAGATACTGCGACACACGGTGTGCATCGGGGTCGACGCCGTCTTGCGATTTCTACTTCTCGCGTCGAAACAGGTCGGTCGATTTATGTAGAACCGCCGACCGCGTCGCGGCGACGGCTCCGAGCGAGAGCACCCGGCGGCGAGCGCCGGGCCGGCGGCCCAGCACCCAGTCGGCGACCGACCGCGCGGCCCTGCAGGCGGTCAGTCCGTCGGCCGCGGGCGCTCGGTTCCGTCGGGCGAATCAGCGCCGTCCGAGCGGAGCGACGGCGCGTCGGCCCCGTCGAGGGCGTCGAGCACCACCGAGAGCGTCCGCTCTCTGCCCTCGCTGGCGAAGAACTCGTGGCCGCCGTCGTACGGGACGAGGTTCGCAGACGGGGTCCGGTCGCCGATTGCGCGAACGTCGACGACGCGGTCCGAAAGCGAGACGAACACCACGTCGTCGGGGTTGAACGGCGGCAACGACTCCTGAGCTCCGTGGATCATGCGGAGGAACGCGGGCGAGGCGTTTCCCGGGGCGTCGGCCAGCTCGGCCGCGAGCTTCAGCTCGCCGAGGTCGTCGCGGGAGATGCCGGACGGGACGACGGCCTTGGTCGTCGGCAGTCGTCTGACAAGGGGCAAAAAGAGCGTGGCGAGCCCCGAAACCGCCGTCCCCCACCACGGGCTCAGAAAGACGTTCCGGACCGAGAGGTCGAGGTGGGCGGCCACGAGGCCGCCGGTGCTGTGGCTGAGGACGAGGTCGATGTCGCGGTCGACCGCGTACGCCCGCACCGGGCTCACGTACTGGCGCTCGAACTCCCAGCCGTTCGTCGGGAGTTCGACGGCGTGGACGTGATACCCCTCGTAGGTGAGGCGGTCGAGGAGCCACTCGACGCTCCGGTGACCCGGCTCGTTGCCCCACCCGAGGACGAAAAGCAGGTCGTCGTCGCCGGGGTCGCCGTGTTGGGTGACGCGCACGGTCGGCCGCCGCCGACGGGAACGAAGTCGCATGGCGTAGTGATAGCGAGGTGAGAACAAAAGTCCTCGCCGGTCGGAGGGAGGCGAGACCGCCCCCGACGGCGGCGAGCGCCCGGTCGACAGCGCGCTATTCGCCCTTGCTGACCGTGATTTGCGCGGCGCGGATGACCTTGTCGGCCATCTCGTAGCCGGGTTGGAACACGTCGGCGACGGTGTCAGCCGGTTCGTCGCTGTCGACGCGCATCATCACCTCGTGGCGGTTCGGGTCCACGTCGGTCCCCGGTTCGGGGTCGATGATTTCGACGTTCTCGTCTTCGAGGATTCGGTCGAACTCCTTGAGCGTCGATTCGAGGCCGCCGCGGATGTCGGCGTCGTCGTCCTGGTCGAGCGCGCGAACGAGGTTGTCGCGGACGGTGACGACGCGCTCGACGAAGTCCTCGGTGGCGCGGTCTTTTATCTGGGACTGTCGCTTCTTCGCGCGCTTCTTGTAGTTCTGGAAGTCGGCCTGCGTGCGCTTGAGACGCGACTGGAGTTCCTCGGCCGTCGCCTCTGCCTCGTCGCGCTCGGCTTCGAGGTCTGCGACGCGGGCTTCGAGCGCCGCGACCTCGGCCGCGAGGTCGTCGTCGTACTCGGCGACGCGGTCGGCGACGGTCGGCCCGTCGCCCGCCGCGTCGGATTGCTCGGCCGCCGACTCGGCGCTCGACGCCTCGCCGTCGGCGCCCGTCGCCGCGTCTTCGGCCGCCTGCGCCGCTACGTCGGATGCCGCGTCAGTCTCGGCGTCTGCGTTCGCGTCCGTGACCGACTCGGCAGGGTCGTCGCTCATGGGCGGGAGAAGTGTCCGACGCGGCTTAAACGTGTAGACTGCGGGTCGGCCGAAACCCTTCTCAGGGCGGAGGGGTCGCGCGGGGCGAAACTCCCCGCGACCGACCGCCAGCGCCGCCTACTGGTACATCCCGAGCGGTCGGGCCTGCGTGCTCTCCTCGTCGGACTGTTGCATCCGCCGGGCCAACTGCTCTTTGGCCTGCCGTATCTCGGTGGCGCTGTTCACGAGGTCGTCGACGGGCACCTCGATGCCGACGAGGGGTTCGAGGCCGTGTTTGATGATGACGCGAGCGGCCTCGGGGTCCGGGAACTGCGGGTCCGACTCGACTATCAGCGCGAGCGCCGGGCGGCCGACCGAGACGGCGTTGCTCAGGAGCGCGCCCGTCGGCCCCGAGACGAGACCGGTCTCCGTGGGGCTGTCGATACCGGCCGCTTCGAGCCGCGACCGCGCGCCGTCGGTGCCGACGCCGTAGAGCGCCGGCACGTCCTCGGACCTCTCGTGGGCGATGCCCGAGAGGAACACGGGGAGCACGTCGAGTTCCTCGAACCACGGGCCGAGACAGGCCGCGAGTTCGGTCGCCGCCTCGGGACGGATTGGGATGTCGCTCTGGAGGACGAGCAGGTCCCGTTCCGGGTCGGCGTAGAGCCTGACCGGCGGGTGCAACGCCGGGTCGTCCTCCATGTAGACCGCGACCTTCGGGACGCCCTCGCAGAACACGTCCGCGTAGTGGGTCATGTCGAAGGCCTCCACGAGATGGTCGGCCGCGATTTTGCCGACCAACCCCACGCCCGGCAGTCCCTCGACCAGCGTCGGCGACTCCAGTTCGTCGGTGAGTTCCTCCGCGAGGACGCGAATGCGTGCCATAGGTGAACATGGTCGCCGGGGCGAGGTAAATCCGACGGGCGAGTGCGTAGCCGTCGGCCGCCGGCTCCGCCCCGTCCCGCCCCGTCCCGACGCGACTGGTTCGACCGGTGCCGGTCTCGGGCGACGACGCCGGCGACTCCGAAACCGACAAACGCGCCCGCGCGGAATCGAGTGTCATGAACCCGCTCCAGCGGTACGCGCCGCTCGTGGACGACGAGGAGGCCTTTTTCGCGGCCTGCGAGCGGCCGCTTCCCTCCGTCGTCCGCGTCAACACCATCAAGACGACGGTGGCGCGCGCCCGCGAGGCGCTCGACGACGAGGGCGTCGCCTACGAACCGACCGACTGGCACCCCGGCATCCTCAAGCTCGAAGACAGCAGTCCGGGGACGAACTGGCCGTACTTCCACGGCTGGCTCCACGGCCAAGAGGAAGTGTCGGCGCTTCCCGCTATCGCCCTCGACCCGCAACCGGGCGAGCGGGTGTGGGACACCTGCGCCGCGCCGGGGTCGAAGACGACCCAGATAGCCGCCATGATGGACGACGAGGGCGTCCTCATCGGCAACGACAACAACCTCGGCCGGCTGTCGGCGCTCCGCCACAACGCCGAGCGCCTCGGCGTGACCAACCTCGTCGTGTCGAATCAGGACGCCCGCAACTTCTCGATGAAGCCCTACGGGGAGCGGACCCCGGAGAAGTCCGAATCGTTCGAGCAGTTCGACCGCGTCCTCGTGGACGCGCCGTGTTCCTGCGAGGGCACCTGCCGGAAGAACCCCGACGTGCTCGACGAGTGGACGATGAACCACGTCAAGAGCGTCGCCGGCATCCAGAAGGGCATCCTCCGGCGCGCCGTGCAGGTGACGAAAGCCGGCGGGAACGTCGTCTACTCCACGTGTACCTTCGCGCCGGAGGAGAACGAGGCCATCCTCGATTTCGTCCTCGAACGGGAGGACTGCGAGGTGGTCGAGTGGGACGTCCCCGACGGCTTCGAGACCGCGCCCGGCATCACCGAGTGGGAGGGCGACGAGTACGACCCGTCGGTGACGAAGGCCCGCCGCGTCTACCCGCACCACAACGACACGGGCGGCTTCTTCACCGCCAAGCTGGAGGTGACCGCATGAGCGACGACACCGCCCCCGACGAGAACTGGGGCCAGCAGTTCGACCGCCTGCCGCCGACGGCCGACGACCGCGTCGTCGACGGTCGCCCCTCCCGCGAGGAGGTCATCGACTGGTGGGACGAGCGGTTCGGCGTCGCCCCCGCCGTCTTCGACGGCTACACGTTCTGGGAGAAGGGCGCGGGCAAGATTTGGGCGTTCCACGGCGAGGTCGTCGACCCCATCGAAGTCGAGGGCCTCGGAATGCGCATTCTGCGGACCCGCCAGCGCCACTGGAAGCCCTCGACCAACGCGGTCCAGCGCTTCTGCGGCGACGCGACGAAGAACGTCATCGAACTGAGTCCGGGCGAGGCGAAGGCGTTCGTCGACGGCCACGACCAACAGCTCGACCGGTGGGAGGGCGACTGGGGCTATCTCACCGCCGCCCACGAAATCGCCGGCGAACTCGAACCCCTCGGCGTCGGCCTCTACCTCCACGGGGAACTCCGCTCGACGGTCCCGAAGGGTCGGCAGGAAGACCTCGTCAAACTCGACTGAGCGGTTCGGGGTCGCACCCCGACGCTACTTCTCTCTGACCGTCCCGCCGGTCAGCCCCTCCCACTCGACCCGGTAGCCGAGCCGCGAGAGGACCGCGCTCGCGTCGTCGAGGCCGCGGTCGTCGAGGACGGACTCGGCCGCCGACAGCGACATCCCCGCCTCGACCTCCTCGGCGAGCGCGTCGAGGACGCCCGGCCGGACCAGCGTCCGCCCGACGAGTTCGTGGTCCGGGAAGACCACGTCGTCGAGCGCGTCGACCGAGACGCCGCGGGCGGCCGCGAGGTCCGACAGCGTCACCACGTCGTCGTCGGGCGCGAGTTCGGCGGGGAGCGACGAGGCCGCGTCGGCGACGAGGTCGGACTCGTAGTCGCGCAACACGTCCACCACGTCCTTCACGCGCACGGAGCCGGCGTACGGGACGGCGCGGTGGTCGCGGGCGGCGATGTCCTCGCCGACGCCGAGCGACTCGTCGACGGCGACGACGAGTTCCACGTCCTCCACGTCGGCGAGTTGGCCCAGTTTCTTCTCGACGTACTCGGGCGTCCAAAAGCCCATAATCTCGAAGAAGACGCGGAAGTCGGCGTGGACGTAGTCGAACGCGAAGTCCGGAATCATCACGCTCGTGCCCGTTTCGAGCGGTTCCGGCTCCCGAACGAGCGACCAGTCGAGGTCGAGGCCGCGGAAGCGGGCGGCGAAGTCGGCCTCCACGCCGCTGTCGAAGCCGGGTTCGGCCATCGGATCGACGCCGGGGACCGACACGTCGTCGCTCGTGAGCGTCATCTCCCGGTCGGTCCCGCGGTCGTCGATGGTCGCCACGAGTCGCCAGTCGCCAGCGGTGGCGACCGACCGGAGCAGGCGGGCGAAGGCGGTCCCGTACCGGCGAGTTCGCTGAAACAGCGCGTCGGGGCCGGTGACGACGACCTCGCGGCCGGCGTCGGTCTTCCGGACCTCGTACATCAGCCGGAGGCGCTTGACCGCCGAGACGACGGCTTTCGGGTCGGAACTTCGAACCCGGACCTCGGTCGCGTCGAACAGGGCGGTCTGGGCGAGCGAAAGGTTGTACTGCGCGAGCAGTTCGTCGGG
>NZ_AOLM01000003.1 GCF_000337835.1 Haloferax sulfurifontis ATCC BAA-897 | reverse complement strand
GAGGTCGACTGGGACGTGCTCGTGTGGACGCCGCCGGAGCGCGCCTACAGCGCCGACGCCGACGTGAGCCGCTGTGAGAACGTCGCCCCGATGGCCGACCTCGTCGCCGACCTCGCGCTCGAAGGGCGCTACGCCGAGGCGATGACCGTCAACGGCCTCGCCTTCTCGGCCGCCCTCGACTTCCCGACCGACCCCGCCGTCGAGGCGATGCCCATCGCCGACGGCGTCTCGCTGTCCGGGACCGGCCCGAGCGTCGTCGCCGTCGGCGACCGCGCCGACCTCGAACGCGTCGAGGCACTGTGGGTCGCCCGCGAGGGAGAGACCCGACTGACGACCACCCGAACCGACGGAGCACGAATCCAATGACAGACGACACCCCAGACGCCGCCGAACCGTTTCAGGACATGTCCCTCGACGAACTCCGCGAGGAGATAGAGGATATCGACCGCGGCATCGTCGAACTCATCGCCCGCCGGACCTACGTCGCCGACACGGTGGCGAAGGTCAAAGCCGAGAAGGACCTGCCGACGACCGACGAGTCCCAAGAAGAGCGCGTGATGGAGCGCGCCGGGAAGAACGCGGCCCACTTCGAGGTCGACTCGAACCTCGTGAAAGCGATTTTCCGACTGCTCATCGAGATGAACAAGGCCGAACAGCGGCAGAATCGGTAGCCCGACGGACCCCTATTTTCCGCCCGCGCTTCGTCTGAGTCATACACGCCGCGTCACTCGCGAATGACCATCACTTTCACCCGCCGGACCGCGTCGAAGTCGCGGAGTCGATAGGTCAGCGCCCGGACGCGCTCGGCGGGGCCGCGGCAGAACAGCGATTCGAGACACCACTCGCCCTGATGGGTGTGGCTCGTGTTGAGGATGACGTCCTGAAACTCGTGTTGCGCCCCGTGAAGCTCGCGAATCACGTCGTGGTGGCGGTAGTCGAAGCCGACGAGCGCGACGACCTCGCCGGAGACGTCTTCGAGTCGGTCGTGGGACTCGACGAACTCCCGCATGGCCTCTCGGACCGCCCGCGACCGGTTTTCGATGCCCTCGTCGCGCCACGCCCGGTCGAACTCCGCGACCAGTTCGTCGGGGATGTTGAAACTCGTCCGCATCACCTCCAACTGACGCGTACAGCTACAAGAGTTCCCGTTATGACGATACCCGCGATTCGGTATTAACAACCCCTATACCTCTCGTTTTCCACGGCTACGGTAAGCACATGGCCTCGAACGAACTGCTCGGACTCGTCGCCGGCGCGGTACTCCTCGGAGCCGTCCACGGCGTCGAACCGGGTCACGGCTGGCCCGTCGCCGCGTCGTACGCGCTCGACCAAGCGAACAAGTGGGCCTACGGGTTCGCGGCGAGTCTCATCCTCGGGGTCGGCCACCTCGTCAGCAGTATCGCGATGGTGGGCGCGTTCTTCTACGCGAAGTCGTACTTCGACCTCACGCAGGTCAACGAGCCGATTACGACACTCGGCGGCGTCCAAATCGGCGGCCCGGTCAGTCTCGTCGCCGGCGTCTTGCTCATCGCGCTCGGCGTCCGCGAGTACGCCCACGGACACTCGCACGGCACTCACGGGCACGACGACCACGGGAGTCACAGTCACGGAGATGGCCATGAAGGTGGTCATGACCACGGGCACTCACACGATGACGGCCATAGCCACTCACACGACCACGACGGACATAGCCACGACCGCGACAGCGGACTGTTCGCTCGCCTGATGGGTTTCGTTCCCTTCGTCGGCGGACGCTTCCACTCGCACGACACCCCCGACGACGCCGCGGAGCGCGGCCTCCTCGGCATCGCGTGGTTCGCGTTCGTCCTCGGGTTCGCCCACGAAGAGGAGTTCGAGATAATCGCGCTCTGCGCCGGGTCGAACTACTGCCTCGAACTGATGGGCGCGTACGCTATCACCGTCATCGTCGGCATCGTCGGCCTGACGATGGTGCTGATTGCGGGCTACCAGCACTACGAGGACGAAGTGGAGAAGTACACCCCGTACCTCCCGGCGTTCTCGGCGGCCGTGTTGGTGCTGATGGGTATCGGCTTCATCACGGGGCTGTTCTAATCGGTTCCGGCCCACCGGCACCGGCACCGACGCCGATTGCCCCGGCGGGCCGGTCAGGACAGACGATAGAGCTATCACCCGGTGACGCATCGACTCGGTCACGAGGTGATGTCTATTAACCACCACAATCGGAATCCTCGTCCGCGGACTCGTTCTCGGCGTCTCGATAGCCGCGCCGGTCGGTCCAATCGGTGTACTGTGCATTCAGCGAACGCTTTCTAAGGGCCGCCGTTCAGGCTTCGTCAGCGGACTCGGAGCGGCGTCTGCGGACGCGGTCTATGGGGCCATCGCGGGGTTCGGCATCGCCGCGCTCTCGTCGGTCCTGCTCGGCCACCGCAACGGAATCGCCCTCGCCGGCGGGGCGATTCTCCTGTATATCGGCATCCAGTCGATTCGGGGCGACCCGGCGTCGGTCGAGTCGGCACCGACGACCGAGCAGTCGGCCGTGGCACCGCCCGACTCGAACGCCCGGAGCCTCGCGGCAGACTTCGGGTCGACGTTCCTCCTGACGCTGACGAACCCGGTGACGATACTGGCGTTCGTCGGCATCTTCGCCGGCCTGGGCGTCGGCGTCTCGGGCGACTACCTCGGAGCGGCGGTCCTCGTCGCGGGCGTCTTCGCCGGGTCGGCGCTCTGGTGGTTCGTCCTGAGCGCCGCCGTCGACCGCGTCCGGGAGCGGGTCACCCCGGCGGTCCTCCGCCGAGTGAACCAACTCGCGGGCGTCGTCATCGTCGGGTTCGGGGTCGCGGCGCTCTGGAGCGGCCTGTAGCGCGCCGCCTCGGGACCTCCGCGTCCCGCCGGTCCTGTTCCCTCGAACGCTCCGTTCGCCGTCACCTCCATATCGCTCGCGACCGTAGGTGTGCGTGTCATGCCCACGCACAAGGCGGAGACGACGTGGACCGGTGGCAAAGACGGGAGCGGCGAGTTCTCGACGGAGAGCGGGACCGTCGAGGGGACGTTCACGTTCCCGACGCGGTTCGAAGACGAACTCGGATCGAACCCCGAGGAACTCATCGGCGCGGCCCACTCCGGTTGCTTCTCGATGCAGTTGACCGCGTTCCTCGAAGGCGAGGGCTACGCGCCGACGAGCCTGCACACCGCGGCCGACGTGCACCTCGACCCGGCCGACGGCGGCGGCTTCGAAATCTCGCGCATCGACCTGACGCTCGACGCCGACGTGCCCGACATCGACGAGGAGACGTTCGCCGAACTCGCCCAGCGCGCCAAGGAGAACTGCCCGGTGTCGAAGGCGCTCGCCGGCCCGGAAATCACGCTGACCGCGACGCTCGCCTGACCGCGCGCGCGGCCCGCTGTTTCTGTGACTCGACCGAGTCGGCCGCGCCCTCGGCTCAGCGGTTCGACTCGAACCAGTCTTCGGCGAAGTCGACCAGCGCGGGCTGGTCGAGGAGCGTCGCCGTCGCGGCCGCGACCGACCCCTCGGTCGCGCCGACGGCCCTCTCGAACGCCTCGCCGACTTCCCCGAAGTCGTCGGTCTCGACCTCGATGTCGTCGTACTCGACGACGACGCGCTCGCCGTCTCGGAGAAGCGGCGCGCGCTCGGTCGTCCGCTCCTTTTCGAAGTCGGCGCGGTGTTCGGCGAGGTGGAGCGAGGTGTCGTTTCCGTGGCCGACGCCGAGTAAGAGCACGTCGCCGCCGCGGTCGTACACCCGCGCCAGCGGCGACCCGTCGCCGAGGCCGTAGTCGAGTTCGTGGTCGGATACGATTTCCTCGGCGGCCGCGCCCCACGCCGCGAAGGAGACCGTCGGGTGTTCGCTACGGACGACGCCGGGGTAGTTGCGGAAGCACTCGGGTATCGCGCCCATCCCGCGGGTCGGCGTCACCTCGGGGCGGAACGGCGGCATCGACTCGCCGATTGTTTCGACCCAGTCGTCGGGGACCGGCGGGTTCTCCCACGCCGACGGGTCGGTGTACTGGCCGGTGTGGGTCGGCATGACCAGCGTCCCGTCGTCGGTCAGCACCGTCTGGAGGGCGTCCACGACCGCCTGCGGGCCGCCGGCGACCCAGCCGAGCGAACTGAGCGACGAGTGGACGAGGAGGGTGTCGCCGGCCGCGACGCCGAGCGCGCGGAGGTCCGCGGCGAGCGACTCGACGGTTCCCGGTTCGTCCACGCACTCGATGGCGTCTGCTTCGGACATATTCGTTCGTCGGCCGGCCCGGGATTCAAGCTTTGGTGTCGGCCGACCGAAAGGAACAGGTTCGCCCCCGGCGACGCGTTCGATATGTCACGCGTCTCCGCCCGCGACGCCCTCCGCTACGCGACCGAAGACGACGTACTCGTCCTCTTTGCCGTCATCGCCGGCGGCTGGGTGTTTTTGACCGTCGGCAGTTTCGCCCTCGCGGGCCACGGGTTCGGGCTGATGTTCGCTCTCGGCATCCTCGCCTCGCTCGCCGGGGCGCTCGCGGTGTTCGCCGGCGTCGTCGGCCTCGCGTACAAACTGCTGGTGGACAGCCGGCGGGCGGCGACGGAGTGAGAAATCAGTTCACCGCCCGAGAGAAGCCGACGTAGGTCACGTAACAGAGCCCGCCCATCACGAGAAAGACGAACTGGTAGCCGGTGTTCGAGAGGATGTCGACGACCGACTGCGCCGGTCGGAGCAGTTTCAGCCACACCAGCATGCCCACCCCGAGCATCGCCACGAGCCAGAGACCTCCCAAGAGCGGCCGCTCTTTCAGGTACTCGTTGAGCTCGTCGCGGTTCATATCATCTAACGGATATCCTATCGATGAAAAGACTGCGGTGGCTGTCGGGCTGTCGGGTGTGAAGTGGTCCGCGAATCACCGCTAGTAGGTCGTTCCGTCTGTCGGGACCCGGAGTCGCGGCCTCAGAAGAACTGCTCGAACAGCCGTCCGAGGAGGAGGACGACGAGCGGGAGGCTGAACAGCACCGCGGTGGCGACGAGAAAGTCGGTGACGCTTCCCGACTCGGCCGCGGCCTGCAAAATCGCGTTCATCGGTCTCGTCGGCGTTTCAGGCTCTTCAGATATACGCTTTGTTGCCCCGGCTGAGGCTCACTCCAGATACGTCTCGGCGAGCGCGTCCAGCGCCTCGTGTCGGTGGGTCGTGTGCGGCGCGGTCAGCGGCGAGACCGACACGCGGCCCTCGACGACGGCCCGGCGGTCGGTGCCGTCGGGGTCCGGGATGTCGCCGGTGCGCATCCGCTCCCAGACGCGGTCGTGGAGTTTCACGGTGCCGTTTTCGAACTCCGCGGTCATGTCGTACAGCTCCGAGGGAACCGTCACCTGCATGTCCGCCGGGTCGCCGCTGGGGTCGCGCATGGGCGCGTTGACGTTGAGGTAGTCGCACTGGTCGAAGACGCCGGCGGGCTCGGCGTGTTTGACGAGGTACGACGCGGCGTGGGTCGCCTCGCGGAAGTCCCGCGGGTCGGTCGCCTTCTCGTGCCACGGCAGGTCGCCGCCGGCGGGGACGTACAGCGAGAGGGCGATGGCGGGCACGTCGAAGAACGCGGCCTCGACGGCGGCGCTGACGGTCCCCGACCGGCCGAGGACGTACGCGCCGATGTTGGCTCCCTTGTTGATGCCGGAGACGACCATGTCCACGTCGGGACACAGCGCCTCCAAGCCGGCGACCGTGCAGTCGGCGGGCGTCCCCTCCAGCGCGTAGCCGAGTTCGTGCTCGGAGACGACCGCGTCGGTGGACATCTTCCGGCCGACCGCGCTCTGGTCCGTTGCGGGCGCGACCGCGGTCACGTCGGCGAACTCCGAGAGGGCGTCGTAGAGCGCGCGGAAGCCGACGCTCTCGATGCCGTCGTCGTTGGTGAGGAGGATGCTGGGTTCGCTCATGGTCCGACTGGGGACGGAGCGCGCAAAAAGCCACCCGTCGGACACGACGTGCCCCGCCGACCGCGTCGCCGACGCGACCCGCTCAGGCGACGCGGTCGACGAGCGTCTCGTCGTCGACGACGAGGTTGTACGCCTCCTCGTCGTCGTTCCAGAGCGCGAGGACGTTCTCGAAGACGAGCACGTCGCCGTAGTCGGCGTCGGCCAAATCGGCGTTCAGCACAGTCTCGCGGGTTCGGACGGCGTAGTGGTCGACCGCCTCGCTCCCGTCGCCGATTTTGAACACCTGGTTGTTCCCCTCCGAGAGGTCGTGGCTCAGCTTGACCGCGAGCAGGTCGATGCGGTTCGTGACGTGGCGCTCCATCTCGGCCATCTTGGCGAACCGCGCGGGGGTCCCGCGAACGTCGAGGCGGCGCTCGCCGTCGGTCCGGAGGACGCTGTAGGAGTACTGCACGTCCACGTTGACGAAGGTGCCCTCGTCCTCGTCGGCGTCGCGGCCCTCGTCGAGGCGTCGCTGGAACCCCGGCACGTCGAGGTCGGGTTTCACGTCGAACGACCACCCGCGGTCCGAGGGCGCGTAGCCGTCCCAGAGACGGAGCGTCGGCGAGTACACCGTCACGCCGCCGTCGGCCGGCGCGACCTCGCGTTCGACCTCGCGGAGGCCGATGCTCGTGTTCCGGTCGGCTGGCGCGATGGCGACGATTGCGCCGTCGTCGGCGAGGGCGTCGAGGTACTTCTCGACGACCGCGGCGGGGGCGTCGAGTTCGCTCAGGACGCTGGCGAAGAGGACGACGTCGTACTCGCCGTCGGGGTCGAACGCTTCTGCGGTCTCGCGGTGGACGGTCGTCCGGAAGTTCCGGCGCGTCTCGCCGAGCATCCGGTCGAGCACGTCGGCGGAGGCGCTCGGCTCGACCGCGTGGTAGTCGACGACCGAATCGTCGGGGAGGTAGTCGTGGAGGCCGAGCGCGGGGCCGCCCGTCCCGGCACCCACGTCGAGCACGCGGGGGTTTCGCGGGAGCAGGCTCCGCTCGGCGAGGTCAGAGAGGACGTAGCCGACGGCCGCGTAGTAGTCCGGGAGATGGTAAATCGCGTAGCCGAGCGCGGCGTCCTCGTCGTACTCGACGGGGTTGCCCCGGTAGTAGTCCTCCTTCAGTTGGCGGACGCGCTCCCGGAGGCGGTCGCCCGACTCGCCGACGTGCCAGTTCGCGCCGTAGCGCCCGATGAGCAGGTCTTCGAGGGCGAAGGAGTAGTCGTCGGGGAAGGCCGCGGGCGACCAGTTCCGAAACGGCGCGGGGTCGTCGTTCGCGGGGACGAACGTGCCGTCCTCGCGCTCGAACAGGCCGAGGTCGTGGGCCTCCTCGCGGAGCGTCTGTTTCACCACGGCGGGGTGCGGCGCGCCCTCGATGTAGTCGGCTATCTCGTCGGGGTCGATGGGGCGGACGTTTCTGAGGTACTTCGCGTTGTCGCGGACGGCGTCTCTGTCTATCATCGGTGGGCTGTGGAGCGAGTCGCCGTCGCCCGCGCGGGAGGTGTCGACCCGCCGCGGGGCGTCGGCGTCGGTGTCTCCCTTCACTCGTCACTCGACAGGGTCGTGCTTGTCGGTCTGGTCGCGGTCGGCGGCGCTCGCGTCGGCTCCCGCGCCGACTCCGGTGTCGCCGCGGGAGACGCGCCGGTAGAGGTCGGCGAACGCCTCGTCGTCGGCCGCCGCGAGCGCGCGGGCCGCGTCGGCGACGCGGTCGGTCCCCTCGCCGAACGAGGACTGGATGTCCGCGTACACGCGCGGGGTGCCGCCGGACACGGAGGCGACGAGCTCGTCGAGCGCGGCCGAAATCGGCGTGGCGAACTCCTCGCGCACGCCGTCGGCGGCGAGGCCGAACGAGAGGACGGCGGCGTGGGCGGCCGCCTGCACCGTCTCCATCGCGGCGTCGTGTTCCTCGGGCGTCGTCTCGAAGACGCGGTTGCCGGCCGCGTCGAGGTCGGCGAGGAGCGCGTCGGTGTACGGCCCCGGTTCGTCGGCGACGGCGGCGACGTTGCCGGGGGCGTTGTGCGGGGCGAAAAGCGGGTGGAGGCTGAGGCGCTCGCGGTCGGGGAGGTGGTCGCGCATCGCCGCCACCGGCGGTTTCATCGCGCCGGTCACGTCGCACATCGCGGCGTCCGCGCGGTGGGCGTTGTCGGCGACGGCGTCGGCCGCGAGTCGCATCGGAACCGCGAGACAGACCACGTCGAACCGCTCGTCGCCGTCCAACGGGACCGCACGGCCGCCGAGCGCGTCCGCTGTGGCGACCGCTTTCTCGGGGTCCGCGTCGGCGAACGCGAGGTCGGCGTCGACGGTGCGGCCGAACCAGCGTCCCATTGCGCCCGCGCCGACGATAAGCACGTCCATCGGTACGGGTGTGGAGGTGCGGCGGGCAAAAGGGAATCGGTGGCGGCGGGTGTGGCGAGACGGCCGCCCGCGGTCGGCCCGAAAACCACGTTCAACCGATTCCCGGTGTCCGAACCGTCAAGTGGTCGATGGTCGATAGGAAACTATGGCAGTCGATGATGCGGATTTCGAGGGCCGGACGGCCTTCATCACGGGAACCAGTCGCGGCATCGGGAAGGCCATCGCGCTCGATCTCGCCGACCGAGGCGTAAACGTCGTCTCGACGGGCAAGACCGTCGACGGGCGCGAGGACCTCCCCGGAACCATCGTCGAGACGACGGAGGAGATACGCGAGCGTGGCGGGAACTCCATCTGGTGTCAACTCGACGTGCGCGACGACGACTCGGTGCGGACGGCCATCGACGAGACGGTCGACGCCTTCGGCGGCATCGACTTCGTCGTCAACAACGCGGGCGCGATTCACATCGCCGGCTTCGAGGACACGCCGCCGAAGCGGTTCGACCTCCTCATGGACGTGAACGCCCGCGGGGCCTATGCGACCACGCACGCCGCGCTCCCGCATCTCCGCGAGAGCGACCGCGCCCACGTCGTCACGTTCTCGCCGCCGATGCCCGCCCGGCCCGCGCCGGGGAAGGTCGCCTACGCGCTCTCGAAGTACGGGATGACGTTCATCGCGCAGTCGCTCGCGGGCGAACTCGCCGCCGACGACATCGGCGTGAACGCGCTGTGGCCGGTCGCCGCCATCGAGTCCGAGGCGACCCGACACTTCGGGATGGGCGCGCCCGAGGACTGGCGCACCCCGCAGATAATGTGCGACGCCGTCGGGGAACTGTTCTCGCGCGACCCGACCGACTGCACCGGCAACGCGTTCTACGACGAGGAACTGCTGTCCGAGGCGGGCGTCGACGACTTCTCTTCGTACGCCGTCGTCGAGGGGAGCGACCCCGGCCCGATGTCGGCGCAGTTGTTCGACCCCGACTACGAACGCTGACGCGCTTCGGTTATCGGCGCTGAGACTCGGGGGCGGACGTTTATGTTCGATGAACCCGAAATGCTGTGCGGTGTGTTTATGCGTCGTCGAAGCCGCGAAAACGGTCTCCCCGACGCGACAGTTTACCGAATCGGCAATTAGACTTATCTACCGGTGGGGAATCGCATAGCGCATGGAGTTCCCTCGCCTCCCGTCACGAGACACGAGCGGCCAGAAGGTCGTCCTCCCCGACGACTTAGAGGGCGAACAGACGCTCGTGCTCATCAGCTTCGACCGCCGCCAGCAGTCGCTGGTCGGGTCGTGGCGCGGGTTCGCGAAGGAGCTGTGCGAGACGTACGGCCATTTCGGCTACTACGAACTGCTCGTCCTCGGCGGGCGAAGCGGGATGATGCCGCCGATGGCCGGCGGCGGGATGTCTCCGGAGGCGGCCCGGAGCCGCCCCCACGACAACGCGCTCATCGCGCGGGTGGACAAGACCGCGCTCCAGCGCCGCCTCGGACTGCTCGGCGAGGGCAACATCTACGCGCTTCTCATCGAGGACGGGACGGTCGTCCGGCAGGCCGCGGGCGTTCTCACGTCCGAGACGGCCGACGCGCTGGAGGACCTGCTGAAACAGTGGCGCGAGGCCAACTCCGGGTGGACCGACGCGTCGGCCGTCGGCAGTCCGACGGGCGACAACGCTCTCGACAGCTGATTTTCCGCGCCGACCGCGATTTCGCGTCCGCCGCGCCGGCTACTCGACGACGAGTTCGACCGGGTACTCCGTCAGGTTCTCGTAGCCGTCCTCGGTGACGACCACGAGGTCTTCGATTCTGACGCCGCCGATGTCGGGGTCGTACAGCCCCGGCTCGATGGTGATGACGTGGCCGGGCCGAAGCTCCTCGCCGCTCGGGCTCAGCGAGGGGAGTTCGTGTACGTCGAGACCGACGCCGTGGCCGGTGCTGTGGATGAAGCCGGTCTCCGCGGCGGGGTCGGCGCGGAGCGTGTTCTCGCCGGCCGCCTCGTACACGTCGCAGACGGCGTCGTGGACGTCTTTGCCGGTCGCGCCGGGTTCGACGGCGTCGAGGGCGGCCTCGAACGCCTCCTCGGTGAGGTCGAACCACGCGCGGATTTCGGGCGACGGCTCGCCCTTCACGAACGTCCGGGTCATGTCGCCGTTGTACTTCGTCTCCTTGTCGCGCGGGAAGATGTCGATGATGACGGCCTCGTCGGCCCGGAGCGGGCCGCTCCCGCGGTCGTGGGGGTCGGCGGCGTCGGCCCCGCAGGCGACGATTGTCTCGTCGAGGGCACAGCCGTGTCGCAGGAGCGTCACCTCGATTTCCTCTCTGACGCGCTCGCTCGTCAGCGGTTCGCCCTCGTGGATGAGCGTGCCGTCGTCGGCCACCTCGGCGTCGCGGATGAGCCCCTCGGCGGCGCGCATCGCGGCCTCGTTGGCGTCCTGTGCGGCGTGGATATGCTCGGTTTCCTCGTCGGTCTTCACCGCGCGGATGTTCGTGAGCACGTCGTCGATTTCGGCTTCGACCGCGACGCCCTCCTCGCGCAGGGCGTCGGCGGTGCCGAGCGGGAAGTCCGCGGGGACCGCCAGCGAGTCGACGTCGTGGTCGGCGAGGAACGCCGCGACCGTCTTCGCCTTCCCGACGACCGCGCCGTGTTCGGCGTAGTTGTCGCGGTAGTCGTAGTCGGAGAGCCGCGAGACGGTGTCGGCGCGGCTCTCTTTCTTCGCGCGGCCGAACTCCAGCGTCGAGACGAGGAGGTGGATGCCCGCGGGCGTGTAGAGCGTCACGTACGGGTCCGGCGCGTCGAACCCGGAGAGGTACAGCTGGTTGGAGTCGCTCCCGTCGGCCGAGATGAGATAGCCGTCGAACTCGTCGCCGAGGAACTCGGCCAGCGGTGAGAAATCGGGGTCCATACGCCGGAGTTCGCCCGGCCGGTAGTAAAGCTCTCGCGTCGCGGTCGGCGGGTTCCGGTATCGGCTCCGCGACACGCCCCTTCGGGCGGGAGACGCGCCGCGGATTGACCGCCGGAACTCGCCGCGAGCGCCGTGCGAGCGCCGCGCGAGTCGGCGTCGCAACTGTTCGTGTCACCGGCGCTGTTCTACCGACGTACAGTACGCTCGCTCACGATATATGTTTGTTGGCAAACACGAAACAGAGCGACAGCGTCGCCGTCGCCGTCCGGGAGAACGTCGCCGCGTCCGGTACCCTGATACCGGACCCTGCCGACCCCTCGCGTATGGACGCCCACGTCTCCCCGTCTCGGGTCGCCGGACGCACCCGAGCGCCGCCGTCGAAGAGTTACACCCACAGAGCCGTCCTCGCCGCGGGATACAGCGACGAGGCGGTCGTTCGCGACGCGCTCGTCAGCGCCGACACCAAGGCGACCATGCGCGCGGTCGAGGCGTTCGGCGGGTCGGTCGACCGCGACGGACAGACGGTCGAGGTCGTCGGCTTCGGCGGCCGCCCGGGCACGCCCGACGACGTGGTCAACTGCGAGAACTCGGGGACGACGATGCGCCTCGTCACCGGCTGTGCCGCCCTCGGCGAGGGCCTGACGGTCCTCACGGGCGACGCGTCGCTCCGCTCGCGGCCCCACGGCCCGCTTCTCGACGCCGTCTTCGACCTCGACGGCCGCGCCGAGAGCACGCGCCGAAACGGACAGGCCCCGCTCGTCGTCGGCGACGGCATGACCGGCGGCACCGTCGAGATTCCCGGCGACGTCTCCTCGCAGTTCATCACGGCGCTCCTCATGGCCGGCGCGGTGACGGATGAGGGCATCGACGTCGAACTCACGACCGAACTCAAGTCCTCGCCGTACGTCGATATCACGCTCGAACTCCTCGCCGATTTCGGCGTCGAGGCGACCCGGACCGACGACGGCTTTTCGGTCCCCGGCGGCCAGTCGTACGCCCCCGAGGGCGGCGCGTACAGCGTCCCCGGCGACTTCTCGTCTATCTCGTACCTGCTCGCGGCCGGCGCGGTCGCCGGCGCGGAGGGCGAAGACGTGGTCATCGAGGGCGCGCGACCGTCCGCACAGGGCGACAGCGCCATCGTCGACATCGTCCGCGACATGGGCGCGACGGTGGACTGGGACGAGGACGCCGGCGAACTGGTGGTCTCCGCGGCCGACCTCACCGGCACGACCGTGGACGTGGGCGACACGCCCGACCTGCTTCCGACCATCGCGGTCCTCGGTGCTATCGCCGACGGCGACACGGTCATCGAGAACTGCGAGCACGTCCGCTTCAAGGAGACCGACCGCGTGAGCGCGATGGCGGAGGAACTCGCGGAGATGGGCGCGAACGTCACCGAGCAACAGGACAGACTCACGATTCACGGCGGCGACACCGACCTCGTCGGCGCGGCGGTCGACGGCCGCGGCGACCACCGCATCGTCATGTCGCTCGCGGTCGCCGGTCTCGTCGCGGACGGCGAGACGACGATTGCGGGAAGCGAACACGTCGACGTGTCGTTTCCGAACTTCTTCGAGGCGATGCGCGACCTCGGAGCCGAGATGACCGAGCGCTGAGGGCGCGATCTCACAGCGACCCACCCGGACGGAACCTTTTTCGCCCGTCCGGACGCCGGCCTCCACCCCGACGAGATGGTGATTCCGTTCGCCACGGCGACGCTCGGCTCACTCCGCCGAGTCGGGGTCGAGGTCGGGCCCGTGCCCCGTCACGGCCGTCTCCTTGACGATGGCGTCCACCCACCAGAGCTTGAGGGCCATCACGCCGAGCGTGCCGAGGAGCGTGCCGACCGGTCTGCGCCGAATCGCCGAGGCGAAGGCGTAGAGCGTGACGGGGACGTTGAGCAGGTTGAGCACGTTCGGGTAGTCGAGTCCCACCGTCCCCCGCTCGTCGTCGAGCCACTCCCGCTCGGCGAGGACGATTCGGCTGAGGTAGTTGTCCGTGCGCGCGGGCCGCGGGAACAACACCGGGTTGACCGCGGTGAACGCGAGGGCGGCGAGAAAGAGCCGGCGGTCCCGCCGGTAGACGGCGTACATCAACACCGGGTAGACGAGGATGCGCGTGCCGGCGCTCCACGGGTTGGCGTGGCGCTCCCAGAACGCGGCTTCGAAGCGGTCGCGGAGGCCGGAAGCGGACGCGTCGGTGGCGGCGGGGTCGGAGTCGGTGGCGGAGCCGGCGGGGTCGGTAGAGGGCGGCGAGTCCATACGCCCGGTTCGTCGGCGTCGAGCATGAACGTGGGGTCGCCGAACCCCCGCCCACGATTGCGGCTTTCGACAAACACTAAATGGGCGGCCCCCCGAGGGGCGGGTAATGAACGGCAACGAATTCGGTCGTCTCTTTCGGATGACCACCTACGGCGAGAGCCACGGCGACGCGATGGGCGTCACGGTGTCCGGCTGTCCCGCCGGCGTGGAGCTGTCGGTCGAGGACGTACAGGCGGAACTGGACCGACGCAAGCCGGGCCAGTCGATGATTACGACGAGCCGCGGCGAACCGGACGCCGTCGTCGTCAACTCCGGCGTGCAGGACGGCTACACGACGGGCACGCCCATCGGGATGGTCGTCCAGAACAAGGACGCCCGCTCGGGCAAGTACGAACCGTACGTGACCGCGCCGCGGCCCTCCCACGGCGACTTCACGTACTCGGCGAAGTTCGGCACGCGCAACTGGGGCGGCGGCGGTCGCTCGTCCGCGCGCGAGACGGTGAACTGGGTCGCCGCCGGCGCGGTGGCCAAGCAGGTCATCGAGCAGAGCGACTACGACATCGAGGTGAAGGCGCACGTCAACCAAATCGGCGACGTGGAAGCGCCGGAGGTCTCGTTCGAGGACCTGCGCGAGCACACGGAGGAAAACGACGTGCGGTGTGCCCACCCCGAGACGGCGGCGGAGATGCAGGAACTCATCGAGGAGTACCAGAAGGAAGGCGACTCCATCGGCGGCTCGATCTACTTCGAGGCGCAGGGCGTCCCGCGCGGGCTCGGCGCGCCGCGGTTCGACTCCGTTTCGGCGCGGCTCGGACAGGCGCTCATGTCGGTGCCGGCGGCGACGGCCTTCGAGTTCGGCCTCGGCCGCGAGGCCCGCGAGTGGACCGGCCACGACCGCAACGAGAACTGGGAATTTGATGAAGAGGGCGACCCCCGACCCGTCGGCAACAAACACGGCGGCATCCAGGGCGGCATCACGACCGGCGAGCCGGTGTACGGCGAACTGACGCTCCACGCGCCCACGTCCATCCCGAAGAAACAGCGGACCGTGGACTGGGAGACCGGCGAGGAAAAGGAGATTCAGGTCGTCGGCCGTCACGACCCCGTGCTCCCGCCCCGCGGCGTCCCCGTCGTCGAGGCGATGCTCTACGTGACCATCCTCGACTTCATGCTCCTCGGCGGACGCATCAATCCCGACCGCCTCGACGGGCAGGCCGGCGAGTACGACACGCCGTACCACCCGTCGAGTCCCGATAACGAGTAGCGAACGCGATTCCGCGTTATCGTTCACTCTATTCGGCGGGCGTGACAGTCCGTTCGTCCACTTTCGATGGTGGGAGGGTGAGTCAGTTTAACAATATTAAGTCCTTCATTATCTTTCCTTGTTAATCCATAGCAAAGTCTTTAATCGGACCCTCCCCAACTTTTCAGGTAGCGCCCCAGCGGGGCCGTGAGCTCAACATATGACTGACCACGAACTTATCTGGCGTATCGCAGGGGGTTCCGGTGACGGTATCGCCTCGACGAGCCAGAACTTCGCCAAAGCCCTGATGCGAGCGGGGCTACACGTTTTCACGCATCGACACTATCCATCGCGCATCCGCGGTGGCCACACGTACACGGAAGTGCGCGTCAGCGCCGACCCCGTCAAGTCCCGCGGCGACGGGTACAACTTCCTCCTCGCCCTCGGTGACTCCTTCGCCCGCAACCCGAGCGAGGGTGCCTACTACGGCAACGAGGAGATCAAGCCGCTGTCGGAGAACCTCGACGAACTCAACGAAGGCGGCGTCATCGTCTACGACTCCGGTCTGCTCGACGCCTCGGAAATCGAGGACTTCGACGAGCGCGTCGAGGAGAACGGCTGGCACGTCTACGACATCGACCTGCGCACCATCGCCCGCGAGCACGGCCGCGAGGTCATGCGCAACACCGCCGGCGTCGCCGTCACGTGCGCCATCGCCGGCATCGAACCCGACGTCATCAAGAGCCTGATGTCGGACGCGATGCCCGACAAGATTCTCGAACCCAACCTGACCGTCTTCGACGACGCCTACGAGATGGTCCAGGAGGAGTACGACGTCGACGCTCCGGACGTGTCCGCGCCGACCGGCGAACACGACGAAGAGCAGGTGCTTCTGTCCGGCTCCGACGCCATCGCGTACGGTGCCATCGACGAGGGCTGTCGCTTCATCGCGGGTTACCCGATGACCCCGTGGACGGAAGTCTTCACCATCATGACCCAGAACCTCCCCGAGCTCGGCGGCATCTCCGAGCAGGTGGAGGACGAAATCGCCGCCGCCGCGCTGGCAATCGGTGCCTCCCACGCGGGCGTCAAGGCGATGTCCGGCTCGTCCGGTGGCGGCTTCTCGCTCATGTCCGAGCCGCTCGGTCTCGCCGAGATTACCGAGACGCCGCTCGTGCTCGTCGAGGCCATGCGCGCCGGCCCCTCGACGGGGATGCCGACGAAGCCCGAGCAGTCCGACCTCGAACACGTTCTGTACACCTCGCAGGGCGACTCCCACCGCATCGTCTTCGCGCCCGGTAACGCCGCCGAGGCGTACTACCAGACGCGCAAGGCGTTCCAGATCGCCTACGAGTACCAGATTCCGTCCATCGTCCTCTACGACCAGAAGCTCGGCGGCGAGCTCTCGAACGTCCCGGCGTCGGTCTTCGACGAGGAGCCGAACGCCGACCTCGGCTCGGTGCTGACGGAAGCGGAACTCGAAGACGCGCCGCACGACGACTCCGGCAAGTACCAGCGCTTCCAGCACGACACCGAAAACGGCGTCTCGCCGCGTTCGCTGCCGGGCCAGAAGGGCGGTCGCTACCTCGCGACGGGTAACGAGCACATGCCCGCGGGTCACATCTCGGAGTCCCCCGAGAACCGCGTCGCGCAGATGAACCGCCGCATGCAGAAGGTCGACAACATCCGCGCCGAACTCGACGCCGACGGCGAGTTCAACACGGTCCACGGCGACGAGGACGCCGACCTCGGCCTCATCACCTTCGGTAGCCAGCAGGGCACCGTCGAAGAGGCCGCCGACGTCCTCAACGAGAAGGGCCACTCGGTCAAGGTCCTCGGCGTCTCCGAGATGATGCCGTTCCCGAAACAGCAGGTCGCGGAGTTCCTCGACAGCGTCGACGAGGCGCTCGTCGTCGAGATGACCGCCTCCGCCCAGTTCCGCGGACTCATCTCCAAGGAACTCGGCGGCTACGGCGACCAGATGTCGAGCCTCCTCAAGTACAACGGCAACCCGTTCGAGCCCGCCGACATCGTCGAGGGCTTCGAGACGGCGCTCCTCGAAGGCGAGGAGCTCCCAGACAACCGCACGAAGTTCGTCCCCAAGGTGGGTGAATAAATCATGAGTGCATTCAGCGCAATCGGTGAAGAAACGGAGCAGGATCAAAACGAGTTCACCCCCGGACTCGAACCCCAGCCGACGTGGTGTCCGGGCTGTGGTGACTTCGGTGTCCTCAAGGCGCTCAAGGGCGCGGCGGCCGAACTCGGCCTCTCGCCCGACGAGATGATGGTGACGACCGGTATCGGCTGTTCCGGCAAGCTCAACAGCTACTTCAACAGCTACGGCTTCCACACTATCCACGGCCGCTCGCTCCCCATCGCCCGCGCCGCGAAGCTGGCGAACCCCGGCCTGACCGTGGTCGCCGCCGGCGGCGACGGTGACGGCTACGGCATCGGTGGCAACCACTTCATGCACACCGCTCGTGAGAACCACGACATCACCTACATCGTGTTCAACAACGAGATCTTCGGCCTCACGAAGGGCCAGACCTCGCCCACGTCGCCGATGGGTCACAAGTCGAAGACCCAGCCCCACGGCTCGGCCAAGACGCCGCTCCGCCCGCTGTCGATGTCCCTGAACGCCGGGGCGTCGTACGTCGCGCGGACGGCCGCCGTCAACCCGAACCAGGCGAAGGACATCATCGTGGAAGCCATCCAGCACGACGGCTTCTCCCACGTCGACTTCCTCACGCAGTGTCCGACGTGGAACAAGGACGCCCGTCAGTACGTCCCGTACATCGACATCAACGACTCCGACGACTACGAGTTCGATAACACGAACCGCTCGGAGGCCTCCGAGATGATGTTCGAGACGGAGAACGCCCTCCACGAGGGCACCGTCCTCACCGGCCGGTACTACGTCGACGAAGACCGCCCGTCCTACCAGCAGGAGAAACAGCGCATCGGCGAGATGCCCGAAGAGCCGCTCGCGGAGCGCTACTTCGACGACTCCTACGAGTGGGAGCGGACGTTCGACAACTTCCTCGACAAGCACAAGTAACGCCGCCGACGCCGTCTCGGCGTTCGGTTTCCGACCGGTAGCCGCGCCGGTTCGATGTGACCGAGAACCCTTTTCGGATTCGCAAGATATTTTTCTCCCGTGAGAAAACCAACGGGCATGGAAACCACGTCCACGGAGGGACGCATCCTCGCCGTCTTGGAGGAAGACGCGAAAGCGTCGTACGCCCAGATTGCAGATCGGGCGGGCGTGTCGAAGCCGACGGTTCGAAAGTACATTCGCAAACTCGAAGACGACGGCGTCATCATCGGCTACTCCGCCGACATCGACCCGAAGAAACTCGCCGGGCAGTCCATCGCCATGGTCGGCATCGACGCGACGAGCGAGCGCTACGTCGAAGTCACGCGCATCCTCAAGGAACTCGACTCGGTGGAGGCGCTGTACACCTCCTCCGGCGACCACATGCTGATGGCCGAGGTCCGCGCCGTCGACGGCGACTCCCTCGGCGACGTCATCTCCGACGAGATTCTGTCTATCGACGGCGTCACGGCCGCACACCCCTCGTTCCTCCAAGAGCGACTGAAGTAACGCGACCGACCGCGACCGGCCCGCCGCGTTCCTCCGTGCCCGTTTACTTTCGCCGCGCTATCTGAAGCTTCAGGTACGTCGCGCCCGTCCCCTCGACCATGGCGGAGGAGACGTTGCCGGGGACGACCGACGACGACGGTCCCGACAGCATCGTCCTTCACGTCGACATGGACTGTTTTTACGCCGCCTGCGAGCGCCTGCGCGAACCCGAACTCGAAGGGAAGCCGGTCGTCGTCGGCATGGGCTACGAACCCGGCGAGGGCCACGGCGCGGTCGCCACGGCGAGCTACGAGGCCCGCGAGTTCGGCGTCGAGAGCGCCCAGCCGATTTCGACGGCGCTCGAACGACTCCCGCGAATCGAGAGTCTCGCCCCCGACGACGACCCCGCGGCGGCGGGCCACTACCGCACCGTCGACCTCGATTTCTACAAGAGCGTCGCCGCCGACGTGAAGGCGATTCTCCACGACTGCGCCGACGTGGTCCGCGAGGTGAGCATCGACGAGGCCTACCTCGACGTGACAGACCGGACCGCGTGGGACCTCGCGGCCTCGGGCGACCGGACGCTGGCGGAGGGCTTCGCCCGCTACGTGAAACAGCGCGTCGCCCGCGAGGTCGGCGTCGCGGCCTCCATCGGCGTCGCGCCCAATATGTCGACCGCGAAAATCGCCTCAGACTTCGACAAACCCGACGGGTTGGTCGTCGTCCGCCCCGGCGAGGTGCGGTCCTTTCTCGCGCCCATCCCGGTCGAGGAGGTCCACGGCGTCGGCCCCGTCACGGCCCGAAAGCTCGGCTCGCTCGGCATCGAGACGGCGGGCGACCTCGCCGACGCCGACGCCGCGGTCCTCGAAGCCGAGTTCGGCTCCCGCGGCCGCGAACTCCACGAGCGGGCGCGCGGCTACGACGACCGGACGGTCACGCCGACGGGCCGGCCCAAGAGCCTCTCGCGGGAGTCGGCGTTCACCGAGCCGACCGACGGCATCGAGGACAAGCGGGAGGTCGTCCGCGCCCTCGCGGCCGACGTGGCCGACCGCGCGCGCTCCCGCGGGGCGATGTACCGGACCATCGGTATCAAGGTGGTCGTCCCGCCGTTCGACATCAACACGCGGGCCACGTCGCTCTCCGGGCCCGTGGACGACCCCGAACTCGTCGAGTCGGTCGCGCTCGACTTACTCGACGCCGAGTTCGAAGAGACGACCGTCAGAAAGCTCGGCGTCCGCGTCTCGAAGCTCTCCTTCGCGGACGCCGACCAGTCGAGTCTCGACGGGTGGGAGTCCGCCGGGGCTGGCAGAGCGGACGGCGGTGGTGACGGCGACGGCGACGGCCGCGTCGGCGACGAACCCGAAGCGAGCGCCGGCGACGACGGTGACGACGAGCCACCGAACACCGGCGGTGAGACCCCCTCGCGCGGCGGTCAGTCGTCGCTCGTCGAGTTCGACTGACTTCGCGGGGGCGACGGGGCGAGGGGGAGGAACTATGGCGTCCGAGGGAGTCCACCAAACCGGATGACGGATTCGGAGACGGAAACCATCTCGGTCGCCGAGATCAGCGACGGTCCAGGGGGAGAGGGAACCGAAGAGCCGGGGACGACGGTCGACCTGCCGGTGGTGGATATCCTCACCGGCCGGGGGTTCGTCACGGGCAAGTCGGGGTCGGGCAAGTCGAACACGGCGTCGGTCATCATCGAGAACCTGCTGTCGGCGAACTTCCCGGTGCTCATCGTCGACACCGACGGCGAGTACTACGGGCTCAAACAGGAGTTCGAACTGCTCCACGCCGGGGCCGACGACGAGTGCGACATTCAGGTGAGCCCCGAGCACGCGGAGCGACTCGCCACGCTCGCGCTCGAACAGAACGTACCCATCATCCTCGACGTGTCCGGCTACCTCGACGACGCGGCCTCCGACGAACTGGTGACGGAGGTCGCAAAACACCTCTTCGCGAAGGAAAAGAAGCTCAAGAAGCCGTTTTTGATGCTCATCGAGGAGTGCCACGAGTACATCCCCGAGAAGGGCGGGATGGACGAGGCGGGCAAGATGCTCATCAAAATCGGAAAGCGCGGGCGAAAACACGGCCTCGGCGTCGTCGGCATCTCTCAGCGCCCCGCCGACGTGAAAAAGGACTTCATCACCCAGTGCGACTGGCTCGTCTGGCACCGCCTCACGTGGCGCAACGACACCAAGGTCGTCGGACGCATCCTCGGCTCGGAGTACGCCGACGCCATCGAGGACATGGGCAACGGCGAGGGCTTTCTCGTCACCGACTGGTCCGAGTCGATTCGACGCGTGCAGTTCCACAAGAAACAGACGTTCGACGCGGGCGCGACGCCCGGCCTCGACGACTTCGAGCGCCCCGACCTGAAGTCCGTCGACGGTGACCTCGTGTCGGACCTCAAGGAGATATCCGACGAGAAGGCGAGACAGGAGAGCCGCATCGCCGACCTCAGACAGGAGCTAGATAAGAAAGACGCGCGGATTCGACAGCTCGAACGGGAGTTAGAGGAGGCCCAGGACCTCTCGCGGATGGCCGACCAGTTCGCGCAGGCGATGTTCCAGAAGGCCGAAGCGCCCTACCGCGGCGGCGGCCGCAACCTCAATCGCCCCACCGAAAAGCAGGCCGCGCTCGGCGAGTACAACGAGCGTGCCGAGGGCGAGCCGGCAGACGCCGCGACCGACGGCGACGCCTACGACGGCGACGGCGGGACCGGGAACGCGGACGACGCGCCGCCCCGACAGCCGCTCGAAGCGCCCTCCGGGCCGCCGTGGCCGACCCACGGACTGCTCTCGGAACGCGACGATGCGGCGGCCGACGGCGCGACCACCGCCGACGCGGCGGCCGACCCGACCGACGACGAGTCGTGGCTGGCTGACGCCAAGATGGGCGACTTCGAGCCGGCGGAACTCCACCCCGCGCCGGGCGCGGAGAGCCGCCGCGACGTCGTCGACCGCATGACGGCCATCGTCGAGGCGCTGGGCGACGCCCACCACGGGATGCTCGCGCACTACCGCGAGCGCGGCGTCTCCGACCCGCTCGCCGCCCACGTCGCCGCCGGCGAGACCGGCGACCAGCACCTCGCCTACGGGCGAAATCGGTCGCTTCGCCGGGCGGGGTTCATCCGGCACGCCGGCCGCGGGAAATACGAGTACGCGCTCCCCGACCTCGTGAGCGACGAGTACGCGGACCTCTTGGACGAGGACGAACTCCGGGAGACGGTCGCGGCTATCGAGGCGTCGTTCGTCGAAGAAGAAGCCGACGGCGAGTAGACGCGAGACGCGACGCGGGCCGTCGGTCGGAGTCGGAGCGGTTTTTCGACGCGCTTACAGCCCGGAGACGAGGTCTTCGAGCGCCGCGCGCGGGTCGTCGGCCTTGGCGACGCCGGAGGCCAGCAGGATGCCGGACGCGCCGAGTTCCTCGGCGGTCACCACGTCGTCGCCGGTCGAGATGCCCGCGCCGCAGTAGACCTCGACGTCCTCGTCGACGTTGGCCGCGGCGTCGACGGCGTCGGTGACGATGCCGGGGTCGGCCGTCGCGACGGAGACGTCGCCGCCGATGAGTTCCGGCGGCTCGACGGCGACCGAGTCGGGGCCGAGCGCGGAGACCGCGCCGATTTGTGCGGGGTTGTTGGCGCAGACGCAGGTTTCGAGGCCCGCTCGCTCGGCGGCCTGTACGGAGCCGTCGATGTCGGCGAGCTTCAGGCGCTTTTCGGAGTGGTTGATGAGCGTGCCGACCGCGCCGGCCTCGGCGACGGCCTCGGCGAGGGTACTGCCGGTGTGGCTCCCGTGGCCGTTCGGGTCGACGTGCTGGGCCCACGTCTCGACGCCGGTGTCGGCGACGCGGGAGATGTCGGCCGCCTGCGGGGAGACGGCGATGCGGACGCCGGACGCCTCGGCCACGTCGCGCGCGGCGGTGGCGACTTCGATGGGGTCACACGGGTACGCCTTGAGGTTGACTAGGATGAACACAATCGAACTCGGGTCCGGCGAGACTAATAAATTGGTTTTCGGGGACGCGATTGCCACGAGACGGCGTCTCGCGG
Source organism: Haloferax sulfurifontis ATCC BAA-897 (assembly GCF_000337835.1). Classification (GTDB taxonomy): domain Archaea; phylum Halobacteriota; class Halobacteria; order Halobacteriales; family Haloferacaceae; genus Haloferax; species Haloferax denitrificans. The sequence continues at coordinate 266,493 of NZ_AOLM01000003.1, read as the reverse complement.
GCGGAAAATCGTGATGAATGGGGCGGGGACTCGGGCGCGTCGTTCCCGCGGCGGGTCGGCGGAATCGGCGTCGCCGTCGGTCGCCGGGTCGAGTCAGTCCTTACGCTTGACCACGTCGCCGAGGGTGGTCGTCGTGGAGCCGCCGCCGGACCACTCGGAGTCGTCGTCGCTTTCGCCTTCGACGAGCGAGATGTCGAGCTTGCGCTCGATTTTCTTCCGGACGGAGTCCGGCGGCATGATGTCGCCGCGTTCGAGCTTGCGGATGAGGCTCGCCTTCTCGTTGAGCGACTGGGCGAGCTCTTCTTGGCTCATTCCGCGGGACTCCCGTGCCTGCCGGATGCGGTCGTCGTAGTCGGTCGCGATTTCGTCCATGTCGTCGAACATGTCGCGGCGACGCCGCTTCGACGACGAGGAGGAAGACGACCCCGAGGAGCGAGAGGAGTTCGAGCCCGACGAGGAGGAGGTGGAGTACTTCGTGCTCGCGCTGGAAGTCGACTCGGTGCGGACCTCCGTGCCGAACTCGGCGCAGTCGTCACACAGCTGTAGTTCTGCGCCTTCGACCTTCACAGTCTTCAGAGAGGCTTGGTCGGAGCCGCACATCTCGCACTGAGGCATACACTCACGTACCCGCCCGCCGCGTATAAAAGGCACGCCACCGGCCACTAACCCGACGCGACCGAGGCGCAACTGACGCGACCGAAACGCGACCGTCTGCGTCACTCGTGCCCGATGCGCGCTCGAATCTGGCGACGGACGGGTCGCGTGACGACGCGGTGGCCTCGCCGATAGACGACGACGTACGAGACCGGCAGGAGCGCGACGAACGCGACGATGAGCCAGCGCCCCTGCGTGAACGGGTCGGGCGGGAGCGTGAACGCGCCGCCGGCGTACGAGGAGACACCGGCGAGCATCACGGCGAGCGCGGCGCGTTCGGTCCTCGACGGCGGTCGCCGCCTCGACGACCCGCTGACGAAAAACAGCAGGTACGCGACCAGTCCGACCGGAACGAAGGCGACGAGCGCCCCGAGGAGGTCCGGAAAGCCGTGGCCGCGGGCGGCGGCGTTCTGCGAGACCCAAAGCGACGTGGCGACGAGGACGACGACCGGGACGAAAAACAGCGTCGCCTCCGCGGGCGACGGAACGATGGAGGGCACGAATCGTCGTTATTCGTGTCATCTAATAGTGGTTTTGGTGGACTTTCGGGACAGTCAGAACCGCGCCTCGTCCGCCAGCGGGAGCGTCAGTTCGACGGTGCTCCATCCGTCGCGCCGGTCGTAGTCGACCCGGCCGCCCGCGGACTCGACGACCCACTTGACGACCCACAGCCCCAGCCCGGAGCCGTGGCTGAGTTGCGTGATGTCCTCGTCGCCGAAGACGGCCGCCCACTCGATTTCGGGGATGCCGTCGCCGTCGTCGCTGACGCGGAGCGTCGCGTCGTTCTCGCACCGCTTCGCCTCGATGCGGACCGTCACGTCGTCGGGGGTGTGTTCCAGCGCGTTCTCCACGACGTTGGCGAGCGCCTGCGCGAGTTTCGGCCCGACGGCGACCGGGAGCGACGGCGGGAGGTCGAGGTCGAACGTCGCGGCGGGGAACCGAGTCCGCCGCGGCTCGACGACGGCGCGGACCGTCTCGGTCGCGTCGACCACCTCGTCGGGCCGCTGGTCGTCGAGGACGGCGGCGGCGGTACGAGCCTTCTCGCTGACCCGCAGGAGGGTTTCGGTGTGCTTGGCGATTCGCACGGCCGCGTGGTCGACGCGCGGGTCCGTCGTCGCCTCGCGTATCTCCTCGGCCATGCCGAGGACGACGTTCATCTCGTTTCTGAGGTTGTGCCGGAGGACGCGCTGGAGCACCTGCAGGTGCTCTCTGGCCCGGCGCTGGCTGGTGATGTCGGAGTAGATGGAAAACCCGTACTGCTTCCCGTCGCCGCGGCTGTAGGGGATGCCGCGGTAGAGGAACTCCCGTCTGCCCCACGCGGTCTGCCGGGTGACGATGGCGTGGTTCGCCTTCCCGTCGGCCGTCCGCTGGTCGAAGTCGACCGCCTCGTCGTCCGCGTCCGGCGGGACGATGAAGTCGTTGAGCGACTCGCCGCGCACCTCGGCGGCGTCGTAGCCGAAGACGGTCTCGAACCCCGGATTGACCGCCCGCACGACCGGCTCGATGCCGACGATTTCGAACTCGATGACGGCGTCGTCGATGAGGTCGAACAGGTGGTCGAAGCGGTCGCGCTCGGTGTGTAGCCGCGCGGTCGTCGGCTCGGACGGCTCGCGACAGAGCGAGCCGACGACCCGCTCCGTATCGGAGCCGGGGGCGCGGCATCCGTCGCCCTCACCGCCGTCGTCACCTCCACCGCCGTCGCCCCCGGGATACGGGCTGAACTCGATTTCGACGTCGGCTTCGGCCTCGGTGGCTCGGGCCGCGGTCCCGCCGCTCCCCCCCGAGAGCCGACAGCGGCACCGATGATTCTCCCACCCGCTCGCCCTTCGCACGGCGTCGAGCGTCCCGCGAACGTCCGGCCAGTCGCCGTCGGCGACGAAGCCGGAAAGCGGTCGCCCCCGGAGCGCCGCGGCGTCCGCGCCGAGATGCGCCGCGAACTCGTCGCTCGCGTGAATTACGGTTCCCGCCGCGTCGAGGACGAACATCAGTCGACGAGCGTCGCGTACGGCGGTCGGTCCCGCGTTCGGAGTCGGCGGGTCGCCTCGGAGACGTCGGCCTGCGTCTCGGTCCCCTCGGTGCGTCTCGGGGTGGCCCCCGCGCTGAGGCCGCCCTGTTCCGAGCACGTCACGGCCGCACACACCCCAGATTCAAAACTGAACATAACCGAAGCTGACTCTGGAATCGTAGCCGATTCAGACGACGTGTGGTGTAATTCAGAACCATTTGAAGATGGTAACCAGTGATAATTTCAATCATATAAATCTGGTTTAGCGGGCAACATCCACACGCAGGGCTGGGGGAGACTACCCGCTTGCGAGTGAACACGGTCTCTCGAAACGAATCAGCGGAAAGCGCAGACGCGACCGGTTCGAGGGATTAGAGGTCCGTCGGGTGGGCTCTGGTGGTCGAGTCGGGTGATTCCGATCAGGTCAGGTCGCCCCACGCGCCCCAGAACCGTTGGACTGCGGTGAGGTGGCCGACGACGGCGAAGAACACGAGGAGCCAGCCGACGAGCGTCAGTCCCCCGACTGCGTCGGGATAGACGGCGGCCGCGAGGCCGACGAGGCCCATGAGCGCCAGCCGGTCGGCGCGTCCGACGAGGCCGCCGTAGGCGCGCCCGAGGCCGACCGCCTGAATCTGCGTGCCGAGGTAGGAGGTCATGAGGACGCCCGTGACGGCCGCGAGGCCCAGCGCGAACGAGTCGATGCCGGCGGCGAGGCCGACGAGGACGACGATGTCGGCGTAGCGGTCGAGCACGTGGTCCAGCAGGTCGCCGGCCTTCGAGGAGACGCCCTGCTCGCGGGCGAGCGCGCCGTCCACGAGGTCGAGCCAGCCGTTACAGAAGACGAACACCGCGCCGAGACCGTACCAAAGCGGGTCGGCGAGGCCGAAGGCGACGCCGGCGGCGACGGCGAACCCGAACGCGACGACGCTCACGCCGTTCGGCGAGAGGCCGACCGCGTCGGCGACGGAGACGAACGGGGCGAGCAGTTTGTCGGCGGTGTCGCGGTACTGGTCGAGCGTCATAGATACTCGATGAAGTCGACGGTCCCCGCCGAGGGGTCGCGCTCGCCCGCGACGACCGCCGCGATGTCGCCGGCGACGGCGTCGGGGTCGCGGTCGGTCGTGTCGATTTCGTACACCGAATCCTCGCCGTGGAACTCGACGGCCTCGCCGAGAATCACGTCGAGCGCCTCGGACTCGCGGTTCTCGCGCGCTTTGGCCTCCGACTCGCCGCGGTCGAGGAGGCGCTGTTCGAGGATGTCGGGGCGACACCGAAGCACGACCACGCGGTCGGCCTCGAAGTGGTGTGCGAGGTGGCTCTCGACGATGCCGTCCCAGTCGCCGAGTTCGTCGCGGGCGGCGTCGAGGTCGACGACGAGCGTGTCGCGGTCCTCGTCGCGCTCGGTCCAGAGGCCCTCGTCTTTGACGAGTCGGTTGAGGTGGACCACGTCGAGGTCGAGGTCGGCGGCGACGCGCTCTGTCGCCGTGGTCTTGCCGGTGCCGGGCGTGCCGGTGACGACGACTCTCACGCCGGCGGCACCTCCGAGACGACGCGGTTGAGCACGTCCACGGCGCGCTTCGTCTGGGCTTCGGTGCCGCAGGAGACGCGGATGCACTCCGGCAGGCCGAAGCTCCCGCAGTCGCGGACGATGACGCCCTCGCGCTGGGCGGCCTCGGTGACGGCGGTGGCGTCGCCGACCTCGGCGAGGACGAAGTTGCCCTCGCTTTCCCACGTCGGCGCGTCGAGGTGTTCGCGGAGGTAGTCGCGGGACCACCGGGCCGACTCGACGGACTTCTCGACGTGTGCCTCGTCGCCGAGCGCGGCGAGCGCGGCGCGGCAGGCGACTTCGCTGGCGGCGAACGGGGTGTTCACGCGGGCGTAGGCGTCGGCCCACGCCTCGGGCACGCAGGCGTAGCCGATGCGGAGGCCGGCCAGCCCGTACGCCTTCGAGAACGTCCGCAGGACCGCGACGTTGTCGTACTCCGAGAGGAGGTCGATGGCCGACGGCTCCTCGGCGAACTCGCCGTAGGCCTCGTCGACGACGAGGAGCGTGTGGTCCTCGACGGACTCGGCGAGTTCGACGAGTTCGTCCCGCGGGAGCACGGAGCCCGTCGGGTTGTGCGGCGTCGTGAGGTAGACCATGCGCTCGCCGTCGTAGGCGTCGAGGACGAGGTCGGCGGTCTGCTCGAAGCCGTCGCCCTTCGACACCTCGTACTGGACGGCGTCGCCGTGGTGGTAGCGGGCGCTCATCGAGTAGTACGAAAAGCCGGGCGCGGGTTCGAGAATCCGGTCGTCCGGTTCGAGCATCGCGCGGGTCAGGTAGTCGATAGAGCCGTCCGCGCCGGGCGACACCCACACCTGTTCGGGCGCGAGGCCCCACTTCTCGGCGAGGCGCTCGGTCAGGTCCGTGTGGGCGGTCTTCGGGTAGACGCTCACGGTCGGCGCGGCGTCTTCGATGGCGGCGACCGCCTTCGGGCTCGGGCCGTGGGGGTTCTCGTTCGAGGAGAGTTTCGTCAGGTCCTCGGGGTCCATCCCGAGTTCGCGGGCGACCTCCTCTGTCCCGCGGCCGGGTACGTAGGGAGCGTGCGCGGAGAGGTCCCGTGGTTGCATGGTCGGAAAATGCGGGTCGCGGTTCTTAAGCGTGCGTACTCCGGGTCGCCGCAGACCGAAAGGACGCGCCGACAGCCGTCATCCGAGTTCCGCCCGAAGCGACTCGGCGAGCCGAACGGAGAGCGCCGCGATGGTGAGCGTCGGGTTCATCGCGCCGCCGGTCGGGAAGACGCTCGACCCCGAAATCCAGAGGTTGCCGAGGTCGTGCGCGCGGCAGTCGGCGTCGACGACGCTCGATTCGGGGTCGTCGCCCATCCGCGTCGTCCCCATGTGGTGGTACGCGGGGCCGGTCTCGTCGGAGCCGACGGTCCAGCGGTCCTCGACGCCGAGTTCGTCCAGCACCCGCGTCTGAATCTCGTTGGCCCGCGAGAGCGCGGCCCTCGTCCGCTCGCCGACCGACCAGTGTATCTCGGGGACGGGGTCGCCGAGGTCGTCGGTCGTCTCGGGGTCGAGGCCGACGTAGTTGTCCTCGCGGGGGAGCTGTTCGACCAGCGCGCCCATCGAGACGTGCGTGCCGTAGCGCTCGTCCAACTGGTCGCGCAGGTCGTCGCCCCACGTGTCGGCGTGGAGGGCGTCGATGACGGGCGACGGGCCGGCGTAGTTGAGAAACTCCAGTTTGAGGCCGTTGACCGGGTCGGCGTCGTCGTAGAACTGGTGGCACTCGCTGGTGTTGAAGCCGACGTGGTTCTGCCGCGTGGGCCGGTCGAGGCGGCCGCCCGCCCCGGCGAACAGGTGGTCCATGAAGTACCGTCCGACCGCCCCCGAGGAGTTGGCGAGGCCGTCGGGATAGCGGTCGGAGTCGGACAGCAGGAGCAGTCTGACGTTCTCGACGCCGCCGCAGGCGAGGACGAACTGGGTCGCCGTCTGCCTGTGGGTCTCGCCGTCGGGCGTCGTGTACGCCGCGGCGACGACGCGCTCGCCGGCCGCGTCGTGTTCGAGTCGCCGGACCCGCGCCCGGTCGATGACCCGCGCGCCGGCGGCTTCGGCCTTCTCGACGTGGGACTCGGCGGTGTACTTCGCGCCGGATGGACACACCGGCTTGCACGTCCCGTAGCCGACGCAGGGCGACCGGCCGTCGTAGGGTTCGGAGTTGCGGGCGTTGCCCACCGAGTGCATGTCGATGCCGAGGCGTTCGCAGGCCTCGGCGAAGATGGAGTCCGAGTGCGACGGCCGGAAGGCGGGAAGCGGATAGGGCTCGTCCCGCGGCGGCGCGTAGGGGTTGTCGGCCGCGCCGGCGACGCCCAACTCGCGCTCCGCGGCGGCGTAGTACGGCCGGAGGTCGTCGTAGCCGATGGGCCAGTCCGCCCCGACGCCGTGTCTGGCGTCGAGTTCGAAGTCGCGCTCGTGGAGGCGCATCACCATCCCCTGCCAGTGGAGCGTCGTCCCGCCGACGCCCTTCACGCGGGCGGCGTTCAGCGGGTAGAACGACTCGCCGGAGGAGGAAAACGCGTCCCGCGGGCCGCCCATCTCCCACGGGCCGCCGAGGCCGGGGCGGATGTGCCGTTCCAGTTGCTCCCGCCTGTCGCCGTCGAACCGCGGCCCGGCTTCGAGGACGACGACCGACGCCCCCGACTCGGCGAGTCGATGGGCCACGATGCCGCCGGCCGGGCCGGCACCGACGATACACACGTCGGCGTCTGAGACGGGGGTTCTATCCATCGCTCTCACCGCCGGAGTCGGTTGCCTCGCCCCCGTCCATCGTCGCCCGCCGGTAGCTCTCGGTTCCGCCGGGGTGGCCGATGGGGTTCTCGATGCCGACGAGGCGGCCGCCGGTCGGCGAGGCGTAGAAGGCGTACAGCAGTTCGTTCACGACGTGAAACCGGAGGCGCTCCGAGAGCGTCCCGTCCGGAACCGGGTCGGCGGTGTTGACGCCGAGTTCGCGCAGGAGGCGGTCGCGGTCGCCCGCCGGCAGGTCGGCGAAGGCCGCGTTCTCCCAGTCGCGGGCCACGCCGTCTAACTCGGCCACGGCGTCGACCATCGTATCCCGGCGCGCGTCGTCGCGGGCGCGGCCGACGACGTAGGTCTCGACGAACTCGGGTATTCCTTCGACGGCGCTCGGGTAGACCACCTCGCCGGCGGCGACCATCGTCTCGCGCACCGCGGTCGGTGGGGTGTCACCGTCGCCGTCACCACCGCGCTCGCCGCCCGAACCGCGCCCCTCACCGGTCGAATCGGCGGTCGACGGGTCGAACTGCGTCAGCGAGACGGCCCCGGCGGTGACGCCGAGACCGGCGAGCACGGCCAGCGCGTCCCGTCGGGTCAGGCGCATTCGACGGGGGATTAGGCCAGCCTAATCTTAGGCCTTGTCCTCTCGGCCCGCGCGGTCGAGGACGACGGCGACGACGCCGAACGTGACGACGGCGGGGACGACCGCGACGAGCATATCGAACCGCGCGCCGAGGTTGTACGCGAGGACGAGCGCCTGCACGTACGCGAGGAACGTCGCCAGTACCGAGTCGAAGACGGGCGGAACGCTGGCTCCGCGTCCCGCCGCCCGGGCGAACCGGGTGACGAGGAGCGCGCCGAGGCCGATGACCGGGACGAGAAGCACGCCGAGCGGGGCGGTGACGACGGAGTCGGGGTCGCCGCCGCCGAAATGAATCGCGACCGAGGAGGGGAGCACGGGGAGGGCCGCGACGCCCGCGACGGCGCTGAGCGCGAGTATCGCGACGCCGACGAGTGTCAACCGAGGGGCGCGCATACGGCCGGGTTGTGACTCGGCGATGAAAAAACGCGCTGACGGTCGCGCTCAGTCCTGTCGCACGTCGTGTTCGAGGACGCCGACGCCCTCGACTTCGACTTCGACGTGGTCGCCGTCTTCCAGCGGGCCGACGCCCTCGGGCGTCCCCGTCGAGATGACGTCGCCGGCTTCGAGCGTCATGTAGGTCGTGATTTCGGCGACGAGGTCGGGAATCGAGAAGATGAGGTGTTCGATGCTGGAGTCCTGTCGCGTCTCGCCGTTCACGCGAAGCGAGATGCTCGCGTCGTCGGGGAGGTGGTCGGGGTCGGCGAGGACCGGCCCGAGCGGGGCGGAGCCGTCGAACGCCTTCCCGCGGACCCAGTTCGTCTCGATGTCCTGGTCGTCGCGGTTGGACACGTCGTTCATGACGGTGTAGCCCGCGATGACGTCCTCGGCGTCCTCGGGCGCGACGTTCCGGCACTGCTCGCCGATGACGACCGCGAGTTCGGCCTCGTGTTCGACGTTCTCCTTGCCCGCGGGGAGCGTCACGGTGTCGCCGTGGCCGGCGACCGCGTTCGGCGGCTTGAGGAACAAAAGCGGCCGGTCGGGGACCTCCTCGTCGCGCTCCTCGGCGTGCTTGGCGTAGTTGCGGCCGATACAGACGATTTTCGACGGCTCGCACGGGGGGAGCACGTCGACCTCGTCGAGGTCGTAGCCCTCGCCGCCGAACGAGACGGAATCGCCGTGCCATTCACCGGTTCGCACTGCGCCCGCGGGGTCGCGGAATCGAACGTGATGCATGCCCCACGCCTCGGTGGGGGGCGTGATAGGCTTTTACATCGCGCGAGACAGCCAGTGACGTGCGACGTTCTTGCACGATTCTCATCGCTTTTGTAGTCGTGGGATGACGGACCTGTATCGGCCGCCCCGGACAGTTCGTTCGAGTGGACTCCGGCGGCCGATTCTGCTGTCGAACTCGACGCGAGAGCGGCGGGGCCGTCTCGCCGACCGTCGCCGCGAAACATCCGGCGAGCCTCGCCGCGACCCGCCGACGAGCGCGCCCGCCGAAAAGCGGTCACACCGCCCCCTGCGAATAGCTTTTTGTGTATTTCGCGTGTAGTTTCGGGCGCTATGGAACTCACCTGGCACGGTCACTCGACGTGGTACGTCACGGTCGGAGACACCTCGCTTCTCATCGACCCCTTTTTCGACAACCCCGCCACGTCTCTCGACCCGAGCGACGTGGAGACACCGGACTACGTGCTTCTCACCCACGGGCACGCGGACCACATCGCCCACGCAGGCGAGTTCGACGGCGCGACGGTCGTCGGCACGCCCGAACTCACCGGCTACGTCGAAGCCGAGATGGGCGTCGACGACACCATCGGGATGAACATCGGCGGGACGGTCGAACTCGGCGACGCGTTCGTCACGATGGTCCGCGCCGACCACACGAACGGCATCAACACCGGCTACGAGCACGAGGCCGGCATGCCGGGCGGCTACATGATCAGCGACACGGTGCCGACACAGGAGTCCGACGCCGACTCCACGACGTTCTACCACGCCGGCGACACGGGGCTCATGACCGACATGCGCGAGATTTTCGGCGCGTACTTCGAACCCGACGCGGCCGCGCTCCCGGTCGGCGACCACTACACGATGGGCCCGTGGCAGGGCGCAATCGCCGCCGACTGGCTCGACGTCGACCACGTGTTCCCGATGCACTACAACACGTTCCCGGCCATCGAAATCGACGTGCGCGACTTCGAGCGCGAGGTCAAGGCCGCCGGCAGTCACGCCGAGGTCCACGCCCTCGACGGCGACGAGTCGTTCACGCTCGAATAACCCCGCGCCCCGGTCGGCGGCGACCCGTTTTGGGGTCGGCGCTTGTGCACACCGTTGTCCTATTGAGGAACTTTTAGGGTCGGTCGCTCCTTCCTTCGGAGTGAATGTCCGACATCCAGACCTCTACTGTCAGCGAGGAAGGTTTCGCATGCACGAGCCAGGTCGGCGACTTCGACCTCCAGATCGACGCCACCGACGAGACGGGACCGAACCCGAACGCCGCGCTCGTCGCGACGTACGCCTCCTGTTTCCTCCCCGCGTTCCGCGTCGGCGGTCAGAAGACGGGCTTCGACGACCTCGGTAAGGTCCAGATCGACGCCGACGCCGACCTCGACGACGGCGACGACCTCACGAGCATCAGCTTCGACGTCTACGTGGAGTCCGACCTCTCGGACGACGAGTTCGCCGAAATCGCGGAACTCGCCGAGGACATCTGCCACGTCCACGACGCGCTCCGCGACGAGCTTCAGGCCGACGTGACCGTCGTCGGCGACGCGTTCTAAGCGTCGCTCGCGGCCCGCGCCGACACGCACTCGCATTCTTTCGCAGAAATCGAAGGCCACCAGCGACGGGTGTCGCGGCGGACTCGGGGCCGCCCCGCCGGTCAGTAGCGGCGCTTCTTATAGCTTCGAAGACTCATAGCCTCGCCTTCCACGATGATAACCTCGCGGTCTTGGGGGTCCGATTCGACGACGTCGTCGACCTGTTCGCGGAAGTACGGGCTGTTCGGCTCTTCCATACCACTCCCTTCGTCGCCCCTAATAAAAATCTTTGTCAGACATTCTCACACGCGATATCGTGTGAGCGTCGCGCCGAATCAGTCGTCCGCGGCCGCCGCGGCCGGTTCGTGGCTGATTTCGGTGCCGAGCACGTCGAGGAACGCCGCCAGCCACTCGGGGTGGTCCGGCCACGCCTGTCCGGTGACGAGGTTGCCGTCGACGGTCACCTCGTCGACCCACGAACAGCCCGCGCGCTCGACTTCCGCGCGGACGGCGGGGTAGGCGGTCATCTCGTAGCCGTCGAGGACGCCCGCGGCGGCGAGAATCTGCGGGCCGTGGCAGATTGCGGCGACCGGCTTGCCCTCGTCGAAGAAGTGCCGGACGGCGTCCAGCACCTCGTCGTAGCCGCGGAGATACTCCGGCGCGCGGCCGCCGGGGACGACAAGCGCGTCGTAGTCCGCGGGGTCGATATCGGCGAACGTCGCGTTCAGCGCGAAGTCGTGGCCGCGGGTCTCCAGATACGTCTGGTCGCCGCGGAAGTCGTGGACGGCGGTCTTACACCGGTCGCCGTCCTCCTTTTCGGGGCACACCGCGTGGACCTCGTGACCCACCATCTGGAGCGCCTGAAACGGTACCATAATCTCGTAGTCCTCGACGAAGTCGCCGGCGAGGAGCAGAATCTTCTTTCCGGACATGGGCATCACCCAGTCGGTAGTTGTCGCGTCAGAACGATAACGATTGTGCAGGTGGGGATGGCGGCGGCCCGAAAGTCGAGGTTCGGCCACTCTCACGGCCGACCCGAGCTATTCCGAGACGATGCGCCCGATGTCGCCGAGGTCGTCGAGGACGTGGTCGGGTTCGTACTCGCTCGCCGCGAGCGTCGCGTCGTCGGTCACGCCGGTTCGGACGAGCGCGGTGCCCATGCCCGCGTCGAGGCCGAACGCGATGTCGGTGTCGAGGCGGTCGCCGACGATGAGAACCTCCTCGGGCGGCAGGTCGAGCCTGTCGAGGACGTACTCCTGTGCGACCCGCGAGGGCTTGCCGAGAATCGCGTCGGGGTCGCGCTCGGCGACGCCCGCGACGGCGTTGATAATCGCGCCCGACCCGGGGATGTCGCCGTCGGCGGTCGGGATGATGACGTCGGGGTCGGTGCCGTAGAAGGCGGCCCCGCCGCGGAGCGCGCGGTTGGCGTCGCTGAGGTCGTCGTAGTGGAACTCGCGGTCGATGGCGACGACGACGACCGCGGGGTCGTCGCCGGGGCCGACGAGTTCGAGGCCGGCGTCGCGGAGTTGGTCGCGGAAGCCCGCCTCGCCGATGGCGAACGTCCGCGCGCCGGGATGCCGGTCGGCGAGGTACGCCGTCGTCGTCGTGCCGGAGGTGACCACCTCGTCGGCGGTCGCCTCGATGCCTGCCCGGCGGAGCCGCGCCTCGTAGGCGACGGGCGCTTTCGTCGGGTTGTTCGAGACGAACAGTCGGTCGAGTCCGGCGGCGTCGACGGCGGCGAGCCCGTCGAGCGCGCCCGGAATCGCTTCGTCACCGCGGACGACGGTTCCGTCGACGTCGAAGACGACACCTCGGTAGTCCATCGTCCTCGGTAGGGAGTCGGGGCTGTTGAACGTTCGCCCGAGAGAACCATTATGTTCGTTGGTGACATATGTCGTCGCATGGATGTCTCTTCGAAGCGATTGACCGGGTGGCTTCGCGGCCCGGCGACCGGCAACAGCGCCGTCGGCGTCTACGGGCTCGTGACCGCGATGGTCGCGGTGTTTCTGACCTTCTCCATCGTGGCCACGGTCTCCGTCGTCGTCCCGCTGTTGTCGACGACGGCTATCGCCCTCCTGTCGGTCGGCGTGTGGCTGGTGACGTGGGCGGTGCTCGACGTGGTCGCCAGCCGGACGATTCGGGAGTCGGGGGGCTGAGCGGCTCGGGGTTGCGGCGGAACCGTCACAGAACCAAAGACCAATATGCGCGTCGCCCTACTCGTCTACCGTGACGAACACGCAGTTGACACTCGTCCAAATCGACAACTACGGGCCGTGGACGGTCACTCCGGACCCGCGGCGGGAGATGGACCTCCAGACGCTCCAGTCGCGGCTCTTCGCCGACTTGGCCCAGTTCGTCGGCTCTCGCGACGGGTACGCGTTTTTCACCCGGTTCGACAACATGGTCGCGGTCACGAACGGGCTCGACCGCGACGACCACGAACTGTTGCAGGAGTCTATCGCGAACCGCTATCCCGTGACGCTCAGTCTCGGCATCGGCGTCGACCGGTCGCCCGCGGTGGCGCTCGAACGCGCCACCGACCGCATCCAGCGCGTCGGGAGCGCACAGGACGGCGACCGCCGCGAAGTCCTCTCCGGTGAGACCCTCCCAGAGGCCGACCGCTCGGACACCGACCTCCAAATCGCGCACTTCGACGTGAACGACGCGACGGGCAAGTACACCGACCGCCTCAACGAGTTCGACACGTTCATCCACATCGAACAGGGCTACGCGTCGCTCATGCGCCACCTGCGGGAGGAACACGGCGCGCTGTCGTTCTTCGTCGGCGGCGACAACATCATCTCGGTCACGCCCGACCTCACGGAAGACCAGTACCGCGACGCCATCGACCACGTCGAGGCCGAGGCGGACGTGGAACTCAAAGTCGGCGTCGGCACGGCGTCGAACGCCCACGAGGCCGGCTTCGCGGCGAAGCACGCGCTCGAAGACTGCCGCCACCGCGGCACGACCGTCGAGTTCGCCGACGCCGCCGTCGAGACCGCAGACGACTGAGCGATGGAGGGTCGCGCGGTCTACTTCGTGGCCCCCGAACGCGTCGAGGTCCGCGACCGCGACGTGCCCGCCCCCGGCCCCGGCGAGGTCCGCGTCCGCACGCTGACCTCCGCCGTGAGCTCCGGGACCGAGCGGCTCGTCTACCGCGGCGAGGCCCCGACCGACCTCGACGCCGACGAGTCAATCGCGGCGCTCGACGGCGACCTCTCGTTTCCGCTCCGCTACGGCTACGCCGCCGTCGGCGAAATCGAGGCCGTCGGCGACGACGTGCCCGACTCGCGGCTCGGGAGCCGCGTCTTCGCGTTCAACCCCCACGAGAGCCGCTTTCTCGCCGCTCCCTCGGAACTCATCTCCGTCCCCGACGGCGTGACCGACGAGCGCGCCGCGCTGTTGCCGACGATGGAGACCGCGCTCAACTTCGTGATGGACGGCCGGCCGCTCATCGGCGAGCACGTCGTCGTCTTCGGACAGGGCGTCGTCGGCCTCGTGACCACCGCGCTCCTCGCACAGTTCCCGCTCGGGAGCCTGACCGCGGTCGACTGCGTTGCCGAGCGCCGGGCCATCGCCGAGGGGCTCGGCGCCGACGAGGCGGTCCACCCCGAGTCGCTCGACGCCCCCGCCGACGGGGCCGACCTGACGCTCGAACTCTCGGGCGACCCCGACGCGCTCGACGACGCGCTGTCGGTGACGCGGTACGACGGCCGGGTCGTCGTCGGGTCGTGGTACGGCACGAAGCCCGCCACGCTCGACCTCGGCGGGCGGTTCCACCGCTCGCGCATCAGCGTCGAGAGCAGTCAGGTCAGCACCATCGACCCCGACCTCCGGGGGCGCTGGGACGCCGACCGCCGCTTTTCGTTGGCGTGGGACCACCTCGAAGACCTCCCGCTGGACCCCCTCGTGACCCACCGAATCGACGTCGATGCCGCCGCGCGCGCTTACCGACTCCTCGAAGACGCCCCCGACGAGGCCGTCCAAATCCTCTTTACCTACCGGAACTGTTGACAGTTCATGTACCGCGTCTCGGTTCGCAGGGACCTCATCGCCCAGCACTACCTGACGGTTCCGAACCCCGGCCCGGAGGGTGAGTTGCACTCTCACGCGTTCACCGTCGAGGTCGAACTCTCGGGCCCGGAGCTCGACGAGTACGGCTACCTCGTCGACATCGACGACGTGAAGGCCGCGCTGGACGCGACGCTGTCCCGCTACCGCGACGAGACGATGAACGAACTCGTGGAGTTCGCCGGGCAGAACCCGAGCGTCGAGCGCTTCGCGCGCGAGGTGTGCGAGCGATTCGTCGAGGCGGCCTCGCTCGACGCCCCCGAACACGTCTCCGTCCGCGTCTGGGAGGACGACGTGGCGAGCGCGACCTACGAGACCCCGCTCTGACGTGCGAGTCGCCCTCGTCGTCTACGGCCCGCTCGACGGCCGCTCCGGCGGCTATCGCTACGACACCGAACTCGTCCGCGGGCTCCGCGCCGCCGGCGACGACGTGACGGTCGTCTCGCTCCCCGAGCGGCCGTACCGAAAGCGGTTCCGAGACAATCTCACCGCCGTCCGCCGCCTCCGCGACCTCGACGCGGACGTGCTCTTGCAGGACGAACTGTGTCACCCCTCGCTCGTCGGCCCGAACGCCCTGCTCGCCGACGACGTTCCGGTCGTCTCGGTCGTCCACCACCTCCACTCGCTGGAGCGGTTTCGGTGGTGGCGACGGCGCGCCCGCCGCGCGGTCGAGCGTCGCTACCTCCGCTCCGCCGACGCGTTCGTGTTCAACAGCGAGACGACGAAACGGACGGTCGCGGCCGTCACCGACCCCGACCCGAGCGTCGTGGCGTACCCGGCCGGCGACCGCTTTTCGTCGTTCGGCGCTCCCCTCGGCGCCGACGAGATACGGGCGCGCGCCGCCGACGGGGCGCTCCGAATCGTCACGGTCTGCAACCTCGAACCGCGGAAGAACGTCGACGGCCTGCTCCGCGGCCTCGCCCGCGTTCGCGGCGACTGGGAGCTAACGGTCGTCGGCGCGGCGGTCGACGCCGACTACGCCGACTCCCTTTCCGACCTCGCGGTCGACCGCGACATCGACGACCGCGTGACGTTCGCGGGCCGGCTCTCGGACGCCGACCTCGCGGCGGCGCTCCGGGCGTCGCACCTGTTCGCGCTCCCCTCGCACTACGAGGGGTTCGGCATCGCCGCGGTCGAGGCGATGGGGTTCGGCCTCCCGGCGCTCGTCTCGTCGGCCGGCGGCGCGAGCGAACTCGTCACCCACCGCGAAAACGGCTTTCTCGTCGACCCGACCGACTCGGCCGAAATCACCGACGCCGTGTCGCCGCTGTGTCGGAATCGCCGGCGACTGCAGTCGCTGTCGCTTTCGGCGCGCGACCGATTCCTCGCGCATCCGACGTGGGACGAGACGGCGGCGGCGATTCGGTCATTCCTGTGCGATATCGTTGGGGATGCAGACGCGGCGTCGCACCCGAACCGCGATTAGCCGCCGGCGGGCGCGGGACTGCCACCGCCGCCACCGCCGTCGGCATCGACGGTTTCTCCCACCTGCGTGTAGACGAGGAGGAGTCCGACCGCGCCGAGCGCCGTCGCGGCCACGAAGGGGACCGCGAAGCCGAAGCCGACGAGGACGCCCGAAAACAGCGCGCCGATGGCGACGCCGAGGCCGAACCCCATCGTGAGAATCGAGAGCGTCGACCCCGACTGCCCCGCCTTGGCGAGGTCGCCCGCGAGGGCGAGCGAGGGGGCGAAGACGGCCGCGACCGCGACGCCCTGCAGGAACCGCGCGAGAATCATCAGCCCCGGCGTTTGGACGAACCCCTGTGCGAGCGTCGTCGGCAACAGGAGGACGAAGCCGCCGACGAGGAACGGTCGCCGCCCGTAGCGGTCGCTCAGCCGGCCGATTGGGTACTGGAAGACCACGTTGGCGAGGACGGTCGCGCCGAACTGCACCGAAAACAGGAACGTCCCCTGGTCGAGGCGCTCGTTGATGACGTTGGCCAGCGGGGCGTACATGGCGATGCTCAGCGCCATCACGACGGTGGCGACGCCGAGGGCGAACACCGGGTCGAGGCCGGACCCGTCTGGGTTCCGCACCGAAAGCGAGATGTCGTCGGCCGCCTCGCTGTCGGTCCGTTCGGGGTCCTCGATGAGCAGTACGATGAGGACGAAGCTGACCGCCGCGCCGACGACGGCGACGAGGAACGCGGCGTCGAAGCCGGAGAGCTCGACGCCGGCGAGCGAGTAGGGGCCGGCGGTGACGACCCCGCCGGCGACGAGCGGGCCGGTCCCGAAGCCGAGCAGTCGGAAGGTGTTGAACAGCCCGAAGTTGCCGCCGCGTTCGTCCTCGCCGGAGAGTTCGTTCACGAGCGCCACCGTGACCGGGATGGTGAACGCCGCGCCGATGCCCTGCAACGCGCGCATGACGAGTATCGAGCCGTAGTCCGTGAACACGAGGTAGCCGGCGCTCCCGACGGCGACGAGCGCGAGGCCGGTCAGGAGAAAGACCCGCCGGCGTCCCGTCCGGTCAGACAGAGACCCCGTGAACGGCTGGCTCAAGCTGTTGAGAAAGCCGAAAAGCGAGAGCACGATTCCGATGAGGAGTTCGGTCGAGAGGGGCACCCCAACGGGACCGAGAGAGAGCGTCGTCCCGACGAACGAGGGCATCGACACCAGTTGGCTCCCGATGTACAACGGGAGGACGACGACCAGAAACGAGTTGGCGAGGGCGTCGACCATCCGAGCCAACGCGAGCGCGAGAATCCGCGTGTCGACGTTCGGACGCATCGTCGCCCGCTACGGCATTCCGGCGTATCAAGCTACGTGACCCAGCGACCCTCGCCGCGAGGTACGCGGACGCCGGCCGTGCGGGCGTGGCCTCGACCTCAGTCGCGGTCGGCCCGGACCCACTCTTGGAGCGTGAAACCCTCGTAGTCCGTCTCCGAGTCGAGTTCCCACTCGTCGTCGTCCCACTCGGGGTAGAACGCGTCGCCCTCGTACTCGCCGGGGACGCGACTCAGCACCATCCGGTCGAGGTGGGGCTGAAACAGGGCGTAGATGGCCGCGCCGCCGATGACGTAGGCCGTCTCCGCGCCCAGCGACGCCGCGATGTCCACCGCGTCCTCGACGCTCGCCGCGCGGCGGGCGGTGTCGACCGAAAACGACCGCTCGCTTCGGCTCATGACGATTTGGGCGCTCCCCGGCAGGTCGTCGAGCATCGACTCGAACGTCGCCCGACCGAGGACGACCGGGTCGTCGGCGATGCGGGCGCGGTACTGCTCCTTGTCGGCGGGGATACTCGGCCACGGGAGTTCGCCGTCGCGGCCGATGACGCGGTTCTCGGCGAGCGCGGCGACAGAGACGAGTTCCATCACTCTCCCCTCGGCCGCCTGAGAGAAAATCGTTGTGCCCCGGCGACGTCGCCGCGGCCGGCGGGCCCGCGACGCGAACGCCCCGGTGCTCAGTTGTTCCGGTCGACGATGCGCCGGCAGTCCTCGATGAACCGCAGGAGGTCGGTCCCCGCGTCGGTTCCGATGCTGATGATGATTCGCTCCGCCTCGGAGAAGGGAAACTGCAGGACGAACGCGTTCTCGTAGTAGTAGACGACGGCGCGGCGCTCGCCGGCCGGATGCGAGTCGGCACCGGGAGTTGTGAACGGCGTCTCGACGCTGAGGTCGGAGACGGCCTCCCCCAGCGTCCGTTCGGTGTACCGCTCCGAGAGGTCGTCGCGGATGTATTCCAGTTCGTAGTCGTCGCCGGCGGCGATGACGACCGTCCGAAGCCCGTCGCCGATGCGCCTGCTCAGATACTCGGCGAGTCGATGCGCTGTGTCCCGTACCATACCGCGCCGTCACCCCGAGCGACTATAATCGATTGGTATTTTTGTGGTAATATCTTCCGGGACGGGCACCAATACTTTTCAAACAGAGCACACTAACTCAGCGCGATGGAGAAACAGCCGCGTGACCTCCGGCGCGACGGCGCGTTGGTTCTCGTCGGACTCGCGGGACTGGTCGCGCTCAGCGTGTTGGTTCCGGCGGACTCAGTCGCGGGCGCGGCCGGGGTTCTCCGGGGCGCGCTCCTCGGCGCGTTCGCCTCGGTGATGGCGGCGGGCGTTTTTCGCGTGCCCGACGAGCAGGCGGTTCGGCTGGTGGTCGTCGTGGCCGCGGGCGTCGCGCTGGGTACCCTCGCGCTTCTCCTGTGAGTACGGGTTCGTGAGTCTCGTGGGGCAACCGTCTCCCGAGTGGGAGAGAACCCACGCGAGAGCGTCGCTACTCCGTGTTAAAACCCTGCGTTAGAATTGACATTAAGTGCCCCGGAAGGATTCGACGTTCTGATCCCCGGCTTTGTCGCACTCTCGCGTCTCTTCTTTCGAATGAGCGAAACTGGGCGAATGAACGAATCCTAGCGCAGTCTGTCGATTGGCAAGATGAGCGAATCAGTCTGGGTGGCGTTTCCCCACCCAGAGATATATGTCAATATGATACGAACCGCGTAGAATATGCAGGAACCGGAATTAAAAGAGAAATTCCGAGCATTCGTTGACGCCGTCCAAGATGAACTTGCTGACGAATTTCATCTTGTTGAAAAACAACCTACGAAACAGATTTTAGAATATGATCGTGGGGAGATCACATGGCGCGATGATGTTCGGCTCAAATTTGAGAAGTTCTTCTATCAACGACACAAGGCGATTCGTGATTTAGCGGAATATGATGAGTGTCTCGATTTTGCGATCGGAAACTACGAGGTAATTTCGAAGTACCATAACAATCGGAGAGGTTTAGGTGAGATTTTAATTGGTTTTGCAGTGAATGTATTTGCAGAAAACAATCGGAATCTCACATTTACTGACCATGAATTTGAAAAAGTCTATCTAGAATACAAAAGAGATCTACTTGCCGAGGAGTTTTTGGTTCGAAGTTTCGTTCCGCTTCATGGTCTAAGCTATGAAGGCGAGCTAATCGAGTTAGACGATAAAAGTCGAATTCGAAGAGTACAGAAGTCAGACATAGAGTTAGTCACGGACTTTGAATCTCCGATGGGTGGATCCATACCAGAAGACTGGGACGATACATCGACCCATTTCTTGTTCGAATTTGAGCAGGTTGTAGAGAAGACTGTGAATAGCATCGGTTGTGGGAATATTGGTTTTGAAGAGCTCCGAGAGGCACAGCACAGAATCAGGAGTGTTATTACAGCTCTTAGATTGGCGTTTCCGGGTGATGTCGGGTATTCAAATCACTATGACCACTCACCCTGCGCATGGGGAGGAGAGATCACGACGAGACGACGGACTGTACGGCCTTTGTTTGTTGTAGGGAGCATGGAGGCAACCGATATTGACGAACTGAAACGCCTCTATGATATGCTAAAATCGATGGATTTCGAATCAATGGAGCCAAACCAAAAGATGTCCGTCGAGCGGTTCAATTCAAGCTATATCCGTGAGAGCGATAGAGTTGCATTTGCCGATTTGATGATAGTCGCTGAGGCGCTCTGTTCTGGCAAGAGTAATCTTTCAAAGAACATGCTGGCACAACGTGTGGCAATCATTTTAGGAGACGATTTTGAGGAGAGGCAGAACATCTTCGATGGGTTCAGTAATCTCTACGATGAGCGGAGCGGCGTCTGGGGTGTCGCTCATGGAGGTGGTAAAACCACACTAGGTGAGGATTCTCTGGAGACTGCTCGGCGTTATGTGGAACGTTTGCTTCTGTTTTTCTTAGAGAATCGGGATGATTACGATGGACATGGCGCTATTCTGAGAGAATTAGCTGATGAGATTGAGAAGAACCATCTGGAAGTTAGCTTCCCTGAGTGAGAGCTCTTGAGGTTGGCTGTGCGACCACATACTGGGACTGGGATATACGTTCGTATTCAGCACGGCATCAACTGAGATTTCAACAGAGCCACCGGGGGACATATGTGGATAAGTCCATAGGCTTATTCCTATGGACCCAATAACATAGGATAACGGATGGCGCCCTACATCACGATTGCAGACTGGAAGGCTGTCAAAGACGACTACGTCGTCAATGTAACCATCCGCCAAACGGAGGACGAAACGTATCCTAGTGGGTGGGACTACAGCCTCCATCTCGGCAAGATTGCTGGGGACACCATCCTCCGGTACGACAACGCCCACGAACGGACGAAAGGTCACGAGCGACATGCCGGGTCCGAAGTCGAGATAATCGACTTCCCTGGGATGCTGACGCTCTACGACCGCTTCAAAGAAGAGGCCGAGGAGATGTCGTCCATCTCTTGGGACTGGGAAACGTGAGAAATCACGGAGAGGAGACAAACATGACGAAGCTCAAAGTGACGGTTGGTGAGGGGAACGACCTCGACAAAAGCACGAGACAGCGGCTCAAAGCGGCACAAGCAGGCGAAGAACTCGAAGACGCTCAGCCGGTGCTGAACTTCGACTCGTTCGCAGAACTCAGTCGACTGCTCAGCCCGAAGAATCTCGAACTGCTAGAGGCGATCTCCGAGTCCGAGCCTGACAGCATCCGCGAAGCCGCGGAGTTGGTGGACCGTGACTACAAGCAGGTCCATCGAAATCTGACCGAGCTGGCCGATATCGGTGTCATCGACTTCGAAGGCGGTGGGCCGGGACTCCCGAAGAAACCAGTATTAGCCTACGACGGTCTCGAAATCGACCTTCCGTTCAAGGATTCGAACAACAACGTCGGTGCCGCCGCACCGTAGCCTGTGAGAATCACGGCTCGACGAGCCGATACCGGGTCCCTCGCGTCGCGTCTTCTTGTTCGATGAGTCGGTACCGTTCGAGCGCACCGAGATACCGACGACGGGTCGCCTTCGGACTTCGATGCGGCTTCAAAGCCGTCGACGCGCTAAATCTGGTCGGCTTCAGCGCATTCTCCCGCGTGCTTTGAGGGCGCGAGACTCACGCGGAATCACCGCCTGAGAGGGGACTAACGTAAGGTTAGCGCAGTTGCTCTCTTCCTTTATTACTCCCAACAAAAAGGTTATTTTAGGTATGGGGCCGGAGGGATTTGAACCCCCGATCGACTGATATCTCCGGTGGGCACCTCGGAACTCCAGAGGGTCGTCAACACGACCGATGATCAGTCGGTCGCTCAGTATATCAGCTGGAGTGTCGTCCCGGGCGCCAAGCCTCTGGAGTCAGTCGCCATGCCGGGCTTGGCCACAGCCCCGATTCGTTCTGTCTGCACTCTCTCGTATGGCGATTTTTCTTAAAGGGGTTTCGATTCTACTCGTCGCGGTCGTCGTCGGCCCAGTCGCACTCCTGACACTTGTAGGCTGTCACGAACTCCGTCACGCTCGGCATGTAGCCCACCTGGATGACGTTCTCGCCGCACTCCGGGCAGTCGAAGTCGGCGTCCTGAATCGGCTCGGCGTCCATCGGGCGCTCGCCCTCGACGAGTTCGGCGAGCGTCTCGGGCGTGACCATCCGTCCTTGTACGACGCGGTTGCTCATACCCGTGCAACCGTCCCGAAGTAAGTAAGCCCTCCGCCAGCGGTCGGCGTCGGTTGGGAGTCGACAACTCCGTCGTCCACGAGACCGCACCCCGAGAGGATTCAGGGCGTCGCTACCGTCACGGTCCGGGTGCGCGGGCCGTCGCACTCCACGAGGAGGACCGACTGCCACCGGCCGAGGTCGAGGTTGCCGTCGGCGACGGGTATCGAGACGCCGTTGCCGACGAGGAGCGCCCGGAGGTGCGCATCGGCGTTGCCGTCGAGTTCGTCGTGGGCCCAGCCGTCGTCGGGGACCGCCTCGGCGAGCATCGACTCGATGTCGCCGAGAAGCCGCGACTCGGCCTCGTTGACGCAGACGCCGGTCGTCGTGTGTTTCGAGAAGACCGTACAGGCGCCGTCGTCCCCCAGCGGAAGCGCCGCCTCGACTTCGTCGGTCACATCGACGACCTGAAGCCGGCGCTCGGTTCGGATATCGAAGGTCCGTCGCATGCGACGGGCTTGGTCTGCCGGGAGAAAAAGTCGCCCGGCGGGTTACAGCCAGGGCGCGCGGGACTCCTCTTCGCCGGGGTAGCCGTACCCCGGAGCGGAGCCGTCGTTATCGTCGTCGTCGTCGTCGACCAGCGCGTCGTAGTCCTCGGACGTCTCGACGTCGTCGCCGCCGTCGGCGACCGCCCCGTTGGCGTTGGCGTCGGGCGTGGCCGACTCGGTGGCGGGGGCGTCGTCGACGAACTCGTCGAGGTCAGCGCCGTCGGAGCCGGGGTCGAACGCGAACAGCGCGGTGACGCCGAGGACGCCGAGGGCGACGGGCGCCTGCGTCGGCATCAGGCCGAGCACTTCGAGCGCCAGCATGCCGAGGGCGACCGAGCTTCCGAAGCGGAAGAGGTCGATGTCGACGTTGCCGCGGAGCCGCGGGGCGAACAGCGCGACGGCACCGGCGAAGCCGACGCCCGTGCCGGCCGCCGCGCCGGCGCTGAGCAGACGCATCGGGTCGGGGGTGACGATGAGTTCGAACCCGGCGGGGTTGAAGCTCGCGACGAGGCCGAGGCCGATGATGACGCTCGGCGACGGGAGGTACTCGCCGACCTTCGAGGAGGCCGTCTTCGCCGCCACGGCGAGGATGACGAGGCCGGCGAAGCGGTGGAACACCTCGAAGTTCAGGAGCGTCTCGATGGTCTCGGCGACGGCGGCTTCGGCGACGGCGACCGGGATGAGCAGCGCGCCGAGCAGGAGGATGGACGTGAGCTGTTCGCGGCGCGTGCCGTCCATCTCGGCGAGGATGACCGCGACCGTCGCGGAGCCGCCGAAGATGAGGAGCCCGGTCTGGAGGATGCCCGCAATCGAGGGGTCGCCCGCTGAAGTCGTCAACGCCCCCGCGATGATGAGTGCGGGGAAGATACCGTCGATGAGGGGCAGTCCCATGACGGTGGCGAGCAGTCGGGTGGCACCCCCGACCTGTTGCTCGAGGCGAAGGGCGACTGGGTGGCGTGAGACACTCATTCGATGTTACTGGCCGTCACCATGGCCTAAGCGGCGATAGGATCGCAATTCGGACAACGGGGTACGGGCGCTCCGCACGCGAAGCCCGTTTCGTCCGATATTGAACTCCCGTTTAAATGTCTGCCACATCGCTGTAAAGAGAATGCCGGAGTCGGAGGTCGTTTGACCGGCAATGCGCGATGCGGCGGGACGCGTGGAGTCCATACGAGATTACAATAGGACAGGAGTATTAAACGTTGTGTGGGATACGACCGCACGGGACACAGGAATTTCTGCCTTGTTTATAAACGAAGGCAATGATTCGTCGGCTGTACTCTGAAATCTCGGAAAACTCGTGGTACACGTTCGTGAATATGGTGATTATTCACGAAGGTCTTGCGGTTCGGTACACCGTGACGAGGGGACGAGTGTCTCGACAGTCGTGTCGAGGGAATCCCCCGATGCGGCGACGACCACGTCGTCCGATTGCGACCCCGCCCGCCGAGAGAGGGGCGGTCGTGTAGGTGTGCGCGAGGCGACCGCGTAAGCACACACGTGTACATATCGCTGATGTGGTTTGCGATACATCGACACGCCCGTGCTGTCTCGCAACCCTTTTGTCGTCGCCGCAACCACGCTTGATATGGCGAACGACGTTCCTGACCGAGAACCCTTCACCGAGAAGCTACGGGTACCCGAATCCCTCACATTCGACGACGTACTGCTCCGCCCGATGGAGAGTCGCGTCGAACCCGACGACGCCGACGTTTCGACGCGCGTCTCGAAGAACGTCGAACTCAACATTCCCATCCTTTCTGCGGCGATGGACACCGTCACCGAAAGCGGGATGGCTATGGGGATGGCCCGCGAGGGCGGTCTCGGCGTGCTCCACCGCAACATGAACGCCGAGCAGATGGTCCGCGAAATCGAGCGCGTCAAGCGCGCCGACGAACTCGTCATCCGCCGCGAAGACGTGGTCACGGCCAACCCCGGCCAGACGATAAGCGAGGTCGACGAGATGATGGAGCGCGCCGGCGTCTCCGGCGCGCCCGTCGTCGACGACGACGACGTGGTCCTCGGCATCATCTCCGGCACGGACATCCGCCCGTACCTCGAAGTCGGCGAGTCCGACGAGGTCGTCGAGGCCATGACGGACGAGGTCATCACGGCCGAGCGCGACGTGACCGCCCGCGACGCGCTCGAACTCATGTACGACCACAAGATAGAGCGCGTCCCCATCATCGACGACGAGAGCCACCTCGTCGGCCTCGTCACGATGCAGGGTATTCTCCAGCGCCGCGAGTACGAGAACGCCGCCCGCGACGACGACGGCCGCCTCGTCTGCGGCGTCGCCGTCGGCCCGTTCGACGACGAGCGCGCGCAGATGGCCGACGACGCCGGCGTCGACGTCATCTTCATCGACTGCGCCCACGCGCACAACCTCAACGTCATCGACACCGCCCGCGAAATCAAGGAGTCCGTGGAAGCGGACGTGGTCGTCGGGAACGTCGGCACGCGCGAGGCCGCGGCCGAACTCGTCGACTTCGCGGACGGCATCAAGGTCGGCATCGGCCCCGGTTCCATCTGTACGACCCGCGTCGTCTCCGGCTCCGGCATGCCCCAGATTTCGGCCGTCGCGGAAGTCGCCGACGTCGCCGCCGACTACGACATCCCCGTCATCGCCGACGGCGGCATCCGCTACTCCGGCGACGCCATCAAGGCGGTCGCCGCCGGTGCCGACGCCGTCATGCTCGGCTCCTACTTCGCCGGCACCGACGAGGCACCCGGCCGCGTCATCACGATGAACGGCAAGAAGTACAAGCAGTACCGCGGCATGGGCTCCGTCGGCGCGATGCAGTCCGGCGGTGCCGACCGCTACCTCAAAGAGGACAACGAAGACGAGGAGTACGTCCCCGAGGGCGTCGAGGCCGCGACGCCGTACAAGGGTTCGCTCGCGTCCGAACTCCACCAGCTCGTCGGCGGCATGCAGTCCGGTATGGGCTACGTCGGCGCGGAGACTATCTCCGAGGTCAAAGAGCGCGCTCGCTTCGTCCGCGTCTCGTCTGCCGGCCAGACCGAAGGCCACCCCCACGACGTGATGATTACCGACGAAGCGCCGAACTACAGCCCGAGCGAGTAACGCGTTCTCGCGACTCCGTCGTTTCTCTCGTCTCTCGGTTCTTCCGTTTCCGATTTCCCCGTCTCTCTCGTGTCCGCTCCGCTCGAGTTCGTCGCCCCCGGCGTGACTCCCGAACGGCCGCGAGACGAGGACATGCGATAATTAATAGGGATGTACATCGTCCATCCACAAGCGATGGATACCGCGGAGCTACGCACCGCACTTCGGAACGCCGGGTTGTCACAGTATCAGGCAGAGGCGTACGTCGCGCTCCTCCAACTCGGAGCGGCGAGTGCGACCGAACTCGCCGACGCCTGCGCCGTACCGACCGCCCGCATCTACGATGTTCTCCGCGACCTCGAATCGAAGGGCTACATCGAGACCTACGAGCAGGACAGTCTCCACGCGCGGGCGTGCGACCCGAAATCGGTGATGGAGGACCTCAAGAGCCGCGCCGTCCAACTGGACGAGGCGGCGGAGGAAATCGAGGCGCGCTGGCAACAGCCCGCGGTCGACCGCCACATGCTGAGCATCGTCAAGCGCTTCGAGACGGTGTTCAACCGGGCCGAAGAGATGATTCGGGAGGCCGATGGCGAGGTCCAACTGTCCGTCACCCCCGAGCAGTTCGACGAGCTCAAGCCGGCGCTCTCGGAGGCGTACGAGAACGGCGCGCTGGTGAAGGTCGTGCTCCACCCCGAGCGGACCGACGACCTCGAAGCGCTCGCACAGCGGGAGTACCGCGGGGTCGCCACGGAAGTCAGACACCGGACACTGCCGACGCCGTTCGTCGCCATCGTCGACCGGACGGGCGCGTGTTTCGCGCCGCACGACAACTCGGTGAACCAGTACGGCGTCCTCGTCGACGACTACACGCTCACGTACGTCTTCCACTGGTACTTCCAGACGGCGCTGTGGGAGGTCTGGGACGTCGTCTACGACGCCCAGACCGGCGAACCGCCGATCGTGTACTCCGATATCAGACACTTCGTTCAGGACGCGGAACCGCTCGTTCGCGACGGGAACCGAATCGTCGCGCACATCAAGGGCTACGAGACCGACGGTCGAGACCCCATCGAGTTCACCGGTGAGGTGACTGACGTGTACTACACGGCCGTTTCTACGCCGACGGACACGCTGTCGTTTTCTGAACTCGCGGGACAGGTCTGTCTGACCGTCGAGGCCGACGGCGAGACCTACACCGTCGGCGGGTGGGGTGCGGTGTTGGAAGACGTCGAGGCGAACCGCATCACTATCGAGTCGATTTCGGGGACGCCTGACGGGTAGTATCTGTTCGGTTCGCCGGAATGTATAACAACTCCGGGGGGTAATTAGTGCCCACAAGCGCGGTTTCGGACGGCGTTAGACAAGAGGTATTTTGATATACCACTGCACGACATTGAGTTTCGTGAGCGTCCCCGGAACACCACTACAATACCAATGAGCGCAGAACAGCCACTGGTGCTCATCGTTGAAGATGAGCCTGACCTCGCCGACCTGTACGCAACCTGGCTTAGGAACGACTACAGCGTTCGTGTCGCCTACGGCGGCCGCGAGGCGCTCGATAAGCTCGACGACGAGGTTGACGTTGTTCTCCTCGACCGTCGGATGCCCGACCTCTCGGGCGACGAGGCGCTCTCGGAGATTCGGGACCGTGGCTTCGAGTGCCGCGTCGCGATGGTGACCGCGGTCGAACCCGACTTCGACATCATCGCGATGGGCTTCGACGACTACCTCGTCAAGCCCGTCTCGCGCGAAGCGCTGACCGAGACGGTCTCGAACCTCATCCTGCGAAACGCTTACGACGTGGGTATCCAGGACCTGTTTTCCCTCGCATCGAAGAAGGCGCTGTTGGAGTCCGAAAAGGACGAGGCGGCGCTCGAAGAAAACGAGGAGTACCAGCGGCTCACCGCCCGCCTGACCGAGCTCCGGCGCGAGCTCGACGAGACGCTCGGCCAGCTCGACGAGACCGAAGGCATCTCCGCGGTGTACCGGGACATCGGCGGCGAAGCCGATATCGACAGCTCCTGAACGAACCCGCCCGTTTCGGACGCCGACCGTTTTCTCTGTTCTCCGTGTTCGTCTCTGACGGGCAGTTCTCGTCTCTGACGGGTACCGTTCGTCTGACTGACGATTACTTGCGGGTCTCGGTCACTTAATTCATTTAATTTCATATCAGATATACACGAAAAATTGTATTTTGGACTCGCTCCTTGGGGTAAGTGCACATGTCGGAAGACAGCAACCAGATGCTCGCGTACCTGCGTCAGAACCCCCGGATGATGGGCGTCCTGTTCACGCTCGCGCTCCTGCTCTCACAGGCGGGAAGCGTGGCGGCCGGAAACACCAGCGTCATCTACGGGCCGTAATCACGAAAGGAACTCGCGGTCCCAGTAGACGGCATCGTCGTAGATAACCGGAATTTGTTCTAACGCGAGGAAGTCCCGAAGTTCGTCCTCAGTCAGGTCCGTATTCGAGACGCCGGAAGAAGAGAGATAGTACGGCATACTATCGGTGAGGGCGGGCCTAATCAGCGACCCGATTCCTGCCCTCGATGTGTTGAATGCGTGATACGACACTTCGAACTGGTCGCCCGGTTTGTCAGATACTTCGCAGTAGACTGCGACTCCGCTCTCAGACTGTACCACGGAGAGACTACCGTCCCCGACGACGCCGTACTGGTGTGCCACGTCGCTGTCGACCTTGACCACCTCCAGCGACGCCTGTAGCGGGAACCCCCCGTTGAGGAGTCGAGCCAGCGTGCGCCCCACGCCGACCGCCTGACTGTTGATGACCTCGCTGAACGTGACGATGCCGCCGATTGCGCCGGCCTCGACGAGCGCCAACCCCTGGTCGTACGACTGACACGCGTTGAGGAAAAACGCCCCCGTTCCGACGGTGTCGAGCGTCTCCGCGTCGACCTTGCCGTCGCGACACTGGAAGCCGTCGTCGTCGATGTGGCCGATGTAGTGGAGGAAGTCGGTCGACTCCGCGAGCGTTGCCCGAAGCTCCGCCCTGCTGAGGTCGTAGTGGGCGTCGACGTCGAACGAGAGCCCGTCGCGCGAGCCGTACACCTCGTCGACGATGTCCGTCTCGGCGAGCATCTCGGGGTCGTTACAGACGACCGTGATGCCGATGTCGCCCTGCGCCGGCTCCCGTTGGAGGCGATTCCGGTAGGCGGCGGGCGTGGTCTTGCTCGCGCCGACGGGCGTCCCGTCGCTAATCCACGCCTGCTCGACCGAGTCGGTCGAACTGGGTTTGACGTACGTCTCGCTCGGCGTCGTCGTCCCTGCGCTCCTGACGATGTCGTCGGCGTCGGCGTCGCCCCGGAGGAAGTCGTCGACGACCGCCGCCTGCACCTCCGAGTGGGGGACTTCGGTCCCCGACGGCGTCCGGACGACCGCGAGGTCGTTCGTGACGAAGGGGAGAAGCTCGATGTTGTCGGCCCGCGGCGCGACGTGCGTCGTCAGCTTCCACTCCGGGAGCAGGTCGGCGATGTCCTCGTACGGTATCTCGAAGTACGCCGAGAGCCGTTCGCCGAGCGACGCGTCGTACAACCCCTCGACGTCGATGTCCGTCCGCGACTCGACGGTCTGGCGCTCGTGGAGCGGCACGTCGTAGATTCCCTCCGTTCGAACGACGCAGTCGAGGAAGAACGTCCGTTTGAGCGCGCGTTCGACCGCCTCCTCGAAGCCGTGAGGGCCGTCGAAGTCGTGGGCGAACCCGCCTTCGGTGACGAGTCGGGGCGAGTCGCCGGGGACGAGCCGCGCGCCGAGGTAGTACGCCAGCGGCGTCGCCACGAAGACGTGGCTCAGCGTCGGCGGGAGTTCGATTCGGACGCCGGTCTCGGGGACATCGAGAGCATCGGGGACGTCGAGTTCGTCGCCCAGTTCGAGAAGCGGCGGATGTCCCCGGAGCGTCGGGTACGACCGCTCGACGCTCGTGGTCTTGAGCGCGGAGCTGAACGCCGAGACGGCCGCCATCACGTCGAGGGGGTCGTCGGTCGTCGTAATCGTCGTCGCGGGACTCTCGTGAGACGACCGCGCGCCGACGGACACCGTCTGGGGCTCCTCGAAGGAGAGCACGGTTTCGAGCGGTTGCGCGTCGACGGTCAGCGGCCCGTCGGCCCGGAGATACGTCTTGACCGCGCCGAAGAGTTCGATGCTGTAGGTTCCCGACCCGAGTTCCTCGCGCCCCTGTTGGTCGACCTGTGCGAGCATCGACCCCGCCTCGTCGCGGACGCAGACGACCGTGTTCGCCGCCAGCCCGATGCGGCCGGTCTCGATGCGAACCGCGGCGTCCGTCGGAAGCGAGAACCGACTGCTATCTGTCGGTTCCGGGTCGACGGGTGACGGCGTTCGGAGCACGAACTGGTGGCGTTCGACGTTGTCCCGAACGACTAACCCCGCCCCGTCTGAAGGGAGCGAAAAGCCGACTTCCAGCGTCGAAGACGCGTCGGCCCGCTCGCCCTCCCCGGTCGGTTCCATTGTGTCTACGTGACACGATTAAGGTGAAAAACGTACTGGTCGTGAGAAGTTCACGACTCCAACGGGAACCAGCCGGACGAGACGTCCTTCTGCCGGAGATGCCAGCGTTGACGGGCCTCGGAACCCTCGACGTCGAGTTCGACGACGGCGTCGAAAAGCGGCTCGAACAGTCGGTTGACCTCGCCTTCGCGCTCACCGGGAGACCAGACGTGGACCATCCCGTTTCGCGAGCGGATGTGGGTGGTCATGACGTGGAGGAACCGAAACGCGCGGTCTCGGTCGTACCGCGAGAGGAGCGACGGGAGACAGTCGAACGCGACGCGGAGTTCGGCCGGAGAGAGCCCGCCGGCGAGCGTGTCGAACTCGGTCACGTCGTTGGCGAGTGCCGCGCCGAGTTTGCCGAGACCGCCGCTGACTCGGCGCTCGCACGCGTCGACCGCACTCGGCACGGCGGACGACGGTGACGGCGATGCCGCCGCGCTCCGTTCGAGCGACCCGTACCGAACCACGCGCGTCCACTCCGTGGTGCGTTGGATGTCGACGTCGAGCCGGTCGTCGAGCGGCGTCGAGTCGTTGAGAACCAAGAGACGACGCCGCGGCTCGTCGGGAGCGCCGAGCATCTGCTTAGACGCCCGCGAGTAGAGCTCGGTCGGAACCGACCCGACGACGAGGAGCGCGCTCCCCCGTCGTTTGAGGTCGTCCAACCCGAGTTGGAACGTCGACGTGTCATCTGTTACGGCGGTGTCCGCGTCACCTCCCGAAACCATTCGTTTTGGACGACGAAACGATATTTAATAAGACTTTGCGTGTTGGTCTCCCGAAATGTACCGCTGTATATGACAATCGATGACACACTTCGCCAGCCGGCGGCGTCAACGACCGGTTCGCCCGGTCGAGCCGACGTATCCGCTTCGGACCGCCTACTCGGCGGCGCGGACCGTCAACACGGGAACCGGCGCGGTGCGGACGACGCGCTCGGTGACGCTCCCGAGGAGGACGCGCTCGACGCCCGTTCGGCCGTGAGTCGCCATCGCGATGACCCCTACGCCGTGTTCGGTCGCGTAGTCGAGGATGACGTCGTACGGCGCGCCCCGACGCACGGCCCCGACCGTCTCGATACCGCGGCGCTCGCCGCGCTCGACGACCTCGTCGACGGCGCGTTTGCCCTCCTGCTCCAGCGTTTCGAGGACCGTGCCGCCGACGATACCCGCGTTGTCGCGCGTCGTGTTCACGACGAACAGCACGTGGACTGTCGCGTCGCACCGCTCCGCGAGGTCGAACACGTGCGGCATCGCCCGTTCGGCCGCCGGACTCCCGTCGACGGGGAGCAGGATTTCGTCGTACATCGCTGAACGTACGCGCCCGAACCGTGTGAATGCTTCGCATACTCGTGGTGCGGCGCTCGTTCGAAAAAAAGCGGGTTGCGGGTGTCGCCCGGTCGGCTCAGTCGCTGACGTACGCTTCGATGCGGTCCATCGCCTCGCGGAGTTCGCGCATCCCCGTCGCGTAGGAGACGCGGAGGTGGCCCGCGCCGCCCTCGCCGAAGACGCTTCCGGGGACGAGCGCGACGTTCTGTTCTTCGAGGAGCCCCTCGGCGAACGCCTCGTCGTCGCCGTCGGGGGCCTCGGGGAAGACGTAGAACGCGCCTTTCGCCTCGAAGCAGTCGAGTCCCATCTCCTCGAAGCGGGCGAGGACGAACCGGCGGCGGCGGTCGTACTCGCGGCGCATCTCCTCGACGGAGTCGTCGCACGACCGGAGCGCCTCGATGGCCGCGTACTGCGCCGTCGTGGGCGCCGACAGCATCGCGTACTGGTGGACCTTGTTCATCGCGTCGATAGCCCCCGGCGGCCCCATGGCGTAGCCGAGGCGCAGGCCGGTCATCGCGTAGGCCTTCGAGAAGCCGTTGAACACGATGGTCCGCTCTCGCATCCCGGGGTGGGTGGCGATGGAGGCGTGGTCGTCCTCGTACCGGAGGTCCGAGTAGATTTCGTCGGAGAGCACGACGAGGTCGTGGTCCCTGACGAACGAGGCCACGTCGGCGAGTTCGTCGTCGGTCATCACCGCGCCGGTCGGGTTGTTCGGGTAGCAGAGCACCAGCACGTCGGCCTCGTCGGCCCCGGCGGCTTCGAGCGCCTCGGGCGTGAGCGTGAACTCGTCTTCGGCGCGGGTGGGGACCGGAAGCGGCTCGCCCCCGGCGAAGATGGCTCCCGGCGTGTACGAGATGTACGACGGCTGGGGTATCGCCACCACGTCGCCGGGGTCGACGAACGCCCGGAACGCGAGGTCGACGGCCTCGCTCGCGCCCGTCGTGACGATAATCTCGTCTTCGGGGTCGTACTCCTGGCCGTAGCGGGTGACGCGCTCCGAGATGGCCTCGCGGAGTTCGCGCATCCCGCGGTTCGACGTGTAGGAGGTCTTGCCGCGTTCGAGCGAGTCGATGGCGGCGGTCCGGGCGGCCCACGGCGCGGAGAAGTCGGGCTCGCCGACGCCGAGGGAGATGACGTCGTCGACCTCCTCGGCGAGTTCGAAGAACTTCCGAATGCCCGACGGCGGCACCTGTTTGACGCGGTCCGAAAGCTGGTCGCCGAGCGTCATGGCGACACTGACAGCCGGTCGTCGTCGTCGCCGTCGCCGAGTTCGATGCCCTCCTCCTTGTAGGAGTCCATCACGAAGTGCGTGACCGTCTTCGTGACCTCGGGGATGGGGGCGATGCGCTCGGAGACGAAGTTCGAGACGGCGTGCATCGACTCGCCTTCGACCTCGATGAAGAAGTCGTAGTCGCCGGAGACGAGTCTGAGCGTGGCGACCTCGGGGAACCGCGCGATGCGGCGGGCGATCTCCTCGTAGCCCGTCTCGCGGTCGAGTTCGACGTCGACTTCGACCTGCGCGCGGACGCGTTCCTCCTCGACGTTGTTCCAGTCGACGACCGCCTGGTAGCCGCGGATGACCCCGTCGTCTTCGAGTTCCTCGAGCGCTGCTGCCACTGCTTCGGCGTCTGCGCCCAGTTGGCGGGCGATGTCATCTACGCTCTCGCGAGCGTCGTGACGCAGCAAGTCGAGCAGTGACTGCTTGTCCATGGACAGTCCGTTGCAGGCATCCGTAAAATGGTTTGCCCAACCGGGCGGAATTGTCGTGTTAGGCGGTACCGTGGACCAAGGATGGCGGTCCCCTCCGGCGGAACACTATTCCACCGCCGGCGGAAACCTGTCCGCCATGGACACCGAGTTCGATTGGCTCACCCTCGACGACGACGAAGCGGTCCTCTGGGCCGACACCCCGCATCCCTACAGCCTCGTGCCCTCCTTCATCGTCGGCGTCCCGCTGTCGCTCGTCCTCGTGGGCATTCCGCTCCTCGTCGGGTCGTACCTCTCACACAAGAACACGAACTACGTCGTCACCTCCGACGCGCTCTACCGGAAGTCGGGCGTCCTCTCCCGGAGCGTCCAGCGCATCGAGTTCGACAAGGTGCAGGACACCTCCTACAGCCAGACGTTCCTCGGCGCGCAGTTCGGCTACGGCTCCGTCAACATCAGCACCGCCGGCGGAAGCGGCATCGAGATGAGCTTCGGGAACGTCGCCGACCCGCAGTCGCTCCAGACGCTCGTCAACGAGCGAATCAAGCGCCGCTCCGGGCCGGAGACCGACGCGGAGGGGAAGGCGGCCGTCCTCGACGACATCCTGACGGAACTCCGCGCGATTCGGCGGGCCGTCGAGGGCGACGACGTGCCCGACGACGTGACCGACGACGTGCCCGACGACGTGACCGACGACGTGACCGACGACGCGACCGACCGAGCGGGCGACGAACCCGACACAGACCCCGACTCCGACGCCATCGAACCGAGCGACTTCGAGTTCGACGCGACGACCGACGAGCGATGACGGGCGGCGATTCGGGACCCGTCGATTCGACTCCGGACGACTCCGCCGCGGAGAGCGCCGCGACCGACTCGGTGGCCGGCTCAGCGACCGACTCGGAGACCGTCGCGGCCGTCGACGACTGGCTGGCCCGCGGCGACGACGAGGCCGTCCGCTGGGAGGGTCGGCCGCGGATACAGACCGTCATCCCCGCCGCAGTCGTCGGTCTCGCCATCGTCGTCGTCGCGGCCGTCGCGGCCGCCGCGAACGGCGTGCCCGAACTCGCGGTCGCGGGCCTCGTCGGCTTTCTCTTGCCCGCGTGGTCGTACCTCCGCGTCACCAACACCCGCTACGTGGTCACCGACAGGGCGCTCTACCGGAAGACGGGCGTCCTCTCTCGGAGCGTCCAGCGCGTCTCCATCGACCGCGTCCAGAACAGCGCGCTCTCGCAGGGCGTCACCGGGTCGCTGTTCGGCTACGGGACCGTCGCGGTCGAGGCCGCGGGCGGCGGCGCAATCCGCTTCGATGACGTGGACGACCCCGGTGCCGTGCGCGACCGAATCGAGGGCCGCGACGACCGCGATGGCGACGAACTCCCCGGCACGGTCGAGCAGTGGGCCGCCGTTCGCGACGAGGTGCGGGCGCTCAGAGCGGCCCTAGAGCGATAGTAGAAAAGCGATAGTTTTCGGTTCGGTATCGGTATCGCGACGCAGGGAAGGTTTCGCGTCGCGTCAGTCGTCGTCAGACGCGGTAGCGGCGGGGCCGGGCCGTGCCGTGCTGTTCCCCGAGAAGCCGACGCCCGCGAGGACGAAGGCGAACAGCACGAGCGGCGAGAGGTAGCCGAAGAAGTAGTACGGGGCGTACTGGAGCGTCGAGACGCCGAGGACGCCGGCCATGTACGCGCCGCCGGCGTGCCACGGGAGGAGCGCGCCGGTCGGCGTCCCCGCGGACTCGATGGCCTGCGAGAGGTCCGAACTGTCGAGGCCGAACTCGTCGTAGGTGTCGCGGAGCGTCATGCCGGGGACGACGATGCTCATGTACTGCTGGGCGGTGAGCGCGTTGGTCAGAATCGCCGAGACGCCGGTCGAGGCGACGAGCAGGCGCGGGCTCCGAATCCCGCGCTGGAGGCGGTGGGCGAGGACCGCGAGCACGCCCGTCTGTTCGAGCAGGCCGCCGAGGGTGAGCGCCGCGACGACGACGGCGATGGTCCACGCGGAGCCGGAGACGCCGCCGGAGGCGAGCAGGCTGTTGACGAGTTCGGAGCCGGTCTCCGGCCCGGTGCCGCTCATGAACGTCTGCCACGCCGCGACGAACGACGCGCCCTGCACGAGGACGCTCGTGAACGCGCCGGCGAACGCGCCGGCGAGGAGGACGGTCAGCGCGGGGTAGCCCGCCGCGGCGAGGCCGAAGGTGACCGCCAGCGGCAGGAACGCGAGGAGCGTGATGTCGTACGAGGAGGCGAGCGCGGTCTGAATATCGGCGATTTGACCGGCCGGAATCGTCCCGGTGATTCCGAGGCTGAGGACGACGAAGCCGACGAGCGAGAGGCCGAACGCGACGGCCGTTCCGCTCCGCATCGCGCGGATGTGGTCGTAGAGGTCGGTGTTCGTGACGGCGGCCGCGAGGTTCGTCGTGTCCGACAGAGGCGACTGCTTGTCGCCCGCGTACGCGCCGGTGAGAATCGCGCCGGCCGTCATCGGTTCGGGGACGCCGAGCCCCGAGCCGATGCCGATGAAGGCGACGCCGAGCGTGCCGACCGCGGTCCACGACGAGCCGATGGCGAAGGTGGCGATGCCGACGAGAAGCGCCGTCGCGGGCAGGAACACCTGCGGCGACAGCAGGTCGAGACCGTAGTACATCAGCGTCGGAATCGTCCCCGCGGCGACCCACGTCGAGACGACGCCGTAGATGGTAAACAGGATGAGAATCGCCTGTAGCCCCATCGACAGACTGCGTTCGATGCCCTCGTAGAGGTCCTCCCAGGTGTAGCCCCAGACGAACCGGCCGAGGAGGCCGACCAGCGCGATACTCCAGACGAGCGGGATGTGCGGGTCGAGTCCCAGCCACGCCGACCCGAGGCCGAGGAAGGCGACGAGTCCGAGCACCGGAACGAGCGCCTGTTTCAGCGTCGGACGCTGGTCCGGAGCGATGTCGTCGTACGACCGCGGTGTGTACCTATCAGTTCCCATCGTAGCTCGACAAATAACTTTAGAGCATAAAATTGTGTCGTGTTATGATTTAAGAGCATTGTTATGCAATGCCGTACTTTTAGCTGACAGTATAATGACTATCGATAATATCTCGCCGGAATCGACCCGCGCGAGCGACCCCATCGTTCACGTACTCGGACAGGTCGATAATGCGGAACGTGTCAACGAGTAGGGAAACAGCCATACTGGAGGCGCACCACGGGTCGGGCATGGCCCTCTCCGAGTTCTTCTTGTTCCCTCTCGGGTTGGTCGCCCTCTTGGGGGCGGTCCCGCTCGTCGTCCTCTATCTGCTCCGGCCGGAGCCGGTCCGGCGCACGCTCCCGACCTTCCGGTTCCTCGCGGACTCGGCCGGACGAAACGCCTCGAACCCCATCTTCGACCGCCTGCTTCGGAGCCTGCTCCTCCTCATCCAGCTGGTCGCGCTCGTCGCGCTCGTCGGGTCGCTGGCGACGCCGTACGTGCTGGTCCCCGAGTCGGAGACCGTCCAAGAGACGGTCCTCGTCGTGGACACGAGCGCGAGCATGGGCGTCCGCGACGGCGGTGGGACGCGATTCGACAGCGCCCTCGCCGCGGCGCGAGACGAGGTCTCCGGCACGACGTCGGTCGTCGCGGCGGGGGCGAACGCGGACGTGGTGCTTCGCCGGGGGAGCGCGCCCGACGCCCGCGCCGCCCTCGACGGCCTGCAAGCGAGCGACGCGCCGGGCGACCTCCGCTCCGCGATTACCGCCGCCGCCTCCGTCGCCGGC
Source organism: Haloferax sulfurifontis ATCC BAA-897 (assembly GCF_000337835.1). GTDB lineage: Archaea > Halobacteriota > Halobacteria > Halobacteriales > Haloferacaceae > Haloferax > Haloferax denitrificans. Next base: position 229,843 of record NZ_AOLM01000003.1, on the reverse strand, counting down.
GAGGACGCCCGCGTCGTCGTTCTGAGCGACTTCGCCGACGACTCGCCGTGGAGCGACGCGGTCCGCGAGGCCCGCGCCCGCGGCCTCGTCGTCCAACTCCAGCAGTTCGCGGGCGGCGGACGGGGCAACGTCGGCATCGTCGACCGGCGCTTCTCCGGCGCGAACGTCACCGTGACGGTGAAGAACTACGGCGAGTCGGCCGCCACGCGGACGCTCTCGCTCGGCGGAGCCACTCGCGAGGTCCGAATGGACCCCGGCGACGTGGCGACCGCGACGCTCCCGGTCCCCGCGGGCGGCGGTCGCGTCGCGCTCTCGCCGGGCGACGCCTTCCCGACCGACGACGCGCTGTTCGTCGCGGCCCCCGAGGACGCCTCGGTGGACGTGCTCGTCCTCACGAACGACGAGAACCGCTATCTGACGGCCGCGCTGTCCGTCATCCCCGAGGTGTCTCTGACCGTGGACAACCCGCCGACGGCCGTCTCGACGAACTACGACGTCGTCATCTACAGCAACGTCAACCCCGGTCGCCTGCTCGCGGGCAACGTCGAGGCCGGCCGGGAAATCGTCGCCGACGGCGGCGGCGTGGCGATTCAGGCCCAAGAGGAGTCGCCGAACTACGGCGACCTGCGCCTCGTCTCGCAGGGGAGCGTCGAGACGAACCCGACCATCGGGACCGTCGAGAGCCACCCGATTACCCGCGACATCACCTTCCCGCCGCCGACCGAGTACGTCGCGGGCGACCTCCGGTCGGGCCAGTCGCTCGTGAACACGACCGGCGGCACCTCGCTCGTCGCCGTCGAGCGCCGCGGGGCCGGTCGCGTCCTCTACTACGGCTTCATGGAGGACAGTTCGGCGTTCAAGTACAACTACCAGTACCCCGTGTTCTGGAAGCGCTCGGTGTTCTACCTCGCCGGGCGCTCGACGCTCTCGGAGTTGAACCGCGAGACGGGCGGGTCGCTCGCGGCGGGCGCGAACCAGACCGTCGAGACGCCCGCCGGCGAGGCGACCGGCCCGGAGGTCCGCCTCGGCGACGCCGGCTTCTACCGCGTCGGCGACGAGCGGTTCGCGGCGTCGCTCCTCAGCGAGGCCGAGTCCGACGTGGCCGCCGCGCCGCTGGACGGCGAGTCGGCCCCCGGAGACTACCCGACGCGGGTCGAAGAGCGCGAGGTCCCGGACCCGCTGACCGAGTGGGCCGCGCTGGTCGCGCTCGCGGCGACGATGGTCGAGTTGGCCTACCTGCGCCGGCGGGGTGACCTCTGATGGCGGCGCTCGGATCGGCGTCGGCCGCGCTGACCGCGCTGGCGGATGTCGCCGTCGCCGGCACGGCTCCCGCCGCCGCGACGACGCCCCTCGCGTGGACGGCCGAGGCCGCGGGCCGGACCTTCGGCCTCCAGCGCCCGCTGTTCCTCGTCGCGCTCCCGGTGGCCGCGCTCCTCGCGTGGGCGCTCATCTTCCGCGGGGCCGACGGGACCGCCGGCGGGCGCTCCCGGCGGCTCCTGTTCGCATCCCGGTTCCTCGTCGTCCTCCTGTTGGTCGTCGCGGCCGCGGGGCCGTACACCGTCACGACCCGGATGACCGACGGCGACCCGCAGGTGACGCTCCTCGTCGACGACTCCGACAGCGCGGCGGTCACCGAGGACGTGGCGTCGCAACTCGCGGCCGACATCGAGAACGAGGGCGTCCCCGTCACGACCTCGACGGTCGCCCGCGGCGACGAGTCGCCCATCGGCGACGCCGTCGCGGCCAACCTCAGACCGGACGGGACGGTTGTCCTCGTCTCCGACGGACAGGTCACTTCGGGGCGGAGCCTCGCGTCCGCGACGACGCTCGCCCGCGACCTCAACGCGACGGTGAGCGCGGTCGGCGTCGAACCGACCGAGACCGAACAGTACGTCACCGTCAGCGGCCCGTCGAAGACCAGCGTCGGCGTCGAGAACGCGTTCCTCGCGCAGGTCGACGGGGTCGTCCCCGACGACGTCGAGACCGCGACCGTCGAACTCGCCGTGGAAATCGACGGCGAGGAGGTCGCCCGCGAGACGGTCAACACCACCGACGGCGTCGAGTTCACGCGGACGTTCGAGACGACCGGAACCCACCGCGTCACCGCCCGCATCGCCGGCGACGACCGCTTCGAGACGAACGACGTGTTCCGCAAGACGGTCCGCGTGGTCGAGCCGCCGCGGGTGCTGTACGTCTCCCGCGGCGACTACCCGTTCCGCGACTACCTCTCGCAGTTGTACGACGTGGAGACCGCCGAGACCGTTCCCGCGGACCTCTCGTCGTACCACGCCGTCGTCCTCCAGGACCTCCGCGCCGAGGACGTGGGCAACGCCGACTCGCTCCAGCGGTTCGTCATCGACGGCGGCGGCCTGCTGACCGTCGGCGGGCGCAACTCGTTCGAAAACGGCGGGTACGACGGGTCGAGCCTCGCGTCGATGCTCCCGGTGACGACCGGCGAGGGCGCGTCTCAGCAGACGAACCTCGTCTTCGCCATCGACGTCTCGGGGAGCGCCGAAAGCGGCATGCGCGTCCAGAAGTCGGTCGCGCTCGACGCGCTCGACCAGCTCGGCGACGAGAACCGAGTCGGCATCGTCGGCTTCAACTACCGCGCCTACGACGTCGCACCGCTCCGCCCGCTCGGGCCGAACCGGGAGTCGACCGCCGACCTCATCCGCCGGCTCCAGTCCGGCGGCGCGACCGACATCGCCGTCGGCCTCGACGGCGCGGCCCAGCAACTCGGCGACAGGCGCGGGACGATTATCCTCATCAGCGACGGCCACGACCGGTTCCAAGACGCCGCGACGCTCGCGGACCAACTCGGCCGCGACGGGGTCCGCGTCATCGCCATCGGGACCGGCCCGAGCCCGAACGAACGGACCCTCCGGGCCATCGCGCGGGCGTCCGGCGGGAACTACCTCAGAGCCGACGAGACCGACCGGCTCCGCATCCTCTTCGGCGGGTCGAACCGCCAGTACGCCGGCGACGGCCTCACGGTCGTCGACCAGAACAACTTCGTCACCGCCGGGGTGGAGCTGACCGCGAACCCCGGCAGCGTCAACGACGTGTCGGTCAGGAGCGGCGCGAACTTCCTCGTCGCGGCCGACGACGGCACCCCCGCGGTCGCCTCGTGGCGCTACGGCCTCGGCCGCGTCGCCACCGTCACCGCCTACGCGGGCGACGGCACGCTCGACGGCCTGCTCCAGCGCCCCGACTCGCTTCTGCTCACGAAGACCACGAACTACGTCATCGGCGACCCGGAGCGGAAGGCGACCGGCGTCGCCGAGGTGGCGGACACCCGCGTCGACCAGCCGACGACCGTCGTCTACCGCGGCGGCGAGCGCCCGCGGGGCGTCGAGGAACTGAGCTTCTCGGCGGTCAGTCCCGGCGTCTACGAGGCGACCGTCGTCCCCACGGAGACGGGCTACCGAGACGTGCTCGACACCGCCTTCGCGGTGAACTACCCCGTCGAGTACGCGGGATTCGGCCGGTCGGCCGCGCTCGAAGCCGCCGTCTCCGACAGCGGCGGGACGATATACGGCCCGAACGACGCCGACGAAATCGCCGCATCCGCCCGCGACAACGCCGCCGGCGTCCAGCCCGTGCGCGACGACTGGGCGGTCGCGTTCGTCGCCGCCGCGTTCCTCCTGTATCTCACCGAGGTGCTCGCCCGGCGTCTTCAAGTGTATCGGGGTCGAACGCAAAGTGAAGGTGGTTTGATATGAGTGCGCTGGGTCGGTCCCTCAACCTCGGTCTCGTCGTCATCGTCGTCCTCCTCACCGCCGGAACCGTCGGCGCGACGATGTTCTACCAGTACTCGGTCGACTCGCTCGACCAACAGAACGAGCAGTTGCGCGAGCGAAACGCGGCGCTCGAAGAGAACCTTTCGGAGACCCGACAGGACCTGTCGGCGACGCGGACGGAGCTACGGGAGCTGAACAACAGCCTCGAACGCACCCGCGGCGACGTCTCGCAGGTCTCGAACAGCCTCGAAGACACGGAGTCACAGCTGTCGTCGACGCAGAGCGAACTGTCGTCGACGCGGGGCGAGCTTCAGGAGACGGAAAACAGCCTCGAAGACGCCCGGAGCCGAATCAGCGACCTCACGGCGACGCTCGACGACCTCGAAGAACAGCGCAACCGCCTCGAAAACCAGATAGACGACCTCGAAGCGGACAACGAGGAGCTCGAAGCGACGAACGACCGACTGGAGGACCGCATCGGGTCGCTCCGGGCCGAGGTCTCCGACCTCGAAGGCCAAGTCAGCGAACTTGAGCTCGACCTCCAAGAGGCCTGTGCCGGCTACCAAGCCGACAACGAACCGGCGGTGTGTAGCGGTGTCTGAAACGACTCCCGGCGACGCCGACGCCGACGCCGATATCGATACCGCCGACGCCGCCGCTGACGAGGGCGGGTCGCCCGACGACGCGGGGACCGCCCGCCGCGAGGCGATGGCCGACGCCGTGGGCGAGGTTCGCCGCGAGGCCGCGAAGGCCGCCGCCGTCTCCAGCGTCGTTGACGCGGCGGTGGCGACGCTGTTGGCGAACGTCGCGTTCCGGGTCGTCGAGTTGCCCGTCGAGCCGTCGGTGTCGCTCGGCTTCCTCCCGCGGGTGGACCCGGCCGTCTCGGTCCACGTCGCCGTCCCGCTCGCCCTCGCGGTGGGCCTCCTCGTCGGCGTCGCGGAGTACCTCATTCTGATGCGGGAGCCGCCGGTCGAGCAGTTCGAGGCGGTGAACCCGTCGGTCGCCGAGGCGTTGCGGACCGCCCGCGACCTCGTCGCCGACGACGGGAACCCGAACCGAGACTCGCGCATGTCGGCCGCGCTCTACGACGACGTGCTGTCCCGCCTGCGGGAGTCGTCGTCGGTGGAACTGCTTCCGACCCGCCGCATCGTCGGCGCGCTCGTGGTCGCCTTGCTCCTCTCGGCGGGGAGCATTCAGGTCGCCATCTCGGACATCCAGTTCGAGGGGCTCGCCGGCGACGCCGCGTCCGCGGGCGACCGCCCCGACCAGTTCTCCGACGAGGAGACGCGGCTCCAGAACGGGAGTTCCATCCTCGGCGACCCCGAGGACGTGGCCGCCGGGTCGGAGCAGTTGAACGCCACCGTCGCCGGGACCGGCGGCAGTGGCGACGGAGACGGGCCGGAGTCGGCGGCCGCGGCCTACGACTCGACCGGCTACGGCGGCGACAGCGCCGTCGAGAGCCAGCGCGCCGGCTACCTCGCCGACGACACGCTCGAAGAGGCCGACCTGATTCGCGACTACACCTTAGAGATACGAGAGACCGAAGATGAGTGACAACCCAGACCGGCTCGGAGACGACGGACAGCGGACCGCGGTCGACGGCGACGCCGCGGCCCCGACAGACGACGACCTCAGCATCGAGGAGCTCCAAGCGAGCGTCGGCGCGGTCAGAGACGAGGTCGGAAAGCGCATCATCGGCCAGCACGACGTGGTCGAACGACTGCTCGTCTGCGTCCTCTGCGACGGCAACGCGCTCCTCGAATCGAACCCCGGACTGGGGAAGACGACGCTGGTTCGCGCCCTCTCGGACGCGACGGACCTGGGGTTCTCGCGCGTGCAGAACACGCCCGACCTGATGCCCTCGGACATCACCGGCACCGAGATCATCCGCGAGACGCCGGAGGGCCGGGACTTCGTGTTCGAGCGCGGCCCCATCTTCGCCAACGTCGTCCTCGCCGACGAGATAAACCGGGCGACGCCGAAGACGCAGGCCGCGCTCCTCGAAGCCATGCAGGAAAAGCAGGTGACCGCCGCGGGCGAGACCTACGAGCTTCCGGACCCGTTTTTCGTCCTCGCCACGCAGAACCCCATCGACCAGGGCGGCACCTACCCGCTCCCGGAGGCGCAGACCGACCGCTTCCTGATGAAGATTCTCGTCGGCTACCCCGAGTTCGACGAGGAGCGGACCATCGTCAAGCAGTACGCCGAGGGCGCGGCGTCGCCCGAGGTCGAGCGCGTCCTGCCGCGAACGCACCTGCTTGCGGCCCAACAGCTCGTCCGGCAGGTCCCCATCTCCGACGACATCCGCGACCGGACCATCGAACTGGTCCGCAAGACCCGCGAGGACGAGCAGGTCGAGTTCGGCGCGAGCCCGCGAGCGAGCATGGCGCTCGTCCTCGCCGCGAAGGCGCGGGCGTTCGTCCACGGGCGCACCCACGTCTCGTGGGAGGACGTCGTCGAGATGGCCCCGCCGGTCATCAGACACCGCATCATCCTCGACTTCCGGGCGGAGCGCGAGGGACTCGACCCCGACGACGTGATTCAGCGGCTGTTGAACGAGTGACCGAGCGATGATAGACCCCGGCTTCCTCGACGAACTCGACCGGTTCGACACCTCGCTGAAGCGCGTCTCGAACGCCCGGCGGCAGGGCGAACAGGAGTCGCCGGACGTGGGCGAGGGGCTCACCTTCAGCGACCACCGCCGGTACGCCGCCGGCGACGATCCGCGGCTCATCGACTGGAAGGTGTACGCCCGGACCGAAGAGCTGTTCATAAAGCGGTTCGAGGCCGAGCGGAACCTGACGGTCCACGTCCTCCTCGACGCCTCGGCGTCGATGGACTTCGGCGAGGGCGACGCGAACAAGTTCGAGTACGGCGCGAAGCTCGGCCTCGGCTTCTGCCACCTGACGGCCGAGGAGAACAACGACTTCCGGTTTTCCCTCCTCGGCGACTTACCCGACCGCATCGACACCGACGCGTCGAGCCGCGGCGAGGTGCTCCGGCTCGTCGAGCGGCTCAACGAGACGACGCCCGGCGGCGACGGCGACATCACGGCCGCGCTGTCGACCTACGCCGAGACCATCCACTCGCGGTCGCTCGTGGTCGTCGTGAGCGACCTGCTTTTCGACCCCGACGACGTCGCTTCCGGCCTCGCCGCGCTCGCGCGAAACGACGTGCTCGTCGCACAGGTGCTCACCTCGGAGGAACTCGGCCCGGAGGCGACGGGCGACGCCATCTTCGAGGACCCCGAGTCCGAGGCGACCCGGCGGACCTACTTCGGCGGGTCGGCGGCGCGGCAGTACACAGACCGGCTCCAATCGCATCTCGCGGCGGTGGACGAGCGGTGTCAGGCGCTCGGCGTCGAGCGCGAACTCGTCGACACCGGCGCGGACTTCTTCGACACGTTCGCCGACCTCTGGCTCGGCGCGCGGCTCGGCGGCGAGCGCCGCGGTGGCCGGGGTGGCGGCTGACCCACACGCAGGACCAACGTCGCCGCGGACGGCGGGCTTTTCACGAATCACCTCCCATTGACCGGTGTGACGGAGACACAGGAGCGCCGCGTGGTCGGCCTCGTCGCCGGCTCGCACGTCGTCAACCACGCGTATCTGGTCGCGCTCGCGCCCGTTATCGGCCTCGTCGCCGACGACTTCGGTGTGAGTATCGCCGCCGTCGGCCTCGCCATCGGCGTCCAAGGCGGCGTCGTGACGCTCCTGCAACTCCCCTTCGGCTACCTCTCCGACGCGCGGAGCCGGACGCTCGTCCTCGCGATCTCGCTCGGCTTCGGCGCGGCGGGCATCGTCGCCACCGCGCTCGCGCCCTCGTACCCGTGGCTCCTCGCCTCGCAGGCGCTTCTCGGCGTCGGCATCGCGGGCCACCACCCCGCCCACTACCCGCTTTTGGCGACCGCCTCCTCGGAGACGAACCGCGGGCGGGCGTACTCGCTCCACGCGCTCGGCGGGTCGCTCGGCTTCGCCGTCTCGTACGCCATCGCCGCCGGCGTCGGCGCGCTCGGCCTCGGCTGGCGGTGGACCGTCGCGGGAATCGCCGTCTTCGGCGCGGCGTTCGCGCTCGTCGCGCTCCCGGTCGCCCGCGGCTTCCCCGACCGAATCCGAAAGCCGGCGGCGGAGGACCGCCCGTCGTCGCGCCCCACGCTCGCGGGGATTCGGCGGGGCGCGTCGGAGCTCCTCTCGTCGTCGGGGCTGATGGGTCTCACGCTCCTGTCGTTTCTCACCTCGGCGGCCGCGTGGTGCATCCGGACGTACGCGCCGCAACTGCTCACCGCCGGCTACGGCCTCGCGCCGGGGACGGCGAACCTCCTCGTCTCGGCGATGCTCGTCGTCGGCGCGGGGACGATTCTCGTCGGCGGCGCGCTCACCGACCGGGTCGGCCCCGGCACCGTCGCCCTCGGCGGCTACGCCGCGCTCGCCGGACTGGCGACGCTCCTCGCGAGCGGGTCGCTCCCGCTCGCGCTCGTCGTGTTGATTCTCCCCTTCAGCGGGACCATCAGCGTCTCGCGGCCCGCGCGCTCGACGCTCGCCGACCGCCTCTCCGAGCGCGCCGACCTCGGGAAGAACTTCGCCGTCGTCACTATCGGCATCTCGCTCGGCGGGGCCGTCGCGCCCCCGGCGTTCGGGGCGCTCATCGACCTCGCGGGCGTCCGCGTCACCTTCGGCGTCGTCGCCGTCCTCGGCCTGCTCTCGTTCGGGCTGACCCGGTGGCTCCTCGGACGGGTCGACGGGTCGGCGCGGCGGCCGCAGGCGGCCCCGAGCGACTGAGGGCGGTTGCGCGCGGAGCGACCGGCAGGTGCGACCGGTCTTCGGTTCCCTTCTCCGGCGACGTTCGTGAGAGCAAGAATCCATAACTAAGCCGCTGTCGGCCGTCTCTCCGAACGGTGGTGGAAATGTCGGCAACATCCGAGAGAGAACAACAGCACCGAGACTCGTTCATGCGCGTGGCGGACGAACTGTGGAACAAACGCGACTACGAGGTTATCAACGAGGAGTACGACCCGCTGGTCGAGGTTCACACGTTTTCGGAGCCCGAGGGGCTCATCGGCACCGACGCGGTCGAAGAGTGGGCGCGCCGGTATCACGACGCCTTCTCCGACTTCCACGTCGAACTGTTCGACGTGACGGCGCGAGACGACAGCGTCTACGGTCGGTACCGCCTGACCGGCACGCACGACGGGACGCTTCGGAGCGCCCGCGGCGACATCCCGGCGACCCACCGGAAACTCGATACGTGGGGAATCGTGCAGGCGCGCTACGAGGGAGGCCTGTGCGTCGAGGAGTGGAACAGCACCGACATCATGTCGATGCTGTCGCAACTCGGCGTCGCTCCCGAGTGAGCAGGCCGAACCGCGAAAAACAACCGTTTTTTGGCCGCCTATCCGGACCACTCGCCGCGGACGTCGTCGGCGACCGCGTCGCGCCACATGCCGAACCCCTGTTGACAGATGGGGCTCTCTTCGAGGTGGTCCATGAACCCCTCCCCTTCGCTCTCCAGTTCGTCGAGACAGAACGGACACCGAGTCGGGTCGTCCCACGTGTGCGCGATGACCGAGGGTTGTACTTCCTGGGACATACACACCATTACGGGATAATACTTGATAAAAATTTGGCTGGTGGCTGTATGGGTTTTCGTTTGTCTATACATGATAGTGGCATGTACTCGATTCTAAATCTGGTTTCACTGGCCCGTCTCCGTGTTATCACGGCTCGTTCGCGCCGACTCGGCGCTGAATCGTAACCCTATACACGACTCGGGGCCGCGTTCTATCCGTGAACTACATCTCGTGGGCGGTCGTCGCGCTCGGGGCCTACTCGCTCGTCGCACCGCTGATGAAAGTGGCGACGACCGGCCAGGACAAAATCCCGAGCGACGTGGCCGCGTTGGTCGCCAACGGCGTCCTCGTCGTGGCGACGGCCGGGGTCATCGTCGTCTCCGGCCAGCGCGTCACCGACTCGGTCGTCAGCCCGAACCTCCCCTACGTCCTCGCCGCCGGTGTCTGCCTCGCGGTCGGCATCCTCGCGTACTACCGGGCGCTCGCGCTCGGTCCCGTCTCCGTGGTCGCGCCAATCTTCGGGATGTTCCTCGCGGTCTCGTCGGTCGTCGGCATCGTCGCGCTCGGCGAGCCGCTGACGGTTCGCAAGGTCGCCGGCATCGGCTTCGCGGTCCTCGCAATCGCCCTCGTCTCCCTCGACTGAGCGGGCGTCCCGGGGCCGCCGACGCCGACGCGGGACTGCCGCGGGCCAACCGCTTTTCATGCTCGCGGGCCAACGTGGCGGCATGGTACTCCTGGAATCCGACTCCGAGCTCGAACGCGGCGACGCCGCGCCCGACTTCGAACTCCCCGGCACCGACGGAGAGACGTACTCCCTCTCGTCGTTCGCCGACTACGACGCCCTCCTCCTCGTCTTCACGTGTAACCACTGTCCGTACGCGAAGGCGAAGTTCGAGGAACTGAACCACCTCGCCAGCGCCTACGACGACCTCGCTGTCGTCGGCATCAACCCCAACGACGCCGAGGACCGCCCCGAGGACTCCTTCGAGCGGATGCAGGAACTCGTCGAGGACGGCACGATTGGGTACACCGCGTATCTCCGCGACGAGTCACAGGCGGTCGCCGCCGAGTACGGCGCGGTCTGCACACCCGACCCGTTCCTCTTCGAGAACACCAGCGACGACTTCGAACTCGCGTTCCACTCCCGCATCGACGACGCGATGAGCCCCGACGACGAGGTGACCGACTACGAGATGCGCACGGCCGTCGAGGCGCTTCTCGCCGGCGACGACATCCCCGTCGAGGAGTACCCCTCGCAGGGCTGTTCCATCAAGTGGAAAGACGCGTAGAATAGTTCACCGCGAGAATTCGACCGACTTCGGACGACCCTACTCGTCGCCGAGGAGGGCTTCGCGGGCGTTCTCCACCGCGGCTTCCTTCTTCGCCGGGTAGGCCTCGACTTTCGCGCGGAGCGTGAGGCCGCCGCCGCGGCGGGCCTCGCCCTTGAACGCGGCCTGTTTGTCCAGCCGCAGGAAGAACTCCGTGTTGTCCGTGACGCGCTGGTCGAGTTCGTCGAGGAGCGTCTCGAAGTCGGGGAGGTCGCGAATCTTGTCGAGGACGTGCCGCACGTCGTTGGCGCGCTCGACGCGCGCGGAGAAGACGATGATGCGGTCGCCGTGGTGGCCGGCGCTCTCGACGCGGTCGACGTCGAACTCGTCGGGGAGGAACGCCCGAAGCGCCTCCTCGACCCGTTTTTCGTCTTCCGTCTCGTAGCAGAACGTTCGGAGGTCGATGTAGTGGAACGGAACGCGTGGCATAGTGGGTCTGGGAGGCGTCGGTCGGTGGGTCGCGTTACTCTTCGTCGGCTTCGTCGGCGTCGGCGGCTTCGAGCTGGTCCTGCGCGATGCCGACCTCCTGACCCTCGTCGAAGCTGATGGTGTAGGTCGGCTCGCCGAACATGCTCTCGATGACCTGCGTGACCGTGCCGGTCTCGCCGTCGAACTCGCTGTGCTTGTCGTGCAGAACGACCTTGTCGTCTTTCTCGAAGCTCATACGCACAGGTTCCGCGCCACCGGATAAAAGGGCGATGATTGGCCGCGAAGTCGCCGGCTCCCCCTCAGGACGGCGCGTGTCGAAGCCGATTTGTGGAGTCGCGCCGAACCGTGGAGTATGCCGAGTCGCCCGCTCGCACATCGACCGCCGGACGCGCGCCGATGACGGTCGACGACCTGTGGTTCCTCGCGGACGAGGCGCGACAGCGCGCCGAGCAGGCCTACCACCGCCTGCGCCGGAGCCACGCCGACGCCGACTACCTCGAACCGGTCCACACCCGCCGCGTCTCCCGCCCGCGGTTCCGCACGCTCGCCTCCCGCGTGAAGTCCACGGGGACGCCCTACGGCGTCCACACCGTCGTCCGCCGCCGCGACGACGAGATACTGCTCGTCCGCCACGAGGGCGTCGACCTCTGGGTCCTCCCCGGCGGCGGCGTCGACGGCGACGACGAGGGCTTCACCGAGGCCGCCCGGCGCGAACTCGCCGAGGAGGCCGGTATCAGCGCCGACTACGGGGGCCTCGCGATGGCCACCAGAATCGACATCCGCTGTGACGGCCACCAGACGTGGGGCGTGATGCCCGTCTACCGCGCCCGCGCCGACGTGGCCGCCGAACTCAGCGTGAACGACCCCGACGAGGAGATATCGGCCGCGCGGTGGTTCCGCGTCTCGGAGCTCCCGGCGGACACCCGCGACCGCGACGACCTGCTTTCGTGGTACGACCACGTCGCCGGCGACTGACCGGGTCGCCGACTCAGTCGGCCCGTTTCGGCGTTCCGCGCGCGTCGGCACCGTCGCGCACCTCAGCTTCGTCGCCGTCGTCGCCGTCGGCGTGTTGGCCCCAAAAGCCGGGGTACTTCTCCACCCAGAGGTCGCCGAGGACGACCGTCTGGCACGCCAGTCGGAGCCCCGAGTCGGGGTCGTGCGGGGGGAACCGGAGCCGGCGGCGCTCCTTTTTCGTCCGGTAGGTCACGGGGCCGCGGACCTCGACGGCGCAGGTCCCGCACGAGCCGCCGCCGCGGCAGTTGAACCACGACGAGTGACCGTTGTGCGGCGACTCACCGGCCGCGCGGAGCACGTCGCGGAGGACGTCCCCGCGGTCGCACTCGATTTCCCGGCCGCGGAAGTGGACGGTTGGCACGTGTGAGGGGACGCCGCAGGGGGGTTAATCAGTGTCGTTTGGGGGACGACGGAAATCGCGGCGACGTCGGCGGCCGCCGATATCGCGGTTCCCGAACCGAACCACGAAAAGCGGCAACGCCCTCCGAAACCCCCGATTCGCCTCGGAGAATCTAAGTTCGTTCGCCCCCGAACCCGACCATGCGCAACACACGACGCGCGTATCTCGCCGCGACGGCGGGTGCGCTGACGCTGGGCACCGCCGGGTGTCTCGGCGGCGGAAGCGGCGGTTCCGGAAACGACGCCGTCGCCGCCATCGGTTGCGAAGTCCCCGAGCGCGACACGGTCAGCTCCCTCCCCACGCCGGTCATCGGGTCCGAGGACGCGAGCGTCGTCGTCGACGTCTGGGAGGACTTCGCCTGTCCCCACTGCGCGACGTTCGCGGTCGACGTCGCCCCGCAACTCCGGTCCGAGTACGTCTCCGAGGGCGTCGTCCGCTACCGCCACCACGACTTCCCGATTCCGGTCGACGACTGGTGGTCGTGGAAGGGCGCTTCGGCGGCCCGCGCCGCTCAGGACGAGGCCGACGACGAGACCTTCTTCGACTTCGCCCACACGCTCTACGAGAACCAGTCGGAGTTCAGCGGCGGCGACGCCGAGGGCTCGCTGTCGACGCTCCAGTCTCTCGCGAACGACGCCGACCTCGACGGCTGTTCTGTCGCCGCGGCCGCCTCCCGCGAGCGTTACCGCCCGCTCGTCGAAGCCGAGCGGACCGAGGCCGTCGACGAGCGCGGCTTTCAGGGCACGCCGACCGTCCTCGTCGACGGCGAGCAGGTCGCTCCGCGGTGGTCCGACCTCCGGAGCGCCGTCGAGAACGCCCGATAATCGGACGCGAGTCCCACGATTCGACGCCCACACCATCTCTCACGCGGGATTCGCGCACGACACCAGCGACGCTTTACGATGGGATTCACTAGCCACGAGTATGCACACGACGCGACCGCGCTCCCGACTCCGCCGAGGTGACGACCCGTGAGACGACGCGCCCTCCTCTCTCTTCTCGCGGGCGCGGGTGTCGCCGGCGTCGCGGGCTGTCTCGGCGACGGGTCCGCACCCGCGGACGCGACCGAGACGACGGCCGGAGCCGCGGACGAGAGCACCGAGACCGCCTCAGCGACGGCGTCGTCCGAGGCCGGCGACCTCCCGCTCGTCATCGACACCGTCGACGCGCAAGGATCGTCGGCCGGCGAGGTCCGAATCCCCGCCGAGGGGACGCCGACCGTCCTCGACCTCTTCGCGACGTGGTGTGCGCCCTGCGTCGCCCAGATGGAGTCGCTCCGGGCGCTCCACGATGAGTTCGGCGACGACGTGGCGTTCGTCTCGGTGACGAACGAGCGCCTCGGCGGCGGCCTCACGATGGACGATATCCGCGACTGGTGGACCGAACACGACGGGAACTGGACGGTCGGCCACGACCCCGACAGCGACCTGATGCGCGCGGTCCGCGCGAACGGTCTCCCGTATCTCGTCGTCTTCGACGCCGACGGGTCGATAGCGTGGACCCACCGCGGCCTCGCCAGCGAGGAGAACCTCCGGGCGGCCGTCGAGGACGTCGCCTGATGCCCGGGTTCGGTCTCGGCCCCGCCTTGGGGTTCGACTCCGCGTTCGCCGGCACGCTCGCGTTCGCCGTCAGCGCCGGCGTCGCCACCTTCTTCGCGCCCTGCGCCTACCCGCTTTTGCCCGGCTACGTCGGCTACTACCTCTCCAGCGAGGAGGCCGACCTCGGCGGCGCGGTCGTCCGCGGGGCGGTCGCGTCGCTCGCCGCCTTGGTCGTTCTCGGCGCTATCGGGAGCGCCCTCGCGGTCGTCGGCGGCCGCATCGCCTCGCACCTCGCGCTCCTCGAACCGCTCGTCGGAGCGGCGCTCGTCGGCTTCGGCGTCCTCATGTTCACCGGTCGCGCGCCGAGCCTCCACGTCGTCCTCCCGGAGTACCGGTCGTCAGTCACCGGCTTCGCCGTCTTCGGCGGGGTGTACGGCCTCGCCGCCGCCGGCTGTGTCGTCCCGATTTCCTCGGCGTCGTCACCCAGTCGCTCGCGCTCCCGACCGCGCAGGCGGTCGTCTCGCTCGGAGCCTACGCCGCCGCCGCGGCGCTCCCGCTAGCGGTCGTCACCGTCGCGGCCGCGCTCGGCGGCGACCGGATTCGGTCGCTGTCGGGCTACGTCGGGTCGATTCAGAAAGTCGCCGCGGTCGTGATGGTGCTGGCCGGCCTCTGGCAGATTTGGCTGGCGCTGTCGTTCTTGGGACACGTCTGAGGGCGCGGCCGACCAGAGACGTAACGGGAGGCGCTCGATTCAGCCGTCCAGTCCCGGCGCTTCGCCCGTCGGCGTCGGCAACGCGCGAATCTCCCGCGGCGGCACGAGGAAGTTGCCGCGGCGCTTGACGAAGATGTACTCTAAAATCCCGTTGTTGACGCGCTGGCGGACGGTCGGCACGTCGGTCAGGTCGGTGCCGTTCATCGCCTCGCGGACCTCCTCGAACGCCGAGATACCGCGCTGGAGCGACGGGAAGTGCAGGCTCGCCACGCCGTCGTCGGCCGACTCGAAGTGCCTGCGGAGGAGTCTGACGTTCCCCTCCTCGTCGCGGTTGGCGCGGGCGGCCTTCTGGGCGTGGCCGACGTGGCCGAACTCGAAGGCGTCGTCGCGGAGGCCGTCCAGCATCGCGTCGATACCGCTGTCGTCGCCGAGGTTGTCGCCGACGCCGTCGACGAGGTCCTGCTCGGCGTGCGCGGGCGAAAACAGCTTCATGACCCGGTGGTAGCGGTCTTCCTCGTCGTACCAGTCTGAGAGGCGCTGGCGGATGTTCGCCACGTGCTTCGTGGTCGCGCCCGCGAACGGCCCCTCGTCGATGGTGACGTACTCCTCGGTGGCCTGATTCCCGGCGAAGCCCGCTTTGAACCCCATGAAAAGCGGCGATTCCTCGGGAACGGGGTTCCCGTCCGGGATGCCGTTCAGGTCGGACTGGTGCTCCGCGGGGAGTCCGGCCCCGACGAAGCCCGTCCGCCGGGAGGCGACCGAGAAGACGCCCGAGAGGTCGGCGTCGACGGCGACGCCGTTGGCCTCGTCCGCCTCGCCGAGGAGGGCTTGTTCCGCTTCGAGAACCGCGTCGGCGCGGTCCGACGCGAGGTGGACCAGCGCGTCCTGCCGGTCGAACTCGGGCGTCTCGAACGGCGACAGCGCCCGCGGTTCGGGCAGGTCCACGCTGTCGGGAAGCGGGTCGTCGAAGCGGTCGAAATACCGCGGGGAGTAGGCGGCCGACCAGACGACGCCCTCGTGGCTCCGCTCGTAGGCGCGGTCGAGGACGCGGAAGGCGCGCTCGACGGTCTCGCGGTCGGCCTCGTCGGGCGGGCCCTCGCCGTCGAGGTCGAGGTAGAGGAGCACCTGATGTCTGGGCATCTCGGCGTTGCCGTGGTCGTCCTCACGGCAGAACTCGTTCCATGCGTGCTGTCGGCTCGGGAGCGTCTCGAACGCGTCGGTCCCCGCCGGGACGGGGGCGTCCGGTGCCCTGTCGAGGCAGGCGGACAGCGCCGCCGCGCCGCCGGCGGCGACCGCGGCCTTCAGGAACTCCCGGCGGGACGGAGGCCCGTCGAACATACGCCCGGCTAGGCACCTCGCGGGGAAGTCCGTTCTGGTGTGTGCGTCGAAGCTTTCATCCACGGTCGTGCGAGACGAGAACACGCGCGCTGGCGTTCGAAACGCACACCAAACGGCATTTCAGTACCGGGGCTCTAGCGAGGAGCAATGAAACGACGAACGTATCTCCGCGCCGCCGGGGCGGGCGCGGCCGTCGGGCTGGCGGGCTGTCTCGGTGGCGGCGACGCCAACCCGAACGTGTCGCTGTCGAAGCCAGACCGCGAGAACGACGTGTCCAGCGAGGACCTCCCGTATCCGGCGTGGGGCCAGCGGGTCCCCGACGTGACGCTTTCGGACCCCATCGCGGGGAGCGAGGTGTCGGTCCGCGACATCGACGGGCCGCACTTCCACACGTACTTTTTCACCAACTGCATGACCGTCTGTCCGGTCCTCATCAGCGCGCTCCGCGAGGTCCAGATTCACTCGATTTCCGAGGGCTACGCCGATGGCGTGTCGTTCTACCCCATCACGTTCGACCCCGCCCGCGACGACGCCGACGCCTTCCGCGCGGAGGCCGACCAGATGAACGTCGACATGGACGCGGGTAACTGGCACTTCCTCCGGCCCGCCGACGAGGCCGAGGCGAAGTCCGTCGTCGAAGACCAGTTCGGCGTCTTCTTCCAGAAGAACGAGCCGAACGACGAGGGCAACTACATGTTCACCCACCTCGGTCTCGTCTCGCTCGTCAACGGCGACGGCTACGTCGAGCGGACCTACCGCGGCAACCAGCCGGACGAACAGGCGCTCATCGACGACCTCACTGCGCTCCGGGAGGCATGACGAGTCGGCGTCGATTCCTCGCGGCGAGCGGGACCGTCGGAGCCGCCGGGCTCTCCGGCTGTCTCGCCGAGCTCGGCCGGCTCTACACGTCGAACGAGCCGCCGGTCGTCTCGAACCGTCCCGACGGGGTGTACGTCCCGACCCACACCGAGGGGATGCGCATGGTCGGAAGCGCCGACGCCGGCGACCTCCGCGTGGGCGTCTTCTACAGCTACCCCCACCGATTCTGGGTGATGGCCGACGAGGGCGACGGCTTCGGCACGTCGAAAATCTCGGTCGAGGCCGGCGACGACGTGCATCTCATGGCGTCCGTCTGGGACCCCGAGACGGGCGTCGTCGTCCCCGACACCGGCCTCTCTATCGAAATCGCCCGCGACGGGGACCTCGTGAGCGAGGAGGTCGTCTACGCGATGCTCTCCCAGCGGATGGGCTTCCACTACGGCTCGAACTTCGGCCTCGACGGCGACGGCACCTACGAGGTGACGGTGGACGTGGGCGCGCCCTCCCTGCGCCTGTTCGGCGACCTCGCCGGCCGGTTCGATTCCCCCGCGAGCGCGACGCTCGACTTCGAGTACAGTTCCGGCGACCGCGACGACATCCCGTACACGACGTTCGACGACCAGCAGGGCGACCCCGGCGCGGTCAGGCCGATGGAGATGGACGGTCTCCCCCTCGGCCTCGGCCCCGCGACGCTTCCGGGGACGGCGCTGGGGGCCGCGGCGACTGGGGGCCTCCGACTCGTCGGCACCGCCCTCGACGCCGACCGCTTCGGCGACGACCCGTACCTCGCCGTCTTCCCGCTCGACGCCCTATAACCGCCTTCTCGTCCCGCGGCTGGGCCTCACCGCGACCGTCGCGTCCGGCGGCTCGACCCGCTTCGATGGCCGCCTCGAACCCGGCCTCGACGCCGACCTCGGGTTCCACTACGGCGCGTCGGTGCCGGGGCTCGCCGGCGGCGACGCGACCGTCGACCTCGCGGTTGACGTGCCGCCGCAGGTCGCTCGCCACGAGGGCTACGAGACGGCTTTCCTCGACTTCGACCCCGTCCGCCTCGGGTAACGGCAACCGAATCGAACAAGGACAGGGCTATTTTCGTCGGGACCGACCGAACCCGTATGGACTCGACGCGCCGCGAACGCGCGACGCTCGCGCTCGCCGTCTGGGGCGTCCTCGTCTCGCAGGTGCTCCTCTATCCCGGCGTCTCCGACCTCGTGACCGCCCTCGGCGGCGGGCGGGGGGAGTACGACCTCTCTGCCGGGATGCTGTTTCTCGTCGCCGAGTTCGCCTCGTTCGTCGCCTTCTCCAGCGTCTGGGGCGCGCTCTCGGACGCGCTCGGCCGGCGGACGCGGCTCATCGTCGCGGGCGCGCTCGGCGGCGCGGCCAGCTACGTCGCGCTCCTCGCGCTCGCCACGCTCCCGTGGCTCGACGCCACGTTCGGCGCGGTCCTCGCGGTTCGCCTCGTCGGCGGCGCGATGACCATCGGCGCGTTCTCGCTGTCGATTACGATGCTCGCGGACCTCTCGGGGGGCAACGGCCGGAACATGGGCGCGGCGGGTATCGCCATCGGCCTCGGCGCGGCGCTCGGCTCGGTCGTCGGCGGCCAACTCACCACTATCGACCCGCTCGCGCCGCTGTACGCGTCCGCCGCGTCGCTCACCGCTGTCGCCCTGCTCGTCACGACCGTCACCGACCGGACGCCCGACTCGACCCGCGTCGGCGTCGGCGTCGTCCTCAAGAAACTGGCCGCCCGCCCGGCGTTCGCGGTGCCCTACGCCTTCGGCTTCATCGACCGCATGACCGCCGGCTTCTTCGCCCTCGTCGGGGTGTACTACTTCCGCGAGGCGTTCGGCGTGGACGCCGCTGTTGCGGGTGGAGTGCTCGCGCTCTTTTTCGTCCCCTTCGCGCTCTTGCAGTACCCGCTGGGATCGCTTTCGGACCGCGTCGGCCGGTTCGTCCCCGTCGTCGCGGGGTCGATGCTCTACGGCGTCGCAATCGTCGCCGTCGGCGTCGCTCCGGCCTTCGAACTCGCGGCCGCCCTCATGGTCGTCGTCGGCGTCTTCGGCGCGCTCGTCGCCCCCGCGACGATGGCGCTCGTGACCGACCTCGCCGACTCGGGCGAGCGCGGGGCGGCCCTCGGCGGCTTCAACGTCTTCGGGAGCCTCGGCTTCCTCGCCGGCTTCCTCATCGGGGGCGTCGTCGCCGACGCGGTCGGCTACCTCCCGTCGTTCCTCGTCGTCGGCTTCGCCGAGGTCGCCATCGCCGTCGTCGCGCTCCGGGCGGTGAAGCGGCTCGACGGTATCGACGCGGCTCAGACGCCGTCGAGCGCCGACTGAAGCTCGGCGTTCACGACGAGCCACATCCCGCGGAGGCAGACGACGACGGCGAGGCCGACGCCCGCGAGGACGAACGCCAAGAACAGACCGACGAAGACGCCGCCGCCCCGCGGGTCGGGGACGGCCGCCGCGAACTCGCCGAGTTGAACCGCGAAGGCGACGATACCGGCGACGAGGAACGCGAGCATCAGTTCGAGGAGCCGCCAGAACGTCTCGATTCGCAGGTCGCCGCGGCCGGTGAGGAGGAGGGCGATTCGCCGCGACGCGGCCAGAAGCGAGACGACCGTGAGAAGGAGCGTCGCCGCGGCCGCGAGCGTGAAGCCGACGTGGGCGAGCGGGAGCGCCGACGCGAGCGGCGAGACGAGCGTCAGCGCGACGCCGAGGAGGACGCCGGCCGCGAGGAGCGACTCGACGCCGAGAATCGCCGTCTCCGGCTCGTCGCGGGCGATTCGAGCGAGTGTCCCGTACACAACCGACTCTCTCGACGGGCGCTGAAGGCTGTTTCCCTTAGCCTTAGTCGTGGCCGGAGACGCGGACCGGCTGGTAGGGTTCTTCGAGGTAGTCGATGTCGGAGTCCGAGAGCTTGATGTCGAGCCCCTCGACCGCGTCTTCGAGGTGTTCGATACTGCTCGTGCCGACGATGGGCGCGTCCACCCAGTCCTTGTGGAGAACCCACGAAAGGGCGAGTTGCGCCATCTTGACGCCCTTCTCGTCGGCGAGTTCCTCGACGCGCTCGTTCACCTCGCGGCCGCCGCCCTCGAAGTACGGGTGGCCCTTGGCGTGTTCGTCGGTCCGACCGCGGGTCGTCGCCTCGAACTCCTCGTGGGGGCGGGTGAGATAGCCGCGGGCGAGCGGCGACCACGGCATGACGCCGACGCCCTGCTTCTCGCAGAGCGGGAGCATCTCGCGTTCCTCCTCGCGGTACAGCAGGTTGTAGTGGTTCTGCATCGTGGCGAAGCGGTCGAGTCCGAGCGAGTCGGCGGTGTACTGCGCCTCCGCGAACTGGTGGGCCCACATCGACGACGCGCCGACGTAGCGCGTCTTGCCGCGCCGAACCGCGTCGTCGAGCGCGCGCATCGTCGTCTCGATGGGCGTGTCGTAATCGTAGCGGTGAATCTGGAGCAGGTCGAGGCTGTCCATCCCGAGGCGGGAAAGCGAGTTGTCGAGTTCCTGCTCGATGGCCTTCCGCGAGAGACCGCCGGAGTTCGGGTCCTCGTCGTCCATCTGGAAGTAGACCTTCGAGGCGACGACCGCCTCGTCGCGGCGGCCCTCAAGCGCCTTCCCGAGGACGCGCTCGGACTCGCCGTTCGAGTACATGTTCGCCGTGTCGAAGAAGTTGATACCGAGTTCGATGGCGCGGTCGACCAGTTCGAGCCCCGCCTCCTCGTCTAAGACCCACTCGCGCCACTCCGGCGTGCCGAAGCTCATACAGCCGAGACAGATTCGGGAGACCTCCATGCCGGTGTCTCCGAGCGTCGTGTACTCCATGCTCGAACATCTTCGCGAGTCGGCAAAAAGGTGGACCAAGCGGTAGCTTCGGTGGGGAACCGGGCCGACAGCCGGAGCGCGCCCGCGCGCCCGAGCGGCGATTGCTGACAGTCAGGCGAACAGGCCGTTTCCCGGCGTCTGAAACCGTCTGTCTCGGTTTATGCTCTCCGGCGTCGTATCATTAATCCGAGGCGTAGCCTCGGTGATTCCGATGTTCACAGCGAAACAACTGGTCGCGCTCCTCGTGAGCCTCCTCGTGGTGGGGTCGCTCGCGGGCGTCGCGGCCGCACAACAGGGACCGTCAGCCGGCGGTGCCGTCGTCGTCGACGAAGGCGAGACCTTCGACGGCGACCTCGACGCGGTCGGCGGCACGGTCGTCGTCGCCGGGACGGTAACCGGCGACGTGTCCGCGACGGCCGGGACCGTCCTCGTGACGGAGACGGGCGTCATCAACGGGAACCTCGACGCAGTCGCGGGCTCCGCGACCCTCGAAGGCACCGTCAACGGCGACGTGAGCCTCGCTGGCGGCGCGGTGTTCGTCCGCGACACCGCCGTCATCGACGGGTCGTTAGACGCCGCCGGCGGCACCGTCCGACTCGACGGCGCGGTCGACGGAAACGTCCGCGTCGGGGCCGAAGAGCTCGCGGTCGGCCCGACCGCTCGGGTCGGCGGGTCGCTCGAATACGACGCCGCGACCGCGACCGTCGACGCCGCGGCCGTCGTCGACGGCGGCGTGCGACAGGTCGACGACCTCGCGGTCGCCGCGCCCGTCGTCGCCGGGACGCCGTTCCAGGTCGGCCAGTTCGAAGGCCCGGTCATCCCCGGTTGGGTGGTCTCGGGCTACTGGCTCCTCGCCAACTTCGTCGTCGGCGCGATTATCGTCCTCGTCGCCCCCGACTTCGCCCGCCGCGTGACGGGTCTCGGAACGAAGAAGGCCGTGCGGAGCGGCGGCGTCGGCCTGCTCGCCATCGTCGCGGTGCCCATCGTCCTCCTGCTCCTGCTTTTGACCATCGTGGGCATCCCGCTCTCGCTGGCCGGCGGGGTCGGCTTCCTGCTCGTCCTCTGGGTCGCGGGCATCTACGGCGCGCTCGTCCTCGGGACGTGGCTCCTGTCGCTCGCCGACTACGACAACCGCTGGGTCGCGCTGTTCGCCGGCCTGTTCGTGCTGGCCGTCCTCGATTTCGTCCCGCTCGGGGGCGTCCTCGAATTCGTCGTCCTCCTCGTCGGGCTCGGCGCGTTCGCGCTGGCGCTCCGCGGGGAGTCCGGCGACGACGGCGACGAGAGCGTGAGCGCGCCGGACGAGGGCCCACAAGAGGGCTCGCCGATGGCCTGACGGCGCGGCTCCCTCGCACAACCCGGACGAACAATTATTATGGTCTGTTCTGTCTGTCGAGCCATGGCAGTCGACTACGCGGCCGAGTCGGAATCGTTCGAGTGGGACATCCCCGAGGGGTACAACATCCCCGCGGTCATCGAATCGCACGCCGACGCCTTCGGCGACCGCGTCGCCCTGAAGTTCCGCGACGCCGACGGCGGCCGCGAGGAGCGGACCTACGGCGACCTCCGCGACGACATGAACCGCTTCGCCAACGCGCTCGAATCCATGGGCGTCGGGAAGGGCGACCGGGTCATCCACCTCCTCCCCCGCGACCCCGACGTGTTCGCCGTCCAACTCGGCGCGCTCAAGCGCGGCGCGCTTCTCGTCCCCAGTTCCTCGATGCTCAAGCCCAAGGACATCGCGTTCCGCGCGAACGACTGTAAGGCGACGACCGCCGTCGTCCACGAGTCGCTCGTCGGCATGGTCGACGAGGTGCGCGACGAGACGCCGCTTTCGAACTTCGTCGTCCTCGGCGGCGACGCCGACGACGCCGACGGCTGGACCTCCTTTTCCGACCTCGTCGCCGACGCGTCCGCCGAACACGACGGCCCCGACCTCCGGGCCGAAGACCCGATGTCCATCAACTACACGTCGGGGACGACCGGCCAGCCCAAGCCGGTCCGCCACCGCCACCGCTGGATGCGGTGTTTCGAACTCGTCAACGCCCCCTACTGGTGGGGCGTCACGGCCGACGACGACCTTTCGGAGGAACTGCTCTGGGCGACGACCGGCACCGGCTGGGCCAAGTGGTTCTGGAGCCCCGTCGGCGTCGGCCTGACGACCGGCGCGACCCAGTTCGTCTACCGCGGCGACTTCGAACCCGACACGTTCCTCGACATCATGGAAGAAGAGGGCGTCACCCGCCTCTGCGCCGTCCCGACCCAGTACCGGATGTTCGCCCAGCGCGACCTCGGCTCGTACGACCTGCAACTGACCGAGGCGCTGTCGGCGGGCGAACCGCTCAACCGCGAGCCGATAGAGGCGTTCCGCGAGGCGTTCGGCGTCATCCCGCGAGACGGCTACGGCCAGACCGAGACGGTCGCGCTCCTCACGAACTACCCCGGCATCGACGTGAAGCCCGGCAGTATGGGCAAGCCGACGCCCGGCCTCGGCACGACCATCATCGACGAGAACGAGGAGGTGGTCGGCGTCGACGAAATCGGCGAAATCGCCGTCCCGGTCGGCTGTCCCGGCATCTTCGACGGCTACTACGAGAAGCCGAACCTCGACGAGAAGACGTTCTCGGGCGACTACTACCGCACCGGCGACCTCGCCTCCCGCGACGAGGACGGCTACTTCTTCTTCGAGGGCCGCGCCGACGACATCATCATCTCGGCGGGCTACCGCATCGGCCCCTTCGAGGTCGAAGACGCGCTGGTCTCCCACGAGGCGGTCGCCGAGGCCGCCGCGGTCGCCAGCCCCCACGAGGAGCGCGGCAGTATCGTCAAGGCGTTCGTCGTCCTCATCGACGGCTACGAGGGCTCCGACGACCTCGTCGAGGAGTTACAGGCGTTCATGAAAGAGCAGACGGCCCCGTACAAGTACCCGCGCGAAATCGAGTTCGTCGCGGAACTGCCGAAGACCTCCTCGGGGAAGATTCGGCGCATCGAACTGCGGTCCCAAGAGCGGGACTGAGCCGGCGCGCTCCGGGAGTCCATTTCCCCTTTGGCACCTTTCTTTAGGCGTCGTCGCCTGGTGACGCCCATGTACATCGCGGACCAGACGTGGCCCGAACTCGGCGACTACGTGGCCGAGTCGTCGCTCGCGGTCGTCCCCCTCGGCTCGACGGAACAGCACGGCCCGCACCTCCCGCTCGCAACCGACCACCTCATCGCGGAGGCGTTGGCCCGCGAGGCGGCCGACCGGACCGGCTTCCTCTGCACGCCGACCGTCAACGTCGGCGTCAGCCCCCACCACCGCCAGTTCCACGGGACGATGTGGGTCGACCCGCCGCAGTTCCGCGACTACGTGGAGTCGATGACGCGCAACCTCGCGTACCACGGCGTCGACCGGGTCGTGTTCGTCAACGCCCACGGCGGCAACGTCCAGCACCTCCGGGAGGTCGGCCGCCGCCTCCGCGACGACGGCACCATGTACGCCATCGAGTGGATGTGGGACGAGTCGATTCCGGACCTCGTGACCGACCTGTTCGACCACCCCGGCCCCCACGGCGGGCCGAAGGAGACCTCGATGATTATGCACATCGCCCGCGACCTCGTCCGCGAGGGCGAACTCGAATCCGCCCGCGACGGCGGCGTCCCGGACCTGAGCGACGACCACCTCCGCGAGCACGGTGCGCGGACGTTCTACGACGCCGTCGAGAACTCCGGAAACGGCGTCTTCGGCGACCAGACCGACGCGTCGCCCGAGGCCGGCGAGGAGCTGTTCGAGGCCGCGACCGACCAGCTCGTTCGCCTGCTGTCGTGGCTCGACGACCAGCCGATAGACGACCTGCTCGCGCCCGCCCACGTCGACCCCCAGCCGGGGTCGCGTCGCTGACCCCTCGACTGGCCGACACGCTCTTTTCTCCACCGCCGAAGGGACGCCTATGACCGTCTGGGTCCTCGGCGACCAACTCGACCCGTCGGCCGCGCCGCTCCAGTCCGACGACCGCGTGCTGATGATAGAGGCGTACGCCTTCGGCGATCGACTGCCGTACCACCCCCAGAAGCTCGCGCTCGTCTTCTCGGCGATGCGGCACTTCCGCGACGACCTCCGCGAGCGCGGCTACGAGGTGACCTACCTCCAAGTCGAGACGTTCGGCGAGGGCCTCGACCGCTACTTCGACGCCGCGCCCGGCGACGACCTCGTCGTGCTCGACCCGCCGAGCCACGGGGCGGGCGAGCGGCTTCGGGAGCTCGTTTCCGCCCGCGGCGGGTCGCTCACGCTCGTCGAGAACGACCTGTTTCTCACGACGCCCGCCGGCTTCGACGACTGGGCCGGCGACGCCGACAGCTACCGACAGGAACAGTGGTACCGGCACGCCCGCCGGGAGACGGGCGTCCTGATGGACGGCGACGGCCCCGTCGGCGGCGAGTGGAACTACGACGACCAGAACCGAGAGACGCCACCGGAGGGGTGGACGCCGCCGGAGGCACCGCGGTTCGACCCGGACGAGACGACGCGCGAGGTCATCGCGTTCGTCCGCGAGCGCTACCCCGACGCGTGGGGGTCGCCCGAGCCGTTCGTCTGGCCGGTGACGCGCGAAGAGGCGAGACAGGCGCTGGCGCACTTCGTCGAGGTCCGCCTCCCCGAGTTCGGCCCGTATCAGGACGCGATGGTCGACGGCGAGTGGGCGCTCTGTCACTCCCTGCTCTCGGCGGCCATCAACCTCGGTCTGCTTCACCCGCGCGAGGCGGTCGAGGCCGTCGAAGATGCCTACGAGGCGGGCGACGCCCCGCTCAACAGCGTCGAGGGGTTCGTCCGGCAGGTCCTCGGCTGGCGGGAGTTCGTGCGGCACGTCTACCGGCGGTCGATGCCCGAACTGGCCGAGGCGAACCAACTCGACCAGACCGAATCGCTTCCCGAGGCGTACTGGACCGGCGAGACGGACATGCGCTGTCTCTCGGAGGCCGTGGGCCACGTTCGGGACCGCGGCTACGCCCACCACATCGAGCGCCTGATGGTGCTTTCGAACTTCGCGCTCGTCTACGGCGTCGACCCGGCGGAACTCGACCGGTGGTTCCACCTCGGCTTCGTCGACGCGTTCCACTGGGTGACGACGCCGAACGTGGTCGCGATGGGGTCGTTCGCCACCGACGTGCTCTCGTCGAAGCCCTACGCCTCGTCGGGCAACTACGTCAACGAGATGTCCGACTACTGCTCGTCGTGTCCCTACGCGGTGTCGAAGACGATCGGCGAGGACGCCTGCCCGTTCAACGCGCTGTACTGGGACTTCCTGAAGGAGAACGAACAGCGCCTCCGCGGAACGGGCCGGATGGGGCTCATGTACTCCCACGTCGACCGCAAGGACGACGAGGAGTGGGAGGCCATCCGGACGCGGGCCGACGAGATTCGGCGGATGGGGCGGGCGGGGACGCTCTGAGGCGGGCGACGACCGGCCGTCCGAAGTTGGCGGCCGCCGACGCGCGAGCGCCGCGGCTGACGGGCTGAAAATGCAGAACTCTGATTCGCTGTCGAGTCGTCGTCGGGCGGAACGCGCCGGCCTCAGAGTCGGGTGACGTTCGTCGCCCGCGGACCTTTGTCGGCCTCCTCGATGTCGAACTCCACTTCCTGACCCTCTTCGAGGTCGGGACCCTCGATGTCCTCCATGTGGAAGAACACGTCGTCGTCGTGGTCGTCGGTCTCGATGAAGCCGTAGCCCCCGGAGGACTTGAAGAATGCAACCTTACCTTTCGCCATTGCGTGTCGAACCTCGCCGGTCGGTGGCATAAGGATTCCGGCAATTGACACCAATGACCGTGGTATTGGTTCTGCTCCCGAGAGTCAGTCGTCGCGCGGTTGGCGGCCGAGTGTGTGGAATTCCTCGTTCGGCCGCATGTCGGCGAACATCGCCATGCGGTTGCTGAGGTTGAAGAAGGCCGTGACCGCGCCGATGTCCCAGACCGCCTCCTCGGAGAAGCCGGCGTCGCGGAGTCGCTGGAGGTCGTCCTCGCCGACCTCGACGGGGGATTCGGTGAGTTTGACCGCCACGTCGAGCATCGTCTTGTGTTTCTCGGGGATGTCGGCGGTGCGGTAGTTGGCGACCAGCTGGTCCGCGAGGAGCGGGTCTTTCGCGTAGATGCGGACCAGCGCGCCGTGGGCGACGTTGCAGTAGTAACAGTGGTTGACGCCGGAGACGGCCACGATTATCATCTCCACCTCGTGGCGTTCGAGGTCGGTGTCCTCGACGAGGGCGTCGTGGTACTCGAAAAACGGCCGGAAGTGCGAGGGCTTGTACGCGAACGCGGCGAAGACGTTCGGGGTGAAGCCGGCGCGCTCGGTCTCGTCGTCGATGCGCTCGCGGAGGTCTTCGGGGAGGTCGTCGCGGTCGGGAACGGGGAAGCGGCGCATGGCGTCGTCGTCCATGCGTCTCCGCTCTCCCGGACAGACCTTAACGATTCCTCAGGTTCGAGGGGCGCTCGCCGTCCCGAGTTCCGGGGCTCAGAGCGCGACCGAGAGGTACGCCGAGGCGGCCACCGCGAACACGCCGACGGCGAACAGGCCGTAGTTGGCGACGGTGTTGTCCGCGGTCCAAAGCGAGAGCGTGAACTTCCGGGACGAAAGCGGCCAGAGGGGGCGGATGCCGGCCGGCGTGAGCACGTCGGCCAGGAGATGTGCGAGGACGGTGAGCGCGCCCACGGCGAAGCCGAACGCGCCGAGCGTCGTCGCCACGGTCTCGGGTTGGCCCGCGTTGCTGGCGAGGAGGTACGCGCCGCCGCCGCCGACGCCGCCGACGAGGGCGGCGAAGAGGACGGTGTGGGTCGGCCCGCGGTGGGAGATGCCGGGGACGCGCATGTCGTAGTCGGGGAGCATCGCCAGCCAGCACATCGCCGCGCCGGCGGCGAAGGCGAGTTCCGGGCGGCCGGCCTGCACGAGCGCGAAGCCGAGCGGGGCGAACACGAGGAGCGAGACGCCCCAGTGACCGAATCGGTACATCTGGTGTGCCCTCGCGCCCCCGGCGAACAAAACCTTTCGGCCGCCGCGACCGTCAGCGGAGCAATCGTTATCCCCGGTGGCCGCGATTTCCGCGGCATGAGCCAACACCTCTCGTCGTTCCTCTCGGGCCTGTCGGCGCTTGAGGTGACGGCCCTCGTGCTTCTCATCTCCGTCGGCGGCGCGTTCGTCATGGAGACGGTGGTCATCCGACTCCTGTTTCGGTACACCAGCCGGACCGAGACCTCTCTGGACAACATCGTCGTCCAAGAGCTTCGGTGGCCAATCGTCGTCACCGTCTCGCTGACCGGCGTCTTCCTGTTCTCCAGAGCGCCCGCGGTCGCCGAGGCGCTCGTCGTCGACGCGGCGACGCTCAACGACTTCTTCGGCCTGCCGTCGCTGTCTGTCGGCATCGTCATCTGGGCGTGGGCGCTCAACCGCCTCGTCAACCGCCTCGTCGACGCGGTCAAGGACAAGGGCAGTCGCTACGACTTCGCGCCCGTCTTCTCGAACGTCTGGACCATCGTCGTCTCGGTCGGCACCATCGGCGTGCTGTTGTACATCTGGGGCATCGAAATCACGCCGCTTTTCGCCGGTGCGGGCATCGCCGGCATCGCCGTCGGCTTCGCCGCCAAGGACACTGTCGCCAACTTCTTCGGCGGCATCGCGCTGTACTTCGACGACACCTACAAAATCGGCGACTACGTCGTCCTCGACTCCGGCGAGGCGGGCACCGTCGTCAAGGTCGGCATCCGCTCGACCACGCTTCTCACCCGCGACGAACTGCTCGTGACGGTGCCGAACTCGGTGCTCAACGCCGCCAAAATCATCAACGAGTCCGCGCCGAACCGCCGCCGCCGGCTGAAAGTCCCGGTCGGCGTCGCCTACGGCACCGACGTCGACGAGTTCGAAGAACTCCTGACCGACATCGCCCTCGACGAGCCGCTGGTCCTCGACAGCCCCCGCCCGCGGCCGCGGCTCCGTCGGTTCGGTCCCGACGCGCTGGAGTACGAACTCGTCTGTTGGGTCAACAGCCCGCTCAAACGCGGGAAGGCGACGCACAACCTCAACCGCGAGATATACAAGCGCCTGAACGACGCGGGCATCGGGATTCCGTTCCCCCAGCGGGACGTGCACGTCCACTCGGCGGACGCCGAGGCGACCCGGCAATCGCCCGCGGCCGGACTCTCGAACGGCGGCGTTCGGCGACCGGCTCGCACCCGCGACGCGGCCGACGGGACGGTGGCCGACGACGTCGCGGACGCGGCGGCAGACCCGGACGTGGACGACAGCGCCTACGACGAGTGAGCGCCCGGCGTCGCTCGGTGGGTGCGCCCGCCGCGAACCGGTTCGGTCGCCCGCACCGGCCGCCGCCGGGAACGTTATCCGCGGCGCGGCCGTGGCTCGGATATGCTTCAACTCGGTCCCGTGGACGGGCTCATCGAGACGTTCGGCCCCTTCGCGATTCCCGTCTTGCTGTTCGCCGCCGGGTTCGTCGGTTACCTCGTGCTCGTCGCGCTCGGGCGGACCGGGCGCGACGGGGACTAAGTCCGCTTCTCGACGACGCTACTCCTCGGCGACGACGGTTCCGGTCATGCCCGCGGCCTCGTGGGGCACGCAGAAGTACGCGTGCTCGCCGGCCGTCTCGAAGGTGTGGACGTAGGACTGGCCCGACTGGACCGCACCCTTCCCCTCGCCCCATCCGGTCTCGGCCGACTCTTGGGACTCGAAGCCGCCGGAGGCCCAGTACGCCGCGCCCTCGGGGAGGTCGTCGCCGTAGGCCGTGACCGAGTGCGCCTCGCCGGCGGTGTGCTCGAAGGCGACCGTGTCGCCGACGGAGACGGTCAGTTCCGCCGGTTCGAACGCGACGGCGTTCATCTTCACCACGTGGTCTGCCTCCTCGGGAACGCCCTCGACGACGTTCGGACCGCCGGTGAGTGACGTGTCCGCGGAGCCGCTTTCATCGGTACTCCCGGCCTCGGGGGCCTTCCCGACTTCGCCGACGACCGCGAACTGGGCGCGAGCCGTCGCCGTCGCGTACGTCTCCGCGGCGGCGTCGACCTCGCTTCCGTCCTCCAGCGCGGCGACGTAGTCCGACAGGGCCGCCTCGAAGCCCTCGTAGGCGTCGTGGTCGGCCTCCTCTAACGCCTCGTGGACGCGGGCCTCCTCGAAGGTCTG
The DNA here is from genome assembly GCF_000337835.1 of Haloferax sulfurifontis ATCC BAA-897. GTDB lineage: Archaea > Halobacteriota > Halobacteria > Halobacteriales > Haloferacaceae > Haloferax > Haloferax denitrificans. The sequence continues at coordinate 199,990 of NZ_AOLM01000003.1, read as the reverse complement.
GAAGACGCCGGTCATGCGCTCCGACGCGGCGGCTCCGAGACCGGCGTCCGCGGCCGCGGTGGCGACGACGGCGTACATCGAATCGACCGCTCGCTGGCCGTAGGTCTTGGCCGCGCCGTAGGTGTCGCCGCCCTCCTCGGCCGCGGTTCGGACCGAGCCGAGCGCGCCCTCGAACGACTCGTAGAGGTCGTGGTCGGCCTCCTCCAAGGTCTCGTGGTAGCCGCCCGCGCCGGCCTCGAAGAAGGCGAACGTGGACTGGACGACCGTCGCGGCACGGGCCGACGCACCGACCTGCGCGAGCGCCGCGGCGTCGAACCCGCGAGCACCGAAGAACGCGGCCTCGGCGGCCGACACCTCGGCGGTCGCGCCGACGGCCGCCTCGAACTCGAACAGCGCGTCCGTCGCGCCCTCGGCGTGGGCCGCGGCGGCGCCGGCGTTCCCGGCGGCCGCGTCCTCGACGAGCCCCGCGAGGTGCTCCTCCTCGAAGCGGTGGTACAGCTCTTCGGACTCCTCCTCGACGGACTCGTGGAGGTCCGCCTCGTTCTCCTCGAAGCGGGAAAAGAGGTCCTCGCCGACCGCGGCGGCGCGGTCCGTCTCGCCGACCGCGACCAGCTCGCGGGCGTCGCCGAGGCGGGCGCGGAAGAACGCCGCTTCGAGGACGGTCGCGGCCTCGCCGCCGACGAGCGCCGAGATTCCCGCGAGCAGGTTCTCGTCGACCGTCGCCACCGCCTCCTCGGCCGCCGCGACGTCGCCCGACTCGGCGGCTTCAGTCAGCGACTCAAGTCCGCCCTCGAAGCCCTCGTAGGCGTCGTGGTCGGCCTCCTCTAACGCCTCGTGCGCCCGAGCGCCCTCGAAGTGGGCGAACACGTCGCTCGCCACCGTCGCGGCGAAGTCGGCCTCGCCCGCGGCGACCAACCGGGGCACGTCGGCGGCGCGGGCGCGGTAGAGCGACAGCGCGGCCGCGTGGGCGAACTCGTCGCCGGGACCGCCGAGCCCGGCCAGCACCTCGGCGTCGAAGCCGACCGCCTGCATGAGCGCGAGGTGGCCCGCGCCCGCGACCGTCTCGGGGGCGAGTTCGTAGCTCGCGTCGACCGTCGCCGCGGCGGCGGTCCGGGCCGAGGCGGCGAGCGTCTCGGCGTCGCCGGCGTCGGCCGCACCCTCGACGGCCGCCTCGAAGGTCTCGTACAGTTCGCCCGAGGCGGACTCGAGCGCCGAGTGGGCGGGCGCGTCCTCGAAGCCCTCGTACACCGCGTTCGCCAGTTCGGCCGCGGCGTCGACCTCGCCGGCCGCGGCGAGCAGACCGGCGTCGCGGGCGCGAGCGCCGAACAGCAGGACGTCCAGCGCGTCGACCACGGCGGCGTCGACCCGGCCGCGCTGGGCCGCCAGCAGGTTGTCGGCCGCCTGCACCGCGAGGTCCGCACCGCGCTCGGCGTCGCCGGCGGCGTACGCCTCTCGCGCGCCGCCGAGGTGCGATTCGAACGTCTCGTAGTTCTGTTCGTTCGTCGCCTCCAACTGCTCGTGTGCGCCCCACTCGCCCGACGACTGTTCGAACCGGGTGAACACGTCGCCGGTGACGCGGGCGGCGGTGCCCAGTCGCCCCGCGTCGGCCAGCGCGACGGTGTCGTAGAGCCGAGCGCGCATGGCGTTCCACTCGGCCGCGACGGAGACGGTGGCGTCGACGCTCACCGACGACTCGGCGTCCTCGGTGGTCGTTCCGTCCGCGGTCTCCGTCTCCGAATCGGTCTCGGCGGCGGTGGTCGATTCATCGCTCGATTGGCCGTTACAGCCCGCGAGTCCGGCGGTCGCGACTGCGAGTCCCGTCGTCTGCAAGAGACGCCGTCTGCTGTAGTTCATGGTTTTAGGCGCGCCTAACTATAGAAAAACGCATCGGTTTTTAGGCGACCCGAAAAAATCCGCGCGTCGGTCGGCTCAGTCGGCCGTCGCCGACTCGTCGCCGCGGAAGCGGTCAAGCGCCGACTCGAAGTCGCTGTCGTCTTCGACGGTGTCTTCCCACTCTTCGAGGCCGCGCTCGGCGCGGGTGCCCGCGATGGTGTTGTCGAAGAAGAAGGCGATGAGGCCGCCGACGGCCATGCCGGTCGAGCCGATGACGAACACCGTGTCGGCGACGAGTTGCGTCCCGAGGACGGGGCCGACGAGCGCGACCTGCCGCATCCCCTCGCGGAACGCCGCCGCGCTCCCGACGTTCCCCATGTAGGCGGGGACGGCGAGGCCGGTGAACATGGCGACGCCGACGATGAACACGTTCCGTGAAGAGTCGAGGTCGACGTACTTCAGGTTCGAGAGGCCGACGGCGACGATTTGGCCGAACATGGCGACGTAGAGGCCGCCGACGATGGGGTCGGGAATCGTCGCGATGAGCTGGCCGAAGTAGCCGACGAAGCCCATGACGAGCATCACGGCGGCACCGATTTGGACGACGTAGCGGGAGGCCACGCCCGTGAGGCCGATTGCGCCGATGTTCTCGGAGTAGGAGGTCGAGCCGCTCCCGCCCATGACGGCCGAGAAGACGTTCATCAGGCCCTCCATGCCGATGCCGTGGTTGATGCGGCGCTCGGAGGGCGCGCCGACGCCCGAGAGCCGGGCGACGGCGTGGTAGTCGCCGAACGATTCGACCATCGAGGCCGCGACGCCCGCGAGCATCCCGATGATGAAGGAGGTCGTGAACTGCGGGACGCCGAACGCGACCGAGCCCACGACGGGGAGCGAAACGGTCGTCGCCCCCGGGCCGCCCGCGAAGCCCCACTGCAGGGGGTAGATGGGCATGAGCGCCGGGGCCTCGATGACCGTCTGGAGGTTCACGTAGCCCGCCGCGCCGGGGGCGATGACGCCCGCGACCGAGAGGCCGGCGGCGACGACGTACGAGACGATGACGCCGAGCAACACCGGAAACAGCTTGAACGCCGGATGGGCGGTGTCGAGGTACTGCGAGAACAGGACGATGAGCGCGAGCGTCAGGCCGAGGAGCCACCAGTTGTTCGTGGCGGACGCGACCTGCGGGGCGTTGAAAAGCGACAGCCCGATGAGCGCGATGGTCGGCGCGATGACGACCGGCGAGATGAACTTCCGGAGGCGTCCGAGCAGGCCGAAGTAGCCGACGAACACCTCGACGACGGCCGCGACGATAATCGCGCCCTGCAGTTGTAACAGCGCGCTCTGCCACGCGACCCCCGACTGGTCGGCCGCCGTCGCCACGCCGACGACGGCGAGCGCCGGCGCGAGCATCGAGAAGGGCGCGCCCTGCACGATGGGGTAGCGGTTCCCGAACGTCGTCTGCATCAGCGTCGCGATGCCGGAGACGACGAAGAACGTCCCGACGAACCGCGGCACCACGTCGGCGGGCATGCCGAGGGCTCCGGCGAGGATGAGGGGGACGGCGATGTTCGCGCCCACCATGGTGAGGTAGTGTTGGGCGCCGAGAAGGAGAGCGGTCGGAAGGGGTGGTTTGTCGTCGATACCGTACTGCACGAACGAGGAGGGAGAGGAGTCGTCCGTCACGACCGTCCCCCCGTATGTGGTGGTTCGCTCCCGAGCATGGTTGTCCGAGGATTTTGTTCAGACTATATATGTCCTGCTTTTCGCGCGCCTTCGGGGAGTAACGACTTTGTTTCACCGGTCTCATTCGTGACGTGTGACCGACCGACACGGGCGTTCGGAGGCGAGGAACCGCGACCGATGGCTGTTCGGCTGGGCGCTGGGCTACGCCGCGGTGGGCGCGTCGTCGCTCGTCGTCCCGCTGTACGCCATCGAACTGGGTGCGAACGCGCTGTTCGTCGGCCTCATCGCCGCGACCGCCGCCTTCGCCGGCGCGCCGGGCGCGGTGCTCTGGGGCCGACTGGCGGCCCGCGCGAAGCGCAGACGGCCGTTCATCCTCGTCGCGCTCGCGGCGACCGCGGGCGCGCTCTCTCTCACCGCCGCCGTGTCGTCGCCGGCCGCGGTCCTCGTCGCCAACGCCCTCCTGTGGTTCGTCGTCGCGGCGGCCGCGCCGGTGTTGAACCTCATCGTCGTCGAGGGCGTCCCCTCGAAGGACTGGAACCGCCGGTTCGGCGTCCTCAACCACTATCAGGGCTACGGCTGGCTCGGCGGCCTCGTCGTCGGCGCGGTCTGGTCGGCGCTGGCCCCGCGGCTGTTCGGCCTCGACGCGCTCGCCGTGCAACGGCGGTTCCTCGTCGCCGCCGCGGTCGCCGCCGCCCTCGGGGCCGTCCTCGTCCGCGTCTGGTACCCCGAGCGCTCGACGGTGTCGGCGCGGCGGTTCGCCCGCGTCTCGGCGGGCATCCGCCGGCGGAGCGGTCTCGTCGGGCGCTCGGTCCGCGCGGTCCCGTACGGCCCCTCGCGGCTCTACTGGGCGCTCCATAGCTTCGACCTCGACGACTTCCGGAAGCGGATGACACCCGAGCTCCTCCGGTACCTCGCGGCCGCGACGCTGTTTTTCGTCGGCTTCTCTGTCTTCTTCGGGCCGCTCCCGGCGTACCTCGTCGGTTCCGGGCGGACCGCCGACGAGGTGTTCGCCCTGTTCGTGCTTTCGAGTCTCGGGTCGGCGGTGAGCTACGCGAAGGTCGGCGCGTTCGCGGCGCGACACGACCCCCGTCGCCTGCAGGTCGGCGCGTTGGCGACCCGCGGATTCGCCTTCCCGGCTGTCGCCGTGGTCGGTACACAGTTCGCCGCGCTCGCCGCGCTCGTCACCCTCGGCGCGACGTTCCTCGTCATCGGCGTCACGTGGGCTATCATCGCGGTGACGGCGACGGGGATGGTGACGCGGCTCGCGCCCGATCGGATTCGCGGGGAGGCCCTCGGCGCGTACACGGCGCTTTCGAGCCTCGGCGGCGGGGTCGGCTCGGCGCTCGGCGGCTTCGTCGCCGACGCCGCCGGCTACGTCGCGGCGTTCGGGCTCGCGGGGGTCGTCGTGGGCTGTGCGCTCGTCGTCGTGTTGCTCACAAGCGGTCGGGGCGTCGCGGCGGGAGAGCAGTCGCTCGCCGACTAGGGTCTCGAAAACGAATGCGGGGCCGGTCGTCGAACCGCCTTACTCGATGGCGTGCACCGGCGAAATCCAGACGACGAGGTCGCCGTCGCGTTTGATGACGCCCTCGATGGAGTCGTCCTTTTCGAGCGGCGGGTCCTCCACGTCGTCCATCGAGACGCGCACGACCTGATACACCTCGTCGACGAGCCAGCCGGTCGCCGCCTCGTCTTCGAACTTGTTGGGGTCGAAGATGACGATGCGCTTCGACTCGCCCTCGGCGTCGATGTTGAGAAGCGACTTCGGGTTGATGATGGACGTGGTCCGGCCGCGGAGGTCCATCACGCCCTCGACGTAGTCCGGCGCGTTCGGCACCGCCGTGAGCTGGCCCTTGTCGACGATTTCGCTCACGTACTCGATGTCGACGCAGTACGTCTCCGGGCCGAGTTGGAATTCCAGCACCTGTACTTCTTCGGCGGAGTCCTCCGCGTCGGTCTCGTCCGCGCTCACCTCGGTCGTGATTGCATCTTGTCGCATGGTCAACCCCGGCGGCGACAGACGCCGCCACCTGATCGCTTCAGAGTGGTCAGATTCAGCGTATAAAGGTACGTACCCGATTATCAGCCGTGATTATCCTCGCCGAGTGTTTATATACCCGATTTCCGAACCTCGGGGTAGATGAGCGGTCTACGAAACGGCACACGAAACAATCCACCGACCCCTCGACGGGGGGCCCGCTCGGCGACCCGTCGCGCCCGTCGTTCCCGCACCGGGAGGTGGGGGCGATGAGTTCGGCCGCCGGCGCGGACTCGACGCGAGCGGTCGTCGTCGACGACTCGCGGTTCATGCGGACGCTGATTCGCACGCTCCTCGAAGACGCCGACGTCGAGGTCGTCGCTGAGGCGGCAGACGGCCGCGAGGCGGTATCGGTGGTCGAGGCGAACCGACCGGACGTGGTGACGATGGACATCGAGATGCCCGAGATGAACGGGCTCGACGCGGTCGAGGCCATCATGGAGGAGTGTCCGACGCCCGTCCTCATGCTCTCGGCGCACGCCGAGGAGGACGCCGACGTGACGTTCGAGGCGCTCGACCGCGGGGCGGTCGACTTCGTGACGAAGCCGGGCGGCGAAGTCACCTCGGAGATGCCCCGCGTCAAGCGGGAACTGGTCGAGAAGATTCAGTCCGCCGCGGCGGTCGACCTCTCGGCGACGCGCCGGGGGGCTCGCCCGCCGAAGACGGGACAGAAGCCGGCGGCGACCGCGGCGGCGACGACCTCGACCGCGGCGGCCGCCGAGTCGCTTCCGACCGAGGGTTCGACGCTGATTATCGGCGCGTCCACGGGCGGACCGAACGTCGTCGAGCGGTTGCTCGCGGCGCTCCCCGAGGAGGCCGGGCTCCGCGTGCTCGTCGTCCAGCACATGCCGGCCGGGTTCACGAAGCGCTTCGCGGCGCGGCTCGACGGCCGCTGTGACTACGAGGTCCGCGAGGCCGAAGACGGCGAGCGAATCGGCCCCGGACAGATTCGAATCGCACCCGGCGGCTCGCACCTCCTCGTGACCGGCGACCGCGCCGGACGCCTCCGGCTCGAACTCTCCGACGACGAGCCGCTCCACGGCGTCAAACCGGCCATCGACCTCACGATGGCGTCGGCCGCGGAGGCGGTCGACGCGCCGCTGGCCGGCGTCCTGCTGACGGGCATGGGCCGCGACGGCGTCGAGGGGATGACCCGAATCAAGCGGGCGGGCGGCCACACGGTCGCACAGGACGAGGAGACGTCCGCAATCTTCGGGATGCCGAAGCGGGCCATCGAGGCCGGCTGTGTCGACACCGTCTCCGCCGACGAGCGAATCGCAGACGAAGCACTCAGCGGGCTCACTACCTGACCATGGACGAAGAACTCTACCAAGCATTCATCACCGAGAGCGAAGAGAGCATCACGCAGTTGAACAACTCGCTTCTGTCTTTGGAGTCGAACCCGGACGACACCGAGGCAATCGACGACATCTTCCGGCAGGCCCACACGCTGAAGGGCAACTTCGGCGCGATGGGCTTCGACAACGCCGCGACGGTCGCCCACGCCGTCGAGGACCTCCTCGACGAGATTCGCCACGGGCGACTCGACGTCACGGCCGAGCGGATGGACCTCGTCTTCGACGGGATGGACCTCATCGTGGAAATCCTCCACGACATCGAGGAGAACGGCGAGTCCACCATCGACCCGACCGACACGGTCGAGGAGATTCGCGCGGCCGTCGAGGACGGCGGTGACGCGGGAAACTCGAACACGGCGGCGTCTGACGAGGCCGACCGCGAGTCGGTCGACCTCGACACGCTCGCCGCCAACTGCGTCGACGCGGACACCCTCGACGCGACCACGCTCACCCACGCCCACGTCGAACTCGACGCGGGCCAGATGAAGGGCGTCGACGCCGGTATCTTCCTCAGTAGCATCCCCGAGGACCTCGACGTGGTCGGGGCGAACCCGAGCCGCGACGCCATCGAGGACGGCGAGTTCGGCGACGGCTTCGACCTGTTCGTCGCCGAGCGCGACGCCGCGGTCGTCGAGAGCGAACTCGACGGCCTCTGGAAGGTTTCGACGGTCGAGACGACCGACGTGTCCGACGCGCTCGCCGCCGGGGACAAACAGGTCGCCGACGCCGGCGACACCCCGGCGGCCGAGTCGGAGGTTGACGCCCCGGCATCGGACGGCTCCGGCCAGTCCGCCGACGCTGACGGCGCTGTCGACAGTGACAGCGACGCGGCGTCCGACGACGCTCCCAGCGTTGACGACGGGAGCGAAGGAGACGCCGACGAGGCCGAGTCGACCGAGAGCGACGAAGAACCGGAGTCCGGCAACGAGAAGAAAAAGGAGGCCCGTTCCATCTCGGCGGTCAAGTCCGTCCGCGTGGACGTCGACCAGCTCGACGAACTCCACGAGCTCGTCGAGCAGTTGGTGACGAGCCGCATCAAGCTCAGAAACGCTATCGACGTGGGGCAGACGACCGCGCTCGACACGCTCGACGAGCTGGACAAGATATCGTCGAACCTCCAGAACACCGTGATGGACATGCGGCTCATCCCGCTGAAGAAGGTGTTCGACAAGTTCCCCCGGCTCGTGCGCGACCTCGCCCGCGAGCAGGACAAGCGCGTCTCGTTCAAAGTCGAGGGCGCGGACATCGAACTCGACCGCACCATCCTCGACGAGATTTCCGACCCGCTGATGCACGTCCTCCGGAACGCCGTCGACCACGGCATCGAGGAACCCGACGTGCGCGAGGCGAACGGCAAGTCCCGAACGGGGACCATCCGGCTCTCCGCGCGCCGCCAACACGACACCGTCATCGTGACCGTCGAGGACGACGGGAGCGGTATCGACGCCGACGCCGTCCGCGACAAGGCGGTCGACAAGGGCGTGGCGACCCGCGAGGAACTGGACCAGATGCCCGACAGCGAGGTGTACGACTACATCTTCCACCCCGGCTTCTCGACCAACGACGAAATCACGGACGTCTCCGGCCGCGGCGTCGGCATGGACGTGGTGAAGACGACCGTCGAGTCGCTCGACGGCTCGGTGTCGGTCGACAGCGAACCCGGCGAGGGAAGCACGTTCAACATCCGGCTTCCGGTGTCGGTCGCCATCATCAAGGTGCTTTTCGTCCAGGTCGAAGACCGCGAGTTCGGCGTCCCCATCAAGTACATCGACGAGATTAGCCGCCGCGACCGCGTCCAGACGGTCAACGGCGCGGAGGTCATCGTCCACGAGGAGACCATCTTCCCCTTGATTCGGCTCCGCGAGGCGCTCGAAATCGACTCGCCCGAGCCCGACGACGGCATGGTGGTCCGCATCCGCCCCGACGACAGGCAGGTCGCGCTCCACTGCGACGGCGTGACGAAACAGGAGGAAGTCGTCGTGACGCCCCTGCAGGGGCCGCTTTCGGGCGTCGGCGGGCTGTCGGGAACGGCCGTCATCGGCGACGGGAACGTCATCCCGATTCTGGACGTGTCGACGCTCGCGCTCCCGGCCGAAAGCGAGCAGGCGATGCGCGAGTTCGACCCGAGCCAGCTCCCCGGGACCACCGAGGAGGCGGCCGACTGATGCCCTCGTCGGCGACCGACGACCCGGCGTTCGGCCGGCTCTTGGACTACATCGAAGACGCCCTGCGGTTCCAGACGAGCTCGTACAACGACGCCTATCTCGACCGCCGAATCTCCGCCCGGATGCGGCGGCGGCGCGTCGACGACTACGGGACGTACCACGACCTGCTCACCGACGACGAGGAGGAACAGCAGGCGCTCCTCGACGCGCTTTCGGTCAACGTGACGAGCTTCTTCCGGAACCCCGAGGTGTGGGAGGCGCTCCGCGAGGTGCTCCGCGACCTGAGTTCGCGGGGGAGCCGCCACGACCCCATCAAGGTGTGGAGCGCCGCCTGCTCCGACGGCCGCGAGGCCTACTCGCTGGCGATGCTCGCCCACGACGACGACCGCGTCGACGAGCGCCGCATCGAAATCGTCGGCACGGACATCAAACGCGAGATTCTTCGCGCCGCCAGAGCGGGGGAGTACCGCGCGTCTGAGACCAACGACGTGGCCGAACAGCTCGACCCCATCGGCCGGTGGGAGCGCTTTGTCGACCGCGACGGCGACAGCTTCCAAGTGAAAGACGCCGTCACCGACATGGTCAGCTTCGAGCGGCGAGACCTCATCCGCGAGGAGCCGCCGGGGACGTTCGACCTCGTCGTCTGCCGGAACCTGTTCATCTACATCAACACCGAGTCGAAACGGGCCGTCTTCGAGACGCTCGGCTCCGCGCTGAAGCCGGACGGCTACCTCACCATCGGCATGACCGAAACCATCCCACCGACGTGTCGACAGCAGTTCGACCCCGTCGAGAAACGACTCCGCATCTACCGCGCGAGCGACACCGCGGTCGGGAGGTGAGCGATGAAGCCCGGTGAGCAAAAGCTCGGAGACACCCGCGGGCGGTTCCTCCAGGTCGTCAAGAACGGCCGGGAGATGCACGACGTGGACTGGACGAGCGGTCGCATCCTGCTTTCGAACAGGCGGCTCATCCTCGCTGGCACCGGCGGCAAGCGGACGATTCAGCTCTCGAAGATACGGGAGTTCGGCGGCCGATACGACGTGAACCAGCGCATCGCGACCGTCTCCGACTACTTCAGCGTCCACATCCCGTCGGGCGTCGTCCTGCTCGCGCCCGTCGACTACGACGAGTTCGAGACGGACTTCTTCGGCGCGCTCCTCAACACCGAGCAGTTCCTCGCGCGACACCCCGCGGTCGCCGGCGGCGTCGTCCAGAACACCGAGTGGGAGAAATCCCGGCTCAAAGTCGAGACGGAGGCCGTGAGCATGGCGACCGTCGGCGGCAAGTTCGTCGAAATCCGCCTCGACGACATCGGCGACGTGAAGACCGGCGAGCGGACCATCGTCGACGAACACCGGAGCGTCATCGAGGTCGAACACTCCGACGACGAGGGGACGAGCCTCCAGACGTACATCTCCGGCTCCGACCGCGCCGTCAGTTTCCTCTACACGCTCCTCCGGGAGGGCGAGGAGCTTTCGGAGACCTCTATCGACCTGAGCGAGACGGACAAGCAGGTCCTCACGGCGCTGTACTCCGGCGTCTCGCCGTTCGACATCCCGAGCTTCCTCGGCCTCGACGTGGACGAGGTCGAAGAGCTCTTTCAGCGACTCATCGACCACAACGTCGTCGAGGAGATTCGCGTGCGCCACGAGGTGCAACTCAACGCCCGCGGCCGTAGCATCGCCTCGGACGCCATCAACGAACAGTAGTCGGCACTCGGTTTTTCGCGGCGCAGTCACCGGACGGAGAGCGACGCGTCGCGCTCGTCAGTCGTCGCTCGCGCGCCGCGAGGCGCGTTCGAGCGCGATTCCGGCGTAGACGCCTCCCAACCAGACCCCGGCTAAGAGAACGATGCCCCGCACGCGCTCGCCGGGTTCGAAGCCTAGACCGTGAATCGCAAGAATCGGTAACAGAGCGCTCAAGACCCCGATTATCGTGTACCAGAAGTGGTCGTTCGGCCCGGACCACCGCCAGCGGTACGCGGGAAAGGCAACGAACCCGAAGCCAGCGATTGTGTACGTGAGAAGCAGGGTGACGCCGACCAAGGCGCTGCCGTGTCGGAAGCCGAAGGAGTAGCTGACCGCACTTCCGATTCCCAGTCCGACGAGCGCCGAAGTCCGCGTCCGCATAGTGACAGAATTGGTTGAAGGGCTGATAGTTCTTCGCAACTACCGGACGGCACCGGTTCCGCCGGAAAACAGCTTCAGACGTTCACGTCTTCGATTTCCTCGTTGACGACGAACCGCCCCTGCGGCGTCAGCGAGGTCGGAAGCTCGTCGTCGCCGATGAGTTCCTCCTCGTGGAGCTTCTCCAGTTCCGCGTCGAGGACCGCCTCTTCGACGCCGAGGAGTTCGCTGAAGTCGACCTCGGCGGCCATCTCGCCGGCGGAGTACAGCCCGACGAGGACTTCGAGGCCCTGTTCTGTGACCTCGACGTTGCGGACGCCCGACTTTATCCAGTGGTAGACGAGTCTGAGGTAGCGCCCGAGGATGTTCATCTTCCGCCGGGAGTCGAGCGTTATCTCGGAGGTGACCGTCTGGCCCTGCTTGACGTGCTGGACCGAAAGCACCAGTCGCTTTTCGCCGTCGACGGTCCGTTCGAGCACCTCGAAGAAGATGACGCTCGCGAGGTCGATGTGGAACGGCTCGCCGTTCTCGGTGAGCGGGCCGTCGTCGTCGGGGAACGTGACGGCCTCGTAGTCGAGATGCAGGCCCGAGGGGCGGCGCTCCGTGTCGAGGACGCGCCCGCCGATGCGGGCCGGGTGAGTGACCTGCGCGCGCGAGCCGTTGAGCGCCGCGCGGAACAGCAACAGCGAGAACTTCTCGATGGTCTCGCGGTCGCCGCCGATGACGGTCGTCCGGCGCTGGCGGCCGATGATGTAGCCCACCATCACCGTGTAGTCGAAGAACTCCTCGACCTCCGGAGGGACCTGCCCGACGGCGATGTCGAAGATGGAGGTGATGGGGATGACGGTCTTCGCCTTCGACGTGGCGAGGATGAGCCGCCGTTGGCTCATCAGGACGCGGCCCTTGACGGGTTCGAACGAGGCGTTGCCGCCGGCGACGAAGTTGGCGACGAAGTCGACGACGATGGACTCGCCGTCGCTGGTCCGTTTTTCCGTCTGCTTCTTCGAGCGCTCCCGCTCTTGTTCCTCGCGTTCGTCCGACGGTTCGGACTTCTTCCGACGGTACGCCTGCAGGAGGTCGCTTTTCGCCACGTCGCCCCCCTCGGGCGCGCGGGAACGAGCCTCCTGTGCGGTCTGTTCGCCTCCTGTGTCTGGCATCGTATCTCGGGTCTGTCTCTGTGGTCCGTCGTCAGTCATACACTAATCAGCGCTCCTGCGAGCGACGAGGTGGCGACCGCCATCAGCGAGCCCACCCAGACGAGCATCACGAAGTGGAGGTAGGCGTTCGCCTTGTGCCCGCCGTCGACCATCCGAATCATGAGCGACGACAGCAGGGCGTTAAACAGGATGATGAGCGTCAGCATGTACTCGATGAAGGGCACGTCGTAGACGCCTGCGTAGATGAGCGTCCCGAACTGGAGGCTGTCGAGGTTCATCTGCGTCGAAAACGACGCGAGAATCTCGACGACTTCCAGCCCGATGAAGAAGGCGAACGACGCGGAGGCCGTGATGCCGTAGAGGACGCCGATGAGGGTGACAGTCGACTGCTTTCGCTGTCGGCGGAGTTTGATAATCTCGTTCATGTTGCGGCTGATGAGTTCGCCGAGGAGCTTCGGCTTGCCACCCATCGACCGGCCGACGTTGTACATCTCGGAGAACTTCTGGACGAGGTAGGAGTTCGTCTCCGCGGTGAAAAAGAACCACGAACGGTCGGGGTCGAGCCGCATCCGAAGCCGGGTGTACAGCCGGGAGATTTCACGCGAGAGGACGCCGAAGTCCTTGGTCTTGAGCGTCTTCAGGACGGCCGTGGTCGTGCTCTGTTTCGCCGTCTCCGAGGCCCCGAGCGCGCGGATGAAGCCGGGGTACTCCTCGTCGCGCTCGCCGATGCGCTTTTCGTGGCGACGCGCGACGATGCCGGGAACCGCAAGCGGCGTCAGCGGCGTCGAGATGAGAAGCGGAATCGGGAGTTCAATCATGATTGGCCGGACCGTCGCGCCGACGGGGGTCAGGTCGAACGTGCCCAACGCGAGCACGAGCACCATCGTGATAGAGAGGCCGACCGCGCCGTACAGCGTGATGTCTATCTGCCGGTTCGCCTTCGTCCGGTACTCGGGCTGGTGGAACCAAAGCGGGTCGTACGGCGACATCGTCCGGATGACGAAGTAAAAGCCCAACTGCACGAAGACGAAAAGCACGATGACCGCGCCGATGGTCATCGTCGCGTCGGTCCCCGTCAGGATGGGGAGCACGATGGCGTTGATGATGGCGAACGTCATCGACAGAATCATCGAGAGGTAGAGGTCCTTCATGACCTCCAGGTTCCCCAGCGCGCTCTCGTAGACGGTGATGTACTTCTGAATCATCGCGTTCTGCTCGCCGAGGAGGAAGTCGTCGATGCTCTGGCCGGCGTTGATGGAGTACGCGAGCCTGTCGAGGAAGTCCGCGAGGGGCTTCGACGGCACCTCCCGCGCGCGCCGCTGACAGGCGTCGTCGAGCGACTGGTTCCACGCGTCGACCAGTTGGACGATGCGGTTCATCTCGGTCGCCAACTCGCCGTATTCCTCCTCGCGCGCGAGCGTTCGGAACACGGCGACGCGGTCGATGTTCGTCGTCGAGAGCACGGTCATGTGCGTGATGAGGAGATGGAGCTGGTTCTCCAGACTGCGGCGGGTCTGCTCGACGAGGAGCCGCGGGTAGAGGACGGCCCCGCCCAAGAGCAACACGCCGAGGAGGAACACGGGGATGCGGACGAGGAGGGGGAACGGAAGCGCGATAGCTCCGGCCAGGGAGAGGACGAAAAACACGATGGCGGGGCCGAGCACCGCGAGCAGGTAGCGCGAAAGCTCCATCGGCATCTGCTCGTACGACTCGATGATGTCGCTGATGAAGTCCCGGACCTGCACCGCCTGCATCGACGCGCTCTGTTCCCCTGCCATCTCGCTACACCCTCGCCATGTCGAACGGCAGTCCCTCGACGCCGTCGCGCTGGAAGTCCTCGATGAGTTCGTTCACCTCGTGGTAGCCGAGGACGTTCTCCTGAATCGCCCGGCGGACGAGTTCGGCGCGGAACTGGATGTCGTCGTATATCTTCCGCGTGTCGTCGTAGCCGAGGAGCGTCGCGACCTTCTGTTCCATGATGAAGGAGTTGTTCATCCCCTGGAAGACGATCTCGTCTTGGACGGGGTCCCAGTAGAACGCCTCGCGGGTGACGACGCCGCCCATCTCCTTCGAGTAGCCCTCGATTTCCTGCACGCTCGTCACCCGGCGGAGGATGTCGTTGCCCCTCCGGACGCGGTTTTGGAACAGCGCGATGTCGCAGTTGTCCATGAACGTCTCGGGGACGTTGATGGGGTCGCCGGTGAAGCGCTGAATCATCGAGACGATGTCGGAGGCGTGGAACGTGAGCATCACCGGGTGACCGGTCTGGGCCGCCTGGAACGCCATGCGTCCCTCCTCGCCACGGACCTCCCCGACGATGATGTAGTCGGGGCGAGAGCGGAGCGCGGCCGCGACGAGGTCGAACATGTCGACTTCGGAGTCGGAGCCGCGGCCCTCGCGGGTGAGCAGTTGTTGCCACGTGTCGTGCGGCGGGAGCACCTCGGCGGTGTCCTCCGCCGTGTATATCTTCGAGTCCTGCGGGATGAACGAGAGGATGGCGTTGAGCGTCGTCGTCTTGCCCGACGCCGTCTCCCCGACCACGAAGATGGTGCGTTCGTTCTCCAGCGCGATCCAGAGGTACGCGGCCAACTCGGGCGACAGCGTCCCCCACTTGGCGATCTGGAACACCGAAAGCGGCACGTCGTCGCCCTGACGGATGGTGAGCGACGACCCCTTCAGCGACACGTCGTCGGAGTAGATGATGTTGATACGCGAGCCGTCGGGGAGCGTGGAGTCGACGATGGGGTGGGCGTCGGAGACGGGGTCACCGATGCGTTCACCCATGTTGCGGAGCCAGTTGTCGAACTGCTCGGTGTTGTCGAACTCGACGCTCGTCTCCAACAGCCCGAAGGTCCCGTGGTCGACGTCGACCTGACTGGGACCGATGACGTGAATGTCCTCGTTCTCCGGGTCGCGCATGATGGGTTCGAGCGGGCCGAGGCCGACGATGTCGCGGACGAGTCGGTACTGAATCTTGTCGTAGGTCGTCTGCGAGACCTCGATGCCGGCCACGTCGAGGCGTTTCGCCACCGAGCCGAGCGGCCCGCGGTCGTCGCCCTCGATGTGGACGATTTCGGAGAGCAACTCCTCGATGCGCTCCTCGTAGTCGGCGCTCTCTTCGGGCGCCGGCTTCGAGACGCTCCGTTCGAGCAGTTTGTCCTTGACCCGAGCGAACACCTCGAGTTCGTCGTCGTCCATCTCGGGTTCGATGGTGTAGTACTTCGTCGTCTCGCCGAAGTTGCCGTATATCTGGCAGAACACGGGACCGCCCAGCGGGTAGATGATGTTCGGACGCCGGGACTCGTAGTCGCCCGGCTCGTCGACGAGCATCGGGAACTCCCCGGTGATCTGCCGGAACCGCTTGAGGTGGTCCCGGAGATGCGGCCACTGCATTGCGAGGCGCTTGAGGTCGTCCGACAGCCTGGCGGAGCCGTGTTCGGTCGCCATCTACGCCACGCTCCTCGACTCGATGACGAGTCCGATACCCGACCGGACCGAAAAGCCGACGCGGTCGCCGACCTGCTGGCCCATCCCCGCAAAGCGCTTCACGAAGATGTTCCGGCGAACGTCGTTTCCGACCTCCACCATCTCCAGTTCGAAGTAGACGTCGGCGATAGAGCGGAACGGACCGATGGAGCCCTCGTCGACCGACGACGGGTCGACGGTGATGATGATGGTCTTGCCCTTCGTCGTCAGCTCACGGAAAAACGAGATGATTTCGAGGGCGGCCTGCCGCTCGTCGTTCTGCCGGACCAGCGCCTCGAACTGCGGGTCGTTGCGCAGGATGGCGTCGAACGTGTCGATGATGATGACGTCGGCGTCCCAGAGCGTCTCGGCGTCCATCAGTCGCCGGAGGAGCTGTTTGCGCTCCTTCTGACTGCTCCCCCCGGAGAGCGCGCCGCTACTGTCGATTTCGGCCTGGAGGAACAGGATTCGCTCGTCGAGCAGATGCTTGACGATGTCGTACGAAAGCGAGTGCATCTGGTCGAGGAAGCCGCGGACGCCCAGCTCGGTCGAGACGAGCGTCACCACCGTTTCCTCGTCGCAGAAGCCGTAGCTGAACCGCTGCGACAGCACGCTTTTGCCGGCGCCGTAGTCCCCTTCGATGAGGACGATTGCACCCTTTGGGATGCCGCCGCCGAGTTCCTTTTCGAGACGGTCGTGCCCGGATAGCCCGAGAGAGAATTGACTGCTCATGATACGCGGAATTCGAACACCTCTTCGTCACCGTCGACGACGACGGTCATCCGGTAGTCGCCCGAGGTCAACGCGATGTCCGTCACCGTGAGTTCGATGACGTTGCTCGGCCGCCACTCGGTGCCGTCGACGACGTTCACCGTGACGTTGGTCTGATACTGTCCACCGACGATGATGTCGAAGCCGCCGCTGGTCGCCGGGAGCGTCCTGAGGCCGGTGTTCTTGACGTATATCGAGAGGTTGTCGCTCGCGCCGTCGTAGACGCCCGCCTCCGGGTCGCTTATGACTTCGATGTCGGTTCTGATCTCCGTGCTCACGTCGCCGCCGCGCTCGTCGACCGAATTGCTGATTCCGGTCACGGTGTCGATGAGGACACCCGAAACGCCGGCGGCGACGACGATGCTGGCGATGAACAGGATGAGGCTCGGAACGGAGATGTCGGCCATCTAGCTCACCACCTCCGTCGCGGCGACGCCGCTTCCGGTGACGACTTTCACCCGTGCGGGCGTGGGATCGGCGTCGACCACGAGGCTGAGATTCTCGCCGGCGTACCAGAGGTCGGTCGCGGCGTCGCCGTCGACGGTCGCGTTGGCCGGCGGCACGTCGACGTAGGCGTTGTCGACGAGCAGAGTTGTCTCGCTCACTGACAGCGTCTCCGAGCCGACGTTCGTCAGGTTCACCGTGAGGGTCGTGTTGTTCGCGTCGTAGGTCGCGTTCGTGACCGCGATGTCCGTGTTCGTCCGTTCGAGCGCCCGCTCCGCGTCGGCGTCCTGCGCTTCGAGCACGTTCTCCGACGCGTTGGACGTCGCTGTGTACAGCGACCCCGTGGCGACGAGGACGCCGAGGAAGATGATGGCGGTCGAGCCGCTAACACCGAATCCCATCGAATCTCCCCCCGTAGGCGACCAGCTCCTCGTACAGCTGTCCCCGCGGAACGTCCTCCGCGAGTCGGCAGACGTACGCGAGGCTCGTCTGGTGGTCGTCGATGCGGAGTTCGTGGTCGTCGGCGTCCTCGACCGACGGCGCTATCTGCCCGATGTGGGCGTTCAGCTCGCTCTCGACGGCGCGCGATATCCAGTCCTGCTCCCGATACTGGCGGAGCGCGCGCGACGCGCCGAGCGCGCCGCCGACGGAGACGAGGTGTTCGGCCCATTCGAGCACGAGCACCTCGGAGACGTAGTTCGACGGGAGTCCCGTCAGGTAGGCGTCCGACGCTTCGACCGACGCGGACGGCTCGGGTTCGGCGGCCGCCTCGTCGTCGCCCGAGGGCTCGTCGTTGGCCGCCGCGGTGGCGTACTCGGCCTCCAGTTCGTCGAGCGTCTTGCGGACGTCGCCGTCGGCGTCTTCGACCTCGGCTTCGGGGTCGAGCGGTTCGTCGTCGAAGGCGTCATCGAGGTCGTCGACCGCTTCGACGTCCGCTTCCTCGTCGTCGTCGGTCTCGGCCTCGACCGGGTCGACGTCGTCGAGCGCCTCGTCTTCGCTCTCGTCTTCGAGGTCGGCCGATTCGTCGTCGAGGTCCGTCTCAGCGTCGAGGTCGTCGTCGAGGTCGGTCCCCGCGTCATCCGCCTCCGCGTCGTCCTCGTCGTCCCAGCCGCCGCCCTCCTCGTACTGTTCTTTGAGGTCGTCGAAGCTCGCGCCGCCCGCGCCGCCCGAGTCGTCAGCCTCGTCGGTCTCGTCGGCCTCGTCGTCGCCGTCGTCGAGGGCGTCAGCGGGGCTTTCGCGCTCCGCTTCCACGAGTTCGTCCTCGGCGGCGAGCTCCGCTTCTTTCGCGCCCTCCTCGGCGTCGAGCTCGCCGAAGTCGTCGTCGAAGAACGACTCGGCGTCGGCGTTCGCCACCTCGGGGTCGAGATGCTCTTCGTCCTCGGCTTCCGCCTCGAAGAGCCCGAACGCGCCGCCGCCGTCGAGGCCGCCCATCTCGCGGGCGTCGTCGACGAACGGGTTGATGCCGCGGGTGACCATCTCGTAGATGTCGAGTAGTTTGCGAATCGTGTCGTCGAGCTCTTCGACGGTCTCTCCGATCTGTTTGTTCTCTTCGCGGACGGTGTTCATCCCCGACGAGATGGCGCTTACTTCGTTCTCGAGTTCGCCGATGCGATCTTCGAGCTCTGCGAGTTCCTCGCTGTTGTCGTCGCCGAATCCGCCGAAATCGTCGTCGTCGAATCCGTCGTCGAGGTCGTCGCCGAAGTCACCAAACTCGTCCGAGAGGTCGTCGATCCCCTCCTCGAATCCAAGTCCATCGTCTGATGACATGTGTTGTCCTTCCGTCGTTTCGTCCCCGGCGTCGGCCGCGTCTTCGTCGTTCTGCCACTCCATCATGCTCGCAGCGAGCACCTCCCCACCGTCTGCGGGGGTGCTCGTTGGAGCGACGGCCTGTCACCCGGCCGAGCGGCGGACCGGCCGGGGCGGTCCGACGGACTCGGGGGAGCAGGTAACATTGATGCAAAGGTACGTAAGTCGGTACAAGAAAGTTCCCGTCCCGTTATCAGTCCCGATATTCGAACGGCTCTGGGTTTCTCTCCCACGAACGTGTAATAAAAGTCAGACGACGCCGTAGCGGCGGTAAGAAGAATTATCCGGCGTCGGCACGGACGTTCGTCCGACAGTCAACACACGGTTTAACACAATCATGACAGAACTAGTCAAGACCGGTGTCGAAGGGCTCGATTCCATCCTGAACGGCGGTATCGTCAAGAACGCCGCGGTACTCATAAGCGGCAATCCCGGGACGGGGAAGAGTATCCTCGGACTCCAGTATCTCTACAACGGCGTCGACCAGTTCGACGAAGGCGGCCTGTATCTCACCTTCGAAGAGACGGAAGACGACATCCGCGAGGCGGCCGAGTCCATCGGGTTCGACCGCTGGCACGAGTACGTCGAGTCCGGCGAGATCAAGGTCTACGACAAGCGAACGCTCCTCCGCGACGGTGACTTTTCGACGACGCTCGACCGCATCCTCGGCGATCTTCAGGACACCAACTACGACCGGCTCGTCCTCGACTCGCTGACGATGTTCCAGCTGTTTTTCGACGACGAGAAAGAACAGCGCCAGTACCTCCTGAAGTTCATCGACATCCTGAAGGACAGCGGTCTCACCTCGCTTCTGACCACCGAGCAGTCGGCCATCTTCCCCGAGACCGACATCGGCCTCGAAAACTTCCTGACCGACGGGAACATCTACCTCATCCAGAGTCCCGCGGGCGCGACGAGCAACCGCTACATCTGGGTGGCGAAGATGCGCAAGCAGAGCATCAAGAACTCGATGTTCCCGCTAGAAATCGCACAGGGCGGCATCAAGATATACGAGCAGGCGGCCGGGTTCTCGATGGTCGGCGAATCCCCGCCGTGGTTCGGCGAAGAGACCGAGTAACGGGTCGGCCTCGAAGACCGGCGTGGCTCCATCCCGGCGGCTCTTTTTCTGTCTTCGCCGTCAGACCGTTCCGGCTCCCCCGCACACGGGAACGCGCCGCACTCGTCGACATCGTTCGTGTTCGTCTCGCCGGTTACCGTCTCCTTTCAGTTCGTCTCTTCTCATCCCCGCAACTCACCTACGGCGGTTACCTGTCGAGTGAGCGCGGCCTCCGATAGCGTCACTCCGACCGAGTTGCGCCGTAAGCCGTGTACTCCGAACAAACGACAGCGCCGCCGCTCGGGAGTCGGCGTCGGTAAAATAGAAGGAAAGCCGCGGAACCGGGTTACAGTTCGACGGGTTCGCCCTGCGTCTTGCCGGCGAGCTGCTGGGGCATCGTCAGGATGACCTGCGTCGTACCACCCGTGCGGGAGGTGATTTCGAGGGTGACCTGCTCACCCGTTTCGAGGCCAGTTCCCTCGATTGCATCCGTGTTGATTTCGACCTCGTAGCGGTCGTTCATGCTGTTAAGCACGCCGAAGGAATCATCATTATCAGTCACCCTCGAGAGGTTGAACTCCGTAGCAGTCGCCGTTGCAGACGTACTGTTCGTAAGGGTGACCACGTTATCGCCACTGAGGTATTTAATCGACGTTTCGTTCATGTCCACCGCGTCCGAACCAGCTGCGAGACGGACAGTAAGTGTCATGTTGTCGATGTGGTCTCCATCGCCGACCGTGCCGTGCGTGTTGAGGACTTCGACGCGGTTGGTGACCTTGTTCACGGACTGCTCTCCGGCGTCTTCGGCGGTCGCCTGCAGGAAGCCGGCCGTGTTCACGAGGACGCCCGCCGCGATTGCGGCGACCAGAACCATCGCGATGAAGACGATGAGCGTGCCAATACCGACCTGACCGCGGTCGTCGTCAGTAATGTTGTCGAACATGTGAGTCACCTAGAGTGCGATGGGGTCGTTGTTGTCCTTGCCGGCGAGCTGCTGGGGCATCGTCAGGATGACCTGCGTCGTGCCACCGTTGCGGCTAGTGATGTCGAGCTTGACGGTCTGACCCGTGGCCGTCCCGTTGGCTGTGGAGCCTTCGACCGTGGAGGTGTTGATGACGATCTCCGCGCGGTCGGACTGTTCGTTCAGGACTTCGAAGGAGCCGTCGCCGTCTTCGAGAACGCCCGCGGTGAAGTTATTCCCAGTCGTCAGGTTGACCGGGTCCGCTTGGTCGTTAGCGTCATTAGTGTCGTTGTACGTGAGGGTCCGTGCGGTCGTCTCACTCAGGTACTTGACCGTCGTGTCTTCGAGAGAGACACTCCCGGAGCCGGCCGCGAGGCGAACCGTCAGGAAAACCTGGTCGACGGTGCGTTCCTCACCGGTCTGATTGACCAAGCCGTGGGCGTTGACGACGTCGACGCGGTTGGTGACCTTGTTCACAGATTGCTGTCCGGCGTCCTCGGCGGTGGCTTGCAGGAAGCCAGCCGTGTTCACGAGGACGCCCGCCGCGATTGCGGCGACCAGAACCATCGCGATGAAGACGATGAGGGTCCCGATACCGACCTGACCCCGGTCTTCGTTGATGTTTTCGAACATAGGTTTCGTGGGTTTGGTCCCACACTCTGTGGAGAGCGGGGAACCGTCACTCGTCAACTTGGAGAGGTCCTACATAACGCTACGGCCCTCAATATCAAGACTGATATCGGTGGGTGGGTGCGTCGATAAATAAGGTTCTTCGCACGCTCACGCGGGAAGCTGAATCGGCGCTCGTCTCAGAAAACGTAGGGGAAAAGACCGGAGCCGGAGCAGGTTCAGTCCTGCGTAATCTTCCGCCACACGTCGTCGAGTTTGTTCTTCACCTCCGGGCGCTCAGTCACACTGACGGTGTAATCGTCGCCCTCGAAGCGGACGACGATCTCGTCGACTTCGCGGCGATAGACGTTCGTCCGTCGGTGTTCGTCGGAGAGAACCCGGTCGTGTAGTTCGAGGAGGCCCGCGGCCGTCAGTTCCTCGATCCGGCGATAACAGGTGGCGATGGGGATATCCAACATCTCGCTGAACTCCTGTGCCGAGTGAGGCTCGTCCGCGGCACGGAGGATATCCGGGTTGTATTCGTTCCCCAGCGCTGAGAGGGTCCTGTCAGACTCCATAGATAGAGATTCATCAGGACGCGCCGCTTGTCAATGTGTTGGTTGTCTATCTGCCACGTTCTCAGTCGTAGTAGTGAGGTCGCCACGCGCGGTGACGATGGGATTATATGCCACGGCACCGAGCATCCGCCGATGGACGACGAGGACGAACGTCCCCCCGCTCACCCAGAGGAGCAGGGGGTCGTCGGGACGGACGAACTCGATATCAGCCGCGACGAGCACGTCGCGGCGCTCGACACGGGTCGGTACGTCATCTCGACGGGGGAAAACAGGCCGCCAACACCGGTCGACGACGAGGCCGGTGGCGAGAGTGGACCCTCCGACTCCAACTCCGACTCCGATTCCGACGGGGCCACCCGCCCCGGTACGGAGGCGGCCGGTGAAGACGACGAGAGAGACACGAGCACCAGCGCACCCGAGCTCGTCCTCCCGAAAGACCCGAAAAAACGGGCCGTGCTCGCCCGCCGCCTGCTCGCGGAGCGCGTCGGGGCGGTCCGCGCGGACCACGCGCTCGTCACGACCGCGCTCGTCGACGGCGAGGTCGCCCGACACGAGACCGTCTCCGACGACGTGACCGACGTCGTCCACTCGTTTCTCACGTGGTACGCCGAGGCCGTCGGTAGCGCCGACACGCCGCCCGACGAGGTGCTCGGTATCCTGCTTTTAGCCTCGGAGGTTCAGGTCACCTACCCCAGTCGGGCCGTCGAGGCGCTCGCGGCCGCGAACGGACTCGGCCGCGACGACAGCATCGGCGACCTTCTCGACGCCGTCGAAGAGACGGGGGCTTCGTTCCCACCACGTCAACGCTGACGAGGGTGACACGCTCTGCGAGCGCTCTCCGAGAATCGGCGTCGACACGGCGTGACGTGGGCGATTGACGCTTCATATCCCGTATCAGCCTTGATAATGGGGAGGAAGGGTTTATGGTGTGATTTTCGGAAATCTGGAGGTATGGCAAGCAAGGTACTGGTCGTAGACGACTCCGCGTTCATGCGGAATCTCCTCAAACAGCTCCTCGAGGGTGAACACGAAGTCGTCGGCGAAGCCGAAAACGGGGTCGAAGCGGTGGAACTCTACCGCGAACTCGAACCCGATGTCGTCACGATGGACGTCGTGATGCCGATTCGCAACGGCATCGAAGCGACGTCCGAGATCAAGTCGCTCGACGCCGGCGCATCGGTCATCATGTGCACGTCGGTCGGACAGGAAGAGAAGATGCGCGAAGCGGTCGAGGCGGGGGCCGACGGCTACATCACGAAACCGTTCCAGAAGCCGAACGTGCTCCAGGCCATCGCCGACGTGATTCAGGCAGAGGCATGAATCTCGACGTCCGGTCGCTACGCACGTTCAGTCGGCTCGCTCACTCGGGCGCGGAGAAAGCCGCGGGTTCGCTGACCACGCTCGCGGGCATCGACACGTACGTCAACGTCACCAAGGTCGAGCTCGGGACGAAGTCGGACGTGGAAAACGAGTTCGCCGAACGCGACCTCGTGAGCGTCCACATCGGCTTTTCGGGTGGCTTGGACGGCCACACCGTGTTGGCGTTCTCGCCCGAGTCCGCAGAGCGGTTGGTCGACGCGTTGATGCCGGGCATCGACGCCACCGACGCCGAGGGCGAACTCGCCGAGAGTAGCCTCAAGGAGGTCGCGAACATCATGCTCGGCGGTTTCATCGACGGCTGGGCCGACTACCTCGACACCACCGTCGACATCACGACGCCGACCTACGTCGACGACGAGAACGACGGGCCGCTCGACCACATCGAGGCCGAGGGGTTCGAAAACGGCGGCGACGACGAGCACGTCCTCGTCTTCCGCAACCAGCTGGAGGCCGCGGACAACGCCATCGAGTTCGACCTGTACATGGTGCCGACCGCCTCGTCTATCGGGACCATCGTCGAGGCGAGCGGCGACGACGGCGCGCTCCCGGTCGAGTCGTTCGCCGCCTTCTCCGAGATGATAAACGACGGCGCGAATCAGGCCTCGGAGGACATCACGGCGATGACGGGCATCGACACGACCGTCGAGGTGAGTCGGCTGAGCTTCGTCCCCATCGAGGGAGTGCCGATGTCGTTGACAGATGCGGTCCGTCGCGGCGTCGTCTTGGAGTTCAGCGGAACGCCGAGCGGCTACATCGCCATCCTCTTCGACGAGCCGTCGGCCGAGAACATCGCCAGCAGTCTCCTGCCGGGCATGGAGGGCGACGAGGCGATGCGCCAGAGCGCGATTCAGGAGATCGGAAACATCACGACTTCCGGCTTCCTCGACGGTTGGGCCAACGCGCTCGAAACGACTATCGACATCTCGCCGCCAAAGCACGTCCACGACATCGGGTCGGCCATCATCGACCCGCTCGCGACGGACCTCGCGCAGTCTCAAGAGTACGCGTTCCTCATCGACTCGACCATCCGAACGGACGACGACGAGTTCACCTGCGACATCTACGCGCTCCCCGACGAGACGGAACTGCGCAAGGCGCTCAAGCAACTCTCACCCGCCGCGTGAACCCCCCGTAGAGGTATCTCAATGCAAGTTTACACAACGGACACGCCCGCGGCCCGCTCCGGTCGGATCAAGGTCGGAATCGCCGATTTCGCCGTCTCCAGCGACGAGAGCACGCTGACGACGAGCGGTCTCGGCTCCTGTATCGGCGTCGCGCTGTACGACCCCGAGACGGGCATCTCGGGTCTCGCACACGCTATGCTCCCGAACGGGGACGACGACAGCGAGCCGGCGAAGTTCGTCGACACCAGCGTCGAACTCCTGCTAGAAGAGATGCGGGCGGTCGGCGCGGACACCGACCGAATCGTCGCCAAAATCGCCGGGGGAAGCACCATGTTCGACTTCACCTCGGCCGACGGCGACGGCAGTATCGGCGACCGAAACGTCGCGGCGACGCGAACGGCGCTCGCCGGGTTCGGTATCGACGTCGTCGCCGAGGACGTCGGCGGCTCCCACGGCCGCTCGTTGGAGCTCGAAAGCGAGACCGGCGACCTCCGCGTGCGGAGCGCGAAAAGCGGCACCCACGTGCTCTGAGCGGGTTTCTCTCTTCTCGACGCGGTTGTGTCGAAACCGTACCCCGCAGGTCGCGTCGAAACCGCGCCTCGCATCCGCGTAGGTGACCGGAGATATTGAGGTGGGCGAGGACGACGGGTTTCGACCTCCGAGACAGTGCGGTATCACTGTTGATAATGGCTCGAATAGATTTATGTCGCCTCCTTCGAATGCTTTCACCGAAACGGTACGACAACGCGTGTGACACACCGGACAGCGCCCTGCGCTCTCCGCCGCCCGGAGTCAGGGGGACTCGGGGGTCGTGCCGTCTTGAACGAGGTGACCTATGTACTTGGACCCGGACGAATACGACCCAGACGAACTCCGACGTATCGCGCGTGACGCTCCACGGCCCAGACGGAACGGCGACGGCCGATTCGACGATAGATTCGACGATAGCCGGTACGACGACGGTCGGTTCGACGACCGGGGACCGTTCCGGTTCGACAACCCGCTTTTCGACCGGAGCCGACAGGAGGCGTCCGAGGCGCTCCGGTCGAGCCAGCTCGAACACCTGCTGGTCCACCAGTCCCGCGGGGAGGAAGACGGCGTCGAAAAGCCGTATCTCCGCTCGCTACCGGACAAGTACGGCGCGGAGCGCGTCGTCTTCGACTGGCTGGAGTTCCTCGTCCTCAAAGGCGGGTTCAAGCGGGCGATGGACGCCCTCCGGTACTACCAGACGGTCGACTGGGTCACGCCAGGCGTCGAGGAGACGCTCCGTGACTACCTCCTCGGCTTCTCCGCCGACGTCGACGAACCGACCGACCTCGACGTCGACGACCACCTGCTGAGCCTGGTCTACGTCGCCCGTCTCTCCTCGATGGTGTGACGCCGACCGCCGGGTCTCGAACACGGTCTCTCCTTGCGACAACCGAGTGAATTCCATGACTGCGCGAACCACCCCGCCGAGTCCGAATCGAGTTGATACCGTATGACGAACGACGCGGCCGCGGCCAACCGCGCCGGCGCGACGCGCGAGTCCGCCGAGCGCGACGTGCCGAGGGCCATCGGCGTCAAGTTCGGGAGTTGCCGGACGGCGCTCGTCTTCGACGACTGCGACGCGGAGACGACGGTTTGCCTCCCCTCGTGTCTGGCCGATGACGACGACGGCGACGGCGCGCTCGTCGGCGACGGGAGCGGCCCCAACGGCGAAAGAGCGGCCGGGCGGTCTCCCGAACGAGGCGAGTTCATGCTCCGGTCGGGCGTGCCCGCGACCGCCCGCGACGCCGAGCGGTTCGAGCGGTTCGTCCGCGAACTCTGCGAGCGACACGACCTCCCCGCGGAGAGCGCCGTCGTGTACGCGATGCCGACTGTCGACGACCGAGTCGGCCTCGCGAACTTCGGGACCGCGGTCGGCGAGTGCGGTCTCGGTGCGGCGCTCACGCGCGGGGTCCCCGAATCGCTGTGCGCGTCGATTCCGCCGCTCGGCGACGGTATCGAGGCGGTCGACGAGGTCTTCGTCGCCGTCAACCTCGGTGCGAGGAACCTCGAAGCGTGCGCGTACCGACACGGAACGCGGCTACTCCCGTTCGTCTCCGCAGAGGTGTCCGGCGACCGCGTCGACCGGCGCATCGCCGAGGCGGTCGAAGCCGAGACCGACGGGCGAGTGACTATCGACCCCGCAACCGCCCGCGAGTACAAGGAAATTCACGCCGACTTCGGCGGGTTCGAACCCTTCACCGACGCGGTCGAACAGGGGAGCGAAGGCGTCCACGAGTTCACCGTCGAACGGGGTGTGATGGAACCGCTGGACGACTACCTCGACGACGCGGTCGCCGAGCTCGGCGACTTCTTCTCGCGGTTGGCGAACTCGCACATGAAGACCTATCAGCTCGCTCGCGCCCGCCCGCTCGTCGTCTCCGGCGGGATGGCGTGCATCCCCGGGCTGGTCGGAGAGCTCGAATCTCGTCTCGCCGCGGAACTCGACCGCCCCGTCGACGTGGTCGCTCCCGACGACCCGACGACCGCCGCGGCCGAGGGCGCACACAGACTCGCGGTGCGACTCCGGGACGCGGCCTGAACGCTCGGTGCTCTGGGCGTCTCGTTCTCTCGGCCTCGGTTCCCGTTTTCCCCGTTCGTACGCCGGCTCCGCGTTACTGAGTGACTTCGCCTGCCAATCAATCCGTCTCTGACCCGCTCGTCACCGTGCCGCCGTCGCTGACGGAGACCGCTCGGTCGGCGCTCCGGAGGCCGACGACTGCGACGGTCCCCCGTGGCTCGTTTTCAGCGAACCGGAGCCGGCCGTTCGAGCGGTCGATTATCCACTGGACCAGCCAGAGGCCGAGCCCGCTTATGTGCTGGAGCGGCGTCTCGGTCCCCGATTCGAGGACGGACAGTTCGGCGTCGGGGACGCCCGGTCCGTTGTCGGAGATTCGAATCTCGACGTAGTCGGTCGAGGTCTGACTCCGCTCGACGGTGACCGCGACCTCCGGGATGACGCGGTCGTTGTGTTCGAGTGCGTTGTCGATGAGGTGCTTGAGCGCCGACTCGATGAGGTCGTCCGCGGAGACCCACATCTCGTCGGGGAGGTTCCGATGGACGATGGCCTCGGGGTAGTCGGACTCGACGTCGTCCAACTGCGTCTCGATGCGCTCGACCACCTCGACGGGTTCGAGGCCGGACGACTCGCGGGTGAGCGTCGTGTCGATGTGCCGGGTCTGCTCGCCGAGTTCGACCAGCGACGACGCCTTCCGCTTTATCGTCCGGGCGTGGTCTTTCGACTCGGCGGGGATGCGTTCGTCGAGGAGGAGGTCGGCGTGGCCGAGGATGACGTTCATATCGTTTCTGAGGTCGTGCCGAAGGACGCGGTTCAACACCCGGAGGCGCTGTTCGTAGCGGTGCCGACTCGTCACGTCCCGCGAGTTCAACACGACGCCGCCGACGGCGGGGTCGTCGAGGAGGTTCACGCCCACCGTCTCGAACCGCCGCCACGTGCCGTTCTTGTGGCGGATTCTGAACTCCGCGAGCATGGGCGAGTCGCCGGTGACGACTTCGTCGAGAGAGTCGGCGACCCGGTCTCTGTCCTTGGGGTGGACGAGGTCGAGCACCGACTCGCCGACGAGCGCCTCGGTCCGATAGCCGAGCACCTCCGTCATCGAGGGACTCGTGTAGGTCCGCTCGCCGTCCGCGTCGAGGACGGTGATGACGTCCCGCGAGTTCTCGATGAGCGCGCGGAACTCCTCTTCGGTGCGGCGGCGCTCCGTCACGTCGTAGAAGAGGAGCAAGCGCGCCCGGTCGCGCGTCCGGTCGCCGAGCGATTCGGCGCGGACCTCGAAATACCGACAGCTGTCGCCGTCCTCGACGACCGCCTCGGCTCTGTCGTCGCCCTCCAACACCGTCCGAACCTCGGCCGGGACGCGGACGCTTTCGAGGACGGACTCGCCGATGCAGTCGGCGACCGGTCGAGCCAGCAGTTCCGAGGCGGCACCGTTCGATTCGACGATTCGGTCCTGTTCGTCGAGGACGACGACGGCGTCGCGCATCTCCGAGAGAATCGCGTCGCGGGCGATGGGCGTGATGTCGAACAGCTGGTGTCTGAAGAGCGCCCAGAGCACGACGACCGAGCTGACGCCGATCGAGACGGGGACGGGGTTGATTCGGAACGGGAAGAAGAACTCGCCGCCGAGCGCGGCGAGCGGAATCGCGCCGGCGACGAAGAGAAACCCGGCCTGTCGCCGGTGGATGTTCGAACTCTTCAGGTAGGTCCGCGCGATGACACTCACGCCGGTGATGGCGACACCGAACCCGTACACGGCGTGTGCGGCGAGAACGAGGTCCGGACCGAACGGACCGAGGAAGTCCGCGCCGGAGACGGCGAATCGGTTCGGTTTCGCGGCCCGCCAGAGGTCGAGCGGCGACCCGAGCAGTCCGTGGGAAGCGTTCGTCAACTTGAGGGCGATAGCGACGGCGGGTTCGACGGCCAGAAAGCCGAGCATCTGCGAGGAGAGCAGTTGGTCCTCGCCGGCATAGACGAGCGTGAAGACGAGCCATATCGTGGGGAGCACGGCCGCGCCGACCCACGCCAACTGCGCGTAGAACAGCTCGCTGGCCGGCGTCACCGCGAGGAAGACGAAGCCGTACGCGGTCGCCCAGATGCTCCCGGAGAGCGTCAAGAGCGCGAAGGGGAGACGGACGCGCCGGGAGTAGAGCCGGAACCGACCGAGAACGACGAGCGTCACGGCACCCGCGAGGATGCCCGCGGCGAACAGCGCGTACGCGTGCGGGGACTGCCCGACGCTGGTCATGAGTAGGTCGTGGCTCGCATCTGTGACTCTCTTGGAACTGTTCTTTCCGATGAGTGTCACATCGGATCGATATCAAACGTGTAGCTGGTTCGGAACTTAAGCAGTTCGCTCTGTCTATCAACGATGATACCGGCACGATTCCCGTCGATGCGGCCCTACACGCCCCAGTCGCGTGCTGTATTTCCATCGTCTACTCGCCCCGTCAGCCGGTTATCAATCGACCAGTTCGGACGACTCCATCGGCTCGCCTGACCACGGACCTGTCACGCGTCGGACGTACGCCCGAACGCTTAATTCGGCTGGACGCACACGCAGGGATAGATGCCGCGCGAGTCACGTCACCCCGCCGACGCCGACGACCCGACCGGGTCGAGGCCCCGCCGCGGGACCGGCGACCGAACGTTCGACTGGGCGGACCCGCCGACGAACCGGACGTGGCGCGACGTGGCCCACGAGCGCCTCCTCGCGACGACCGCGGCGGTCACCTCGGACGGCGAACCGTTCCTCGACGACGTTCCGCGGACGCCGCGGGCCGAGCGCGTGCTCCTCGACTGGTGTGTCCACCTCGTCGAGCGACTCGGCGGGCGCGGCGCGCTGGAGATGGTGTCGTACTACCGCGACATCGGCTGGATCGGCGACGGGGCCCACGACGCGATTCGCGAGCGCGTCGTCTCGTTTACGGTTCCCGCGGACTTCGAAGACGCGCCGACCGAAGAAGACCACGTCCGCAGTTTCTCGTACGTCGCCCGGCTGTCGGCGATGGCCGAGTCGGACTGAGCCTCAGCCCACTCCGAGCGCCCCTCAGAGGCCGAGTTCGCGGCCGATGATGAGGTGTTGAATCTCGCTCGTCCCCTCGCCGATTTCCATGAGTTTCGCGTCGCGGTAGAACCGCTGTGGGGCGAAGTCGGTCGTGTAACCGTAGCCGCCGAGCACCTGCACCGCGTCTTCGGCGACCTCGCGGGCGGCCTCCGAGGCGTCGAGTTTCGCCAGCGCGGACTCCCGACTGACCCGCTCGCCGGCGTCGTACCGCGTCGCGGCCTTGTGGGTGAGCAGTCGCGCCCGCTCGGTCTTGCGGTGCATCGAGACGAGCTTGTCGCGGATGGCGTCGAACTTCGCAATCGGCCGGTCGAACTGCTCGCGCTCTCGGGCGTACGATTTGGCGTGGCCGTACGCGCCCTCGGCGAGGCCGACCGAGAGCGCCGCGATGGAGATGCGGCCGCCGTCGAGCGTCTTCATCGTCTGCGTCCAGCCCTCGCCTTCCTCGCCGAGCAGGCGGTCTTCCGGCACCCAGCAGTCGTCGAAGGAGAGCTCGCAGGTCGGCGAGGAGTTGAGTCCCATCTTGTCCCACTCGGTCGTCACCTCGAAGCCGTCGTCGTTCTCGGGGTCGACGATGAACGTCGAGATACCGTCGTAGCCCGCGCCGGGGTCCGTCACGGCCTTCACGAGAATCGAGCCGGCGACGCTCGCGTTCGTGATGAACTGCTTCGTGCCGTCGATGACGTAGCCGTCGCCGTCCTTTCTCGCGACCGTGTCCATGTCGCTGGCGTCGCTTCCCGAGCCGGGTTCGGTGAGCGCCCACCCGCCGAGGTGCTC
This sequence comes from Haloferax sulfurifontis ATCC BAA-897, assembly GCF_000337835.1. GTDB lineage: Archaea > Halobacteriota > Halobacteria > Halobacteriales > Haloferacaceae > Haloferax > Haloferax denitrificans. The sequence continues at coordinate 169,049 of NZ_AOLM01000003.1, read as the reverse complement.
GCCGGTCGCCAGCGGCGTGAGCCAGCGTTCCTTCTGCTCGTCGGTGCCGAACAGCTCGATCGGCTTCGACCCGAGGCTGACGTGGGCGGCGTACGACAGGCCGATACCGCCCGAGACGCGGCCGAGTTCCTCCACGACGAGGGCGTACATCAACTGGTCGCCGCCGAGGCCGCCGTACGCCTCGTCGATGGGGACGCCCATGACGTCCAACTCGGCCAACTGGTCGAATATCTCCGCGGGGAACCGGTGTTCGTCCTCGATGTCCTGCGCGATGGGCGCGATTTCCTCCTCGCAGAACTCGCGGACGGTGTCCCGAATCATCCGGTGTTCGGCCGGGATGTCGAAGTCCATGCGGCAAACTATCGCCGTGCCGAACATAAACCAATCGAACGACCATGAAGGATGTGCGTCGCGGGGGGCGAAAGCGGCGGCCCGCTCCGGGACGCTCCCACCGCGTGGGAATGGCCGGCCGGGTCTTTTTGCGCCGCGCTCCGAGACGCTCGTATGTACTCTCACATCCTCTTTCCGACCGACGGAAGCGACTGCGCGGACGCCGCCTTGGACCACGCGCTCGAACACGCCCGAACCTACGACGCGACGCTCGTGGCGCTCTACGTCGCGGACGTGCGCGAGGTCGGCTACGCCGCGCCCGCGCTCTCGCTCGAACGGGTCCGCGAGGCGCTCCTCGAAAGCGGCGAACAGGTGTTAGGCCGCGTCGCCGAGCGGGCCCGCGAGGCCGACGTCGAGGTCGAGACAGTCGTCACCGAGGGCACGCCCGCGAGCGAGATTATCCGCCACGCCGACGAGCAGGAGGCCGACCTCGTGGTGATGGGGACACACGGCCGGAGCGGCATCGACCGCTACCTCATCGGGAGCGTCGCCGAGCGGGTCGTCCGCGGCTCCGACGCGCCCGTGTTGACCGTCCGACAGGAGTCGTCGTAGGCCCACGAGGTTAAGCCGCCCCTCGTCTTACGGGGGTGCATGGACCTCCGTCGGCTCGTCCGCGGCCGCCTCGGGTGGCCGCGTCTGGAGACGGTCGCCCGCGAACTCGCCCGGCGATACGACCGCGACACCCTCCACATCCGATTTCTCGAGGCGGACAACTGGCTTTCGACCCCGATGGTCGTCGACGACGAGTGGTTCGTGAAAGTCATCTCCAAACAGAACTCGCTCGTCCACGCCGTGTTCACGACCGGGCGGAACCTCGGCGCGTTCTCCAGCGGGACGGAGGGCTTTTTCGGACATTTCGGAACGCCGCTGGAGATGGCCGAACACGAACTCGACGCGACGAAGCGACTCCGCGACATCGGCCTGCAAGCGCCCGCGCCGGTCGAGGCGTTCGAGGTGGACGGCCTCGGCGTCCTCGTCCTCGAATACCTGCCGAACTTCCACACCCTCGACACCGCCCCGCGGGAGGAGGTTTCGCGGCTCGCGCCCGAGCTGTTCGCGGCGCTCGCGGAGATGCACGACAACCACCTCGCTCACGGCGACCTCAGAGCCGAGAACGTCCTCGTCCGCGAGGACGGCATCTACTTCATCGACGCGACGAACGTCAACGACGAGGGGATGCGCGACGCCCGCGCGTACGACCTCGCCTGCGGGCTGGCCGCGCTCGAACCGCTCGTCGGTCCCAAGCGCGCGGTCGCCGCGGCGCTCGACGCCTACGACGCGGACGCGCTGTTGGACGCCGTCGACTTCCTCGACTTCGTCAACATCCGGCCCGACCACGACTTCGACGCCGCGTCGCTCAAAGGCGAGATAGAAAAGCACGCGGCGTAGTCGTCGGGGCCCGCGAAAACAGAACGAAAAACGCCGGGATGCGGGGCGCGAACCGCGCTACTCGCCCTCGACGCCCTCGTAGTCCGCGCCGCCCATGTAGAGCCGCGAGACTTCGGGGTCGTCGAGGAGGCCGGCCGCGTCGCCCTCGTAGGCGACGGTCCCCTGGTCGAGGACGTAGCCGCGGTCGGAGATTCCGAGCCCCTCGCGGGCGTTCTGCTCGACCATCAGGACCGCCGTCCCGAGTTCGTTCACCTTCTTCACGTCCTCGAACACCGACTGGACGATGTTGGGCGCGAGGCCCGCAGAGGGCTCGTCGATGAGGAGCACCTCGGGCTCCATCACGAGCGCGCGGGCGAACGCGAGCACCTGCCGCTGGCCGCCAGAGAGCGTCCGCGCCTTCGCCGAGCGCTTCTCGTCGAGAATCGTGAACTGGTCGTACAGCTCGTCGATTCGGGCCTGCAGGCCCTCGGAGCGGGCGACCCCGCCCATCTTGAGGTTCTCGTCGATGGTAAGCGACGAAAAGACGTTGTCCACCTGCGGGACGTAGCCCATCCCGACGCGGACGAGGTCCTCTGGCTCCTCGCCGGTGATGTCCTGCCCACTCAGTTCGACCGAGCCGGTCCACGGCTTGAGGAGGCCGAACACCGTCTTGAGGACGGTCGACTTCCCCGCGCCGTTCGGCCCGATGATGCAGACGATTTCGTCAGATTCGAGGTGGAGCGTCAGGTCGCGGAGGACCTGCACCTCGCCGTAGCCGCTGTCGACGCCGGCGACGTCGAGTGCGCGGTTGGTCACGGGCCGGCCCCCCCGAGATACGCCTCGATGACGCGGTCGTCAGAGCGGACTTCGTCCGGCGAGCCCTCCATGAGCACCTTCCCTTGGTCGAGAACGATGATGGGGTCTGCGAGGTCCATGATAAACGGCATGTCGTGTTCGATGATAAGGAAGGTCTGGCCCTCCTCGTTGAGTTCGCGGATGAACCGCTTGATGTCGTTTGCGAGCGTCGGATTGACGCCGGCGACCGGCTCGTCCAGGAGCAGGATGTCGGGGTCCGTCGTGAACGCCCGCGCCAGCTCGACGAGCTTCATCTGCCCGCCGGAGAGGTCGGTCGACGGCTGGTCGATGAGGTGCCCGATTTCGAACCGTTCGAGCAACTCGCGCGTCTGTTCGATGTTCGCCCGCTCCTCTTCGGTCACGTCTGAGCCGGAGAAGAAAAGCGAGAAGATGGACTCGCCTTTCTGCGGCCCGGGCCCGACGAGCATCGCCTCGCGGACGGACATCCCCTCCAGCCGCCGGGGCGTCTGGAAGGTCCGAACGAGTCCCTTTCGGGCGCGCTCGTGCGGTTCGAGGTCGGTCACCTCCTCGCCGTTGACGGTGACGTGGCCGGCGTCGTTGTCGTAGAAGCCGGAGATGAGGTTGAACAGCGTGGACTTCCCCGCGCCGTTCGGCCCTATCATTCCGGTGATGGTCCCGCGGTCGACCTCGATGGAGACGCCGTCGGTGGCGACGAGGCCGCCGAACGCCTTCTCCAAGCCAGTCGTCTTCAGGACGACGTCGTCCTTGTCGAGGCGCGCGCCCTCGTACGCGTCGTCGTTCATCGGTCGTCACCCCCGTTCGAGGCGGTGCCGCCGTCCGGGGCGGCACCCGACGGTGACGCGCCGCCGGAACGACTGCCGTCGCGCGCCGCCGGCCAGATGAGTTCGTCCTTCGGGGGAAGGAGTCCGTCCTGCCGGAAGCGCATGATGAGGATGATGAGCCCGCCGACGAACAGCAGTCGAAGCGGGGCCAAGTCGATTCCGAGCGTCTGGATGAACCCGATGTCGTTGAGGAATCGGGTCCCCTCGCGGATGGCGATGACGACGGCCGCGCCGACGACCGCCCCGCGGTTCGACCCGGTCCCACCGAGGATGACGGCGATCCAGATGTAGAACGTCGTCAGGGGGACGAGGTCCGAGGGGTCGATGTAGAGGTTCAAGTGGGCGTAGAACGCCCCGGCGACGGCCATGATGACCGAGCCGATGACGAACGCCTGCATCTTGAACCGGTAGGTGTCCTTCCCGAGCGCCTTCGCGAGGTCCTCGTCGGACCGGATGGTCCGGAGGACGCGCCCCCACGGCGACCGGTGGACGCGCCGGAGGAACAGGTAGACGACAGCGATGAGGACGACCACGATTGCGGCCGTCGTCGCGGCGTCGGTCAGCGGCAACCACGACATGAGGTTCGGGATGCCGCTGATACCGCTCGACCCGGCGGTCCACTGGCGCTCGTTGAGGATGATGGCGCGGATGACCTCGGCCAGCCCGAGGCTGGCGATGGCGAGGTAGTCCTCGCGCAGGCGGAGCGTCGGGATGCCGATGAGCACCGCGATGAACGCGCTCACGACGATTGCCGCGAGGAACCCGAACACCGGGTGGAGTCCGAGTCCGAGCGGGGAGTTCGGCGCGGTCAACAGCGCGGCGCAGTACGCCCCGATACCCCAGAACGCGGCCACGGAGAAGTTGATGAGGCCGGCGTAGCCCCACTGGACGTTGAGTCCGAGCGACAGCAGGGCGTACATCCCGACGAGCGCGATTTGGAACAGGAGGAACCGCGGCCCGATGACGCCGGCGAAGACGCCGGCGACGAGCAACACGGTGATGAGTCCGAGCACCGCGAAGATGCGCCGCTCGGTCGCGTCGCGGACGAGCGTCTCGCTCACCCAAGAGGAGACGGCGCTCATCCGCTATCACCCGCGATTCCGCTCGGGCGAACGAGCAGGATGGCGACCATGATGACGAACGCGACGGCCGCGGCGTACCGCGAGCCGACCGGGATGACGCCCCACTGGTTGAAAAGCGGGACCAGCTCGTGGACCATCCCGATGACGAGACCGCCGAGCATCGCGCCGTAGACGGAGCCGATGCCGCCGAGGATGACCGCGGCGAAGACGATGAGTAGGATGTCGAAGCCCATCCGCGGGCGGACGAGTTCTTCCAGTCCGAGGAAGACGCCGCCGGCCGCGGCGAGCGCGCCGCCGATGAGCCACATCGCGATGATGACCTCGCTGGTCCGAATCCCGCTGATACGCGCGAGGTCCGCGTTGTCGGCGGTCGCGCGCATCTTCCGGCCGAGGGTCGTCCGCGTCAGCGTCAGGTGGAGCGCCGCCACGAGCACGACGGTGAGCGTCACGACGACGAGGTTGCGCGGCGTGACGGCGATGCCGAGCGACTCGCGGACCCACGGAATCGGTCCCTGTCTGGGGACGCCGTAGCGCTCGGCCTCGGTGCCGAACGACAGGAAGACGAGCGCGCGATAGACGAGTGCGACCCCGATACTGGAGATGAGCAGGCCGATGGAGTCGGACCCCTTCACCGGTTGGTAGATGACGCGGTCGGTGATGACGGAGATGACCGCCGCCGTTCCCATGCCGAACGCGAGGGCGAGGAAGAACCAAAGCGGCAGGCCGAACACGCCCGCGTCGCCCAGCATCGGTCGGAAGAAGCCGACCGAGAACAGCGCGGAGAACGCCCCGACGGTCATGAGGTCGCCGTGGGCGAAGTTCGCGAAGTCCGCGATGCTGTAGACGAGCGACAGTCCGATGGCCGCGAGGACGATGATGCTCGAAAACACCACGCCGTTTGCGACGTACTGGAAGGGGCTGATCTGGAGCGGTATCACGGCTCCGGAACCCTCCCGAGGGTCGTTCGTCGTCCGTTCCGTGCGTGCATGGTTAGCTCGTGATGTAGTCGCCGAACACGTACTCGTGGTCCTCGACGCTGTATATCTGGTAGTAGCCCGGCGGGTCGCCGTTCTCGTCGAGGTCGACCGGACCGCTGACGCCCTGATAGTTGATGTCACTGGGTGAGCCACCGTCGCGGAGGACGGCCGCGGCCTCCTCGAAGTTGAAGACCTCCTCGCCCTCGGGGCGAGTCACGTCGCGGACGACGGACGACAGCGCCTCGCCGGTGAACTCGTCGGCCGCCTCGATCGCGAGCGCCGCGACGGTCACGGCGTCGTAGGCGTACGCCGACCAGACCGTCGGCGTCGCGTCGTAGTTCTCCTCGAACGCGGAGACGAAGTTCTGGTAGTTCTCCTGGTCCTGCGGGGCGCTCTCGGTGATGCCTTTCATCCCGTCCATACTGCCCGCGGGCGTGTTCTCGATGATGGAGTCGGCGACGGTGGACTCCGCGCCGTAGTAGTCCACGGACGTGTTGTAACCCTGGTCGAAGCCCTCGTTGACCATGACGGTGTACTCGTTCGCGTACGTGAGGAAGATCCACGCCGAGGCGTCGGTCGAGGCCATCTCGGTGAGGATGCCGCTATACGACGACTGGCCCTGGTCGTGGGGCTCGTTGTAGGCGACCGTGCCGCCGGTCTCGGACTCGAACGTCTCGGCGAACACGTCGGACAGCCCCGTCCCGTAGTCGTTGTTGATCCACGTGACGGCGACGGTGTCGTGGCCGTCGTCGCTGACGAGGCTGGCGAGCGCCTGCCCCTTCGCGGCCCCCGAGGGGCTCATGCGGAGCAGTTCCGGCCGCGTCGTGAGTTCTGGACTCGTGCTGTTCTGGCTGATTTGGACGACGCCGGCGTCGTTGGTGACGCTGTCGTGGATGGCGATGGAGACGCCCGAGCCGACAGAGCCGATGAGGAGCGGGACGCCGTCTTGGTTGACGAGTTTCTGTGCGCCGTTGACGCCGCCTTGGTTCGTACTCTCGTCGTCCTCGACGGAGATGTTCAGGGATGCGCCCTCGGAGCCGATGCCGACCTCGTTGACGGCGGCGAGCGCGAGTTCGCGGCCGCGGGTGTTGCGCTCGCCGTACGGGGCGAGCGACCCGGTGAGCGAGTCGACCATGCCGATGGTGTACGACGACCCGCCACCGCCGCTTTCCTCGGTGGTCGTGGTGGTCTCTTCGCCGCCGCCACCGCCGCTTTCCTCGGTGGTCGTCGCCGCGGTGGTCTCTTCTTCCTCCCCTTCGAGACAGCCGGCGGTCGCTCCGACGAGCGAGAGTCCAGACAGTTTCAGTAGCGTTCTGCGGTCCATGTCGTGCGGTGACATAACAAACATTCCTCTCGAATTATCCTAAATATACCTGTAACCGTCCATGGTCGGGACCGCGGACTCCGTCGAACGAAACGGGCGTCAACGGATTATTTCACCAATATTTTTCAGAATGATTTGGTAGGGTCTCTCTTTAGGGTAGGTGTCTCACAATAGCGGGGCATGATACCCCCCATCGCGAACAACTTCGTGGCGGGTGAGACGGCCGACGGGGCGGTCTCGCACGTCGAGTCGCTGAACCGCGACGGCATCGCGGGGATATTGAACTTACTCGGCGAGCACTACACCGACCGGGCGGCCGCCGACGCCGACGCCGACGCGTACGTCGACCTCGTCCGCCAACTCGGCGCGACGGACCTCGACGGCTGTGTCTCGGTGAAGCCCTCGCAAATCGGTCTCGACGTCGGCGACCGCGCGTTCCGGGAGAACCTCGACCGCATCGTCGACGCCGCGGACGCCGAGGGCGTGTTCGTCTGGGTCGACATGGAGGACCACGAGACGACCGACGTGACCCTCGACGCCGTCGACGACCTCGGCCACCGGACGGGCGGAAACGTCGGCGTCTGCGTGCAGGCGAACCTCAAGCGCACGCGTGACGACCTCGAACGCCTCGCGGAGGTGCCCGGGAAGGTCCGTCTCGTCAAGGGCGCGTACAACGAGCCCGCGTCCATCGCGTACAAGGAGAAGTCGAAGGTGGACGAGGTGTACAGGGACCTCCTCGAACAGATGTTCACCGAGTTCGACGACGGCGTCGCGGTCGGCAGTCACGACCCGCACATGATTGCGCACGCCCGCCGCCTCCACGAACAGTACGGAACGCCCTACGAGGTGCAGATGCTCATGGGCGTGCGCGAGGACGGCCAGCGCAACCTCGCGGCCGCCGACATCGAGATGTGGCAGTACGTCCCCTACGGCGACAAGTGGTTCTCCTACTTCTACCGGCGCGTCCGCGAGCAGAAATCGAACGCGCTGTTCGCGCTCCGGGCCGTCGCCGGCATCTGAGCCGGGGCCGAACCCTCGATTCGCCCCGCGCTACTGCGGGTCGAGCAGTTTCGATTCCGCCTTGCGCAGGTGTTCGAGGAGCGTCGTCTTCGAGATGTCCATCTCGGCGGCGAGTTCGCGGGTCGACACCTCGCGGGGCCAGCGGTAGTATCCCTCTTCGCGCGCGAGTTCGAACGCCTGCCGCTGGCTTCGGGTGAGCGTGTCGAGCCGCCGACTGCGCTCCGGTTCCGCGCCCTCGGACGTGGAGATGGAGGCGACGCGAATCTCCGCGCCGGTCTCGTCCATGACGGTCTCGATGCTCGGCTGTATCTCCTCGCGCGCGCCGGCGAACCAGACCTCCCACCGCTCGCGGCCGTTTTCTATCTGCGTGGGGGCGCTGTGGACGAAGCCCTGCTTGAGTAGCTCCGGACACATCATGTCGCTCGGGTCGTACTCAAGGAAGAACTCGCGGGCGACCGGGCCGGGCGCGACGTGCTTCCCGCGGGAGTCGAACCGCTCTTGGAGTTCCAACACCTCGCCTGTGAGGTCCGAGTCGGCGATGACGTCGAGGAGCGTCTCGACTTCGTCGAGCGACTCGCCGTAGGCGGTGAACAGTCCGTTCGACCGCTCGACGCCCGCGGTGGGCGCGTCGTAGATGGCGTGTGCGAGGATGCCGCCGTCGTACTCGCTGGTCGATTCGATGGCCCAACAGTTCGGATGCCACAGGTCGAGCGTGAGGCGCGTACCTTCACCTGACGTGCGCTCGCTCATACACCGGGTAACACGTCGTTACGTAAGATGTTGTCTGTGGTCACGCGGCGTCGCGGTGACGCGTCGGTTCGGACGCGGCCCTTCCATGGGAGGGTCCGGGGTTATTAATCTTAGTCGTGACTCTAGAGTCATATGGCGGAAGACGAATATCGGCACTATATCGACGGCGAGTGGACGGACGGAACCGGCGACGAGACGTTCGAGAGCACGAACCCCGCGACGGGCGAGTCGCTGGGGACGTTCCGACGCGGCACGCCCGAGGACATCGACGCGGCGGCCGCCGCGGCCGACGAGGCGTACGAGGAGTGGCGCGAACTCTCGCACATCGACCGCGCGGAGTACCTCTGGGACATCTACCACGAACTGCGCGACCGCACGGAGGAGCTCGCGGAGGTCGTCACCAAGGAGTGCGGCAAGGAGATCTCCGAGGGCCGCGCCGACGTCATCGAGGCGTACCACATGGTCGAGTGGGCCGCGGGCGACGCCCGCCACCCCAAGGGCGACGTGATTCCCTCCGAGATTCCCGCGAAGGACGCCTACATGCGCCGCAAGCCCCGCGGCGTCGTGGGCTGTATCACCCCGTGGAACTTCCCCGTGGCCATCCCCTTCTGGCACATGGCCGTCGCGCTCGTCGAGGGCAACACCGTCGTCTGGAAGCCCGCCGAGCAGACGCCGTGGTGCGGCCAGATTATCGCCGAGATGTTCGAGGACGCCGGCATCCCCGACGGCGTGTTCAACATGGTACAGGGCTTCGGCGACGCCGGCGCGAGCATCGTCGACGACGAACGCGTCGACTCCGTGCTGTTTACCGGCTCCGCCGAGGTCGGCCACGAGGTCGCGAGCAAGGTGGCCCAACAGCCCGGCAAGCTCGCCGCGTGCGAGATGGGCGGCAAGAACAACATCGTCATCACCGAGAAGGCGGACCTCGACATCGCGGTCCACTCCGCGACGATGTCGTCGTTCAAGACCACCGGCCAGCGCTGTGTCTCCTCCGAGCGCATCGTCGTCCACGAGGACGTCTACGACGAGTTCAAGGAGCGCTTCGTCGAGAACGCGAAGAACGTCTCGGTCGGCGACCCGCTCCGCGAGGACACGTTCATGGGGCCGCTCATCGAGGAGGGCCACAGGGAGAAGGTCACGAAGTACAACGAACTCGCGAAAAAGGAGGGCGTGAACGTCCTCGTCGACCGCACCGAACTCGACGGCGACGAGATTCCCGAGGGCCACGAGGCGGGCCACTGGGTCGGGCCGTTCGTCTACGAGGCTGACCCCCACGACGACCTCCGCTGTACCCACGAGGAGGTCTTCGGCCCCCACGTCGCCCTGCTGAAGTACTCCGGCGACATCGAGGACGCCGTCGAGATTCAGAACGACACCGACTACGGGCTGGCCGGTGCCGTCATCTCCGAGGACTACCGCCAGATAAACTACTTCCGCGACCACGCCGAGGTCGGTCTCGCCTACGGCAACCTCCCGTGTATCGGCGCGGAGGTCCACCTCCCGTTCGGCGGCGTGAAGAAGTCCGGCAACGGCTACCCCTCGGCGCGCGAAATCATCGAGGCCGTCACCGAGCGCACCGCGTGGACGCTCAACAACTCCAAGGAGATTCGCATGGCGCAGGGCCTCTCGGCGGACATCAAGACCAAACAAGACGAGTAAGGTCGTCGCCCACCACGGCCCCGCATCTGTCTCGCTTTTCCGTTCCGTCGTCTCACCCGTCGTCCGACGCTGTCTGCTCGCGAGCGTCCGCCGCGACGTAGACGCCGGGCATGTCCGTCTCCTCGACGGTCAGCGTCACTTCCTCGTCCTCCTCGGCCGGGCGGTCTGTCACGACGGTCACCGCCTCGATGGGGTCGCGGCGGACGAACGCCCAGACGAGGTCGAGCATCGAGGGATGGCCGCCCTTCCTGATGACGAGCACGTGGCGCGAGTCGGCCAGCGCCCGGAGCTCGGGCGACAGGTCCTCGTCGTCGAGTTCGTCCGGCGGGATGGCGTGTAGTACGTCGCCTCGAATCGTCTCGGTCATGGTGGCTCCACGAGGTCCGGAGGAAAGAAGCGTGCGCTCTCGGGCCGTCGGGCGGTCGCCGCCGAGGCACGACGGGGCCGTCGCTCGGAGCGAAGCGGTCGTCAAAAGGCGGAGGCGAATTCGCCTCCCGCCGAATCTCGTGTCACCAGTTGGCGAAGTGAGACGAGGGGAGTGCGCTCCCACCGGGCTTGGGAGCGCGAAACGACGTGGCCACGCCGTTTCGGATGCCGCAACGGACCCCGAAACGTTGCGGCGGGTGCGGCGGATGTGGAGTCGCCGACGACTGGCGAGAAAAGCGCCTATTGCGTCGGCGACTTTCGCTAAGGAGCCGCAATGTATAAACCCACCGCAACACCCGTTCTCATACCCCGTGAGAACACGATTCTCGCGGTATCGGTCGCCCGGTCGCCGACGGGGGCGGCGACCGGCGAACCCGTCGCCGGCCTCAGGCCGTCGCTTCGAACTCGCGTCGGAGCGCCGCTTCGAGGTTGTCGAGTTCGCGGTCGAGGTTGCGCTCGAAGAACGCCTCGACGCCGGGCAGGCGGCCGTCGACGGTGAACTCGTTGACGAGTCGGCTCCCGCCGTCGCGCTCTTCGATAGTGTGTTCGCCCGTCACTCGCATCACCCGCGACTTGCCGACGAACTTGACGTGGGTCGGCTCGTCGACCTCGATGTCCTCGGTCTCGACGGTCACCGTCGAGCGGACGAGCGGAATCGGGAGTTCGAGATACCACGTCGCGTGGCGGCCGTCGTCGGCCACGTCGAAGCGGTCGACGACGCTGATAGCCCCCGCTCGCTTGGCCGGGTCGGCGATGAACTCCCAGACGCGCTCGCCGGGAGCGTCGAACTCGAACGTTCGTTTCACGCGGACGGTCATGGGATACCATCACACCTCCACAGTAAAAAGCCGTGGAATCGCTTCAGCTTCGGGTGACGCGCCACGTCGTCGAGCGGGCGCGTCCCCATTTTTCGATTTCGACGTCTTCGGACTTCTCGGCCAGCCGCGGCAGGCGGGACCCGACCTGTTTCGCGGTGAGACCGATAGCCTCGGCGATGTTCTTCGCCCGGAAGTAGCCCTCGCCGCGGCTAACGCTGTCGCGGAGATAGGCGAGAATGCGTTGTTCCTCGTCGGTGTACTCAGTCATCCTCGGACCGTCTAGGGAATGGGCGTTATTAACGGTTACCCGTGTTCCTCAGCGTCGATAATTACTGGAACAGATGCGCGCCGGAGACGGCCAGCGAGGCCGCGATAATCGCCACCATGAACCCGAGCGCCTTCGTCAACTGGTCCGGTCCGGCGACCATCAGCCCTGCGCCGACGAGCGTGAGCGCGCCGAACAACGCCGCAAAGCCGATGGACTTGTCGGATTGCACCGTCTTGGTTTCCATGTTTCCGACCTTCGCGGGTGCGCACTTAGTTCATTCGACACCGCCTGCCGTGGGGCGACGTGACGGGGGCGAGGCGTGCGGTACGGTCCCACGAGCCGGCGTCGCGCTCGGCCGTTCGACATATGTACCACCAGTCTCGTGTGTCCACAACGATGGGACTGACATCCGCGCTGTTCGGCGGGAAACTCCGTATCGCGCTCGTCGCGCTGGTGCTCGTCGCGGCCGGCGTCGGCGGCGCGTTCGCGGCCGGCGTCATCGGTGCGCCGAGCGTCGACCGAGTCGACAACCGGTTCGCCGGCGTCAACGAGACCGCGACGGTCGTCGAGACCGACCTGTACGTCTCGAACCCCAACCCGCTTTCGGCGAACCTCTCTGGGCTCGAAGTCGACTACGGCGTCGAGATGAACGGGATTCGGATGGCGACCGGCGAGAAGGACGGCGTCTCAGTCGGACGCGGGACCTCGGCGGTCCCGCTCCGGACGACACTCGAAAACGAGCGCATCCCCCAGTGGTGGGTCTCGCACATCCAGAACGGCGAACACACCGACCTCGCCGTGAATGCCACCGTCACCTCGGAGACGCTCGGCCGGACCTTCGAAGCGCCCGAGATTACCCGGAGCATCGATACCGACCTGCTGTCGGCGTTCAACTCCACGGAGACCCGCGAGATAAACGCGGAGTCGCCGGTCGTCTCCGACCCCGTGTTGTACATCAACGAGACGAGCGCCGAGTGGGGCGAGTCCACGGACGAGCGCACGGCGCTCGAACTCACGTTCGTCGTCCACAACCCCAAGCCGTACCCGGTCGCGGTCTCCGAACTCGGCTACGACATCTCGATGAACGACGTGGACGTTGGCGAGGGGACGACGAACTCCGAGTACGTCATCTCCCCGCAGTCGACGGAGACCATCGAGGCGACGACCCACATCGAAAACGACAGGCTCGACGAGTGGTGGGTCACGCACCTCGAACGCGACCAGACGACCGACCTGCGCATCGACTTCTACGCGAACCTCGACGCCGGCGGCACGACGCTCCGCGTCCCCCTCGACCCGCTGACCTACGAGAAGACGTTCGAGACGGACATCTTCGGAAACAAGGCGGCGTCAGGCGGAAACGAGACGGCGGACGAAACGGCAACGGCGACTGAGACGACGACGGCGACCGAGACGGCCGCGGGAACCGCGACCACCACCTCGACCGCGACCGCAACCGAGACCTCGACAGACACCGCGACCGCACCCACAACCACGACGACGACCGCAACGACGACGACCGCAACGACGACGACCGCAACGACGACGTCGTCAGACGGCGGGACCACCACGACCGACGACGGCCTGCTGTAGCGGCCGGGCCACACCGCCCGCGGGACGCTCGTCGAACCGCCGTTCGACGGCCCCGATTCGCCGAGAAATCTTCGGTGATTCCTGACTCAGCCGACAACTCTTTACCCTCGGCTACGATACTCGGTGATATGACACGGAGTACCCACGCTCCTGATCGAGTTCTTCTCCCGTAATGAGAACCCTGTGTCCGTCGAGAGCGACGACGAAACCATCGTCGTCTCCTTTGGCGACCAGTCCTGTGAACTGTCCCGAGACGCCGCCGCCGACCTACAGGAGGCCATCGGTTCGGCGCTGACCGAGAAACGGGAGTTCTTCCGCACGGCCGGCGAGTACCGCCGGGACGGCAGTTACGTCGTCTCCCGCCGCGGCGCGGACTCCACCGGCAACGCGAAGGTGTTCACCAGTTTCGACGAACTGCGCCGCCTGTACGACCGCCTGCCCGAGCGCTTTACCGCCGAGGACATCGGTCGCACCGGCATCACCGGGTCGCGCCGCCACATGATACTCCGGCACTTCGGCGAGCATCCGGGGTTCGACTGCCGCATCGCCAGTCGGAACCCGCTGACGGGCGAAAAAGAGTCGTCCGAGACCGAGAACAACGAGGCGATGGAAGTCGTCGCCGACTGAGCGAGACGGCCGCGGCCGCTTTTCGGTTCCTCAGTCTATCGTGACGTGGTCGGACTCCTCGTTGAGCGCGAGGTTCGACGCGATTTCGGCGTTCCGCATCGCGTACTGCGCGGTCTGCTGGAGGCTGACGAGCACCTCGCGAATCTGGAGGAGCTTCTGGTTTTCCATCTCCGGGAGGTCGTTGAGGATGTCGCGCTCGCGGTCGCTTATCTCGCGGAACAGCTCTCGGCACTCGATGGTGAGGTCGTAGTCGCGCTCGACGACGGCCCGCACCGCGGTCGTCGTAATCTCGTCGACGTGGTCCGTGAACTCGCGGATGCGCCGCATCGTCGACTGGTCGACGTCGATGGTGTGGCCCTCGGCGTCCATGACGATGTTGGCGATGTCCTCGGCGTTGTCGGCGGTCAGTTCGAGGTTCTTCGCCACCGAGCGGTAGCCGATGAGCGGGAAGCCGGAGTCAAGGCCGACCGCCCGCGCGAGGTTGGGGTTCTGGTAGGACGTGAAGATGAGCCGGAGCAGGAGGACGAAAATCTTGTTCGCCTGCCGCTCGCGGTTGAGCGCCCGCTGGGCGAGGTCGGGGTTGCCGTGGGCGAGCGCCTTGACGGCCTCGCCGCGCATCGTGCTCCCCGTGTTTTCGAGGCGTTCGAGCAGGTTGTCGAGGGTGAAGTCCTCCGCGTCGACAGAACAGCGAATCGCGATTCGCTCGGGCGTCTCCTCGATGACGCCGAGGCCCATGAGCTGGGTCTCGGCCTTGTAGACGGCGTTGATGTGGTCCGAGTCGAGCGCGCCCTCGCTTTTCTCGATGTGGATGACGCGCCGTCCGAGGACGTACTGCGCCACGATGGCGCGTTCGAGCGCCTCCGCGTTCAGACTGTCGGCGCGAATCGTCGCCTTCGAATCCTCCGTGTTGACCGACTCGGGAAGAACGGTCAGCGTTCCCTTCCCGCTCGTCCGAATGGTCACTTCGTCGCCCTTCTCGACGTTGTGTTCCTTGGCCCACTCCGCTGGAAGCGTCATCGCCAGCGTGGAGGGACCGAGACGCTGGACTTTCCGGGTCTCCATGGTAGTCAGAACCCATCCAATGACCTTAAATCTCACTATATTACACCCTCTGTGAATAATGGGTTGTAGGTGTCATTGTACACGATTCAAAATATTAAATCAGTTGCGTCACTCGGCTTCGACCGGGCGGCGAACCGTCGCGAAGAGCGACGTATTAACCGCGCGTTTCGACGGAACGTCGTCGATGCGAGTAGATTATACTCGTTCAGCAGATTCATAACTTTACTGCTTCGGAACGTCGTAATAAGAGCCTCCAAGCTACGGGATAGCGGAGGTGGAGAGGAGAGATGGTATCGAAAGCTACACGACAAGAGATGGAGGGGATGCTCGGCCAGGTCCCGAGTTGGATGGAGGACGTGGCAGAGTCGGCGAGCGAACACAGTTGGGGACTCTTCCGCGACCTCAATCTGGGGGAAGACACCGAACTGTCCGGGCGAGAGAAGGCGCTCATCGGCGTCGGCGTCGCGGCCGCGACTAACTGCCCGTACTGCACCTACTTCCACACCGAGGAAGCGCGGTTGAGCGGCGTCACGGACGAGGAACTCAGAGAGGCCGTCAACCTCGCCGCCGACACGAAGTACTTCTCGACGGTGCTCCACGGGAACGAGACCGACCTCGGCGATTTCAAGGCCGAAACGGACGAAATCGTCGAGTACATCACGAAACGACAGGCACCGGCGGACGACTGACGAGACGGCCGACGGAAACGGTCTCTCGCTCGATTTTTCCGTTGGCGCGGCGGGTCGGCCGCGACCGACGTGCGCCGCTCACTCGATTTTCATCATCCGACGCTCGACGCGGCCCACGCGGACTTTCGTCCACCCGCGGAGGTCGGCGTCGAGGTCGGGGTCGTCGGTGTCGACCCGGAGGACCGGAATCGCGTCGAGTTTCGACCGGGAGGCGACGACCGACACGTCACAGCGGCGAATCACCGCCGGCGAGAGCTGAGGATTTCCGCGGCCGAAGACGAACCCCTGTCCGCCGATGGGCGTGACGACGATGACGTTCTCCTCGCCGAGATTATCGAGGATTTCGGCCTCCGTCGCGTCGCGGGCGAGCACTTCGCCATCGCGGTAGACGTCGACGCCGAGCGGCGACCCGTCGATGCCCAACTCGGCTTTCACCGCGCCGACGGTGCTTCCGGGGCCGTGGACGTAGGTGACGCCCTCGGTCGCGCGGATGTCGTCGGCGACGCCCGCGGCGAGCGCCTCGACGGTGCCGCCGCCGGTCTGTTTCGACGACTGGAGGTCCTCGGCGACGGGGACGTGCGCGACCGCCCGAAGCTCCGGTCTGACCTCGCCGGCGCGGTAGTCGTCCTCGTCGATGTCCATGACCTCGCGGGCCTCGGTCCGCTCGAACGACGTGACGACGTGGGCGGCGTCCTCCGGCGAGACGGCGAACACGGAGGAGTAGACCTTCACGCCCGCGGGGACGCCGAGCATCGGCACGTCGGTCCCGTCGAGCGCCTCGGCCACGTCGGCCGCGGTGCCGTCGCCGCCGACGAACAACACGAGGTCCGCGTCGGCGGCGACGAACGCCTCGACGGCGGCGATAGTGTCGGCCGCGGTCGTCTCGTCGCCGGACGGCTCGCCGAGTACGTCGGGGTCGAAGCCGGCGTCTCGGGCGGCCGCCGCGCCCATCTCGCCGCCCCACGCGAGCAGTTCCGCCTCGGGGGCGGCCTCGAAGAGCCGGGAGAGCGCCCGCCGCGCTCGCTCGGGCGACCGCGGCTCCGCGCCGCGCGCTCTGGCCTCCGCGACTTTCCCGTCGGTTCCCTTCAGGCCGACCCGGCCGCCCATCCCCGCGACCGGGTTGACGACGACACCGATTCGCATGGCTGAACGAACCCGCGCCCGGGGGAAAAGCGACGCGGTAGCCGACGAGAGGCGACCGGGTCGCGCCCCCACGGATTCGCGGACGCTCACGCCGCGACAACTGTCGCCAGAACCTCACCGTTTAAGAACCGGACGTGGGAACTGTCACCTATGATTCCGCTATCAGCCAGCGAGCAGGTGTTGCCGACCTCGGAGACGGCCGCGACCGTGCTTCTCGTGGGTATCCTCATGACCGCCGGGTGGCTCTGGTACCTCCAGCGCTGACCCGCCGGCCGACCGACCCTATTCTTCGTACAGGTCCACGCGCGCTTCGAGCCACGCGGCCGCCGATTCGACCGCCTCCTCGTCGGCCCCGGCGAGCTTGATTCTGACGTGGTCGCCGGGGTAGCTCCCGACGGTCACGTCGAACTCGGACTGGACGGCCTCGAACCGCTCGATGAGCGAACTCTCCGGCTCCGAGGTGTGGACGAACCGGACGTGAGTCCGCTCGCCGGCGAACTCGTCGGCTACGCGGGCGAACATGGCTTTCATCTCGCCGGGGACGCCGGGGAGCACGTACACCGACCCGACGACCGCGCCGGGCGCGACGCCCTCGTCGTTCGGGAGCATCCGCGACCCCGCGGGGAGGTCGGTCGTCCCCTCCACGAGGTCGGCCGCGGAGTAGCCGCCGTTGGCCTCCAGCCACTCCTCGGCGTCGGCGTTGCGCTCCAGCGAGCGCCCGAACGCGGCCGCGACGGCCTCCATCGTCACGTCGTCGTGGGTCGGTCCCAGCCCGCCGGTGACGACGACGGCGTCGTACTCGGCGTGGTACTCGTTGACCACGCGGGCGATGTCGGCGACGCGGTCGGGGACCGTCGTCACGCGCTCGACGGAGACGCCCCGCGCCGTCAGTTCCTCACAGAGCCACGCGGCGTTCGTGTTGACGGTGTCGCCGGCGAGGAGTTCGTCCCCGACGGTGACCACGGCGACTTGCATATCCCGAGCTAGCGGGTTGCGAGGCAAAAAAGCGTTCACACCGGCGAACCGGGTCGGTCGACCGACGCCGCGACTGAAACCGTCCGTCAGCGGTCGTCGTCTTCCACGTCCAGACCGAGTTCCTGTCGGCGGTCGCGGAGCGCCTGAATCTGCCGGCGGTAGTAGAGTATCCCCGCGCCGCCGACCAGCACCGAGACGGCCGCGACGGCCGCGAAGATGCCGAGGTCGCGTTGGAGGTAGAACTGCACGACGACGTTCCCATCGGTCACCTCGTCCCACCGGATGTGGAGCCGGTCGTCGACGACTTCGGTGTCGTAGCCCGACGGCCGGACGGACCCGAATATCGGGAAGTCGACGCGGCGGTCCGCGGGCAGGACGACCTCGTAGCTCCCCTCGACGAAGACGGGAAGCGAGAACCGCTTGGGCGTCGAGGGCGAGCTAAACGCGATTTTGCCGTCGCTCTCGGCGTCCGCGGGGAGCGTGACGTTCGTAATGCGGTCGTTCTGCGTCACGTCGCCGCCGCGGGCCTTCAGTTCGGTCCCGTTGACGACGGTCCCGTTCTCGTAGCGGTAGCGGACCGCCTCGACCGAAAGCGGCGTCCGACTGCCGAAGCCGTCGAACCGGTAGAGTTCGACCGACGAGCTGTTCACCTCGTAGACAGCGCGGAACCGGCCGTTGTCCTGTACCGTGATGTGCGCGTCGGTCTCCGCGGACCACGCGTAGTCGCCGTCGGGCGCGGCGTCGAGGCGGTCGTTCGAGACGCTGGAGGTGCCGCCGAGACAGCCGGCGGTCACGAGGAGGAGGGCGAGCGCGGCGATACCGACGAGGAGTCGCCTGTTCATCGTCTTACTGGCCGATGACGCACTTCAGCTCCGACGGGAGGTACGAGCCGATGCTCGCGAGGAGGCCCGGCGGGTCGGTCTCGTCCCGGCAGACGATGCTCTGTTCGAGGAGGCCGAGGCGCTCGACCGTTACGATGTCCTTCGCGTGGCCGGCGCGGTTGACCGTCGCGCGGACCTCGCCGCGGGTCGCGCTGTTGACGTTGACGCGACCGCTCCCGCGGGTCCAGTCGTAGAGGCGGTCTATCTGCTCGTCGGCCAGCCGCGAGGGCCCCTCGTCGCCGCCGTAGACGAACGTCAGCGGCATGTGCTGGACGAGGCCGAAGCGGTCGCGAACCTGGGTCGCGGAGCCGCGGCCGAGGCCGAGTTCCTCGGTCGGGATACGGACCTCGATGCCCGCGTCGAGGACGAACCCGTCGTCGTCCCAGTGTTCGAGGGTGCCGACGTAGGTCTCGCCGGCCGACAGGTGCGGCGTGACCTCGCCCCACTCCTCGCGGAGGACGTTCCGCGCGACCGTCTCGTCGTCGCCGGAGACCGTCACGGAGATGAAGCCGTCGTCGCGGACGCCGATGTCGTACTCGACGTCGAGGTCGCCGATGTCGTTGGCGACGAGCGACGTGAGGCTGTCGAGCGCCCGCTCGCGGGCGTCACCATCGATGTAGCACTTCGTTGCGAGAACGACCATTCAGTTCGTCCCCGTCACTTCGACGTTGAGCTCGTCGCGAAGCTCTTCGATGCGTCGTTCCATCGCGTCGACGAGGTCGTCGTTGTCCATCGGTTCGAGTTGCGCGCCCGTCTCGGGGCACTGGAAGCCGTGTTCCATCGCCTCGGAGAACTCGAAGCGGATGCCGGCGGGCTCCGAGAGGTAGAACTCGTGGTTTCGCTCGTAGTCGAGACGCTCTTCGAGCGCGTCGAGGAGGCGGTACATCTCCTCTTCGAGGTTCTCGGGGATGTTCTCGTAGTGGAAGGTCCAGAGGTAGGTGAGCCAGCCGGAGTCCTCGTCGCGGACGCGACGATACGACGCGAGGTCGTTCTCGTAGAGGATAAACAGCGCGCGGCGCACGTCGTTGAGTTCGAGCCGCAGTTCCTCGGCGAGTTCCTCGTCGGTGACCTCGCCGTCCGGGGGTGCCGCCGCGACCGGCATCCCGGTTGGCCCGACCAACTCGTGGAGGTACTTCTGGATAACAGGGTCGTTCAGTAACTCCTCAAAAGCCATTGTGCGAAATGGCGTCAGGAACGCCATTAAGTCTTATTACTCCCGGACAGTGGAGAACCGCCAGCGGGCGCGCCGACGCGCCGATTACTCCTCGTCGGCCGGCACGACTTTCTTGCCCGTCGCCATCGGAACCACCCGATTTTCGGCGTCCTCCCACTCGCGGTCGAGTTCGCGCCCGTCGAACAGGCGGTCGAGGAACACCGCGAGGCCGGCGACCTCCGAGTGCGGCTGGTTCGTGACGCCGACGTTCCAGTCGGCCCCCTCGTACACCTCGAAGGGGACCTTCTCCCCGCCGACGACGACGAGAAGCGGTTCCCCGGCGTGCGCCTCGCGGATGTCGGCTTCCACGTCCTGAACGCGCTCGCCGTACATCGTGAGGTGGACGACCTTGCCCTCCCAGTTGCGGATGACGCCGTTGAGCGCCTCGGTGAGTTCGACCTCGAAGGGGCCGCCGAACCGACCCGTGATGTCCTCGACGGTCTCCATCGAGTGGCCGGCGTTGTCCGGGAGGATGACCCGGTCCGCGCCGAGCGCGCGGGCCGTCAGGCCGACGTGCGTCGTCATCCGGTCGTCGCGCCCCGGTCGGTGTCCGTACCGGAGGACACAGACCTCGGGTTCGTTGTGCATGTCTCTCCGAAGACGGCGGGGGAAAGTGGTGCTTTCGGAACGCGGGCGGCGGCGCGGGTCGCGTCGGCGGTCGCCACCGCCACCTGTCGGCGGCCCGGAGGGAAACGAACTTATCACTCGGCCGAATCATCTGTGCCATGTCGCTGGAACTCTCCGACAAGCGCGTCCTCGTGACCGGGGGCGCAGGTCTCGTCGGGTCTCACCTCGCCGCGCGCCTCTCCGAGGACAACCACGTCGTCGTCGCCGACGATCTCTCGAAGGGCGTCCGCGAGCAGGTCCCCGACGGCGTCGAGTTCGTACAGGCCGACATGACCGACGCCGACGACGTCGCCGAGGCCGTCACCGAGGACCTCGACATCGTCTTCCACTTCGCGGCCTACACCGACACGAACTACGGCAACCCCCGTCAGCTGTTCGAGGAGAACACCGAGATGACCTACAACGTCCTCGAACGGATGCAGGAGGTCGGCGTGTCGAACGTCGCCTTCACCTCCTCGTCGACCATCTACGGCGAGGCCCCGCGGCCGACCCCCGAGGACTACGCCCCCCTCGAACCCATCAGCATCTACGGCTCCTCCAAGCTCGCCGACGAGGGCCTGCTTTCGACGTTCGCCCACTCCTACGACTTCACCGTCTACATGTACCGCTTCGCCAACATCGTCGGCCCGAACCAGCGCGGCAACGTCATCCCGGACTTCATCGAGAAGCTCCTCGAAGACCCCGAGACGCTCGAAATCCTCGGCGACGGCCGCCAGGAGAAGTCCTACCTCCACGTCGAGGACTGCATCGACGCGATGTGCCACGTCGTCGAACACGCCGAGCGCGACTACAACGTCTACAACCTCGGCACGCGGACGACCACCTCGGTGACGACCATCGCCGACATCGTCGCCGACGTGCTCGACCTCGACCCCGAGTTCGAGTACACCGGCGGCGACCGCGGCTGGACCGGCGACGTGCCGAAGATGCGGCTGTCCATCGAGAAGCTCTCGGCGCTCGGCTGGGAGCCAGACGGGTCGAGCGACGAGGCCGTCCGCCGCGCCGCCGAGGAGCTCGCCGAGGAGCTTCGCGCCGAGTACGAATAACGGCGGCCGATAGCCGCGGCCGAACCCCACGACCACGGCCGTGACCCGCGGCCGACGCCCGACAGCCCGCCCCCGGAGCGAGCCACCTTTCTACCGCGACTCCCTACCCCGGAGCGTGCAGGTCGTCGGCTACGATACCGGAACCCCCGCGCTGTTCGTGAGCGCGAGCGGCGGCGTCGACTCGGTCGCGCTCGCCCCCGGCACCGAACTCGACTACCGCCTCGGCGACCGCCACTGCGCGGGCACAATCCACGACGACCGCCACGTCGCCTGCGACAACGACCGCGCGCCGTACTGTTCGGACCACCGCCACACGTGGGTCTGCGCGAAGTGCACCGGGACGTGCCTGAAAGACGAGATGGACTGCTACGAGGACCACGCGGTCTACCTCGCGGCGTTCGCCCCCGACACGTTCAAGGTCGGCGTCACCCGCGAGTGGCGGCTCGACACCCGCCTGCGCGAGCAGGGCGCGGACCGCGCGGCCCACGTCCGGACGTTCTCGGACGGCCGCGTCGCCCGCGAGTACGAGGCCGAACTGGCGACCGAGATTCCCGACCGCATCCGCGTCCCGACCAAAATCGAAGGGTTCGGCCGGTCGGTCGACGCCGCGGCGTGGGACGACCTCCTCGCCCAGTTCGACCCCATCGAGACGTTCGCGTTCGACTACGGCCTCGACCTCGACGGCTCGCCGGTCGCAGAAACCGTCGCCACGGGGACCGTCCGCGGCGTGAAGGGGCGCGTGCTCGTCCTCGACCACCGCGGGACGACCTACGCGGTGGACCTGCGCGACCTCGTCGGCCACGAACTCGGAGACGGCGGGACCGACCGCGACCTCCAGTCGAGCCTCGGCACGTTCGGGTGAGCGGTCACGAATTTCAGAGACCGTCAGCACTTTCCGGGAGGACGGCCAATTCGCTCTCATGGCTGACGACGAACCCGCAGACGAGACGCAGACGCCCGACGAGGGCGACGACGGCGAAGAGGAGAAGTCGTTCCGCGAGCGGGTCGAAGAGATTCGACAGCGCCGCGAGAAAGAGCGCGAGGAAGGCGAACGCCCCGAGCCCGAGGAGATGATGGGCGGCGGCGGCCCCGGCGGCATGGGCGGCGGCGGCAACCCCTTCGCGCAGATGATGAGCGGCATGATGGGCGGCGGCGGCCCCGGCGGTATGGGCGGCGGCGGCGGTCCCGGCGGCATGGGTGGCGGCCCCGGAAGTATGGGCGGCGGCCCGCGCGACCCCGAGCAGGGAAGCGGCAGCGACGAACAGCTCGTCCGCGAGGTCCGACAGCTCCGCGACGAGGTCCGCGACGTGAATCGCGAACTGCGCCGCATCGCCGACGCGCTCGAAGGCCGCGACTAACGCGGTTTCGCAGTCGGTCTCGCTTTTTATTTCGACGCCACTCGCTCGTAGAGCGCCGCGAGCCGGTCGACAGAGCGGTCGACGCTCACCTCGTCGCGGCGGTCGAGACACCGCGCGCTGAGCCCCTCGCGCTCGGCCAGCGCCCGCCGAATCCCGCGGCGGAAGCCGTCTAAGTCGCCGGACTCGTAGTGGTAGCCGGTCACGCCGTCGAGGACTGTGTCTTCCAGCGCGCCCTCGTTGACGCCGACGACGGGCGTCCCGCAGGCGTTGGCCTCCAGCGCGACGAGCCCCTGAGTCTCGACGGGGCTCGGGAAACAGAACACGTCGAGCGCGGAGTAAAACGCCGGCAGTTCCTCGCGGTCGAGGAAGCCGAGGAAGCGAGCGTCCACGCCGAGGTCGTCGGCGAGGGCGGTCAGCTCGTCGCGGGCGGGGCCGTCGCCGCCGAAGACGAGCGTCGCGTCGAGGTCGTCGAGGTCGGCCGCGGCGCGGACGAGTTCGCCGAGCCGCTTCTCGTAGCCGTGTCGGCCCGTGTAGCCGATGAGCGTCCCGTCGCCGAGGTCGTACCGGCGGCGGAAGTCGTCGCCCGCGACCGGTTCGAACCGCTCGACGTCGATGCCGTTCGAGAGGACGACGATTTCGGCCTCGACGCCGACCTCGTCGACGAGGCGGCGCTCGGCGTCCTCGCTCGGGACGATGACCGCGTCGGCGCGGTCGAAGAACCACCGCTCGTAGCGCTCGGCGGTGCGCTCGACGCCGCGCTCGATAGCGCCGACGGAGCTGAGGTACTCGGCGTACTCGCCGGTCGGGGTGTGGTAGGTCGCCACGAGCGGGAGGTCGCGCCGGCGGGCGAGTCGGAGCCCGGCCAGCCCGAGGCCGAACGGGGTGTGGGCGTGGACGACGTCGACGTCGTCGACGGCCCCCGGAATCCGCGGCGCGCCGATTCGAATCCCCTCGTAGAACGGGAAGGGAAGGCTTCGAACGCCGTACTCACCCGGTTCGGGGTCGTAGTCGTCGTCCGCCGGGAACACCACGTCCATGCGGCCGCCGCGGCGGTGCCACCGCTCGCGCCACGTCTGAATCGTGTAGGTGACGCCGTTGACGGTCGGCAAGTACGTGTCGGTGAACGCGGCGACCGACTGCATGGCCGTTCCTGTGACCCCGACGGGATAAACCGTTGTGACTTCTCGCTGGACTGTCGTGTGTTACCGAACCTGTCGGTCGCCGGCGTCGGCAACGTCGGATATGGAGCGGGGGTCGCCCGCGTCGGCCCGGTCGCTCAGCCTTCGAGTCGCCCGGACAGCGCGTCCTCGTACGTCTCGACGAGCCTGTCGCCGACGCGGTCGAGGCTGTGTTCGGCCGCCGTCTCGCGGGCGTTCTCGCCGAGTCGCCGCCGGAGGTCGGGGTCGCGGGCCAGCAGGTCGAGCGCCCGGCGGAACTCCGCGTCGGTCGAGCACTTCAGGCAGTCGTGGCCGTGGGTGTAGAACTCCTCGAACACCGGGATGTCGCGGAGGACGACCGCCTTCCCGCAGGCCATCGCTTCGAGGACCGCGATGCCCTGATTCTCGTTTTTCGTCGCAAAGAGGTAGACGTCGCCCGCGCCGAACGCGCCGCGGATGTCGTCTATCCAGCCGGAGAACGTGACGTTCTCCGGGGCGTGTTCGACCCAGTACCGCACCTTCTTCGAGGCGTGCGGGCCGGTGTCGTAGGGGCCGAACCACGCGAAGTCGTAGTCGGTCTCCTGCGCCAGCGTGCAGAACGTCGTCAGGCCCTTGCGCTCGAAGACGTTGCCGACGGTGAAGACGGTCATCCCGTCGAGGTCGTACTCGGCTCGGTACTCGTCGCGGAGGTCCTCGAACCCCGCCAGCGCCTCGGTGTCGACGCCGTTGGAGACGGCGCGAATCGGCGCGTCGACCGGGTAGGATTCGAGGGTTCGCTTCGTGTACTCGGACGGACAGAGCACCACGTCGGCCTGCGAGTAGAACCACTTGAGGTACTTCCCGAGGGCGGGGGCGACCGCGGTCGACCCGCGGAAGCTCTCGGCGAAGTCCTCGCGGGTGACGTGCGAGTGGAGGACGAGCGGGATGTCGTTCCGCTTGGCGTGTCTGGCCACGGCGAGCGAGCCGGGGCCGATGAGGTTGCAGTGGGCCACGTCGTAGTCGCGGACGACCCCGTCGCCCCGCAGGAGGCCCGCGGCACCCGCGGCGACCGACTCGGGCCACGGGGAGGTGACGACCTCCACGTCGGTCGTGGCGAGCGCCGCCCGCTGTTGGTCGGTGGCGGTGCCGATGCCGCTACGGTCGAGTTGCGAGGCGAACTCGAGGTAGTTCAGGACGCGCACGGTCGTCGTTTTTCGGGCCGGGGTATCACAGTACCGGCTTCGGTCCTCCGGTGTCGGTCCCGCGTCGCGGTTCGGAACGTCTTTGTCCGGGCCGCTCGCCCGAACGTGTATGAACATCGCGGAGGAGCGCATCGACCGACTCCACGCCCTCGCCCGCGAGGCGGCGAGCGACCGCGACCACGAGCGCGCCCGCGAGTACGTCCGCCTCGCCCGTCGCGTCGCGGAGCGGAACCGCTGTGGCCTCCCGAAGGCGTTCCGCCGGTTCACCTGCGACGACTGCGACGCCTACCTCCGCCCGGGCGTCAACGCCCGCGTCCGGACCCGCGCCGGCGGTCACGTCGTCGTCAGATGCGACTGCGGGGCGACGAAACGCTACCCGTACTGACCGCCCTGCGGCGATTCCGGCAGAACCGGCTCGTTCTCGCGTGTGCACGACAACCAAACGGCCGTCAAAGCCTTACTATTGAAGCCCTCCGGCACATAGTGGAGGCCACGCATGAACACGCAGGAGCTTCGAAAGGAGGCCCACGACCTCGACGTGACCGTCTGGGTAGGTAAGAGCGGAATCGAATCGGTGGTCGGCGAACTCAACGACCAGCTGGCCGACCGGAACCTCGTGAAAGCGAAGTTCCTCCGAGCGGCGCTCGGGGGGACGACGGTCGACGAGGCGGCCGATGACCTCGCCGAGCGGGTGAACGCCGAGCTGATAGAGACGAGGGGGAAGACAGCGGTTTTCCATCGATGAACGCACTTGCACTCCCGCTTCAACTGCAGGGCGACGGCGGTGCTATCGGCCGTCTCCTCACCCAGCAGAACGTCCCGTACGCCGAGACGCTCGGGACGCTCTTGGGCCTCGTTCTCGGCTTCGCCGTCGTCTACGTCGTCGGCAAGGCCGTCGTCTCGTCCGCGCTCAACCGCGTCCTCGACCGCCGCGGCGCGGACGAACACGCGAAAAAGCCCCTGATGAAAATCGCGACCCTCGTCGTGGCGTTCGTCGCGCTCGGCGCGGGGTTCGCGTTCGCCGGCCTCGGCAACATCCTGCAGTCGCTCGCCACCATCGGCGCGGCCGCGACGCTCGCAATCGGCTTCGCGATGCAGGACGTCATCGCCAACTTCGTCGCCGGCATCTTCATCTTCACCGACAAGCCGTTCCGCATCAACGACTGGATTGAATGGGACGGTAACTCCGGTGTCGTCGAAGACATCTCCTTCCGCGTGACGCGGGTTCGCACGTTCGACAACGAACTGCTCACCGTGCCGAACTCACAGCTCACTGACGGCGTCATCAAAAACCCCGTCGCGAAGGACAAACTCCGCCTGCAGGTGCCGTTCGGCATCGGCTACGACGACGACATCCAGCAGGCGACCGACATCATCCTCGACGAGGCCGAAAAGCACGACGGCATCATGACGACGCCCGAACCGTCGGTCAGACTGACCGAGCTCGGCGACTCGTCGGTCACGCTCAAGTCGCGCATCTGGATTTCCCAGCCCAGCCGCGCCGACTTCGTCAAGACCCGCGGCGAGTACGTCACCGCCGTCAAACAGCGGTTCGACGAGGAGGGAATCGACATCCCCTACCCGAACCGCACCCTCAGCGGCGAGCTCTCGGTCGGCGGGATGGACCGCCTCGCGCAGTCCAACGACTGAGAGAGACACAGCGCCGACCGCGGGACCGACCCGCGGACGTCGTCCGCGACTATTTTTCGACGCCCGACGCGCCGCTTAGAGCTCGATGCGCTCGACGAGCCTGTCGTCGGACTTCGTGTTGACCGCGACGATGCGGACGTGGTCTTCGAGGCCGGAGCCGTCGAGTTTCGCCTTCAGGAGGTTGTCGACCTGATAGACGCCGGCGGCGTTGACCATCTCGATTTCGACGAGGACGGGCGACTCTTCGCCGGGCTTCAGGACGACGTTGTTGATGGCGCGGCTGGAGAGCGTGTTGATGCCGCGGCCGCCCTTCTCGTAGGGGATGCGCGACCGGCCGCGCTCCATGTCGAGCGCGTCGGCGACGCGGATGACGCCGGCTTCGAGCGTCAGCGGGTCCTCCTCGCGGTGGTGACAGAGGATGGCGTGGAGGACTTCGGCTTTGACGCGGACCGCGTCGGCGACGCCGTAGAACTCGGGGAGGAAGCGGTCGAGCACGTCCGACGCGAGCGGAATCGAGTAGTAGGCGTGGTTGTCGCGGTGGACGATGTGGCCGATGTCGTGCAGTTGCGCCGCGAGGGCGACGATGACCGCCTCGTCGGCCTCGTCGAGCCCCTGTTCGGCCGCGCCGTTGAACTCACAGCCGCCGGCCTTGAGCAGGTCGTACAGCCGGAGCGCGCGGTTGCGGACGATTTCGATGTGCTTCGGGCCGTGGTCGTTGTAGCCCTTGCGCGTCACCGCGTTCACGTTCTGCGCTTCGAGGAGCGTCGTCACCTCTTCGTCGTCGAGGAGCGCGGGAAGCACCTCGTTGAGCTTCTCGTCGGGGAAGGCGTGGTCCGCCTCGGGGTCGTA
Organism: Haloferax sulfurifontis ATCC BAA-897; assembly: GCF_000337835.1. GTDB lineage: Archaea > Halobacteriota > Halobacteria > Halobacteriales > Haloferacaceae > Haloferax > Haloferax denitrificans. Next base: position 141,258 of record NZ_AOLM01000003.1, on the reverse strand, counting down.
GACGCGGCCGCCGTTGAGGGCGTCTTCAGTATCGCTCATGACCCGCAAGGTAGTCGCACGGAGAGAAAAGGACTTGGGCTCCGAATCAGGTGCGCTACCGCGTCACGCGGTGTCTCGGCTCTACGCGGCCTCGCTCGGCTCTTCGAGTTTCCCGGCGGCGGCCTCGACCGCCTCGTAGTCGGGTTCGACGCCGGGGTCGTCGCTGACCCACGCGTAGGTAACTTCGCCGTCGCCGTCCACGACGAACACCGCGCGCTTCGCCACGCGGTTGACGCCGAGCTCCGCGAAGTCCATCGCCACGTCGTAGGCGTCGACGAGTTCGCGGTTCGTGTCGCTGATGAGGCCGAAGTTGAGGCCGTTCTGCTCGGCGAACTCCGTCAGCGTGAACGGCGTGTCGATGCTGATGCCGTACACCGTCGCGCCGACGTCCTCGAAGTTGGCCATCTGGTCGCGGAAGGTGCACATCTCGGTGGTGCACGTGCCGGTGAAGGCCGCGGGGAAGAACGCGAGGACGAGCGGCGCGTCGTCGAGGTTCTCCGAGAGCGTGAACGACTCGATGTCGCCGTCGATGTCGGTGAGCGGTGCGGTGAAGTCCGGGGCGGCGTCGCCGACTGATACCATACGGGTGCCATTCGACTCCGCCCACATTATTTCACCGTCGGCGGAAATTCAGGGGGACCGCCGACGGCGGCCCGACACGGTCGCCAACAGCGGGACGAGCGAGGGCGTCCGACGACCGGCCACAAGCTTTTCGTAGGAGTGACGCGCCGAGACGCGTCGATTCGGCCGATTCGAGAGTTCCGAGGCGACGATATTCCGTCTTTCCAGAACCCGTAGAAGGCAAAAAGCCTATAATTGCCACTAGGTAACGCAGAGATAGCGATGTTCGATACCATCACCCCACTGTTCCCGGGACTCCCGGGCGGGCCCGAGCTGCTCGTCGTCCTGCTCATCGTCGTCTTGCTGTTCGGCGCCAACAAGATTCCGAAGCTCGCACGGTCCTCCGGGCAGGCCATCGGCGAGTTCCAGCGCGGCCGCGAAGAGATTGAAGACGAACTGCAGGACGTGGCGGGCGACGACGACGAAGACGACGCGACCGACGAGAGCTCGGCTGACTCGGTTTCGACCGAGTCCGCTTCGACCGAATCCTCGAAGTAAACGCGGCCCACTTTCTCTCTCTTCTGCCCGCCCCAGTGTGAACCACGCGATTTTTGACCGGTCCTGAGAGATAGCGCCGTGGGGCGTGTGGCCTAGTGGACAGGGCGAGAGGTTCCTAACCTCTCGATCGCGGGTTCGAATCCCGTCACGCCCGTGCAGTGAGGAGCGTAGCGACGAGCGAACCGGCGTGACGGGATTCGTAATCCTACGAGACGAGCGAAGCGAGTCTCGGTCCGGTTCGAATCCCGCCAGCCCTTCACTCACTTCGTTCGTTCCGCGGGCGTTCCTGAGTCCCACTCGCTCCGCTCGCGGGACTCCCGTCACGCCCGCATCCCGTCCGAAATTCCCCCGCCGTCTCGCTTTGTTTTGACCAGTTCGTCGACCGCCCCGCCGACCTACCCCCGGCAGACGAGGCGCTGGCTTCAGACGGTGGTCCGTCACCCCGGCGGGTGACTCACGCGATCATTAAGCCCTGATTTACCGGCCCGTCGCTCCGCGTGCGGAGCGGCCATCTCTTATAAAGGGGTATAAAAATGGAACTTAAAAAGGACTTAAATTGTGAGTTAATTGAGAAAAAGACTTTTCCATCGGCCCGAATACCCCGTCACAATGGCAACCGACGACGCCGACGGAGGGGACCAAAAGGCGTTAACGGGTGATGTGACGTCACCCGAGGAGAGCGACACCGCTCCGGAGCAGGCGTCGAACGCTCGCGTGGGGTCGTACACGTGGGCGGATTTTCTCGACGAATACGGCAGTGACGGCGACGTAGAAGCGCTCTACGGGACCGACCCGCGGACGGGACGCGACGCGCCCGGAACGTCCCGGTGGGAAGACGACGACCGGGCGGTCGCGGCGCTGACTCGGGCCGACTGGGACCGCGTCGACCTCGACCCCGAGGAGTTCCTCGACTGTCACCCGGTCGACGTGTCGGCCGTCGTCGGCGAACGCGGCGCGCACGCGAAAGACATCTCCGAGCAGTTCGAGGCCTTCTGCGACCCCGAGACGACGCCCGTCATCAAGGACGTGTGGCTGTGGGAACACTACAAACGCGAGTACTACTACGAGGACGACGGCTCTCGCCCGCGGGATTCGGCGGGCGAAATCGTCCCCTTCGACGGCGAGGCGGCGCTGGGCTTCGACCCCGACCACATCGAGAACGCGCTGGCGCGGGCCGGACAGCGCGGCAAGGAACTCGGCGCGGTCGTCGACGAGCGCACGGTCGACGTCGACCCCGAGTTCGACGAGGACGCGTTTTTCTCCAGCGTCGACGGCACGACCACGCTAGCGAACCGCTACGACCTCGAAAAGGCCGTCCCGATGGAGAAGAAGACGCACTTCCGCGAGGTCGAGCGCTACTGGGTGAACAAGCCCTACGCGTTCGTCATCATCTTCCACTCCGTCAAGGAAAACGAGAAGAAGTACTACGTCGTCGAACCGTACCTGAACCGCATCGAAGACGACCTGACGGAGTTTCTCACGAACAAGCTCCGGACCGCCATCAAGTACGGCGACGACAGCGTCGTCGAGGGCGGCCGCGACAACCGCGGGCGAGTCATCGAGGCCGAGACCTACGAACTGCTCTCGCGGTACGACCTCTACGACCCGCCGGCGTCGGCGGCGGGCGGCGAAAGCGACGACGAATCGGCCGCCGACGGGGCGACGGCGGAATCCGCGGCGGAGTCCTCCGGGCTCGCGTCTCGACTCGGACTGGGCGGTCTTTTCGGCGGCGGAAACGGCTCGGCGGCCGACGCGTCGGCGGCCGACGCGACCACCGGGCGGTTCGGCGGCCTCGGGAGCCGTCTCGGGCTGGGCTCGGTCTTCGGCGGTCGCTCCCGAGACACCGGCGGGGACGCCCCGCTCGGTGGAATCGACGGCATCGCCGCCCGGCCCGAGTCCGCGGTCCTCGCCGACGACGCCGACGACCTGAACGACTACCAGGTGCGGAAGCTCCAGTACTACCTCCGACGGGACTTCATCGGCTACGAGCGCATCGACGGCATCAAACACGACATCAACGTCGAGGACATCTCCTGCGACGGCTACAACTCGCCGGTGTTCGTCTACCACTCCGACTACGAGCAGATCATCTCGAACGTCTACCACGGCGAGGGCGAACTCGACGACTTCGTCGTGAAACTCGCCCAGCGCTCCGGGAAGGGCATCTCGAAGCGCCGCCCGCAGGTAGACGCGACGCTTCCCGACGGGTCGCGCGCACAGCTCACCCTCGGCCGCGAGGTGTCGGACCACGGGACGAACTACACCATCCGCCAGTTCAAGGACGTCCCGTTCACGCCCATCGACCTCATCAACTGGTCGACGTTCTCGCTGGAGGAGATGGCGTTCCTCTGGCTCTGCATCGAAAACGACAAGAGCCTCATCTTCGCGGGCGGCACGGCGTCGGGCAAGACCACCTCGCTCAACGCCGTCTCGCTTTTCATCCCGTCGAACACGAAAATCGTCTCCATCGAGGACACCCGCGAGGTCGAACTGCCCCAGCGGAACTGGATCGCCTCGGTCACCCGTCCGTCGTTCGCGGACGACGACAAAGGCGACGTGGACGAGTTCGACCTGCTCGAAGCCGCGCTCCGTCAGCGCCCCGACTACATCGTCATGGGCGAGATCCGCGGCGAGGAGGGCCGGACGCTGTTTCAGGTCATGTCCACGGGCCACACCACCTACACGACGTTCCACGCCGACTCGGTCGGCGAGGTGCTCAAGCGGTTTACGACCGCGCCCATCAACGTCTCGAAGACGATGTTCAGCGCCCTCGACCTCGTGTCCATCCAGACGTCGACGCGGGTCGGCGGCAACAAGGTGCGCCGGAACAAGTCGCTCACCGAAATCAACCACTACGACCCCGAGAACGACGAGATTAACGTCCAAGACGTCTACCAGTGGCAGGCCGAGACCGACGAGTTCCTCCAGATGGGCTCGTCGAACACGCTCGAAGAGATAAAGTTCGACCGCGGCTGGAACCACGAGACGCTCGAACTGGAGATTTTCAAGCGGCAGGTCGTCCTCGCGTACCTCATCGACCGCGGGCTCAACACCTACACGCAGGTCGCGGCGACGTTCCAGGCGTTCATCAACGACCAGGACACCATCCTCGGGCTGATGGCGACCGACGACCTCGAACGGAGCCTCGAAGACCTCCGGGAGATGGAGTCGGTCCACATCAACATCGACCCCGAAAGCGAGGCGATGGTCCCCCGACCCGACCCGCCCGAACACGTCCGGAAGCTGGCGCAGGACATCCTCCGTCGAGCCGAAGACGAGCTGTTTCCCGACTACCGCGGCCGCGACGTCGGCGAGGTCGCAGAGGCGCTCAACCACATGCGCGACGAGCCGGACGTGGAGGCGACCCCCGGCGAGCGGGGCGAACTCGACTCGCTCGAAGCGTCGACCAGCGACCCCGAACTCGGCGAGGGGCGCGACCGGTCAGAACTCGGACCCGGCGACGACACGCCCGAAATCGAGGGCGAGAGCGGCCCCTCGTCGCTCGATGGCGAGGACGAGACGCCCGCGCTGGAGGCGGGTCGCGACGAGACGGACGCGGACCGCGAGCCGGCAGACCGGGACGACGCCGACGGGCCGTTCAGCTTCCGCGACGACGCCCCCTCGCTATCCGACCCCAACGACGACGCCGACCTCGACGACTTCTTCGGCGCGTTCGGCATCGACGGGGGGTCGGGGTCAGAGTCGGGGCGGGCCGCGAACGCAGACGACGGGTCGAAGCCGGACGACGAGAGCGGCCCCGAAGACGAGACGTGGGGGGGCTTCGAGGCGGCAGAGGCCGACGACCCACCGGACGACGACGCGGACGCGCGCGGTCCGGACTCCGGTGAGGGGGAGTAGATGAGCAACCTCGATTCGAACACCTCGGGCGGGCTCGACCGCAGTACCGACACCCTCGGCGACGCCTTCTACCCGCTGTTTCAGCTTCTGTTCGACACGGACGGCGAGTTCGTCGCCGACGTCGAAGAGAAGCTCCAGCAGGCCCGGATGCCCGACACGGTCGAGCTCTACCTCTCGCGGGCGCTCGCGGTCGGCGTGCTCGTCGGTCTCGTACTGTGGCTCGTCGGCATGGTCGTCGGCTACGGCGTCTTCGCGCTCGGCCTCGTCTCGTCCGACTCGCTGAGTCTCGGGATTCCGGTCGGGAGCGAGGCCACGGCGGACACGCTCCGGTCGCTCGCGATGCCCGCGGCGGTCGTCGTCTCGGGGGTCGTCTTCGGGTCGCTCGGCTTCGCCGGCGGGTTCGGGACGCTCGTCGCCATCCCGTACTCGACGGCGTCCGCGCGGAAACGCGAGATAAACATGCTCCTGTCCGACGCCGTCTCGTTCATGTACGCCCTCTCCGTGGGCGGGCTGAACCAACTGGAGATTCTGGAGGCGATGGCCCGCGCCGAAGACACCTACGGCGAAGTCTCCCGGGAGTTCCAGAGCATCGTCCAGGAGACGGAGTACTTCGGCACCGACTACCGCAACGCCATCCGCCACCAGGCGATTTTGACCCCCTCCGACGAGCTCTCGCAGTTCCTGACGGACATGCTCTCTATCGTCAACTCCGGCGGCGACATGCAGGGCTTCCTCGACGACAAGAAGGACAAGCACCTCCGGACCGCGAAACAACAGCAAGAACAGACGCTGGAGACGATGGAGCTGTTCGGCGAGATGTACATGACGCTGTCGCTGTTCCCGCTACTTCTCATCATCATCCTCGTCATCATGAGCATGCTCGGGGAGGCCCAGTCGAGCCTGCTGTACGCGACCGTCTACGGGCTCATCCCGCTGACCGGCGTCGGTTTCCTCGTGCTCGTCTCGACGGTCAAACAGGACGAAATCGGCGACGGCTTCCTCAGCCCCGAAGACGAGAGCGACCGCCTGCAGGGCCAACAGCGCGAGGGGCTCATCCACATGGGGCTCGTCGAGAGCTACGTCGGCGAGTTCAGCCTCTTTTCGCGCATCAAGTCCCGCGAGGGGACGTTCAAGACGAAAGAGCTCCTGCGCCGGCCGCACCTGTTTTTCAAACAGCATCCGCTTTTCACCCTCGCGCTGACGGTTCCGGCGGCGCTCGCGCTCCTCGCCGTCTCCGTCGTCGGCGGGGCCGCCCCGACGACGTGGGACGGGATGATAGCCAGCCCCGTCTGGGGGACGTTCATCTGGTTTTACGTCCCGGTCTATCTCGTCGCGGTGCCCCTGACCGTCTTCCACGAGTGGAACGTCCACTCGCGGGCGGCCATCACGGGGAAGCTCTCCGACAACCTCCGCAAGCTGTCGAGCGCGAACGACACCGGCCAGACGCTCCTCGAATCCGTCAAGACCGTCTCCGACACCTCGTCGGGGAAGCTCGCAGACGAGTTCGAGGTGATGTACGCGAAGGTCCACTACGGGATGAGCCTCAAAGAGGCGCTCGTCGAGTTCAACAACAAGTACCACATCCCGCGGCTCGCCCGGACGGTCAAGCTCATCACGAAGGCCCAGGAGGCGTCGAGCCAGATTACCGAGGTCCTGACGACGGCCGCGCAGGCCTCCGAGAATCAAGACGACATCGAGCGCGAGCGCATCTCGCGGACCCGGATGCAGGTCGCCATCATCCTCATGACCTACGTGACGCTACTCGCGGTGATGGCCATCCTGAAGACGCAGTTCCTCGACGTGATGGCCGGGCTCTCGTCGCAGGCGTCGAGCTCCGGCGGCGCGACGACCGGCGGGCCGAGCTTCGGCGGCGGCATCGACCCCGACCTGCTGTCGCTTCTGTTCTTCCACGGCGTCACCATCCAGGCGATGCTGTCGGGATTCATCAGCGGCTACATCCGCAACGCGGACCTCCTGTCGGGGGTCAAGTTCGTCGTCATCCTCCAGACGCTCTCGCTCGCGGTGTGGATGGTGGTCGGATGACGCGGCGCGGCCGCGGTGACGGTCGCCGCGAGACGAGCGGCCGGAGCGCCCGCGCCCAGACGACCATCGACTTCGCCGTCGGCGTCGGCATCTTCCTCCTCGCGGTCGCGTGGGTCGTCGGCACCATCCCGCAGATTCTCGACCCCTTCGAGGCCGAACAGGACCGCCCGCTCGTCGCCAACCGCGCCGCCGACTCGCTCACCCAGCGCCTGCTCGTCGACGACGAGAACCCCGACGTGCTCGACTCGGTCTGTACCGAGGCGTTCTTCGACGCGGACTCCCCCGACGAGCCCCCCGGTGGCTGTGACTACGGCAGTGCCGACCCCAACACCGCGACCGGCATCGACGCGTCCTACGGGCTCAACGTCACGCTCTCGCGGGACGGGAGCGTCGTCGAGACGACCGGCGAGCCGGTTCCGACCACCCGGAGCGTCGTCACCGCGCGGCGGGCCATCCTCCTCGACGGCGACCTCCACGAACTCTCGGTGAGGGTGTGGTGACCGTGGCTCGCGCACAGGCCCATGCGCTCGAAGCGCTCGTCGCCGCGATGGTGCTTCTCGCCAGCGTCACGTTCGCGTTGCAGGTGACCGCGGTGACGCCCCTGACCGCGAGCACGTCGAGCCAACACATCGAAAACCAGCAGGCCGCCGTCGCCGACGGCGTCCTGACGGCGGCCGCCGAGACCGACGCGCTGAAGCGGACGCTCCTGTTCACGCACCCCGAAAACGGGAGTTTCTACGGCATCGACGAGCGGGGCTACTACGTCGACGGCGGGCCGCCGACCGCCTTCGGGGGGATGCTCGACGAGTCCTTCTTGGACCGCGGCATCGCGTTCAACGTCTACCTGCACTACCTGCGCGACCGGGAGGTCCGACGGACGACCCGCCTCGTGTACATGGGCGAGCCGAGCGACCACGCCGTCTCGCGGACCCGGCTCGTGACGCTCACGGACGACGACGCGCTGACCGAACCGGGCACCTCGCCGGGCGGCGACCCCCGCGCGGTCGAGACGCCGAAGACGCTCGGTTCGGTCGACGCCGCGGCCGACGAGGAGTACTTCGTGCAGGACGGGAGCGCGGGGCCGCTCTACGGCGTCGTCGACGTGGAGGTGGTCGTATGGCGGATGTGACCGACGCGTTCGACCGCGCGAGCGACGCGGTTGGCGAGGCGAGGGAGTCGGGTGAGGTGAGAGAGTCGCTCGGGGCGAGGGCTCTCGGCGGCGACGACCGCGGCCAGCTGATGCTCGTCGCCGCGCTCGCAATCGCGGTGCTCCTCGTCGGTCTCGCGCTGACGCTCAACACCGCGATTTACACGGAGAACCTCGCAACCCGGACGACCGACACGAACCTCGACGGCGCGGTCACCCACGGCGGCGCGGTGGAGGCGGGTGCGGGGGCGGTCCTCGACGAGGCCAACCGCGAGGGCGGCACGTACGTCGAACTCGCCGACGAGTTCGACGAGACGTTCGGCAACTGGAGCGACGCGGCCGCGACGCTCGCCGCGGTCAGGGGGGCCGCGACGGACGCCGAGCGCGTCAGCCACGTCCGGGGCACGCGCATCTCTCAGACCGACGCGGCGCGGAACTTCACCGACAGGAACGAGACGGCCGACTGGACCCTCGCGAGCGACGTCGGCGTCCGCGGCGTCCGGTTCAACGTCTCGCGCGACTCGCTCGCAACGAGTAGCGGGTCGGCGTTCGAACTCGTCGTCGACGACGGGTCCGACGTCGTCGAGGCCGAGCTCTACCAAAATACGACGCAGGGGCGTGTCTTCGTGACCGTCGTGGACGCCGGCGGGACCCGGACGACCTGTAGCGTCGCGGCCGACGCGGGCGACTACGTCACCGTCGACGTCGCCGACGGCCGACTCAACGGGACCGCCTGCGACCCGCTCGACGCGGTCCACACCGACCTCGACGCCCCGGTCACGGTCTCGTATCGGAACGCGGCGGCGGCCGAGGGGTCCTACGAACTGTACGTGGACGAGACGAACGCCACGGTCTTCGACGCGACGAAGTACGAACCCGCCGGAAGCGGGTCGTCGCCGGTCGCACAGGAGGCGCTGTACGCCGTCACCGTCTCGTACGTCTACGAGTCGGGCGAGACGTACGTCTCCCGCGAGGTCCGGGTCGCCCCGGGTGAGATTGCGTGACGCCGCCGACGCTCCCGGACGACCCAGGAGACCGCGCTCGGCGCGGGAAGCGCGCGCTTCGCGCTCGGGGTCGCTCGACCGACCGCGGCGTCTCGACGGCGCTCGGCTACGTCCTCACGCTCTCCATCACGGTCGTCCTCATCTCGGGGCTGATGGTCGCCGCCGGCGGGTTCGTCTCCGACGAGCGCGAGCGGGTGACAGAGACGGAGCTCGACGTCGTCGGCAACCGGCTCGCGGCCGGCATCGAGTCGGTCGACCGAATCGGGGCCGCCCCCGGCGAGTCGCGGGTCGAGGCGACGATCCGACTGCCGCCGAGGGTCGCCGGCACGACCTACACCATCGAGGTCGAACCCGGTCCGCCGACCGAACTCGCACTCACTTCGACCTACCCCGAGGTGACGGTCCGCGTGCCGGTCAAGAACGAAACGTCGCTGGCGGCGAGCCGCCTCGACGGCGGCGACGTGACCATCACCTACGACTCGTCGTCGGGGACGCTGGAGGTGGTGTCGTGAGCGACCGCGCCGTGAGCGACACGCTCGGGTTCGTCTTCGTCTTCGCCATCGTCCTCTCGATGGTCGGTCTCGTCACCGCCGTCGGGATGACCGGCCTCCAAGACGCCCGCGACGTCGAGCGCGTCAACAACGCCGAGCGCGCGCTGGACATCCTCGGCGACAACATGGAGGACATCGCCGACCGCGGCGCGCCGAGTCGGGCGACCGAGGTGAAGCTTCAGGACGCCAGCCTGACGCTCGACCGACCCGTCGAGTTCGTCGTCTCCGGAGAGCGGTCGGGGGGTTCGTCGGTCGTCTTCACCAACACCTACGAGGTGTCGCCAATCGTCTACGAGGCGGATTCCAGCGACGAGCGAGTCGTCTACGCGTTCGACGCGCTGTTCAGAACGCGGGGCGACAGCGGGACGTTCGTCCGGCGACCGTCGCTGGTGCTCACCGACGAGCGGGTGTTGATTCCGGCGTTCGTGACGCGGCCCGACGAGGGGGCGACGACCTCCGTCGGCGGGTCGGGGACGTTCCTCATCCGCGCCGACAAGGCCGCGAGCGACGTGTTGGCCGCGCGGACCGATGGGCCGTACGACGTGAACCTGACCGTTCGCTCCCCCCGTGCGGCGCTCTGGGAGCGAGAGCTATCGAGCCGCCCCGACGTGACCTGCGGCGATGTGGTTGAGCCGCCGGACGCCTACCCGAGCGTCTCGTGTCACGTCAACGGGACGGCGCGCGTCCACGTCGTCTCGACATCGGTCGATATGACGTTCGCCGACTGAGCCGAACCAAAACCGGCTCCGACCGTGACTGTCTGGTCGGGAGTGGGCGGGCGGACTCGCTCACTCGACCTCGACTTCGACCTCGTTTTCCGTGACGTGTAGGAAGGTGATGAACTGGCCGCCTTCGGCCTGGTCGTAGTCGAGTTCGCCGCGCGACCCCGACTCGTCGACGCTCTGGCTGTTGCCCGGCCCGTCCGTGACGGTCAGTTCGAACTGCGGCGCGGCGAGCGAGAAGTAGTGGTTGACGACGAACTCCATCTGGGCGGTGTCCCCAGCGGCCTTCGAGAACGTCTGGCCGCTGTCGGCGGCGTGCTCGTCGAAGGTGACGCTGTCGTAGGCCTCGCCGTCCGTGATTTCGGGGGCGAACTGCCATTTGTTCTGGTTGCCGAAGCCCTTGTCCGACTGGATGTCGCCGTAGGTCATCGTCTGCGAACTGGTGAAGTCGACGCTGATTTCGGGGTTGCTCGACGAGCAGTCGATGCTCACCGCGTCGCTCGTGTCGGGGTCGAGGTCGGTCGCCTGCCAGCCGTGGTACTTGCCGTCCTCGGTGGCGTAGTAGAGCGTCAGGTCGAACGTGCCGTCGTAGCTATCGCCGCTACACTTGTCGTCGGCCTGCACGTGGAGTTCGAGGTCGCGCTGGTCGCCGTCGTAGTACATCCCCCACTCCATGTTCTGGAGGTGCTGGTCGTTCGAGAGCGTGAGGGTGAACGTCGAGACGTTGTGGTTCCCGGCCATCCCGCGCACGTCGACCGAGGTTCCCTCGTTCGGCATCTGGAACTCGCCGACGAGACCGAGCGTCTCCAGTTCCACGCTCGCGGTCTGGTTGGCGTCGTCGACCGTGACGGTGCCCTCGCTCCGCGACTCGAAGAACCCTGCCCACCCTCGGTAGTGGTCGCTGTGGACCGTCACAACGATCGTCCCGTTACTGACCGGGTTGTCGTAGCTGGCCGTCGGTAGGTCGTCGTAACGCGCCGTCTGGTTCGGATAGATGCGATGGGCGCGCTCGGTCGCCGCGACCCTCGCGGACACGTCGCCCGACGACGACCCGTCGCCGGCGACGCGGACGACCGGAAGCGTCAGCGTCGCACCGCGGTAGTGGAACTCCGGCGGCGAGACCATCGTCGTCCCCCCGTCCTGCGTGCGCCAGACGCCGCCGCCCTCGTAGGCGATGCGGGCGTCGCCGTTGCGGTACTCGACGGTCCCGAGCGACTCGTTGTAGAGCTCTTGGTCGTCGCCGTCGTCGGTGTAGTTCTTGTGCGTGATGCTCAGCCAGCCGCTGTCGTCGTCGACGACGTAGGCACCGCCGCCGGTGCCGCTGAGGTCGACGTACTGCGTTTCGCCCTCGCCGAGCGCGGAGATGGCGACCCGCGAGTCGAAAAGCGTCATCGAGTGCTCGGCGCGCGTCAGTTGGGACGCCTGTTTCGTCTCGTCGAGGGCGACGCCGCCGAGGGCGACGACGGCGGTCGTTCCGGCGACCGTGACCGCTAACAGAAGCACCACCGCAATCGGCGAGGTCTGCGCCGTCCGGTCTCTGACGACGCGATAGAGTAGTGGGACTCGGGGGCGACCGCTCATTACCTGACTGAAGGCGATGCGGGGACAAAACGTCGCGGGGTACCTGACAATCTGGTAAGTAGAATCGTTCGAGAGGCGTGTTCACGCGACCGTCAAGCAGAACAGTGGACTCGACGGGACTGAGCAAACCGGAGGTTTGCGACGGTCGTGAACGGAGTTCACGGGATTTGAACCCGGAGGAAGACGTGCTCGCTCACGCTGTTCGCTCCGCGCGACTTCCAGGGCTTCAAATCCACGCGCTCGCTACGGCGAGCGCTCGGCTTGACATCTTTTCACTTCGTTCAGAGATGGACTCGCCGGGAGTCACGTGAGTAAAACGAACGTGACGTCGGCGAGTCCACGAACGACTGACGGAGCGAAGCGACGGAAGGAAATGAGTGGACTCGCCGGGATTTGAACCCGGAGGAAGACGTGCTCGCTCACGCTGTTCGCTCCACGCGACTTCCAGGGCTTCAAATCCACGCGCTCGCTACGGCGAGCGCTCGGCTCGTCATTTCTTCACTTCGTTCAGAAATGGACTCGCCGGGATTTGAACCCGGGGCCTCTCCCATGCCAAGGGAGTGATCTACCCCTGATCTACGAGCCCTCAAACGCAATCATCCATTCCCCGGTCGGATAAATAAGGGCTTCGAATCGTTCGACGGCTGTGGAGTGATCGCGTGCGTCCCACACACCCGAACTCGGCGCTCCTGGCGACGAACCGACTCGTTTTTTCCGTCGCTGACGGAACGACTCGGTATGACTGACGACGACGCCCCCGAAGTCCCAGTGGTGTGCGAGACCTGCGACACGACCACTCGCGTTCCGCTTTCCGAGGTCGCGGACGCCATCGAGCGCCACAACGAACAGGTCCACGACGGCGACGACGTCGCGCAGGTCGACCCCGAAATCGTCAAGCACGTGACCGACCTCGCGGCGAAAGACATGAGCGTGTTCGAAGACGAGGGGTGAGGTCGCAGACGCGCTCGACAGCGTGTCGAATCGGCGTGTTTGTCGCGACTGCTCGAACGCGGTTGCCGGACGAATGAGTTGCCTGTAGACGAACCGAGCGCTCATTCTCAGTTCTTCACTTCGTTCAGAAATGGACTCGCCGGGAGTCCCGCGAGCAGAGCGAGACGGCGTTGCCGTCTCGTATGCCATGCGGGCGACTCGCGGGTCGCCCGCAGACGAAGCGAGTGGGACGTCGGCGAGTCCACGAACGACTGACTGAGCGAAGCGACGGAAGGAAGTGAGTGGACTCGCCGGGATTTGAACTCACTCGCAAATCGAAGATTTGCTCGCTGCTCAAATCCCGTCTCGAACAGGACTAATTTACTCTGGCCTCGCGACTCGCTCCGCTCGTCGGAAGTCCAGAGAGAGATTAGTGGACTCGCCGGGATTTGAACCCGGGGCCTCTCCCATGCCAAGGGAGTGATCTACCCCTGATCTACGAGCCCGCAACTTCCGATAGCCGTCGCCCGTTTAGAAGCCCTTCGATTCCGACCGGGTCGAGTCGGGACCGAGTCGAAACGGTTTAACCCGGCGCGCGTGGACAACCCGATGGGAATCCAGCACGGCCGCAAATCTGACTCGCCCAGTTTGGGCTTGGGATTGCGGTAGTGCCCCGGTAGTCGGTGATACGACTGCGGGGTACTCGTTTCTGCGGTCAGTGCGGTTCCAACCCGCAACAATGGCACGAATGCACACCCGCCGCCGTGGCTCGTCCAGCTCGGACAAGCCGGTGGCAGACGAAGCACCGGAGTGGAGCGACGTCGACGCGGCTGACATCGAAGCCCGCGTCGTCGAACTTGCAGAACAGGGCAAGGACCCGAGCCAGATCGGCCTGTCCCTGCGCGACGAAGGCGTCAAGGGCGTTCCCGTCCCCGACGTCAAGCTCGCCACGGGCAAGAAGGTCACCACCATCCTCGAGGAGAACGACGCCGCAGGCGACCTCCCCGAGGACCTCCGCAACCTCATGGAGCGCGCCGTCCGCCTCCGCGAGCACATGGAGGAGAACCAGCAGGACAAGTCCAACCGTCGCGCGCTCCAGAACACGGAGTCGAAGATTCGCCGCCTCGTCTCGTACTACCGCGGCGACAAGCTCGACGACGACTTCACCTACAGCTACGACGTCGCTGTCGAACTCCTCGAAGAGTAACTGAATGTCCGTGAGCCCCGCCGAACAGACACCCGCCGCCGACGCCGCCGCGACCCTACGCGAGGCGACGTTCGTTCGTCTCCGCGTCCACGGGAGCGGCGCCGCCGTCGCGGCCGCCGGTGTCGTCGGACGGGCGCTCAGGACACTCGACGTCCCCTTCCGCATCCGCGCGACCGACGACCCGGACACTGTCGCAAACGACGACGTTGTGGCGGTCATCGGGCTGTCGGACGCCGATGCGGACCTCGAACTCGACCCGACCGACGCCGTTTCGGTCGTCCGCGAACTCGGCGTCGACCCCGACCCGGTGGTCGCGCTGGCCGGCTTCCACGCCGCCGGCGAGACGCCGGACGACGACACCGAACTCGCGGGCGCCGCGGCCGACGCGGGCGTCGAAGCCGGACCCGGCGTGGCCGTCCCCACGGGTGACCTCGCAGACGGGCTGGCGCACTCGACGCTCGTCCACGCGCCGTTTTCGGCCGACAGGGAGCGCGCGCAGGCGACGCTCGCCGAACTGTCGCTCCCGGCCGAACTCGACGCGGACGCTCGCAGGCGCGTCGCGTCCCTCGTCGCCATCGACGCGACGGGCGGCGAGGCGACCGCTCGCGCGGCGACCGCCGTCGAACGCGCGTTAGGGCCGGAGACGACCCCGAACGGACCGTTCGAAACCGTCGGCGGCTTCGCCGACGTGCTCGACGCGACCGTCCGGGAGTCGCCCGGGACCGCCGTCGCGCTGGCGCTCGGACACGACGTTCGGGACGCCGCGCTCGACGCGTGGCGCGACCACGCGCAGGCGACCCACGCCGCGCTCCGCGAGGCGACGACGGGCCGCTACGAGCGCCTCTACGCGCTCTCCTGTGACCTGTCGTCGCCGGGGCGACTCGCCACGGTGGCGAGGCTCGCCCGCGACTTCCGCTCGCCCGAGCCGACCGTTCTCGCGGTCGGCGTCGGTGCCGCGGCCCTCGTCTCGACCGGCCCTGCCGGACTCGACGAGGACCTCGCCGCGGCCGCGAGCGACCTGCCGGACGCGTCCGCGACCGGGTCGCCGTCGGAAGCGACGATGACGTTCGACTCCGCGGCGGAGCCGAGCGACGTCGTCGCGGCCGTCAGGGAGGTGCGCCGATGACCCGGCGTGCGACCCTGCGGACGACCCACGACGACCCCGGCATCGTCGCCGGCGCGCTCGAACCGGACAACACGGAGTCGATGCACAGCCGACTCGAGGGGGACGAACTCGTCACCACAATCGAACGCGATTCGACCGGCGGCCTGCACGCCACGGTCGATGACTACGTCGTCAACGTGACGGTCGCCGAGACCGTCATCGAAGCCACACGAACGCACATAGACACTAACCATGAGTGAACGATCCGTCTCCAAGCAGAAGCGCGGAAAGCGATGGTACACCGTCATCGCTCCCGAGAATTTCGACCGTAAGGAACTCGGTTCGACCTTCGCGGACGAACCCGAGAAGATCAACGGTCGCACCGTCGAGTCCACCCTCGGCGACCTCAACGACGACCAGGGCGCGAACAACGTCAAGCTCACCTTCAAGATCACCGACGTCGGTAGCGACGCCGCCTACACCGAGTTCATCCAGCAGGAGCTCACCCGAGACTACCTCCGTAGTCTCGTCCGCCGCGGCGCGTCCAAAATCGAGGCCAACGTCACGGCCATCACCAAGGACGACTACCGCGTCCAGCTCCAGCCCGTCGCCTTCACCACGAAGAAGGCGGACCGGAGCCAGGAACACGAGATCCGTCGCATCATGACGGAGCTCACCCGCGAGGCCATCACGGGCCACACCTACGACGCGCTCACCGAGAGCGTCGTCGAGGGTCGCCTCTCGTCGGCCATCTACGGCGACGCGAAGGTCATCTACCCCCTGCGCCGCGTCGAGGTCAAGAAGTTCTCCCTCGAAGCCCACCCCGAAGAGGTCGAGGCCGAAGAGGAAGCCGCCGTCAGCGTCGACGAAGGCGACGTCGCGGTCGACGTCGACGAGGACGAAGCGACCGAAGCGTAAGCCCGTCTCGCCGACGGCTCGACTTCGAATCCCGACTTTTTCGCCGACTGCGCGCTGAGCGAGAGTCACGTCGCTCTCGGGTCGGATGCGAAAAACTAACCCTCAGAATTCGACGCCGTGCGCCGAGCTTACTCCTCGACGACGATGGTGCCGACCATGCCGGCCTGTTCGTGGGGGATACAGAGGTACTCGTACTCGCCCGGCACGTCGAAGGTGTGGGCGTACGTCTCGCCGCTCCCGATGAGGCCGCCGAGGGAGTTGGAGTAGGCGTCGCGGGCGGCCTGCTCGCTCTCGTAGCCCCCGCTCGCGAAGAACGCGGCGTCCTCGGGGAGGACGCCCTCATAGGCGGTGACGGTGTGCCCGCGCGAGCTCGTGTTGCGCCAGACGACCTCGTCGCCGACCTCGACGGTCAGCGTCGGCGGGTCGAACGCGACGGCGGTCATCCCGATATCGAAGTCGTCGCCCGAAGCCATCAAGGTCGCACAGCCCGCGAGGCCGGCGGTCGCCGCCGCACCGGCCGCCGCGAGGAATCGACGCCGCGTCCGACCGCCGTCCGAAGACCCGTGGTCTCGCATGTCCGTCCCTCGGGACGCGACCGATAAAGGTCGCATGGTTCGCCCGCCGAACCGCCGAACGAAGCGAAACACGCCGTCTCTGTCCGGTTCGGGCGGCGGCGACGCGGCGTCGGCCGCCGACGGACGGAACGTAAGAGGGAAAGGGAAGGTACGCAATCGCATCGGTATGAGACCCCGATTCGTCGGCCGGTTGGGCCCCGCCGACGTGGTCACCGCCGGGAACGCGGCGCTGGGATTCGTCGCGGCGGTGTTAACCGCGGTCGACGTGCACCTCGCCGCCAAGGTCATCCTCCTCGCCGCGATGGCCGACGGTCTCGACGGCGTCGTCGCCCGACGCTACGGCGGGACCGACGCCGGGCCGTACCTCGACTCGCTCGCGGACGTGGCCTCTTTCGGCGTCGCCCCGGCCCTGCTCGTCGTCGCCGTCGTTCGCGAGATGTGGGGCTTCGACCGGGTCCGGGTCGTAGCCGGCGTCGGCGTCGCCGCGCTGTTCGTCGCGGCCGCGGTCGTCCGGCTGGCGCTGTACACCGCCTACGACAGCGGGTCCGACGAGACGATTGGGGTGCCGACGACGCTCGCGGCGACGATTCTCTCGGCGGGCGTGCTCGTCGGCTTCGTCGAGCCGATGTTGCTCGTCGGCCTCTCGGCGGTTATGGCCGCGCTCATGCTCTCCGACGTGTGCTACCCGGACCTCCACGCGCAGGACGCGCTCGTCATGGGCGCGGTGCAGGGCCTCGCGATCGTCTGCTCCGGGACGCTCGGCGAGGGGTTTTCGTTCGGCCTGCTGTTCTTGGCGCTCGGCTACCTGTTTTTGGGCCCGCGGTTCTACTGGGGGTAACCCGACCGCGGGCGCTATCGGCGGCGGTCGAACAGCTCCGGAACGAAGAGCGCGACGACTACCACGAGGGCGGCGGCGACCACCAACACGACCGGCCCCAGTTCCGGTGCGACGCCGACGGTCTGTGCGACACCGCGCGCGACGGGGGCCGTCCGCGACTCGATGCGAGAGCCGACAGCGCCGGTCGCGCCGACGCCGATGCCCGCGGTGATAAGCGCCGGCGGACCGCCGGTTTTCGCGGCGCGGGTCGCTCGCTGGGGTAGTCCCTCGTTTGACATATCCGCAACTCACAGTTGCCTCGGAGAAAAGTGGTTTCCCGTTCGCGGAGGCTCGCGGTCGACGCCCGGAGTCACATCCCCATGTCCGCCGCGTCCTCCGGGACCGGCAGGTCGTGCGGCGAGACGCCGAGGAGTTCCGCGGCGTGGTCGAGCGCCATGTCGAACCCGTAGTAGCGTTCGAGTTCGTCGCCGTCGACGGTGGGGCGGACCTTCAGCATCGCGTAGCCGTCGACGTTCTGGGCGACGGCGGCGGTCCGGCCGTCGCGGTCGAATTCGAGGACGCGCTCGGAGTCGGTGACGTAGTAGCGGGCGGTGACGCCGTTCGCCTCGGCGGTTGCGTCGGTCATGCGAGGCGCTAGGGAGTCGGGACTGTCTAAACTACCGGTTCCGGCGGACGGGAGACGGGACCGGAGGCGCGGCGGACCGCGGAACGAAAGTGACGTGTGTCTCTCCGCCGAGGTGGTGGTATGTGGTTTCAGAGCGGCCGCCGCCGGGACCTGTGTGCCGTCCTCTACGACGCGGGCGAACTCTGCGGACAGAAGCTGAAGACCCGGTTGGAACGCTACTACGACCTCCGACTCGACCCCCAGTCGTTCTACGGGACGCTCGACGCGCTCGTGGAGTCGGGGCACCTCGAACGCCGGACCGAGGGCATCTACGACGTGTACGGCCTCACCGACGCGGGCGCGGGCCGGGTCGAATCGTACTACGAATGGCTCGCGGCGCGGGTCGAAAACGGGGAGCGACGAACGGCCGGCGCGGACGAGATGGGCGGTGCAGACGAACTGGGCGACGCTGGCGAGTCGGTCGTCGACTGACGTTACTTCTGGAGCCAGTCGCCGATGGTGTTGCGGAGAATCTCGCTCGTCCCCTCGTAGATTTCGTTGAGCTTCGCGTCGCGGTAGTAGCGCTCGGCGGCGAAGTCCTTGGTGTACCCGTAGCCGCCGTGAATCTGGATGCCCTCGTTGGCCACCTCGCGGCTGATTTCGCTGGCGTAGAGCTTCGCCTGCGCGGCCTCCTTGATGAACGTCTCGTCGCGCATCTTCAGGTCCGCGGCCTTGTGCATGAGGAGCGTCGCGGCCTGCACCTTCGTGTCCATGTCGGCGAGTTTGTGCTTGATGGCCTGGAAGTCGCCGATGGGCTGGTCGAACTGCTCGCGCTCGCCGGCGTACTTCACCGCGTCGTCGAGGGCGGCGCGGGCGATGCCGATAGAGCGCGCCGCGATGGTGATGCGGCCGCCGTTGAGCGTCTTCAGCGCCTGCACGAAGCCGTCGCCCTCGTCGCCAAGGAGCCGGTCTTCGGGGATGCGCATGTCGTCGAAGCGGAGTTCGGCTGTCGGACAGCCCTTGTCGCCGAGCTTGTGTTCCGTGCCTTCGACGACGAAGCCGTCGTCCGCCTCGGGCCGGGCGACGAACGACGAGATGCCCTTGTTCCCCGCGTCGGGGTCGGTCTTGGCGAAGACGACGACCGTGTCGGCGACGGAGCCGTTCGAAATCCAGAGCTTGCCGCCGTCGACGACGTACTCGTCGCCGTCTTTCTTCGCCGTCGTCTCCATGGCGGGCACGTCGCTTCCCGCGCCGGGTTCGGAGAGCGCGAACGCGCCGATATCGGTGCCCTCGTTGAGCGGGGTCAGGTAGGTCTGTTTCTGGTCCTCGTTCCCGAACTCGTAGAGCATGTTGCCGGCGAGGCTCGTGTGGGCGGCGACGATGGTGCCGAGGCCGCCGGAGCCGCGGGAAATCTCTTCGAGGCCGATGGCGTAGGAGTGGTAGTCGAGGCCGGCACCGCCGTACTCCTCGGGGAAGGGCATGCCCATCAAGCCGAGTTCGCCCATCTCGGCCACGAGGTCGGCGGGGAACTCGTCGGTCTCGTCTATCTCCGCCGCGCGAGGTTTGACCTCCTCGTCGACGAACTCCGAGACCATCTCCTTGATTTGCTTCTGCTCCGCAGTGAGCGCGAAGTCCATACGTGAGTCTGTCATCGACTATGCTTATGTTTTCTCCTGTGCCGCCGCCGAGCGCCGCTGGGTTCGGTTCCCCACGAGACTTTTTATCCCCCCTTCCGTAATACGGGTACGCTTCGAATGTCTCGACACGCCGATGCCCGGCCACCGGCAACTGATGACGACCTCGATTGGTGTCACGATGCAGTTCAGGGGGTCTCTCGGACCTTCGCCCTCACGGTCGACGTCCTCGACGAACCGATGGCGTCGCACATCTGTATCGGATATCTCCTCTGTCGAATCGCCGACACCGTGGAGGATTCGTCTTCAATCGCGCCCGACGAGCAGGCACACCTCCTTCGACTCTACGACCGCGCGCTCGACCCCGACGACGACACCACCGTCGACGAGTTCGTGCACGCAGTACAGCCGCACCTCCCCCCGGAGGGCGAACAGTCCGACGACTGGATGGTCGTCGCCAACACCGCTCGGGTCTTCCGGACGTTCGAGGCGCTTCCGGAGGACGTTCGGGAGGCGGTCACGCCGCCGGTCCGCGAACTCGTCTCGGGCATGGCGATGTTCGTCGAACGCTACTCCCAGACCGGCGGGCTCCGCATCCAGTCCCGCGAGGAGTTAGAGGAGTACTGCTACTACGCCGCCGGCACCGTCGGCAACCTCATCACGAACCTCGTGACTCGCGGCAACATCGACAGCGAGCGCCGGTCGCGGCTCTACGACACCGCCGAGGAGTTCGGCCTACTCCTCCAGCTCGTGAACATCGCGAAGGACGTCCACGACGACTACACCTCCGAGAACAACGTCTACCTCCCCGCCGACTGGCTCGACGACGCCGGCGTCCCCCAAGAGGAGGTCGTCGCCCCCGAGCACAACGACCGGACGGCCTCGGTGGTCCAGCGGACCGCCGACCACGCCAAGTCGTTCCTCGACGACGCCCAGACCTACTTGGAGACGGTGCCGCTCCGCGAGGGCAACACGCTCGCCGCGTGGGCGATTCCGTTCCTGCTCGCGGTCGGGACGCTCCGCGAACTCGTCGCCAACCCCGAACACGCGGTGACGGGTGAGGGCGTCAAAATCTCCCGCCAAGAGGTGTTCGCCGTCGTCACCGAGATGAACGGCTCCGGCTCCGAGTCGCTGGCGGAGATGCGCGAGATTATCTCGCGACAGCCGTTCCACCGGGCGACGACGAACGCCGACTGAAGACACCGCCGCACCGTCGGTCGGGCCCCGGCTCCGTTTTCGCGTCTCTTCTCGCGCCGAGCGCCGCCAACCCGCCGAGCAACCGACCCTCGCGAGCGCTCTGTGTCGGAGCCGTCGCGGTCGCCGTCGGAGCCGCGGTTCGAGACCCATGCGGTCCCGTGACGAACGCAGTTTGGGAGGATTTTTAGTAACCCAAGCATAACGGGCGTCTATGAGTACCGAAGAAGCACACGACGACCACGGCCATCACCTGCCGGCGGTTCAGGACTGGCCGCGCGGCTTCGGCGAGGCGAGCTGGTGGCCGTTCGTCACCGCCGTCGGTGGCGCGGGCATCTACGCCGGTGCCGGGCTGTACGTCATGGGACAGGACGGAATCGTCGGCCAGACGGCGGGTCCCGCCGTGTTCATCGGCAGTATCTTCCTCTTCCTGGCCGGGCTCTACGGCTGGTTGTACCACGCGTTCGTGAGCCACTTCTGGTCGCGCGACGCGAACCAGAAGAGCGCCTCGAAGCTCCGCTGGGGGATGATTGCCTTCCTCGGCTCCGAACTCGGGACGTTCGGCGCGCTGTTCACCTACTACTTCTTCATCCGCGCGGGGACGTGGCCGCCGCAGGAACTGCCGGAGCTAACCGGGTCGTTAGTGTTGGCCAACACCGCAATCCTCATCATATCCAGTTTCACGCTCCACTGGGCGCACGTCGCCATCCGCGAGGAGAATCACCGTAACTTCGTTCTCGGCCTCGCGGTCACCCTCCTGCTCGGCGTGGTGTTCATCGGCGGGCAGGTGTACGAGTACTACGAGTTCATCGTCCACTCGAACTTCTCTATCACCGACGGCATCTTCGGGTCGGCGTTCTACGGCCTCACCGGCCTGCACGGCCTCCACGTCAGCCTCGGCGCGGTGCTTCTCGGTATCGTCTTCGTCCGCGCGCTCCGCGGGCAGTACTCCGCCGAGCGCCACGTCTCCGTGAGCACGGCCTCGATGTACTGGCACTTCGTGGACGTCGTCTGGATTTTCCTCGTCGTCGTTCTCTACGTCGGCGCGGAAGTCGGCGCGTAACCGGACCGAACCCGCCTGTCGCCGCGACGCCGCGGCACCGATTCTTTCGAAGCGCTCTGTCCTCCGAGAGCCGCGGCCGCTCACCCGAACTGTTCGTTGAACCGGTAGATGTCCTCGTCGATGCCGGCGACGACGAGGTCGTCGCCCGCTTCCACCCGGAACCCCGGTTCGATTTCGGTGACGAGGTCGCCGTTTCGCTCGACGGCGATGACGGTGCAGTTCGTCCGAGCGCGGACGTCTGCCCCGGCGAGGGTCCGCCCCACGAGGCCGGGGGCGTTCGTCCGGACGATTTCTATCTGGGACTGCGGGGCGATGACCTCCTCGTCGAGCACCGTCGAGGCGAGCATCCGCCCGGCGACCGTCGAGAGCGCGAGGACGTAGTCCGCGCCGGCCCGGTAGAGCTTGGCGATGCTTTCGGTCTCGTTGGCGCGGGCGATGACCTCCGTCTCCTCGGAGACGCGCTCGGAGACGAGCGTGGCGAAGACGGCTGTGGTGTCGTTGTCGAGCGCGAGGAGGACGCCGCGGGCCTCGGAGACGTTCGCTTCGGCGAGCGTCTGGGGGTCGGTGATGTCGCCGATGAGGTCTACGCCGGGTTTGTCCCGCTTGTCCACGACGAGGTGCGGGACGCCGGCGCTCGCCAGCGTCTCGGCCGCGGTGGAGCCGACCTCGCCGTACCCCGCGACGATAACGGTCCCGCGGCGGAAGCGCCGCGCCGACGACAGCGTCAGCGCGCGGAGCTCTTCGAGTTGCTTCTCGCGGCCGACGACGAGCAGGATGGTGTGTTCGTCGATGACGGCGTCCGGGCCGGGCGGGGAGACGAACTCCCCGGTGAACCACGCGCCGATGACGTTGACGCCGGTGACCTGCCCGATTCCGCTCTCGGCGATGCTCCGCCCCTCGACCGGACTGCCGCGCTGGACGAGCAACTCCGCGACCTCGAAGTCCTCGCCGATTTCGATGGCGTCGCCGAGCTCCGAGGAGATGGACGTGGTCGCCTTGCTCGCGAGGCTCTCGCCGAGGAGCCGGCGCGGCGAGACGACCCGGTCGGCCCCGGCGTAGCGGTGGTAGTCGGCGACCTCGGGGTCCTCGATGAGGCTGACGACGCGGGCGTCCGGCGCGGCCTGCTTCGCGGCGAGGATGATGCTCGCGTTCGTCTCGTCGTCGTCGTCGGCGACGATGGCGAGCGCCTCGGGCGCGTTCGCCGCCTCCAGCGACTCGACCTCTTCGGGGTCGCCGTGGACGACCTCGTAGCCCTCGCCGTACAGCTCCTCGGCGCGGTCGCGGTCGGCTTCGAGAATCACGTAGGGAACGTCCATCGAGTCGAGTTCGTCCACGAGGGCGTCGCCGCGGGGGGTGAACGTGCAGATGACGACGTGGCCCGTGTTCGTCGACGCCGTCGGCGGCGCGGTCCGCAGGGCGTCTTCGACGAGCGGGACGAGAAACAGCGGGAGCGTGAGGAAGACGGTCGTGACGCCCGTGAGTTGCATCAGAATCGACAGCGCGAGCAACGGCGGGTGGTCGACCCAAAACCGGGTCTGTTCGCCGTAGCCCGTCGTCGTGAACGTCTCGACGACGACGTGGACCGCCTGCAGGAAGGTGACGTCCTCACCGGCGAAAAAGCCAGCCGCCCACTGGTACGCGATAGAGAACGAGAGCATCAACAGCCCGGCACCCGCGAGATAGCGGCCGAGTCGTCGCTTCGCCTTCGACAACCCGGGGCCGTCGCCCGAAATAGACATACTCCCGCTATGACCGCCGGTGGCTAAAAGCGTCCTGACGCGGTAGGAGTTCCATGACCCGCCGTCGAGACGCCGCGCTCGCCGGAGCGGTGCTCGTCCCCGTCGCGGTCGCGGCGGCCCTCCTGCGGACCCCGGTGACGGCCGAGCCGGCCTTCGTCGGCGTCGTCGGGGCGCTCGCGCTCGAACTCGCGCTCTCGATGCGGGCGTCGAGCGCCCGTAGACTGTGGGAACGACGGGGCGTGCGAGCCGCGTCCGTCGCGCTCGCCATCGTCGGCACCGCCCTCGCCGTCGTCGTCTTCGGGCCGGCGTCGCTCCTCGTCGTCGCGGCCGGGCTCTCGACGTATCTGCTTCTCCTCGCGGTGGTCGAGCTCCAAAGTCGCCGCTCCGGTCCCGAGCGCCGTCCGTGATTCGGCCCCTCGGACCTGTTACGCGAGGAATACTTAACCGACATCCGTCCCCCAGTACGGGTATGCGTAGCACAGCCTTCGACCGCCGAGACGACGGACGGCGACCGTGACGGCCTCGGCCGACGGGGGTGCGACCCCACCGCCGACCCGCCGGACGAGACGCCGCGTGCTCGAAACCGGCGGCGCGGCGGCCGCGGCCACGCTCGCGTTCGGCGGACTGCTCGCGACCGAGTGGGTCTGGCTCGTCTCGCGGGCCGAACCCTCGCCCGAGACCGCCGCGGCGACGTGGGCCGCCGGGACGCTGTTCGTCGTCGTCGGACTCTGCGCGTACACCTACGCGAACGCGAACGAGAACGTCGCGCCCCGCGGCGGCGAGACGGCCGAGTCCGCGGCGGAGCAGGCCCGCGCTTACGACGGCCTCGGAGTGCCGACCGCGGTCACACTCACCCGCGGGTTTCTCGTCGCGGGAGTCGCCGGCGTCGCCGGCGTGGCGCTCCACGGGCCGCTGAGTCCGCCGTGGGCGTGGGCCGCCGCCGTCGGCTACGGGGTCGCCGCCGCGCTCGACGCGCTCGACGGGGCGCTCGCCCGCAGGCTCGACCGCGTCAGCCGACTCGGCGCGCGACTCGACACCGCGGTCGACGCATTCGGCCTGCTCGTCGCCCCCCTCGCTGGCGTCCTCCTCGGCGAACTCGCGTGGTGGTACCTCTCGGTCGGCGCGGCGCGGTACGTGTTTCTCCTCGGCCTCAGGCTCCGCCAGCGGGCGGGCCGGGCGACGTTCGACCTCCCGCCCCGCGCCTCGCGCCGCGTCCTCGCCGGCGTCCAGATGGGCGTCGTCCCGCTGGCGCTCGCGCCCGGCGTCTTCGACCCGTCGATGCCCCTCGTGACCGGCGTCGCGGCCGCGGCGCTCCTCGTCGGCTTCGCTCGGGACTGGGGCTACGTCTCGGGGCGATTCGGGAGCGAGGCCGGCGGAGACGCGTCAGTCGCGGAGTAATCAGTCCAGTTCGGCCAACACGTCGAGGTTGTGGGCGACGTACGCGAGTTCGTCGCCCGCGAGGGCATCGTGTCGGGCGCGGAGCCACCCGTCGAGCGTCTCGCGGTCGACCGCGTCCGACTCGCCGACGGACTCCTCGACGAAGCCGAGGATGCGGTCGAGGAAGATTCGCGCCTCGTCGTCGTGCGGCGGGTGGACGACCCAGTCGGAGCCGCCGGCCGCGACGACCGGCGCGCCGAGGTCGGGGAGCGCCGTGAGGAGGTCGGAGCCGGTGTCCGGGCCCGCGCGGTCGTCGTCGCGCATCGTCTCGTGGTACGCGCCGAGCACCGCGTCGTCGTCGGGGTGGCTCGGGCGGAACGCGGTTCGGCCGTCGAACGTGATGGGCGCGTAAAAGAGGCCGTCGTCGGTCAGCCGCGAGAGGAGCGCGGCGACCGCGCGGCGAAGCGGGAGCACGTCGAGGACCGCGTGGGCGACCACGAGGTCGATGGCCTTCGGGAGGACCGTCATCGCCTCGAAGATGTCGCTCGTCACGTAGGTGAGAGAGACGGAGCGACCGTGGCGGTCGATGCGAAACCCGTTCGACGTCGGCTCGGCGGTCCAGCCGGCGGCGCGGGCCCACTCGGCGAACGCCGCGGCCGCGTTGTCGGCCATCCCGCGCGTTCGGTCGACGAGGACGTACTTTATCTCGTCGTGCGCGTCGAAGACGCCCCACGAGAGGAGTCGCCGACACATCGCGCCCGTCCCAGCCCCGACCGAGACGACGCGGAGCGGCTCTCCCGACCGCGACTCGGCGCGCGCCTCCAGTCGGTCTTCGAGGCTCGCCAGCGTCGGTCGGTGTAGCGCGCGGTCGTCTACGGACTCCTTCGCGCGGAGGTAGTGGACGAACCGGTCGTCGTGGCTGGTCACGACCGACTCGTCTCGGCGGACTCGTATAACCGTTCTCCCGGCCCGACTCCGCCCGGTCCGGCCTCGGGCGCGGCGAGCGAATCGGTCACGGCGGACACGCTCAAGTGTGAACTGAGCTAAACGTTCACTCGATTCGCCCGGAAAGTATTTGATTCGGTTCCGGTGATGTAACGCCAAATGGATAGCGAGATTATTGACGCGGTGACCGGGTGGGACTCCGCGCCCGCCGAACGAGGCTACGGTGGTCTCCGGTCGCTCGCGGACGACGGCTTCACAGGAGCCGTCGTCGCAGGCATGACGTGGGGATTCATGCTCAACGGCCGTCTCCTCGGGGTTTTCGACGGGACGGTCGACGGTTTCGAGGGTGAATCGATAGAGGCGTATCGCGCACCGGACCCGGCCCTGCCGCTTCTGTACGCGATGCGGGAGACCGGCGGCGACGTCCGCGCGCAGTACTACACGGAGGAGACGCCGCTACAGGACGCCGACGGAACGCTCTCGGCGGGCGGCTTCACCGGCTACGTCGAACTGTCGGAGAACGTGCTCTCGGGCGACTACTACGTCGTCTACCACGGGGGGAAGTCGATGAGCGCCGCCTTCGTCGGCAACAGCAGGCGACTCATCACCGGCGACGAGGCGTTCGAGCGCGCGAGCGACGAGGTTGGCATCTACAAGGTCTACGACGTGGACATCGACCTCGTCGACATTCCCGGGGGCGACCCCGACGAGGAGGCCGACGAGACGGCGGGAGTCGCCGCTGGCGGCGTCGCTGGCGGTGTCGCTCCGACGGGCGACGAAGGGGCCGAGGACGCGGACGCCCCGACGGCCACCGACGAGCCGGGAGCGACCGCCACTGCCGACGAGGACGGCGACGAGACCCCCGAGGTCGACGACGGCGACGGCGACCTCGTCGGTGACGAGCCGGAGCCGGCGGACGAAGAGCCGGCCCCTGCCGCCTCGGCCGACGCGGCCGCGAGCGACGTGTTCTCCGCCGAGGCGCAGTGGCGAAACGCCCGGTCGATTCCCTCGCTCGACCCCCGCGACGCCGAGGGCGAGTCCGTCGACGGCCGCCCCGGGACGCCCCGGAGCCACCAGCGGAACACGACGCACGCGACGCACCGCCGACCGTCGCGGGGCGGGGCGGCCGCCGAGTCGCGGCCGTCGTCGGAAGACCAGCCGCCCCAGCGGCGGTCTCAGCCGGACGAACAGACGTCGGAAGAGCCCGCGGTCGACCCGGCGGAAGCCGAGTCGCTGAAACAGCGAGTCGAGGCGCTGGCGTCCGAGCGCGACCGGCTCAAATCCGAGCGCGACGCCCTCCGCGAGGAGCGCGACGAACACCGCTCGCGCGCCGAGGAGCTGGAAGGCCGCGTCGCCGAGCTCGAATCCGAGGTCGAGCGGCTTCGGGGACAGCTCGACGAGGCGGGCATCCGGTCGACCGACCGCTCGATGTCGGCCGACGAGGCGCTCCGCGGGACGAACCTGTTCGTCCGCTACGCCCGGAAGGGCGAGGCGACGCTGGAGAAGGCCCACGACGGGCAGGCCTCCCGCGAGGAGGTCGTCGAGAACCTCCGGCTCGAACACCACACCACGTTCGACACGGAGGGGCTCGGCATCGACGGCCAGCCCTACGAGGAGTTCCTCCACGAGACGCCCGAGTACGGCTTCGCCAAGTGGGTCGTCACCGACCTGCTCTACGAAATCGGCGAGACGGGCAATCGGTCGAGCCTCGCCGGCGTCTTCGACTCGATTCCGAAGGCCGACCGAATCGAGCTGTACGGGAGCGTCTCGATACCCCTCGGTGACGGCGAAGCCGAGTCGCGCCAGTTCGACATCATCGTCCGCGACCAGATGGGCGAGCCGCTGTTCGTGGCGAACCTGAACGACTCGCGGGACCCGGCGACCCGGCCGATGGTCACCCAGCTCATCAAGGACTCGAAGGGCGTCGCCAACGCGAAGGAGACGCTCGGCTCGGCGTTCATGGTCACGAAGAGCTTCTTCGAGCCGGGGGCGCTGGAAGCCGCCACCGAGGAGACCGGCGGCGGCCTCCTGAGCCGGTCGAAGCGCAAGAGCTTCGTGAAGCTCTCGCGGAAGCAGGGCTACCACCTCTGTCTGGTCGAAGCGCGGGGCGGCGAGTTCCACCTGAACGTCCCCGACCTCTGAGTCGGCCCAGCTTCGACCGTCGTCGGTCGCTGTCGCTGTGGTGTTCTACGCCCGCGGAGCGCCGCGGCTGGCGGTGCGACTGAGCAATAGTGAAACGACCGCGGTGCTTGGAGAGCGACCGCGGATAGTGTCCGTGGTGTCGTGTCGTGTCGGTACAGCCGGTACCGCGCGTCGAAGCGTCGCTACCGCGGTCGGTCCGATGTCGTGCCCGGAAAGACTCGTCGGACGAAACAGGATAGAACGACCGCGTGCGCCTGAAGTGTGGTTAGTTCTCGATTTCGGCCGCTTCCTCGATTTTCATCGATTCGAGCTTGCCGACGATTTCGTCAAGCTTGTCGTCGAGTTCGTCGACGAACTCCTGGGTGCGCTCGGTGGTGATTGCGCCCTGGCTGGAGGGTTCGATGAGGTTCTCTTCTTCGAGAACGCGGAGGGAGTAGCGGACCTTGTGGTGCGGGTAGCCCGTCTCGTTGGACATCTTCACGATGCCGATTGGTTCACTTTCGATGACCATCTTCAGGACCTGGAGATGGCGCTCCAACATATCGACTTCCTTCTCAAGTCGGTCTATCATGCCATTTGTTAACTCTTCTTGGTAGGCTTTAAGCCTTGCCCTCCGAGCCGGCGAAAAATCCGGTAACCCGACCTTACTGAGGACACTAATTAACCGTTGTGTTATCCGTCGCCACGCCAATGCGTGTTCATGGCGTATTCCTCGGCGACTTCGGGAGAATTAGCCACGAACGTGTATTGCTCGTCGGCCGCGACCGTAATCTGTTTAGTCCGGCGCGGGGAACGGCCGACGTATGACTGTTACCATCGTCGGTTCGCAACTCGGCGACGAGGGCAAAGGCGCGCTCGTCGACCTGTGGGGCGGCGACGCTGACATCGTCGTCCGCTATCAGGGCGGCGACAACGCCGGCCACACCGTCGTCGAAGACGGCGAGGAGTACAAGCTGTCGCTCGTCCCGAGCGGGGCCGTCCGCGACAAGGTCGGCGTCCTCGGAAACGGCTGTGTCATCAACCCACGGACGCTGTTCTCCGAGATTGACGACCTCCGCGAGTGCGGCCTCGACCCCGACGTGCGCCTCGCCAAGCGCGCGCACGTCATCATGCCGTACCACCGCCGCCTCGACAACATCGAAGAGGAGGCGAAAGCCGACTCGGACCTCACCGTCGGCACGACCGGCCGCGGCATCGGCCCCACCTACGAGGACAAGGCCGGCCGCCGCGGCATCCGCGTCGGCGACCTGCTCGACCCCGACGTGCTCCGCCAGCGACTGGAGTACGTCGTCCCCCAGAAGCAGGCGCTCATCGAGGACGTGTACGGCCTCGAAGCCGGCGAGGAGTGCGACGTGGAAGCGCTCGTCGAGGAGTACACCGAAATCGGCCGCCGCCTCCGCGAGGACGACATGGCCGTCAACTGCGGCGACTTCCTCGCCGAGCGCCGCGAGGCCGGCGACAACGTGATGTTCGAGGGCGCCCAGGGCACCCTCATCGACATCGACCACGGGAGCTACCCGTACGTGACCTCCTCGAACCCGACCGCGGGCGGCGCGGCCACCGGCACCGGCGTCGGCCCGACCGTCGTCGGACAGGGCGAGGTCGTCGGCATCGTCAAATCCTACCTCTCCCGCGTCGGCGAGGGCCCGATGCCGACCGAGCTGAAAGACGACGACCGCGAGGAGGAGCTCGCGGACTTCATCCGCGAGAAGGGCGGCGAGTTCGGCACCGTCACCGGCCGCCCGCGCCGCATCGGTTGGCTCGACATGCCGATGCTCCGCCACGCCGCTCGCGTCAGCGGGTTCACCGGCATCGCCGTCAACCACCTCGACGTGCTCGCCGGCCTCGACGAGGTCAAGGTCGGCCACGCCTACGAACTGGAGGGCGACGAACGCCTGACGATGCCCGCGACGACCGAGCGCTGGGGCGAGTGCGAACCCGTTCTCAAGGAGTTCGACACGTGGCCCGAAGTGGACTGGGCGGCCGTCGCCGAGGAAGGCTACGACGCCATTCCCGACGCCGCACAGGACTACCTCGAATACCTCTCGGACGAACTCGACGTGCCGATTTACGCCGTCGGCGTCGGCCCCGGCCGCGAGCAGACGGTCCACATCGAGAACCCGTTCGACGACTGAGCGCCCCGCAGTCGGCCGAGCGCTGACGGCCGGCCGTCGCCCGACAACCATCGGCGACCACCGCCGCGACGGCGGCGAACCCGTACGCTTTTACTTCGCGCAATCCACCGTCACGACGATGAAAGAATCCCTGATGGACATCCTCTGTGACCCCCTCGACAAGAGCGAACTCGAGCTGGAAGTCGACGAGCGCGACGGCGACGAAATCATCGAGGGGCGGCTCATCGGCACGGTCACCGGCGAGGTGTACCCCATCGAGGACGGCATCCCGAACCTCCTGCCGCCGGACATGCGCGACGACTGAGGCGCGACACCTCATCGGACCTGAACGTTTTTCTATTCTCGTCTCGACGGTGAAGCCGTGTCGAACGCGCCGCTCACCGTCACGCTGAACGACGAGCGCCCTCACGACCTCTCGGTAGCGCCGTCGTTCTCGACGAACGGGCCGTTCTCGGTCGAGCTCGCGAACGAGGGACAGGCGGTGCACGTCCACCTCCACATCGACGACGAACTCTCGCGCGCGGCGAGCCTGTCCGAAGGAAACCACTTCGTCGACGGCGGCCAGACGAAGACCGTCGAGGTGTTCGTCACCTCGCCGCCCGAACCGGTGTCGGGGAAGCTCAAAATCGTCTCGGGCCACGGCTCGGAGACGAGGTACGTCGACGTGACCGTCGAACCCGGCTCCGGCGGCAAACCGCCGGTCGACGTGGACGAGACGCTGTCGAAGCCCAAGCAACCCGAACCGGAGCCGAGCGTGACAGAAAGCATCGCCGACGTGTTCCCGAGCGTCGACCCGCGGGCCGCCCCGCTTTTCGGCCTCGCGCTCGTCGCGCTCGTCCTCGCGGTGGCGCTCGCGTCGCTGTTCGAGAGCTTCGCCATCACCCTCGGGGCCGGCGTCGTCGTCGGCGGCGTCCTCGCGGCGCTGGTGCTGACGATGCGATGACGCTGACGACGCGCTGAGCGCGTCCGAGAAATCGGACCGATTTCTCGCGGCGCGGCCTACTCGCCGTCGGGCGCGTCGGTCGGGACGCCTCCGAGGTTGCCCTCGTCGTCGAACAGCTTCGCGCGCAGGAACCGCGCCCGGTAGCGGTTCGCGCCCTCGTACACGTCGGCCTCGCGGATGTCGTCGGTGCGGTCGTCCGCGACGGCGTCGATGATGTCCTCGACCTGTTGTTTCTCCGAGGGCGTCAGTTCGAACTCGTACGTCTGGGTCTCTTCGCCCTCCAGCCGCGTCCACTTGCGGGACGCCGCGATGACGACGGAACACGGCTCGCGGCACGGGAATGCGCCGTCGCCGCCGTCGACGTCGAGGGCGGTGTCGTCGTCGTACTCCCACTCGCGGCGCTTGACGCACTGGCTGTCGTCACAGCAGGCTTCCGCGACCCAGTCGACGTGCTCGTGGCCGTCGCCGCGGTTCCACGTCTTCACGACGCTGTACATCCCGGTCTGGCGGCCGATGGCGTCCTCCCAGTGGGTCACGTCGAGTTCGCCCCGGCGCTCGCGGTACCAGTTCGGCACCGACGCGGGGTAGAACGTCTCGACGGTCTCGACGAGGTCGCGGCCGCCGAGGTCGGGGAACACCCAGCCGCCGGCGAGGTTGTTGCCGGACTTCAGCGGGCGGTACCGACCCTTCTCGTCGTAGGTCGCCAACTGCCGGGCCGCGAGCGGTTCGCGGTAGGCGTCGAGGTAGTCGCGGTCGGCGTCGGCCTCGTCGGCGTGGCGGAGTTCGTAGGACCGCTCGCCGTGGTCGTCGACCGTGACCGTGACGAGCAGTTGGCCCCACTCGCGACTGACGCCGTCTCTGAGGGCGTCGTAGCGCTCGGGGACGGAGACGGAAGCGACGTCGGCATCGGCGTCGGCGTCGTTACCGTTGTCATCTCCGTCGCCATCGCCGTCGTCGCCCGCATCGACTGGCGCGCCCTCGACCCAGCGGAGGAACGCCCGCCGCTGGGGGCTGACCTCGCCGAGGACCTCGGACCAGAAGTACCAGTTCGTCGCGTAGTCGGCGTCGTCGGCGTCTTCGAGCGCCTCGCGGAGGCCGTCTTCCGTGAGTCCCGAAAGCGTCGAATCGGGCGTTTCGAGGCGGAAGCCGGCGTCGTCGTGGACGACGGTGAGTCCGTCGAGGGAGACGCCGTCGCCGGTCGCCGCGGCGTCGACGAGGGCGTCGAGGTGGTGCCCCATCAGTTCGCCTCCTGCGGCGTCTTCCGAGTGCGTTCGCGCACGACTTCGAGCGCGTCGCCGATGTCGGCGCCCGCGTCGGCGGCGCGTTCGAGCACCACGTCGGCCATGAGGCCCTCGGTGCCGACCGCGCCGGCGTACCAGATGCGGTGGCCGTCGACCTCGGCGGGCACGTCGTAGCCCGTGCGGTAGTCGTCGGTCAGGCCCATGTCCTCCGGGATGTCCTCTTGGGTGTGGAAGCCGTCGGCGATAAACAGCGGGACGACGACCACGTCCTCGGAGTCGAAGTAGTCGGTCACGTCGTCCACTTCTGGTTCCTCGTCCATGTAGAGCGCCTGCACCTCGTCGAAGCGGTCCATCTCACGGATGCGGTCGGCGTGGTACTCGATGGCCTTCGCGGAGTTCTCGTTGCGCTCGGTCCCGTGGCCGACGACGGCGAGGCCGAAGCCCTCGCCGACGTTCGGGTCGCCGGTGACCGTCTCGGCGCGGCGGACCAACACGTCGGTCATCGCCGCGTGCGTCCCGACCGGCCCGCAGTAGTGAATCGTCTTCTCGGGCACGTCCGTCGCGGTGAGCGTGACGTGCGACGCCGACAGGCCGTCGGAGTCCCAGTCGGCCACGTCCCACCCGTCGAGGCGGAGTTCCCGCGGGATGACCTGCTCCGTGAAGTAGCCCTCGCTGATGAAAAGCGGGACGACGTACACCTCGTCGGCCTCCACGGTCCGGAGCACCTCGCGGATTGACGGCTCTTCCTTCCAGAAGCCGGTCCGCACCTCGTCGAACGCGCCCACCTCGCGGACCGTGTCCGCGTGGTCGTAGGTGGGGGCGCTCGAATCCGGGTTCAGGTGGGACCCGTGCGCCACGATGACCAGA
Organism: Haloferax sulfurifontis ATCC BAA-897; assembly: GCF_000337835.1. Classification (GTDB taxonomy): domain Archaea; phylum Halobacteriota; class Halobacteria; order Halobacteriales; family Haloferacaceae; genus Haloferax; species Haloferax denitrificans. The sequence goes on along the minus strand of NZ_AOLM01000003.1, from coordinate 107,737 downwards.
GCTTGCATGTCCGGGGGTTACGAGGGGAGTGTCTTATGAACTTCGCATCGGGGAAAGGAATCTTCGGGTTCGGACAACTCGCGTTCGCCACCCGTTCAGGAAACTCGAGACGGGGCGCGGGGAGTCGCGACCCACGACGACCGCGACAGCGCCCGCCGAGCGGCGGTTTTTTGCGCGCGCCCGACCACGGCTGAGCCATGTCCCTCGCCGCCGACGCGCGCGACGCAGTCCGCGAACGACCGTATCTCCTCGCCGCGCTCCGCGCGGGCGTCGTCAACTACGCCGCCGCCGCGGCCGAACTCGACCTCGGCGACGACGAGGCGGTCGCGGCCGCGCTCCGCCGGTTCGCCGACGACCTCCCGCCGCTGGAAGCCGACCCCCGAGACGCTTCCGTGACGATGCGGAGCGGCGTCGGCCTCGTCGGCGAGGACGTCGACGAATCCGACGACGACCCCGTGCTCTCGGTCGCCGGCGTCGACCTCGCGAGCGGCGGCCCGCTCACGGCTATCATCGCTGAGGGCGAGGTGGACCCGGCCGTCCTCACCGCCGTCCTCTCCCGACTGGACGCCGAATCCGTCGTCGTCGACGCCGCGGGCGTCACGGGCGACGCGCTCGCCGTGGTCGTGCCGCGCCGACAGGGGGCCGCCGCCCTCCGCGTGGTCGAAGCGGCCGTCAGCGATTTATACGTCTGATTTCCGGCTATCAACCGTGATAGCCGGCGGACGGCGCTTATTACCACGGAGTCGCTGAATCGGTCAATGGTTTCGCCCAGCCCCCGCGACGACGACGGCAACATCTCGCTTTCATCCACGGAACTCCTCACCGAACTCGACCTCGACGCCGACGAGTTGGGCTGGCGGCAGTCGTTCGTCGGCTTCGGCGACGAGGACGCCGCGCGTCTCGCCGACCTCCGGAGCGTCGTCGAGGCCCGCGACGAGGCGCTCGTCGACGGCTTCGTCGAACCGATTCTCGCCAACGAGCGGACGGCGGACGTCGTCGACCGCTCGAAGAGCGACCTCGACGGCCTCCGCGCGGTCGTCTCCGGCTACTACCGCTCGTTCACCGACGGGAACTACGACCAGAACCACTACGCGGCGCGCACGCGAATCGGCCTGCTCCACGACAAACTCGACATGCCGTTGCACTACTTCGGCGGGATGTTCGCCAACGTCACCGGCATCTTCGCGGACGAACTCCGCGGGCGCGCCGTCGCCGACGCCACCGAGTCGCTGTCGGGCGAGGACGCCGACCGCGTCGAAAACGCCGTCGACGAGGCGTTCGCGGACATGATGGCGGTCGTCCGCGGGCTCAACCTCGACCGACAGGTCGTCAACGCCACCTACCTCTACTCGTACTCGCTGGACGTCCGCGAGGAGGTCCGCCGGGCCAGAGAGAGCCGCGGGAATCTAGAGTCGGTCGCGTCCCAGCTCCACGAGGAGACCGCCGGCACGAGCGAGAGCATCGCGGAAATCGAGGCGTTGGCGGGCCGGCAGGCCGACATGACCGAGGAAATCGCCGCCGAGCTGTCGAACCTCAGCGCGACCGTCGAGGAGGTCGCCGCCACCGCCGACGACGTCTCCTCCCGGAGCGACGAGGCCACCACGCGGGCCGAGGAGGGCCGCGCCGAGGCCGGCGAGGCAATCGGCGCGATGCGGCAGGTCGGCGACGACCGCGACGAGATAACCGTGAACGTCGAGGCGCTCGTGGCCGCCATCGACGAGATTCAGGACATCGTCGAGGTCATCGACGAGGTGGCCGACCGGACGAACCTGCTCGCGCTCAACGCCTCCATCGAGGCCGCCCGCGCCGGCGAGGCCGGCTCCGGCTTCGCCGTCGTCGCGGACGAGGTGAAGTCGCTCGCCAACGAGTCGAAGTCGCAGGCCGAGCGCATCGGCCAGATGATAGAGGACGTGACCGACCACATCGAGGACACCGCGGAGGCGCTGTCGTCGGCCGACGAGAACATCGACCACGGCATCGAGCGGGTCGAGTCGACCGTCGAGAGCCTCGACGAGATAACCGACTCGGTCGCCGACGTGACCGACGGCATCGACGAGGTGGCGCGGGCGACCGACGAGCAGGCGACGCTCACCTCCGACATCGCCACCTTCGTCGACGACGCGGCGACGCAGGTCGACGAGGTGACAGCGGAGATAGACCGCATCTCCGAGAGCGTCTCCGAGCAGGCCGAACAGGCCGCCGACCTCGACACGGCGGTCGAGGACCTGGACCGCGAGGCCGACCTCGAATCGTTCCGCCGGCGCGCGGAGACGACGACCGACGGCGGCGTCGCCACCAGAGGCGGGCACTACGCGCTCGCGTCGGCGGCGAACGCCGACCGCGCGCTCGGCGGAGAGACAGCGCCGACGGGCGCGACCGGCGACCGAGTCGGCGGCGCGGGGTCGAGCGTGACTGGTGGCGATTCGACCGGTGGCGACTCGATCGACGGCAACCCAGCCGACGGCGACCCGACAGACCGGATTCCGGCGTTCGTCAAGCGACTCCTCTCGGAGGAGACGCTGGCGAAGATTCGCCGCGGCGAGGCCGACCGACCGGACTGGACGAAGTAGCCGCCGCGAGGGGGTGACGACGGCGCGGCGGTCGCCCCGCCGGGCCGACTTCGTATCGGCTCCGAACCGACCGTGTTTCCGACGGGTTGAAAGTGGTGCCGGGAGTAGCCGAGTCCGATGACCCTGTCCGTGACCAACACCCTGACGGGAGAGCGCGAGGAGTTCGAGTCGCACGGCGACGAAGTGTTGCTCTACGTCTGCGGACTGACGGTCTCGGACCACGCGCACCTCGGCCACGCCCGCCTGTGGATGCACGCCGACCTGATGCACCGCTGGCTGGCCTACGAGGGCTACGACGTGCGCCACGTCGAGAACTTCACCGACGTGAACGAGAAGATAGCCGCCCGCATCGGCGAGGACGACCTCGGCGACGACGAGGCGGGCGTCGCCGAGCACTTCGTCGGCGACGTGATTCGCGACATGCGCGGGCTGAATCTGAAGCGCGCCGAGGTCTACCCGCGCGTCTCCGAGCACATCCCCGAGATTATCGACCTCATTCGGACGCTCGTCGACCGCGGCCACGCCTACGAGTCCAACGGCTCTGTCTACTTCGACGTGTCCACGTTCGACGACTACGGGAAGCTCTCGAACCAGAAGCTCGAAGAACTGGAGTCGCGGGCGACGAAAGACGAGCGCTCCGAGAAGCGCAACCCGACCGACTTCGCGCTCTGGAAGGCCGGCGCGGTCGACCCCAAGACGGCCGCCGAACACCGGAACCCCGACCTCGAACCGCTCCACGAGCCGTGCGGCGAGACGTGGGAGTCGCCGTGGGGCGAGGGCCGCCCCGGCTGGCACATCGAGTGCTCGGCGATGTCGATGACGCACCTCGGCGACACCCTCGACATCCACGTCGGCGGCCGCGACCTCGTGTTCCCGCACCACGAGAACGAAATCGCCCAGTCGGAGGCGGCGACCGGCCAGCAGTTCGCTCGCTACTGGCTCCACGTCGGCCTGCTCCAGACGGAGGGCGACAAGATGAGTTCGAGCCTCGGCAACTTCTTCACCGTCGGCGACGCGCTCGACGAGTTCGGCGCGGACGTGATTCGGACGTTCTACCTCTCGACGGCCTACGGCTCCGAGCAGACGTACTCCGAGGAGACCATCGCCGAGGCCGAGGAGCGCTGGGAGCGCCTCGAACGCGCCTACGAGTCGGCCGTCGACGCGGTCGACAGCCCCGACGCCCGGACGAAAGTCGAGGCCGAGGCTCTCCGCGAGACGGTGACCGCGACCCGCGAGAACTTCCGCGAGGCGATGAACGACGACTTCAACGTCCGCGAGGCGATGGCCGAACTGCTCGGCCTCGCCGGCGCGGTCAACCGCCACGTCGCCGACGCCGACGAGTACGACTACCGCGCGCTCCGGCGCGCAGTCGAGGCGTTCGAGGACCTCGGCGGCGAGGTGTTCGGCCTCTCGTTCGGCGACGCGGGCGAGGGCGGCGACGTGTCGGTCGCCGAGGACCTCGTCCAACTCGTCTTGGACGTCCGCGAGGCCGAGCGCGAGGCCGGCAACTACGAGCGCGCCGACGACCTGCGCGACGACCTGACGGCGCTCGGCGTCGACGTCGAAGACGGCCCCGACGGCGCGACGTTCCGGTTCGAGTAGTTCGAGTAGTCAGTCGAACCGAAACAGCACGACCGCGAAGTCGTCTCGCGCCGTCTCGTCGACCCCGGTGCGACCGCCGCCGTTCTCCGAAAGTCCGAGTTCGCGAGCCAACAGGCCGTGGGCCGCGGCGTAGCGGTCGAGGAGATCCACGGCGAACTCGCCCGTGACGACCTCGCCGGTCGCCTCGCGTCGCTGGCCGCGGTACCACAGGCGGCACGCCATCGGCCGGCGGAAGTTCTTCCACCAGTTGCTCTCCGCCTTCGGCGTGACGGCGACGATGCCGCCGCCCGCGACGGCGTAGGCGACGGGGAACGTGTACCGTCGGCCGCTCTTGGGGCCGACGTAGGAGACGAGCACGAACCAGCGACTGGCGAGTCGGTGGAGCGGCGAGCGGAGCACGCGACGCAGAAACGGGTTGGCGAACCGCTGTTCGAGCGTTCGCTGTGCGTCCGAAACGTGGTCGGTGACGACGGTCGGGGACATCTGTTCGCGTGTCGTACGCGCCCGTCGGAGAAAAATCAGTCACACGGCGAACAGGTACGACGCCGGTCACATCGTAAACAGGTGCGAGTCGTCGGGCACGTCGAACAGCCCCATCCTGACGCCCGCGTCGAGCCAGCCGTAGCCGTACGAAAACGACGCCAGCGCGTTCACCCAGTCGTCTGCCTCCTTGAAGTGTCGGCCGTCGTCGAGGTATGACTCGGCCATCTCCAGACAGTCGGCGGCGGCGTCGCCGAGCGGCGTCTCGTCGGGGACGGCCTGCACCGCCTCGTCGAGCGCGTCGGCGAGCATCCCCTCGTAGCGGTTCGTCTTTTCCTGTAGGTCGGCGGCCATGCGGAGTGATGCGTCGGCGACGGATACCGGTCTTTCGCTCCGCGGGCCGCGAGCGCCGTGGCATGCGTTGTCGTGGCGGTGGTGTAGCACTCCTCGCAATACAGCGAAACCTTAAGACGCCGGTGTAGCGAACTATCGCACATGACAGAGGACGCCGATTCGTTCGTGGAACACAGGAAACTCATCATCGCCGGCTCGGGCATCTCCGGGCTCTCGTCGGCCATCTACGCGGCCCGGTCCAACAACGAGCCGCTGGTGCTGGAGGGCGACGAGCCGGGCGGACAGCTCACGCTCACGACCGAGGTGGACAACTACCCCGGCTTCCCCGAGGGCATCTCCGGGCCGGAGCTCATCAACAACATGAAAGAGCAGGCAGAGCGCTTCGGCACGGAGATTCGCCACGGCATCATCGAGGACGTCGACGCCTCCGAGCGCCCCTTCACGGTCACGCTCAAGAACGGCGACGTCTACACCGCGGACGCCCTCATCGCGGCGTCGGGCGCGTCGGCCCGCACCCTCGGCATCCCCGGCGAGGAGAACCTGATGGGCTACGGCCTCTCGACGTGTGCGACCTGCGACGGCGCGTTCTTCCGCGACGAGAAGATCATGGTCATCGGCGGGGGCGACGCCGCCGTCGAGGAGGCCAACTTCCTCACCAAGTTCGCCTCGACGGTGTACCTCGTCCACCGCCGCGAGGAGTTCCGCGCCGAGGACTACTGGGTCGACCGCCTGATGGAGAAGGTCGACGAGGGCGAAATCGAACTCATGCTCAACACCGAGGCGACGGAGCTTCACGGCTCGCCCGAGGAGGGCGTCGACCACGTGACGCTCGTCCGCAACCCCGAGGGCCACCCGAGCGACAAGCTCGACGACCCCGAGACCGAGGAGTTCGACTTCGACGTGGGCGCGGTGTTCTACGCCATCGGCCACACGCCGAACGCCGACTACCTCGACGGCACGGGCGTCCAGCGCGACGACGACGGCTACATCGTCGCCAAGGGCGGCTCCGGCGGCGGCCAGACCGCGACCGACGTGCCCGGCATCTTCGCCGCGGGCGACGTGGTCGACTACCACTACCAGCAGGCCGCGACGGCCGGCGGCATGGGCGTGAAGGCCGCCCTCGACGCCGACGACTACCTCGAAGAGCTCGAACGCGAGGAGAAGCGGGCGGCCGCGGGCGCGGCCGAATAGGCGGCATACACGGCCCGCGCTCGGCGTTCCGTATTCTCTCGATTTCTTTTCGATGCGCCCTACGTCAAAGACCGCAACAGCCACGCGAGGACGAAGCTAATCGCCACGAAAATCAGGTAGACGCCCGGCGAGAATCGCGCGTCCACGACGCCGACCGCGTCCGCGACCGCGACGGCGAAGATGACGAGACCGACGCCGACGAGCCCGTTCCCGAGGATGTTCGGGACTCCTCGTTTGGTTTCCATAGCCGCGGTTGGACTCGCCGAAAAATAAGCGTAGGGTGCGTTCCCAGCGGGTGAAAGGGAACTTCAGTCGGCCGCGCCCGGACTCGCGTCGGCACCCGCGCCGCGCTCGTCGGCCGTCAGGTAACACTGCGGGTCGGGGCCGAACAGTTCGCCCGTTGCCGCGAGCGACCGAAGCCGCGAGGAGCCGCGGCAGACGTCCCGATACTGGCACGAAGCACACTTGCCGGTCAGATGCTCTTCCCGCTCGCGGAGCTTGGTGAGAAGCGGGTTCGACTCGTCGTCCCAGATGTCGCCGAACGGGCGGTCCCGGACGTTGCCGAGGCTGTAGCCCTGCCAGAACTGCGTCAGGTGCACGTCGCCGCGGTAGTCCACGTCGGCGACGCGCTCGCCGGTCGGGTCGCCGCCGTTGACGCAGAGATACCGGTGAATCCGGTCGGCGTGGTTGGCGTCGAGTTCGTCGCGGGCGTACTCGACCACGTAGGCGGAGTCGGCGTAGTTGCCGACCAGAAGCGTCTCTATCTCCTCGCCCTCGGCGTGGTACTCGCGGGTCATGTCGAACAGCCGGCGGACGGCGCGGCGCTGGGCCTCGTCGTCGAGGTCGGCGTCGGCGATGTCGCCGCCGCGGCCGCCGTAGTCGAGGTGGTAGAAACAGAAGCGGTCGACGCCCACGTCGTACAGCAGGTCCACCACGTCCTCCATGTCGGCGGCGTTGTGCTCGGTGATGGTGTACCGGAGGCCGGTCTTGAGGCCCACCGACAGGCAGTTTTCGATGCCGCGGACGGCGGCGTCGAACGCGCCGTCTTTCCCGCGGAAGCGGTCGTTGCGCTCCTTCAGGCCGTCGACGGAGACGCCCGCATACGAGAGCCCCGCGTCGCGGAGCGCCCGCGCCTTCTCCTCGGTGATGAGCGTCCCGTTGGTCGAAAGCACCGCCCGGATGCCGGCGTCGGTGGCGTAGTCGACGAGTTCGACGAGGTCTTCGCGGACGAGCGGCTCGCCGCCCGAAAACAGGAGCACGGGCACGTCGTAGGCCGCGAGGTCGTCGATGAGGCCCTTCGCCTCGGCGGTCGACAGTTCGCCCTGCGCGGGGTCGAGGTCGGCCCCGGCGTAACAGTGTTCGCAGTAGAGGTTACAGCGCCGCGTCGTGTTCCAGACCACGACCGGGCGCTTCTGTTTCTCCTCGCGTATCTGTTCGATGTCCGCGTCGGGGTCGTCGTAGCGGAGCCCGTCGCCCTCGGCTCCCTGTCCGCACAGGAGCTTGCTGATGGAAATCACTCGACGGACACCCCGTTTTCGACACCGCGGGCGTCTCCCGCGCCGTCGTGCTCCATCCCGCGGTGTTCCGTCCCGTCGGTCGACTCCTCGCCTTTCGCCGCGAGGTCGTTGCCGCCGAGTCGGAGGAACTCGTCGGCCGGCGCGAGCCAGAGGTCCGCGTCGCCGTCGCCGCCGCCGCCGCCGTCGCCGAACAGCGTCCGCGCCTGCTCGGTCGCGAGGTCCTCGGAGGGGGCGGTGACGCTCCCGACGTGGCGCATCGGCTCGGTCGGCGTGTCGCGGTAGAACACTTCCCACTGGCGGGTGCCGTCGATTCGCGGTCGTCGCCTCGGGTCGTCGTCGTCCATGCCGTCGCCTTCGGGCGGGACGGCCACGCTCGTTTCGCCCGTTTTCAGCGCGTGGGAATCGAAGCTTTCGACTTGTTCGGCCACTCACTAGCGCCAGCTAATGACGCAACGGGTTTCCCGGCGGTCGTTTCTCCACGCAACGGCGGCGTCGACAGGTATCGCGCTCCTGGCGGGCTGTTCGAGTTCGTCCGGCGGCGGCTCCGGCGGCGCGGGCGACGGTGGCGGGGCCGGCGGCGACTCGTCCGGTGGGGAGAGCACCGCCGAACACGAGATGCGGGACTTCGGCGGCTGGTTCGACCGGACGGGGAACTACGACGGCGTCCACGACCTGACGGGACAGGACAGCGTCACGGTCGCGGTCGGCGCGGGCGGTAACGGCGGCGGCTACGCGTTCGCTCCGGCCGCGATAGAAGTTTCGCCGGGAACGACGGTCGTCTGGGAGTGGACCGGAAACGGCGGCACCCACAACGTCGTCAACCGCGAAGACGGCCTGTTCGAGTCGGAACTCACCGTCTCCGAGGGCCACACTTTCGAGTACACGTTCGAGGAGTCCGGCGAGTACAGGTACGTCTGTGTCCCCCACGAGACGCTCGGCATGGTCGGCGTCGTCGTCGTCGAGTAAGCGTCAGCGGCCGCGGCGTCGGCACTGCCCTCGCGCCGTTCCGGACGAGCGACCACCTCAGTCCGCGGGCAGGTCGTCCGGCGTCGGCGTCACGCGGACTTCGGGGCGTCGTTCAGCGGCGCGGTACAGAGGACACAGCCGGTCTCCCGGAGCGTCCGCATCATCGGCTCGTTGACCCGGTAGCGCTCGCCGCACTCGGGACAGGTCACGTCGAACTCGCGCATCGTTTCTCACCGACTAGTGGTACGCCGCGGGGACCCGAGGGGGCGCACCCTGCATTCGCGGGGGACTGATATCCCGTCGACACGTCTCATCTCGTCACCCCTGAAGGATGGCACCCATGAGCTTCTTCTGTGCCATGGCGAGGTGCTCGGAGAACGTCGAGGTCGTGATGCCGAGTTCGGTCGCGACCTCGCCTTTGTTCGCGCGCCGCGGGTGGTCGAAGTAGCCCATCTCGTGGGCCGTCTCCAGCACCTCGCGCTGGCGGTCGGTGAGCTGGCCCCGCTCGACCAACACGAGGTCCCGCGACTCGTCGACCGACGACTGGAGCAGTCGGCGCACGTCCACCGACCCCGACGACTCCCGGAGGGAGGCGACCACGTCGCGGAGCGTGTCGATGTCGGGGGCGTGGAACGTCAGAAACAGCGCGCCGTCGCGCGTCTGGACGTCCACGACCGGGCAGTCGAACGCCTCGACGCGCTCGCAGGGACAGCCGACGCCGCCCTCGCGGTCGAACCGGTAGACGCTCCCGTCGCCGTACTCGAACAGCCGCTCCATCTCTTCGGGGACCTCGGTGTCGTCGTCGAAGACGAACTCCTCGACGACCGACCCGCGCTCGTTGGGAGCCATGCTCCGCGAGAGCGCGTAGCCCGAGGTATCGCCCTCGGAGACCGTCGCGACGGGACAGCCGTCCGGCCCCGTCACTTTCAACTCCGCTCTGATGCCCGCTGCGCTCGTCATAAGAGTACGAAGTCGCCCCAGCCCCTGATATAAACACCCCCGATACACCGGGCCTTTATATCGTGGTCCGTTTCCAGTCGTCGCCCCCGTCGAACGGGGCGCGGCCGCTCGTGTGAGGTATAAAGCGCCCTGCATATTCTGGGTGCCCTTCGACGGGCGACGCGGGCGAATCTACGGGTGAGCATGCAGACCGGCCTCAGACGCAAGCCGACCGGACCGAAGCCCGCCGAGCTGGAGGCGGAACAGGTGCTGGAAGCGCTGTCGGACCGCGCGTGCCGGCGAATCCTCACCACGCTTCAGGGTGCGACCGAGCCGATGACCGCACAGGACCTCTCCGAGGCGTGCAACGTCCCGCTGTCGACGACCTACCGGAAGGTCGAACAGCTCTCGGAGGCGAGCCTGCTCGAAGAGACGCTTCAACTGCGGGCCAACGGGACCCACACCCACCAGTACCGGTCGAGCGTCGAGTCGGTCACGGTGTCGCTGAACGACGACCGGGGGCTCGAAGTCGCCCTCGGAGGAGACCGCTGATGGGGTCGGAGCCGGTGCATCCGCCGGACTCGGGGGGCGAACACCCCGTCCGCCCGCGGCTCGCGTCGCGGCTGACCACCCATCCCGACGGGCGCGAGGAGTGTACGATTTACCCGGCTGACGCGACGCCCGAAGACCAACTGACGCAGTGGCTATCGGCGTTCGAGGGGAGCTACGTCGACCTCGACTCGATGGAGTAGCAGTCTGCAGTGAGCGTGACAGCCGGGTTACAGTCGGTCGGCGTCGACGCCGTCGTCGCCCCTGCTCCACGGGCGCGGGCTGTCGAGCGCCATGAGGTACTCTTCTAAGAGGGTCGGAAACGCCCGTCCGCGGAGGTTTCGCAGGCCGAAGTCGGCGGCCCAACTGATGATGCCGGTGTCTTCCGTGACGACGCCGGCGTTCAGTTCGCGCGCGAGGATGAGGAGGTCGAAGTCCTCGCGGGAGTCGAGGACGCCCTGTCTGAGCGCGCCGCGGTAGTCCTCCCGGAGGTCGGAGATGACCTTGTCCACGTCGGAGAGCTTCGACCCGCCGTTGGAGCGCTGTTTCGACTCCTCGGCCTTGCGGACGGCCTTCTCGGAGACCCGGAGGCCGCGGTTGACGCGGTCGGACATCTCGTCGATGAAGCGGTAGACGACCTCGGCGGGGATGTACACCTCGTAGCGGTCGGGGTGTTTCTTGATGACCCACGTGTCGAGTTTGCCGAGCACGTCCTCCGAGACGCCGCGGTCGCGCAGGATGTGTTCCAACTCCGCGGCGATAGACGGCGGCATGTAACACGAGATGTTCAGGTCCAGTCGCGCGGCGGCGATGGTGTCGAGGAGCCGTTCGATTCCCTCCTCGAACGTCTCGTCGTCGTCTCGAATCTCCTCGGAGAGAAACAGCGAGGTGTCGAGCACGAAACGTTGTTTCAGCGGATACTCGGCCATCGTTCGTCAGTTGGTACCGCGGCACTATGACCCTTCCCCGTGGACGAAGGTGACAGAAACCGTGCGGAGGCGGCTCAGAACAGCGGTTCGATGCGGTCGTCGCCGGTCGAGATGAGGTCGTCGAGCGACGCCGCGCTCGACTCGCGCTTGGCGAGCATGTCGCGTTGGGTCTCGATGGCGACCGCCTGCAGTTCTTTCACCCGCGGCACGTCGTAGACGCCCGACAGGAGCACGACCGCGGCGACGAAGTTCGACCCGACGGGGTAGTCGCCGCCGCGAATCTCCATCGTCCCGGTCTCGTCTTCGAGCCACGTCCGCGCGCGCTCGATGCCGCGGCGCGAGAGCACGTCCGGCGGCCCGGCGACGACGACGAGGCCGCGCTCCGCGCCGGAAATCTCGCAGGGGAGCGTGAGCCGGCCGAGCGCGGCGCGGCGCACGAGGCTGGTGATTCGGTTCGTCGAGTCGCCGCCGTCCTCGGCGTCGGCCGCCCCGCCGGAGAGCCGGGAGAGAAGCCCGCGCTTCGGGCGGTCGAGTTCGACGGAGGCGTAGCCGATAGTCGAGATGCCGCCGCTGGCGAGCGTGTTGATTATCTCGGAGGCGTCCACGACGGACTCCGCCACCGCGCCGGAGCCGTCGCCCTCGCCGGCGCTGAACAGCACGCCGAGGCGGCGGGCGAGTTCGGCGTTGATACTGCCGTAGCCCGCTTCGAGCGACTCACCGGTCTTCCGCCAGGCGTCGTTGTCGAAGACGATGAGGTTGTCGACCTCGCGGACGAACGTCTGGAAGGAGCGCGCGGCGTTGAGCGTGTAGATACCGCCTTCGTCCCGCGCGGGGAGGACGCCGAGCCCGTAGACCGGCTCGGTGTAGATGTGCTTCAGTTCGCGCGCGACGACGGGCGCGCCGCCGGAGCCGGTGCCGCCGCCGAGGCCGGCGACGACGAGGAAGGCGTCTATCTCGTGGACCGGGAGGTCGTCGACCATCGAGAGCACCTCGCCGACGTCTTCTGCGGTCACCTCCGCGCCGAGTTCGTTGTCCGCGCCGACGCCGTGGCCCTTGACGCGGGTCAGGCCGACGAGCACCTGCCGCGACTCGGGGATGTTTCGGAGCCCCCGGAGGTCCGAGCGGGCCGTGTTGACGGCGATTGCGTCGACGACGAACCCCGTGTTCGTCCGTCGCTCGTAGTCGACGATGGCGTCGACTACCTTGCCGCCAGCCTGTCCGATACCGATGAGTGCGAGTTTCATGGCCGTGTTCCTCTCAGAAATCGTACTACTAGACGCGCGCTCAGGGCTTGAATATACTGCCCGTAGCACCGCGCAACGACAGCTTAACTGGAAAATAAGTCCGACGCTCGGCCGTCGGTGACAGTGTCGGAGTCGGTCGATTCGCGGTCGGTGGAGTCGGTGGAGTCGGTGGAGTCGGCGCTCGCGGGCGTCTCGCGGTCCTCGGGGCCGGTTGCACCGTCGTCGGAACCGCCTTCACCGTCGTCGGAGTCGGTGGGTCCGCCGTCGCGCTCCCGGAACGAGTCACAGGCGAGTTCGCCGACGACAGACAGGAGGTCGCCCGGTTCGACGACTCGGCCGCGCTCCCGCAGGCGCTCGTAGACCGCGAAGCCGTCGTCGCCGGCGTAGTTCCGCTCCGAGAACGGTCGCTGTTCGACGAGGACGAGGCGGTCGGCCTCGGCCGCGGCTTCGAGGTTGGCGAGGTTGCCGCCGCCGACCTCCACGTCGGCGACGACGGTCACGTCGGCGGCTTCGACCCGCGACTCGACCGCGGCCCGCGCGGCGTCGTCGACCGGCGAGTACGGCGGCACGGTCACGAGGTCCGCGCCGACCCCGCGGGCGGCCTCGGCGTCTGTGTCGCCCTCGTTGAGCGCGCCGGCGGACAGCGCGTAGCCGGCCGCCGACAGCAGGTGGAGCGCCCGCGCGCCGGTGCCGCCCCCGCCGACGACGTGGACCCGGCCGTTGGCGTCGTCCGAAGGCGGTGGGAGGGCGGTCACGTACACCGAACCGGTGACGGGGTGCCGCGAGACGACCGCCTCGGCGTCGAACGCCTCGCGGAGGTTCTCCTCGGAGAGCACCGCCGCGGGGTCGCCCGCCGAGAGGACGCGCCCGCCCGACAGGAGGACCAGCGCGTCGCAGTAGTGGGCCGCGAGGTTGAGGTCGTGGATGGCCGCGACCGCGGTCGTCCCGTCGGCGACGAGGTCGGAGACGAGTTCGAGCGTGCGGACCTGGTGGTTGATGTCGAGGCTGGCGGTCGGCTCGTCGAGGAGCAGGACGGGCGTCTCCTGTGCCAGCGCGCGAGCGATGAGGACGCGCTGGCGCTCGCCGCCGCTGACTTCCGTGACGGGGCGCTCGGCGAGCGATTCGACGGCGGTCCGGCGCATGGCGGCCTCGACGGCGGTCTCGTCGCGCTCGCGCCAACCCTCGAAGCGCCCGCGGTGTGGCGTGCGGCCCATCTCGACGACGTCGCGGACGGGGAAGTCGAAGGTGACGCTCGTGGTCTGGGGGACCGTCGCCACGACCCTGCTCGCCGCCTTCGACGACAGGGCGTGGACGTCCTCGCCGGCGACGCGGACCGCTCCCTCGTCGGGTGCGAGCGCGCCGTTGAGGACCCGGAGGAGCGTCGTCTTCCCCGCGCCGTTGGGACCGATGAGGCCGACGAACGTGCCTTCGCCCACGTCGACCGAGACGGCGTCGAGAATCCGGGTGCCGCCGAGGGAGACCGACACGTCGTCGAGGCGAATCGCCGGGTCGGCGTCGCCGAAGGGGTCTGAGTCCGGTGAATCCGCGTCGGCGGCGGGGTCGCGGTCGCTCACGGCGAGCGCACCTCCCGCGTGCGGAGCAGGTAGAGGAAGAAGGGCGCGCCGACGGCCGCGGTGACGACGCCGACCGGAATCTCCGCGCCGCCGGAGCGGGCGACGGTGTCGGTGGCGACGAGGAACGACGCGCCCGCCAGCGCCGACGCCGGGAGCAACACCCGGTGGTCGGGGCCGACGAGGAGCCGGAGCATGTGGGGGACGACGAGGCCGACGAAGCCGATGACGCCGGAGACCGAGACGGCCGCGGCGGTGACGACGCTCGCGGTGGCGAGGAGGAGCTGTTTCGTCCGCTCGACTTCGATGCCGAGAGCGTGGGCGTCCTCCTCGCCGAGGAGCAGGACGTTCAGGTCGCGGGCGTGGGCCACGAGGAGCACGAAGGGAAGCGGCAGGACGAGGGCGAGCATGCCGACCTCGCTCCACGTCGCGCCCGCGAGGTGGCCCATGAGCCAGAAGACGACCTGCCGGAGGCTCTCGCCGCTCTGGAGGAGGAGAAACGAGATGACCGCGCCGAGGAACGTCTGGACGGCGACCCCCGCGAGAAGCAGGGTCGCCACGGGCGTCCGACCGCTCTCGGTGGCGATGAGGTAGACGACGAAGGCGGTGACGACGGCGCTGACGAACGCCGCGCCCTCCATCCCGAACGGAATCGAAAGCGACAGCACGATGGTCGCGACCGCGCCGACGGCGGCCCCGGAGGAGACGCCGACGATGGAGGGGTCGGCCATCGGGTTGCGGAAGAAGCCCTGCATCACGGTTCCCGCGGTGGCGAGCGCGAAGCCGACGAGCGCCGCGAGGAGGATGCGGGGCAGGCGGACCGAGAGCACGATGATGCGGGCGGGTCTGGGGACGGCGAACTCGAACGGCGAGGCGAACTCCAGCGTCGGCGTCGGAACCGGCCCGACGACGGGGAGGGCCGTCGCGCCGCCGAGAGAGACGCCGACGGGGACGGGCAACGCGTCCGCGAGGATGGCGGCGACGGTCCGCGGCGGGATGGTCACGGCCCCGATTCCGGCGCTCGCGACGACGACCAAAAGCAGGAGCCCGGAGAGACCGAGCGACCACGTGGTCGCCCGCGTTCGAACGCTCATTGAGCACAACCGCGCTTTCAGTAGGTAAATATTTATTGAACAGCCGCTGAGGCCACTACCGTGAACCGACAACTCGTCGTCGCCCTGCTCGCGTTCGCGACCGTGTTCGCCGGGGTTCCGGCACCGGCCGCGGCCGCGGTAGGGCAAGCGGCACCGCACCAGACCGCGACGTGTACGTTCCCGGTGACGGTCACCGACGCCACGGGGACCGACGTCACCATCGCCGAGGACCCCGAGCGGGTCGTCACGACCAACCCGAGCGCCGCCCAGACCATGTGGGAACTCGGCGCGCGCGACGAGGTCGTCGGCGTCTCGCAGTACGCCACGTACCTCGACGGCGCGGCCGAAAAGGGGAACGTCTCCGGCTCCGGCGGGCTCAACGTCGAGGCGGTCATCGGTCTCGAACCCGACCTCGTGTTGGTCCCGAACTCCTCGTACAACGCCGAGCCCGACCGCATCGAACAGCTTCGCTCGGCGGACATCTCGGTCGTCGTCTTCGAGTCCGGGAAGTCGCTCGACGCCGTCGCCGACAAGACCGAGCGCGTCGGCCGCATGACCGGCAACTGCGAGGCCGGCGTCGAGCGCGCGGCCGAGATGCGCGAGTCGATTCGGCACATGCGGCAGGCCCTCGACGGCGCGGAGCGCCCGGTCGGTCTCAACTCCTTTTTCGGCTACTCCTCCGGGTCGGGCACGTTCATCTCCGACATCATGACGACCGCCGGCCTGCGCAACGGCGCGGCAGAGGCGAACCTCACCGGCTTCGCACAGATTAACGAAGAGCTCGTCGTCGAGATGAACCCCGAGTACATCGTCGTCCCCGACCACGCGCCCGTCCCGAGCAGTCCGGCGTACAACAGCACGACCGCGATGCAGGAGGGCAACGTCATCGTCATCGAGGCGCACAAGCTCCAACAGCCCGCCCCGCGAGCAATCGAGGCGAGCGAGGTGATTCTCGAAGCGGTCCACCCCGACGCCTACGAGCGCTACCGGCAACTCGAAACCGAGTCGGCGACGGAGTCGGACTCGACCGCGACCGCGACGACCACGGTCGCGGACGCGACTGCGACCGCCGCGACTGCAACCGACGCCACCGAGGCAACCGCGACGGCCGAGTCCTCGGAATCGACCACCGAGAGCGACGCGCCCGGGTTCGGCGCCGTCGTCGGCCTCGCGGCCGTCGGCGCGGTCGCCCTGCTCGCGCGCCGGCGATAACTGCACAGACACCCGCGCCGTCTCTGTTTCTCCACCGCACGCGCTCGGCTCCGTGAGACCACAACCGTATTACCGTCGGATGGCGGACACACGGGTATGGTCGAGAACGTCATCTACCCCGCCTACCTCGACGCCTCTCTCTCGCGTAGCGAGGGTCGGCGGGTCGCCCAGTCCGCGGCGGTCGAAGAACCGACCGTCGACGAAATCGCGAAGGCCGTCCAGCAGGTCGGCTACGACGCCGTCATCGAACGGGGCAAGCGATACTCCCGCGAGTTCGAAACCCGCGGGCGCGTCCTCGTGAACAACGCCGACGACGCCACGAAAAACGACATCGTGCAGGCGGTCGCCGCCTACGTCGGAATCCTCCGCGACTGATGCGGCGAATCGGCACGGTCTCCCGGACGGCGCAGGGCCTCGCTATCGTCCGCCTCGACGACGACGACGCGCCGGACATCGGCACGATGGTCCTCGACGAGTCGCTGTCGACGGTGGGCCGCATCGTGGACGTGTTCGGTCCGGTCGACCGTCCCTACGTCGCCGTCACGGCCGACGACGGCTCGCCCGCCCGGCTCGTCGGGAGCAAGCTCTACGCTCGCTGACGACGCCAGAGCGCAACCCCCATACCCCTCGGGTGGGAACGCCCCTGCATGTCACGCCGCGCCTATCGGGGTGTCGCCCTCGCCGCCCTCATCTTCCTCGTCGTGCAGGTGGGTGCGCTCGCCCTCGTGCCGACGTTCTTCGAACAGGGGTACCAGACGGTCGAAGACCCCACCGACCCGACGAACAGCCTCCTCTACATCGGCGCGATTATCGTCATGACCGCGTTCATGCTCGCGGCGTTCAAGTACGACCTCGACCAGCTCATCCGCCTCGTCATCGTCTTCACGAGCGGCCTGCTCGCGTGGTACGTCTTCGCCGCGCTCATTCCCAGCGCGCTCGTCGCCGTCGGCCTCTCGGCGGCCGTCGCGCTCGCGCTTCTCGTCTACCCCGAGTGGTACGTCATCGACGCCGCCGGGACGCTCATGGGCGCGGGCGCGGCCGCCCTGTTCGGCATCAGCTTCGGCCTGTTGCCCGCCATCGTCCTCCTCTCGGTCCTCGCCGTCTACGACGCCATCAGCGTCTACAAGACCAAACACATGCTCGACCTCGCGGAGGGCGTGATGGACCTCCGCATCCCGGTCGTGCTCGTCATCCCGACGACGCTGTCGTACTCGATTCTCGGCGACGACTTCGCCAGCGACGCCAACGACGTCGGCGACGGCGGGAACGCGACCGACGGGGGCGAATCGACGGGCGCGGTCGATTCGGAGGTGGCTGACGCCGAGACGGCCGACAACGAGTCAGATTCCGGCGAGCGAGACGCCTTCTTCATCGGCCTCGGCGACGCGGTCATGCCGACCGTGATGGTCGCCTCGGGCGCGTTCTTCTCCGAAGCGCCGTCGCTCGGCCTCGGCGCGCTCCCGGCGCTCAACGTCCCGGCGCTCCTCGCCATGGTCGGGACGTTCGCCGGGTTCAGCGGGCTGATGTGGGCCGTGATGAAGGGGCGGGCGCACGCCGGCCTGCCGCTTCTCAACGGCGGCGCAATCGGCGGCTACCTCGTCGGCTCGGTCGTCGCGGGCGTCCCGCTCGTCTCCGCGCTCGGACTCGCGCCGTACCTCTGAAACGCGGCTCCGTCGGATTTCTTGGCCGTACTCGCTGTCGATGCGAACGTTCATCCCCCGATAGAGGGCGAGCAAAAGAGATGTTTCGCTGAGCGGTATTGGTGGGCACACTCCCAATCTGTCTGAAAATAGCCATATGATGTGAAAGCCCATCAGGCTCCGAATCACGCCAGCAACGTCCCGGTCTACACAGTGAATCCTAACAGTGGTCGTCAATCCACTCACAGAACGAGTGGAAATCGTCTGCACCGCACTGCTCCGCGATACTCCCGAGCGTTCCACGAGGTATCTCTCCGTGAAGTGGAACGGTCGGCCGTCGAGCCTCGCCGGTGTCGGGGTTGACGTACTCCAGCGTGAGATGACTCCCCGTCCGTGACTTCGGCTCGTAACCGATTCATCAGCACCTTCGCGACTTCTCTGCCTGTAACTGCCGTCCGGCCCACGTTACTCGTCCCACGGCGGGCGGCCTTCGCTTCCGAGTTCGTCTTCGTCGAGACCGAGTTCGGCGGCCAGCCCGTCATCGTCGACGGGTTCGCCCGTTCCGTGGTAGGCATCGAGAGCGTCAGCGAGCATCCGCAGTGCCTCCGCGCGGTCGTCGCCGAAGGAAGCGACACCCGTCTCGATGTCCTTCGCGGTGACCCGTCCATCATCCTCGTGGACGAACTCGACGCCCCCGTTACGGTTGTCACGAGTCGTGCTGGCTATCTCTATGAGAATCGAGTCGATGACTGCAAATAAGCGTTCGGACGGGCTTTGTGTGAAACTCCGACCACCACGACCATCGGAGACATCTTGCTGAACGCACCCCTCAGTCTCGCACGCCGTTTCTCTCACCCCTCTAGAATCTCAACAGCGACGTACCGCCCGAGTTCCCCGGCTTCACCTCACTCCTCGTCCGCGCCCTCGCGGACGCGAACCGCCATCCCCGCCTCGAAGTCGAGCATCGCGTCCGCGGAGAGCTCCGCGCGACCGACGCCCAGCAGGTCGCCGTCGGGGCCGACGACGCACACCTCGTCGCCCGAGCGGACCGCCGGGTCGGCGTCGGTGACGAACTTGGCGAAGGCGTTCTTGCCGTCGCGGACGAACGGGACCGACTCGTCGCCGACGCGGACGACGTAGGCGTCGCCGCCGAGGTCGTCGTAGAGGCGGCGGCCGCCGGCGACGCCGAGGGTGAACCGGCCGTCGGTGCCGTAGGAGGTGACGCGGTCGCCCTCGACGTACACCTGTCGCGGGCGGCCGCTCCGCGAGCGCGAGAGTTCGATGTCCGCGTCGGCCGGGAACAGCGCGTCGCCCGCGCCGGCCCCGAACTGGTAGTCGGCGACGACCCGGAGGTCGTCCAAATCGGTCGCGTGGCCTTCGGTCATACCCCGCCCTTTGCCCCGCCGGCTAAAGTGGGTCGCGGTCCCGTTCGACCGCGTGCGCCGAGCTACCACGCACGCCCGAGACGGAAAGTCCTAAGTACGGGACCGACCGCCCTCGGAGTATGTCTGTGGACGTTCGACTCGCCGCCGTGGGAACCGCGCTACTGCTCGCGAGCAGTGCGCTTCTCACGCAGACGGCGCTCGACTGGCGGCTCCCGACGGTGCTCGCCGCCATCGCGGGGGTCGGCGCGGTCGCCACCGCCGCTCGGCTGGCGACGCCGACGGCCTGATTCCCACTCGCGGGCCCGGATACGGCCCCGACCACGCCGGCGTCTCGACCCTCCCGTTTTACGTATTACCGCACCGACAGGTCGAGGTATGGCCGCGATTAGCTCCCTCCAGACCGCCCTCCGAGGCATCCGGTCGAACCCGGTACTGTTCCTCGGCGGCCTCGCCTTGGGCCTCGTCACGCTCCCGCAACTCGCCACGCAGTTGGCGCAGATACCGTTCGTCCCGACCGTCCTCACGGCGGTGACGTTCTTCGTCACGCCGTTCGTCGCCGCCGGTCTCTACGGGATGGCCGACGAGGCGGTCGACCGCGGGGGCGGAGGCTCGACCTCGCTGTCGACGCTCACGGCGGTCGGCCGCGAGAAGTACGTCCCCATGCTCCTCGCGAACATCGTCCAACTCGGCATCGTCCTCGTCTTCGGTATCGTGTTCGTCATCATCATGGTCGCCATGGCCGTCTCGCTCGGCCTCGGCGGCCTCGCAACGGGCGGTGGCGGCGTCCCCAACCTCGCCCTCGGCGGCGGCTTCCTCGTCGGCATCGCCGTCCTCGGCCTCCTCGGACTGGCGTACCTCGTCGTCATCTTCCTCGTCCAGTTCTACCCCGTCGCGGTCGTCGTCGGCGACGCGGGCGCAATCGAGGCGTTCGGCGAGAGCTATCGGCTCGTCCGGCACAACGTCGTCCCCTCGCTCGGCTACTCCGCCATCCGGTTCGTGGTCGGGATTCTGGTTAGCGTCCCCGCGACGGGCCTCATCGTCTTTCGGACGATACAGAACGTCCAGCAGGCACAGAACGCGGCTGACCCGGCGGCGGTGCAGGCCGGCCTCGGCTTCTCGCCGACGGAAATCGCCGCCATCGCCGTCCTCTCGATAGCGACGCAGACGGTTCTCGCGGCGTTCCAGTACACCTACGCGGTCGCCTTCTTCGAGGCTCACGACGCCGGGAGCGACGGCCCGACCGGGACCGCCGGCCCCGACATCGACGGCGACTCGGCGATTCCGCAGTTCGAGTAGTCGGCGGGGATTACAGCAGGAACGTCTCTTTTCGCTCCGAGAGGTCGATGAACGTGTCCGCCGCCGCGACGAGTTCCTCGGCGGTAGACTCCCTGAACGCCATCACCTCGACGCGGACGCCCTCGTGGCGGAGGTGGGTACAGAGCCGCTCGAAGTCGCCGTCGCCCGAACAGAGGACGACCGTGTCCACGTGGTCGGCGAGGCTAACCGCGTCGAGCGCGATGCCGAGGTCCCAGTCGGCCTTCTTCGAGCCGTCGCCGAACGTCTTGATGTCCTTGATTTTCGTCTCGAAACCGATGTCGACGAGTGCATCGAAAAAGCTCACCTCGTCGGGCGAATCCGCCCGGATGACGTAGGCGATGGCGCGGGTGAGCGCGCGGCCCGCCGTCCCCTTCTGGAGGAGCGACGAGTAGTCGATGTTCCGCGAGTACAGGCTCTGTGCCGTATGGTAGAGGTTCTGTGCGTCGGCCAGGATGGCGACGCGCTGGTCGGGGTGAATCTCGGTCATTCGTACGACGCTTGGACGGCGCGGACTAATAACCGTCCGGGGAGACGGGAACGCGGCGGACGGACGTCCACCTCGGCGACCGAGAACCGGCGGAAGGCGTCCCGAGACGCCCTTCAGCCCGCCCACTCGCTCCGGCAGGACCTGCAGACGACGCAAGTTATATTACGCTTCCGGCACCTGCATCCGGTGTGAACGACGCGACGCGGCCCTCGCAGGTCACCACACCTTCGACAGCGTCGCGTGCCGCTTTCTTTTCGAAAAAACGTGCGTACTGAATCGCTCGTTGCGGGAGTAGCGACCCCGTCTCGGGCGGCCTTCGGCTGACGCACGTTCCGGTCACACGACCGATATCGACGCTCCCACGACCGTCACCACACCCACCAACCACAATGACATCACTCGACTTCCGCGGCGTCTATCCCGCGATGACCACGCCGTTCCACGAGGACGGCAGTATCGACTTCGAACAGTTCCAAGCCGACGTGCGACGCCTCGAAGAAGCCGGCGTCGACGGCGTCGTGCCCGTCGGTTCGACCGGCGAGTCCGCGACGCTCTCCCACGACGAACACGTCGAAGTCGTCGAGGCGGCCGTCGAGGCCGTCGAGGACGTGCCCGTCATCGCCGGCTCCGGGTCGAACTCGACCCGCGAGGCGCTCGAACTCTCCCGGCGCTCCGCCGACGCCGGGGCCGACGCGTTGCTCCTCATCTCGCCGTACTACAACAAGCCCGAGCAGGCCGGCCTCGTCGACCACTACCGGACCATCGCCGACGAAATCGACCTGCCGCAGATCGTCTACAACGTCCCCAGCCGGACCGGAAGCAACATCCTGCCCGAGACGGCCGCGACGCTCGCCGAGCACCCGAACATCACCGCCTACAAGGCCGCCAGCGGCGACCTCGGCCAGATTTCGGAGGTCGTCGAGCGGACCCGAGACGAGCAGTTCGCGGTGCTGTCGGGCGACGACGCGCTCACGCTCCCGATTCTCTCGGTCGGCGGCGTCGGCGCCATCTCGGTCACGGCGAACGTCGAACCCGCGCGCGTCGGCGCGATGGTCCACTCGGCGCTACAGGGCGACTACGAGCGCGCCCGCGACATCCACCACGACCTCGCCCCGCTGAACCGCCACCTGTTCTCCGAGACGAACCCCATCCCGGTCAAGGAGGCCATGGAGATTCGGGGCTACGGCCCGGCGCGCCTGCGCCCGCCGCTCACCCGACTCACGGAGGACAACACCGAGGAACTGCGCCGCCTGCTGTCCGACCTCGAAGCGGGGCAGGCGATTCCGGACGGGGGGAGCGACGAGTGACGGTCTCCGTCGGCGTCACCGGCGCGACCGGCCGCATGGGCGGGGAAGTCCTCGCCGCGGCCGCCGACCGCGACGACCTCTCGGTCGCCTTCGCGGTCAGTCGCTCGCCCGGCGAGTCAGTCGAAGGGGTCGCCGTCGAGGACGCGGCCGACTTCGCCGACCTGCTCGCCTCGAACCAGCCCGACGTCGTCGTCGATTTCACCGGTCCGGCGTCCTGCATCGAGTACGCGTCGGCCTGCGGCGAGGCGGGCGTCGCCTTCGTCACCGGCACGACCGGGCTGAGCGAGGGCGGCTTCGACGCGCTCCGCGAGGCCGCATCGGAAGTCCCGGTGCTGTACGCGTCGAACTTCTCGCGGGGCATCGCGGCGCTCCGCCGGGCCGTCCGCGAGGCGGTCCCGGCCCTCGACGGCTACGACATCGAACTCACCGAGACGCACCACAACGCCAAGCGCGACGCCCCGAGCGGGACGGCGCTGACCCTCTTGGACGATATCGACGACGTGCGCGGCGAGTCCGAGCGCGTCCACGGCCGCGAGGGCGAAGCGCCCCGGTCCGAAGGCGAGGTGGGCGTCCACGCTCGCCGGGCGGGGGATATTGCCGGAGAGCACGAGGTATTACTGGCTGGAAATCACGAGTCTCTTTCACTCACGCACCGCGCGGGGTCGCGGGGAGTGTTCGCCGCCGGCGCGCTCGACGCCGCGGCGTGGCTCGCCGACCGCGACGCCGGGTGGTACGACTTCACCGAGGTACTCGAATGAATCTGGAATCCGACGTACGAGACCTGTGGCAGCGATACGACGACGGCGACGTCGACGCCGAATCGGCGACCGTCGACGAGCTCGACACGCTCGACGCGTTCCTCGACGCCCTCGAAGCGGGCGAGGTGCGCGCCGCCGAGAAGACCGGCTCCGACGTGACCTCCTGGGAGGCAAACGAGTGGGTCAAGCGGGGCATCCTGCTCAACTTCGGCCTGCGCGAGACGCTCGCCCGCGAGTACGGCGACGTCCGCTATCACGACGTGCTCCCCCTGCGCGACACCGAGGACCTCGGCGAGCGCGGCACGCGCAACACCCCGGACGGCACCGCCATCCGCCGCGGCGCGTACCTCGGCTCCGACTGCATCATGATGAGCCCCTCGTTCGTGAACGTCGGCGCGCACGTCGGCGACGGCACGCTCGTGGACTCCTGTGACACCGTCGGCTCCTGCGCGCAAATCGGCGCGAACGTCAAGCTCGGCGCGAACACGCTCATCGGCGGCGTGCTCGAACCCGTCGAGGACGCCCCGGTCGTCGTCGAAGACGGCGCGGCGCTCGGCGCGGGCTGTCGGGTCACCTCCGGCTTCGTCGTCGGCGAGAACTCCATCGTCGGTGAGAACACGCTTCTGACGCCCCGCATCCCCGTCTACGACCTCGTGGACGAGGAGATTTACTACGGCCACCTGCCCGCGAACCGCCGCGCCTTCACGCGGTTCGTAGAGTCGTCGCTCGGCGACCACGACCTCTTTGCCGGCGGCGCGTACAAGCCCGCGGTCGTCGCCCTCGACATCGAGGACGACACCCTCGACGCGACCCGTCGGGAGGAGGCACTGCGCGAATGAGCGGCGGCGGGCCGGCCGTCCGGCGGCTCTCGGACTGGGACCGCGAGCACCTGCTGTCGCTCGCCGACGAGTTCGGCTCGCCGCTGTACGTGACCGACCTCCGTCGCGTCCGCGAGAACTGTTTCCGACTCCGCGAGGCGTTCCCCGAGGCGCACGTCAGCTACGCCGTCAAGGCCCACGCCGGGCGAGCGGTGCTCGAAGCCGTCCGCGAGGCCGGCGTCGACGCCGAGTGCGCCTCCGCGGGCGAGGTCGAGCGCGCCCTCGACGCGGGCTTCCCCGGCGAGCGCGTCCGCTACACGGCGGTCAACCCGCCGGACGCCGACCTCGACCACGTCGTCTCGCGCTGGGAGTCGAACCCCGAGATGACCGTCACGGTCGGCGCGGCGGACACTATCGACCGCCTGCGCGAGCGCGGCTTCGACGGGCGGCTCTGCCTCCGGGCGAACCCCGGCGTCGGCGCGGGTCACCACGAGAAGGTCACGACCGGCGGGCACGCGAAGTTCGGCATCCCCATCGACCGCGTCCCCGACCTCGCCACCGACGTGCGCGAGGAGTTCGACCTCGTCGGCGTCCACGCCCACGCCGGAAGCGGCATCTCCGGCGACGACCTCTCGGCGCACCGCGAGTTGGTCCGCCGGATGGGCGACCTCGCCCGCGAGGTCGGCGACCTCGAATTCGTCGACGTCGGCGGCGGCTTCGGCGTCCCCTACCGCGAGGACGAACCGCCGCTCGACCTCGCCGCCGTCGCCGACGCGACCCGCGAGGCGCTCGGCGAAGTCGACGCGCGACTCGCAGTCGAACCCGGCCGCTACGTCGTCGCCGACGCGGGCGTCCTCCTCTCGGAAGTCAACACGGTGAAAGAGACCCCCGAGACGACCGTCGTCGGCATCGACGCTGGTATGACGACTCTGCTCCGACCGGCGATGTACGACGCGTACCACGCGATTTCCAATCTCTCTCGGCCCGACGCCGACCCGGTTTCGACCATCGTCGCGGGCCCCGTCTGCGAGACGAGCGACGTGTTCGCCGACGGCCGCGACCTCCCCGAACCCGAGCGCGGCGACTGTCTCGCGCTCGGCAACGCGGGGGCGTACGGCTACGAGATGGCCAGCACCTACAACTCTCGACCGCGCCCCCCGGAAGTCGTCCTCGACGCCGACGGCCCCCGACTGGCCCGCCGGCGCGAGACCCTCGACGACGTCACCGCACTCGAACGAACCGCATCCGAGCACATCCCCAACTGACCAAGCACCAACACAGAATCATGAGCGTACTCAACACCGTTCCCTTCGAAAAGTTCCACGGCACTGGAAACGACTTCTTCGTCGTCGACGCAGACGACCCGGTCCCGGACCGCCCCGCCTTCGCGCGCACCCACTGCGACCGCGAGGCCGGAATCACCATGAGCGAGAGCGAGCGACGCGGCGCAGACGGCGTCCTGTTTCTCGCGCTCGAATCGCGTTACGACCCGCCGCGGGTCGTCATGACGCTCGTCCAACCCGACGGCTCGGTCGCCGCCATGTGCGGCAACGGCGCTCGCGTCGCGGCCGCGTGGGCCGCCGAGCGAACCGGCACGGACGAAGTCATGATAGACACGCCCGCCGGCACCCGCCGCGCGAACCTCGACGGCACCGACGTGACCGTCGAGATGGGCGCGCCCTCCTTTCGCCCCGCGACGTGCCGCTTTCGGCCGACGACGAACTCGTCGAGACCGAGGTCGAGGGCCTGACGGTCACGGCCGTCAACACGGGCGTTCCCCACGCCGTCGCGTTCGTCGACGACGTGGACGACGTTGACCTCGAATCGGTCGCACCCGCGGTCCGCCACGCCCCGGTGTTCCCGGACGGCGCGAACGTCACGCTCGCCTCCCCCGACGGCGAGGGCGGCTTCCGCCAGCGCACCTTCGAGCGCGGCGTCGAAGGCGAGACGCAGTCCTGCGGCACCGGCGCGGTCGCCGTCGTCGCGGCCGCGAAGCGACTCGGTCGCGTCTCCGGCGACGAGTCCGTGACCGTCTCTCCGCCGGGCGGCGCGCTCTCCGTGACCGTCCCCGACGAGGGGTCGGCACTCCTCGGCGGACCGGCCGTCTACGAGGGCGACGGCGAAGCCGACATCGTCTTCCGCGAGCGATGAGCGGCGACGCCGACGGGTTCGACCCCGTCGCGTTCCTCGAACGCGCCGTCCCCGTCGCGTCGAACGACGACGTGGGCGAGATGCGCGACCTGCTGGTCGAGACGCTCGAAACCGAGGGCGTCTCGCCGACCGTGGACGACGCCGGCAACACCGTCGCCTCGAAGGGAGCGGCGGAGCCGGCGACGCACCTCGTCCTCAACACGCACATCGACACCGTCTCGCCGCACGTCCCGTACGAACGCGACGAGGGCGTCATCCGCGGCCGCGGCTCCTGCGACGCGAAAGGGCCGCTCGCGGCCCTGCTATCGGCCTTTTTCGCCGTCGACCCCGGCCCCGACAGCCGAGTCACGCTGGCGGTTACGCCCGACGAGGAACTCCTCTCGACCGGCGCGGCCGAACTCGACCTCGACGGCGACATGTACATCGTCGGCGAGCCGACCGGCCTCGACGTCTGTACGGCCGCGAAGGGCCGGTTCGAGGGAACGGTGTCGCTGTCGGGCGTCGCCGCGCACGCGGCCGAGCCGCAGTCGGGCGCCAACGCCGTGGACGCGCTCGCGCCGGTGCTCGACGCCCTCCGGTCGTTCGACGACGGCCGCGAGGCCCACCCCGAACTCGGCCCGGCGACGCTGACGCCGACGATGGTCGACGGCGGCGCGAACTCGAATCAGGTCCCCGCCGACTGCCGACTCGTGGTGGACCGCCGGAGCGTCCCGCCGGAGACGGCCGACGGCTTTCGCGAAGAACTCCAGTCGACGCTCCGGGCGGCGGTGTCGGACGGCGTGTCCGACGACGTGAGCGTCGATTTCGCGCTCACCGAGCGCCCGACGCCGTTCCTCGAAGCGTTCGCGACCGACCCCGACCACGAGCTCGTGACGACGCTCGCGGCGGCCTCCCGAGACGCCGGCGGGCGGGCGGACGTCCGCCCCTTCACCGCCGCGACCGAGGCCTCCTACTTCTCTCCCGCGCCCGTCGTCGTCTTCGGACCCGGCCACCTCGCCGACGACGAGGGCGCGGTCGCGCACGCCGACAGAGAGTACGTGCGCACCGAGGACGTGCGGACCGCGGCCGCCGCGCTCGAAGCCGCGGTCGCCGCAATCGTCGCCTAAGTGTCGGCTAATCACAACGTACTTGTTATCCGAACGATACGTTTCGGACGATGCGCCCTCCCCACCTCAGCGTCGCTCTCCTCGTCGTGGTCGCGCTGTCGCTGTCCGGCGTCGCCGCGGCCGACAGCGGCACCGTCATCGACCACCCGGGCGACGAACTCACGCTCGACGCGGTCGACGGCGAGCACGTCCACGGAACGACCCCGTACGCGACCGGGACGCTCATCGGCGTCCGCGTGCAGTCCGTCGGCGACACCCACCCGTTCCTCGTCTCGAAGGCCGTCCGCGTCGGCGAAAACGGAAGCTTCGACGTGACGTTCGACCTCTCGGAACTGGCGCGACTCCGCGGCGGGCCGGTCAAGGTCTCGGTTCGCCGCGACCAACAGACCACCTACGAGGAAAACGCCACGCTCGTGACGTACGACATGCCCGAGAACTCGACGCTCACGCCCGATATCGGAGAGGCCGACGCGACGGCCGAGACGGCGGCCTCGTCGCCCGCGACGACGAGCGATTCGCCGTCCGGAATCGAAATCCCCGGCTTCGGCGTGGGCGTCGGTGTCGCCGCGCTCCTCGTCGCGTCGCTCGTCGCCGCCCGCGGCGTCTGAGCGCACGGTCCCGCGTTCACCCGCTCGCCCGTTCGCCTGTTCACCCGCTCGCCCGTTCGACCGTTCGCTCGCCTACTCACCCGTTCGCTCGCGCCGACCGCCCCGCGGCTCCGGAACGCAACGCCCTTTTCCCACCCGCACCTGAGTCGGCGTATGTACGAGGCGGTCTACGCACACCCCGACGGCGAGAGCACGGTCAGTCGCGTCGCCGTCGCCGCCGGGCGGTACGACTACGACGGCGTCGTCGTCCGCGCGCTCGACGCCCGCCCCGACTACGACCGTCTCCGCGAGGCGCTCGACGTTGACCTCGTCGACGCCGTCGAAATCGACGCCTCGAACCCGGAACAAGCCAGCGGCGCGGTCGGCAACTACCGGCCACAGCGCGAACTGCTCGTCCTCCGCGGGGGGACGAACGCGCTCAACCGATTCGCCGTCGAACAGCCGCGAATAGACGTGCTCTCCCGGCCGATGGCGGGCGAGGGCAACTTCAACCACGTCCTCGCCAAGGCCGCCCGCGACAACGGCGTCCGCGTCGAGTTCGACTTCGGGCCGGTGCTCCGAAGCGACGGGGGAACCCGCGTGCAGGCCATCTCGGCGCTCCGGAAACTCCGCGAACTCGTCGAGTACTACGACGCGCCCTACGTCGTCTCCGCGACCCCGTCGTCGCACCTCCAACTGCGGAGCCCCCGCGAGTTGGCGGGGCTGGGCGAGGTCATCGGCTTCGACCGCGAGCAGGTGCTCGACGGCCTCCGCGAGTGGGGCCGCCTCGCGGCGCGCAACCGCGAGCGCACGTCCGAGTCGTTCATAGCCCCCGGCGTCAAACGGGGACGGTATGAAGAAGACGATTGAGGAACACGCCGCCCGCTTTTCCCACATCGCCGCGGAGTACGAC
The DNA here is from genome assembly GCF_000337835.1 of Haloferax sulfurifontis ATCC BAA-897. Taxonomy (GTDB): domain Archaea; phylum Halobacteriota; class Halobacteria; order Halobacteriales; family Haloferacaceae; genus Haloferax; species Haloferax denitrificans. The sequence goes on along the minus strand of NZ_AOLM01000003.1, from coordinate 79,050 downwards.
GACTCCCAAGACAGCGACGAGTACCGCGCGTGCGTCTCGCTCGTCATCCACTACGTCGACCCCTCCCCCGAGGACGTGGTGCTCGACCTCGGAACCGGCACGGGCGCTATCGCCCTCGCACTCGCCCCCGACGCGAAGCGCGTCGTCGGCCGCGACATCAGCGAGGGAATGCTCGAACAGGCCCGCACCAAGGCCGCCGAAGTCGGCATCGAGAACGTCGAGTTCGGCGAGGGCCGGTTCCGCGACCCCAACGTCGGCGACGAACAGGTCGATATCGTGGTCACGAACTTCGCCATGCACCACCTCTCGGACGAGGAAAAGCGCGAGGCCATCGACGTCATCGCCGACCTCGAACCGCGGCGGTTCGTCCTCGGCGACGTGATGTTCTTCGGGACGCCCGACCCCGACGAGCCGTTCTACTCGCCCGAGGTGGACGACCCCGCGACCGTCGGCTTCCTCGCCGACGCGCTCACGGACGCCGGCTTCGTCCTGACGGCCGTCGAATCGGTCCACGAGCAGGTGGGCGTCCTCGTCGCAGAGCGAGCGCCGACCGCCGACGAGTGAGCTGAGCCGATGAAACACCTGCCCAAACACCTCCGGCCGCGGCGGCGATACCTCGCCGTCGAAATCGAGACGTGGCCCGACGCCGACCTCGGCCGCGGGCCGTTCCAGCGCGAACTCTGGTACGCCGCCCAGAACCTCTACGGCGACGCCGGGAGCGCCGACGCCGACCTGACCGTCCTCGGGTTCGACTACGCCGACGGCGTCGCCGAGACCGTCGTCCGCGCCCGACGCGGTCACGTCGAAGACGCCCGGGCCGCGCTCGCCTGCATCGACGCCGTCGGCGGCGACCCAGTGGGGGTGAGAGTGCGAGGCGTCTCGGGGACAGTGCGTGCCTGTTCGGAAAGGTATTTACACGGCCGGGCCGGAATTTCCGAGGAGAGAACCGTCGTGTTCGAGAACGAATCCCGAACCGCCGTCGTCCGCGACTCCCTCTTCGACGTTCGCGGTTCGGACGGGTTCACGGGCGCGACGCAACTCGATTTCGAGTGATATTCCATGCAGGGACAAGCGCAACAACAGGCGTACGACCGCGGGATTACGATCTTCTCGCCGGATGGTCGACTCTATCAGGTCGAATACGCTCGCGAGGCCGTCAAGCGCGGCACCGCGAGCATCGGCGTGCGAACGCCCGAGGGCGTCGTCCTCGCGGCGGACAAGCGCTCTCGCTCGCCGCTGATGGAACCGACGAGCGTCGAGAAGATTCACAAGGCGGACGACCACATCGGCATCGCGAGCGCCGGCCACGTCGCCGACGCCCGCCAGCTCATCGACTTCGCCCGCCGCCAGTCGCAGGTCAACCGCCTCCGCTACGGCGAACCCATCGGCATCGAGACGCTGACCAAGGAAGTCACCGACCACATCCAGCAGTACACGCAGGTCGGCGGCGCGCGCCCGTTCGGCGTCGCACTCCTCATCGGCGGCGTCGAAAACGGCACGCCCCGCCTCTACGAGACGGACCCCTCGGGGACCCCCTACGAGTGGAAGGCCGTCTCCATCGGGGCGGACCGCGGCGACCACCAAGAGCACCTCGAAGAGAACTTCCGCGACGACCTGAGCCTCGACGAGGGCATCGAACTCGCGCTCGAAGCCATCGCCTCGACCAGCGACGAGGGCACCGCCCCCGACGGCGTCGACGTGGCGACCGTCTCCGCGGAGTTCGAGCGCTTCGTCGAACTGTCTAACGACGAAATCGAGAGCTACCTCGAAGCCAACGACCTGCTGGCGACCGAGGACGACGAACAGACCGAAGAGTAAGCCGCGTCCCGCGGTTCTCGGTTCTCGGTTCCCGCGCGTTCTTCTCCGACCCCCGTCCGGCGAGCGACCGCGTCGCTCGCGGTCGGAACGACGAGGCGGGAACGGAAAACGGAAACAGAATCTGGAAAACGGTCGGCTATCGGGCCGCGGAGAGAGACCGCAGGCGGCTCAGTACTCCTCGTAGGCGAGGTTCATGAGCCACTGCGAGAAGGCGTTGCTGTTGGCGTTAATCTCCTCTTCGCCGATGAGCGGCGAGAGCATGTCGCCCGCCATCAGCATCGCGAAGTCGAGGTCGCGCGCGGCCGGTTCGAGGTAGTAGGTGGTGTGGCCGTTGTAGACCGTCTCGGTCCGCTTGATGAGACCGAGCGACTCCAGCACCTCGGCGATGCGACTCCCCTTCCGGGAGGAGATGTCGAGTTCTTTCCAGAAGTCGCTCTGGTGGATGCCGCCCGACTCGCGGATGAGTTCCAGTCCCGCGCGCTCGTCGGAAGAAAGGTCTTGCTCGGCTTCGCTCGCGCTCATACCACGTACACGTCGTGCGAGCGGTTTAATCCTGACGTTCGACCGGTTCGAAGGCGGTCTGACACGGCGGGCCGTCGGCGAATTCGTACGCGAATTCCGCCTCGCCGAGCGTGATGACCGACGACGAGCGCGTGCCGAACCGACCCTCCGAGTCGTGGACGCAGACGCCGAAGTCGTGGTCGCCGAGCGCGGCCTTCGCCCGCTCGCGCCACGCGCCCACCGACTCGCTCGGCTCGGGCTGAAGCGCCTCCTCTAGCCGCCGGGCGTTGTCGGCCTGCCGTTCGCCCACCTCGGGGCGTCGCTCGGGGACGAACCACGAGTCGGGCGTCCCGACGTTGACGACGACGCGGACGCCGGGGTCGAAGTTCCGAACCGACAGACTGCCGTCCCACTCGAAGAACAGCGCGGCGTTCTCGTCGGCGACGACGAGATTGAAGCCGTCGTAGACGTGCTCGTCGACCGCGCGCTCGACGAACCGGGCGGCGTCCTCGGCGGTCTCGCGACGGAGCGCGTCGCGGACGAGGTAACCGCGAGAGCGCTCGCCGCCGCCCGAAACCTCGACCCAGCGGTTGGTGATGCCGACGAAGACGCCCGCGTCGTTGTAACCGACCCACGTGCCGCCAGCCTCGGCATCTCGCGGAGCGACGACTGCGGGACCGTCGCCGTTTTCCCACCGCCGGGGCGGTTCGGCGGGCCTGCCGAGGAGTTCGTCGCGGTTGGCGGCGACGACGACCGGCGCGGCTTCGAACACCTGCCACGCGAGGATGAGTGTGCACACGAGGAGAGAGTAGACGCCCGGCGCAGAAAAACATCGGTCTCACCCCGACGCCCGGCGCGTCGGGTCTCAGTCTTCGCGTTCCGCGTCGTCTTCGAACCGACTCGGGTCGCGCGAGGCGAGCGCGACGTTCACGGCGGCGACGTTCTCCGGCACGTCGTGGACGCGGACGATGTCGGCCCCGCGGTCGGCGGCGATGGCCGTGCCCGCGACGGTCGCCGCGAGGTTGTCGCCCGGCTTCTCGCCGACGAGCGAGAACATCGACTTGTGGGAGTGGCCGACGAGAATCGGACAGCCGAGCGCGGCGAACTCGTCGGTGCGCCCGAGGAGTTCGAAGTTCTCGGCCTTCGACTTCCCGAAGCCGAGGCCGGGGTCGACGATTATGTTCCGCCGCGGGATGCCCGCCTTCTCGGCGAGCAACACCAGTTCGGTCAGCTCGTCGATGACGTCCTCGACCACGTCGTCGTAGTCGACCTCGCGGGACGGGTCGACCGGCGCGTCGATGCTGTGCATCACGATTACCGGCGCGTCGCGCTCGGCCGCGAGGAAGCGCATCTCGGGGTCTTCGAGGCCGGTCACGTCGTTGAGGATGTCCGCGCCGGCGTCGAGAGCGGCCTCGCCGACCGCGGCCTTCCGGGTGTCTACCGACACGAGCACGTTGAGGTCGGCGATGGCCTCGATGACGGGCGCGACGCGGCGAATCTCCTCGTCGACGGGCACCTCGGCCGCGCCGGGGCGGGTGCTCTCGCCGCCCACGTCGATGATGTCCACGCCGGCGTCGACCATCGCCCGCGCCTGCTCGACGGCGTCGTCGATGTCGTAGAACTCCCCGCCGTCGTGGAAGCTGTTCGGCGTCACGTTCAGGATGCCCATGACGGCCGTGCCGTCGTCCCACGGGTAGTCGCCGGCTTCGTCGCGGCCGGCGTCGCTCGCGTCGCCGCCCTCGTCGTCTTCGCCGGCGTCGGCCGCCCCGATGTCGAGCGTCCCGCGAATCTCCTCGGCGACGCCCGCGAGCGCGTACGGCCGGGCTTCGAGGCCCGCCGTCAGGCGCTCGAACTGGTTGAGCGTCCCGGTCAGAACCACGTCGACGAGTTCCCCGCCGAACTCGTGGCCCGAGACGGCGCAGTCGCCGCCGACCGACAGCAGTTCCTCGCGGAGTATCCGGGCCTGCCGGCGCTGGACGCGGGTGTGGACCGTTCGGTTGACCGCCCGCTTCGCGCGCTCGCTCCGTTCGGCGGCGTCCGCGACGTTCGCGCGTTCGAGCGTCCGGCGGGCGTCGTCGAGCGTGCGGTGGGCCTTCGGGACGACCGCCCGCGTCCACGTCGTGCGGGCCTCGGCGACGACGTACAGCGAGCCGACGACGAGCACGCAGTCGTCGGGGTCGGCGCGGGCGCGCGCCCGGTCGAGCGCCGAGGCGACCGCGCCGCCGGTCTCAACTTCGGGGCCGTCGAGTCGCTCGAAGACGGACGACAGAATCTCGGGGGCCTCGCCCCGCGAGATGTCCGCCTTGCAGGTGACGACCGACGCCACCTCCGGGAGCGCCCCGACCATCTCGCGGTGGTCCTTGTCGTGCATCGCGCCGTAGACGAGGTGGAGGTCGTCGTAGTCGAACTCGTCGAGGACGGTGGCGACCTGCGCGCAGGCGTCGGGGTTGTGCGCGCCGTCGAGGACGACCGTCGGCTCCGTGCCCATGACCTCGAACCGACCCGGCCAGTGGGCGTTTCGGAGGCCGCGGTGAATCGCCTCCGCGCCGATGTCGGGGCGGACCTGCCGGGCGAGCGAGACGGCGATGCCGGCGTTTCGCGCCTGATACGCGCCCAAAAGCGGGATTCGAACGTCGAGCGTCTCGGCGTCGGTCTCGACGGTGACGGCGGCCTCTTGGTGGTTGACGCGGCCGCCGTAGGAGGCGCGAACGTCGGCGTCTGAGTCGGCGTCGCCGACGGTCAGCACGTCGCCGGCCTCCTCGCGGATGACCGACAGCGCCTCGCCGGTCGCCCCGGTCACGAGCGGCGCGTCGGCGGGCGCGACGGCGGCTTTCGTCTTCGCGATTTCCGCGACGGTGTCGCCGAGGACGGCGGTGTGTTCGAGCGAGACGTTGGTGACGGCGCTCGCGACCGGGTCGACGGCGCTCGTCGCGTCGAGTTCGCCGCCCATCCCGACTTCGAGGACCGCCACGTCGACGCCCGCGCGGTCGAAGTACCACAGCGCCAGGGCGGTGACGGTCTCGAAGAAGGTCAGCGGCTCGCCGTCGGCGGCGCGCTCGACGAGGAACGGCTTGGCTTCGGCCACGAACGCCGACAGCGCGGACTTCGGAACCTTCCGGCCGTCGACGCGGATTCGCTCCCGCACGTCGTCGAAGTGCGGCGAGGTGTACAGGCCGACGTGCGCGCCCGACTCGCGCAGTATCGCGTCGACCATCCGGGCGGTGCTTCCTTTGCCGTTCGACCCCGCGACCTGCACGAACGACACGTCTTCGTGGGGGTTGCCGAGGTGAGAGAGCAACCGCCGAATCGACTCGGTCCCCGGCTTGACCTGAAACCGCCGGAGGTCGAAAAGGAAGTTCACCGCCTCGTGGTACTCCATACGCGTGAGAAACCGGACGGTGGGCTTAGGCCTAACGCTCGACGTCACGCCTGCGACAGGTCGGCGGTCGCTGGGCAGACCAACCGCGGCGGCGGGAGTTGTCGGCGACGCTCCGCGAGCGCCGCAGTCCGTCATCGAAGCGCCTCTGACGCGCCCAGTTCAGTCGATGTGGACGACGAGCACCGGGCGCTTGGCGTTCTCGATGACGCGCTCGGTGACGCTCCCGAGCGAGGTGAGCTTGTCGCGGCCGGTCCGCCCGTGGGTCCCCATCACGACCACGTCGACGCCGTGTTCGTCGGCGTAGTCGAGGATGACCTTGTGCGGGACGCCGTCTCGAACCGCCGTCGTCGCCGCGGTCTTGCCCTCGCACTTCGCGGCGCACCGCTCGACCGCATCGACCGCGTCGTCGCGGAGCGACTGGATGACGGCGTCCTGTTGGTCGCCGCCGGCGGCGAGGTACACCCGCTGGTCGACGACCGACAGCACGTGAATCGTCGACTCCGCCCCGGCGAGTTCGAGCGCGTGCTCGATTGCCTGCATCGTCCCCTCGCTCCCGTCGGTCGGCACTAGGATGTGTTCGTACATATCTCTGTGTTCGCCTCGCCGACACTTGAAGGGACACCGTCGGTGTTAGGTCGTGGGAACGGACGGGCCGTGAAGAAAGCGAGGTTCTGAGAACAGGAGACGGACGTTCCCTCGCTTCGTTCAGTCGTGTCTCAAATCGCGCGAGACTCGCACCGCTCGTCTCGCTGACTTCCGTCACTTCTTCACGCTGTTCAGTCGTGGCGGAAGCACCGAAGCACTCCCTTCGGTCGTGCTTCGAGCTTTAGGCTCTCTTTCGCTTCGCTCAGTCGTGCCTAAAGCACCGTGTCCGCGCTACGCGCGGCCACGAGTTTCCGTCACTAATCGTGACGGAAACACCGCTGGCCGGTGAAGACCATCGCAATCCCGCGCTCGTCGCACGCCTCGATGACTTCCTCGTCGTTCACCGACCCGCCGGGCTGGATGACCGCCTCGATGCCCGCGTCGGCCGCCTTCTCCACGCCGTCCGGGAACGGGAAGAACGCGTCGGAGGCCATGACGGCACCCTGCGCGTCCTTTCCCTCGGCGTGTTCCTCGGCCTTCATCGCGGCGAGTTCGACCGCGTCGACGCGGGAGACCTGCCCCATGCCGACGCCGACCGTCTCGGTTCCCTTGGCGAAGAGAATCCCGTTGGACTTCACGTGCTTCAGGACCTTCCACGCGAACAGCATCGTCTCCAACTGCTCGTCGGTCGGTTCGGTCTCGGTGACGACTTCGAGGTCGTCGAGCGTCGGCGTCCAGAGGTCGCGCTCCTGAACGAGCCGGCCGCCGACGAGCGCCTTCTCGGTGTAGGTTTCGGTGCGCTCGCCGAGTTCGCCCACGTCGAGGACGCGGAGGTTCTTCTTCTCGGTGAGCACGTCGAGCGCGTCGTCGGTGTAGCCGGGCGCGACGACGACTTCCTTGAACGAGTCGACGATGAGTTCGGCCGTCTCGGCGTCGCACTCGCGGTTGAGCGCGACGATGCCGCCGAAGGCGCTCATCGGGTCGGTGGCGAGGGCGTCGGCGTAGGCTTCAGCGAGCGTGTCGGCGGTGGCACAGCCGGCGGGGTTCGTGTGCTTGATGACCGCCGCGGCGGGTTCGTCGAACTCCTTGATGATGTTGAGTGCACCGTCGGCGTCGTTGTAGTTGTTGTACGACAGGCCCTTCGCGCCCTCGTTGAGCTGGGGCGCGCCGACGACCGACGCCTCGTCGCACGTCTCGTCCACGTAGACGGCGGCGTCCTGATGGGGGTTCTCGCCGTAGCGGAGTTCGTCGTAGCGGTCCTCGGAGGTGACGCGGCGCTCGGGGAGGCCGGCGTCCACGTCGCCCTCGACGGTGACGGAATCGTCTTCGACCGTCACGCGGCCCTCGGCGAACCAGCGGACTGCGCGCGGGTAGGCCTTGAACTCGGCGTCGTAGAGGACGCGCGATTTGAGGTCGTCCGCGTCGTCGTCGGTGTACACCGGGACGGCCTCCTGCGTCACGATGGGGCCGGCGTCGACCTCCTCGTTGACGACGTGGACCGTACAGCCGGTCGTCTTGACGCCGGCGTCGAGGACCTGCTCGTGGGCGTCCATGCCGGGGAACGCGGGAAGGAGCGACGGGTGGACGTTGAGCGTCGTCGGCGCGGCGTCGAGGAACGTCGAGGTGAGCACGCGCATGTAGCCGTCGAGACAGACGATATCGAAGTCGTAGTCCGCGAGAGCGTCGAGGATGCGCTCCTCGTGGGACTCGCGGGACTCGTCGTCGCCGCGTTCGACGACCTCGCTGGGGATGCCGTGTTCGTCAGCCCAGTCGACGACGGGCGCGTCGGCGCGGTTCGAGACGACGACGCCGAGTTCCGCCCCGCCGGGGGCGCGGTCGGCGACGTTGCGCAGGTTTCGTCCGCGGTTGCTCGCGAGACCGGCGATGGTGACCATGTGAGAATGGCGACCCGCGGCCCTCAAAGTGGTTGCGGTCCTTGGTCGGGAAAATAGACAGGTACGTGTATTATATTGTCGTATCGACTCCCCGATAACCGGTTATTTGGGCTCGTTTGTGCATTACGTCACGTGAGCCGGTCTCGCTCCTCCGTGTGTTCTCTCTCGAGTTCGGGAGGTCTCTCTGTCGTACCGAGACGCATCTGAAAGTAATTCTGGTAAGTGTGTACGGTCGACACCAACCCAATCGCCAGTACGAACATCACGAGCCAAACGTCGTACGGCACGAACGTGCCGGGAGGAATACCGACACTCGACGTGAGGAGCACACCAACCGTGATTCCAGTGACCCACAGATACACTGGTCCCCAGGGAATGTCGTCTTTCTGAACCACCGAGAGATAGATGTCGACGTCTCTGCCCCGTTCAGCCAGTCCGACTCGTTTCCGCCTCGGGTCGTACTCCACGACGTCGATGTCTTCCATCCTGGGAAGGTGAAACTGCAACAGTGCGGTCTGGACCCGGTTTCGCTCCGTTGCAGTGACCGCTTCGACCTGTTTACCGGACTCCCACGCGGCGACTTGCTCCGCGATCTCCCTGAGATACACCGAGTTCTCTCGTTGCTTCAGTATGTGAAGGACGAACCGTCGACGTTGATTGCTGAGCACGTCGAACGCCTCGCTCCGCGACAAACTCGGCTCTCGAGCCCTCTCGCCTCTGCCGCGTCGGGAGATGTTTCGCAACTTCATGATCCGATCCATTTTCAGATAGTGTCGGTATGTACTCGCAGAGCGGCATTCGAGAGATGTCTCATTAGTTATGCCCTTACGAACGGGGTCGTCAGCGACGTGACGACTAGCCACGGCAGTAATCGGCAGATTGAGACGAGGTACCCCCGAGAATCCCGGATTAACGACGTTCTAAACTCCGAATATGTCTCTTTTGATCTACAATACAGTCACCCAAACATGTTGATTAGTACATAACTACAAAGTGATAGGTAATGGGTCGAGGTGTACACTCGCTCAGAATCGCGTCGGAGGATGCAAAGGCAGAATTCGACGAGAGAAGGCGTGTACGGGGCATCGGAAGCAAACCAACGCAGACCACAAGACGACAAACGAAAACATGCCAAAGAAAGACCGAGGCAAGCTCGACCTGACGCGCCGCAAGGTGCTCAGTGGACTCACGACTATCGGCGCAGTCAGCGCCGTCGCAGGGATGGGGACGATGGCCGAATTCACGGACGTCGAAGACCTGACGAACGAAGACAACCCGGGGCGCGTCAAGTCCGGCCAGATCGACTTAGTCGCATCTGGCTCTCCGGTTCCTGACGATTTCACGCTCAAAGGGATGGAGCCCGGTGAGACGCGAGCTAAGACGTACACGCTCAAGAACGACCCGCCGAATCAGCTGGACTCCGCCATCGACATCGAGGCGCTCTGTTACAATATCGACATCATGGACGACCTCGAAGACGGAGTTCCAGAACCGGAGACTGACAAAGACAGTGGTAACGGTGGTGAGCTCGACAAGTTCCTCGTGGTCGAAGGCCGTCTGAACCCGGTCGGCGGCGGACCAGAGTACAGATGGTTCAAGGGGAACATTCGCGACATTCAAAACCAGGGCTGGAAGTGCCGGCGCATCGACCCGCACCTCCGCCCAGGCGACAACGAGTACGAGTTCACGCTCAGATTCACGTTCCAGAACCACCCCCAGAACAACCAGGCGATGCTCGACCAGCTGAATCTCAAGATTCAGGTCAAAGGCGAGACCGACGCGTCGAGCTAATCGGGCGGCGACCGCGACTCATATTTTTCCTAATGAAACTCTCTGCAGACGGATCCTGTCCCGGGCGTTACACATACTATAACCAAGTGTCTGACCGGAGACGTCGAAGGTGGTGACGTGATGCGTCCTAAGCGACGGAATCGTGGGCGAACGGACCGGAGACGTGACAGACAGACCTCCGGGTCGAAAAAGACTAGGGTCGCTGTCGCTGTCGCCGTCCTCCTCGTCACACTGCCGTTCGTCGTGATCGGGACCACGGCTATCGCCGGTGGACTCCACAACTTCGTCGTCCTCTCTTCGAGCATGGTTCCGACGTACAACCCCGGTGACGTCGTCGTGGTCGAATCTGTCCGGCCAGAACACATCGAGGAAGGAGACGTCATCACGTTCAACGACACTGGTCAAGCGGGGATGAGAAACGCGGCGGGCAGAACGACGCACCGAGTCGTCGGCGTGAACCACGCGGGGGAATCCACGACGTTCACGACCAAAGGCGACGCGAACGAAGAGCCGGACGTCGTCCCGGTGCAAGGCGACGACGTGGTCGGGCGCGTGGTCTTTGCTGTTCCAGTAGTCGGACAGGTCTTCCTCTTTGCCGAGCGATCGAGTCGAATGTGGGTGGCGATTGTCGTCGTACTCCCGGCGTCGGTGCTCGTCCTCTCAGAGGTCAGAGAACTCGTCGCGGTGACCGGACAAACGGACAGAGCCGCCCGTCTCGAACGTGGCGAACGGAATCGGAACCGATGAGAACGCGATAGAGGTCGGTCAAATCTGTGAGGGAAAACCATGAAAATGAGACGGATATTCATAGTGGGGGTCGTCCTCCTCGGGGCAGTCGCCGTTGGGGGACAGTTCACGGGGGCGACGTTAGAAGATACAGAGGAGATAACCGGCACGGTGAGCGCCGGAAGCGATTTCGGTGTCACCGAGACCGATGCCGAAACTCTCGAAACGTGTGACTCCGCGGACACGGACTCAGAGAGTCAAACGACCGCGACGGCGGAAGAACAGACGGACACAGACTGCACGCCTGCGCCGGATTCGACCGAAACGAAGCTACAGTGGAGCATCGGGATAGATGTCTGAAACGAACCTTCGGCGTCGCGCGTTCCTCGACAAGTGGCAGACGGTCTTGATTATCGGGTTCGTCGTCCTCACGGTGGTCGGCGGGTGGACCACGTATACGACCCACGTTTCGCCACCGGTGCAGACACAAGAGGCAGTCGTCGATTCGTGGACGTCCAGTGGCGATTTTTCTCATACCGCCATCGTGACGAACAGCAGTACGCTCTACGATAACGGAACGGTATTAGAGAACCGGTCGGTGTACTTTCCCCACATCATCGACGACATCGGCCAGACGTTCACGTACCGCTATCGAGACGCGACCGAGGGGGACGTGGACGTGGAGATGAACGCCTTCATCCGACTCAACCAGACGGGACGCGTCGAGCAGGGGCGCATCGAGTACTGGAGTCAGACGGAGTCACTCGGCGAAAAACGTGTGACGTCGCTCAACCCCGGTGAATCCGCACAGCTCAGATTCCCGTTCGACGTCAACGAGACCGCCCGGCACGCCGCTCGTGTGCAGGACGACCTCGGCACTGCCCCCGGACGGGTCGAGGCGACTATCATCGTCAGAACACACGTCAGCGGGACTGTCGATGGAAAGAGAGTCGACGAGACGATAGACTACAAACTATTCGGGGAGTATCCGGGTGACAAGACGTTCAGGATAACGGGTGAGACGCCTCCGAAACAGTTCGACTTCGTCGGGACCATCGAGACAGAACCGCAACGCGGACTACTCCGTCGAGTCGGAAGTGTCGCGTTACTGGCGTTCGGTGGACTCGGTCTGCTTTCAGTAGCTGTCGGGCGGCTGATGCGCTTCCCACCGCTGACCGCCAGCGAACGAGACCGGCTGGACAGTATCGAGAAGAGAGCCGCCAACGACGAGTGGATTTCCCGCGGGAGGATACCCGAGACGATTCGAGAGAACCCGGTAATCGAAGTCGAAACTCTCGACGGACTCGTCGACGTCGCCGTCGATTCGAATTCGAGAGTCATCGAAGACGACGTGTGCGGTGGGTTCCACGTCGTCGACGGAGACATCATCTACAGCCATGTTCCCGAACAACCTCACGCTGGGGCGGGCGAGGACGTTGACGACGCTGACGACGACGACACCGAAGAAGCCGACAGCGGTCCCTGACCGATAGCTGACGGAGGGGCGGAAACCCTCCGCACCCATCACTGCGACCACGGTACAGCACGTCACACCAAGATAACCGTGTACGTGTACATCATCGCGGCAGTTATCCGAAAATCGCCCGTGTGATGCTCACGTCCGTGTATCTTCTCAAGAGACGAACCCCCGGCGTTTAACCTCCCCCATCGTGACGGCTCAGACATGACCGACGCCGACCGGCACGACCCGCTGTACGCGGTGTCCCCGCTCGACGGGCGATACGCCTCTCGAACCGCACCTCTCGCGCCGCACGTGAGCGAGGCCGCGCTCATGCGCGCCCGCGTGGAAGTCGAAGTGGAGTACCTCCTCGCGCTCGCCGACCTCGACGCGACGCCGCTTTCGTTCGACGAGGACGAGCGCGCCGACCTCCGGGCGCTCTACGAGGAGTTCGACGCCGACGACGCCGACCTCGTGAAGCGGCTCGAAGTCGAGGGCGCGGAAGGCTTCTCGGCGACGAACCACGACGTGAAGGCCGTCGAGTACTTCATCCGCACCGAGACCGACGAGTCGGTCCACCCGTGGATTCACTTCGGCCTCACCTCCGAGGACGTGAACAACCTCGCCCAGCGCCTCATGGTGAAAGGCGCGGTCGAGGAGGTGCTCGTGCCCGAACTCCGTGACACCCGCGACGAACTCGTCTCGCTCGCGCGGGAGTTCCGCGACGTTCCCATGCTCGCGCGCACCCACGGTCAGCCCGCGACGCCGACGACGTTCGGCAAGGAGATGGCCGTCTACGCCGCCCGCCTCGGCCGGACGCTCGCCCGCGTCGAGGCCGCGACCGACGACCTCGCCGGCAAGCTCGCGGGCGCGTCGGGCGTCTACGCGGCCCACGTCGCCGCCTACCCCGACGTGGACTGGCGGGCGTTCTCCCGCGAGTTCGTCGGGTCGCTCGGCCTCGACCACACCGCGCTCGCCACGCAGGTCAACCCCTGCGACGACCTCGCGGCGCTGTTCGACGCCGTCCGCGGCGTCAACAACGTCCTCGTCGACCTCGACCGCGACGCGTGGCTGTACGTCTCCGACCGCTACCTCGGACAGGAGGCCGTCGAGGGCGAGACCGGCTCGTCGACGATGCCGCACAAGGTCAACCCCATCGACTTCGAGAACTCCGAGGGCAACCTCTCGAAGGCGAACGCCGACCTGACGTTCCTCGCCGACTACGTGACGACCTCGCGCCTCCAGCGCGACCTCTCGGACTCCACGGTCAAGCGCAACGTCGGCGCGGCGTTCGCCCACTGCCTCATCGGCTACAAGAAGACCCAGACCGGCCTCGGCAAGGTCGTCCCGAACGAGCAGGTCATGCGCGACGAACTCGACGACACGCCCGCCATCATCGGCGAGGCCGTCCAGACGATTCTCCGCCGCGAGGGCGATACGCAGGCCTACGAGCGGGTGAAGGAGCTCACCCGCGGCCGCGAGGTGACCCTCGGCGACTTCCACGACCTGTTTGCGGACCTCGACGTGGACGAGGACACCCGCGAGGAACTGCTCGCGCTCACGCCCGCGACGTACGTCGGCCTCGCGGACGAACTCGTCGACGACATCGACAACTGAGCGGTCGGCCGGGCCGTCGAGCCGTCGGGCCATCCATCTGCCGAATCGACACGCTTTCTTTTCGGAGTCGGTCGAACGCGTCGCTGAGCGGAGCGACCGTCAGGAGAAACCCGAATCCGCCTCAGAGGCCGACGGGCACGGGATATCGGCCTCGGCGCGGTTCGGGCACGGGTTCGGAGAGCGCCGGCACGGGTGGGCTGGACAGGCTGGTCCGCGCGATGCGGTGCGTCATGGGCTGGTGTGACGACGCTGGGCGCTCACCGTGGCTAAATTATTTACTCATCATAGAATAAGTCTTTTGGTGGGGTGGTGCGTTGGTGGGTGTATGAAAGCAATCGCCGTCGAGCGCGGGGAAGACAAGCCGGTCGTCATCGAGAAGCCGCGACCGGAACCCGACGCCGGGGAGGCGCTCGTCCGGACGCTTCGGGTCGGCGTGGACGGGACGGACCACGAGGTCATCGCCGGCGGTCACGGCGGGTTCCCCGAGGGCGAAGACCACCTCGTGCTCGGCCACGAGGCGGTCGGCGTCGTCGTCGACCCGAACGACACCGAACTGGAGGAAGGCGACATCGTCGTGCCGACGGTCCGCCGCCCGCCGGCGTCGGGGACCAACGAGTACTTCGAGAAGAATCAACCCGACATGGCTCCCGACGGGATGTACGCCGAACGCGGTATCGTCGGCGCGCACGGCTTCATGTCCGAGTACTTCACCAGCCCCTCGAACTACCTCGTTCGCATCCCGCGCTCGCAGGCCGACCTCGGCTTCCTCATCGAACCCATCTCCATCACCGAGAAGGCGCGCGAGCACGCCTACGCGAGTCGGTCCGCGTTCGACTGGAACCCCTCGTCGGCGCTCGTCCTCGGCAACGGGAGCCTCGGGCTCCTGACGCTCGCCATGCTGAGAGCCGACGACAAGGGCTACGAGAACCTCTACTGCCTCGGTCGGCGCGACCGCCCCGACCCGACTATCGACATCATCGAGAGACTCGGCGCGACGTACGTCGACTCCCGCGAGACGCCGGTCGGGGAGGTTCCGACCGCACACGAGGGCATGGACTTCATCTACGAGGCGACCGGCTTCCCCAAACACGCCATCCAGTCGGTGCAGGCGCTCGCGCCCAACGGCGTCGCCGCGCTCCTCGGCGTCCCGAGCGACTGGAAGTTCGAGGTCGACGCCGGCGCGTTCCACCGCGAGATGGTGCTCCACAACAAGGCGCTCGTCGGAAGCGTCAACTCCCACGTCAAGCACTTCGAGGCCGCGACCGTGACGTTCACCAAGCTTCCCCGGTGGTTCCTCCGCGATTTGGTCACCGGCGTCCACCCGCTTTCGGAGTTCGAAGCAGCATTCGAAGACGACGACACCACTATAAAAACCGCCATCGAATTCGGTACTGTATGAAGAACGTCGACGACCTCATCGCCAGCGCGGCTGAGCTCGCGGACCGCGGCCTCTCGAAAGGCGAGATTGCCGACGAGTTGAACGTCTCCCGCGAGACGGCCAGCTGGCTTGTCGAACGAAGCGGCGCGGCGACCGAACCCGAGCCCCGTGCGGAGCCCGACGGCCCCGACGACATCCACGTCGACTGGAACGCCATCGGGAGCGGCGGCAAGCGCCTCACCTACGTCGGGCGCGCGCTCGCCGATCTGCTCATGGAGACGAACGGCGAGGCCGACGTGACCGTCGGCATCGAGAAGGCGGGCGTCCCCCTCGCCACCTCCGTCTCGCGCGAACTCGAAACGACGCTCGGCGCGTACTCGCCCGCGAAACACCAGTGGGACGAAGGCGACCTCGAAGACCTCGGCGGCGGCTTCTCCCGGAACTTCTCGCCCGTCGAGGGCCGCGACTGCTTCATCGTCGACGACACGGTGACGAGCGGCACGACCCTCCGCGAGACCATCGACGCCATCCGCTCCGAGGGCGGCGAGCCGCTCGCGTGCGTGGTCATCGTCGACAAGCAGGGCGTCGAAGAGATAGACGGCGTCCCCGTCCACTCGCTCATCAACGTCGTCCGCGTCGGCGAGCAGTAACCCGCCGTCTCGGTCGGCGCGGGTCGTCGGTTCCCGACCCGACCGCGACGCAACTCCTTTGTCCGCCCGGCCGCTAGCTGGGTGCATGACGTTCCAACCGGAGAGTTTGGACCCCGAAGAAGTGCAGACCCGCGTCGACGAGGCCGTCGCGGACAACCGCGTCGTCCTGTTCATGAAGGGCAACCGCCTGATGCCGCAGTGCGGCTACTCCGCGAAGGCGGTCGACCTCATCTCCCAGTACGTCGACGAGTTCGAGACCGTGGACGTACTGCCCGCGCTCCCGCACTACCGCGAGGCGCTCAAGGAGAAAAGCGACTGGGAGACCATCCCGCAGACGTTCGTCGACGGCGAGTTCGTCGGCGGCAGTGACATCCTCGAAGAGCTCGACGAGCGCGGCGAACTCGAAGCGACGCTGACCGGCGCGAACTGACCGCCGGGAGCGCCCCCGACAGACCGCCCGACCGCGGCCGGACGGCGACTTTGTATCTTTCGGCTAACGAGAAGGGGAGGCCATATAAGCCTCGAACTCGTACATGCACACAGGTATCGCCATCCGGGTGCGCCCGCACCGTGGCTCTCGTCGATACCGAAGCCAACAATGTCAGGCCGCGTATATCGACTCCATTCGACGTTGGAACTGCCACTCGAAGACGTGATGGACTACTTCGAAAACGACCCAGAACTGCCGCCTGAGGTCGAGAACGTAGACATCACCCGCCGAAACAACACCCTCATCATCAAAGCCGTCTCCGCCGACGACAACCTCAGCAAGTACACGCCGACGGCCCAGTTGAAAGCGAGCGTGACGGAAAACCGCGTCTACGAAGAAGAGCCCCCCCGAGCGGGAGCGCCCAACTGGGGAGATGAAGAAGAAGAGGAGATTCCCTCCGAGCTCGTCGAGTTCGCCTGCTTCAAAGGCGACCTCGAAACCGTGCTCCAGAACACGGCGCTCCAGTACCCGATGTTCCTCGTCCTCCGGGAGATCGCGATGCTCTCGGAGAAGGGAACGCTGACCGCAATCACCGAGGAGAGCGACGAACTGCAGGCGACGCGCATCGTCGAGGGCGAGGTGCGTGCCGCCTCCGTCGAAGTCGTCGAGAACCCACAGCAGAACGGTTCCTCGGACAGCGGAATCAACTGGCGCGACAACAAGTTCATCTCCTAACCGCGTCGTATCTCCCCATCTCGTCACCGCCGAATCACGTGAGCCAGCGGCCCAAATCGTGTTCGGCGGTATCACGGCGCACGCGACTTCTCGGGCAAAAAGCATTTACACTGCCTAATTAGATGTAATTACACACCATGTCGGAAGCCGAAGCCTTCCCGGATTACCTCGACGTCGACTACACCGACGGCGAGGGAGAGACGCCGGAGGACTACCCGAGTATCGAGGACAAAATCGAGAAGGCCATCGAGGTCACGAAGCAGGGCCTCGAACAGTACGAGAACCCCGCCGTGATGTGGACTGGCGGCAAGGACTCGACGCTCACGCTCTACTTCATCAAGGAGGTCGCGGAGCGCTACGACCTCGACGTCCCGCCGGCGGTCTTCATCGACCACTACCAGCACTTCGACGAGATCATGGACTTCGTCGAGCACTGGGCCGACGAGTGGGACCTCGACGTCATCTGGGCGCGCAACGAGGACGTCGGCGCGTACGTCGACGAGAACGGCCTCGAACCCGGCGACGACATCCCGGTTTCCGAACTCTCCGAGCACAACCAGCACCACATCCGCAACATCCTCGAGTACGAGGAGGACACGTTCCCCTTCCTGCTCGACACCTACGTCGGCAACCACCTGCTGAAGACCGTCGCGCTCAACGACACCCTCGAGGAGTACGACATCGACGGCGTCATCTCCGGCGTCCGCTGGGACGAACAGGAGGCCCGCGCCGACGAGACGTTCTTCAGCCCCCGTCACGACCCCGACATCTACCCCCCGCACGACCGCATTCAACCCATCCTCCAGTTCGAGGAGAGCGCCGTCTGGGACGCCTTCTGGTACTTCGCGGTCCCGGACACCGTCGAGAACTACCCCGAAGACGGCTACGTCCCGACGAGCGACACCGACCTCCCCGAGGGCGTCACGCAGGAGGACGTGCCCGTCTCGCCGAAGTACTTCGCCGGCTTCCGGAGCCTCGGAAGCGAGGTTTCGACCGACAAGTCCGCCGAGGAACCGGCGTGGCTACAGGACATGGAGAACACGACCGAGCGCGCGGGCCGCGCCCAGGACAAAGAGGACCTGATGGAGCGCCTGCGCGACCTCGGCTACATGTGACGACGGTCGATATCTAACGCGAACGTCGCCACGCGGTCACTTTTTCGCGGCCCCGCTTCGAGAGCGACTGCGACCGTCCCACAGCGGAAACAGCGATATGCTCTGCGAGCGACACCTGTCGTATGAGCCTCTCGTTTCCCGACTACCTCCACGTCGACTACGACGACGGCCGCGAGGAGACCGCCGCGGACTACCCGACGCTGGCGGACAAACTCGAGAAGGCGGCCGCGGTGACCGCGACCGCGCTCGAACAGTACGAGCGCCCGGCCGTCATGTGGACCGGCGGGAAGGACTCCACGCTCGTCCTCTACGTCGTCCGCGAGGTCGCCGACGACACCGGCGTCGCCGTGCCGCCGGTCGTCTTCATCGACCACTTCGAGCACTTCGACGAGACCGAGGCGTTCGTCCGCGAGTGGGCCGACCGCTGGGGCCTCGACCTCGTCGTCGCCCGCAACGAGGACATCGCACGTCTCGGCGCGTCACCCGGCGACGAGATTCCCGTCTCGAACCTCGGCGACGACACCCGACGCGAACTCGCCCGCCTCGGCTACGAGGGCGAGACTGTCGTCCTCGACGCCGACAGCTTCGAGGGCAACCACTTGCTGAAGACCGTCGCGCTCAACGACACCCTCGAAGACCGCGGTTTCGACGGCGTCTTCTCGGGCGTCCGCTGGGACGAACAGGAGTCTCGCGCCGACGAGACGTTCTTCAGCCCCCGCCACGATTCCGAGAAATACCCGCCGCACGACCGCGTCCACTCCATCCTCCAGTTCGAAGAAGCCGACGTGTGGGCGGCGTTCTGGGAGTGCATCGTCCCCGACTCGGTCGAGGGCTACCCCGCCGGTCACGTCCCCGCGTCCATCGACGACCTTCCCGACGGTGTCGAACCCGCCGACCTCCCCGTCTCGCCGAAGTACTTCGAGGGCTACCGCTCGCTCGGCACCGAATCCGGCTCGGCGAAGTCCGACGACCGCCCCGCGTGGGTGCAGGACCTCGGCGCGAGCGCGGAACGCGAGGGGCGCGCGCAGGACAAAGAGGACCTGATGGGTCGGCTCCGCGATTTGGGGTATATGTAGTCTCACGCGAGTCACGCAGACGCGGGGCCGCCGCGCGAACACCGTAGCGCCTATCTCCCCCAACACGTTATCGCCTCCATGACAGCCGAGTGGGTCAGCCTCTTCTCCGGCGGAAAGGACTCCTCGTGGGCGCTCTACCGCGCGCTCGAAGAGGGGTTGAACGTCACCCGCCTCCTGACCGTCCACCCCAGCGACGACTCGTACATGTACCACGTGCCGGCGACGGACCTCGCCGCGCTCGCCGCCGAGAGCACCGGCATCGAGCTCGTGGAGGTCCACCCCGGCGACCTCGAAGCGACCGACGCCGCCGACTCCGGCGCGCAGGGCGACGCCGAACTCGAACCCCTCGAAGCGGCGCTGTCGGACCTCCAGTCCGACATCGACCTCGCGGGCGTCACCGCCGGGGCCATCGAAAGCGAGTTCCAGACCGACCGGATTCAGGCGATGTGCGACCGCCTCGGAATCGACCTGTTCGCCCCGCTGTGGCAGGAAGACCCCCGCGAACTCGGCGACGCCATGCTCGCGGCGGGCTTCGAAATCACCATCATTCAGGTCGCGGCCCACGGCCTCGACGAGTCGTGGCTCGGCCGGACGCTCGACGCCGACGCGCTCGACGAACTGGAGGCGCTCAACGAGCGGTACGGCGTCCACATCCTCGGCGAGGGCGGCGAGTTCGAGACGCTCGTCACCGACGGTCCGCACATGGACCGACCCATCGAACTGGAGTACGAGACGGAGTGGGAGGGGACCCACGGCAGGCTCCGCATCACCGACGCGTACCTCGGCTAAGAAATACGAAACCGCGCGACCGCGTTACTGCCCGTTCGTCAACCGCGAGTGCGCCCCGATGAGGGCGTTCGAGAGGTCGAGGCTATCGATGTGGGTCTCCTCGTCGACGATGGAGCTTTTGAGCTCCGCGTTTCGGATGACCGCCCCGGGGAACACCACGGACTCTTCGAGGACGGAGTCTTCGACCACCGCGTCGGCCATGACGTGGACGTTGGTTCCGACCTCCGTGTTCGTGAGCGTCGCCGACTCGTGGATGTAGTTCTCGCCGCCGAGGTACCACGCCACGGCGTCGAGGTAGCTCTGGGGCGTCCCGATGTCGAACCACGCCTCGTCGAACGTGTAGGCGAACAGGTCGCCGTTCTGCTGGAGCCACTGCATGAACCAGCCGGGCTCGTCGGGGTTGTTGTCGCCGGAGAGATACTCGTCGAACTTGGGGAGGTCGCCCGCCGGGATGGCGTAGCAGGCGATGGAGACGAGCGTGCTCTTGGGATCTTCGGGCTTCTCCTGGAAGTTGATGACGCGGTCGCCGTCGAGTTCGACGAGGCCGTAGGCCTTCGCGAGCTCTTTGTCGCCCACGTCGTAGGCGGCGAGACACGGCGCGTTCTTCTCGTAGAAGAAGTCCACGAAGTCGGCCACGTCGAAGCTGATGAGGTTGTCGCCCGCGATGACGACGAGGTCCTCGTCGACCTCCTCGCGGTCGATGAGTTGGGCGAGCGCGCCGACGACGCCGAACTTCTCGTCTTCTTCGCTCGTGTCTTCGACCGACAGCGTCGGTTTTTCGAACGGCGACTCGTCGATGTACTCCTCGAACGCGTCGGCGAAGCGCTCGTTCGTGCTCACGAACACCTCGGAGACCCGGTCGTCGGCCTCCAGGTCTTCGAAGATGGTGTCGATGACCGTCTGGTCACCGACCGGCAAGAACATCTTGGGTCGGTGTTTGGTAATCGGCCACAGACGCGTCGCGTACCCACCGGCAAGGACGACAGCCTTCATATCCTCAAATCCCGCCACGTGGACAAGGCCTTTTTGCATCCTCTCTATATTGCTGACATTTCTGGGCGGGCGGCGGCGCAAGGGATTTTCCCTTCGGCTCCCAACCCAGCGATATGACAGCCCGGGAGTCCGACACGACGGCCCGCCAGCGCATCGCCGACGCCCTCCGCGACGACCCCGCGACGGCCTCCGAACTCTCGGCGAGCGTCGGCGTCTCGGTGTCGTCGGTGTACGGCCACCTCCAACACGTCGCCCGAACGGTCCACGGGGAAGAAGGCGAGCAGTTCCTCGTCGCGCCGCCGGAGTGCAAACACTGCGGGTTCAACGCCTTCGACGACCCCGTGAACTACCCCTCGCGGTGTCCGGAGTGCCGAAGCGAGGGCATCGAAGAGGCCGTGTTCAAAATCGAATAACGAGACCGGTCAAAACGACGCGATGGTTCGGTTGTGGTAGTCGAGAAACGCGGAACCGAGGTCGTGGTCCTCGCGGACAGAGAGCGAATCGCCGTCTAACTCGCGCTCGTAGGCGTGGGAGATGGTGTGCGTCTCGGGGTCGACCGCAATCATGCCGTAGTCGAAGTCCGCGTGGTGGTCGGGACAGAGGACGAGGAGGTTCGCCTCGACGTCCGGACCGTCGTGAGGTCGACCGAGCGGTCTGAGGTGATGCGCTTCGGCGTACCCGTCGTGAACCCCCCGGCGACGGCGCTCTCCACAGACTTGGCACGTGTGGGAGTACCGCGCTTTCAACTCGGTCGCGAGCGCCGTGTTCCGAATGATTCGGCTCCGCGTCGTCTCGGTGCGTTCCGCGGGCGCGAGGTCTGTCGCGGCTTCCTCCTCATCGACTCGCTCCCGCGTTTCGTGACGGCGGCGGAGCACGAATCGATAGACGTCCCTGTCGTCGCCTTCGAACGGGCCGCACGCGTAATCGACGACTTCGACTTGACCTTGGTACACCCAGTCGGCTTCACCCGATTTTCGGTGGAAGAAGAATATCGGTAACGGGTGGTGTTTCGCCCGCGCGAGAAACTTGTTTCCGCCGGTGAGCGTCTGGTCACCGGTCCGTCCCTCTCCGATGTACGTGAACTCGCCGCCGGTCACGTCGTCGCCGTACGGCCCGGTGTCGCTCGAAAAGAGACGGAGATATCGTTGGTCGTCGTCGTCGTAACAGATTTCGATGCCCCGTCCCGTCATTCCGCGGTCGAACCGCGAGTTGAGTTCTGACCCGCTCAACCGTTCACCGGGTTCGAGCGAGAGCGTTGCGAGTTCCACACCAGTTCGGACGACCGACCGACGAAAAAACGTTCTCCTGCGCGGGGATGCCGCCCCGATGGGACCGACTAGTTCGCGTCTTACAGTTCGTCCAAGAGCGTCTGGGCCGCCGCGGCCGACGAGCCGGGGCCGCGCGCGGTGATGAGGTCGCCGTCGACGGTGACGCTGGTGTCGCTGTCGAGTTCGGCGTCCCAGACGCCGCCGGCGGCCTTCACCTCGTCTTCGACCCAGTAGGGAAGCTTCCGGCCGTCCGGCATCAGGTCGTCGTCGTCGACGATGCCCTCTTCCCACTCGTTGGGGAAGCCGGTGACCTCGCGGCCCTCGACGAGGAACGAGCCGTCGGCCTCGCGGGTGAACCCGAGGATGCCGACCGCGTGGCAGACGACGAGCGCCTTCGAGTCGTCGCCGGCGACCGCCTGCAGGAGCGCCTGCCGGGCGTGTCGGTCCTGATTGACGTCCCACGCGGTCCCGTGGCCGCCGGGGAACACCACGGCGTCGTACTCGTCGGCGTCGACCCGTGCAATCGGCTCCGGATTCTGCAGTCGCTCGTCGTTCTCGTGGACCTCGACGACGCGCTCGGCGAGTTCCTCGCCGACCTCCTCGGGGTCGACAGAGCGCTCGTCGACGACCGGCGCGCCGCCGGTCGGCGTCGCAACGGTCACGTCGACGCCGGCGTCGGTCAAGCTCGTAAGCGGCTCGATGCACTCTTCGCCCCAGTAACCGTCTTCGCTGACGATGAAAAGCGCCGATGTCATCGCTCCCGGGTACGGACCGGTCACAAAAAGGCCCCGCGGAGGCGGAAATCCGCGAGAGAAGGCGACGCGGCTGTGACGCCGCGGCCGCGTCGGTGTCGTGTCGGGTCAGTCGTCGCCGTGCTCGTCGACGATGACGACTTCACCGTCTTCGACGGTCACGTTGATGAGCGTCTTGACGTGGTGTTCGGAGTCGTCGAGCTCGTTCGGGCCGGCCTTCTTGATGATGGCGACGGTGTCGACGACGTCCGCGCCGATGTGGTCGAGGGCGTCGAGAACGGCCTTCATCGTGCCGCCGGTCGAGAGCACGTCGTCGAGGACGAGCACGCGGTCGCCCTCGTTGACGTCGTTGATGAACATGTCGCCCTCGGAGTAGCCCGTCTGCTGGTGGAGCGACACCTCGCCGTCGAGGCCGTACTCGCGCTTGCGGATGACGACGAGCGGGATGTCCGTCATCAGCGAGACGGCCGTCGAGATGTGGATGCCCATCGCCGCGGGCGTGACGATTTTGTCGACGTTTTCGAGGTTCGCCTTGCGGATTATCTTGATGACGATCTCGCGGAGGAGCCCCGGCTTCAGCATCGGAACGCCGTCGCTGATGGGATGAACGAAGTACTCGTAGTCTCCTTTTTCGATGATCGGCGCGTCGAGAAGGGACTGCCGCAACTGGTCCATGGCGCTCGTTTCCCCGGTTAGGCATAAAATGTGGCGGTTCGAAGGCTCTCGGACACGCTGACCCACGCCGTGCGGTATCGCCTCTCGTGGAGGGGACGGCGACGAGCGCGACCGCTCTCGGTCCGACCCTGATTCTCGGTCCGGAGCGCGGCGCTCCGGAGCGGCGGTTACATCCCGCCGAGAAGCTGTGACGCGGTCTTCACGAGCGGCTCGACGTTCTCGTCGGGTTCGACGAAAAGCAACATGCCGCGGCCGCCGCAGTAGACCTGCAACACGCCGTAACCGTCGCGTTCCTCGAAGCGGTACTCGACGCTGTTTTGCACCGGGCTCAGCCCGGAGAACAGCCCGCGTTCCATGAACTCGCGCCGAGTCTCCTCGGCGAGCGAACTCAGGTGCGCCACGAGTTCGTCTCGGCTCCGAAAGTCCTCTCGGACGGTCTCGCCGACGTGGAACAGGTCGAACGCCGTCGCACCGTAGACGGCGACCAGCGAGACTGCCCCCTTCGCAGTCCCCCGGAGCGCGTCCATCGCGACTTCGCTGTCTGGTCCCGGTCCGTTGACGGATGCCATCCGTGACGGGTCGATTATCATTCGTTTCCCCCCCTGCCCTGACGCTGCGCGTCTCCCTGCCCGGAGCGCGCGCCTGGACGTATCATGAATCTCAGATTGTCAGTTGTCGCTATAAATGTAGAGGTGTAGTTTCTCTCGCTGAAAAACCGGTTCTCAGTCCGGGTGAGACGCCGTTTAGCACCCGATACGCTGAGAGACACGACAGCGAAGCGAGGCTCGACGGGCCGCAACGGACGCGACAGCCACGGACGCGGACGGTCGGTCGTCAGTCGGTTCCGGTCTCGGCTCGCTCGCTCGATAACGTGGGGGTCGAGCGGACCTCGGTCCGGAACCCCTCGGTAGAAAGCGAGACGACCGTCTCGTCGAAGTCGCAGTCGTAGCGGCGGCGGTGCGTGCCGTCGTCGCGGACCTCGGTCGCCGAACTGACGAGCCCGCACTCGCACAGCCGGTCGAGCCGTCGGTACACGGTCGGAAGCGAGAGGTCGAGCGTCTCACCGAGCTCCTTGGCAGTGCGGGACTCACGGCGGAGCGCCACGAGCAGTGCCCTGGACTCGGTGTCTCCGAGTATATCGAGGAGTTCGTCGCTCGACGCACGTCCGTCCATCTCTGATGAAAGCCTCCGAATGAGCGTATAAAGTAGTTGCGCCCCTGCGGCAGTGACCGCCTTCAGCGCGGGCAAGCGGGGTACCAGAGGGCCGAATCGGGGGACTCCAGTAACACTATGACAATTGGACACCTCGCGTGCGGACGAAGACGGCTGACAGCGGGACCGCCTCCCTCACAGACGACGCGGTGGAGTCGCGACGTTCGTCGGTGAGACGACCGCCGCGACGCGCGAGCACAGCGCCGACCGAGTCGCGCGCGGACGAATCACCCGCCGGCGCGACAAATATTCTCGAACGGCTGAATGTACTCTAAGACGTAGTATGGTCGTCTGAGGATATAAATTTCGCCCTCCCGTGGAAATCATGAAGCTCAGAAAAACGCCGAAGAAATCGACCGACCGTCACATTTCGGTGCCGAATAGCCAACGGGTTTGACAACACCTAAGTCGGCGCTTCCCGCAATTTCCCCCGTGCAACCCACACCGGAAGTCGTCCTCGCGGTCGTCTTCTTGCCGTTTCTCGCCGCGGCGTTCACCCCGGTAGTCTACCGGATCTTGGGTGAGCGCACGGCGTACTTCGCGGCCGCCGTCGCGCTGGTCACGCTCGGCCTCGTGACGGACCAGTATCTCGCGGGGGCGCACGGAACCGTGTCGTTCGATTGGATTCCCTCGCTCGGAGTCTCGCTGGCGTTTCACGTAGACGGGTTGGCGCTTCTCATCGCCTTCCTCGCCAGCGGGGTCGGCGTGCTCATCCTCACGTACTCCGGAGGATACATGCACGGCGAACCGGGCCAGGCGAAATACTACGCGACCCTGTTGGCGTTCATGGGCTCGATGCTCGGCGTCGCCCTCGCGGGCGACCTCGTCGCCCTGTTCGTCTTCTGGGAGCTGACGAGCCTCTCGTCGTTCATCCTCATCGGCCACTACACCGGCGAGGAGGCCTCCCAGTACGCCGCCCGGAAGTCGATGCTCATCACCGTCTCCGGCGGCCTGTTCATGCTGGTCGGCTTCCTGCTTCTCGTCTGGGCGTCCGGCCAGACGGGAACCATCGAGGGGACGACCTACAGCATCCCGCTTCTGGTCGAACACGCGGACGCGATTCGCGAGGTCCTGACGGCCTCCGGTCTGCTCGTCCCCGTGCTCGTCCTCGTCGGCCTCGGCGCGGCGACGAAGTCCGCGCAGGTCCCGTTCCACGTGTGGCTTCCCAACGCGATGGAGGCTCCGACGCCGGTCTCGGCGTTCCTCCACTCCGCGACGATGGTCAAAGCCGGCGTCTACCTCGTCGGCCGATTCCGCCCGCTTTTCCTCCCCGAGGACGCGGCGGTCCTCGGCGAGTGGACGCTCGTCTTCGCCGTGCTCGGCCTGCTGACGATGACCGTCGCGGCCATGCTCGCGGTGAGCGCGACCGACATCAAGGAACTGCTCGCGTACTCGACGGCCTCGCACCTCGGCCTCATCATCGCCGCCTTCGGCTTCGCCAACAGCTACGGCGCGGAGGCCGGCGCGTTCCACATCCTGAACCACGCGAGCTTCAAGGCCGCGCTGTTCATGGTCGCGGGCATCATCGCCCACGAGGCCGGGACGCGGAAGATAGACCGTCTCGGCGGGCTCAGAAAACACCTGCCCGTGACGGCCGTCATCGCGGCCGTCGCGTCGCTGTCGATGGCCGGCTTCCCGCCGTTCAACGGCTTCTACTCGAAGGAACTGCTGTTCGAGTCGACGTACTACGCCGCCGAGCACATGGGCGGCGTCGCGTGGGTCTTCCCGGTCGTCGCGGTGTTCGGGAGCGTCTTCACGTTCCTCTACTCCATCAAGTTCGCCTCGCTGTTCTTCGGCGACGAACCCGACGGACTGGGCCACGTCCACCGCCCGCCGGTGGCCATGCTCGTTCCGCCGGCGATTCTCGGCGCGCTCGTCCTCGCCATCTCCGCCCAGCCGAACCTCTTCATCGAGGGGCTCATCGGCGACGTGTACGGGAGCGTCGTCCCCGGCGAGGCGCACTCGTTTTCGGTCCACTTCCCGACCGAACTGACCCCGTACGTGATTATGAGTATCGTCACCATCGTCGTCGGCGCGGCCGCTTTCCCGTTCTACGACCGCATCCACGACGCCATCAACGCGGTCCTGCGCGGCCCCGTCCGCGCGAACTGGTGGTACGATAACTTCGTCGAGGGGCTGACGACGACGAGCGTCGCCGTCACGCCGAAGATTCAGACCGGCCTCCTGCGCACCTACACGACGTGGGGCCTCTTCGGCTTCGTCGCGCTCGCGCTCGGCGGCTACGCGGCCGCCGGCGTCTCTCTCCCCGGCTTCGACGGACTCAGCGTGTCGATACCCATCGTGCTCGTGCTCCTCGTCGCGCTCGTCGCCGCGTTCGCGGTCGACATCGCGCCGTCGCACGTGGCCGGCGTCCTGACGCTGTCTATCGTCGGCTTCATGGTCGCCATCTTCTACATCCTCGCGGACGCGCCCGACCTCGCGCTGACCCAGTTGGTCGTCGAGACGCTGGTGTTGGTCATCTTCCTGCTCGTCTTGGACCGCCTGCCGGCGTTCTACGGCGACGCGCCGGACCGACTCGTCTCCGTCCGCGACGGCCTGCTATCGCTCGCCGTCGGCGGCACGGTGTTCCTCACCGTGTTGCTGTCGACGAACGCCTCGCCCGACCCACTCCTCCGGGAGTTCATCGTGGCGCGGGCGGGCGTTCCGGCGGAACACGGGCCCTTTTTCGCGGACTACGGCGGCGGGTCGAACGTCGTCAACGTCATCCTCGTCGACTTCCGTGGAATCGACACCATGGGCGAGATTTCGGTCGTCGTGATGGCGTCGATCGCCATCCTGACGCTGATTCGCATGCGAACGCGGGGTGAGACCCAATGAACGGCTCGTCCGGCCGGACGACCGTCATCTCGCGGACCGTCGCGCGCATCGTCGTCCCCATCATCCTGGTGACGGCCATCGCGCTGTTGTTCCGCGGGCACAACCTCCCCGGCGGCGGCTTCATCGGGGCCGTCCTCGCGGCCGCCGCCTTCGCGCTCGTCTACATCATCTTCGGGCTGGAGTTCATCCAGCGCGAGATTCTCGCCATCAAACCCGACGGCTCGGAGCGACACCGGCTCGTCGAGACCTACCGCTGGATGGCCTCGCTCGGCCTCGCAATCGCCGTGGCGTCCAGCCTCGCCCCGCTCGCGTTCGGCGCGCCGTTCCTGACCCAGGGCGTGCTCTTCTTGGAGCACCTGCCCCTCTACGGCGAACTCGAGGTCGCGAGCGCGTTCGCCTTCGACCTCGGCGTCTTCTTCGCCGTCGTCGGCGGCCTGCTCACCATCGTCGCGGAGGTCGGTAACGAATGATTCAGTTCTTCCTCGCCGCCACGCTCGGCGTCCTGTTCAGCATCGGCACGTACCTCGTGCTCCGGCGCGACGTGGTTCGCGTCGTCTGGGGTATCAGCATCATCAGCCAATCGGCCAACGTCTACCTCGTCACCATGGGTGGGTTCGACGGGCTCGCGCCCATCCTCTCGGGCCACGGCGCGAGCGGTCCCGCACCCTCGGACCCCATCGTGCAGGCGCTCGTCCTCACCGCCATCGTCATCGGCTTCGGGACGACCGCGCTCGCGCTCGTCTTGACCTACCGGGTGTACGAGGAACACGGAACGATCGACATGTACGAACTCGGAGGGAGCAGATGAGCACGCTCGTCATCGCACCGCTCCTCGTGGCGCTCGTGACGGCGATCTTGACGCTTCTCACGCGCCCGAGCGACATACTCCAACGGACGGTCAGCCTGCTCGGCGGCGTCGCCTACCTCGTCGCCGTCGCCGCCCTGTTCGACGCCGTGATCCTGCCGCTCGGCGGCGAGTCGACCACGCTCGTCTATCAGGTGTCCAACTGGGCCGCGCCGTTCGGCATCACGCTCGTCGCCGACGCCCTGTCGGTGTTCATGCTGGCGCTCACCGGCTTCGTGTCGCTCCTGACGCTCGGCTACTCCGTCGCGTCGGTCGGCTCGTTCGGCCAGCGCCTCAGCTATCACACGCTGTTCCACTTCATGGTGGTCGGCGTCACCGGCTCGTTCCTCACCGGCGACATCTTCAACCTGTTCGTCTGGTTCGAGGTGATGCTCATGTCGAGCTACATCCTCGTGCTGTTTTACTCCGGCCGCGAGCACACCCGCGCGGCGCTCAACTACGTCGTGCTCAACCTCATCGGGAGCGCGGTGATGCTCGTCGCCATCGGCGGTCTCTACAGCACGACCGGGACGCTCAACATGGCCGACATCGCCCGGCGACTGGCCGAACCGGCCGCCTACGACATCGCACTCCTGCCGACGCTCGGCCTGTCGGCGGTGCTGTTCTCGGTGTTCGCGCTGAAGGCCGGCCTCGCGCCCTTCCAGTTCTGGGTGCCCGCGGCCTACCGCGCCGCGCCGTCGCCGGTGACCGCGATGCTCGCCGGCGTCGTGAAGAAGGTCGGGGTCTACGCCATCGTTCGGCTCTACTTCACCGTCTTCGCCGCGGCGTCCATCGACATCGGCTTCCTCGGCATCACCGGGGACTCGTTCCTCGGCTTCTTCGGCCCGGTCATGTTCGCCATGGCCGCGGTCAGCATCGTCCTCGGCGGCATCGGCGCCGTCGGCCGCGACGACGTGGACGGCATCCTCGCGTACTCTTCTATCAGTCAGGTGGGCTTTATCGTCCTCCCGCTGGCGGTGGCCGCGACCGCGCCGTCCGAGGCGGTTCGGGCGCTCGGCGTGACCGCCGCGCTGGTCTACGCGTTCAACCACGGCATCGCCAAGAGCCTGCTTTTCCTCGCGAGCGGCACGCTCAAAGACGCCGTCGGTAGCGACCGGCTCTCCGACCTCGGCGGCCTCGCCGACAGAGCGCCGGTGCTCGCGGCGGGCTTCCTGCTCGGCGCGCTGACGCTCATCGGCGTCCCGCCGCTTTCGGGCTTCTTCGGGAAGTACCTCGTCTTCCAGGCGGCCGCGGAGGCGTTCGCCGCGGGCGCGGCCGGCGCGGGACTCGCGCTCGCCGTCGCGCTCGCCGGCGCTATCTTGACTATCGCCTACTACACCCGCGCGTGGAACGCGGTGTTCTGGGGTCGCCCGAGCGACCTCGTCGACGCCGCGCTCCCCGAGCGCTGGGCCGTCGGCACGGGCGACGTGGCGATGACCGACGGCGGTGACGACGGCCTCAAACGGCTCGAACTCACCGCGCAGGTGACCGTCGTCGTCGCGCTCGCCGTCGCCGCCATCGGCTTCGGTATCGGCTTCGAGGCGCTGTTCGGTGCCGCGGACGCCGCGGCCCACGCCGCCCTCGACACGAACGGCTACGTCGACGCCGTGATGCACGGTCCGGGCGTCGGCCTCGAATCCGGCGGGGGTGGCCACTGATGAGCCGCCGCTGGCCGGTCTCGGGGCTCGTCATGGCCGTCCTCTGGCTGTTCGTCCGGGGCGTCGAACTGACTCCCCAGCGCCTGCTGGAGGAGTTCGTCATCGGCCTCGGCGTCGGGATGGGCATCGCCTTCTTCTTCCGGCGGTTCTACGGCGACGAAGCGCCCATCGCGCGGAGCCTCCGCGTCGCGCCCTACGCGGCGCTGTACCTCGCGACGTTCCTCTGGGAACTCCTCACGGCCAACGTCGACGTGGCGGTGCGGACGCTGTCGCCGTCGATGCCAATCGACCCCGCCGTGGTCGAGGTGCCGCTCCGCGTGCGGACGCCGCTCGCCATCACGACTATCGCGAACAGTATCACCCTCACTCCGGGGACGCTGACCATGGACTACGACGACGAAACCAACTCGCTGTACGTGCACAGCATCGACGGGAGCGACCCCGACGGCATCCTCGAACCCATCCGCCGCTGGGAGGACTACGCGCTCGTCATCTTCGACGAGGAACTGAAACCGGGCGACCCCGCGCCGCAGGCCGGGGTTCGCCCCGCGGACGGCGGCGACGCGCCCGCCGCCGCACCGGGAGGTGAGCAACATGGCTGAGCCCACGTACCTCGCGTGGATGGACACCGTCCTCTTCGCCGGCCTCGCGCTCGCCGCGGGGCTGACGCTCCTCGTGAGCTACCGCGTCATCCGCGGGCCGACGGTGCCCGACCGCGTCGTCGCGCTCGACACCATCGGGACGAACGTCGTCGCCATCGCGGCGCTGTACGCCATCTGGAGCCAACAGGGCTACTTCGTCGGCGTGAGCCTCGTGCTCGCCATCATCGGCTTCATCAGCACGATTACCGTGGCTCGGTACGTCACGGAGGGGGACATCATCGAATGACCGCCGCAGAGACCGCGGCCGCCGCGACGGCCGGTCCCGTTCGCGCGGCGCTCGTCATCCTCCTGACGCTCTTGGGGAGCTTCTTCCTCGTCGTCGGGACCATCGGCCTGCTCCGGTTCCCCAACGTCTACAACCGGATGCACGCCACCTCGAAGGCGACCACGCTGGGGGCGGCCTCCATCGCGCTCGCCGCGACAGTGTACTACCTGCCCAACGGCGACGGACTGATGGCGCTCGTCACGGTGTTGTTCCTGTTCCTCACCGCGCCGACGGGCGCGCACATGATTTCGCAGGCCGCCCAGCGCATGGGCGTCCCGTTCCTCGACGGGGTCACGTGGCCCAGACAGGACGCCGCGCCGGGCGACGCCGACGGTGCGGACGGCACCGACGCCGACGCCGCGAACGGCGACGACTGACGACCCACCGAGGGGCTATTTTTCGAACTCGCCGGCCAGTTCGACAGCGACGCGAGCGCCGAGTCCGTCTTTCGACCCGACGTACTCGCTCGCCTCGTCGGCGCGGACGACGAGCGCGCGGGTCTCGTCGGCACCCATCACGGAGGCGTCGTTGGCGACGACGAAGGAGAGGCCGACGCGGTCCATGATGCGGCGGGCCTCGCCGACCATCGCCTCGTCGTCGCCGGTCGTCTCGGCCTTGAAGCCGACGATGGTGAGGTCGGGGTGCGACTCGCGGACGGCGTCGATGAGCTTCGGCGCGGGTTCGAGGTCGAGCGTGCGCGCCTCGCCGGAGCGAATCTTCTCGTCGGCCGCCTCGACAGTGAAATCGGAGATGGCGGCCGCCGAGACGAGCGCGTCGGCGTCGGCGTCGACCGCGGCCTCGACGGCCTCCAGCATCTCGGCGGCCGACTCGACGGCGAGCGCGTCGGCGTAGTGCACGTCGTCGCCGTCGTGGACGAGCGTCACGTCCGCGCCGCGGACGGCGAGCGCGCGGGCGACGGCGCGGCCCGTGCGACCGGAGGCGCGGTTCGAGAGGGTGCGGATGGGGTCGATTGACTCGGTCGTCGCGCCGGCGGTGACGACGACCGACTTCCCGGCGAGGGTCTGTTCGGTCGTCGCTTTCGCCACGCCGGTGACGATGGCCTCCTCGGTGGCGAGTTTCGCCTTCCCCTCCTCGATTCGCGGGTCGACGAACTCGACGCCCCACGACCGCACCCGCTCGATGGCGTCGAGGACGCCGGGATGGTCGTACATGGGTTCGTGCATCGCGGGCGCGACGACGACCGGGACGCCCGCGCCGAGGGCGGTGGTCGCGGTGGTCGTCACCGGGGAGTCGTCGATGGCGGCGGCTATCTTGCCGACCGTGTTGGCCGTCGCGGGCGCGACGAGGAACACGTCTGCCCAGCCGTCGCGGCCGCAGAGCTCGACGTGTTCGACGCGGCCGGTTATTTCGGTCACCACGTCGTCGTCGGTGGCGAACTCGACCGCCCACGGGTGGATGATTCCCGTCGCGGCGTCGGTCATCACCGCGCGGACCGACGCGCCCCGGCGGCGGAGTTCGTGCGCCAACTCGACGACTTTCACGGCCGCGATACTTCCCGTCACCCCGAGCGCGACGTTCACACCTTCGAGCATTCACTCGCCTCTGCGCCCGCTACCCGCTAAAAGGATTCGCGTCCGCGGGCGAGCGCAGGACCACGAGGTGGCCCGCCCGCGGTGTGGTCGGGTCGGTTACTCGTCGAGTCGCCCGAGTTCGTCGTCGACGAGGCTCGGGTGGGTGCGCTGGGGTTCGTCGTGCGGCTCGGCGAAGAACTCGCGCATGACCTCGCGGGACTCGTTCTCGCGGCGGTCGCGCTCGTCGGCGTCTATCTCCTCGCAGGCCGGCGGCACCTCGCGGCCGCGGTCGGTGAAGTAGCCGGTCGGCGCGACCCAGTCGTTGTAGAACGCCGTCCCCGAGTCGTGGACGAGCGTGATGGCCGTCTCCGCGGCGTCGCCGGCGGCGACGACCGCCTGATGGTAAATCTCGGTCAGTCGCCCCGCGGCGTAGATGCCGGGGACGGCGGTCCGCCCGAGGTCGTCCACGCCGACATACGTCTTCGACCCGGCGGCGCGGAGGTCGACGCCCGTGTCTTCGAGGTACGACGCGTCGGACCACGACGCCGCGACGACCCGCGACGCCTCGATACGCTCCTCGCCGTCGTCGGTCTCGACGGTCGCGCGGAACAGCGGCTCGTCGTCGTCGCCGAGCACGTCGAGGTCGGTCACGCGGCCCGCCAGTCGGTCCGCGCCGCTCCGGTCGGCCTGTTCGGAGAGGAGGTCGGTAAAGAGCCGACTGTTGACCCCCGCCGGGAAGCCGGGGACGTTTTCGAGGTGGGCGTTCCGGCGAACGATTGGTTCGTCCTCGTTGACGACGAAGGTGTCGAGGTCGGCGCGCGCGAGGAACGTCGCGGCGGTGAGGCCGGCGACGCCGCCGCCGACGACGAGCGCGTCTCGTGGAGTCGTCTCGCTCATGTCGTGCGATAGCTCAGCGGCGAGTAAAACCGTACGGATGTCGCCGAACTCTGCCGAGTCCCGCGTGTCTCGCGCTCGGCGAACCGGGTGCGCTACCGGCCCAGCGACGCGCTCGGGTCGTTGAGCCAGCGGTTCTCGATTGCCTCGACGCTGACGAGCCCCGCTGGGCCGCGCTCTCGCCCGCCTTCGCCGTTCGGCGACATCCGGAGCCGGAGCCGCCAGCGGCCGTTGGAGAGCGCCTCGCCGTCGAGAAAGCGCACGGTTCGCTCCGGCGTCCGGCGGAGGAGGGCCACGGAAATCGGAAGCGTCGGAATCCGGCCGGTGCGCTCCGCGAGCGCGTAGTCGCCGAAGGTGAGTTCCCACGTCCGAGAGCTGTCGTCGCCGTCGGTCCGGGCGTCCTTTCGGGCGTCAGTCCGAACGTCGGGCCCGGCGTCGACATCGCGCGTGCCGGCCGCCTCGGCGTCGGGAATCGGACGCACCGAAAAGCCCTCGACGAAGCCGACGGCTTCGAGCTGTCGGAGCGTCGCGTCCACGGGGTTCGGCGTCGCGGTCGGTGAAAACAGGTCCGCGGCCGCCTCGACGACCGCCCGCCGCTCGGCCGCCGAGAGGCGGACGTCCAGTTCGCTCATCAGGCTCCACACCAGCGTCAGACAGAAGTCGTCGCGGTCGCCGACGACCTCGGCCAGCGTGAGGTACGTCTCCATCGCGGCGGTCTCGGCCTCTCTGTAGCCGAGTTCCGACAGCGACTCGAACAGCGCGCCCGCGGTGTCGTGGCAGAACGCGCTGTAGCGGGCGTAGTCGTCCGACGCCTCGGTGGCCGCCCGCGGCGGCCCCTCGGCCACCTCGTAGACGAGCGGGTCGTCGTACGGGATGTTCGGGTCGTATCGCCGGAGCGCCGCCCGGTAGTCCCGCGTCAGTTCCGCGGCCTCCCCGGCGGCGCGCCGGTCCGGGAACCGTTGGCCCGTCGCGGCCGGGGGCTCAGCGCCCGTGCGGCCGCACACAACTGCGTAGTCGCCGTCGGAACGCGCCAGAGACCGAATCTCGGCTCTGATGTCCCGAAGCGTCCCCCCCACCATCTCGGCTGTATGTCGGCCCACCGACCGATTATAGGTTGCGATTGCGACGCCGGGTCGGCACCGCGGGCGGGCCCGACGCGGCCCACAAGGCTTTGGTCCCGCCGACCCCATTCGACGCTCGTGGACGAGATAGCCGTCAGCACCGTCGTCTACCTGCCGCCCGAGGAGATATACGAGTTCCTCGTCGATTTCCCGCGGTACGCCGACTACTCGAAGCACCTGCGGGACGTGCGACAGTCGGGCGACGGGTCGCCGGGGACGCGGTACGCCCTGTACTTCTCGTGGTGGAAGCTCACCTACACCGCCGAGTCGAAGGTGACCGACGTCACCCCGCCGGCGCGAATCGACTGGACCATCACCAAGGACGTACACGCCGTCGGCCGCTGGCGAGTCGAGGAACTCGACGACCTGCCGGCCGAGGCCCCCGCCGACGCCGACACCGCCTGCCGCGTCTTCTTCGAGGTCGAGTACGACCCGGACAGCGTCTCCGCCGGCGATATCGACCTCCCGCGGTTCGTCTCGCTGGGGTGGGTCATCGACAAGCTCCGGCCGGTGCTCCAGAAGGAGGCGGAGCGCATCGTCGAGCGCATCGTCGCCGACATCGAGGGACGGCCGCGGCGCGTGGAACTGACGATTCACGCCAAACCGGGGGCGTGACCGCCGATGCACGGTGTATTCGTGAAGGGAAATGCACATACGCGCCCGCGGACCAACACAGGGGTATGACAGGGGCTGGTCTCTGGTGCGCGTGATAATCATCGGTGCCGGGCAGGTCGGGTCGTCCATCGCGGCCGACCTCGACGAGACCCACGAGGTCGTCGTCATCGACTGCGACCCCGAGCGCGTCGACGAACTGAACTACTCGCTCGACGTGCTCGCGCTCCACGGCGACGGCACGTCCGTGGACACGCTCGAAGAGGCCGGCGTTGAGCGCGCCGACATGGTCATCGCCTCGACCGACGACGACGAGACGAACATCGTCGCCTGCGCAACCGCCAAGGCCATCTCGAACGCCTTCACTATCGCCCGCGTCAAGAACACGGAGTACCTCCGGACGTGGCAACGCTCCGAGAAGGCGTTCGGTATCGACTTCATGGTCTGTACGAACCTGCTCGCCGCGGAGTCCATCGTCCGCGTCGTCGGCCTCCCCGCCGCGCGCGACGTGGACCCCTTCGCCGGCGGGCAGGTCCAGATGGCGGAGTTCGAAGTCGACGAGGAGAGCCCCGTCGCCAACCAGACCGTGAGCGAGGCCGACCGCTTCGACTCGCTGACGTTCGCGGCCATCCTCCGCGACGGCGAGGTGACGATTCCCCGCGGCGACTCCGTCATCGGGCCGGGCGACCGCGTCGTCGTCATCGGCAGTCCCAAGAGCGTTCAGGGGTTCGCAAGCTCCGTCTCGCCGGACGAGCCACCGGGCACCGCCGAGGAGGTCGTCATCGTCGGCGGGAGCGAAATCGGCTACCACGTCGCCCGCCTGCTCGAAGAACGTGGCTTCAAGCCCAGACTCATCGAGCACGACGCGGAACGCGCCCGCGAGCTCGCGGAGATGCTCCCCGGGACCATCGTGATGGAGAGCGACGCGACCGACGTGGACTTCCTCGAACGCGAGTACATCGGCGACGCCGACCTGCTCGTGTCGGCGCTCGACTCCGACGAGAAGAACCTGCTCGTGTCGCTTCTGGCCGCCCGGCTCGGCGTCGAGCGCACCGTCGCCGTCATCGACACCACGCCGTACGTGGACCTGTTCGAGGCCGTCGGCGTCGACGTTGGCGTCAGCCCCCGCGAGGTCGTCGCAGAGGAGATAACCCGCTTTACCCGCGAGGGCGGCGCGGAGAACGTCGCGCTCATCGAGTCGAACAAGGCCGAGGTGCTGGAAATCGAGGTCGACGCCGACAGCGTCCTCGCCGGCAAGCCGATTCGGGAGTCGGTCGCGTCGCTCCCCGAGGGCGTCGTCATCGGCGCGATAACCCGCCGCCGCGAGTTCATCACCCCCCGCGGCGACACCGTCATCGAACCCGGCGACCACGTCGTCGTCTTCGTCGATAGCTGTGTCATCGACGACGTGGCCCCGAATCTGTGAGCCGGGCGGCCGCCGCACGGTCCCGTTAGCTCCGTCCGACTCCGCTCGACTCCGTTCGGCCGCCGAACGCCCCGCGTCACGCTGTCGCGCGCCCGACTGCGAACCCGAACACGGAAGAACCCGGCGCTCGGTACGTTAGTCCACGGATGAAATTGCGGGTCGATTACAGAGCCAGCCTGCGTCTCGTGGGGACCGTCCTGAAGTATCTCGCGGTCCCGCTTTGCTTCCCGCTCGTGGTCGCGCTGTACTACGGCGAGTCAGTACTCCCGTTCGTCGTCACGATGGCCGTCACGGTCCTCGTCGGCACGGGGCTCGAACGGCTCGCCGACGAGCCGGACATCGGTGCCCGCGAGGGCTTTTTGATGGTCGCAGTGACGTGGTTAGCGGTCACTATCGTCGGCGCGATACCGTTTCTCATCGAGGCCCACGGCATCCCTTTCATCGCGGCGCCCGTCCACCCCGAATCGACCCTCGGCAACCCGGTGAACGCGCTGTTCGAGACGATGAGCGGCTTCACCACGACCGGGGCGACGGTGCTCGGCGACATCTCGTTTAACTCCCACACCCGCGGCATCATGATGTGGCGACAGCTCACCCAGTGGCTCGGCGGGATGGGTATCGTCGTCCTCGCGGTCGCCATCCTCCCCGAGCTCTCCGTCGGCGGCGCACAGCTGATGGACGCCGAAGCGCCCGGCCCCGGCATCGAGAAGCTCACCCCGCGCATCGCCGAGACGGCCCGCGCGCTCTGGGGCGCGTACCTCGGTCTCACCGTCCTCGAAATCGTCCTCCTCTACGGCCTGCACGTCACCGGCAACGCCCCGAACATGGACGTGTACAACGCCATCGCCCACGGGCTGACGACGATGCCGACCGGCGGGTTCTCGCCGGAAGCCCGGAGTATCGAGGCCTTTTCGGCGGCCGCGCAGTGGGTCATTATCCCCTTCATGGTCGCCGCCGGGACCAACTTCGCGCTGTTTTGGCACGTCCTCACGGGCGACCCGAAGCGGCTGTTCCGCGACACCGAGTTCAAGTCCTACCTCGGCGTCATCGGCGTCGTCTCGGCCATTCTCGCGGGGATTCTGTTCCTCGGTGACGGGCTCATGTCCGTCGCGCCCGCGGGCGAGACCTACGACCAGCTCTACCTCGAAGGCATCCGCACGGCCATCATCGGCAACGTCGAGCCGGCGGTTCGCCAGTCGGTGTTTCAGGTCGTCTCTATCGTCACGACGACGGGATACGCCAGCATCGACTTCAACGCGTGGAGCGCGCCGGCGCAGTACGCCCTGCTGTTTGCGATGTTCATCGGCGGCTCCGGCGGCTCGACCGGCGGCGCGGTCAAAATCGTCCGCTGGTACGTCATCGTGAAGTCGCTCCGCCGGGAGCTGTTCACGACGGCCCACCCCGAGGCGGTCCGCCCCGTCAGGCTCGCGGGGCGCGCGGTCGACGAGCGCGCCATCCGCGGCATCTACGCCTTCACGCTCCTGTATCTCGTGTTGTTTTTCGTCTCGACCGGCCTGCTCCACCTCGACGCCGCGCGCATCGGCTTCGACGTGAGCATCCTCGAAACCATGAGCGCCGTCGCCGCGACCCTCGGGAACGTCGGGCCGGGCTTCGGCGTCGCCGGCCCGATGGGGAGTTACCTCGACTTCTCCAACGGCTCGAAGCTGTACATGGTGGTTCTCATGTGGGTGGGCCGACTGGAGATTCTCCCCGTGTTAGTCATCTTCACGCCGGAGTACTGGCGGCGGTAGCGCGGAGAACGGCTCCGTTGAAATCCTCAGACGATGATAGGTTTCGGTGTCCGTGCTGAAGAGAGCGCGCGAATGTGTCAGAATAGAAAAAGGTTATGACGTTCTCACGAGAAGCTAGGAATGAGAACTGCCGATACCACCGAAGTACCAACGGTATATTGGAGTCCGCCCAGTGAATCTGCACTCAATGATTGGAACAAACAAAACCTATTAAATGCCACTCTAGATTAGACAATTGTCTTTTTAATTGTGTTTTTATTGGATATCAAGGAAGCCTTATTCCCTTACAGAGTCATATTTGATTGAGATTATGGGTTCGATTGACATTCCCTCGAATCAATTCGTCGAAGACACCGAAGTGACAGTCGAGTCGCCATTAGGTAAGAGCGACTACTCAGATTCAGATAATGGTAACAGAGAAACCTGACTGGCTCGATGGTGACGAGAATGTAGATCGTCCCACCTACGAGAAGAGAGTGGGTACGACCTCTGTTATCGGGAGTGCGAGGACGGACACCGTGTCAAAGAATTACATTCTCCTCGCAGAGTGCCTGTTACCAGTACTTCGGCCACCCGGAGATGGATGCAGATGAAGAAAACAGATGACTAAATCAGAAGGCGGGGGGACAGTTTATCGATGCAGTGACGGTCGTTATTACGGTGATGTGGACGTGTGGAACCA
Organism: Haloferax sulfurifontis ATCC BAA-897; assembly: GCF_000337835.1. Classification (GTDB taxonomy): domain Archaea; phylum Halobacteriota; class Halobacteria; order Halobacteriales; family Haloferacaceae; genus Haloferax; species Haloferax denitrificans. The sequence goes on along the minus strand of NZ_AOLM01000003.1, from coordinate 39,921 downwards.
CCTCGAATCCGGAGCATGGACGCCCTGTTGCTGGAACTCGAACTCTATGGAGGAGTGGGTAGAGACACGACAAGGGGAATTGCTTGTTCTCGTCCCAGTCACCTACAATTCTCTGCCTGAACAGGTGCGAATCAACCATACTTCTGCCGGTACTAGCGTGCTTTGAGATGAGTCCGCGATTTGTGTGACGTGACACAGACACCCTCGATATTCAGCACGCACTTTCTGTCAGGCTCAGAGGACTTCAACAGAGCCGGAGAATCAAACGCCGGTTTTCGTTTCCCCTCAGGGGTTCAGCCCGTAGATGGCCGACCGGGCGAACACCAACACCGGGATGATTTCGAGGCGGCCGACCCACATGTTAAACAGGAACATCGCCTCGGCCCACGGGTTCATCCACGGGCCGGTGATGCCCGTCGAGATGCCGACGTTCCCCTGTGCGGACGCGACTTCGAACAGCGCGTCGGCGTAGGTGAACTCCGGCCCGGCGAGGTTCACGAGGAGGACGCTCGACCCGACGAGAAGCAACAGCCAGAGCATCGAGACGATGGCCGCCTCGGAGAACTCGCGGTCCATCTCGGTCCGCGAGAGTCGGCGGCCGTTCATCTCGATGTTGACGACCGCGCTCTCGGGGAGGAAGACGCGGGAGAACTGCCAGCGGATGCCGCGGGAGATGGTGTAGCCGCGGATGATTTTGATGCCGCCGACGGTGGACCCCGCGGCCCCGCCGAGGGTCATCGCCCCCGACAGGAGCACCTTCCCGCCGTCGGACCACTCGCCGAGCGGCGCGGCCTGAAAGCCGGTGCAGGTGAGCGCGCTCACCCAGTGGAACGCGGCGTCGCGGACGGCGTCCGACTCCGGTCCGCCCACGACGCCGGCGAGTCCGAAGTAGTCGGCGGTCTCGACGAACGCCGAACCCGCGGTCGCCGGGAGGCTGACGAGGTTCTGGACGGCGAGCGCGACCCCGCCGACCGCGAAGATGACGAGGAGCCAGCGCGTCTGGAGGTCGCCCCAGAGACGGTCGATATCGCGGTTCTTCAGGATGGCGTAGTGGACGGGGAAGGCGATTGCGCCCAGCGCCATGACGGGGAGCAACACCGTCTCGATGAGCGGCGAGTCGTACGTGCCGATAGAGCCGTCAGTGACGGCGAACCCGCCGGTCGAAAGCCCCGTCATCGCGTGGTTGAGCGCCTGCCACGCGACCTCCCACAGCGGGAGCGCGGCCCCGTAGTCGCTGGCGCGGATGGCGACGAAGAGGACGGCCACCGACAGGAGCGTGTAGCCGACGAAAATCTTCCAGACCGTTCGGACCGTCGAGACGACGCTCGGGTGAATCTTCTCCTCTCTGGCCTCGCCGCGGTACAGGGCGTAGCTCCCGCTCCCGGGCCGCGAGAGGATGGAGACGGTGAGGACGATGACGCCCACGCCGCCGACCCACTGGATGAGCGAGCGCCACCACTGAATCGTCCGCGGGAGCGACGGCTCGTGGATGCCCATCGTCAGGCCGCTTCCGGTCCAGCCGCTCATGCTCTCGAACAGGGCGTGGAGCGGGTCGCGGAAGTAGACGAGACTCGACTGGGCGTAGTCGACGCCGGCGGGGACGAGCGCCGTGAGGACGCTCTGGGGGGCGAACTGCGCCGTGAGGAAGAAGGGAAGCGACCCGAACGCGGCGGTGGCGAACCAGCCCGCGGCGGCGATTATCATCCCGTGTTTCATCCGGGGCGCGGGGGCGTTCGCGAACGCCTTTCGCGCGCCCAGTCCGACGAACGCCGTCGCGCCGCCGGCGGTGAGGAACGCGAGCGCGGCGTACCACTCGCGGAAGCCGACCGCGACGAGGACCGTGGCGCTCATCAGGGCGGCCTCCATGACGAGAAGCGACCCCACGTCGCGGCCGATGACCGCGAGGTCTGCGGGCCACCCCGAGACGGTTCGTCCGCGGCGGGGCATCAGTGGTCCTCGTAGTGGCCGAACACGTCAGTCACATCGGGCGTCGCACCCTTCGCGGAGTAGACCGTCAGGAGGTCTCCCGACCCGATAGTGGTGTTCCCGCGGGGGGTCACGGGGTCGTCGTCGCCCTCGCGCTCGACGGCGACGATGAGTGTGTCCCCGTCGAGGAGGTTCTCCTGTGCGGCCCCCTGAATCGTCATCCCCGCTATGGGCGCGTCCTCGTCGACGCGGATTTCGAACACCTCGGCGTGCTCGCCGATGCGCATGTAGTCGACGATGGAGGGCCGCTTGACCGCCCGGTAGAGGTACTCCGCGATGAGCCGTTGGGGGTTCTCCATCGTGTTGACGCCGATTTGGCGGTAGAGGCTCATGTGCTCTGGGTTGTGGACGACCGAGACGATGTCGGGGATGTTGAGCTCCTTCGCCAACAGACAGACCATGATGTTGGTCGCGTCCTTGTCGGTCGTCGTGATGATGGCGTCCGCCCGGTCCGCGCCGGCCTCGTCGAGCGTCTGTTTGATCGTGGCGTCGTCGTTGAGGACGAGGCAGTCGAACGTCGCGGCGGCCGCCTCGGCTTTCGCCTCGTCGCGCTCGACGACGACGACCTCGTTGCCGCCCTCGGTGGCGATTTCGATGAGCGGCGTGCCGATGTTGCCCGCGCCGACGACGATGATGTACATGACGTTCCGGCGTGCGTATCGGGCAGTGGAAAAACTATCGGCATGTCGTTTCGTTGTTCGGGATGGAATTTCCAGCACAAACGGGCAGTGAGTACGGATTAAACGCGTGTTCGGTCGTTAAAATTGGGAATAACCGCGAATCTGTCCACCCCCGAGCGAGCGCTCACGGTGTCTCGGTCGGCTTGATGGACCGGATATTTATCGACGGATATGGTATATGTGTGCACATGCCATTTTCGACCACTCGGTCTCACGGCCAAACGAGGGCCCGCCCGTGAGTCACTCGGGCGGGCGCGAGCCGGCCGTGAGTCTCGGTCTGCTCGACGCGACGATGGTCGGAATCGGTGCGATGGTCGGTGCGGGAATCTTCGTCTTGACGGGACTCGCAGTCGATATCTCCGGTCCGGCGGCCATCGTCGCGTTCGCCCTCAACGGCGGCGTGACGACCTTCACGGCGCTTTCGTACGCCGAACTCGCGGCCGCGATCCCGCGAAACGGCGGCGGCTACGCGTACGTCCGCGAGGTGTTTTCCGCGCCCGTCGCCTTCGTCATGGGGTGGACGCGGTGGTTCACGTACATGATTGCGGGGTCGCTGTACGCGCTCGGATTCGCGTCGAACTTCGTCGAGTTCGGCCACATCTACGGGTACGCCCTTCCGGGGCCACCGGTCCTGTACGCGCTCGGAGCCGTCGTGACGCTCGTGGCGCTCAACGCCCTCTCGACGGAGGCCTCGGGACGGGGTGAAACGGCAATCACGCTACTCAAAATCGCCATTCTCGGCGTGTTCGTCGCGTTCGGTCTCACGGCCGCCGACGCCGGGGAGTTCGACCCGCTTTTCACCGAGGGACCGCTGTCGGTCCTCCCCGCGATGGGGCTGACGTTCATCGCGTTTCAGGGGTACGACCTCATCGCCACCGTCACCGAGGAGGTCGAGAACCCACAGATTAACATCCCGCGGGCTATCCTCCTGTCCGTCGCCGTCACCGTGGTCGTCTACCTGTTCGTCGTCTTCGTCGCTATCGGGACGCTCGGCGCGGACGGGCTGGCTGGCGCGGGCGAGACGGCAATCGCGCAGGCGGCGGAGGGCTTCATGCCGACGTTCCCGATACTCGGGACGGGCGCGGCGCTCATCGCCTTCGGGGCGGTCTTTTCGACCGTCTCGGCGCTCAACGCGGTCGTCATCGGCTCGTCGAGGGTCGCGTTCGCCATGGGACGCGAGCGACAGTTGCCCGCCCGCCTCGGTCGGTTCCACCACCGGTACGGGACGCCGCTCGTCGCTATTCTCGCGTCCGCCGTGGTGATGCTCGTCGCCGTCCTCGTCGTGCCAATCCGCATCGTCGGGAACCTGGCGAGCCTGTTTTCGCTTCTGGGCTTTATCATCGTCAACTACGCGTTGATTCGGCTTCGACGGCGACAGCCGAACCTACAGCGACCCTTCGAGGTGCCGCTGTACCCCGTTACGCCGATTCTCGGTATCGTCTGTAACGTGCTTTTGGGCCTCTTTATCGACCCGTTCACCTGGGCGCTGGCAATCGGCTGGCTCGTCGTCGGCGGCGGCGTCTACCTCCTCCTGTCGAGGCGCGGCGACGTCGGCCCGGCGGGACCGACCGAGATTCAGGAACCGGAACCGATTGAGTCGACGGAAGGGGCCAGCGACTGACCAACGAACCGACAGCGGGGTCCGAGACCCCCTCGCCGCCGAGACGCCGCACCGAGACGACTACTACACGCCGACACCAATTCACACGCATGCCCGACCCAGAGACACACTTGCGCGTCGTCGTCGCCGGCGGTGGGGAGTTGGGCCTTCGGACGGCCGAACTCCTCTCCGACCGCGGCCACGACGTGGTCATCGTCGAAGCGGACCCCGACCGAATCCCGGACGTCGCCGACAGGTACATCGCCACCGTCATCGAGGGAGACGCCTCCCGTCCGGAGATACTCAGACAGGCACAACCGGAGCGGAGCGACGTGGTCGCCGCGCTCACCGGCGACGAGTCCACTAACTTCGCCGTCTGTCTGGCCGCTCAGCGGATGTCGGACGTCCGAACCGTCATGCGAATCACCGGGACGCCGGACGAACTCTACGAGGAGTTCGTGGACGGACTCGTCTTTCCCGAGCGACTCGGCGCACGGGCGGCGACCAACGAAATCGCCGACGGCGGCGTTCGGACTATCGAAGACGTCGGCGGCAACGTCGAAATCGTGGAGGTCGAAGTCGCCGAACGCGCCCCCGTCGCCGGCAAGCGACTCGACGAAGTTCGACTCCCACAGGGGTGCCTCATCATCGTCGACTATCAGGGGAACCGAATCGGCGGCCCCGACACCGTCCTCGAAGCCGGCCACCGCTACGTCCTCGGCGTCGAGTCGGACGTGGCCGACGAAGTGATGAACCTGTTTCGGGGCTAGTTGAACCCTGACGGCGACCGACGACGCGGGACCGAGCGTCTCGGTCGCCGCTCGGTGCCGCGAAAAGGAGTTCTCGCGTTAGTTCTCGACCGCGGACGCCGCGCGGACGATGGTCTCCTCGCCGAACTTGGGGCCGATGAGTTGGAGGCCGACGGGGAGGCCGTCGGTCTCGCCCGCCGGAACCGAGATGGCGGGGAGGTTCGCGAGGTTCACCGGCACGGTGTTGGCGTCGGCGAGGTACATCTGGAGCGGGTCGTCGAGGCTCTCGCCGAGTTCGAACGGCGGGACGGGCATCGTCGGCGAGGCGACGACGTCGACGTCCTCGAACGCCTCGTCGAAGTCCTGTTTGACCCACGCGCGGGCGTCCTGGGCCTTCGCGTAGTACTTGTCGTGGTAGCCCGCGGAGAGGGCGTAGGTGCCGAGGAGGATGCGGCGTTTGACCTCGGAGCCGAAGCCCTCCTCGCGGGCGCGGGCGAACGCCTCGTTCCAGTTGCCGTCGTAGCCGCCGGACTTGCCGTAGCGGACGCCGTCGAAGCGAGCGAGGTTCGACGACGCCTCGGACATGGCGATGACGTAGTAGGCGGCGACGGCCTTCTCGACGGAGGGCATGCTGACCTCGCGGTACTCCGCGCCCTGCGCTTCGAGTTCGTCGAGCGCGTCCCAGAACGCCGCTTCGACGCCGTCGTCCGCGCCCTCGACGAACTCGGTCGGGACGCCGATGGTGAGCCCTTCGACGTCGCCGTCGGCGGCCGCGGCGTAGTTCGAGTCGGCGCCGGCGTCGCGGGTCGTGCCGTCGCGGTCGTCGGGGCCGGCGATGACGTCGAGGAGCGCGGCGGCGTCCTCGACGGTCGGGGCGATGGGGCCGATCTGTTCGAGGGAGTTCGCGTAGGCGACGAGGCCGTAGCGCGAGACGAGGCCGTAAGTCGGCTTGATGCCGACGACGCCGCAGAACGCGGCGGGACAGCGGATGGAGCCGCCCGTGTCGGTGCCGAGCGCGAGGTCGGCCTCGCCGGCGGCGACGGCGGCCGCGGAGCCGCCGGAGGAGCCGCCGGGGACGCGGGACTCGTCGACGGGGTTCTTCGTCGGGCCGAACGCCGAGGTCTCGGTCGTCGTGCCCATGCCGAACTCGTCCATGTTGGCCTTGCCGACGATGGTCGCGCCGGCGTCCTTCAGGAGTTCGACGACGGTCGCGTCGTACGGCGGGACGTAGTCTTCGAGCATCGCGGAGCCGCAGGTCGTCCGCAGTCCCTCCGTGGAGATGTTGTCCTTGACGGCGACGGTCTTGCCCGAAAGCGGGCCGTCGTCGGAGCCGTCGAGCGTCTCTTTCGTGATGAAGGCGTTCAGCGACATCTACGACACCCGCGGACCCTTGAAGAAGCCGTCTTCGGTCTCTGCGGCGTTCGAGAGCGCCTCCTCTTGGGTGAGGCCCTCGCGGACCTCGTCGGGGCGCATCACGTTCACCAGTTCGTCCTCGCGGTCGACTTCGGGGACCTCGTCGAGGGCGTCGAAGTAGCCGAGGATGTCCGCGAACTGCGCCGCGAACTCCTCGACCTCGTCCTCGTCGAGGTCGACCCGCGCCAACTCGGCGACGTGTCGAACCTCGTCGGCGTCGACGGGCGTATCGCTCATGTATCGGAGGAAACGGAGACCGGGAGTAAGGGTTTCGGTGTGGGTCGTTTCGTCCGGTCCCCGGCGCGACCCCGGCCGGTCGAGACCACCGGCGAGGCGGCCGGGTCCGACCGTGCGAACCCGCCGTTATTCCGTCCTTCTACCGCCGTCAGATATAAGTAACGAGGGCCGATACGAATAGACGGAGAACGACCGTTCCCAGTTGCTTCTCTCGCACACAAATGACAGACAGTGTCCGACGTTTCACGACCGGCAACGCGCGCGTGCGCAAAGAGAATACGAACGATACCGAACAGACCGACACCGAGCGGGAGCAGACGCCCTCGTGTCCCGAGTGCGGCTCGGAGAGCCTCGTCTCCGACACCGAACACGGCGAGACGGTCTGTGACGACTGCGGCCTCGTCGTGGAGGAAAACGAAATCGACCACGGCCCCGAGTGGCGCGCGTTCAACTCCTCGGAGAAGGACCAGAAGTCCCGCGTCGGCGCGCCCACGACGAACATGATGCACGACAAGGGGCTGTCGACCAACATCGGCTGGCAGAACAAAGACGCCTACGGTCGCTCGCTGTCGTCCCGCCAGCGCGAGAAGATGCAACGGCTTCGCACGTGGAACGAGCGGTTCCGCACCCGCGACTCGAAAGAGCGCAACCTCAAGCAGGCGCTCGGCGAAATCGACCGCATGGCGTCGGCGCTCGGCCTCCCGGACAACGTCCGCGAGACCGCCTCGGTCATCTATCGCCGCGCGCTCGACGACGACCTGCTTCCCGGTCGCTCCATCGAGGGCGTCGCCACGTCGGCGCTGTACGCCGCCGCCCGCATGGCCGACACCCCGCGCTCGCTCGACGAGATTACGAGCGTCTCGCGCGTCGAGAAGGACGAAATCGCCCGCACCTATCGGTACGTCGTCCGCGAGCTGAAGCTCGAAATCAAGCCCGCCGACCCCGAGCAGTACGTCCCGCGGTTCGCCAGCGATCTCGGTCTCTCCGACGAGTCCGAGCGGCGCGCCCGACAGCTCTTGAAGAACGCCAAAGAACAGGGCGTTCACTCCGGCAAGTCGCCGGTCGGCCTCGCCGCCGCCGCCGTCTACGCGGCCTCGCTTCTCACCAACGAGAAGGTGACCCAAAACGAGGTCTCCGAGGTCGCCAACATCTCCGAGGTCACCATCCGCAACCGCTACCACGAACTGCTCGAAGCCGAAGAGCAGGTCCAACTGCCCTAACCCGGTCGGTCCGTTCGTTTCGCGCCGTCGCGTCTCGGCTCGCCTCGCCTCGTTTCGTTCCACTCCGCTCCGTCTCGCCCTGTCCCGCCTCGTTCCGCAACAGCCATGGCGCTCGCTCCGGAGCCACAGCCATGGAGACGACCCGACATTTCACCTCGACCGTGTACATCGTCAACGACGGCGCGGTGGCGCTCCACAGACACGAGCGCCTCGGCATCCGCATCCCGCCGGGCGGTCACGTCGACCGCGACGAACTCCCTCACGAGGCCGGCCTCCGCGAGGTCCGCGAGGAGACGGGTCTCGACCCGGAACTCGTCGACGACACCGACTCCGTCCCCGCGCCCGCCGGCCAAACGCTCCCACAGCCTCGCCAGCAGATGCTCTACGACATCAACGTCCACGGCGACGGCTCGGTCGGCCACCAGCACATCGACCACGTCTTCTACGCCCGCGTGGACTCCCGCGACATCGACCCCGCGGCGGGCGAGGCCGACCCCGAGGTCTGGGCGTGGTACGACGAGTCCGACCTCCGCGAGAGCGACCTCGACCCCGACACGGTGCAGTTCGCGCTGGAGGCAATCGAGGTCGTGCGCGACGACGAAACGGAGAACTGAGCCGAACGGACTGACGCCCGAAACCGCGCGGAACCGGCCTACTCGACGAGCGATTCGACGTACCGCTCGACGTGGTTCTCCATCCGTCGTTTGAACCCCGCCTGCCGCGCGAGTCGGTCGAGTTCGCGCGAGGCGTAGGTCCCGTACTGGACCGCCTTCTTGTCCGCCTCGGCGACCGATTCGGGGAGCACGCCGCTGGCGGCCTCCCTGAGTGCGACCTTCCGCCGGTCGCCGTCGACGAGTAACGCGCCGGGGAGCGGGAGCGCCGCCTCGACCACGCGGTCGCGGAGGAGCGGCGCGACGGGTTCGACCCCGGCGGCGCGGAGCACGAGCAGGTCGCGTTCGAGCTGGTCGGGGAGCGTGAGAATCATCTCGCGGGCGGCCCCGCGGACCGTCTCGGCCTCGACGCGGGGGTCGTCGGGCGCTTTCTGGACCTTCGCGTAGCCGCCGAACAGTTCGTCAGCGCCCTGCCCGACCGCGAGGCGGTCGTGGCCGTCTGCGGCGACTCGCTCGGCGAGCAGGTACAGCGGCAGGACGATTTGCACGTCCATCGGGTTCGTCCGCCCGAGCGCGGCGACGATTTCCGGCACGGCGCGTTCGAGCGCCTCGTGGGTGAGTTCGACCACGGCGAGGTCGCGGTCCATCGCGGCGGCGGCCTCGCGGGCGGCGGCGACGTCGTGGGAGCCCTCGAAGCCGGCGACGTAACAGGGGGCGTCGGGGACGCCCGACGCGACGACCGCGGAGTCGACGCCGCCGGAGAAGGCCACGGCGAGGCCGTCGTCGCTGACCGACCGGACCGAGTCGAGCACGGCGTCGCGGACGCGGTCGAGCGCGGCGTCGCGGTCGGTCGCGGCCGGCGGGTCGGGAAGCGACCAGACGCGTTCGTCGTCGCCGGCGGCTTCACCGGCCGTCTCGCGGGCGTGGCCCGCGGGGACGGCGACCGGGTCGTCGAGGTCGCGGTGGTCGAACGACCACGTCGCGGGGTCGGCGCGGTCGGAGAAAAGCGGCTGGCGACCGAGCACGTCGCGGACGAGTCGGCCGTCGAGTTCGCCCGCGAAGCCCGCGGTGCCGGGGAGCGAGTCGCGGTCGGCGAGGGCCTGCCGGACGAGGTCGGGAGACGCGCCGCGCATCAGAACAGGTCCGTCAGGGCGTGTTTCAGTCGCCGGGTCGCGCCGCCGGCGGCCTGCCGGAACGAGATGCGCCACGGGGTCTTGTTGCCGACGACGCTGGTCCGACCGTCGGCGACCGCCGAGAGGATGGCGTCGGCGCTTCGGGTGTCGGTGCCGACCTCGGTGACCGCCTGGCCGACCATCTCCGCGATGTGGGCGTCGCTCCCGGCGGTCATCGGGAGGTTCCGGCGCTTGGCGAACCGCTCGGCGCGCTGGTTGGCGATGCCGGTGAGGAGCCGCGAGTTGTAGATTTCGATGGCGTCGGCGCTGGCGAGTTGCGCGCTCGTGATGTGGGGGGCGACGCCGTGACGCGACTTCTGGAACGGGTGCGGGATGACCGCGATGCCGCCCGCGTCGCGGATGCGGTCGAGCGTCTCGTCGTACGACAGCCCAGCCGGAATCAGTTCCTCGACGCCCAAGGCGAGGACGTGGCCCGCGGCGCAGGTGACTTCCATCCCCGGGATGCCGACCAGCCCGTAGTCGGCCGCGAGCTCCGCGGCTTCGAGGCTGGCGTCTATCTCGTCGTGGTCGGTCACGGCGAGGGCGTCCAAGCCGACCGCGACCGCCTGTTCGAGGAGGTACTCGATTGGGTCCCGCCCGTCGTAGGACAGAGACGAATGCGAGTGCAACTCGACCGATAACACACCGTCTCCTAACGATGGAGGCTAAAAAAGCGCCCCGGTCCCGGTGTGATTGGCGTGTGTCCCTCACGCACGGTGTCGGCGGACTGGCGAATCGGCACACTCCGTCGCCTCGCCGCTTGCGGTGAGCGCGCGACCGGCGCGAGAACGCGGTCGACCCGAGAGACCGTCAGCGTCCGCAGACAGTCCGCGCGTGCCGACAGACCGCCGAAACTGGACGAAGTGTAAGAATACAGAAATAATATCGCGGGGGACGAACCGTTCGCACGGTGGCGTACCCACCGCGTGGGTCCACCGGGTGAGAGAGATGACTGTACGAGACATCGCACGGCCGAAAGACGAACTGGTGACAGCGAGGGAAGACACGCCGATTCGAGAGCTGGCGACGCTGATGGAGGACCGAAACGTCGGTTCAGTCGTCATCGCGGACGGTGACGACATCCGAGGCATCGTGACGGACCGCGACATCGCGCTCAACTGCGTCGCCGCCGGCGGCGACACGAGCGGGATGACGGCGAGAGACGTGATGACCGAGAAACCGTTCACCGTCGACGCCGGCGTGGGGGTCTTCGACCTGTTCCGGCAGATGCGGGAACACGGCGTCCGGCGCGCGCCGATAACCGACGGCGGCAAGCTCACGGGCATCGTCACGATGGACGACCTACTCGTGTTGCTCCAAGACGAGATGCACGAGCTGACGGAGATTATCCGCGCCGAGTCGCCGCCGTACACGCCCGCGTGAGTCGGATCGCGGACGGCGACGGCGACCCCGGCCACATTTTGGGCACATTCGTGCACATAGAAAGGGTTTACAATGTGCGTTCTGACCATACCAGTGAATGACGCTTTCCGACGCGGACCGCGACCTCGTCGTCGCCGAGCTCGGTCGAGACCCGACGCCGGCCGAGGAGATACTCTTCGAGAACCTCTGGAGCGAACACTGCGCCTACCGGTCGTCTCGCCCGCTTCTGTCGGCGTTCGACTCGGAGGGCGACCAGGTCGTCATCGGCCCCGGTGACGACGCGGCGGTCGTCGCTCTGGACGACGACACCTACATCACGCTCGGTATCGAGAGCCACAACCACCCCTCCTACGTCGACCCCTACGACGGCGCGGCCACGGGCGTCGGCGGCATCGTCCGCGACACCCTCTCGATGGGCGCGTACCCCATCGCGCTCGCCGACTGCCTCTACTTCGGCGACTTCGACCGCGAGCACTCGCGGTACCTCCTCGACGGCGTCGTCGAGGGCATCGCCGACTACGGCAACGCCATCGGCGTCCCGACCGTGACCGGCTCGACTTCGTTCCACGAGAACTACGAGGGCAACCCACTGGTCAACGTCGCCTGCGTCGGCCTGCTTTCGGCCGACCGCCTCGTCACGGCCGAAGCGCAGAAATCGGGTAACAAGCTCGTCCTCGTCGGCAGTTCGACCGGCCGCGACGGCCTCGGCGGTGCCTCGTTCGCCAGCGAGGACCTCGCGGAGGACGCCGAGACCGAAGACCGGCCCGCGGTGCAGGTCGGCGACCCCTACACGGAGAAACTGCTCATCGAGTGCAACGAGGCGCTCATCGACGAGGAGCTCGTCGAGTCCGCCCGCGACCTCGGGGCCGCCGGCCTCGGCGGCGCGTCCTCCGAACTCGTCGCCAAGGGCGGCTTCGGCGCCGAAATCGACCTCGAAAAGGTCCACCAGCGCGAGCCGAACATGAACGCCTTCGAGATTCTCCTCTCGGAGTCCCAAGAGCGCATGTGCTACGAGGTGACCCCCGAGAACGTCGAGCGCGTGCGGGAACTCGCCGCGCGCTTCGACCTCGGGAGCGCCGTCATCGGCGAGGTCGCCGAGGGCAACTACGTCTGTACCTTCGACGGCGAACCCGTCGTCGACGTGCCCCCGGAGTTCCTCGCGGAGGGCGCGCCGATGAACGACCTCGACTCGGTCGAACCCGAGTCGGCGACGCGCGACCTGCCCGCGTTCGACCTCGCCGAGGCGGTCGAAGCGGTCGTCTCCGACCCCAACACGGCCTCGAAGCGCTGGGTCTACCGCCAGTACGACCACGAGGTCGGCCTGCGGACCGCCCGCCGCCCCGGCGACGACGCGGCGCTCCTCGACGTGCCCGAGGCCGACACGAAACTCGCGTTCACCGGCGGCGCGGACCCCAACTGGACGACCGCCGCACCGTACGACGGCGCGCGCGCCGTCGCCTTCGAGAACGCGACTAACCTCGCCGCGAAGGGCGCGTCGCCCCTCGCGACCGTCGACTGCCTCAACGGCGGCAACCCCGAGAAGCCCGACGTGTACGGCGGCTTCAAGGGCATCGTCGACGGCCTCGCCGACATGTGCCGGGCGCTCTCGGTCCCGGTCGTCGGCGGCAACGTCTCGCTGTACAACGACTCCGTCTCCGGCCCGATTCCGCCGACGCCGACGCTGGCGATGGTCGGCAAGGCCGACGGCTCCTCGCCCGGCCTCTCGCTTTCGGGCGAGGGAGACCTGTTCCTCGTCGGCTTCGACGGCGGCGCGCTCGGCGGCTCGACGGTCCTCGAACACCTCGGCGGCTCCGACGCCTTCCCGGCGCTCCCTGAAGACGCCGACGCCGCGACCGCGGTCGAGACGATTCGGGCCGTCGCGGCCGACGAGTCCACGGTCGCCGTCCACGACGTGAGCCACGGCGGCCTCGCGGTCGCGCTGGCCGAGATGGTCACAGACGAGGTCGGCGCGGACGTGTCCGTCTCCGACTACGTCTCGCTGTTCGAGGAGACGCCCGGTCGCGTCGTCGTCGAGACGACCGACGAGGCCGCACTGCGCGACCTCGCGGGCGACGTGCCCGTCGTAGAACTCGGAACGACGACCGACGACGCGACGCTCTCGCTCGCGGTCGACGGCGACGAGGCCGCCTACGGCGCGGCCGACATCGCCGACCTGCGCGACGTGCTCGCCCGCGAACTCGACTGAACTGCAAAAAACCCGTCCGCGTCGCACCGCGTCGAACCCCCTCCGCTACGGTTCGAGGACGACTTTCCCGCGACTCTTTCTGGCTTCGATGTACTCGTGGGCCGCCGCGGCGTCTTCGAGGTCGAACGTCTCGCCGACGACCACGTCGAGTTCGCCCGCGGCGAGCAGTTCGGACAGCTCCGGCACCGCGCCGAGAATCGACTCGGGGCGCTGTTGCATGGCGCTTCCGAGGTGGAAGCCGATGACGGACTTGTTCTCGAACAGCAGGCGCGTCGGGTCCGCCGCGGCCGCGTCGCCGGAGGCCGCGCCGTAGGTGACGAGTCGGCCGAAGTCGGCGAGGGCGTCCAGACTGCGCTCGAACGTCTCGCCGCCGACGCCGTCGAGAACGAGGTCGACGCCCGCGCCGTCGGTCTCGTCGGCGACGACCTCGCGGAAGTCCCCTTCTGTGTACTGGATGCCGTGGTCGAGACCGAGGTCGGCCGCGAGGTCGAGTTTCTCCTCGGTGCTGGCCGTGCCGAACGTCTCGACGCCGGCGTGGGCGGCGAGTTGGACCGCCGCGGTGCCGACGCCGCCGGCGGCCGCCTGAATCAGCACGCGGTCGTCGTCTTCGAGGTCGCCCCACCCGTGGAGGCAGTTGTAGGCGGTGAGGAACTGGACGGGGAAGCCGGCGGCCTCGGCGAACGACATCGACTCGGGCACGTCGAACAGCGTCGGGGCCGGCGTGGTGACGGACTCGGCGTACGCCCCGCCGCCGGTCATGGCGACGACGCGCTCGCCGACCTCGCGGTCGACGCCCTCACCCACCGCGTCGATGGTTCCCGCGGCCTCCATCCCCGGCGTGTACGGCGGCTCCGGGCCGTCTCGGTAGGTTCCCCGGCGTTGCATGATGTCGGCGAAGTTGATGCCGGCGGCCTCGACGGCGATGCGGACCTCGCCCGGGGCCGGCTCCGGCGTCTCCGTCTCACACAGTTCGAGGCTGTCGGAACTCCCGTACTCGGTGACGACGATAGATTTCACGCAGGGTCGTAGCCGCGGCGGCCTGAAAAGGAAAGAGAACGCGGAAGTTCGTACGAGTTGCCGGTTCCGGGAGTGTCGTGCGCCCTACGCCAGCGCCAGCGGGATGCCGAACGTGACGACGAGGCCGACGACGAAGACGAGGAGTCCGGTCGTGACCTGACTCATCGAGAACTCCTGCATCGGGGAGGTGACGCGCCCTTCCTGTTCGCCTTCGTGGTGCTCGTCGTGTCCGTGGTCGTGGTCGTCGCTCATACGCGAGGCGACGGGTTCGCGGTACAAAAACCCACCTAACCGTCGTCCGCACATCCTCCGCGGGCGGCGGGACCGACTCGGCGGCACTCGGTCTCGCGGGCGGGCGTCGCCCCGGCGGTTCAGGACCGATACAGGAACAGCGCGACCAGAAACACGATCGCGAGCGGGAGGAACGGAATCGCGGCGTCGAGCGGGACCAAAAGCGCCACTATCGCGGCCGTCACCGCGAACTCGACGACGACGAGCAGACTGAGGAGTTCGGCTGAATCCGTCATCGGTCGGACTGGGACTCGCGTCGGACTTTTCGCCGCCGAGTCATCAAACCACCCGCTGGGCGAGGGGCCGAATCGGCGTCCTCGTCGCCGGGACTCGCCGAGGTGTTCGGATTTCGGCCACCGCCTGCCGTAGTCGAAACGGTGAAACGGCTCTTTCGCCAACGTTTCGGTAGCGAATGCTCACGAAGCGAATCATCCCCTGTATCGACGTCGACCTCGACGAGGACGGGAACCCGGCCGTCTACACCGGCGTCAACTTCGAGGACCTGAAGTACACGGGCGACCCCGTCGAGATGGCCAAACGATACAACGAGGCGGGCGCGGACGAGTTCGTCTTCCTCGACATCACCGCCTCCGCCGAGGGGCGGGCGACGATGCTCGACACCGTCTCGAAGGTCGCGGACGAGGTGTTCATCCCGCTGACGGTCGGCGGCGGTATCCGCACCCGCGACGACATCAAAGAGACGCTCCGCGCCGGTGCGGACAAGGTCTCTATCAACACCGCGGCGCTCCAGAACCCCGACCTCATCGAGGAGGGCGCGCGCTCCTTCGGGAGCCAGTGTATCGTCATCTCGGTGGACGCCCGCCGGCGCTACGACGAGGCGGGCGAGCACTACGCCGAGGTCGACGGCGAGTCCTGTTGGTTCGAGTGCACCGTCAAGGGCGGCCGCGAGGGCACCGGCGTCGACGTGGTCGAGTGGGCCAACGAGGCCGAATCGCGCGGCGCGGGCGAGCTGTTCATCAACTCCATCGACGCCGACGGGACGAAAGACGGCTACGACATCCCGCTGACGAAGGCCGTCTGCGACAGCGTCTCGACGCCCGTCATCGCCTCCTCCGGCTGTGGCGGCCCCGAGGACATGTACGAGGTTTTCACCGAGGCCGGCGCGGACGCCGGTCTCGCCGCATCCATCTTCCACTTCGACGAGTACACGATTCGGGACGTCAAGGAGTACCTCGACGAGCGCGACGTGCCGGTTCGACTGTAAACCAGCGCCCTCACAGCCGTTCTGCTCTGCCTCTCTTGTCCCTGTGCGCCCCGTCGCCATCCCCGTGCGCCCCGTCGCCGACCCCTCGGCCGGTCGTGCGCCCCCCGCGCAGTCGAAACCAATCTTAACCCGCCGCCGCGTCGTATCTCGACCCGAGATGACAGACGACGCGTGGCTCGACGCCCTCCGCACGCACCGTGAACAGAAGGACCGCTATCTCGCCGCCGACCGCAACTCGCCGATTCCGCCGGACCAACGGAGCTTTTTCGACGGTCTCGACTACTTCGAGCCGGACCCCGACCTCCGATTCGAACTCGAACTCCGCGAGTACGACGACCCCGAGCGCATCACCATCGGCACCTCGACCGACGGCGAGCGCGAGTACCTCGCGTGGGGGCGCTTCGGGTTCGAGGTCGACGGCGAGTCGTACGCGCTCGACGCCTACCGCGCCGACGCCGACGAGGATCGCCTGTGGGTGCCGTTCCGCGACGAGACGAACACCGAGGAGACCTACGGAGCGGGCCGCTACCTCGACCTCGAAGCCGCGGACCGGGGCGACGACGGGCGGTGGGTCGTCGATTTCAACTACGCGTACAACCCGTTTTGCGCCTACTCGCCGCGCTACGAGTGCCCGCTCGTCCCGATGGAGAACTGGCTCGAAGTCCGCATCGAGGCCGGCGAGAAGGACTACGAGGGACCGGGCGACGCGGACGCGTAACGGAGAGACGCGTCGCTCGGGGACGAGCGGAAACGAGAGAGAACCCGCAGATTACGCGTCGATACCGGCGCGGTAGGCGTCGGTGAAGTCGTCGGCGGTGCGCTGGACGCCGCGGGCGGCCTCCGCGAGCGCGTCGAGGGGGTCGACGCCGGGCTCCGTCTTGATAGAGAGGACGGGGTCCGTCTGTCCGCCGGACTGCTCGGGGTTCACGTCGTAGGTCGCGGCCGTGACGGTGTCGGTCTGGAGGAGTTCGCCCTTCAGGACGTTCATGAAGGTGTGGTCCTCGCCGCCGATTTCGATGCGGAGTTCCTCGTCGGTCTTGTCGATGACCCGCAGTTCCATGGCTCTCCGTTCCCTCCAGCGGCGTTTTAACGTTTCGTCTCGGGAACCGCGACCAGCTCGTCGAAATCGGGGTCCGCGTCGAGGAGTTCGTATCGTCCCTCGCCGTCCGGGGGCGAAACGACGCCCTCGGCGACGAGGTGGTCGAGGTGGGCGAACGCCTCCCCGGGGCCGTGGAGGATGTGGATGCCCGAGAGGTCGCCGAACAGGTGCGCGCTTACGGTCCACGCGTCCGTGGGGCCGTGTTCGTCGAGAACGGAGACGACGCGCTCGGTGCGCTCGCGGTGGTGTTCGGCGATGACGCGCGCCCGGCCGGCGGGGTCGGAGATGGGGTCGCGGTGGCCGGGCCACGCCCGCTCGAAGTCGAGGTCGGCGAGGCGCGCGAGGCTGTCGAGATAGGTTTCGAGCGGGCGGTCGACCCGCAGGTCAGCGCCGCCGACGTTCGGGGTGTACTTCGGGAGGATGACGTCGCCGACGTACGCCTCGCGGCCCGCGCCGCGCTCGCCGTCGAACGCGAAGGCGCTCAGTCCGGCGGCGTGGCCGGGGAGGTGGACGACTTCGAGTTCGCCGTCACCGGCGGCGATGCGGTCGCCGTCCTCGACGGGCGTCACGTCGACGCGCCCGCCTCGGAGGTCGTCGTGGCCGTCGAGGTAGTCGGTCACCTCGGCGCGCGGTTCGCCGGGGATGCGCCACTCGTCGAAGCGGCGCTCGCGAATCGAGCGCTCGGCCGCAATCGCGTCGGGGTCGCCAGCGACGATGCCCGCGTCGTCGGCGTGGACGTAGACCGGCGCGCCGCTTTCGGCCTGTAGTTCGGCCGCGAGCCCGGCGTGGTCGGCGTGCCAGTGGGTGAGGACGATGGCTTCGAGGTCGGCGACCTCGTGGCCGGCCGCCGCGAGTCCCTCGCGGAGGTCCCGCCGGACCGAGTCGGTCGCCACGCCGGCGTCGACGAGCGTCGGCCGGTCGCCGGGGAGGAAGTAGGCGTTGTTCCGCCCCTCGAAGACGGTGTTCCCGAGCCGTATTCGTTCCATGCGACCACCTGGCCGTCGAGGTGCATGATTATTCCGACTGCCGCGGCGGCGTCCCTCGGGGCGGCCGAGCGTCGGTCGGTCAGCGGCGAGTCGGCGACCCGCACGCCGGCCCGACGCCCGACACATTCAAAAGCCGGCCGCGCATCGAATCGCACGTCGAATGCCGGTGGACTTCTACGAGCTCCTCGGGGTCGAACGCGACGCCGAGACGGCGGAGATAAAACAGGCCTTTCGTCGGCGCGCGCGGGAGTACCATCCCGACGTCAACGACGACGAGCGAGCCACAGCGCAGTTCACCGTCGTCCGGAAGGCCTACGAAGTCCTCACCGACGACGCCGAGCGCGCCGACTACGACCGGATGGGTCACGGCCCGTACGTCGAGAAACGCCTCGACGGCCTGACGAAGTTCAAGTACCCCGGAAAAGCCGGCAAGAACGGCGGACGCGGCGAGTCTGACACCGGCGGTCGGTCGGCTTCGGGTCGGTCGTCGGCCGGGCGGTCGGCTTCGTCGTCGTCCACAACGTCGTCGTCCTCGTCTTCTCGGTCGTCCTCTCAGCGCGCGTCGTCGTCGTCCTCTCGGCGGTCGTCGTCCGCATCGAGTTCGTCGCGGTCGGGTCGGTCGCGCGCCTCCGGGTCGTCCTCGTCGTCGCGGACCGCGGGCGCATCGCAGTCGTCGGCCGCGGGCGGGTCGTCGCGCGGCCGCACCCGAAGTTCGGAGTCCGGTCGGACTGGGACAACCGGCCGGTTCGAACGCGGACGCGACGGCTCCGAGTCGGCGACTACGACCGCGTCCCGGTCGGGCGCGACGAACCCGCTTTGGTACGGCTGGGGCGTCTCGCTCGTCGCGCTGGTGGCGTATCTCGGCGGCTTCGCGTGGCATCTCGCGGGCGACGGCGCGGCGTTCGCGGCCGCGCTCGCGTCGCTCGACACGGCCGCGCCCGCCGCGGGACTCCTCGCGTCGTCGCCGCTTTCGGTGCCGAGGCTCGCGGCCCTGCAGGCCGCCGCGGCGACGACGCCGACGACGTTCGTCTTCCCGGTCGCGGCGGCGCTTCTCGCCGTCTCGCTCGCCGCGGTCATCGCCCGGTTCGGCCACGCGTGGACGACGTGGGGCTACGCGCTCGCGGCGGCCGTCCCGCTGGCGCTCGTGGCGGCCGGCGCGGTCGGCGTCGGACGCCCCGTCGCGGTCGACCTCCTCGGCTTCGTCGTCTGCCCGCTCCTCGGGGCCGGCGGCTTCGTCGTCGACGCCGGGTGGTATCTCTTCGCCTCACGCTAACTTCGCGGCGCGCGGGTCGTCCTCGCCCACGATTTTTGTCGTCCGCGCCCGACAGGTCGGTATGCCCATCCCGACCGACTCGGTCCGGCGGTTCCGACTCCGCGGCGTGAACGCGTACCTCGTCTCCGACGGCTCGGAGACGGTGCTCGTCGACGCCGGGACGCCGTGGGACCGCGACCGACTGCTCCGGGGCCTCGCCCGCTCCGACCTCGACCCCGGCGCTATCGACCGGGTGCTCGTGACGCACTTCGACCTCGACCACGTCGGGACGCTCGCCTCGCTCAGCCTCCGCGACGACGTGCCGATTCATCTCGCCGAACCCGACGCCTCGCACCTGACCGGCGCGTCGAAGCCGTCGCCCCGCTCGCTGAAAGGCCTCGCACAGCGCGCGCTCGCGTCGTTCGTCGAGCGGCCGACGAACCCCGTGGAGGTCGTCCGCGACGGCGACGAACTCGGCGGCTTCGTCGCGTACCGGACGCCGGGACACACCCCCGGTCACACCGCGTTCGTCCACGAGGGCCACGGCGTCGCGTTCGTCGGCGACATGGTCCGCGAGTCGAACGGGCGTCTCGGGCTACTGCCGGGATTCATCGCGACCGACGCCGCGGAAAACAGGCGGAGCGTCCGCGAGTTCGCGGCGCGCTGTCCGCCGGTCGACGTGGTCGCGGTGGGCCACGGCGAGCCGGTCACGAAGTACGGATACGGCGCGCTCAAGCGACTCGCGGACAAGCTCTGAGCGGAGAGAAGACGCTCTCGGAGCGTGAGGACGCGGTTACGTGACGGCGAGACACCGAGCTGTCGCTCGCGTCTGAGTTAAGAGCGGGGACCGCGGCCGAGCGCAGGTCCCCGGACTGACCAAGCCACTGTGAGGAGCACCAGTCTCACAGCTGCCTGACGCGCCCGGCGGAAGTGAATCGAACCACGCGCGTCAACACCACGTTGGACACTAGTTGTAAAAAGTCCTTTGTTATCGCCAATTAGAACCACGGCCTCCAGAACGACTGGATAAATATGCTCTTATGTGAGCCATTTAGCCGATTCAACTGGACATTCAGTAACCTTCATGGTTGTTACTGGACGAACGAACGGTAGAATCGTGAAGAATCTATCGAATCGGCGGACGAGGGTCGAATACGGCCGAAAACAGGTTATCTGACCAGATACGGGTCCGCGCCGGGCATGAAGCGGCCGAGGTCGGATTCGCGGCGGAAGTCGGTCGACTGGAGCTCCAGCAGGCCGGCGACGAGTTCGTCGTGGTCGCCGTCGTCCCACTCGGCGGGGTCCTTGATGGGCAACACGAGGAAGCCGCTCCCGCGGAGTTCTTTCCCGTGGAGCGTCTCCATGTCCACGTCGGTCTTCCAGCCGACGGACGTGTAGTTGTTCAGGACGTGCTTCGTCGCCACCGCGCCGACCGGCAGGAGGACGTGGGCGGCGATAGCGCGGAGCTCCGCGTCGAAAAACCGCTCCATGTCGGTGTAGTCGGCCGCCGACGGCGTCCCGTCCGGCACGCACATGTGCAGGTACGAGAGGAACGTGCGGTTCACCGTCGGTTCGTCGCCCGTCTCGGCCAGCAACTCGCCGTCTTCGAGCGCCGGGAA
Organism: Haloferax sulfurifontis ATCC BAA-897; assembly: GCF_000337835.1. Classification (GTDB taxonomy): domain Archaea; phylum Halobacteriota; class Halobacteria; order Halobacteriales; family Haloferacaceae; genus Haloferax; species Haloferax denitrificans. The sequence goes on along the minus strand of NZ_AOLM01000003.1, from coordinate 19,175 downwards.
CAGCCGCTCGCCCGCCTCCCCCGAAAAGGGGATGCCGGTCTCGACGCCTCCGTGGACGCCGGGGTGGTCGCCGATGACGTGGAAGTCGGCGTTGGCGTCGCCGTAGCCGGGGACGTACCGGTCACACGACGGTCGCATGTCGAACGGGTTTCTCGTGCGGTCGGTTACGTTTCTCACGGTACTCTCTGTGGGAGCGGGGAGTAAAGAAGACGTGGTTCGACCCGATGTCGTACACGAACGAGCGTGAGGAACGCATCGAGAGAGAACGTCGTCCGCGCCGTCGACTCGGTGAGCGCCCTCAGAGTTCGACGCCCGACGGGATGAGGCTCTGGCTCCGCAGGAGCCTCCCGTCGCCGTCGTAGACGAGGAACGTCGATTTCTCGAAGGTCTCGAAGTGGTCGCCCTCGATGGCCACGTCGACGCGGTAGCGCCCCTCGTCGTCGCCCGCGGCGCGCCCGTACTCGCGGGCCGCGCGGATGAAGTCGAGGACGTCCTCCGCCCGAGCGTTGAGTTCGAGGACGTAGTCGCCGGTGAGTCGGTCCGTCACGCTCACGACGCCGCGGGCGTCGTCGGCGTCGACGGAGTCTTGCAACCGAAAGGAGACGTCCAGTTCCTCCGCGGCGAGCACGTCGCCGCTGGTCGAGAGGAACCGAGACCGGAGCTCCTCGGCCGGGCCGTAGAAGTCGATAGATACGGTGGGTTGGCGGGGGTCGCCGTCGTCCTCGTACCAGTCGACGTCGCGGACATCGAGTTCGAAGTAGTCACGCCGCATTCCGTACCCTTCGTTGGACTGCGCGGCCTATTAACGTGACGCCACCCGAACCGTGGTTCCGGGGTCGAAACCGACCGAATGGGCCGATTCGACGCGAAAACGCCGCTCTCGCCGGTTCCTGCCGCCGCCGGAGTCAGGACGCGTCGAGCGAACGACCGCCACCGCGTCGGTCACAACCGTTATCGGTCGCCGCCGCGAGCGAACCGCGTATGGAACCCGTCAACCTCGACGAGAGCTTCGCGTCGTTCGACGAGACGTGGGCCCCGAGAATCGCCGCGGAGCTGAACGACTACGCGGTGAAGGTCGCGAAGCTCGACGGCGAGTTCGTCTGGCACGCCCACGACGAGACAGACGAGCTGTTTCTCGTTTGCGACGGGCGGCTCCGAATCGAGTTCCGCGACCGCGACGACGCGGACCTCGGGCCGGGCGACCTCCTCGTGGTCCCCCGCGGCGTCGAACACCGGCCCGTGGCACTCGAACCGACCGAGGTGCTCCTCGTCGAGCCGACCGAGACGCTCAACACCGGCGACGCCGCGGAGAGCGACCTGACTCACGACCCCGAACGACTCTCCTGAGGAGTCGACCGGACCGGGGACCGCCTGCGACCGCGCCGCCCCGCCGACGTGCCCGCGCCGTCGGTAGTTTTTACCTGTCAGACCGTGCGATTGTCCTATGGTCTGGGTTCGCTCCGAACACGCGGGTGCGCTGGCGGTCGTCTCGACGTGGCTCTGCGCGCTCCTCCCGTGGAACGTCACGTACACGCCGAACGTCTCGGGTGTGAGCCTGCTTTTCGTCCGGTTCCCCTTCGCAGAGATTCAGTTCGCGTGGGGGCTGTCCAGCCGCGTCGCAATCAGAAGCCCGCTTTCCGCGCTGTCGCTCCAGTCGGGACAGACCGTCGCCGTCGCGTATCAGGCGTGGGTCGTCGGCGCGGCCGTCCTCGCGCTCGCGGTGCTGTTCTCCCTCGTCTACTACCTGCGCGACGAGCGGGTCGAAGCCGGGCCGGTCGACCCCGTTCGGGTCCTCGGCGGCCTCCTCGGCGTCGTCGGCGTCGTCCTCGCCGCGGCGACGTACCTCCTCGTGACGCGCGGGCTTCCGGGGATTCCGCTCCCCCTCGGCGTCGTCATCTCGCTCGTCCTCGCCGGCGTCCTCCTGACCGTCGACCGCACCTGAGCCGAAGCCGCGAGCCGGTCGTTCACACCGAGTGACAGTCTCCCGCGCGGACCTTTTAAGTACTGACCCGCCATACCTCCCGACCAACTGACCGGGTGACGATGCCACGAGATACGACCACTGAGACGAAGGCGATACGCGACTCGCCGGCCGACAGAGGGGTGTTGAGACTCCTCGCCGGCGGGGAGTTCGACGCCGCGACCGCCGAGGCTCGGCGGCTCCTGCGCCGGACCGCGGAGATGTTGCGGGGATCGGACCTCGACGTGCACCCGCTTTCGCCCGACGACACGCCGCTCGGGACCTACGAGATTCCCGAGGGCCACGAGGAGGTCGACCGCTACTGGGTGAACGCCCCGTTCGCCTACGTCGTCGTCACCTACGACACGGACGCGACCGCCCACCAGTACCACACCGTCGAGCCCGACCTCGACGAGTTCGAAGCGGCGCTACTCGAACGCGTCCGCACCGACGTCCGCGACCCGCTTTTGTACCGCCGCGAGGCGGACCCGCGGACCGAGACGGCGCTCGTCGAGGAGCTCCAGTCGATTCTCGAACAGTACGGGCTGGAACTCGACATGAACACCTTCTACACGCTTCTGTACTACCTCCGGCGCGACTTCCACGGCTACGGACCGCTGGACCCGCTGATGAAGGACCCGCACATCGAGGACATCTCGTGTGACGGCTACGACCTGCCGCTTTTCGTCTACCACGACGAGTACACCGACATCGCCACCAACGTCTCGTTCGAGGCCGAGGAGCTCGACAACTACGTCATCCGACTCGCCCAGCGCTCGGGTCAGCACATCAGCGTCGGCGACCCCGTCCTCGGGACGACGCTTCCGAACGGCGCGCGCGCAGAGCTAGCACTCGGCGAGGAGGTCACGCCGCGGGGGTCGGCGTTCACCATCCGCCTCTACGCCGAAGAGCCGTTCACGCCCATCGACCTCGTGCGCTACGGCACGTTCTCCATCGAGCAGATGGCCTACCTGTGGCTCTGTATCGAACACAACAAGAGCCTCATCTTCGCGGGCGGGACGGCCTCGGGCAAGACCACCTCGATGAACGCGGTGTCGATGTTCGTCCCGCCGCGGTCGAAGGTGCTTTCCATCGAGGACACCCGCGAACTCGCGCTCTACCACGACAACTGGCTGTCGTCCGTCACCCGCGAGCGGCTCCACGAGGGGACCGACATCTCGATGTACGACCTGCTTCGGTCCGCGCTCCGGCACCGCCCCGAGTACATCATCGTCGGCGAGGTGCGCGGCGACGAGGCCGTGACGCTGTTTCAGGCGATGAACACCGGCCACACGACGTTCTCGACGATGCACGCCGACAGCGTCGAGACGGTCATCAACCGCCTCGAAAACGAGCCCATCAACGTCCCGCGCGCGATGGTGCAGTCGCTCGACCTGCTGTGCGTCCAGACGCTCACCCGACACGACGGCGAGCGCGTCCGCCGCTCGCAGACTATCGGCGAAATCGGCGACATCGACCAGCGGACCGGCGAACTCGACTACTCGTCTGCGTTCGCGTGGGAGCCCGAGACCGACACGTTCAGCCAGAACGACAGCTCGCTTCTCACCGAAATCCAGCGCGAGAACGGCTGGTCGCGGACCGAGCTCCGGCGCGAGCTCCGGCGACGCGAGACGTTCCTCCGGTACCTCCTCGACAAGGGCGTCTCCGACTACCGGCGTTTCACCGCGCTCATCAACGAGTACTACGCGGACGCCGACGACGTGATGCGGCGCGTCGAGGCCGACGAGGACATCGTCGACGCCGGCCCGGAGGCCTGAGATGGCCGCCGCGCAGTCGCTGTTCCTGCTTCCGCTCTTCCTCGCCGTCCTCCTCGTCCTCCCCGTCGTCCTGTCGCCGGTGAGCCGCGCCGCCGACCTCCTCGTCTCGCGGGTCGCGCTCTCCGTCTTCGGGTTCTACGTCGCCAACGAGAACCCCCGGCGCAGGGGACAACGAAACCAACTGCGGGCGGCGCACGTGAGCGTCACGCACCGGGTGTACGCCTCGCGGACGCTCCTCATGGCGAGCGTCTTCGGCGTCACCGGGAGCGTCTTCGGCGTCTACCTCGCCGCCGCGACGCTCGACACCCTCGCCGTCCAGTCCGAGACGATTCGTGAGGTCCTCCCCGCCCCGCTCGGCTTCCTCGGCGGCCTCACGAGCATTCAGGCGCTCCCGCTCCGCGACCTGTTTCTCGCGCTCCTGCTTTCGAGCGCGACGCTCGGGACGCTCCTCGCGCTCGGCGTCTACTGGGGTCGGTGGTACGTCCTCACCGAGCGGGCGCGGACCCGCTCGTCGGAGATCGAGGCGACGCTCCCGCGGACGGTCGCGTTCGTCTTCGCGCTGTCGCGGTCGGGGATGCCGTTCCCGAAGGTGCTGGAGACGCTGGCCCGAAACGAGGCCATCTACGGCGAGGCGGCGCGCGAGGTCGGCATCGTCGTCCGCGACATGGACGCCTTCGGCACCGACGTGCTCACGGCCCTCCAGTCGATGGCCACGCGGACGCCGAGTCCGAGCCTCGAAGAGTTCGCCGAGAACCTCGCGAGCGTCCTCGGGAGCGGCCGCAACCTCTCGTCGTTCCTCCAAGAGCAGTACGAGCGGTTTCAGGCGGAGGCGGAGGCCCAACAACAGCAGTACCTCGACCTGCTTTCGACGTTCGCGGAGGTGTACGTCACCGTCCTCGTCGCCGGCCCGCTGTTTTTCATCACCGTCCTCGTCGTCATCGGCCTCGTCCTCGCGGACACGCTGACGCTCATCCGCATCGTCGGCTACGTCGGCATCCCGCTGGCGAGTTTCGGGTTCGTCGTCTACATCGACAGCATCACCGAGTCGCTCCGGGGCGCGACGGTCGCGGACGACGGGGCTGACACCGCGAGCGACTCGGCTCGCCGCATCGGCGCAATCGCCGGCGGCGAGGGGCCGGCTGAGACCGACGGCGGCGAGACCGACCTCCGAGGCGACCCGTGGGGCGCGAACCGCGAGCGACTCGCCGCCTACGACCGCTTCCGCGCGGTTCGCGACTGGTTCGAGCGCCCGCTCGATAGCCTCGGACGCAAGCCGCTCGCCACGCTCGCGCTCACCGTCCCGCTGGGGCTGGTCTGGGTCGCGCTCCGGACCACGCTCCCCGCGGACCCCACGATACTCGACGTCGCCGGCGCGGCGGACCAACACGTCGTCGAGGCCGCAGTCGGCGCGCTCGTCGTCGTCGCGGCGCTGTACGAGGTGCGTAAGCGCCGGATTCGCACCATCGAGCAGAGTATGCCCGACTTCCTCGACCGCCTCGCCAGCGTCAACGAGGCCGGCCTGACGGTCGTCCAGAGCCTCCGCCGGGTGTCGGCGTCGGACCTCGGACCGCTCGGCGACGAGGTCGAGCGCGTCGTCCGCGACATCGACTGGGGGGCCGACGCCCAGACCGCGCTCCGGCGGATGGACCGCCGGACGGCCAGCCCGATGGTGTCGCGGTCGGTGACGCTCATCGCCAACGCGATGAGCGCCAGCGGCGACCTCGCGCCCGTGCTCCGCATCGCGGCCAACGAGGCCCAAGACAGCCGCCGCCTCGCCCGCGAGCGGAACCAGGAGATGGTCACCTACCTCCTCGTCATCTACATCTCGTTTCTCGTCTTCCTCGGTATCGTCGCCGCGCTGACGGTGTCGTTCATCCCCGCGGTCGAGCAGGCCAGCGCCGGTGCCGTCGGCTCCGGCGACGTCGCGGGCGTCAGCTCGGGCACGTTCTCCGGTCTCCGGGACGTAAACACGGCCTCGTACACGCTGTTGTTCTTCCACGTCACGGCGATTCAGGGGCTCTGCTCCGGCCTCGTCGCCGGACAGCTCGGTGAGGGACAGGTCGCCGACGGCGTCAAACACGCCGTCGTCCTGCTCGTCATCACCTACGTGATGTTCATGTTCATCTGACGCCCCGGCTCCTGTGCCTCTCGCGTCTCCCGCGCCCCCCGCAGTCGCCGGGTCGAAGCCGCGTTCCGCCGCCGGCGCTGGTCGCCCGCGACCCGTGCGGTCTTTGTCCCGCCGCCCCGACCGACCGGCATGGACGGAGACGAACCCCGAGACGGGGTCCGCGAGACGTACGACCGCATCGCGTCGCACTTCGCGTCGACCCGCGAGTACCCGTGGCCCGAAGTCGAGTCGTTCGTCGCCGACGCGACCGAGTTGGGGCCGGCCGACCGCGCGCTCGACCTCGGCTGTGGAAACGGCCGGCACGTCGAACTCCTCTCCGGGCACGCCGAGGACGTCGTCGGTCTCGACGTGAGCCGCGGCCTCCTCGACGAGGCGGTCGCGCGGGCGGCCGAACGCGGCTTCGACGCCGGACTCGTGCAGGGCGACGCCTCGCGGCTCCCCTTCGACGACGACGCCTTCGACCTCGCGGTGTACGTGGCGACGATTCACCACCTCGCGCCGCGGGCGGCGCGCGTCGCCAGCCTGAACGAACTCGCGCGCGTGCTCGGCGCCGACGGCCGCGCGGTCGTCAGCGCGTGGAGCACCGCCCACGACACGTTCGACCGCGAGGACGGGTTCGACACGACGGTCGATTGGACGCTCCCCGGCGGCGAGACGGTCCCCCGATTTTACCACATCTACGCGCCCGACGAGTTCGACGCCGACCTCGACGCGAGCGACCTCTCGGTGGTCGAATCGACGGTTTCGAGCGGGAACTGCTACGCCGTCGTCGCCGGAAACTGAAGGGCGCGGGCGCTGAGAGGTGCGGACGGTTTCGGACGCCGGACGGAATCGTGCCGCTTGCTATCACGGTTCGGGTGGATGCCGGCCGCGCACAGGTGATGTGGGCTTAAGAGCGCCGCGACGAATGCCCGTGTATGACCGAGACCAACGAACCACGGGAGTACGAGGTTGTCGTCGTGGGGGGCGGCCCGGCGGGGCTTCAGACCGCGCTCTACACGACGCGACTGGGCCACGACACCGCGCTCGTTGACCGCGGCGGCGGCCGCGCGGCCATGATGCTCGACACGCACAACGTCATCGGCGTCACCGAGGACGTCTCCGGCAACGAGTTCCTCGAAACCGCGCGCGGCCAGCTCGAAGACTACGGGACCGACATCCACCGCGACTTCGTGACCGACGCGGAGCGGTTGGACGACGGTCGGTTCCGCCTCGTCGGTAACGAGGGCGAGTTCGTCGCCGACCGCGTTGTCCTCGGCGTCGGCTTCAACGACGAGCGGCCCGACCCGCCGCTTCCCCGCACCGGCAAGGGCCTGCACTACTGCCTCCACTGCGACGCCTACATGTTCGTCGACGAGTCGGTGTACGTGATGGGCCACTCCGACTCGGCGGCCTACGTCGCCATGATAATGCTCAACTTCACCGACGAGGTGGACCTGCTACTTCGCGGCGACGAGCCGACGTGGTCCGAGGAGACGGACGAACTCGTCCGCGCGCACCCCGTCGACATCGTCGAGGAGGAGATTTCGGGCATGACGAAGCGCGACGACGGCTGGCTGGAGAGCTTCGAGTTCGAAGACGGGAGCGTCCGCGAGTACAAAGGCGGCTTCGCCATGTACGGCTCGAACTACAACACGACGCTGTTCGAGGCGCTCGACGTGGACCTCGACGACGACGGGACGGTCCCCGTGGACGACCACGGCCGGACCAGCGTCGACGGCGTGTTCGCGGTCGGAGACATCACCCCCGGTCACAACCAGATTCCGGTGGCGATGGGCAAGGGCGCGAAAGCGGGCATCGCCGTCCACATGGAACTCCGCGAGTTCCCCAAGAGCCTCGACGAGATTCGCGCCGAGGGCGCGGTGAGCGTCGACGACGTGCCCGGCATCTCGCCCGGCCTGCTCGACAAGGCGAAACGGTTCAACGAGTCGCACGCGGACGACTGAGGCCGTAATTCGGCGAAATTCGGTGAAAACCGAAGCGTACGAACACCCTTCTAAAGTTCTCTCGGCCAGTACGGTCTCCCACGATGAAACGTACTGGACTTGCGACTGTCCTGCTCGCGCTCATGGTCGTACTGGCCGGCTGTGCGGGCGGGGCCGGCACGATGACCGAGACGCAGACAGACGGGAGCGCCGACGCGACGACGACCGCGTCGTCCGACGGCGGCGACGCGGCCCGGACCGGGACCGTGAACTTCTACGTGAGCGACGAGCAGAACGCCATCGCGGACTTCGAACACCTCAACGTCACCATCGAGCGCGTGACGCTCGTCCGCGCGGACGGTGACGCGGAAGCCGAAGCCGACGGCGGCGACGCGGAAACCGAGACTGAGACAGAAACCGACGCCGAAACTGATACCGACGCCGCGACCGACGCCGACGCGGAGGCGAACGCGAGTGTCGAGGTAGAAATCGAAGCCAACGCGACGGCGAACACGACGAACGGGTCCGCCTCGACCAACGGGTCGGTCGGCGCCGACGCTGATGCCGACGCCGACGCTGAGACCGAAGAACCGGCCGACGCGAACGACACCGACGCGGCCGAAGGCGAGTCGAGCGTCACCTACGAGGTCGACGACGCGACCGTCGACCTGACCGAGCTACAGGGCGAGAACGCGAGTCTCGTCGGCGAGTACGACGTCCCCGAAGGGAACTACACGAAGGTCTTCGTGCAGGTGAGCGACGTGAACGGGACGCTGAAGACCGGCGAACAGGTCGACGTGAAGCTCCCGAGCAACAAGCTCCAGCTCAACACGGACTTCGAAGTCGGCAACGGCGAGTCCGTGGACTTCGTCTTCGACATCACCGCGTTCGAGGCGGGAGGGAGCGGGAAGTACGTCCTCAAGCCCGTCGTGAGCGAGTCGGGGACGAACGTCCCGATTACGACGGTCGGCGCGGAGGAGACGGCCGACGCGGACGCCGAAGCTGAGGCAGAGGCCGAGGCAGACGCGAACGCCGGGGTCGAAGCGGCCGAGAACGAGACCGGCGACGACGGCGAGCGCGCCGAAACCGACGCCGAGGGCAACCTCACCGTGAGCTTCGACGGGAACGTCTCCGCCGGCGAGAACGCGACGGTCGTCGTCACGCGGAACGGGACGCCCGTGGAGAACGCGACGGTGACGATAAACGGCGAGACCGCCGGAACCACCGACGCCGACGGCGAGTTAGGCGTCGCCATCCCCGGCGAGCGGGACGTGACGGTGGTCGCCGTCGACGGGGAGGCGGAAACCGAGACCGAGTTCGAGTTCGAAGTCGTCGGGAGCGCCCCCGACAACCCCGCCGAGGGCGGCGAATCGACCTCCCTCGCCGCCTGACCGAAAAGGTAACATCCTTATTGGGGCGTCGAGAATGAAGGGATAGACGCGGCGTTCGCGCGCACCGGTATCTCGGCCGAGCGAAGCGAGGCCGAGGCTCGGTGCGAGCGAGCGAAGCGAGCGAGCACAGGTGTTGAGACGGACGGAGTCCGTCGATGCACGGTGCGAATGAAACGAGCACCGGTGGTCTAATGGTAAGACATTGGCCTTCCAAGCCAATTATCTGGGTTCGATTCCCAGCCGGTGCATCTTCTCCGAACCGCTACTCGCCGCGGAGAGCATTCAGCGACTCTCACCCCGTCGGAATCGGCGGCTATCCTTAACTATCGTTCCCACCATATTCGTGTGAGGTGTGTCACACATGAGTCTGCTCGACGGCCGCGTCGCGGTCGTAACCGGCGGTAGCTCAGGAATCGGACGGGGAATCGCGCTGGCCTACGCCGAGGAGGGCGCTGACGTGGTGGTCTGCGACATCCGCGAAGACCCGAAGGAGGGCGGCGCGCCGACCCACGAGCAAATCGAGTCGGACACCGACTCGTCGGCGACGTACGTCGAACTCGACGTGACCGACCCGGCCGCGTTCGAGGCGGCGATGGACGCCGCCGAGGCGTTCGGCGGCGTGGACGTGATGGTGAACAACGCCGGCATCTGGCGACCCGAGGAGTTCCTCGAAGTCACCGAAGCCGAGTTCCAACAGATGATGGACATCAACCTGAAGGGCGTGTACTTCGGGGCGCAGGCGGCCGCGACGCGGATGGTCGAGTCCGGCGGAGGGAGCATCATCAACGTCTCCAGCGTCAACGGCATCTTCGGCAACGGCAACTACCCGTCGTACAGCGCGTCGAAGGGGGCCGTTCGGACGCTCTCGTACTCGCTCGCCCACGGCCTCGGCGGCGACGGCGTCCGGGTGAACGCGATTCACCCCGGCGCTATCAAGACGAAAATCGGTCCCGAGGGGGCCGAAGAGACCAGCGAGGAGCAGATGGCGCAGTTGACCGCGATGATTCCGCTCGGTCGGCAGGGCGAACCGGACGACGTGGCCGGCGTGGCGGTGTTCCTCGCCAGCGACCTCTCGAAGTACGTCACCGGCGAGTCCATCGTCGTCGACGGCGGCTGGACCAGTTGGCGGTGACGCGGGCGTGACGTCGTGGTGGTCCGAGCGAAACACGCGGACTGCGACGGATTCGACGAACCACCGCGGACCGTCTGTCTTATCTTCCCCCCGAACGTAACCGAACGTAATGCTGGATTCCATTCCGCTGTTCCCCGGACTCCCGGGCGGCCCAGAACTGCTCATCGTCCTGCTCATCGTCGTCCTCCTGTTCGGCGCGAACAAACTCCCCCAACTGGCCCGGTCGTCGGGGCAGGCGATGGGCGAGTTCCGCCGCGGCCGCGAGGAAATCGAAGAGGAACTAAAGAAGGGCGCAGAAGGGGGCGAGAGCGACGACGAGGAAGAAGACGAGGCCGAGGCGACCGAGACGGAAGCCGAGAACAAACAGTAAACGCCTCTCCGGGGAAACAGACCCCTTATGCTATTTCACGCCCGGCGAGTGCCGACAGTCGGCGGTCGCTCGCGCGCGCTCGATGTCGGCGAGAACACGACTTCGGTGACTCGGAGCGTCGAGTCCGCGACCGAGAGACCGGTCGGTCGGCGAGTAACCGAATGAGGTATGAATGGGTGGACAGCGAGGTTGCCCGGCGTTCCGACGTGGGGAATCCCGGTTGCCTCCTCCACCCCGCGATCCCTCGAGCGACGCACGTCCGATGGTCCGCTGCTCGCTTCCGCGCCTGGCGGGGTACCACCGATGAACCGCGCGAACCCTTCCCTGCGGAAGGGGTACGCGGAGCCGCTGTCCCCGAAGGACGAGGTTTCTACGTTGGCTTCCGGGGCCCGCGCCGGTCTGACCGGACGCGCCCGTGTTCGGTCCCCGCTGAAGACCTATTTCGCGGGTAGAGAGCAGGGCCTAACTGCCCGACCTAGTCCACTCCCTCATTGTCCACCGACTGTTAAGGGCCTTTCGACTCGGAGGCGGGAAAATCGGGGGACACCGTCGGGGTGCTTCGACGCGGCGCGCCCGCGAGAAGTCGGTTTCCGTTCCGTCGGGTCGGCTTACAACACGCCGCGGGCGTACCACGCGCCGCCGAGGAACGTGACGAACGCGGCGGCCACGACGGACCAGCGGTGGTAGGTGAGCCACGAGTACTGCTGGTCGAAGCTGAACAGGAGCGTCTGGTCGATGGAGAACGACCACAGCGCGGCGACGCCGAGCATCGAAAGCGAGAGCACGAAGGCGAGTCCGGCGGCCGTCGCCGGGTCGGTCCGCTCCTGTCTGCCCGAGAGGAAGACGACGGTTTCGAGGAGCGCGAGCATCCCGACGAACGAGATGCCGACCGGGCCCGCGGCGTAGTAGGCGGCCACCTGTCCGTCCCCGGCCTCGACGGTGACGGCGGGAATCGCGATGGCGAGTGCGAGCAGCAGCGCGCCGACGATTCCGACCGTCGGCGCGAGGCGTTCGGCGTCCATGGCCGGTCGTTCGGGCGACCGCCTGATAAACGGTTTGAGACGTGTCGGCGAGGGATTGTCCGGTTTTAAATCGCGGTGCGACGACGTGCGCGTATGGACCGCGTAGCGATTATCGGTGCATCGATGACCCAGTTCGGCCAGCGGGACGCGTGGATTCGCGAACTGCTCGCGGAGGCGGGGCAGGCCGCGCTCGCGGACGCCGACGTCTCGCCCGACGAAATCGAGCACCTCTACGTCTCGAACATGGCGAGCGGCGAGTTCGAGGGCCAGACGGGCGTGCCGAACGCCCTCGCCCACGACCTCGCGGCGATGCCCGCCTACACCGCCCGAATCGACCAGACCTCCTCGTCCGGCGGCGCGGGCGTCTACGCCGCGTGGCAGTCCGTCGCCTCCGGCGCGTCCGACATGACGATGCTCGTCGGCGGCGAGAAGATGACCCACCGCTCGACCGCCGAGGCGACGGACGTCATCGCCTCGCTGACCCACCCGGTGGAGTACAAACACGGCGTGACGCTTCCCTCCTTCGCGGGGCTGACCGCCCGGCTCTACCTCGACACCTACGACGCCCCCCGGGAGTCGCTCGGAAAGGTCGCCGTCAAGAACCACAAAAACGGCGTGGACAACCCCCACGCCCAGTTCCGCAAGGAGGTCGACCTCGACACCGTCCTCGACTCGCCGGTCGTCGCCGACCCGCTTCGCCTCTACGACTTCTGTCCCATCACCGACGGCTCGGCGGCGCTCGTCTTCTGCCCCGAGTCGGTCGCCCGCGAGTACACCGACGACTACGCCGTCATCTCCGGCATCGGCGGCGCGACCGACACCCACGTCGTCCACGAGCGCGCCGACCCGACCACGATGGGCGGCGTCGTCAACTCCTCGGAAATCGCCTACGAGATGGCCGACCTCGAACCCGACGACATCGAGGTGGCCGAACTCCACGACATGTTCACCATCCTCGAGTTCCTCCAGTCGGAGGACCTCGGCTTCTTCGAGAAGGGCGAGGGCTGGAAGGCCGTCGACGAGGGCGTCACCGACCGCGACGGCGACCTCCCCATCAACACGTCCGGCGGCCTGAAGTCGAAGGGCCACCCCCTCGGGGCCTCGGGCGTCGCGCAGGTGTACGAGATTTACAAACAGCTCATCGGTGACGCAGGCGAGCGGCAGGTCGACGCCGACGTGGGCCTCGCGTGCAACGTCGGCGGCTTCGGCAACTGCGTGACCACGACCATCATGGAGTCCCGATAATGTCCGACAATCCCCCAATGGAGGCGTACCGCTACCCCGACGGGAGCATCACCTACCCCGGCCACCCGGTCGGCCCCGGCGGCGAGGAGCCGGTCGGCACGGTCGACCTCAGCGACTACACGGCGACGGTGCTGACGTGGACGAAATCGACGGCGACGCCGCCGGGCGTCCGCCAGCCCAACACGCTCGCCATCGTCGAGTTCGACGTGGACGGCGAACCCGTCCGCGCAATCGGGCAGGTCACTGGTGAGGACGAGGTCGACATCGGCGACGAGGTGCGACCGGTCTACTGCGAGGAACTCCGCGAGCCCGGCGCGGGCATCCGCGAGCCCGCGAGTCAAGAGTGGGACGGCTACCGCTTCGAACCGCTCTGAGCGGGCGAGTGTTGATATAACTACACCTTCTATCTCGGGTATGAACCGCACCAGCGGCGTCTCCGTCTCCTTCGCGCGCGACGCGGCGGTCGCCACGGCGGTACTGGCCGGGCTGTACGGCCTCGGCTACGGCGTCCAGTTCCAACCGCTCCAACTGCCGACGTACCTGCTCGTCGTCGGCTTCGACGCCCTCGAAGTCGCGTTCGGGTCCGCGGGTGCGGGCTACGACGTGCTGTTCGCCGCCTATCTCGTCGGCCTCGGCGTCGTCGCCGCGGGCGTGGCCCGAGTCGTCCGCGAGACTTCGAAGGCGACCGACCTCGCGTGGTGGCGACTCGGCGCGGCGGCGGCGCTGGCGCTCGTCGGCGTCATCTCGCTTCTGTTCGCGCTTTTCGTCCTCGTCAGCGGCGTGCAGTTCACGCCCGTCCTCGTGGCCGGCGGCGCGGGCGGCGCGCTCCTCGGGCTTTCGGCGTGGGTCGGCGACGTGGTCCGCGTGGCCGTGCGACCGACGCGCTGAGTCGAACGCAGAGCTCGGGGGTGCCGCGCTCAGCGGTCGCTCGGTTCGTCGCCCGCGTCCGCGTCGGTTCCGTCGCCCTCGTCGTCGCCTTTCACTTCGCGCTTAATCGACTCCAGTTCGGCGTCGACGTCGACGGTCGGCTCGCCGCTCCCGCCGTCGTCGACGTCCGGGTCGGCCTCCTCGGTCACGTCGATTCGGACCGGCCCCGTGCCGACCGGTTCGGGGTCGCGGGAGGGCGTTTCGTCGCGGGAGCGCCGGCTCTCGTCGCGCCGTTGCCACTCGGATTCGAACGTGCGCTCGTCCTCGCGCCAGCGGCGCTCGCGGGAGGTCCGCTCGCGTTCGGCCTCGGTGATTCGGGCGTCGAGTTCGTCGGCCAGCGAGCGGGCGCGGTCCATCACGTCCCGAGCCTCGGGGTTCGAGGGCAAGTCGGCCTCCGAGAGCGCGTTTCTGAGTTCGTCGAGGGCGCGGTCGACGCCGGAGACGGCGCTCTTCGGGACGTTTCGCATCCGGGACTCCGTCTCGCCTCGGGCGTCTTCCATCGCGCGGCCGGGGTCGGAAACCCGCATGAGGCGGCGGAGCAGTTCGAGAGAGGCGATAGTCGCTTCGAGGACGGCGATGACCGTCGGGATGGTGTACGACTCGGTGAACCGCAGGACCTCGCCGAACGTCGGGGGACGCGGGGGCCGAAATCGGTCGTCGCCGGTGACGCGTCGGCCGCGGTCGCGGCCCCGGTTGCGGTCGCGCTCCTCGCGGAGTTCCGCGCCGAGTTCGTCGAGTGTGTCCCCGAGTTCGTCGAGTAAGTCGAGGATGTCGTCGTCGCGTCGTCGGTCGCTCATGGGCCACGGTTGGGCCGCCGCGGGGATAAGCGTTCGAGGGAGTGGAAAATCAGTTCGGTCCGAGAGTCGCTTCCTTACCGACGCGGGACGGCGCGCTGGTACTGCGGCGGCCACTCCGCGTCTGCGGCGAGTTCGTCCGCGGCGTGGAGCGCGAAGTACGGGTCGTAGAGGTGCTCGCGGCCGACGATGGCGAGGTCGGCCCGGCCGTTTCGGACGACCTCGTCGGCGTGGCGCGCGGTTCGGATGCCGCCGACCGCGCCGACCGTCGCGTCGGTCTCCTCGCGGATGACCTCCGCGAAGGGAATCTGATAGCCGGGGCCGGTGTTCGGAATCCGCTGGTCGGGGTGGATGCCGCCGGCGCTCACGTCGACGAGGTCGACGCCGAGGTCGTCGAGGGCGGCCGCGAGGCGGACCGACTGCTCGATGTCCCACGACTCGCGGTCGTCCAGCCAGTCGGTCGCCGAGATGCGGACGAAGACGGGCTTGTCGTCGGGCCAGACCTCGCGGACCGCTTCCGTGACCTCGCGGACGAGCCGCGTGCGGTTCTCGAACGAACCGCCGTACTCGTCGTCGCGCCGGTTCGTGACCGGCGAGAGGAACTCGTGGAGGAGGTAGCCGTGGGCCGCGTGAACCTCGGCGATTTCGAAGCCGGCGTCGAGGGCGCGCTCGGCCGCGGCGCGGAAGTCGTCGACGACGCCCGCGATGCCGTCGGTCGATAGCTTTCGAGTCGGCGGGGCCTCGCCCTCGTAGGGCCACGGCGCGTCGCTGGGTGCGACGGTTGTCCACCCGCCGCCTTCGGGCGCGACCGGCTCGCTTCCCTCCCACGGCCGGGACTTGCTCGCCTTCCGGCCCGCGTGGGCGAGTTGGACGGCCGGCGTGCTTCCCATCGACGAGACGAACGAGGTTATCTGGCTGAGCTTCTCGACGTGGTCGTCCGACCAGATGCCGAGGTCGTTCGGCGTGATGCGCCCCTCGGGGGAGACGGCCGTCGCCTCGGACATCACGATGCCCGCGCCGCCGACGGCGCGACTGCCGAGGTGGACGAGATGCCAGTCCTCGGCGAAGCCGTCGGTCGAGGAGTACTGGCACATCGGCGAGACCATGATTCGGTTTCGGACCTCCGTCTCGCGGAGCGAAAGCGGCGTAAAGAGCGTGTCCGTCATCGACCCCGATTGGGCGGGGGCGGAAAAACCCCCCTCGGTTCCGGTGATGCAGTCCGGTTCCGGCTACTCTACCGACCCGACGAACGCGCGCTGTTCGGCGAGCAGGTCGCGGTCGAGCGTCCAGACGAGGTCGCGCTCGCCGCGGTTCAGCGCCGCCGCGACGACGCCGTCGGGCCTGACGACGAGCGAGCGACCCGCGTACTCCGTGCCCGCAGTCCCCGAAATCGACCCGCTTCCCGTCCGGTTCGCGCCGACGAGCCATCGGACCCCGTCGAGGGCGCGGGCGCGACAGAGCAGTCGCCAGTTCGTCGAGTGGGCGGCGGGCCACGCGCCGACGACGAACAGGGCGTCGACTCGCTCGTCGGTCAGCGCGGCGCTGTCGCCGACGAAGTTCAGGTCGTAGCAGGTGAGGAGTCCCGTCCGTCCCGCGGGCGTGTCCGCGACGACAAGTTCGTCGCCCGGCGTGACGACCGCGGCCTCGCCGCCCCAGAGGTGTCGCTTGCGGTAGACGGTCGCCGAGCCGTCGGGGCGGACGTAGGCGGCCGCGTTGTAGAGCGTCTCGCCGTCGCGTTCGAGGTAGCCCGCGAGCACGTCGAACGCGTTTTCGGCGGCGACCGAGGCGAGGAAGTCGGTCGCGCGCTCCCGAGGTATCGCGCCGCTGAACGCGCGAGTGTCGGCGACGAACCCCGTGAGCGCGTACTCGGAGAACAGCGCGACATCGACCGACTCGGGGAGGTCGGCGGCGCGGGCGCGCACGTCCGCCTCGTTTCGCGCCGGGTCGAGGTCGAACGCGGCGCGCTGTGGCACGGCGATGGTTGGACCGGTCACGCTCGGTGGAACGGGCGGGTCGAGAAAAAGTGACCCGGATGGAATCGACGGTCGGTCCCCGGTCCGGAGACGCGGAGCGAAGGGAAACGCTCTTTTTACAGTCGAACGGACTTCCGGCATATGAGTGACGGGGACGACGATACGACAGAACTCTCGCCCGAGAGCTTCGACGAGCGCCTGACCGAGGCCGAGGAGGCTCTCGACGCGGCCGAGACCGAAGCCGACCTCGACGAGGTCGAGGCCACGCTCGACGGCATCGAGGCCGACGTGGAGGCCGCGGACCTGCCCGAACCGGACGACGAAGACGAAGAGGACCCCGCCGAGGAGCTCGAGTCGCGCCTGTCCGACCTGCGCGACGACCTCGAATCCCAGCGCGGCCCCTACGCCGAAGACGCCGTCGAGACGCTCGAAGAAGCCAAGTCCACGATTACGGACACCCGGTGGACCGAGCAGGGCGAAGGCGAAATCGTCGCCGCGGTCGAGACGTTCGCCGACGAGTTCAACGGCGTGCTCGACGCGGGCGTCTCGGTCGACGGCGACGACGAGGACGCGCTGACCGCCGCCGTCGACGACGCCATCGCGGCCGTCGAAGCCGCCGACCTCGACGCCGACGAGGACGCGGAGACCATCGCGGACCTCATCGGGGTCGCCGACGGCCTCGCGGACGGCCTCGACGACGCCCAGGAGTGGGACGACCTCGAAACGCGAGAGAAGCTCCAAGTGCAGGGCTTCTACGACGTGCTCGGCCACTACAAGGACTACCCGCCGGAGCTGTCGGCGCTGAAGGAACACGAAAAGCGCGGCAACGTCGAGATGATTGCCCTCGCCTTCGAGAGCTTCCAGTCCGACTTCATGCAGGAGTACTGCATCGAGGCGTTCACGCGGATGAACGACGACCGCGCCTACGAGACCATCGAGGGGCAGGCCAAGCGCCGCGACAAGGGCGTCATCAAGGCCATCGGGAAGATGGCCGCCGAGGAGGGCGTCGAGATGCTCGTCGACTACGTCGACACCGACAGCGACCCCGCGCTCCAGAAGGTCGTGTTCAAGGCGCTCGGCGAAATCGGCTCCGAGGAGGCGACCCAGCCCATCGCGAACAAGCTCGTCACCGAGAACGACAACGTCCGTTCGGCCGCCGCGCGCGCGCTCGGCCTCATCGGCGACACCCGCGCCGTCGAGCCGCTCTCGGACGTCGTCGGCGACGACGACGTGGACTCCGTCCGCGCCAGCGCCGCGTGGGCGCTCCGGCAGATCGGCACGCAAGACGCGCTCGAAGCGGCCGCCGGCTACACCGACGACCGCTCGTTCCTCGTCCAGCGCGAGGCCGAGCTCGCCGCCGAGTTCCTCGGCGACGACGTCGAGGCCGAAGCGACCGTCTGAGACGCGACCGACGCGGCACCCCGGCGGTTCTGCGGTCCCCTTTAGTTCCATTTCTCTCGCAGTCACCCGCGCTGAGTCCCCGGTCGCGAACGTTTTTGTAGGCGAACGCGACCACCGCGGGGTGTGTCCCGCCGGCCACTCACCGCCGCGTTCGCCGCCTCGCTCGTCGTCCTGCTCGCGGCCGCGGCCGTCGTCCCCGCGCCGATAGCGGCCGCGCCGGGAACGGAGGACGCGACCGACTCGGCCACTCCCACCACCGCCTCTACCGCCCCCACCACCACCGCCGACCCATCGGCATCGGGCGAACCGCGCATCGTCTCCGCGCTCCCCGACCCGGCGACGCCCGACGACCGCGGCGAGTTCGTCGCCGTCGCCGCGCCCGCGGGAACCGAACTCTCGCTGTCCGACGGCGAGGAGACCGTCTCGTTCGTCGCGCCCGGCGGCACGGTCGCCGTCGCCACCGACCCGGCCGCGGCGTCGAACCTGACCGACCGCCCCGTCGTCGCGTCCGGTCTCGACCTCGCGAACGGCGGCGAGACGGTCACGCTCCGCGTCGTCGGTGACGACGGCGAGGGCGGAAACGGCGTCGTCGCCGACCGCCTCAGCTACGAGCGAAGCCGCGAGGGCGCGCTCCTCGAACGGCGAGACGGCGCGTGGTCGTGGTGGCCGCGGGCGCTCCCGCGGCGGAACGTCACGACCCACGGCCCCGCGAACGCGACGCTGTTCGTCCTCCCCGACTCGCCGGACCGCCCGATAGCGACGCTCCGGGCGGCCGACGAGCGGATTCTGCTCGCGGGCTACGTCGTCTCCTCCGCGCGCGTCGCGGACGAACTCGTCGCCGCGCGCGAACGCGGTGTCGCCGTCTCGGTACTGGTCGAAGACAGCCCGGTCGGCGGCTTCCCGCGGCGGTCCGCGCGCGTCCTCGACCGTCTCGCCGACGCCGGCGTCTCGGTCCGGGTCGTCGGCGACCCCCACTCGTTTCACCACCCGAAGTACGCCGTCGTCGACGACGCGGCGCTCGTCATGACCGAAAACTGGAAGCCCGCGGGGACGGGCGGGCGAAAGAGCCGCGGCTGGGGCGTCGTCGCGCGCTCGCCGACCGTCGCGGCCGACCTCGCGGCCACGTTCG
>NZ_AOLM01000002.1 GCF_000337835.1 Haloferax sulfurifontis ATCC BAA-897 | reverse complement strand
TGGTCCGCTCGCCCATCACACATAGACAGCGACCGCACTCCGGTCGCGTCTCTCTCGTCGTTCGAGAGTGGCAACACTCTCGCAGTGCGGGCCGCCTCCGATGCACCCCTAAGCTCGACCGTGAGGGCGTTTCGATGCGACCCAGTCAGTCGTTCGGTGCGAAACTCGACGAAATCGACAGACGAAGGCCCGATTTCGAACGCGTTGATTGGGGTGAAATTCAGCGAAAACCGGGGTTACGATTCTCCCCTTTTACCGTATCAGGGTTAGAAGGAACGGTTGCATGCGCGGCAGCAAACACCTCACCGTAGTCATGGTCGTTGCGATGCTCGCCGTCGCGATGGTCCCCGGGACCGTCGGTGCCGCGAGCACCGATGCCCTCCATGTCGGCGTCACGCAGGACGCCGACACGGGCGACGCGACAGTGACCGTGACACGGAACGAGACGACCGTCGAGAACGCGACGGTCGTCGTCGAATCGAGCGATAACTACGCCGGGAACGGAACGTACGCGACGGACGCGGACGGCACCGTCGACCTCCCCAATCCGCAGGAACGCGTGAACGCGACGTTCACCGTCTCCGAGGGGAACAACACGACTAGCACGTCCGTCATCCTCGTCCCGCTCGACGAGTCCCTCGACGTGTCCGTCGAGGCCGACGACGCCAACGACACGGTCGTCGCCACCGTCACCCAGTACGGTGACGCCGTCGAAGGCGCGTCCGTCATGGTCAACGGGACCGACTACGCCGGGAACGGAACGTACGAGACGGACGCGGACGGCACCGTCGAGGTCGACGAGCCGACGACCACGACGGACCTGACGTTCGTCGCGATGGACGGCGACCTCACGGCCGAGACGACGGTCGAAGTCGAGGCCGACGACCTTTCGGTCTCCGCCGAGGTTGACGACGCCAACGACACGGTCGTCGCCACCGTCACGCAGGACGGCGAACCCGTCGAGAACGCATCGGTTCAGGTCAACGGGACCGACTACGCCGGGAACGGAACGTACGCGACGGACGCGAACGGCACTGTCGAAGTCGCAGAGCCGACGACCACGACGAACCTGACGTTCGTCGCGACCGCCGACGGCCTCACCGCCGAGACGACGGTCGCCGTCGAGGCTGACGACCTCAACGTCTCCGTCTCGCAGGACGGAAACGAGTCGGTCACCATCACCGTGACCGAGGACGGCGAACCCGTCGAGAACGCGTCGGTCGCGGTCGATGGGAACTACACGGACGCGGGAGAGTACGAGACGGACGAGAACGGTACGGTCGACCTCATCTCGCCGTTGCAGACCGTCACGGTCGACGTGACCGCCGAATACGACGGCCTCACCGCCGAGACGACCGTCACCCTGCAGGGTGAAGTCGCCGCGGACGACCCGTTCGGACAGCTCGTCAGCAGTTTCGTCGAGCGTCTCAAGGACACGGGCAGTGACGGCCCGCTCGGACAGGCCGTCTCCGACTTCGTGACCGAGAACAACCCGGGTAACGCGGACGACAAGCGTCCGGACCACGCCGGTCCGAAGCACAGCGACGACGCTGACGACGACGAGGACGCACCCGGGAACTCCGCCAACGCCAAGAACGGCAACGGTGGAGGTCCGCCGGAGCACGCGAACAACGACAAGGCGACCGACGAGGACGACCAGAGCGACGACGAGGAGACCGCAGACGACGCTGACGACGAGTCAGACGACGACTCCTCGGACGATTCGGACGATTCGGACGATTCGGACGACTCCTCGGACAGTTCGAACGGTAACGGCAACGGCGGTGGCCCGCCGGACCACGCCAACAACTAACTAATCGGGCACGGGTTTCCCACGCATCGAGCGTGGGCTTGGGTTTCAGCCATCCGCGTCCGGGAGGGTACTGTGGGTCAGAGGCACCCCATCCCACTACGCCCTCGACCGTCGTTGTCAGAGGCTGACGGTCGGGCTACTCACTCGCCCGACGCGATTTTTTCTATCGAAACGTCACCGAGCGCGCCGACGAGCGCCGGGTCGACGTCGAACCGTCGAACCGCGAGCCGTGCGCCCGCGACCACGAGGTCGTCGTCGACGCGGGCGGGTGCGCCGCTGGGATACCACGCCGAATCGTCGGACGCGCGGACGCTGGACCGGAGCGACTCGCGGAGGCGACGGTGTGCGAACAGCGTCGAGACGAACGCCAGCGACGCCGCGAGGGTCACGCCGCCGTCGTCGAACGCGGCGTCGGTCGCTTCCGTTCTGGCCGTTTCGAGCGCGCCGGCGACGGCGAGCGACTGTCTCGCGTGGTCGTCGTCGGTGAGCGCGCGGCTGAGCGCGGCGTCCTGAATCTCTCGAATCGCGGTCTCGGTCGTGGGTTCGGTCATCTGACGCTGAGTCTGGTCACGCCCCGTCGAGCGGCGGCACGCGGAGGGTGTGGTCGACGACGGTCTCGTCCGGTCGGAGCGTCACCGTCCCGAGGAACACCGTTTCGCCCTCGGCGGCGCGGGTTGCGACGGTCTGAAGCGTCTCCCGCTGGTCGAGTTGTTCCCACGTGACGCGTTCGACGAGGCGCTGGAACGCGCCGGGGTCGGTCCACCCCGAGTCGATGTCGGACGGGACGTTGACCACGAACCGGAGCTCGGTCTCGGTGACGTGGATGCCGACGCGGAACGTGTCCGCGTCGGCCGTGTCGTCCGGCGAGGGCTCGGCGGCGGCCGCGTCGGCGTTCGCGTTCGGCGCGGATGCGGTTTCGCTCGCCGTCTCGTCGCGGTCGGTCATGCCCGGCAGTCGGTGACGTGAAGACAAAGGTGCACCGGACGTGGGCCGAAGGGACCGCGCCCGGCGCGGAACGACCGTCGGCTCGCGGATTCGACTTGGCTCTCCCCGCCGCGAACTCGCCGACGGAGTCGCGTCCCCGGCGCTCGAACCCGGGAGTCGAGCGCGGGGAACCGGCCTCCTCGACACCGATGGCGTGTGAATTTCACGCATAGCGAGACGAACCTCGAACGGTTATTAGCGTTCGAGACACCAGTCCGACCAACGAATGAGTTACAAGATCGGTCTCGTCGGAAAGCCATCCGTCGGGAAGTCGAGTTTCTTCAACGCGGCGACGATGAACGACGTGCCCGAGGGTGCGTACCCGTTTACGACCATCGACCCCTCTATCGGCGAGGCGTACGTCCGCGTCGAGTGTGCGGCCCCGGAGTTCGACGAGTCGTGTACGCCCTCGGTCGGTTACTGCGACCACGGGATGCGGTTCGTCCCGGTCAAACTCGTCGACGTGGCGGGGCTCATCCCCGGTGCACACGAGGGCAAGGGCCTCGGGAACCAGTTCCTCACCGACCTCAACGAGGCGGACGTGCTCGTCCACGTCGTCGACTTCTCCGGTGAGACGGACATCGAAGGCGAGGCGACGGAGGGCCACGACCCCCGCGAGGACATCGACTTCCTCGAAAACGAACTTGACATGTGGTATCTCGACGTCTTAGAGAAGGGTATCGACCGCTACCGCTCGGGCTACCACGGCGAGGACAAGGACATCGAAGTCGACCTCGCGGAGCAGATGTCGGCGTTCAAGACGAACAAAGACGAAATCAAGCAGATAATCCTTTCTCTCGGGCTGGAGCTCGACCCCGACGAGTGGGACGACGCGGACAAGGAGTCGCTCGCCCGCGAGATTCGGAAGCGCACGAAGCCCATCATCATCGCGGCGAACAAGATGGACAAGCCGGTCTCCCAGGAGAACTACGAGGAAATCACGGCGGACCCCGACTACGAGCACCTGACGTTCGTTCCGACCTCGGCGCACGCCGAGAAGGCGCTGAAGAAGGCAGACGAGGGCGGCGTCGTCGACTACCGCCCCGGCGACGACGACTTCGACATCGTCGGCGACGTGAGCGACGAACAGGAGGCGGGGCTCGAACAGATTCGCGAGTTCGTCACCGAGTTCGGCGGCACGGGCGTCCAGCAGTCGCTCGAAAACGCGCTGTTCGACGTGATGGGTGCCATCGCCATCTTCCCCGGGAGCGCGAACGGCAAGAGCGACTCGCAGGGCGTCTTCCGCGACTGCTTTATCCTCCCCGAGGGCTCGACGACCGAGGACTTCGCGTACCACCTGCACTCGGACATCGGCGACGGTCTCCTCCACGGCATCGACTGCCACTCGAAGCGTCAAATCGGGTCGGACCACGAGCTCTCGCACCGCGACGTGGTCGAAATCGTCTCGACGAACTGACTCTCTCGGACGCCAACCGCAACACCGTTATATCCGTGGCTGTAGGACCCGGGTATGGGTGAGGCCGAAACGACGGCCGCGACACTCGACGTCGAGATTGGGGGTCTCGGCGGCGAGGTGACGCTGGCCGACTTGTTCCCGTCGTCGTGGGTCGAGTCACATTGTCAGGCGGCATCGATCAGTGAATTCCTCGAAGAAAGCGGGTTCGCGGTCGCAGATCAGGATTCCTTCGAGTCGATACCGACCCACGAGTGGGACCGGTACGTCGAGTCGAACACCGAGTTCGACGACTGGCAGGAGATGCTCTCGGCCGGCGTCGAGCGGTACGTGCTCGAACAGGCGGGGACCGGCGACCCGGCCGACGAAGTTGAGGCGCTCGACGAGGTCGAGACGGCCGACGGAGGCGACTCGGCGGACGCCGAGACCGAAGACTCGCTCGAAGCCGGCGTCTGAACGCGCGGGCTGACGGGAAGAAGGGCTCCCGGTTCGGGGAGAACGGGAACCGGGAACCGTTATGCGCTGTTTTCGACGAGCGCCGCGCCGCGGGCGAGCGCGTCGTCCCACCAGTCACGTTCGCGAGCGTCGGCGACGGACAGCGGCGCGTCGGGTTCGTCGGGTCGGTCGCCGAGGTCGAGACTCCACCACTCCACGTCGTGCCACGCGTCGCCTTTGTAGCCGACGCGCTCGAAGCGGCCGACGCGCTCGAACCCGAACGACTCGTGGAAGGCGATGCTCGCGGGGTTCGGCGTCGTGATGACGGCGACCGCGGAGACGTAGCCCTGCCGTTCGAGCAGGTCCAAAAGCGCCGTGTAGAGCCCGCGAGCGACGCCGCGGCGCTGGAACTCCGGGTGGACGTAAATCGAGGTCTCGACGGCCCACTGGTAGGCGACGCGTTCCCGAATCGCCCCGGCGTAGGCGTAGCCGGCCACCTCGCCGTCGAGTTCGCAGACGAGCCACGGGTAGTCGGTCTTCTGCTCCAGTTTCGCTTCGAGGTCAGCGACGCTCGGCGGGTCGTAGGCGAACGAAATCGCGGTGTCTTCGACGAACGGCGCGTAAATCTCCCGAATCGACGGGAGGTCGGACGGCGTCGCCGCACGGAGTCGGACAGTCATGACTCAGGTGGGGTCGCGCGGAGAGAAAGAGGCGACGGTGGCGGCGGGCCTCGCGGACACGGCCGGCCGGTCTTGCGTGCGAGGTGGTCTCGTGAGCGGGGGTACTCAGTCGCTCGTCGGTGCCGAGTCGAGACCGGCGGCCACCGCCCGCGCCCGTTCTCGGACGTCGTCGGCGTCTGCGCGGACGTGTTCGCCCCCGTCGTAGAGCACGTCGCCGTCGACCATGGTGAACACCACGTCGTCGCCGTGGGCGGAGAACACGAGGTGCGACAGCACGTCGTGGAGCGGCGTCGCCCGCGTGAGGTCGGTGTCGATGCCGACGACGTCCGCTTTCCACCCCTCGCGGAGTTCGCCGACGCGGTCGAAGCCGGCGGCCTTCGCGCCGTTTCGCGTCGCCATCTCGAAGACCGTCGCGGCGGGCGTGCTCGTCGGGTCGAGCGCGTCGACCTTCTGGAGGAGGCTTGCCTGTCGCATCTCGGTAAAGGGGTCGAGCGTGTTGTTACACGGTGGGCCGTCGTTCCCGAGCGCGACGTTGATACCGCGGTCGAGGTAGTCCGGAATCGGTGCGATACCCGACGCGAGCTTCATGTTCGACGACGGGCAGTAGGTGACGTGCGTGCCGGTCTCGGCGAGCACCTCGCGCTCGGAGTCGTCGGTGTGGACGCAGTGGGCCAGCACCACGTCGTCGCCGGTGATACCGACCTCGTCGAGCCAGTGGATGTTGCGCATGCCCGTCTCCGCCTCGACGGTGGCGATTTCGTTTCGGTTCTCGCTGGCGTGGGTGTGGATGCGGACGCCGTCGTAGCGGTCCGCGAGTTCGCGGACGCCCCGCAGACACGCCTCCGAGCAGGTGACGGCGAACCGCGGCGTGACGGCGTACTGGATGCGGCCGTCGAAGCCGTCGTGATAGCGCTCGATGAGGCGCTCGGACTCGGCGAGGCCCGCGTCGGTGTCTTCTTGGAGTCCCTCGGGGGCGTTCGTGTCCATGAGCACCTTGCCGATGCGTCCCCGGATGCCCATCTCGCCCGCGGCCTCGAACGCCTGCTCGGCGTGGTTGACCGAGAGGTGGTCGACGACCGTCGTCGTGCCGGACTCGATGCATTCGAGGTAGCCGAGCTCGGCGGCGACGCGCATCCCTTCGGCGTCGAGGCCGGCCTCCATCGGGAGCACGTGGTCGAAGAGCCAGTCCAGCAGTTCGGTGTCGTCAGCGATGCCACGGCCGAGCGACTGCACCGAGTGGACGTGGCCGCCGACCAGTCCCGGCGCGACGATGCCGAACTCGCGTCGCTCGTGGTCTGGATACCGTTCTGTGAGGTCCGCGCGCGCTCCGACCGCGACGATGCGGTCGCCGTCGACGACGACGGCGCCCTCTTCGATGATGGTGGACGCGTCGGCGACCACCGTACCCGCGAGTAACATCCTCGTGCGGGTAGACGACCGGGCGTCAAATAGGTGGTGACCCGGCCGCCGTCCGAGGTTGGTTGGAGTGAACGGATGCGGTCGGTGGTGGGAGGGGACGGTCGGAACCGGTCCCCGCGAGCGAGCGCCCCCGAGCCACACGTACGTTTCCGAATCGACGGGCGGAACCCGTGTCTGCCGTGTCGCACCGGTCTGCTCGCTCGTGTTTCGCTCCGTGCTAAACTGGCCTCACTATTTCGTTAGCACCTGCTAACCCTGGTCGCGAAGCGGTGACGAAAACGAATGTGACCCGGAAAGGGGCTGAGAACACAGTCGATGTCGGATTAGTACATGCTAAGTCACTCCGCGACAGAACGAAGACCGAATGCGCGAGTTCGAATTCGTCGTTCGCTTTTCGGAGGGGACCGACGAGCTGATGGACCTGTTTTACGAGTACCCGAGTCTGCGCTCTCGTTCGTCGGTCTGTTCGTCCACGGAGGACGTGATGTGGCGGGTCGACCACGTCGTCGGCACGCCGGAGGGGCTGTCGGCGTTCGAGGAGGTGTTCACCGACGAGACGCGGTGCAACGAGTGCCTCGACGCGCCCGACTGCCACACCCACCGCGACTACCACGTCCTCGACCGCTCGGACCACTCGATGACCGTCTACACCTACCGCGAGGAGGTGAGCAACTGCCACTCGATTCCCCGGTACGTCCTCGAACACGTCGGACCGGGCGTCATCTTCGAGTCGTCCCGCCGCGCGGGCGAGTACCGCTGGCGCATCCTCTACCCCGGCGACCACCCGCTCGGCGAACTGTACGAGACCATCGAGGCGCAACTCAGGGAAGGCCTGCAACTGGACGTTGAACATCTCACGAACGCCGGCAACTGGGACGCCGAGGCGCGCATCGCGGCCGACCTCTCGGCGGCCCACTGGGAGGCGCTCGAAACAGCCGTCGAACACGGCTACTACGAGCGCCCGCGGAAGGTGACCGTCGAGGACCTCAGCGACGTGCTCGACGTGCCGCGTTCGACTGTTCAGTACCGGTTGCGAACCGCAGAAGACATCGTGATGTCGCAACTCGGCGACCCGGACGCGTAGACGGCGGAGAGAACGCTCGCTGTCGCTCGTGGTTCAGGGTTGAGAGAAGTGCTCCGTCAGGGATTCGAACCCTGGTCATCACCGTGAGAGGGTGATATGATTGGCCGGACTACACCAACAGAGCACGTTGGTACATCATTCCGTATTGCTCGTGATTGTAAAAGGTTGTCGCTTCAAATCGGGTGTGATACCGACTGCCGTGTTGCGATTAGACGACTCGCTCGCCCTCGCGGTACACCTGCCGGACCGTCCGCCACGCGCCCGCGTCCTCGCTCGGGTCGGCGTCGAGGACGACGAGGTCCGCGACGTAGCCCTCGGCGACCCTCCCCACGTCGTCCAATCCGAGGAGGTCCGCGCCGCCGACGGTCGCGGCTTCGAGCGCCTCGGCGGGCGACAGGCCGTACTCGACGAGCAGTTCCATCTCGCGGAGCGCGTTCTCGCCGTGGTCGTTGAACGGCGTGCCCGCGTCGGTCCCCATGGCGATTTTCACGCCGGCGTCGAGCGCGCGGTCCCACGCGCCTTCGAAGCGTTCGGCGGCGTCTTCGGCCTTCGCAACGGCCTCCGGCGGGATGCCGCCCTCGACGCCCGCCTCGACGATTTCGCGGACGGCCGAGGCCGTCGGCACCCAGTACGTGCCGTGTTCGACCATGAGTTCCGCGGCCTCCTCGTCCATGAACATCCCGTGTTCGACGCTCGAAATCCCCGCGTGGGCGGCGTTTTTGATACCCGCCTCGCCGTGGGCGTGGGCCGCGGTCGGGACGCCCTTCGCGCTCGCGGCGTCGACGAGGGCGCGAATCTCCGCTTCCGTGAACTCGGGCGCGCCCGTGACCGCGCCGGTGGTGAGGACGCCGCCGGTCGCGATGCATTTCACCACGTCCGCGCCGCGCTTCAGTTGCTCTCTGGCGGCCTTTCGAACCTCGTTCGGGCCGTCGGCCTCCCGGCCCAACCAGTGGGCGTGGCCGCCCGTCATGGTGATGTTCTCCCCGGCGGCGAGGACGCGCGGCCCGTCGAGTTCGCCGGCGGCGACCGCGGCCTTCGCGCTCGTCGCAGTGTCGCCGGGCGAACCGAGGTCGCGGACGGTCGTGACGCCCGCCGCCAGCGTCTTCTGGAGGTTGGCCGCCGCTCGGTAGCAGGCGCGTTCGACCGGCTCGGACCGGTAGGCGGCCACGTCTGGGCGGCCGTCCATCATGAGGTGAACGTGGGCGTCGACGAGTCCCGGCGCGACGACCGCACCCGACAGGTCCCGCGTCTCGCCTTCTACCTCGTCGCCGACGGACGCGATGCGCCCGGTCGACTCGTCTATCACCACGTTCGCCTCGCGGCCCCCGTCGGCGTCGACGACCCGCACGCCGGATAGCGTGAACATGTGTCTCTCAACCGGGGCAGGTGACCTAAAGCCGCGGGTGTCAACGAAGAATAACGAACCGTCTGCGCGGCGTTCGAACGCGACGAAAACAGGCTCGACTCACTCGGGGACGATGTCGCCGACGGTGACGACGTCCCCGACCGACAGCGTCTCGCCCCACGACGACTCCGGAACCGCGGTGTTGACCATGAGCCGGAAGTCGTGGTCGAACCAGTCGCCGCCGGACCACTCGGGGAGCGTCTCCCGGCGCTTCGTCATGAGCGTCGTCCGGAAGTCGGCCGTTTCAGCGCCCGTGTCGGGGTCGCGGCTCGGGACGACACAGCGCTGGCAGGGGTTGACGCCCTCGAAGGAAACTCCTCCGACGCCGAACTCGACGACCGTCCCGCGCCGGTCGAACAGGTGGTCCTCCCAGAACGGCTCGGTCGCGTCGAGGACGAGGTTCGGCCGGAGGCGGCGGCGCATCTCGTCGGCGTCGACGCCGTCGAACCACGAGGCGACCGCGTCGAGCGTTCC
This sequence comes from Haloferax sulfurifontis ATCC BAA-897, assembly GCF_000337835.1. GTDB lineage: Archaea > Halobacteriota > Halobacteria > Halobacteriales > Haloferacaceae > Haloferax > Haloferax denitrificans. The sequence goes on along the minus strand of NZ_AOLM01000002.1, from coordinate 142,152 downwards.
CGTCGAGATGACCGTCGGGCCGCTGGCTTCGGTGTCGTCGGGGAACCCGCCGGCGGGGTCGCGCCGGAGTTCGACCGGGTAGCCGAAGTACGCCGAGAGCCAGTCGTCGGCCTCGGCTATCGGGCCGTCGTAGTCGTCCATCTCGGGGGCCGAGAGTTCGACCGTGCCGTCGGCGAGCGAGACGGAGCTTCGGATGCGATGGACCGCCCGCTCGCGCTTGCCGTTGACGTACTGGTCGTCCCCGTCGAAGATGGCGTACTCGCGGTCGCCGCGGAGCCCGCCGTTCTCGACGATGTCGGCGGCGTCGACGAACTCGGCGTCGAGCGACTTCACCGGGTAGACCGCGATGCGGTCGAGCGTCACGGCCGCCGCGCCGGCGGTCGCGTTCGCGGTCGGCGCCGACGAGTCGTCGTCGGTCGGGCTCCCGTCCGTCATCTACTCCTCGCTTTCGTCCGTCTCGTCGGACCCGTCGTCCGCGGTCGCGTCGGCGAACAGCTCGGCGATGCTCTCCTCGTCGACGATTTCGTAGCCCGCCTCGGAGACGGTGACGAGGTTCAGCTCGTCGCTCTCGATTTCGTCGTCGGCCGCGACGAGCGCCTTCACGGCGAGCGCGAGACCGTCTTCGAGCGACAGGTCCTCGGCGTACCCGTCTTCGAGGGCGGCCTGCACGTCTTCGCGGTGGCCGCCGATGGCGACCGCCTTCCACTCCTGGGGCGTCCCGGACGGGTCGGTCGCAAAGAGGCGGCCCGAGCCGTTTTCGACGCCGCCGATGAGGAGCGACGCGCCGTACGGGCGGGTGCCGCCGGACTGCGTGCTCTCTTGGATGTTGTCGGTGATGGTCTTCGTGAGCGTCTCGACGCCGATGGGTTCGCCGTAGCGCAGGTGCTCGCGCTGGGCGGTCGTCCGCGCGAAGTCCACGAGCTTCCGCGCGTCGGCGACGTGGCCGGCCGTGGCCGCGCCGAGCGCGTCGTCGAGCTTGTGTAGCTTCTCGATGCTCTCGGCTTCCATGAGTTCCGACGGAGTCGACCGGAGAGCCGCCAGAACGACGCCGTCGGCGGTGCGTACGCCGAGGACCGGCGCGCCGCGCTTGACGGCCTCGCGGGCGTACTCGACCTGATAGATGCGTCCGTCGGGGGAGAAAAGCGACGTCCCGCGGTCGTAGGCCTGCTTGTCGTTTCGGTTCATCGTGCGACCTCCTCGCTCGCGTCGGCGACGTTCGTCATTACTCTCCGGTCAGTCCCGGAGGCGGAAAAAGCCTCCACACCCGGCATCGGTGTGGGGTTCGTACTCGAATCGGCGGTCAATCCTCCGATTTCCGACGAATCGAGGCCACCAGCCGCGGAACTACGCTTCGACCACGTCCGCGTCGGGGGCGTTCCGCTTGACGCTCTCGATGCCCTGCTTCGCCTTCTGTTTCGACGCGTAGCCCTCGCCCGAGTCGGCGAGGATGTTCCCGTTGTCGTGGACGAGCCGCCAGCGGTAGTCGTCCGCCGCGTCGACGAACACCTCGAAGTGCGCCTTGCTCATACTGAGAATCTGTTGTCAACGGACAAAAATGTATTCGCTGGCGGAGCGTCGCGGCCGCCGCGCCGGCCCGGTCGCCTCAGGCGGTTTCGGGTTCGAGCGCCTCGGCGTCGACTTCCAGCAGTCGCGCCTCGCAGTCCTCACAGCGGACGGCGAACACCTCCCACGACCGGCAACACGACTCGGCGGTCTCCGAGCCGAATCGGACGTCGCCGCCGCAGGTCGGACATCGGTTGAGATAGATGCGGAGTCCCCTCGCCAGCGCGCTCCGCTGTTCGGCCGTCAGGCGGTCCCAGTCGTCGAGGCGGCCGTCGAGGGCGGCGTCGGCGGCCACGTCCGCGACGAGCGCGCCGCGGGACTCCCAAGTGCCGAGGGTGGTGCCGTCGACTATCGCCACGAGCCACCGACTCCGGGAGCGAGATTCCAGCGAGACGTCTGCTTCGTCGACCCCGGTCAAGCGGGCGAGCCACCGTCGCGCGACCGCCTCGTCGGTGCGCGCGATTTCGTCGTTCCACGCCGATTCGAACGCCGGGGCGAGGCGGAGTTCGTCGCCGCTCTCGTCCACCTCCAACGCGCCGGCGTCCAGCAGGGTCGCCTCCACGTCGAACGCCGCGACCGACGCGCCATCGCCGTCTAACTCCCCCGATTCGACCTCGCCGGCCGGTGATTCGGCGTCAGCGTCGTCGCCGGCGGCCGACCCGGGCGCGGACGCGGTGGCCCCGACGCGAGTCTGGGTCGGCGTCGGCTCCTTGTCGAACCACCGGAGGACCCGGTCGGGGAAGTACGTCTTCGTGAGCGTCGGCGTGCCGGGAACGAGGTAGCCGCGGAAGTAAATCGCGCCCGCGAAGAGGGCGAACGAGACGAGCGCGAGCGGCGGCCACGCGAGGCCGAGCAACAGGCTCAGCGCGGCGGCGATGACGACGTTCACGACGGTACACGGCGTACACCGGTTTTCGCCGGTGTACTCGGGCTGGCGGAGTCGGTCTGCGAGTGTCGAAGTGGTCATGGCGGACGGGAAAGCTTCGTTCCCTCTTAGGAGGTCGTTCGCGTCAATAAAGCTACTCGTGGACCGTCGCGGGAAACACGGGTCGTTTGCGAGCGCCCCCCGAGACGACCCCCGGCGTCTCAGCGCTTCGGCCGCTTGAACACGAGCGCCGTCTGCCCGCTGTTCGCGCCGGCGCCGCGCGAGTCGGAAATCGTGTCCACGAGTTCCCATCCGTCGCCGCCGAGGGAGTTGAGGGCGTCTTCCATCGGGGACGTGTCGCCGCTGAACAGGCCGCCGTCGGCCGTGCGGACGATTTTGTACTCCCACTCGCCGCCGGGGGCGGTGGTATCAGTCATCGGACTCTTCCGGGTCGAACTCGGCTCCACCGGCCGCCGCGGAGTCCCCGCGTTTCCGGCGCTCGTACGTGACGAACGAGAAGCCGTCGCGGTCGTCGCGGTCGGTCTCGACCCAGTCCTCGCGGTCCCACTCGGGGAACCGCGTGTCGCCCTCGTGGGGCGCGTCGAGTTCGGTGAGAACCAGCCCCACCGCGCGGTCGAGGAACTGCTCGTAGACGGTCGCGCCGCCGACGACGTACACGGTCTCGACGCCCATCTCGGCGGCCGCGGTCTCGGCGGCGGCGACCGCGGATTCGACCGAATCGACCGCTTCAGCGCCCTCGGGAAGGTCGAGGTCGCGGCTCGTCAGCACGACGCTGTGGCGGTCCGGGAGCGGGCCGTCGAGTTGGCGGGCGATGCTCTCGTAGGTCTTGCGGCCCATCACGACCGGGTGCCCGGTCGTCGTCCGCTTGAAGTGCTTCAGGTCCTCGGGGAGGTGCCACGGCATGTCGCCGTCGCGGCCGATGACGCGGTTGTCGGCGACGGCGGCGACGAGGACGAATCGGACCGCGGAACCGACGGCGTCGTCGGCCTCGGCTTCGGCCATCTCCTCGCCGCTCATTCGGCCACCGCGAAGCGAATCCCGTCGGCCGGGTCGTAGTCGCGGAGGACGATGTCCTCGAACGAGAGGGCTTCGAGCCGCACGTCGGCCACGTCGAGCGTGGGGCGCTCGCGGGGTTCGCGCGAGGCCTGCAAGAGCAGTCCGGGAACGTGGTCGTAGTCCTCCTCTCCGTCGGCCTCCTCGGGTGCCGCGTCGAGGAGCCACTCGCGCACGTCGAGGTACCCTTCGGGCGACTGCACGTCGGCGAGGCGGGACTGGAGTTCGTCGAGGTGGTCGCCGTACCACGCGCCGCGCTCGCCGGTGCCGCAGTAGACGTGGGCGTCGACGATGGTGTGGGCGAACGACCCGAGTTCGAAGCCGGCGCGCTGGGCGACGACCTGCGCGAGGATGGCGTACGCCGCGAGATTGAACGGGACGCCGAGCGCGATGTCGCCGGAGCGCTGGGTCAGGTGGAGGTTGAGTTCGTCGCCCTGCACGTTGAAGACGAAGGTGTAGTGACACGGCGGGAGCGTCGAGACGGCCGCGTTGGCGGGGTGCCACGCGTTGATGACCATCCGGCGGGAGTTCGGGTTCTCTTCGAGCGTGTCGAGGACGTACGCGAGTTGGTCGAACGTCCCTTCGTCGTTCATCCAGCGGTGGCCGTCGTCGGGCCACGCCTCGCCCGAAAGTCCCTCCTCGGGGACCGGGTAGCGCCGCCAGAACCGACCGTAGGCCGTGTCGAGATGGCCGTCGTCGTCGGCCCACGCGTCCCAGATGCCCGTCTCCTCGCGGAGGGTGCGGATGTGTTCCTCGCCGGAGAGGTACCACAGCAGTTCGTGGATGAGGGAGTTCCAGCGGAAGCCCGAGAGGTCCTTCGTCGTGAGAAGCGGGAAGCCCTCCTGCAAGTCGACGCTGTAGTGCTTCGAGAAGCCCGAGATGGTGTCGACGCCCGTCCGATTGGGTTTGTGTCGCCCGGTGCCGAGAACGTCTGTCACGAGGTCGAGATATTGGCGCATGAGAGGTGCCCTGATTGACTGTTGGTCGTGGTCGGACCATACTAAACTTCCCCGTATCAGCGCGGATTTCCGCTCGCCCACAACACCGAATACCCCGCTTTTCGTACCTGTGGCCATGATTCGCAACCTCGCAGGGGACACTCGGGCCTTCACGAGCAACGTCTTTCTCGTCGACGGCGAGACCACCGCGCTCGTGGACGCCGGGGCGAACTTCGACGTGGTGCCGAAGGTCCGGGAGGCAACCGACTCGCTCGACGCGGTGTACCTCACCCACACGCACCCCGACCACATCGGAAACGTGGACGCCGTCCGCGAGGCGTTCGACGTGCAGACGTGGGGCTACGACACCGGCAACCTCGCCGTGGACAGGCGCATCGACGACGGCGAGCGCGTCCAAATCGGCGACGACGTGTTCGAGGCGGTCCACACGCCGGGCCACAAGGACGACCACCTGTGCTTTTTCTCCCGCGGGTCGGGCGTCTGCTTCGCGGGCGACCTCGTCTTCGCTGACGGCGGCTTCGGTCGGACCGACCTCCCCGAGGGTGACCGCGGCGCGCTCGTCGAGAGCATCGACCGCCTGCGCGAGGTGGTCGGCGACGACCTGACCGAACTCCACGTCGGCCACGGGCCGAGCGTCACGACACGTCCGAGCGAGGACCTCGAACTCGCGGCGAAGGCGGCGCGGACGAGGTGAGTCGCCGCCTCGACCGCCTCGTCGACGCCTCTTACCGACTCGTGTAGCCGCCGTCGACGGTGAGCGCTTCGCCCGTCGTGAACGACGCGCCGTCCGAACAGAGCCAGACGACCGCGGAGGCGATTTCGTCCACGTCGCCGAGGCGGTTCATCGGGTGGAGCGACTCGATTCCCTTCCGGGCTTCGGGGTCGTCGAGGCCGCCCTCGCCGAGCAGTGGCGTGTCGATAAAGCCCGGACACACCGCGTTGACGCGGACGCCCTGTTCGGCGTACTCGATGGCCGCGGTCTTCGTCAGCCCGAGGACGCCGTGTTTGGCGGCGACGTAGTGGCTCGCGTTCGCGAAGCCGACTTTCCCGAGAATCGACGCCATGTTGACGATGACGCCGCCGTCGCCGTCGAGCATCGCGGGAATCTCGTGTCGCATCGACCGCCAGACGCCGTTGAGGTTCACGTCGATGACTTGTTGCCACTCGTCGGCCGAGAGGTCGGCGGTCGGTTTCTGCGCGCCGCCGACGCCCGCGTTGTTGCAGGCGAAGTCGAGTCGGCCGTACTCGGAGACCGCCGTGTCGACCATCGCGGCGACGGCGTCGCCGTCCGTCACGTCCGTCTCGACGAACGTCGCCGTCCCGCCGGCCTCCTCGATGCGCGCGACGGTCTCATCGCCGCCCTCGATGTTCACGTCGGAGACGACGACGCGCGCGCCCTCGGCGGCGAACGCCTCCGCGGTCGCGCGACCGATTCCAGAGCCAGCGCCTGTTACGACTGCGACTTCGGTGTCGAATTGAGCCATAGTACGAGCGAGAAAACAACTACCTGACAGATAACCGTTTGTGCGAGTCTCACGTCGGAAGAACTCGCGGACGCCGAACCGCGAAACGGGGACGCGGCGGTCGTTACTCTTCGTCTGCTTCGGGGACGGCGTCGGGGTGGAGGCCGAAGTAGCCCGGTTCGTCGCTCCGGGGGTCGTTGATGACGAAGTCCTCCTGATTGGCGACGATCCACGGAATCGTCCACTGGACGATGCGGTCTTCGGTCTCCTCGCTGAGGTCGTCCTGCGGCGACAGCCCCTGCATCAGGCGGGCGATTTCGCCGACGGTGTACATGTAGTCGGGGTCGAGGATGTCGGCGGGTTCGTACAGGAGGTACCCGTAGAGGGTGTCGAAGTCGTCTTTCGGCTTGGGCATGCCGTAGGCTTCTCGGCCGACGGGCAAAACCCCGACGACCGCGGGCGGCGAGCGACGGGGACGGGGACGGGGACGACGGCACTGTGGCTGACGAGCGCGGCCATGGCCTCCGCACAGGCCTCGACGGCCCCATAAGTAGGCTTATCAGCCGCGACGCGAGACCCGAAACGATGAGCGACGCCCCCGCACGACTCGTCGAGGCTTTCCGTAGCTTCGGCGGGGACGACCTCCGGGACCTCTGGGTCTTCGACCACCACGGCTACGAACACCTCTATCTCAGGGAGGACGTGTCCGACGCGCTCGAATCTCTCGACGTCTCTCGATTCATCGACAACGAGCGGTTCGGGTACGTCACGAGAGACACCTACGAGACGCTGTACTACGCGGACTACGGCTACACCGTCCGCGGGTTCGACGCGTTCGAGCAGTTTCGGACGTTCGTCGGCGACCACCCCACCGGCGTCCTCGCCGGCTTCGACCGCGGGACCGACGGCCGCGACTTCGCGGCACTGCACGACCGAATCTGTGCGCTGAACGAGGAGTTCGGCGGGACGGAGCTGTTTTCCGACCCGACCGCCCGCGACCGCCGCCCCTGAGCGGCGGTTCGACCCCGCGGCAGACGACTCGCTCTCGGTTCGGTTCGACGCGGACAGCGCCGCCGCTGACGGCGTTGCGTCCGAAAGAAAAGTCGGGATGTATCGGGTTTACTCGAAGAGTTCGACGGCCTGGTCGTAGCGGGCCGACGGTTCTTCCCAGTCGACGACCTCGAAGAACGCGGAGACGAAGTCGCCGCGGGCCGGGCCGTAGTCGTGGTAGTACGAGTGCTCCCAGACGTCCAGCGCGAGAATCGGGTGGCTACCCCAGAGCGCGCCCTGGTCGTGCTTGTCGACGACGACGTTCCGAAGCTGGTTCGAGAACGAGTCGTACACCAAGAGCGCCCAGCCGCCGGCCGCGCCGGCCGCCGCTTCGAATTCGCCCTTCCACGCCTCGTAGGAGCCGAAGTCCTCCGCGATGCGGTCTGCGAGCGCGCCCGAGGGCTCGTCGCCGCCTTCCGGCGACATGTTCTGCCAGAACAGGTCGTGCAGAATGTGTCCCGAGCCGTTGTGGGTCACGTTGCGGAGCGCGCCGGCGGACGAGCCGAACTCGCCTGCTTCGCGGTTGTCGGCGAGGGTCTCCTCGGCCGCGTTCCAGCCGTTGACGTAGCCCTGGTGGTGGGTGTCGTGATGCCACGTCAGCACCTGCTCGGAGATGTGCGGTTCGAGGGCGTCGTACTCGTACGGAAGCGGGTCGAGTTCGTAGCTCATAATGTGTAACCTCCGTATCACGGGTGGGGCGGAATCCTGTTAAAACTTGAGGAGAGGTATGCTAGCACAAACCACAGTATGCGGGTCGCTATCGGTCGATTTCTCCGCTTCGAGAAACTCCGGTTCGCGCGAGCGTATCAGCCGTCGAACGGGTCGGTCCGGCGCTCGTACTCGATTTCCGTCGAGACGGCGTCGGCGACTTCGGCTCCGAACTCGCGTTCGACGACGTGCAACGAGAGGTCGAGACCGGAGGTGACGCCGCCCGCGGTGAGCACGTCGCCGTCGTCGACGACGCGCGCTTCGACGACTTCGGCGGCCGTCTGTCGGAGGTCGGAAAGCGCGCCGCCGTGGGTGACCGCGGGGCGGCCGTCGAGGATGCCGGCGCGGGCGAGGAGCATCCCGCCGGTACAGACGCCGGCGACGGTCGTTCCGGCCTCGTGGAGTACCGCGATTGCATCCGGAATCTCGCCTTTCTCGGCCTCCGCCCACGCGCTCTGTTCGGCGCGGGAGTTCCAGCCGCCGCCGGGGACGACGAGGAGGTCCGGGCGGTCGGTCTCGGGGTCGAGGACGCCGTCGACGCCGACGCGCATGCCGTGGCTCGCGGTCACGAACTCGCGGTCGTCGAGCGCGACGAGTTCGGCCTCGCAGTCGGCCCCGGCCGCGCCGGCGTTCTGGAACACCTCGAACGGGGCGACGGCGTCGAGTTCGTCGAAGCCGTCGTAGAGGATGATAGCGACGTGCATGGATTCGGAGTCGGGTTCCGAGGAGAAAGTCGTTCGTGCCGCGGCGACCGGGGGTGGAGGGCGGGCGCGGCGGCTCGCGACCCCCGTCTGCGCGCCCGTCGCTCAGTCGTCGCCGCGGGCGGCCTCGAACATCGAAATCGCCCGCTCGCGGCGCTCGGAGTGGTCCACGATTGGTTCCGGGTAGTCCGGCGCGAGGCGCTCGCGTTCGAGGTCGGTCAGGTCGTGCCACTCGTGGATGGTGTTTGCCGTCACGTCCGAGAGTTCGGGAATGTATCGCTTGATGTACTCCCCGTCTGGGTCGTAGCGCTCGCCCTGCGTCATCGGGTTGAAGATGCGGAAGTACGGCTGGGCGTCGGTCCCGGTCGAGGCGGCCCACTGCCAGCCGCCGTTGTCGTTCGCGGTGTCGTGGTCCGCGAGGTGCTCCCGGAAGTGCGCGTAGCCGTGTCGCCAGTCGCACAGGAGGTCCTTCGTGAGGAACGACGCGACTATCATCCGGACGCGGTTGTGCATGTACGTCTCCTCGCGGAGCTGTCGCATCCCGGCGTCGACGATTGGATAGCCGGTTTTGCCCTCTTTCCACGCCGCGAGTTCCTCGGAATCGTCGCGCCACGCGATGTCATTTTCGTACTCCTTGTAGTTCTCCGTGACGACGTTCGGGTGTTCTCGAAGGACGTGCGCGTAGAACTCCCGCCACGCCAACTGCGACTGGAACTCCTCGACCGACTCGTCTCGCTCGCCGCCGACGCCCTCGCGGGCCGCCGCGGTCGCCGCGTACACCTCGCGGATGCCGATGGTCCCGAACTTGAGGTCCGTCGAGAGCCGGGACGTGGCGTCCCGCGTCGGGTAGTCGCGGTCGTCGGCGTAGCGGTAGATGGCGTCCGCGCAGAACGCCGACAGGCGCTCGCGGGCCGCCTCGGTCCCCGCCGACTGGACCGCCGCCGTCGGCTCCTCGAACCCGAGGTCCGAGATGGTCGGGAGGTCGCCGACGGCGATGTCGAAGTCGGCGTCGGAGAGGCACTCTGCGGCGGTTTCGAGTGCCGCGGCGTCGGCGAGGTCGTCGGCGTCCGGTTCCGGGTACGGGTCGGGTTTGTCGCGATCGCGCCACTTCTTCCAGAAGTAGGTGTAGACCGAGTACGTGTCGCCCGCGTTGGTCGTGATGCTCCCCGGCGGGTGGAAGATGGCGTCGTGGACCGGCTCGCGGGCGACGCCGGCGTCGTCGAGGGCGAGTCGCACGTCGGCGTCGCGCTCGCGGGCCAGCCCGGAGTAGTCGATGCCCCACACGGCCCGTTCCGCGTCGAGCGCCGCCGCGACCGCCGGCACGACCGTCCGCGGGTCGCCGCGGGCGACGAGCAGGTCGCTCCCGCGCTCGCGGTACGCCTCGCGGAGTTCGGCGAGCGCGTCGAGCAGGTACCTGACGCGGGGCGCGCCGGCGTGGTCGAGCACGTCCCGGTCGAAGACGAAAAGCGGGGCGACGGGGCCCGCCTCCGCGGCCGCCGCGAGCCCGCGGTTGTCCGCGACGCGCAGGTCCCGGCGGTGCCAGTGCAGTTGCATAGCCGCGCCTCAGGACGGCGTCCATGTCAATGTAGCGGCAGACGACACCGAAACGCGGGAAAACCCGGCCGACCAGTCTGTTCGACTGAACTTAATCTGCTCGCGGCGCGGGAAACGATGTCCTACCACGTCTCGCGGCGGCAGTCGCTCGTTTTCGGACACCAGTTGGCATGAATGTGGTACGGTAGTCGACACTCGCGGCGGCGCGACTGTCGCGGGTAATGTGATGTTATCGACCGAATTCCGGGACGGGAGCACGTTTACGTTCTTGCTATCTGGTGTACCCAGTCCATACCTATACGGCGTCGTGCCCACGGTTCTGGTATGTCCGGGCATCGCTTCCTTCCCGATTCCGCGGTCCGACAGCCGCCTCTCCGGTCCCCGCTCGTGTTTCCGCTCCTCCTCTTGACGTTCGTCTGCGGAACGCTCGGGTGGCTCGTCTGGGTGCCGTACGGCGCGTTCCTCGGCGCTCTGCCGCCGGTCGTCGTCTTCGGTTTCGCGCTCGTCGAACTCTCGTCGGTCTCGCCGCCGCCCCCGCAACTCCCGTCGGCGCGCCCGTCGCCGCCGCTCTCGCTCGACGGCCGGGTCGACCTCGCGGCCGCGCTACACGCCGCGGGCGTCCTTTCGGCCGGCGCGGACGGCACGCTCTCTCTGTCGCCGCAGTTCGCCGAGGAGTGGCGCGCCCGCGTGCTCGACACCGAGGGGCGGGACCGCGACCGCGAGGCGCTCGCGGCGCTCCTCGGCGTCGCCCCGGATAGAATCGAACTGGGCTGGGACGAACGGGGGCTGTTCGCGCGCCTCGACCGCGGGACGGTGGGCCGGTGGGCCTCTCGCGCCGCGTTCGTCGCCGACCTCACGGCGGTGGCGACGTTCCGGCGGTACTACCCCGAGTGGTGGCGGCTCTCGACCGCGGACCGGAACCGCGTCCTCGGTGCCCTCCGGCTGTGTCTCCGGACCTGCCCGACCTGCGACGGCGCGGTCACGGTCGAGACGAAGCGGGTGGCGGCCCCCGAAGGCGACGGGACGAAGCGGCGCGTCTCGGCGACCTGCCGCGGCTGTGACGCGTCCCTGTTCGACGGCGTGGTCGAGCAGTCGGCGGCCGAACCGACCGGGACCGAGGAGGGAGCCGACGTGCACCCGCAGAACACGCGGTAACCGGGGCGCGAGCGCGAGGGACGCCGCGCCAACGAGTCGGTGTGAGCGGGCCCTCAGGGGAGCGGGTCGATGCCGTCGCGTCGCCCATCGAGTACCGAAAACCGCTCTCCGCGGCGTCGTTCGAGCCACCGGAGCAGGCGCTCGGCCCACCTGAGTTTCTGCGCTTTCATCGCGTCCACGGTCGGGTCGTCGAAGTCCCAGCCGGCGAAGACGAGCCGGTCCGCCCCGAGTTCGTCGGCGATGAAGGCCGCCCGGTCGCCGTCGGTGAAACCGCCCCAGTTGACGACGGGACCGACCGGGGCCGCCTGCGTCGTCCCGAGGACGTGGTCGGTATCGAACCGCGGCACCCACTCGCGGACCGCGGGGCGGTTGTCACCGTGGGCGTGGGCCGCGACCGGCACGCCCGATTCGGTCAGTTCGACCGCCGTCTCGGGGTTTTTATCGAGATCAGTCACCATTAAATCGAGGTCGAAGCCGGCGTCTCGAACCGCATCGGCGGCGGTGGAGGCGGCGACGACGACGTCAACGTCCGGGGCGTCGAGCCGGTCGAGTTCGTCGTCGAGCGTCGGGGCCGCCCCGCAGACGGCGACGGTCGCGCCATCCCAGTCCAGCCGGTCCCGGTCGAACGGCGTGACGAGGTCCGCGAGCGCGTCTCTGGCCCGCTCGTCGCCGGTTCGGTCGAAGCCGAAGTCGTCGAGAATCCGCCCGTAGACGGGTTCCCACGTGGTGAAATCCATGGTGTAGCTGTCGCTCAGAATGTAACTGTATGGGCCGGAACGGCACTCGTGTACCCCTACCCGCGTGCCCTTCCGGCGTCCACAGGACCGTTTTAGAGTCGGATGGTATAAGTTTTCTCTTAGTAGAACGGTCAACGTCTGCCGAACGTCAGACGGCGAGACGGGTTCGTGAGGGGTTCTCGGGCCGGCTAGCGCGTCGCCCGCTCGACCGTTTCGAGGGCGGCTTCGAGGGCGTCGGACGCGTCCGTGACGAGCGCCGAAAGCCGGGCGAGCGCGGCGGGCGTCCCGACCAGAAGCGCGCCGGTGTCGCCGCCGGCCAAGACGGCTCCCGCGTCGCCGGCGGCGGCGGCGAGGGCCTCCCGGTCGTCGGCCCCGAGCCCCTCCAGTTCGAAGACGCGCGTGACGCTCTCGGCGGCGACCTCGCGGTTCGCGCCGACGCGGTCGAGGTGTCTCGCGGCCTCGCCGGGCGTCGTCACGTCGAGTTCCTCGACCGACACGTCGCCGGGTTCGCGGACGCGGCGGCGCTTGAACTCGTGGCCGATGAGGGCGGCGTCGCGGGTCTCTTTCACGTCGTGGGTCCGGACGACGTGTGCGCCGCGCTCGACCGCCATCGACGTGGCGGCGAGGCTGACGGGCAGGGCCTCCTCGGTCGGGCGGCCGGCCACGTCGCGGAGGAAGTTCTTGCGGTTGATGGAGACCAAGATGGGGTGGCCGTAGCCGCGGAACTCCCGCAGGCGGTCGAACGTCTCGCGGTCGTGTTCGAGCGTCTTCGCCTCCGACCAGCCGCCGAAGGCGGGGTCGACGATGGTCTTGTCGGTGAAGCCGTTCAGTTCGAGGGCGTCGTAGATGTCGTCGACCTCCTCTATCGCGCCGGGGCGAGTGAGGTCCGGGGGGCTGGCCATCTTGGCGACCGCGGCGTCGAACTCCTCGCAGACGCGGGGCATCTCCGGGTCGGCGAAGCCGCAGATGTCGTTGACCATGTCGAAGCCGCCGTCGAGCGCCGCCTCGGCGACCTCGTGGTAGCGCGTCTCGATGGAGAAGACGGCGTCGCCGGAGACGCTGTCGAGGACCGAAAGCGCCGTGTCGAGGCGGTCGAGTTCGTCTTCGGCCGACAGCACGTCGAGGCGCTTGTTCGCCGATTCGAGGCCGACGTCGACGATGTCGGCCCCCTCGTCGATGAGCTCGCGGTCGACGTATTCGGCGGCCTCGCTCGGGTCGTTGAACACGCTCGGCTTGTACGGGGACTCCTTGGAGACGTTCAGCACACCCATGATTCGGGGCGGGTGGTCGTCGCCGATTTCGAGTCCTGCCGCATCGACGGTTCGCATACCCGTCGGTTGGACCACACGATTATATGCCGACCGGTCGCGGAAGGCGGGCGAGTTCGTCGAGTACGAAGCCGCATGCGACGGAATTGAGGGCTATTGAGTCCTCATAGCAACCGCTTAATAGCGCTCTCTGGACTACACAGCCAACCGGGTGCCTTCCGGGCGCACCCACACAGGATTATGACTGGCGACGGACCACCGACGATACTCGCCGTTGACGACGAACCGTCCCTGACGACGCTGTACGAGGCGTGGCTCGCGGACGACTACCGCGTCGAGACGGCTTCGAGCGCGGAGGAGGCGCTCGGACTCGTCGCCGACGAGTCGTTCGACGCCGCGATGCTCGACAGGCAGATGCCCGGCGGCACCGGGGACGAGGTGCTGTCCGAACTCCGGGCGCGCGACCACGACTTCCCGGTCGTGATGGTGACCGGCGTCGACCCCGACACCGACATCGTCGAGATGCCGTTCGACGACTACCTCGTCAAGCCGGTCGGAAAACTGGAGGTCCGCCGCGCCGTCCGCTCGCTCGTGGTCCGCGGGTCGTACAACGACCTGCTCCGCGAGTACTTCGCGCTCGCCCGCAAGCGGGCCGTGTTGGAGTCCACCTACGACCGCGAGACGCTCGAAGAGTCGGCGTCGTACCGCGAACTCACCGCCTCGGTCGATGACGCGGCGGCCCGCGCCGACGACGCCCGCGCGGAACTGCTCGACGACGCGTTCGAGGAGGCGGCGCTCGACTTCGGATGACTGACCGGAGGCTCGACCGGCCGTGACGCGACGCCTCCTGCCGCGGTTCGTCAGGAAGCGGTACGCGGTGCAGTTCGCGCTCGCGGTCGGCCTCGTCACGCTCGCCATCGCGGCCGTCGGCGGCTACTCGTATCTCCACGCCAACGAGGTCATCGGCGACGAGACGCGCGACGACCTCGTGACGAACGCCGAGATTCAGGCGCAGAACCTCGACGAGTGGCTCACGCGGATGGAGGTGCAGATGCGGTCGATATCTGAGTCCGCGGCGTTCCAGTCCGGCGACGACCGCGACATCAACCTCTATCTGTGGTCGGTGGTCGAACGCGACCGCGACATCGACGCCGCGTACTACATCGACACGAGAAACGAGACGGTTCTCACGAGCACGGGGAGCGCCAGCGTCGCCTCGGCCGAGTCGGTGACGACGTACTACGGCCGCCGGGAGTTCACCGCGCTCGCCCAGCAGTCCCACGGCGACGTGGTCGTCTCGGACCCGTTCCGCCCCTCCGAGGGGGCCGCGCCCGTCGTCCTCTTCGCGACGACGATTCCCGACCGCCCGAACCGGGCCGTCATCGCCGTGGCGAACCTCCGAGACATCTCCGAGACGCATCTCCACGACATCGACGCCGGCCGGTTCGTCGTCGTCGACGGGGCGGGGACGGTCGTCCTCGCGGAGGACGAGTCGCGGCTGTTGGAGACCGACGCGCTCGACACGACCCGATACGACGCCGCGTCGGGGTTCGTCCCCGGGCAGTCGCTCGCCGGCTCGTCGACCGAGGTCGGGTTCGCCCGGATGGAGACCCACGACTGGGTCGTCACCTCCCGCGTCCCCACGGGCGAGGCGTACGCCCTGCGGACGGACATCCTCACGCAGATACTCGCGACCCTGTTCGTCGTCGGCGCGGGCGCGGCCCTGCTGGCGGTCACCATCGGTCGGGACACCGTGGACGCGGTTCGGACCCTCGGGTCGAACGCGCGGGAACTCACCGACGGCAACCTCGACGTCTCAATCGACCGCGACCGCGAGGACGAGTTCGGCGACCTCTACGAGGCGTTCGACGTGATGCGGGTTTCCCTGCGCGACCAGATTCTCGAAGCCGAGCGCGCCCGCGAGGAGGCCGAGGCGGCGAGAGGGGTGGCGTGGGCCGAAAAGGAGGCCTCCGAGCGCCGCCGCCGCCACCTCGAACGGACCGCGGAGGCCTACGGCGAGGTGATGCGGGCCTGCGCCGACGGCGACCTCGCGGAGCGAATCGAGCCCGACGAGGAGAGCGAGGCGATGGCCGAGGTCGCCCGCTCGTTCAACGAGATGATGGCCGACGTACAGGAGCGAAACGAACAGCTCCGAACCGTCTCGAACGTGCTCTCGCACGACCTGCGAAACCCACTCAACGTCGCGGTCGGCCGGGCCGAACTCCTCGCCGACGAGACCGAAAGCGACCACGTCGAACCGCTCGTCGAGTCGCTCGACCGCATCGACGCCATCATCGACGACGCGCTCGTGTTGGCGCTCCAGCGGCGGGTCGAAGACACGCTCCCGGTCGCGCTGTCGGACGCGGCCCGGCGGGCGTGGGGGCACGTGGAGACGGGGGACGCGACGCTCGTCGTCGAGGAGAACGCCCGGTTCGCCGCCGACCCCGACCTCGCGGCCCACGTCTTCGAGAACCTGTTTCGGAACTCCGTCGAGCACGGCGACCCAGACGGAGTGACCGTCACCGTCGGCGCGCTCTGCGACGCCCCCGGCTTCTACGTCGAAGACGACGGCCCCGGCATCCCGGAGGCCGACCGGGCGAGCGTGCTCGAACCGGGCTACACGACGAACCGCGCCGGCGGCGGGACCGGCTTCGGCCTCCCAATCGTCCTGCAGGTCGCCGACGCCCACGGCTGGGACCTCGCGCTCTGCGAGTCGGCGACCGGCGGCGCGCGGTTCGAACTCAGCGGCGTCGAGCATGTCGGCGGCGGTGCCGACGACGCCGTCTCCCTCGTGTGACTATATACCCCACTTAGCAACCACCATGACCGGACGCGAGAAACGACCGACCGTGAAGCCACCTTGTCGGGGCGGAGACGGAGCGAGTCGGCGCGGGTTCCTCGGCGCGCTCGGGGCGGCCGGGGCAGTCGGGCTCGCGGGCTGTCTCGGGAGCGTCGGGTCGGTGCCGGGGCCGACCGCGAGTCGGACCGCGACCGCGACGACCGACGACGCGCTCTCGGGGCGTATCGCTATCGCCGGGAGTAGTACGGTCTACCCGCTGACGCTCTCGCTCGGCAAGTCGTTCTCGGAGGCGCACCCGGACGTGACGGTGTCCGTCGCCTCGACCGGGACCGGCGGGGGGTTCGCCGACTTCTTCTGTGCGGGCCGGACCGTCGTGAACGACGCGAGCAGGGCCATCGAGGCGGACGAGCGCGACGCGTGTGCGGCCGCCGGCATCGGCCCCGTGGAGTTCCGCATCGCCACCGACGCCGTCTCGGTCGTCGTCAACCCCGACGCCGACTGGGTGGACTGCCTCACGCTCTCCGAACTCGCCGCGATATGGCGCGTCGGCGGGGCCTCGTCGTGGAGCGACGTCCGACCCGAGTGGCCCGACGAGCCGATTCGCCTCGCCGGCCCGACGACCGCCTCGGGCACGTTCGACTACTTCTCCGACGCCGTCCTCCCGAGCGCGGTCCAGCGGACCGACCACCTCACGACCGAACAGGACACGGTCATCGCCAAGACCGTCGGCGACTCCCCGCACGCGATGGGCTACTTCGGCCTCGCGTACTACCTCCAGAACCGCGACACCGTCCGCGCGGTCCCGATTTCCGAGCCGGACGGATGCGCCCTCCCGTCGCCCGCGAACGCGAAGAACGGGACCTACGACACGCTCTCGCGACCCCTGTACGTCTACGTCGCCCGCGAGGCGCTGTCGCGTCCGGAGGTCGCCGCGTTCGTCCGCTACTACCTCGAACGGTCCACGTCGGAGCCGGCGGTCGTCGGCTACGTGCCCGTCACGGAGGAGGCGGCCGCCGACAACCTCGACCGGCTGGACGCGCTCCTCGCGGACGGCTGACCGGCATCACGCCATTTTTATCCGCCGCTCGGCTATCTCGGCCCATGGCGAAGGTCAGCGTCGGACTCCGCGGATGGCGGTTCGAGGAGGCCGAGATATTCACCGACGAGGGCGAGTTCAAACCGCTCGACGAGATTCCCGAGGACCCGCGGGAGCGACTCGTGCGCCTCGTCTCGCTCGTCGAGGAGCCGTGCGACGCCTGCTATCTGATTCACGGCGACGAGGAGATACAGCAGTGCCGACAGGCGTCCATCGTCTACGGCGAGCCCCGCGAGGAGGTGCTCCTCTGCGAACACCACGAGCCGGACTTCCTCTACTGGTTCCGCGAGGAGGACGGCCGCGACCTCGTCGGCGACGCGGTGTTCGCCGACGCCTTCCACGAGTGGTTCGCCGACGGCGGCCGCGCCCCCGAGGGGTACGGCGGACTGGAGTACGTCGACACCGAACCCGACGAACTGCCGTCGCCGCCGGACGCAAACGAGATACAGCGCCGGCTGGAGGAGAACTTCGTCGAGGGCGAGCGCATCGACCTCCGCGATTACGGTCCCGACGCGGACGACGACGAGGACGCGACGCCCCTGACCGAAGACGACCTCGACGGCGTCGACCTCGACACGGACTACCCGACGAGATGAGCGGCGACCGAGACGCCGGTGCCGACGGGGGCCGCGAGTTCGTCGTCGTCGTCGTCGAACCCGAGACGCCCGGCAACGTCGGGACCATCGCGCGGGCGATGAAGAACTTCGGCATCTACGACCTCCGCCTCGTCAACCCGCCGCCGCTCGACCCCGACGGCGAGGCGTACGGCTTCGCCGGCCACGCCCGCGAGGACGTGCTCCCGAACGCCACCGAGACGACCTTAGAGGAGGTCGTCGAGGAGTTCCACACCATCGGGACGACCGCGGTCTCCCACGAGGACTCCACCCGGCACGTCCGCTATCCGTTCAAGACGCCGGTCGAAATCGCCGACTCGCTGGAGTCGGTGGAGACGAAGACCGCGCTCGTGTTCGGCCGCGAGGGCACCGGCCTCGACAACGAGGAGCTGGCGATGCTCGACGAGGTCTGTTGCATCCCCGCCGACGACCGATACCCCGTGCTCAACCTCGGGCAGGCGGCGACGATTCTCATGTACGAGCTTCGCCGCTTCACGGTCGAGGAGACGCAACTGCCGGACGTGGAGCGCGAGCGCGCCTCCGAAGACGAAATCGAGGTCGTCTACCGCTTTTTCGACGAACTGCTCGACGCCGTGGACTACCGCGAGCACAAGCGCACCAAAACCTCGCGGATGATGCGCCGACTGCTCGGCCGCGCCCACCCGACCGAGCGCGAGGCCGCGACGCTGACGGGCGTGTTCCGCCGCGCCGCCGAGGCCGTCCGCGACCCCGACCGCTTCCGCGACGCCGGCGACGGACTGGGCGACCGCGGCGACGACACCGACGGCGCCGAACCCTGACGCCCTACGGGCTTCCCCACGTACCGTTCCGCCGGGCGAGCATCACGTCGCTCACGAACGAACAGACCAGTTCGACCTCGCCCGACTCGCGCTCCGCGAAGGTCCGCGTCCGAATCTCGACGAGCCCGCGGTCGTCGGTCTCGACGGTCGTCTCCAGCACTTCGCTTTCGACGACGAGCGTGTCGCCCGGGTACACCGGCTTCCACCACCGAAGCTCCTCGACGCCCTTCGCGCCGAGCGAGGCGGCGTCGCTGAGGACGCCGTCGACGAAAAGGCGCATCGTCATCGACGCGGTGTGCCAGCCGCTGGCGATGACGCCGCCGTACATCGACTCGGCTTCCGCCCGCTCCGGGTCGGTGTGGAACCACTGGGGGTCGTACCGCTCGGCGAATTCGAGAACCTCCGACAGCGTCACGTCGTACTCGCCGAACTCGTGGGTGTCGCCGACCGCGAAATCCTCGAAAAACTGCATATCCCCTTTTTGCCCACCCCCGTTGAGAATGTAGCGATGCCGGCGGTCCGGGCGGGCGCTCACGGCCGCGTGCCCGCGCGGTCGTTCCCCCGGCGCGCCAGACAGCTTTTGCGGTCCGACGCCCTATCGGCACGCGAGATGGCATCGCCCCCGCGCCGCTCTCGCCTCCCGATGGTCGCCGTCGGCGTCGTCGTCCTCGCCTTTTACCTCTCGCTCAGCGCGCTCAGCGCGTTCGCGGTGGTGACGCTCTGGCGGCTCCGCCCCGACCCCCTGACCGCCGCCGTCGTCGGCGTCGCCGTCGCCGTCGTCCTCGGCTATCTGAGCTTCCGCTTCGGCACGGTGCGCCTGCTCAGCCGACTCGACGCGCGGGACATGTCGCCCGCGGAGTCGCCGTCGGTTCACCGCCTGCGCGACCGCCTCGCCGAGCGGATGGACCTCGACCCGCCGACGCTGAAGCTCGCGCGCTTTTCGGCGCCGAACGCGCTGGCGCTCGACCCGATGGGCCGCGACGTGGTCGTCCTCGACGCCGCGCTGTTCCGCCTCCTCGACGCCGACGAGTTCGAGGCCCTGCTGGCGCACGAACTCGCCCACCTCGAACGGAAAGACGGGCTGGTCCAGTCGCTCGTGGCGAGCGTCCTCCAGACGGTCGTCGGCGTCGGCTACCTGTTCGTCTCGCCGGTGACGTTCCTGACGACGGGCGTCGCCCTCGGCTCGGCGTGGATGCGCGGCCGGCCGGGGTCGTGACCCGAGACGCTCGCCGGGCGGGTTCGCCTCCGACTGGACGAGTTCGTCGGCCTGTTCGGCTTCGGCCTCACCGTGTTCGTCCGGTCGCAGTCGCGAAAGCGGGAGTTCGCCGCCGACGCGCGGGCCGCCGAGGTGACGGGCAAGCCGATGGCGCTCGCGTCGGCCCTGCGGAAGTTAGAGCGGGCCGCTCGGCCGGGGTTCGGCCTGTCGCCGCTGTGGGTGTACGGCGAGGTCGAGGTCGAAGACCCGGTGTCGGACCTGCTTTCGACCCACCCCTCGACCGACGAGCGCGTCGAGCGACTGGCCGCGATGGCCGACGAGTCGATGACGCGAATCGAGGTGCGGTGAGATGCCCGGCTCGCCCGACCCGGTGCTCGGTGATTGGCTTCTCACCCACGTCGTCGCCGTCGCCGCCGCGCTCACGACCGTCGGCGCCGTCTACGCGACCCGCACGCGGGGCGACCGCGAGTCTCTGACGCCCGCGCTCCTCGGCGGCGGCTACGCCCTCGCCACGCTCGCCGTCTGGGCCGCGGCGCGACTCGTCACCGACGCCCTTCCCTCGGGCTTCGTCGAGGACCCGCTGACTTCGGCGGGTTTCCTCGGGTTCTCGTTCCTCTTGCTCGCCGGGTTCGTCGCCGTCTCGGCCCTGCTTTTCGCCCGTCGGGGGCTGGTCGCGCCGCTCGTCGGCCTGTTCGGCGTCACGGAACTCGTCTGGTGGGCGTTCCTCCACGTCCGCGGCGAGACGGACGCGCTCGGGATGTTCCTCATCTTCGGACCGGCGCTGTTGGTGCTTCTCCTCGTCGCGGCCGGCGTCGAGTTCGCGGGTCGGTGGGGCTGGCGGCGGTTCGTCCGCGGTGGCGGGCGCTCGCCGACGTGAGAACGAAAAAGACGGTCGGAGAGAGCAGTTAGAGTTGGCTCAGGCGCGCTTTTGAATCTCCTCGCGGAGCACGTCGCTGACGACGCCGCCGTCGGCCTTGCCGCGGAGCGCGCCCATCGCCTCGCCCATGAGCGCCGAGAACGCGCCCATGCCCTGTTGTTCGACCTGGTCGGCGTTGCGCTCGACGACCTCGGCGATGGCCTCGCGGACCTCGTCTTCGGAGACGCCGGAGAGGCCGGCCTCCTCGACGGCCTCCTCGGCCGTGAGGCTCGGGTCCTCGGCGATGGTCGAGAGCACGTCGTTGACGCCCTCCTTGGCGAGGTTGCCGTCCTCGACGAGATGCATGACCGCGAGCAGGTGGTCGTCAGTGAGTTCGGAGACGGCCACGTCGTCGCGGCGGAGTTCGGTCAGCGTCGATTCGAGCAGGCCCGCCGCGAACGTCGCGTCGATGCCGGCGTCCACGGCCTCCTCGAACAGCGGCATCGTCCGCCCGTAGGCGACCTGTTCCGCGAGGCCGGCGTCGAGGCCGAACTCGGCCTGATAGCGGTCGACCTTCTCGGTCAGGAGTTCGGGGGTCTCCACGTCGCTCGGGTCGAGGTCGACGGGGAGCACGTCCGTCTCGGGGTACATCCGGGCCGCGCCGGGGAGCGGGCGGAGGTAGCGGGTCGTGCCGTCGTCGTTGGCACCGCGGGTCTCCTCGGGGACTTCCTCGATGGCGACCGCGGCGCGTTCTGCGACCGCGTCGATGGCGAGGTCGGCCGTCTCGGGGTCGTCGGCGACGATGGCGACCGCGTCCTCGGGACCGGCGTCGACGGCGTCGCGGAGCGCCTCCACTTCGGCCTCGGTGACGCCGTAGGCCGGGAGTTCGTCGGTGTGGAAGATGCCGCCCGCGCCGTGGCGCTTGGCGTGGTCGGACAGTTCCGTGCCGAGGCGGCGGTCGGGCTGGAGTTCGCGGCCGACGAGGCCGTCGAAGCCGTACAGGGGAACGGCCGTGACCTTCCCGCCGGCGTCGAGCGCGCCGCGGATGACGCCGGAGTCCGAGTCTTCGAACACGCTGGTCACGTCGGCCACGTCGCCGACGGAGGCGTCACGCGACCGGAGTTCGTCGCGAATCTCGACGAGTTCCGCCTGTCGGCCGACTTCGAAGCGGACGATTTCGTCGATTTGGTCGAGCGCCTGCACGCCCTTGATTTCGACGCGCGCGCCGTCGGCGATGGAGACGTTCACGTCCTGTCGGATGGTGCCGAGGCCGCGTTTGACCTTACCCGTCGAACGCAGGAGCATGCCGATGGTCTGGGCCGCCTCGCGCGCCTGCTCGGGCGAGGAGATGTCCGGGCCGGTGCCGATTTCGACCAGCGGGATGCCGAGGCGGTCGAGGCTGTAGAGGACGCCGTCGTCGCGCTCTTCGACGCGCTGGGCGGACTCCTCTTCGAGCATGAGGTCGACGACGGAGACGGGCCCGTCGCTGGTCCCAATCTCGCCTTCCTGCGCGATGAGCGACGAGCGCTGGAACCCCGAGGTGTTCGACCCGTCGATGACGAGCTTGCGCATGACGTGCGCCTCGTCGACGACGTTCATGTCGAGCAGTTCGGCGATCTGCATGGCGACCGTGCGCGCCTCGTGGTCGAGGCGGTGCGGCGGCTCGTCGTCCTCTTCGACCAGACAGGTCGAGTCGTAGGCGAGGTACTCGAACTCGCGTTCGACGCGGCTCTCTTCGAGCGCGGCGTCGTCGAGTTCGCCCAGTTCGCTCTTTGTCGGATGGAGGAACCGCGAGAACGTGCGAGCCGCCTCGTCTGGCTCGCGGAGGTCGGTCGGACACCCGCAGAACAGCTTCGTCTCGGTGTCGAGTTGCTGGTGAATCTCCAGCCCAGCCACGAGGCCGAGGTCCTCGTAGTCGTAGTCGTACTCGGTCATTGGTACTCCCTGCGTTCGGGGGGAGTAAAAAAGGATTCAGTCTGCCGTCAGAGGCGACGAAGCCCCTCGCCGATGCCTTCGACCTGTTCACACTCGGGACAGACGTACGTCCACCCGTCGTTCGTCGCTCGTCCCTCCGGGAATACGGCCCCACAACCTCGACACTCCAACATGTCTCGCCCGCGGGCCCGCTGCTGTTGCAGTCCGGCCATACTGGTATAATCGTCAAAATCAAGCTTCAAAATACCGATTTTCGATATTTCGTGACAGTTCTTCACTCGGGACGGACTGTCACGGCGATGCGGGGATGCGATTGCTACCGCGAGCCGAGTAAATATAACCGCCTCCGCGGCTGAACGGACCGAAACCGACGCGAACGCGACTCGAACCGAGCGGTTCGCCCGCTCGCCCCGACGTATCAAAAAGCGGACTGCTTTTCCGGCCTGCTCAGTCGTCGCCGAGGATGCCGCGATGGGTCATCTTCTCGGGGTCGAGCACCTCGTCGGCTTCCGCCTCGGTGAGGTAGCCCTCGTCGACGGCGACCTGCCGGACGCTTTTGTCCTCAGCGAGCGCCTGCTTTGCGACCTTCGAGGCCTTGTCGTAGCCGATTGCGGGGTTGAGCGCCGTCGCCAGCGCCATCGACTGTTCGACCCGCGTCTCGCAGTGTTCCTCGTTGGCTTCGAGCTTGGCGACGAACCGCTCGGCGAACACCTCGGAGGAGTTCGCCAGCAGTTTCGCCGATTCGAGGAAGTTGTGCGCGAGGACGGGCTTGTAGAGGTTGAGGTCGATTTGGCCCTCCGCCGCGCCGGCGGAGACGGCGGCGTCGTTGCCGACGACCTGCTTGTGGACCTGATTGACCGCCTCGGCGACGACCGGGTTGATTTTCCCGGGCATGATGGACGAGCCGGGCTGGTTCTCGGGCTGTTCGAGTTCGCCGAGGCCGTTGCGCGGGCCGGACGCGAGCAGGCGGAGGTCGTTGGCGATTTTGTTGAGGGAGCCGGCGACCGTGCGGAGCGCGCCGTGGGCCTCGCTCATCGCGTCGTGGGCCGCCTGCGCCTCGAAGTGATTGTCGGCCTCGCGGAACTCGACGCCGGTCTCCTCGGACATGTACTCGGCGGCCTTCGCCGGGAACTCGGGGTGGGTGTTGAGTCCCGTGCCGACCGCGGTGCCGCCGAGCGCGAGCTCGCCGAGGTGCTCGCGGACGTTCTCGACGCGGCGGATGCCCTTTTCGACCTGCGTGCGGTAGCCGCCGAACTCCTGTCCGAGACGGACGGGCGTGGCGTCCTGCAGGTGGGTGCGGCCGGTCTTGACGACGCCGTCGAACTTGTCTTCCTTGTCGCCGAGCGCCTCGGCGAGCGTCTCCAGCGCGGGAAGCAGGTCCTTCTCGACGGCTTCGAGGGAGGCGACGTGCATAGCGGTCGGAATCACGTCGTTCGAGGACTGGCCGAAGTTGACGTGGTCGTTCGGGTGGACGACGCGGTCGCCGATGCCCTCGCCCATGATCTCCGCGGCGCGGTTGGCGATGACCTCGTTGGCGTTCATGTTCGAGGAGGTGCCCGAGCCGGTCTGGAACACGTCGACGGGGAACTGGCCGTCGAGCTCGCCGGCGATGACCTCGTCGGCGGCCTCGACGATGGCGGCCGCGACGTCCTCGTCAATCATGCCGAGGTCGCGGTTGGCCTGCGCGGCGGCCTTCTTCACCACGCCGAGCGCGCGGACGAACCGCCGCCCGAAGGTGATACCGGAGATGGGGAAGTTCTCGACCGCCCGCTGGGTCTGTGCGCCCCAGTAGGCGTCGACAGGCACTTCCATCTCGCCGAGACTGTCCCGCTCGATTCGATAATCATCGTCGCCCATGATTCGGGGGTCGTTTTGGCAGGAGGTAAAATCCATTGGTCCGTGCGCCTCACTGACAGCCGCGACCGTCGGCGCTCGTCGGCGTCTGTCAGCGTCCGTTAGCGTCTGTCGGTGCGTCGACCGCGGTGGCCCGATTACTCCTCTCGCGCCGCGTACTCCTCGGGCGTGTACGTCTTCAGCTCCATCGCGTGGATGTCGGTCGTCATGTGGTCGCCGAGGGCGTCGTAAACGAGCTGGTGCTGTTGGACGAGCGACTTCCCCTCGAAGGCGGGCGAGACGACGACGGCGGCGTAGTGGTCGTCCTCGTGGTCCTGGTCGACCGTCCGGGGCCGCGAGACCGTCGCGTCGGCGTCCTCGATGTGCGATTCGATGAGGTCCTCGATGGCGGCGAGTTCCATGTCCCAACTGGCGGCCCGCGCCGGCAAAAAGCGTCCGGGAAGCGGTCGGCGCATCGGTCGCGGGCGAACGAGCGGTGCTCAGACGTTCGGCGTGATGCCGTGGCCGGGACCGTCGAGCGCGTGGACGGGGCCGGTCTCCTTGGGGACCACGTCCTCGGCGAGGAGCCGCGTCGCGTCCAAATCGACGTGCGAGAAGCCGCCGATGCCGGAGACGAGGTGGGCGCTGGTGTGGATGCCGATAGAGCTCTCCAGCATACAGCCGACCATCAGGTCGCGGCCCGCGGCGCGGGCGATGGCGGCGATGTCCGCCGCGCCGAGGAGTCCCGACTTCCCGAGTTTGACGTTGATGACGTCGGCGGCGTCCTCGCGGACCACGCGCACGGCGTCTTCGGGCGTGAACACGGTCTCGTCGGCCGCGACGGGCGTTTTCGTCCGGTCCCTGACGCTTGCGAGTCCGGCCACGTCCGTCTTGGCGACGGGCTGTTCGAGCAGGGAAAGCGGGATGCCGGCGTCGTGGACGGCGTCGTCGAATCGGACGGCCTCCGAGACGGACCAGCCCTGATTCGCGTCGACGGTGAGCGTCGCGTCCGGCGCGGCCTCGGCGACGGCGCGGAGTCGTTCGAGGTCGGTCTCGACGCGCTGTCCGACTTTCACCTTGATGGTCTCGAAGCCCGCGTTGGCGGCGGCCGCCGCGCGGTCGGCCGCGACTTCCGGCGGGTGAATCGGTATCGACATGTCGGTCCGTACCGGTTCGGGCGTCCCGCCGAAGAACTCCGACATCGGTAGCTCGCGCTCCCGGCAGTACGCGTCGATAATCGCGGTTTCGAGGGCGAACAGCGCCGACACCGCGCCGGGGTACGTCGCGTGCAACGACTCGATGACGGCGCGGTAGTCCGCCACGTCGCGGCCGACCAGGAGGTCGCGGGCGTGCCTCGCCGTGTCGAGCGTCGCGCCCTGCGTCTCGCCGGTGACGTAGTGGTCGGGCGACCCCTCGCCGTAGCCGACGACGCCGGACTCGGTCTCGACGGTCACGAGGACGTTCGGCGCTTCGTACTGGGTTCCGAGGGCGATTTCGAACGGTTCGACAAGCGGCAGGTCGAGCGCCTCGACGCCGACCGAGACGATGTCGCTCACAGCGCCTCCAACACGGCGTCGAGGAGCGCCTCCGTCCCGCCGTCCGCGTACACGTTGCCTGCGGGGAGGCCGGTTTCGGCGGTCACCGCCTCGGCGTCGCCCCACGTCGAAACCGCGGCCACCGTCGCCGGAGACAGGTGTTCGATGAGCGAGATTTCGTCCGCGAGCGGTTCGACCTCGAAGCGGTCGAAGTCGTCGCGGGAGTCCCGGCCCGGTTCGTCGGCGACGACGACCGCGTCGGGGTTCGACCCGTGGAGGAGTCCGAGCGTCACCGCCGAGTAGGCGCGGTGGGAGAGCGCGGCCTGCCCCTCGACGAAGACGAGGTCTCGGTCCTCAGCTACTGTGCAGACGAGGTCTTCGACCACGCCCGCGACGAAGTCGGCGGGGACGCGGTCGATGACGACGCCGGCGTCGGCACCGATCATCACGCCGGTCTGGCCGGTGGCGACCCAGCCGGCGTCGAGGCCCGCCTCGCGGGCGGCGCGATACAGTTCGAACGTGGTCGTCCGCTTGCCGACGGCGCAGTCGGTCCCCATGGTCAACACCACGTCGGCGTCGCAGTCGTCGACGCGCCCGTCGGCCACGCGGAGGGCGTCTTCGGGGGGCTTCCGAACGTCGACGAGGGAGACCCCGGCGTTCTCGGCGCGGTCGCGCCACTCGGGGTCGTCGCTGAGAAACTCGTGGAGGCCGGAGACCACGTCACAGCCGGCGTTCATGGCGGCCTCGATGCCCGGAACCCAGTCTCGCGGGAGGCTCCCGCCGACGGGCGCGACGCCGAGCACGAGCGCCTCGGCGTCGGGGGCCTCCTCCAACGCGGCCGCGACGGAGGGGACGACCGCGGGCGGCTCAGCGAGGTCGGTTCCGAGCACGTCGGCGGCGTCGCGGCCGGCCTTCTCGGAGTCGACGACGGCGCGAACGTCGAACAGCGTGCCGTGGGCGACGACGCCGTTTGCGGTCTTCCCCGCCGTCTCACCGAAGGCCCCCTCCGCGAAGACAATCGCCTCGACGGGGCCCTCGTAGCGTTCGGTCAGATGCATACTGTAGCTGGGTCAGCTTTCGGGCAAAAGTCAGCCCCCTCGTATGAGAGGGTCCGGCGTCGGGGTTCGGACAGCTATAACTCGGCGCGCCTCGACGGGTCGTCTCATGAGTCCGGACGACACAGCGAGTCGGGGCGGGGCGGCCGCGGAGGGGTCCGAGGCCACGGACCTCGTCGCACCGTACCTCTCCGGCGCGAACGCCCGGTTGGTCGCCGACGCGGAACCGAAGGGGCTGACAGACAGCGTGACGTTCCACGTCGAAGGGCGATGAGCGAGGGAGACGCCGGAGACGAGCCGCGGCGAATCAAGTCGGTCCAGACCGCGAGCCGAATCGTCTCCGTGGTCCAGCGGCTTTCGAACCCGACGCTCGGCGAGGTCTGCGCGGAACTCGACGCGTCGAAGGGGACGGTACACACCTACCTCGCCACGCTCGAAGACGAGGGGTTCCTCACGCGAACGGGGCGAACCTACCGGCTCGGTCTCCGCTTTATCACCCTGAGCGAGAGCGTCAGAAACGAGACGCCGCTGTACCGCGCGGGCAAAGAGGAGGTCGACGCGCTCGCCGCCACCACGCACGAATACGCCCATCTCACGGTCGAACACCGGGGCCGCGAGGTGACGATTTACGAGAGCCGCGGCGACGACGCCGTCGCCACCGACTACCACCTCAGGATGCGGGAGACGCCCCAACACCTCCACTACAGCGCCAGCGGGAAGGCGCTCCTCTCGCAGTTCGACGACGACCGGGTCCGGTCGATACTCGACAGCGAGGGCCTCGACGGACAGACCGCGAACACGATTACGGACCGCGACGAACTGTTCGCAGTGCTCGAACGGGTCCGCGAACGCGGCTACGCCGTCAACGACGAGGAGGAAATCCGCGGGATGCGCTCGGTCGGCGCGCCGGTTCGAGGCGTCGACGGCGCGGTCTGCGGCGCGGTCAGCGTGACCGCGCCGACCAGCCGACTCAGCGGCGAACGGTTCGAGACCGAGGTTCCCGAACTCGTGACCGAGACGGCGAACCTCATCGAACTGAACCTCGAAACCGCGGTTTTCGAGCGAAATCGGTGAACTCGGCGTTCGAGCTCGCCGCGTCTGGATATATCAAACGAGCGAGCGGCTCCACCCGTCGTGTCGTGTGACACCGTCTCTCTTGATTCGGCGCTGTTCGACCGGAACCACGACCGAACGTCGAGCGAACGCGCCGGACTGCGCCCGATAATCCGTCTGCATATATCAAATACAGCCGTCCAATTTAGAAACAAACAACTCGTATTTGGGAATTTGTCTGGCCTAATCGACTCACTTAGCAAAATTTTATGTATGTATGTCAAATCTGTGGCGTATGAACCGAGACACGGTCGAGCCGAGCGTCGGTGAGTTCCCCGGCCCGAAGGCGGAGCAGTGGGTCTCGTACCACCAGCGGTCCGCCGCGCCGAGCACGTACGTCTACGACTTCGTCTGGGACGTGACCAAAGACGCGGTCGGGCCGTTCTGTACCGACCCCGACGGCAACGTTCTCCTCGATTTCACGAGCCACGTCGCGGCCGCGCCGCTCGGCTACAACAACCCGGACCTCATCGACCGACTGCGGGAGTTCGACCTCGTCGACCCGATGAAAATCGCCGGTCAGGACTTCTATGTCAGCACGGGCGGCACGCCCGACGACGCGTCGCTTCCGGGTCCGGCGCACCTGATGGACCTCCTGACCGAGGTCACGGGCCAGTACGACATGGACACGGTGTTCCTGTCGAACTCCGGGGCCGAGGCCGTCGAGAACGCCATCAAAATCGCCTACGACAACTGCGAGACGCCGAAGTACGGCATCACCTTCGAGGGCGCGTTCCACGGCCGCACCCTCGGCGCGCTCTCGCTCAACCGCTCGAAGTCGGTCCACCGCCGGAAGTTCCCGGAGGTGTCGGGCATCGTCGACGTGCCGTACTCCATGGAGGGCGTCGAGCGACTGCGCGCCAAACTCGACGGGGCGAACGGGCATCTCCCCGCCGACCAAGTTGCGTTTCTCATCCTCGAACCCGTGCAGGGCGAAGGCGGCTACCGCGTCCCGAGCGACGAGTTCATGCGCGAGGTGAACGCGCTCTGCGACGCCCACGACATCACGATAATCGCCGACGAGATTCAGTCGGGCGTCGCGCGGACCGGCGAGATGTGGGCCTCGGACCACTACGCGCTCGAACCCGACGTCATCACCAGCGCCAAGGCGCTCCGGGTCGGCGCGACCATCTCGCGGAGCGACGTCTTCCCCGAAGAAGAGGCTCGGCTCTCGTCGACGTGGGGCGCGGGCGACGTCCTCGCGGCGATGCAGGGGGCGCTCACGCTCGAACTCATCGAGGAACAGAACCTCGCGGCCAACGCGGCTGAAAAGGGCGCGTCCCTCCGGGCGCGCCTCGAATCGGCGACCGAGTCGCTCGCGGAGGTCGTCGACGTGCGCGGCCTCGGGCTGATGGTCGCCGTCGAGTTCGACACCAAAGAACGCCGTGACGCGGTCGTCGACGCCGCCTTCGAGCGCGGCCTGCTCACCCTCGGATGCGGCGCGCGGTCGCTCCGCCTCCTGCCGCCGCTCGACGTGACCGAGCGCGAACTCGACCTCGCGGTCGACCTCCTCGACGCCGCGCTGTCGGACGTGGTCGGCGTGGCCGCACCCTAGCGCCGCCGTCGCCGCCCGACCCGACGACTCGACGGAGGTTTTTATCCGGGGACGACGCACCTCGGGTCGTGACTGACGTGACACCCGCCACCGGGGCCGCCGAGGAGGCCGTCCGCGTGCTCCGCGACGACCACGAGCGACTGCTGACCGTCGTCGGCCAGTGCGCAATCGCCGTCGCCGCCGAGTGGGACGGCGACTCGGTGACCGACCGCGAGCGCGTCGTACCCCCGTTCAGGCGCGCCCTCGACGGCTCCGGCGCGCTCTCTCGCCTGCCGCGGGCGCTCGCCGACGCGGTGACTGCCACCGGCCGGCCGATGGCCGCGCCGCCCGTCGCGGCCCCGCCCTACGTGGTCGTCACCGGCGAGGGCGTCGTCCTCCGCGCCAACCTCGGCGACGGCCGACTGGTGGTGCTCCTCCGGGCGTTCGAAGTCGTCCGCGACGGCGACGACGGAGCCCACCGCTACCGCCGCATCGACGGCGTCGAAATCGAGGCCGAAATCGTCTGAACGCCCCGTCTCGACCGCGATTACAGATACCCAACCTCGGCCGCGGTTACATCTGGTAGCGGCGCACGTCGTCCCGCGGCGGGGCCTGCGACTGCCCGGTCATCTCCTCGTAGGTCATCCCCGCGAGGTACTCGTCGTAGGTCACGTCGTAGCCCTGCCGGAGGTGGAAGTCGAGCTGGCCGCGGTCGAGTTCCGACTGGAACAGCGCGTGGACCGCCCGGCGGACGAGTTCGTCCGCGTCGTCGGGGTCGAACAGGGCGACGAGCATGGCCAGTTCGTGTCGCGTCTCGCGGTCGAGCGACACGTCGAGGCTGTCGCCGAGGTCTCCGTAGGCCGCGTCAACGTCGTCTGTGAGTTCGTCGAGCGTCATCGCCCGGCGATGGGGCCGTCACGGGGATACGCGTTTCGACCGCGGTAGCTGTTCGCTGTGCGTCCCGCCGGTCGGTCGGCGGTCCCCGACAGAAGACACTTACTGGTGATTCGGCAATTTCCGCGCATGTCCCCGGAACTCTCTCGCCGCTCCCTCCTCGGCGGCCTCGCGGTCGGTTCGGCCCTTCTCTCGGGCTGTCTCGGCGGTGGATTAGCCGGCAGTAGCTGTCCCTCCAGTTACTCGCTCGAAGCGACGGCACTCTCCGACCCCGAACTGGTCGATACCGTGACGCAGGACTTCCACGAGCACGCAGACACGGTGTCGAATCTCGTCGCAACTGCGGCCAACGAGGGGGAAGCTACGTACAGTACGTACCGCCATCTCCCGCTCGATTCGGGCGACTACGTCGAACACGACGGCGCGTACTACCGCGTCGAACGCGAGCGAACCGAGACGCGAGAACGCACCGCCCGCGAGGTCGGAATCGAATACGACCGTAACGAGTCGCCGCCGACCGGGGCGACCGTCTTCGACTTCGCCGAACTCCCGAAGGCCGACCGCGAGGCGTTCCTCGCCGCGTATCCGAGCGAGAATTTCGAGAACGGCGACGGCCCGCGAGGATTCTCGGTCGGCGGATACGCGTACGTCTATCCCGACGGTGCCGACTCTCGACTCATCGACGCCGGAACCGTCTGGGTACGCTACGGTGGGCGACCGTTCGAGGTGACCGTCGGCGAGACGCGAACCGTCGAAGAGGAGACCTTCAGATACACGCTCGAACAGGTCGGCGAAGACCGGGCGGCGTTCGCCGCCTTCGTTCACGAGGAACTCGTCGTTCCGCTCGACGACCTCTCCGACGCCGAGCGCGCGGTGTTCGAACGCGCAATCGAGGGAGAGGTAGACGAGTGCGAACCGCTCTCCGACGACTTCGCCGCGCTCAAAGACCGGCTATACGAGATATCGGAGAATCGGGCGACCAGCCACGGTCCCCCGCTCGTCGAGTACGAGGGAACCACGTACGAAGTGGACCTCGTAAACGCGGTCGTCTGATAACCGTTCGGCATCGCCACGGCTAAACGCGGGCCGTCCCAAGCCGGGGCGATGAGCGACGCGCCGTCCGAACTCCCCGCCGACCTCGACCGCGAAGCAGTCCAGTCCGCGCTCACCGAGTGGTACGAGGCCGACCACCGGGACTTCCCGTGGCGGCGCACCGACGACCCCTACGAGATTCTCGTCTCCGAGGTGATGAGCCAGCAGACCCAACTCGGCCGCGTGGTCGAGGCGTGGGAGGCGTTCCTCGACGAGTGGCCGACGACGGCCGACCTCGCGGCGGCCGACCGCGCCGACGTGGTGGGCTTCTGGACGAACCACCGACTGGGCTACAACAACCGCGCGAAGTACCTCCACGAGGCCGCCCGGCAGGTCGAAGAAGACCACGGCGGCGAGTTCCCTCGGACGCCCGACGGCCTCTCGGAACTGATGGGCGTCGGCCCATACACCGCCAACGCGGTCGCTTCCTTCGCGTTCAACAACGGCGACGCGGTGGTCGACACCAACGTCAAGCGGGTCCTCCACCGCGCCTTCGCGGTCCCCGACGACGACGTGGCCTTCGAGGCCGCCGCCTCGGAACTCATGCCCGACGGCGAGTCCCGCGTCTGGAACAACGCCATCATGGAACTCGGCGGCGTCGCCTGCGGGAAGACGCCCACCTGCGACGAGTCCGGCTGTCCGTGGCGGCGGTTCTGCCACGCCTACGAGACGGGCGACTTCACCGCGCCCGACGTGCCGACGCAACCGAGTTTCGAGGGAAGCCGCCGGCAGTTCCGCGGGCGGGTCGTCAGGGTGCTCGGCGAGTACGACGAACTCGGCCTCTCGGAGTTGGGGCCGCGGGTCCGCGTCGATTACGGCGGCGACACGGGCGCGGAGTGGCTCCGCGGCCTCGTGGATGACCTCGAATCCGACGGCTTGGTCGACGTCGCGGAGGGCGACGACGGCGTCCGCGTCTCGCTGGCGAAGTAGTTCGCGCTCCGCCGGTGGTTCTCGCCGCGCTCGCCTCGCCGCTCGTATTTATCCCACCGCACTAGTCCGGCACCACTCGCACCCCTCGGTTCCGACTACGTACACTCGATGGCAACACGCGACGCGTCGCCGTCCGACCCTCGCGAAGCCGCCGAGTCCGCCGAAGCGAAGACCCTCGGGCTGGACGGCGGACGGCGACTCACGTACGCCGAGTACGGCGATTCCGACGGCATCCCGGTCGTCTTTCTCCACGGCGCGCCGGGGTCGCGTCTGCTCGGGGCACTGTTCGACGCGGCGGCCGAGGAACGCGGAATCAGAGTGCTCGCCCCCGATAGACCCGGCTACGGTCGTTCGTCGCCGCGACCGACACCCGAGGGACCGGGCGAGCCGAGCCGGCAACCCACGACACCTGCGCCCGCGGGCTTCTTCGACGCGCTTCTCGACGACATCGGCGCGCAGTCGGCGGGGTTGGTCGCGTTCTCCGGCGGGAGCCGCGACGCGCTGGCTGTCGCGGCGGCGTGGGCGGACAGGGTTCGGCACGTGAGCGTCATCGCGGGGGCGGTTCCACCGGAAGCGAGCGAGGAGACGCCCCGAACGCAACGGCTCCTGTCGTGGCTGGCGACGAACGCGCCGGCGCTCCTCGGCGGTCTCTTCCGCGGACAGGCGCGGCTCGCCGGGAGACTCGGCCCCTCGCTCGTCGTCGCGCAGTACACGGCCGGCGACGCGACTGGAGAGATTCCAGACGGAGTCGCCGCGGTGGTTCGAGACGACTTCGTGGCGGCGGTCAGCCGGTCGCGCCGGGGCGTCCTCGACGATTTCCGAAGCGCGGCCGCGCCGTGGGACATCTCCTTCGACGACATCGAGGCCGACGTGTCCCTGTGGCACGGCGACGCCGACACGAACGTCCCGATAGCCGGCGCGAAACGCCTCGAATCGGAGGTTCCCGCGGCTCGGATTCGAGAGGTGCGCGGCGCAGACCACCTCCGGACGCTCCTTTGGAGCGTTCCCGGCGTGCTGGACGAACAGCGCCGCGCCGCGCGGTCGCTCGACCCGGATGCTTCGAGGGACTTCTCGGGGTCGACCGCCGCCGCCGAATCGCACCACTGCGTTTGATATACCGGACCGAAAAACGGTCGGTCGAGACGGAATGAAACACGCCCAGTTCTCGGTCGACTACCCGGACCGACTGGTCCACCCGCTCCAGCGCGGGATGATGCGCGACTCGCCGGTCGACCGGGCGGAGCTGTTGATGTGGAGTCCGACGGCCGACGCGACGACGCTGTTCTGGTTCGACGGCGACCGAGACGCGGCCGACGCGCTCGTCTCGGGCGTCGATTCGCTCGTTCGGGCGCACTTCGTCGAGGGCGCGGAGGGGACCTACGGTTTCCTCCACCAGCGCGACTACGAGTTCGCGGACCCGCTTCTCGGAGTCATCGCCGACTCGCGGGTGATATTCCTCCCGCCGGTGGTGTTCCACGCCACCGGCTCCGTCCGGTTCGAGGCGGTCGGCGAGGTATCGGCGCTTAGCGCGTTTCACGACGACATCGCGGCGCTCGGCGACGTCACGGTCGAACGCGTGCGGCCCTTCGACCGGCGGCGGTCCCCCTCACAGCTCACCGACCGACAGCGGGCCGCGCTGGAGACCGCGGTCTCGACCGGCTACTACGAAATCCCTCGCGAGGGGTCGGTCGCGGACGTGGCTGACGCACTCGACTGCTCGACGAGTACGGCCGGCGAGCTACTCCGAAAGGCCGAGGCGACGGTGCTCCGGGAGTTCGCCGGTTCGGGGTGACGCGCGCCAACGCCTACGGCACTTTCAGATACGCGTCGCCCGCCGCCTGCCGTTTCACGAGTTCGCCGACGCCCGAAGGAACGACTTCGACGCCGTCGGCCAGCTGGTCAGCGTCGAACCCGCGGCCGTCGAGTGAGTTCCGACAGGCGAAACAGCGAACGCCGGCCTCGAACAGCGGGTCGAGGCGGTCGCGGACCGGAGAGTCTGCGAGGAACAGAAGCGTCGCGTCGCCGTTGGCGAGGAGCGTGATGTTCCCCGTCTCGACCGTCTCGTCGTCGAGCAGGTTTCGGACGTTGCGGATGGCGTGTCGCCAGTCGCCGAGGTCGGCGCTGGAGACGTGGAAGACGACGTTCATATCCGGCTTTCGTCCCCCGGCTCCCTGTGTGTTGCGCCCGTCCGACACGACCGGGTGCGGCCGACGAGGTTTTCACGCAGTCACGGAGACACAGGGTATGATGCAACCACACGTGGTCGCCGTCTGCGGCAGTCTCCGCGACCACAGCTACACCCGATTGGCACTCGAACACGTCCTCGCCGGCGCGTCGGCCGCCGGCGGCACGACGGAGCTCGTGGACCTCCGCGAGTACGACCTCCCGCCGCTCGACGCCGACTTCGACGAGCAGGGCGATTCGGCCGAACTCGTCCGCGTCGTCGACGGCGCGGACGCGGTCATCCTCGGCACGCCGGTCTACCACGGCTCGTACTCCGGCGTCCTCAAGAACGCGCTGGACTACTGCGGCTTCGACGAGTTCGGCGAGAAGACCGTGGGCCTCCTCGCCGTCGCCGGCGGCTCGTTCCCCGTGACGGCCCTCGAACACCTCCGGTCTGTCTGTCGGTCGCTGAACTCGTGGGTGCTCCCCCATCAGGTCGCCATCCCCCGCGTCTCCTCGTCGTTCGACGGCGACGACCTCGCGAGCGAGGACCTGCGCGAGCGGGTCGAGCGACTCGGCCGCGACGCGGTCGTCTACGCCAACATCGAGCCCGAGCCCCCGACGTTCGAAAGCGGCGAGAACGTCGGCGCGGACGACTGAGCAGTCGCCACGCGCCGTTTCGAACGCGGCGCGGGTTCGGTGGACCGACCCGTCTTGACTCCCGACCGTCGCGGCAGATGAACAATCGTTTTGACTCTCCTCGTCCCCCAGTCAGGATATGCACGCCATCACGCAGAGCGGATGGATAGAGGTCATCTCCGGCTCTATGTTCTCGGGGAAGACGGAGGAACTCCTCCGACGCCTCCGCCGGGCCGAAATCGCGGGACAGGAGATTTCGGTGTTCAAGCCCCAGCTCGACGACCGCTACGGCGAGACGACGGTCGGCTCTCACGCCGGTCGTTCGTGGGAGGCGAGCGTCGTCCCCTCCGAGGGAGAGGGCGTCTGGCAAATCGCCGAGGAACTCAACGGCGAGGACGTGGTCGCCATCGACGAGGCGAACTTCTTTTCCGCCGAACTGGTCGACGTCTGCGAGGCGCTGGCCGCCGACGGCAAGCGCGTCGTCGTCTCGGGGACCGACCAGACGTTCCGCGCCGAACCGTTCGACCCGGTTCCGCAACTGATGGCGCTCGCCGAGTACGTCGATAAGCTTCAGGCAATCTGCACCGTCTGCGGCGAGCCGGCGACCCGGAACCAGCGGCTCATCGACGGCGAGCCGGCCCACGTGGACGACCCGACCATCCTCGTCGGCGCGGAGGAGTCCTACGAGGCGCGGTGCCGGAACTGTCATACCCTCCGGCGGGACTAGAGGCTATCGTGACTACTTGGGTCGAAACCCCACGGGAGGGCCGCGACCGCGGGCTGACAGGGCTCCTCCGCGCGTGGGTCGCCGTGGTCGTTCGTCCCCGCCAGTTCTTCCGCGACGGGGTCGCCCCCGGCGACCAAGCGCCCGGCCTCGTGTTCGCCATCGCGGTGGCGCTCGTCTACCAGGGCCTCGGGTTCGCCCTCGCGCCGGCGACGATTCCGGCCATCGAAGGCGGCCCGGTCGTGTCGGCGCTCGTCGCCCTGCTCGTCGTCGCGCTGTTCGTCGCGCCGGCGTTGCTCCACCTGACGGCGGCCATCCAGACGGCGCTTCTCATCCCGCTTCTGTCCCGCCGCGCGGGGGTGAGCGAGACGGTGCAGGTCATCGCCTACGCCGCCGCGCCCTGTGCCTTCGCCAGCCTCCCGATTCCCGGCGTCCGCGCCCTCTGTGCCGTCTACGGGGCGGTACTCCTCGTCGTCGGCATCAGCGAGGTCCACCAGACGACGGTGCCGAAGGCCGCGGTCGCGGCGGCCGTCCCCGCCGGCGTGGTGTTCGGGTACGCCTTCGGGGGCTTCCGCGCCCTCGGTGAACTCGCCGCCGCGCTCGCGCTCGTCTGAGTCGACCCGGCCCGTATTTCACCCGTTTCGACCGACCGAGCGCCGATTTCTCGCCCGCGAACGCGCGAATCTCTCCTGAGCGTTTTTCGACAATCGTTTTAGTTAGGGGTTGTTTGCTCAACGCAATGGATTGGATTACGCACGAGGAGGACGTCTGGTTCGAATTCCGGGGCAATAGCCCCCACCAGCTCGTCCCCGGCCGATTTTACAAAGGCACCGTCGACGGCTACGCCGACTTCGGTGTCTTCGTCGACCTCGCTTCGAACGTGACCGGATTACTGCACCGTAGCGAACTCGACCGCCGCCTCGAATCCCTCGACTGGGAGCCGGGCGACGAGGTGTTCGTCCAGGTCAAGAACGTCCGCGACAACGGCAACATCGACCTCGGCTGGTCGATTCGTCAGTCCGACTCGGAGTTCCGCGGCGCTCGCATCCACGACCCCGACGGCGACGCCGACGGCCAGCCCGTCGAAACGGAGTCCGAAAGTAGCGGTCCGTCGACCGTCAAGACGCGACCGAAGACGGGCAAGACGACGAAGCCCGCCGGCGCGAGCACGTCGTCCGAGACCGCCGACTCCGAGTCCGACGCCGACTCGCAGTCCGAGCAGGAAGCGGAACCCGAGCCTGAACCCGAACAGGACGCCGCGTCCGAGTCCGAGTCCGAGTCCGACGCCGGAGACGAGGACCGCGCGCCGACCGCCGGCGACGTCGTCGACGACATCGCCGCCAACGGCGAGTCCGAGCAGGACACCGAACCGGAACCGGAGAGCGATTCGGAACCCGAGCAGGAAGCAGAATCCGACGCCGAGCAGGAAGTCGAATCCGAGTCCGACGCTGACGCCGAGTCCGACGACGCCGGGGCCGAGCGCGTGACGCTCGACAGCATCGACGACCGCGTCGGCGACGTGATTCGCGTCGAGGGCGAAATCGCCAGCGTCCGCCAGACCGGCGGCCCGACGGTGTTCGAACTCCGCGACGAGACGGCCATCGCCGACTGCGCGGCCTTCGTCGAGGCCGGCGTCCGCGCGTACCCCGAAGTCGAAGTGGGCGACTACGTCCGCATCGACGGCGAGGTCGAGCGCCGCCGCGGCGAGCTCCAGATAGAGACCGAGGAGCTGACGATTCTCGACGGCGACGAGGCCGACACCGTGAGCCAGCGCCTCGCGGACGCCCTCTCCGACGAGGCCCGCCCGGACGCCGTCGCGCCCCTCGCGGCCCACGAGCCGGTCGCCGCCGTCGGCAAGTCGCTTCTCGACGCCGCGGAGGCCATCCGCCGCGCCGTCCTCGAATCGCGCCCCATCGTCGTCCGCCACACGGCCACCGCCGACGGCTACGTCGCCGGCGCGGCCGTCGAGCGCGCCGTGCTCCCGCTCATCCGCGAGGAGCACCCCCGCGACGACGCCGAGTACCACTACTTCACCCGCCGCCCGCTCGAAGAGGCCGTCTACGGCATGGACGCCGCCACGAACGACGTGACGCGGATGCTCGAAGACCGCGACCGCCACGACGAGAAGCTCCCGCTCGTGCTCCTCCTCGGTGCCGGTTCGACCGCCGAGTCCCTCGACGGCCTCGGCCTGCTCGGCGTCTACGGCTCCGAGCGCGTCGTCGTCGACGCCGCGCCCGCCGACGACGAGGTCGCCGAGGAAGTCGACGTGCTCGTCAACCCCGCCCGCGAGGGAGCCGACGCCCGCGACCTCTCGGTCGGCGCGCTCGCCTCGACGCTTTCGGTCGCCGTCAACGACGACGTGCGCGACGACGTGTCGCACCTCCCCGCCGTCAGCTACTGGGAGAACTGCCCACAGCAGTACCTCGACCTCGCCGAGTCCCACGGCTTCGACGCCGACCGCGTCCGCGAGCTCCGAGAGGCCGTCGCGCTGGAGGCCTACTACCAGTCGTATCAGGACAAGCGCGAACTCATCGCCGACCTGCTTTTCGACGCCGACGAGGGCCTCGCCGGCCACGTCTCCGAGCAGTTCCGCATCAAGCTCGAAGACGAAATCGAGACGGCGCAGGCGAACCTCGAACGCCGCGAGGTCGGCGCCATCTCCGCGGCCGTCCTCGACTCCGACGCCTACAGTCACCGCTTCGACTTCCCGCCGACGGGCCTGCTCGTTGACGAACTCCACCGCCGCACCCGCGAGGGCGACGCCTTCGTGACCGTCGCGCTCGGCATGGACGAACTCTACCTCCGCGCCACCGGCGACCTCGACTTCCGCGCTGTCGTCGAGTCGGCCGCCGAGAAAGCGCCCGCCGCCGGCCTCGCCGCCGCGGGCATCCGCGAGGGTCGCATCGAGTTCCTGACCGGCGCGCGCGACGAGGCGCTCGAAGCCGTCCTCGACGCCGCCGCCGAGCAGTTCTAAGCCGCAATCCAGACTCCTCCTCGCGCGGTTCGACGGAGGTCCCTGTTCCAGCCTCCCGAGCGACACGCTTATCCACGAAACGACCCGATTCGCGCCCATGAACCGCCACCGCGTCGCCGAACGGGAGGTGTGTCCGTGAGCGCCGAGACCGAGACGGAGTCCGAGGCGTTCGAGCGGACCTGCGAGGCGCTCGTCGAGCGCATCCTCGCGGGCGACGTCGACCGCGACGACCTCGAATCCGCAAAGCTCGACGCCTGTTCGGAACACTCCTCGCCGAAGGTCCCGAAGAACGCCGAGATTCTGCAGTACGCCCCGGAAGACCGCCGCGAGGAGGTCAAAGAGGTCGTCCAGCGCAAGCCCGTCCGCACCGCCTCCGGCGTCTCGCCGGTCGCCATCATGACCTCGCCGCACATGTGCCCCCACGGGAAGTGCCTCTACTGTCCCGGCGGGCCCGCGAGCGAGTTCTCCTCGTCGCAGTCGTACACGGGCCACGAGCCCGCGGCCGCCCGCGGCGTCCAGAACGACTACGACCCCTACGGGCAGGTCACGCTCCGCCTCGAACAGCTTCGACACATCGGCCACCCCGTGGACAAGGTCGAACTCATCCTGATGGGCGGGACGATGACCGCCCGGAGCCACGACTACCAGGAGTGGTTCGTCAAGCGGGCGCTCGAAGCCATGAACGACTACGACCTCGACAAGGAGCCGGAACCGGCCGAAGACCGGTCGTTCAAGCCCGACCCCGAGGATGTCGAGTTCGAGTACATCGAGGACGTCATCGCGGAAAACGAGACGAACGACATCCGCAACATCGGGACGACGTTCGAGACGAAGCCCGACTGGTGCGACCCGGAGCAGATAGACCGGATGCTCGATTTGGGCGCGACGAAGGTCGAAGTCGGCGTCCAGACGACTTACGAGCGCATCAACCGCGAGATGCACCGCGGCCACGGCGTGCAGGCGTCCATCGACGCCAACCGCCGCCTCCGCGACTCGGCGTTCAAGGTCGGCTTCCACATGATGCCCGGCCAGCCGGGGATGACCAAGGAGATGTGTCTGGAGGACTTCCGCCAGCTGTTCGAAAACAGCGACTGGCGGCCCGACTACCTCAAAATCTACCCGACGCTCATCGTCCGCGACACCATTACCTACGACATGTGGCGGCGCGACGAGTACGAGCCGCTG
The DNA here is from genome assembly GCF_000337835.1 of Haloferax sulfurifontis ATCC BAA-897. Lineage (GTDB taxonomy): Archaea > Halobacteriota > Halobacteria > Halobacteriales > Haloferacaceae > Haloferax > Haloferax denitrificans. Next base: position 102,067 of record NZ_AOLM01000002.1, on the reverse strand, counting down.
AACAACGAGGAGGCCGCCGACATCGTCGCGGAGGTCATGGGCATGATTCCGAAGTACACCCGCCTCCAGCGCGTCCAGCGCGACATCCCCGCGGACTTCATCGACGCCGGCGTCTGGAAGTCGAACCTCCGGCAACTGGCCGCCCAGCGCGCCGAGGAGCGCGGCATCGTCCAGCGGGACATCCGCGCCCGCGAAGTCGGCATGAACGAGGCCGACCCCGACCCCGAGCGCATCGAACTCGACGTGATGACCTACGAGGTCGCCGGCGGCACGGAGCACTTCATCTCGTTCGAGGACCCCGTCGAGGACCTGCTCGTCGGCTTCTGTCGGCTCCGGTTCCCCGGCAACCCGGTCCGTCGCGAGCTTCAGGACGCCGCGCTCGTCCGCGAACTCCACGTCTACGGCTCCGAGGCGGGCATCGGTGCCGACGGCGACTGGCAACACAAGGGCTACGGGAAGAAGCTCCTCGCGCGCGCCGAGGAACTGTCCCGCGACGCCGGCTACGACAAGATTTCGGTCATCTCCGGCATCGGCGTCCGGCAGTACTACAAGGAGAAGCTCGGCTACCATCAGGACGGCCCGTACGTGTCGAAGCGGCTGTAGGCTAGTTCGGCTGTTTTTTGGTCCAGATTTTTGCGAGGCGAGCGAAGCGAGCCTCGGAAAAAGGTGGGCGTTACGTGTCGAAGCGGCCGTAGCCGACGAACCACGGCTCCCGATTCTCACTCCTGAGTGTCGCTCCGTCACGCTTTTACTGCCTGACCCACCGAACACGGTAGAACGGCACCGCAGGGGGGTGCGGCGGGTTCGGGGCAGGCGGCGACGTGGCTTCAGGACCTCCGCTCGACGCTCGCACAGTTCGTTTCGACCGAAGAGCGACTCGGCATCTCGGCGGCGCTCGTGGCGCTCGCGCTCGGCATCGCGGTCTTTCTCGCGCCGCGGCTCGTCTCGCGGGCGACCGCCGAAATCCGAACGCGGGTGTTGGCCCACCCGCGGGTACCGGACGCCGTCACCGACGCCGCGTGGCTGTTCCCCGCGACGGTCGTCGTCCGGACGCTCCAACTCGCGGTGTTCGTCGGCGCGGCCCTGTCGCTGTTGCTCCTCTGGGGGTACACCGGCGTCGCCGCGGACCTCGCCGAAGTGCTCGCCGTCGCGGTGCCGAACGCCGCCAAACTCGGGCTGACGGTCGCGCTGTTCGCCGGGGCGCTCGTCGGGACGAACGTCCTCGAAGAGAAACTGGACTCGTACGCGACGGCCTCCGACAACATCAACGCCCACCAGCAGGGCATCGTCTTCCGCGTCCTCCAGCTGGTCGTCCTCCTCGCGGTCGGGATGGCGGCGCTCACGGTCTGGCAGGTCAGAATCGGCGGCCTGCTCGTCGGCGCGGGCTTCCTCGGCATCGTGGTCGGGATGGCGGCGAGACAGACCCTCGGGTCGCTCATCGCGGGCTTCGTGTTGATGTTCTCCCGACCGTTCGAACTCGGCGACTGGGTCGAAATCGACGACGCCGAGGGCATCGTCACCGACATCACCATCATCAACACCCGGCTGAGCAACGCCGACGGCGAGACGGTCGTCTTCCCCAACGACCGCGTGACCAACGCGAAGATAACGAACCGGACGAAGCGCAACCGCCTCCGGCTCCGCCTCGACGTGGGCATCGACTACGAGGCCGACGTCGAACACGCCGAGTCGGTGGCGGAGGAGGCGCTCACGGACCTCAAGTTCGTCGAGGAGGTGCCGAAGCCGCAGGTGATGCCGACGACGTTCGGCGACTCCGCGATTGGGCTCCAACTCCGGTTTTGGATTACGAACCCCTCGGCCCCGCGCCGGGCGCAGGCGAAAGCGGAGGTCCTGCGGAGCGTGAAACTCGCGTTCGACCGCGAGGGAATCAAGATTCCCTACCCACAGCGCGAACTGCTCGCCCGCGAGGAGGCCGGCGGCTTCCAGCTACGGGAGGACCGCCGGAGTCGGCCGGTCGAGAGGTCGGTCTCGGAGGATTAGGCGACGGCGTCGTTACAGCGACTTCCGCATCTCGACGTGCGGGATGCCGGCCTCGTCGAACTCGTCGCTCGTCGTCTCGTAGCCGAGACCGTGGTAGAATCCCTCCGCGGTCGTCTGGCCGTGGAGGACGAGCGAGTCGAACCCGCGCTCGCGCGCCTCGGATTCGAGCGCCTCCATGAGTCGCCGTCCCCAGCCCTCGCCGCGGGCCGATTCGAGGACGGCGACGCGCTCGACTTTGCCGACGCCGGGTTCGTACTCGCGCAGGCGGGCCGCGCCGACCGGGTCGCCGCCGCGGGAGGCGACGAAGTGAACGGCCTCGGCGTCGGGGTCGTCGTGTTCGTCCCACTCCAGTTCCTCGTCGACGCCCTGTTCGTCCACGAAGACGGCCTTACGGACGGCGAAGGCGTCGGCGCGCTCGCCCTCGGTGACCGCGACGCGGACATCGGGTTCGCTCATGAGGGCAGTTCCGCGGGGGGCTACCTGACGATTGCGGAGCGAGGTTTATCATGTCGGACTCGCGGCCGTCGGCTTCGCACTCGGCTTCGGCGGTCGCTACGCCGTCGTTCGCGTGCTGTCGTCGGCCTGACCCCGAGCCGACTCGCCGCCGAGCGCCCAGCCGAGTCGGTAGACGAGCGCCCCGGCCGCGAGCGTCACCAGCACCCAGACGACGAGCAGGATTCCGACGAACAGGACGCCGTAGCCGCCGAAGGGAACCAGCGGAAGCGCGAAGGCCACGGGCGCGGCGACGATGGCGAGCGACAGGGGGCGCGTGCCTTCGTCGCGCCGGGCCGCGTAGCCGAGAGGCAGAAACAGCACCACGGCGGCCTCTAACGCGAGCGCGCTGAGCGAGAACCACGGGTTCGGACCCGGCATCGTAATCGCGGTAGCGACCGCGAGCGCGACCTGTGGCACGACGGTGGCGGCGACGAGGCGACGGAATCCGAGCGCCTCGGGCCGGACCGCCGAGACGACGCCGAGCGCGACCAGTTGGAGGGCGAGGAGCCACGCAATCGCGGCGAAGCTTCCGGAGAACGCCCGGACGACGAGGAGACAGAGGCCCCACAGGACGCCGAGTCCCGCGACGATGGGCCCGAAGCGCCGCGCGCCCCGGCCGTCGTCGAACCGGCGGTCGAAGTGCCGGATGAGGAGCACGCCGATGGCGAGCGCGAGCGTCGGGACGAACGCGACCCACGCGAGGTTCGTGAGGACGCCGGGGCCCGAGTCGGCGGCGAGGTTGGCGTAGGCCGCGGCCGCAGTCGCCAGTCCAGCGTCGGGGCCGAACGTGAGGTACGTCTGGCTCCCGACGCTGGACGCGTCCCCGTCGTCGGCGCTCCAGACGGCGGCCGTCTCGTTGGTCCGAGTCCCGGGGGGCGCGGTGAGGAGCGCCGACCCCTCGGGGCCGGTCACGACGAACCGGTCGGCATCGACGTAGACGGTACCCCTGACCCCGTCGTCGTGGAAGTAGTCCACGACCAGCACGTCCCCGTAGCCGCGGGACGCCATCTCGGGGACCTCGAACGTCACGACCGCGGTGTCGCCGTCCATCCGGGTTTCGAGGCGTCGGCGGTCGTCGGTGAACACGCGGTGGTCTTCGAAGGTCCGGCGCACGACGCTGTCGAGCCGTTCGGGGTTTTCGCGGAACGTCGCGGCCGACTGGTCGTCGAGTTCGACGCGGGCGGTCCACGTGCCGACGCCGTCGTCGCCGACGCGGACCCGGAGCGCGCTCGATTCGACGGTGAGCGGGACGCCGGCGTCGTCGGCCGTCTCCTCGAACGTCTCACCGCAGACGCCGCAGACGGCCTCTGGCGGTGGTCGTGCTTCGGCCGGGGCGCTTCCGACCGGGAGTCCGGCCAGCGCGACGAGGAGGGCGAGGGCGGCGAGTGCGAGGGTGCGAGGACGCATTCACAGAACACATTCGGACTGATTGACAAGTGTCTTCTCCCCGATTCGGACGGGCGTCGCATCCGCGGAAACGACACCCCTTTTCGTTCGCCGACAAAAAGCGAGTCCATGGACCCGAAGCGGGAACTCACGAGCGTCGACCTCGCGGCCCTCGTCACCGAGTTGAACCGGTACGAGGGCGCGAAGGTCGACAAGGCGTACCTCTACGGCGACGACCTGCTTCGCCTCAAGATGCGGGACTTCGACCGCGGTCGGCTCGAACTCCTCCTCGAAGTGGGCGAGATAAAGCGCGCGCATCTCGCCGCACAGGAGCACGTGCCGGACGCCCCCGGTCGGCCGCCGAACTTCGCGATGATGCTCAGAAACCGGCTCAACGGGGCCGACTTCGCGGGCGTCGAGCAGTACGAGTTCGACCGCATCCTCACGTTCACGTTCGAGCGGGGCGACGAGAACACGAAAATCGTCGTCGAACTGTTCGGGCAGGGCAACATCGCCGTGCTCGACGAGACGGGCGAAGTCGTCCGCAGTCTGGAGACGGTGCGACTCAAGTCGCGGACGGTCGCGCCGGGGTCGCAGTACGAGTACCCCGCCTCGCGGCTCGACCCCCTCACCGTCAGCCGCGACGCCCTCGGCCGGAACATGGAGCAGTCCGACACCGACGTGGTTCGGACGCTCGCCACGCAGTTGAACCTCGGCGGCCTCTACGCCGAAGAGCTGTGTACCCGCGCCGGCGTGGAGAAGACCCTCGACATCGCCGACGCCACCGACGACGACTACGACGCCATCTACGACGCCATCGTCGACCTCCGCGAGCAAGTGCGCTCCGGGGAGTTCGACCCGCGGCTCTACCTCGACGACGACGGCGAAGTCGTGGACGTGACGCCCTTCCCCCTGCGCGAACACCAGAACGCCGGGCTCGACGAGGAGGCCTACGACACGTTCAACGACGCGCTCGACGAGTACTTCTTCCGGCTCGACCTGACCGCCGACGAGCAGGAGGCGACCTCGGACCGCCCGAACTTCGAGGAGCAAATCGCCAAGCAACAGCGCATCATCGACCAGCAGGAGGGCGCAATCGAGGGCTTCGAGAAGCAGGCCCAAGACGAGCGCGAGCGCGCCGAACTGCTGTACGCCAACTACGACCTCGTCGACGACGTGCTGTCGACCGTCCGCGGCGCGCGTGAGGAGGGCGTCCCGTGGGACGACATCGGCGAGACGCTCGCGGAGGGTGCCGAACAGGGCATCCCCGAGGCCGAGGCCGTCACGAACGTCGACGGCGCGAACGGCACGGTCACCGTCGACCTCGACGACGCGACGGTCACCCTCGAGGTGTCGATGGGCGTCGAGAAGAACGCCGACCGCCTCTACACCGAGGCAAAGCGCATCGAGGAGAAAAAGGAGGGCGCGCTGGCGGCCATCGAGGACACCCGCGAGGAGTTGGCGGCCGTGAAGAAGCGCCGCGACGAGTGGGAGGCCGACGACGACGACGAGGACGAAGACGACGAGGACGAAGAGCCGGAGGAGACCGACTGGCTGGCGCTCGATTCGGTGCCCGTCAAGTCCACGGAACACTGGTTCGAGCGGTTCCGCTGGTTCCACACCTCCACCGGCTACCTCGTCGTCGGCGGCCGCAACGCCGACCAAAACGAGGAGTTGGTGAAGAAGTACATGAGCAAGCACGACCGCTTTTTCCACACGCAGGCCCACGGGGGGCCGGTCACGCTCCTGAAGGCGACGGGGCCGAGCGAGCCCGCGCAGGCGGTCGACTTCTCCGAGGAGACACTCCGGGAGGCCGCGCAGTTCGCCGTCTCGTACTCCTCCATCTGGAAGGAGGGCCGCTTCGCCGACGACGCCTACATGGTCGAACCCTCGCAGGTGTCGAAGACGCCCGAATCCGGCGAGTACATCGAAAAGGGGAGCTTCGTCATCCGCGGCGACCGCGAGTACTTCGAGGACGTGCCCGCGAAGGTCGCGGTCGGCATCCAGTGCGAAGACGAGACGCGCGTCATCGGCGGCCCGCCGTCGGCAATCGAGGCGCGCGCGGAGACGACGCTGACGCTCACGCCGGGGCAGTACGCCCAGAACGACGCCGCGAAGCTGTGCTACCGCCGGCTCCGCGAGCGGTTCGCCGACAAGTCGTTCGTCAGAAAAATCGCATCACCCGACCAGATTCAGGAGTTCCTCCCGCCGGGCGGGAGCGATATCGTCGACGAGTGAGCATCGCCGTCGTCGTCCGGTAGTCTGGCGTTAGAAAGCTTAATATTCAATTATTCGGGCGCGTCGGGTACAAGATTATATACTTTCTCGTCGTAATGTTGAATCGAGCGTGCGTGTCAACCCGCGGTTCTCACGCGGCCGAACGGCCGGTGGGTGGGTGGTGGCGCTCGGTGAAACATCATGATTTCAGAATCACTCAATTACCTTCGAAACGGCGAGGACTGGGTAAAGACGGTCCTCATCGGCGGCGTCCTCGGCCTGCTGAGCATCCTCATCGTCCCGACGTTCCTCGTCATCGGCTATCTCCTTCGGGTCGTCCGCGCGACGATGAAGGGCGACGAGCAACCGCCGGTGTTCGACGACTGGGGCGACATGGCGATAGACGGCGTGAAAGGCTTCGCCATCGCGTTCGTCTACGCGCTCGTCCCGGCCATCATCGCGGGCGTGTTCGGCTTCGCCGGCATCGTCGGCGCGGCGGCCGGCGGCTCCGACGCCGCGGGCGCGGTCGGCGGCATCGTGGCGCTCGTGGGCCTCCTGCTCGCGTTCGTCCTCGGCCTGTTCGCCGCGTACCTCATTCCGGCGGCGCTGTCGAACTACGCCGAGACCGACCGCATGGGCTCGGCGTTCGACTTCGGCACGCTCCGGCCCATCCTGACCTCGGGCAAGTACGCCACCGCGTGGCTCATGTCCTTCGCGGTGCTGTTCGCGTCGTCCATCGTGGTCGGCGTCCTGAACGTCATCCCGCTTCTCGGCTTCGTCGTCGGGGCGTTCGTGACGTTCTACGCGGCCGTCGCCGCCTACTACATCATCGGCAAGACGTGGGGCGAACTCCACGAGGTCGAGATGATGGACGAAGGCGAGACGCCGGGCGAACAGCCCGCCGTCTGAACTGTCAGCGAGAACTCGACTTTTCGACGGAATATCTAAGCCGATAGCGACGCGACACCACGGCATGCTCTCCGACGCGCTGTGGTTTCTCAAGCGAAGCGACGACTGGTTCGCAACGACGATTATCGGCGGGGTTCTCTCGTTGCTCTCCGTGCTGATACTCCCGGGGATTATCCTGCAGGGCTACTTCGTCAGGGCGATGCGGGCGGCCGCGAACGGCGAGCAGGCCGCTCCCTCGTTCACCGACTGGGGCGGGCTGTTCGTCGACGGCCTGAAACTGTTCGTGGTGACGTTCGTCTGGGCGTTAGTGGCCATCGTCCCGGCGATACTCCTCTCTGTCGTCATCGGTATCGGCACGTTCACCGTCTCCGAGGCGGCGACGGGGAGCGCGGCGGCTTCGTCCGCGGGCGGTCTCGGGCTCGGTATCGTCTCGCTCGTGCTCGGCCTCCTCGTGTTCGCGCTCGGTCTTCTCGCGGCCTACCTCGTTCCGGCCGCCGGGGCGAACTTCGCCATCGAGGGGACCCTTAGCGCCGGCTTCGACGTGCGCACCATCGTCTCGGGCGCGCTCACCGGCGAGTACGCCGTCGCGTGGTTGCTCGCGCTCGTCGTCGCGGTCGTGCTCGGCTTCATCGGCGGTCTTCTCTCGGCCATCGTCGTCGGTTTCTTCGTCCTGTTCTACGTGCAGGTGATGACGTACTACCTGTGGGCCCGCGGCTTCGCCGACGCCACCGGCAAGGGCCGGCAGTCGACCGGGTGGTGAGCGAAGCGAGACGCCGGGCGACGGCCGCGTTGCCACCGTCGACGCCGACCGCCGCCGGGTGACCGCGATAGCAGGACTCTTTTCCGTTCCCCGACGACCGGACGTGTATGCGCATTTCGAGCCGCGGTCGCGGCGAGGAGGGGCGCGAGCGAATCACGCTCGTCCCCGAGAACGTCGACGACCTCTGGCACCTCTCGTACGTCCTCGAACCGGGTGACCTCGTCTCCGGCGACACCACCCGCCGCATCCAGCGCGACGACGAGCAGATGCGGGACACCGGCGGCGAGCGCGAGCACCTCAACGTCACCATCGAGGTCGACGACGTGGAGTTCGCGCGGTTCGCCAACCGCCTCCGCGTCGGCGGCGTCATCGTCTCCTGTTCCCGCGAGGACCAACTCGGCCACCACCACACGCTCAACGTCGAGGAGCGCGCCGAGATAACCATCGAGAAGCACTTCAAGGCCGACCAGATAGACCGCATCGAGACGGCCGAACAGGCCGCAGAAAACCCCGACGTGGCCATCGCGACCGTCGAGGAGGGCGCGGCCTACATCCACACCGTCGCCCAGTACGGCACCGACGAGTACGCCTCGCTCACGAAGCCGACGGGGAAAGGCGAGTACGCCCGCCCGCGCTCGGAACTGTTCGACGAGCTCGGCTCCGCGCTGTCGCATCTCGACGTGGACGCCATCATCCTCGCCGGGCCGGGCTTCACGAAGAACGACGCGATGGACTACTTCGAGGACAACTTCCCCGCGGTCGCAGAAACCATCGTCACGACCGTCGACACCGCCGGCGTCGGCGACCGTGGCGTCCACGAGGTGCTGAAGCGCGGCGCGGTCGACGACGTGCAGAAACAGACCCGTATCGCCGAGGAGGCCAACCTCATCGACGAACTGATGGAGAACATCTCGACGGGCGCGAAGGCGGCCTACGGCGTCGAACAGGTCGCGGAGGCCGCGGACTTCGGCGCGGTCGAACACCTGCTTCTCCTCGACTCGCGGCTCCGCGCGGAGCGACAGGGCGACGGCGACTGGGACGTGGACGTGAACGACATCATCGACTCGGTCGAACAGAAGGGCGGCGAGGTCACCGTGTTCTCCGCGGAGTTCCAGCCCGGCGAGCAGTTGAAGAACCTCGGCGGCATCGCCGCGGTCCTCCGGTACCGCCTGCAGTAGCCGCGCCGCCGGAGAAACCGTTTAGCCGCCCGAAACCCACTTTAGTCGTGATGCGGAGGGGGCTCTCGGAGGCGACGAGGCGGGTCGACCGCTGGCTCGACCAGGTGTTTTTCGCCGCGTGGGAGGTGTCGGTACTGGCGATTCCGACGCTCTGGCTCCTGCTTTTCGCGACCCCGAGAGCCGCGGTGTCGCTGTCCGGTCTCACCGCGCTCGCGGCGAGCGCCGTCGCCGTCGGCACGTTCCGCGGCGGCTACGTCCGAACGGGGTCGTGGCCGCGGCCCGGCCACCTGCCGACGCTCCCGATTCGGTCGGCCTACTACAGCCTCGTCGTCGGCGGGACGGCCCTGCTCGGCGCGTTCGCGCAGACCGAACTGGGGACGTTCTGGCCGGGCGTCGTCGTCCCGGCGGTCGTCGGCGTCGGGGCGCTGGCGTTCGTCCCGGTCGTCCTCGTCGGGACCGAGCGGGTCGCGCGAGCGACGCTGTGACGCGATATCGGCAGTGGGGCGACATTCACACCAGATTTGGAAGAGACCCGGTACGGAGTGGTGTGAGATATCGAAAAACCGCTATCTGTTCTCTCGTCCCTCGTTCAGTCGAATCGCCGAACCGGGTGGAACCGCCCCCGACTCGCCGATTTCGAAGGACAACGACTATGACAAAGACAGCAACTCGCGACGGCCCGACCCGTCGCCGGTTCCTCCGAACGACCGGACTGCTCGCGGGCGGCCTCGCCCTCGGCGTCGGCGCGACTGGAACCGCCGTAGCGGGAGTCTCGGTCGCAAACGGGTGGTACGAAGAAGAAGAGATATACTACGTCGCTCACGGGGTGGAGGAGGGAGTGACGGAACGCGGAGAAAACGACATCTACCTCATCGGCGGCGACAGGACGTTACAGGCACAGGTCGTCGAGTTCGTCCCCGGAGAGTCCGGGTACTCGCCCCACTGGAACGTCAACCTCGTCAACACGGCGGCGGGGAAGACGGTGGCCGACATCGTCGCCTCGCCGCACGTCTCGGACCACTATCCCGAGGCGCTGTTCGACGACGTCGAAGACGTTCGGGCGGCGGCAGACGCTGGGCTGGTCACGATATCGAAACCCGGTGTCGTCGTCCTGTGCCCAATCGTTCCGGAACGCGTCGCAGACGCACCCGGAAACACCGAACTGCCGGAGGCGTTCCCCCGTCCGTGGCCGACGACGTTCTGAGCGAGCACGAACGCCGGTTACCGGCGGTTTTTCCGCGGCCGCGAAGCCGTGACGACCGCGTCGGCGAGCCGTCGCTCGCCAATCGAGACACCTCCGTCCGTTCTACTCCCCCGTGAGCGACTCGCTCGCCGGCGAGAAGTCGACGGTCGTCCCGAGTCCCTCGTCGCGCGCCTTCTCGTAGAGCATGTGCGCCGCCGCGACCGTCTCGATGCCCGTGCCGCCGCTGTCGAAGACGGTTATCTCCTCGTCGTCCTCGCGGCCGGCGGCGACGCCCGCGACGACCTCGCCGAGTTCGGCGTGGATGTGGTCTTCGTCCACGACGCCGGCCTCGACGGCGGCGAGGAACGATCCGGCGTCCATCGTGGCGCGCTCGCGGAGGTCGGGGACGTACGTCGCGCGCTCGATGGTCGTCTCGTCGAGTTCGCGCTTTTCGGGGTGGTACTGCCCCATCGCGGTGACGTGCGTGCCGGGTTCGAGCAGGTCGCCGTCGAACACCGGGTCCGTGGCGGTCGTGGCCGTGACGACGATGTCGGCGCCCTCGACGGCCGCGGCGCTGGAGGCGACGGCCGCGACGCTGGCGTCGAGCGTGCGGTCCATCTCGCCCGCGAACGACTCGCGGCTCTCCTTCGTCGGCGAGTAGACCCAGACGGTGTCGAGGTCGCGGACGGTCGCAACCGCACGGAGCTGGCCGCGGGCCTGCGCGCCGCTCCCGATGAGCGCGAGCGTCGAGGCGTCCTCGCGGGCGAGCGCGTCGACCGCGACGCCGCCCGCCGCCCCGGTCTTGAACGGGTTCATGCTCGCGCCGTCGAGGAGCGCCAGCGGTTCGCCGCTCTCGGCGTCGAAAAGCGGGGTCATGAACCACGCGTCCTCCGCGCCGAAGCCGGCGGAGTACATGTAGCCGCCCATCGCGCCCGTCTCGGGCAACACGGCCGCGTAGGAGGTGAGCATCCCCGGCGGCTCGCGGTTGAACAGCTTCGTTCGCGGCTCGGCCGGCGCGCCCTCGCCGCGCTGTCTGTAGCCCTCGCGGACGGCCTCGACGTACTCGGCCGGCGTCGCGAGTCCGCTAACCTCGTCGCTCGTGAGGAACAACGTCGCTGTCATGGTCGGAAAAACGAGACCTGCGGTCAAAACCCTGCGGGCCGGCGAACCGGCCGGGCGGGCGTGCGATGGGGATTAGTCGGCGTCGAGGACCGACGGAGAAGGGGCGTCAGCGGCGTTGGGACCGGCGTGTTCGTCGAAGCGGGACGGGGACGGCGACGAGGGCCCGTTCACGAAGAGCGCGTGGCCGGTGAGGAGCGCGGCCACGCCCGCGGCCATCGGCACTGCCGTGGTCAACTGCAACCCGGCGACGGTAAGCGTGCCGGTGATGCCGAGGAGTGCGAGCGGGATGAGTCCAAGAATGTAGTCGTAATATCCGGTCATAATATGTACCATACTACGGACGTAAGTGGTATAGTTCTTTCCCATAGATGACTGATATTCTCTTCGTGACCTTCCGATAACGTTCTCATAACTCATGAGTGAATAATCGACAGACTGCGTCGGGTTGACCGCCGACAGAGAACATCACAAATCCGATACTGTGGGTTGTGCCTCGGCTTCGAACAGTCGGCTCGGCGCGCGCGTCGCCTGCCGGAACTCCACACCGTTATGGGAGTCGGTACCGTGGCCGGAGACGTGAACCGCAACGACCGCTCCATCGTCGCGTTGGTGATGCTCGCCCACGGGATGGTCCACACGTACGAACTGTCCATCCCAATCTTCGTGGCCATCTGGCTCGGCGAGTTCGCCAGCATCGACCTCGGTCTCGCGTCGGTTCCCGTCACGACCGCCTCGCTGGGCGTGATGACCGGCCTCGGCTTCGCGCTGTTCGGACTCGGGGCGCTCCCCGGCGGCATCCTCGTCGACCGCGTCGGCTCCAAGCGCCTCATCGTGGCCTGTCTGCTCGGGATGGCCGGGTCGTTCGTCCTGCTCGCGCTGTCGCCGAACCTCGTCGTCGTCGCCCTCGCGCTCGTCGTCTGGGGTGCCGCGGCAAGCGTCTACCACCCCGCCGGACTCCGCCTCATCAGCACCGGCGTCGAGGAGCGCGGAACCGGCTTCGCCTACCACGGCATCGCCGGGAACCTCGGCATCGGCTTCGGTCCCTTCGTCACCGCGCTCCTCTTGCTGTTTTCGACTGGCACCTCGTCGCCGGCGTGCTCGCGCTCCCGGCGCTCGTGGCCGCCGCGCTCGCCACCCGCGCCAACTTCGAAGAACAGGCCGCGGTCGCCGCGGCCGACGGCGGTGAGGGGGCCGACACCGGCGACGACGGCGACACCGGCGGCGACGACAAGGCCGGCGCGGGCGTCTCCTCGTTCGCCGAGTTCGTCTCGCAGTCGAAGCACCTCTTCGCCGGCGGATTCGCGCTCGTCTTCGCGCTCGTGATGTTCTCGGGGCTCTACTACCGCGGCGTCACGACGTTCCTGCCGGACCTCCTCGGCACCGTCATCGGCATCGAGCCGATTCCGGTCTCCGAACTCCTGCCCGCCGCCCTCGCGTCCGGGTCGGCCGGGGGCGCGCCGACGCTCGACGTGGAGCTGTTCGTCTACGCCGGCCTCCTGACGGTCGGCGTCTTCGGACAGTACGTCGGCGGCAAACTCACCGACCGAATCAGGACTGAACGCGGCATCGTCGCCGGCTTCGGCGCGCTCGCCGTCATCGCCGTCGCCTTTCTCCCCGTGGCGAGTCTCGGCGTCGGCCCGCTCCTCGCCATCTGTGCGCTCCTCGGCTTCTTCCTGTTCATGGTTCAGCCGTTCTACCAAGCCACCGTCGCGGAGTACACGCCCGCCGGTCTGCGGGGCCTCTCGTACGGCTTTACCTACCTCGGCGTGTTCGGCGTCGGCGCGCTCGGCGGTGCCATCGCCGGCTACATCCTCACGGTCGCCGACTCGACGGCGCTGTTTTTCGTCCTCGCCGGGTTCGCGACGGCGGCGACGCTCCTCGGCGTGACGCTGTTGCGGCGGCGGCCGACGCCCGCCTGACTCCGGGACGGGCGGGGACGGCCGGCAGAAAATGCGGGTTCGGTTGATTCTTCGGTGCGGTTCGGGGGCCGGAACTCGGTGGTCGGCGTTCGACGCTCAGACGAGTTTGAAGTACAGCGTCCGCCAGACGCCGAGGACGACGGAGCCGAGCACCAGCATGACCGCGACGAACGTGAGTTCGACGCCGCCTTCGAAAAGCGGCGTCCAGCGAATCGCCATGCCGACGACGGTCGCCGCGAGCCACGAGCGAACGCCGAGCGGGACGGCCGACTTCGCCGACTCGGCCGCGCCCGGCGAGTACGCGCCCAAAAGCGGGGCGGTGACGAGCCATCCGATGAGGAACGGGACCGCGGTGAGCACCCAGCCGACCGGGTCGGCCGAGAGGTACGACACTCCGTTGTGCTGAATCACGCCGACGGTGACGAGGAGGAAGATGGCGAGCACGTCGCCCACGGCGATGGGTAACGCCCCGGCATCGAGTCGCTCCTCTAAGAACGACGTCGAGGTTGCCATAGGCGTGGATTCGTCGCCCCCCTAATGGCTCTCCCGCTTTTTTCCGACCACCGTGTACTCGAAGCCGCGTTCGACCACCCCGGCGTCGAACCCGACGCGTTCGAGAAAGCGCACGAGTTCGTCGGGCGTGGCGAACGCCGACCCGAAGCCGACGACGCGCTCGGCGGCGACCAACCCCCGCCCGAGGAGCGTGTCGGGGTCGAACTCGTTGACGGCGAACACCCCGCCGGGCGCGAGGACGCGGAAGACCTCCTCGGCGACGCCCCGCTGGTTGGGCATGTGGTGGAAGGCGTCCACGACGGTCACGGCGTCGAGGGAGTCGTCGGCGAAGGGGAGTTCTCGGGCGTCGCCGCGGACGCAGTCGAGGCCCCGCTGGCGCGCCCGGCGGAGCATCCCGGCCGAGCGGTCGAGGACGATTCGCTCGGGAACGTCGAGCGCGAGGGTCGCCCGCCCGGAGCCGCCGCCGATGTCGACGACGCGCTCGACCGGGCGGTCGGCGCGGCCGAGGGCGTCGGCGAGCGCGCCGGGGTCGGCGGGCGGCATCACGAGGTCGTAGACGGGTGCGAAGCGGTCGAAGAACCGAACGTCGCCTGCGCCGTGCATGGTCGGGTCCACGGCTCCGCCGGGGAAGGTTCTTGCGCGCGGCGGCCCCATCTCGGCCATGGAGTTCAACCTGCTCGGGTGGCCCGAAGACGGCCCGCGACTCCGCCTCGACTACCGGCGGTTCGCCTACGCGGGGAAGTTCGTCACCGCGGCGGCGGGCAAGACGGTGCTCCGCGACCCAGACGCGCCCCTCCCGCCCCTCGACGACGACCGCCCCGCGCCGACCGGCGGCCCCGACTCTTTGCCGCCCTTGGCCGAGGACGTGGTCGCCGCGGTCGCGTTCAACGAGGACCGGACCGACCCGACGACGCTCTGGCTTCGGTACGTCACGGTTCGGCGGGACCGCCGGGGCGACGGACTCGGTCCGGACCTGCTCCGCCGGACCTGCGAGGCCGCCGCCGACCGCGGCTACGAGACGGTCCGCATCGCCGCGAACAACCCCTTCGCCTACGAGGCGTGCCACAAGGCCGGATTCGGCTTCACGGGCCGCGAGACGGGCGTCGCCGAGTTGGTGTTGGAGCGCCCCGCCGACGCGCCCGCCGCGGTCTCCCGCGAGGCGTATCAGTCCGGCCTCGACCGCTACCGCGCCCGCGACCTCGGCGACCCGGAGCGGACGTTTCTCGCGGCGCGCGAGGGCGTGAGTCCCCCGGAAATCGACGGCGTTCACTCGGACGATTGAAACCCTCGGCCCCCGAAGGCCGAGCAAATGGGAAACGCAGACCTGCGGACGCTCGCCGCGCTCTCCGAGGTGTCGTTCGACGAGGTGGCCGGGAGCGTCGTCGCCGTCGACGCCCACAACTGGCTGTACCGCTATCTCACGACGACGGTCAAGTGGACGAGTTCGGAGAAGTACACGACGACCGAGGGCGAGGAGGTCGCCAACCTCGTCGGCATCGTCCAGGGACTCCCCAAGTTCTTCGAACACGACCTGACGCCCGTCTTCGTCTTCGACGGCGGCGTCACCGAGATGAAAGACGACGAGGTGGCCAAGCGCCGCGAACAGCGCGAGAAGGCCGAAGAACGCCTCGAAGCGGCTCGTGAGGCCGGCGACGCGGTCGAGGCCGCCCGGATGGAAGCCCGGACCCAGCGGCTCACCGAGACGATTCAGGACACCAGCCGCGAACTCCTCTCGCTTCTCGACGTGCCGGTGGTCGAAGCGCCCGCCGAGGGCGAGGCGCAGGCGTCCTACATGGCCCGCAAGGGCGACGCCGACTACGTGGGAAGCGAGGACTACGACACGCTCCTGTTCGGCGCGCCCTACACGCTCCGACAGCTCACGAGCAAGGGGAACCCCGAGCTGATGGACCTCGACGCGACGCTGGCGAAACACGACATCACCTACGAGCAACTCGTCGACATCGCCATGCTCTGCGGGACCGACTTCAACGAGGGCATCACGGGAATCGGCCCGAAGACGGCCGTGAAGGTGGTCACGGAACACGGCGACCTCTGGTCGGTCCTCGAAGCCCGCGGCGACACCATCCCCAACGCCGACCGGGTGCGCGAGTTCTTCTTGGACCCGCCGGTCACCGACGACTACGACTACGACACCGACATCGACCCCGACGTGGCCGCCGCCCGCGAGTTCGTCACCGAGACGTGGGAGGTCGACCCCGAGGAGGTCCGCCGCGGCTTCGAGCGCATCGAGGAGTCGGTCACGCAGACCGGCCTCGACCGCTGGACGTAGGCCGCGTTCGCCCCGAGCAGACAGTCCGCCGACACGTTTACACGGGCCGGTTCGGAACTCCGGCGTGTGTCCCCCGACGACGCTCCTCCCGTCGACGACTCTCCCTCGGACGCCCCTTCCACAGACAATTCTCGCCCCGACGACCGCTCTTCGCTCTCGCGTCGCCAACTGCTCGGCCTCGTCGGCGGCGCGGGCGCGGTCGGCGGTATCGGCTGGTTCAGGCCGACGTGGCTCCCCGACCCGATTACCGACTGGCTGACGACGGTGTATCCCAATCCGCCGGCACACGTATGGCGACCGGCGGTCTCCGACGCGCACGCCGACGAGGCGGTCGCCCGACTCGAACGGACCGTCGAGCGGGCGCAGACGCTCAAAGAGCGGGTCGACGTCGACTCGGTGCCGAGGGAACTGGAGTTCTCGCTCGACCACGGCGACCCCTCCGGCGGGTGGCTGGAGTCGGCCCGGTCGGCGTCCGACGCGCACGAGCGACTGCGGTACGCCACGGTCGGACTGTCCTTCGCGGGCGAAGCCGTCGGTGCCGCGAAGTTCGTCCTCGACGAGGCCGACCCGGAGCGACTGGCCGACCGCGGGAGGGCCATCCAGTCGAGCGCCGAAGCCGTCCTCGACTCCGTCGGCGACTACGCCGTCTCGGACCCCTCGCGAGACCTCGCGTATCTGTATTTCGTCGAGCGCGACCTCGCGTTCGCCCGGTTCGAGTCCCGGTACCGAAAGCGGTTCGACGGCGAGACGACGACCGCCGGCGACGACTTCACGGGCGGCGCGGTCGCGGACGCGCACGCGACCTACCTGCAGGCCGAACAGCGCCTCGCCAACGCGCGGTACTACCGCGACCGCTATCGCGCGGGCCTCGGCGACGAGGCGCGCTCGTACGCGGACGCGCTCGACTCGGCGCTGACGACGCTAACCGAGTCGATAGCGACGTTTCCAACGGCGAGCGAGGTGCGGGACCGACTCAGCGACGAGCACGACTCCGACCGACAGACGCCGTACGGCGCGGCGCGCTGGGAACTCCTCTCGATATGTTTCGACAGCGACTACCGGCTCAACTACGGCCCCGAGGGTCACCGACACGGCCACACCGTCCAGCGGGTCGTCGAGGCGGCCGTCGCCCTCCTCGGGCGGCGCGGCCGCGAGTTCGCCCTCGACGAACTCGGCGTCTCACCCGGCGACACCGGCTACGACTCGGGTCGGACGTTCCGAGCGAAGCGACGCGCAGTCCGTCGGTTCCGGTCGGTCAGAGACGAATACGACTCGCCGTTCGCGGGCGTGCTCGCGCAGGACGCGGCGAACCTGATTCACGCCGGCGAAGTCGCCATCGAGTTTGCCGACGGGACGTTCCCGATGTGGCGAAACCGCGTGGACGCGACGACGTACTACCTCGTCGGCGAGAGCGAGATGCGCGAACTCGGCGAGGTGTACGGGACGATTGTCGACGGCTCCTGACGGCGACGCGCGCAGTCGGTGAACGCGACGCCGAGACGACCGCTCGCGGCGGCTCCGCGACTACGACACGTCCCCGATGGCGTCCAATAGCATCGTCGCGCCGAGGTCGATTTCGCGGTCGGTCACGTCGAGCGGCGGGAGGATTCGAAGCACCTTGTAGCCGCACGAGAGGGTGAGCAGGCCGCGCTTGAGGGCGGCTTCCTGCACGGCGTCGCGGCGCGCTTTGGTGTCGAACTCGACGGCGAGAAGCAGGCCCTTGCCGCGCACGTCGACGACGGTGTCGGGCGCGTCGTCGCGCAGGCGCTCGATGAACTGCCGGCCGCGGGCGACGGCGTTGTCGAGCAGGTCGTACTCCTCGATTGCGTCGAGGGTGAACACGCCCTGCATCGAGGCGACGATGTCGCCCGCGCCCCACGTCGAGGAGAGCCGCGAGGGCTCGTCGGGGAATATCTCGTCGTTCGAGATGGTCGCGCCGACGCGGAGGCCCTTCGCGCCGGTGATGATGTCGGGTTCGATTGGGTAGTGGTCGGTGCCCCACAGCTCGCCGGTGCGGCCGACGCCGGTCTGAATCTCGTCGGCGATGAGCGTCAGGTCGTAGTCGTCGACGACGGCGGCGAGTTCCTCGGCGAAGGCGTCGGAGGGGAAGCGGTAGCCGCCCTCGCCCTGTATCGGTTCGACGATGACGTAGGCGACCTCGTCGGCGTCGATGTGGCCCTTTTTCGGATGGAGCTTCTGTCGGAGTTTGGAGACGGCGGAGTCGGCGTCGGGGAAGAAGCCGCAGGAACACGTCGCGGGCGAGCAGGTCCGGTCGTCGCAGAACGGCACGTCGAGGACGCCCGAAATCTCGGGGAACTTGCGGCGGTAGACGGACTTCGAGCGGTTGAGCGAGAGCGCGCCGAGAGTGCGGCCGTGGAACGCGCCCTCGAAAGTGACGCCGTACTTCGCGCCGTCGGCGTGGTCGTAGGCGATTTTGATGGCGTTCTCGACGGCCTCGGCGCCGGAGTTCGACAGGAACACCGTGTCCATCCCGTAGTGGCTCGTGAGGTCGGTCAGCCTGTCCATGAGCGCGGCGGGGCCGGGGAGCCGCTCCTCGCCGGGCGCGGAGCCGTCGCTGACGTAGAAGTCCTGTCCGGCGATTTTCGTCGGGTCGACGAGGTCGAACTCGGCCATGCGGTCCACGAGCTTCGGGTTGTTGTAGCCGAGCGGCGCGGCCGCGACGTGGCTCGTGAAATCGAGGAGGACGTTGCCGTCGACGTCGGTGCAGAAGGGGCCTTCCGACTCCGCGGTGATGTCCCAGACGAAGTCGTAGACGTACGTGCTCGGCGCGGCGTGCTCGTGGTGGTACGAAACCCACTCGCGCGCTTTCTCGCCGGGCATCGAATCGACGCGTGGCACCGCCGTCTCTCGGTCCATGCGACTCGGTACGGCGACACGTGAGTTAAGACGTTCGTTATTATTGATGTAATATCGGTCGCGGCGCGGCCGAGTCGGTCGGTTTCGTCGCGCGAAACGACGGCTTCGGCGGCGGGTCGTGACGGCGTCCCGTCGTGACCTGTCGCCCCCGCGATAGGCTTTTGACGCCTCCGCGTGCGTGATTGGGTATGGCTCTCCCTGACATTCAGCGCTCCCGCGCGATGTGGTGGTCGCTCGCGTTGGTCCTCGCGGGCGCGCTCACCTACGTCGTCTACTCTTTTATCGGGACGTTCGTCTTCGGTCTCTTCATCTACTACGCCACGCGGCCCATCTACCGGCGGATTCGTCGCCGGGTGAGGCCTCCGAGCCTCGCGGCCGCCGTGGCGCTTTTCGCCCTCGCGCTCCCCGTGCTCGGACTCGTCGTCTACGCCGCGACCATCGCGCTCCGCGAGTTCCTGCGCTACGCCGACCGGCTCTCGACCGACGAGGTGCCTATCGACCTCGAAGCCTACGGCATCGACCCGACGCTGTTGGAGGGAATCGCCAGCCCGCAGGCGCTGTTGGAGTACGACTTCCAGTCGGTGTTGACGCCCGAGGCGGTCGGCTCGGTGTTCGACTCGCTGAGCGTCGCCGCCAACACCTTCGCCTTCCTCGGCGTCGGGGCGATTCACCTGTTCGTCATGATTGCGTTCGCGTTCTACCTCCTCCGCGACGGCCACCGCCTGCGGCGGTGGGGCCAGTCAATGTTCGCTGACGACCACGGCATCCTCGAAGCCTACATGCGCGGCGTGGACCGCGACTTCAACAACATCTTCTTCGGCAACATCCTGAACGCCATCCTCACGGGCACCATCGGCGTCATCGCGTACTCGCTTTTGAACGTCCTCGCGCCGACGGGCGTCCGCATCCCCGCCCCGGCGCTCATCGGTCTGCTCGCGGGCGTGGCGAGCCTCATCCCCGTCGTCGGCATGAAGCTCGTCTACGTCCCCGTCGCGGGCTACATGGGAATCGAAGCGGCGATTGCGAACCCGCCCGGACTCTGGTTCGTCCTGCTTTTCGCCGCCGTCTCGTTCGTTATCGTGGACACGATTCCCGACCTCGTGCTCCGGCCGTACGTCTCCGGTCGGAGCCTCCACGTCGGGGCCGTGATGCTCGCGTACACGTTCGGTCCGCTACTTTTCGGCTGGTACGGCATCTTCCTCATGCCGATGATACTCGTGTTGTTCGTGAACTTCGCCCGACTCGTCCTGCCGGAGCTCCTGGCTGGAAAGCCGATTCGGCCGTACATGGTGGACCCGGCGCACTTGATCGACGGCCCGCCGGTCGAGGAGCTAACCGCTGACGAGGCGGACGACGCGACGCGAGAAACAGCCGAAACCGAACGGCCGTCGGAGGGCGAGTCGGACGCTTCGGAGACGTTTACCGACCGAGACGAGACCGGGTCAGGTCGAGACTCACGGTCGCCGTCCGACGCCGGCGTGGACGGGTAGCCCGAGTCGCCCCGGTCACGCCTCGAAGTCTTCGGGGACGTACTCCGCTTCCCACTCGTCGCGGGCCTTGATTTCGCGGCGACCGCGGCGGGTGAGCGTGTAGTAGTTGGTCCGGCGGTCGCGCTGTCCCTTGTCGACGAGGCCCTTCTCGACGAGCGTGTCGAGGTTGGGGTAGAGCCGCCCGTGGTGAATCTCCTTTTCGTAGTAGGCTTCGAGTTCTTCTTTGATAGCGAGTCCGTGCGGCTCTTCGAGACCAGCGATGACGTACAGCAGGTCTCGCTGGAATCCTGTCAGGTCGTACATCGGTAAATTCGACTCGTATGTTACTGTCTAATTCAGATAAACATATCGACCTCGGTCGACGATTTACCCTCGAAAACGCGCCAGTCCCCGGAATCTTCCGGCCACAGTTATGTTGACCAATTTACTAATTCATCGAACTGTCCGTTTCGAGGACTGGATATGTCCACGGCTGGACGACTCGAACGAATTACGGCAACTATGTTGTTAATTGTTATCTATGAACATGGTGCGGCTGTCGGAACCGGAACTCCGTGGGCGTCGAAGTAGCTCACAGCCCTCCTGTGTTGTTTTCGACAGATTCGGAGCGACGGGGCACCGCGCACGGACGGCGAGAGACGGACCGCTCGGTCTCGAGTCGTAGTTTCGCACAGAAGGAAAGCAAGCCGTGCCGGAAATCTCCGGCACGGCATGCCGCCCTGAATTGGTCCCCGCTGACGCTTCGGCCCTCCAAAGCGAAGCGTCACTATCGGCTACTGTTCGGTTTCACTTAAAGATAACGACGCGTGCCAAGCATTGACAACGCGGCTAACTGTCCGTCTGCGTGGCACGTACGGGTCGAATTCCGGATGCTCCCCGGATTCCGGTCCGCTGGGATATTTATATTGGATGACTCACATGTGTTCTTCTTCCAGTACCCAGCCGAGCGCCCGCTTGTAGTGCGTCATGAGCTTTCTGACGCCCTCGTGTCGCATCTCCTCGGAGTCGAGTTCGTCTCTCAGGAACTCGTACTGCTCTCGGACCTCGGATTCGCTTCGCATGCGTCGATGGTGGGTCGCCGGACGTATGTAGCCCGGCGGTCGCCTCGGGGGCACCGCTCTCTCCGGCGTCGGGCCTGCCGCTCCGGGTCGCCGTGCTTTTGCGCCGTCGGGACGAACCGCACAGCATGGAGATACGCGGCGAGCGCGAGTGCAAGGAGTGCGACCACCGATGGTCGTACTACGAGACGGGAAGCGTGTCGTGCCCGCAGTGCGGGAGCCTCCGGAGCGTCGGCGTCGGCGACAGGGAGCGCCACACCGCCATGCAGACCGACCTCGACCTCTCGGCGCACCGCGCCGCCGTCGGCGACGGGTCGATTCGGGACGCCGCGCCGGCGTTGAAATCCGACCTCCGCGACTACGTCCGGCAGACGGGCTACATCCGCGGGGGCGAACTGCTCCCGCTCGGTGACACCCCGCTCGCGGCCCACGAACTCCTCCACGCGGTCGACGTGGTCGCCCGGTCGAACCGCCCCACCGACGACGAACAGCTCTACGTCATCACCCTGCTCCGCCGCGCCGACGAGGGAGAGCGCCCCGACCCCGACGCCGTCCCGGACTCGATGGTCGACGCCCGCGGCCTCGCCTACGCCGAGGCCATCGACGCCTACTGCCGCGACCTCTCGACGTGGCTCGACGACAACCCGAACCCCGAGGGCAGGACGACGCTCGAAACCCTCTCGAACCACCGCAAGCGCGTCGAGGCGCTCGACGGAGCCGTCTCGCTTGCGGAGTCCGAGGCGCTCGTCGAGGCCGCCCGCGAGCTACACACCGCGGTCGTCGACGACGACCTCGACGCGCTCGCGTCGGCCCGCGACACGCTCGCGGCGCTGTTCTGAGGCCGCCCGACCACCGCGCTCACCGAACGTTTTTGCCTCGCGGCGACCCTTCGCCGACGATGACTGCCGGGTTCGACATCCACGAGGTGCGCCATCGGGTGAAACTGCTCCGCGACGACGGCGACACGATGCTCGTCGAGAACCGCGACGGCGTGGCCTGTCCGGCCTGCGGCGACGACTTCTCGCAACTGCTCATCTCCGACCGGGACGCGCACAGCTTCGACGTGGACGCCGGCACTCGATTCTGCGTCCGGCGAGACGGCGATCGACTGCTCGTGGCGACTCACGAGTGAGAAAAAAGCGGGTCGGACGCGCGGCCGGTCAGCGCCCGCGAAGGAACCGAATCAGCCCGCGGTCGAGCGTGTCCGCGGGGAGCGTCTCGAACCACGACACGTCGGCGATGGCCTCGTCTTCGAGGCCGGGGTCGTCGGTGAGGTCGCCCGCGACGGCTGTGTCGTAGATGGCGAAGTGGAACGTCGCGTGGTCGTCGCCGTGTGTGAACGTCTGTTCTGTGACGACCAGCAGTGACCCGACAGTCGCGTCGAGGCCAGTCTCTTCTCGCATCTCTCGGACAAGTGCCTCGGTCTTCGACTCACCGGCTTCGACCCCGCCACCGGGCAGGACCCACTTGCCGTCCTGGCGGACGAGGAGCACCGCCCCGTCCCGTTCGCAGAGGCCCGCGACGCCCCAGTCGAGGCCGTTTCGAATGCGGGACGCGAGGCGGTCGAACGTCTCGCTGTCGAGGTCACGGTGGTTTCGACGCCGGACGACGCCGTCGTTGTCGACGGTCCACTCGCCGTCAATGCCTGGTGGTGCACCCATCTGTCTCTCCATCCGATTCAGGGGAGGTCCACGTCGACGTCCTCGGCCTCGGCGGCGGCCTTCACGGTGTTCCAGAGGAGCATCGCGCGGGTCATCGGGCCGACGCCGCCGGGGACGGGCGTGATGGCGCTGGCCTTCTCCTTCGCGGAGTCGAACTCCACGTCGCCGACGAGTTCGTAGCCCTTCTCGTTGTCCGCGTCGACGCGGTTGACGCCCACGTCGATGACGACGACGCCCTCCGAGAGCATGTCGCCGGTGACGAGTTCGGGAACGCCCGCGGCGGCGACGACGATGTCGGCCTCGCGGGTCTTCGCGGCGAGGTCGTCCGTGCGCGAGTGGCAGACCGTGACCGTGGCGTTGCCGCCCTCGGCCTTCTGGATGAGCAGGTTCGCCATCGGCTTGCCGACGATGTCCGAGCGGCCGACGACGACCACGTCCGCGCCCTCGGTCTCCACGTCGGCGGCGGCGAGGAGCTTCTGGACGCCGTGGGGCGTACAGGGCTTGAAGCGGGCGTCGCCGGCGACGAGGCGGCCCACGTTCTCGGGGTGGAAGCCGTCGACGTCCTTGGCGGGGTCGATGCGGCGGAGGACCGTCCGGTCGTCGACGTGGTCGGGGACGGGCATCTGGACGAGGATGCCGTGGACCTCGTCGTCGTCGTTGAGGTCGTCGACGAGCGAGTACAGCTCGTCGGCGGGCGTCTCGGGGTCGAGCCCGTAGTCGAACGCCTCGATGCCGACCTCCTCGCAGTCGCGCTGTTTCATCGAGACGTACGTCTCGCTGGCGGGGTCGTCGCTCATCAGGACGGTCGCGAGACCCGGCTTCACGCCCGCCTCGTCGAGGGCGTCGATGGCGTCGGCCAACCCGTCTCGAATCTCCTCGGCGACGGCGTTGCCGTCGATGATGGTCGTCATTGTCTCAGACAGCGCGCCCAGCCCATTTCAAAGATTCGGATTCGTGCGTATTCTCGGCTGAGAATAGACCAAAATATACATGCATGTGCCTATACATTCTCACCCGAACAGCAGGTTCACGGCGGCCACCGCGACGCCCGCCAGCGCCATCCGCAGGCCGGCGACGTACCACCGCTGGTCCGATATCGACCCCATGTACGCGCCGAACGCAAAGAGGATGGCCGTCCCGAGGGCGACCGAGGCGAGCGTCGCCCACGTCATCGACAGGAGGGTGCCGACCGCGAGAAACGGGAGGAGCGGGATGACGATGCCGACGAGCGGGCCGAGCCCGCTGGCGACCGCGTTGATTCCCCGCGCCGCGACCTTGTCGCGTTCGACCGCGGTCCCGTCGAGGTCGGTCAGCATGGCGTCCTCGATGCGGCCCAGTTCGGCCCGCTTCTCGGCGCGCTCTATCTCCCAGACGCTCCAGACGCCGGAGGTGGTCAGCCCCACCGCCGCGCCGACGCCGATTTCGACGACCGTCACCCCGTCCGTGACGCCGGTGAGGTACGCGCCGATGACGAGACCGATGCAGGTCAGCGCGCCGTCGAAGCCGTTCGAGACGAAGTACCGACGGGAGATGGCGCGGACGCGGTCGTCACGCAGGAGCGAGGCGAGCCGAGCCGACATCACGACGGCGACGGGTCCTGCGGTTGAGTTCGGTACTCCACCAGCGTCTCGCCGGCGACGACTTCGTCCACCGAGTGGACTGTCCCGCCGAGGTCGCGGACGCGGCGCTCGACCTCGTCGGCGTCGACGGCCTCGCCCTCCACGACGAGTCTGAGGTTCTGCACCTCGCGGTCGGTTTCGAGGAGCGTCGCGTTCACGCCGGCCACGCCGGGCGCGTCGGCGACCTCGCGGGCGACCGCCACCGTCGAGGGGCTGTGCGGTTTCAACACGTCGAGAACGAGCCGACGAATCGGAGCCATGTCGGTCGACGATACGGCGGCGCGGCTAATAGTGTTACTCGGCAGAGGGGTTTGAAAAACCGAACGCGCCGGCCGCCGAACCGCGGCGGTCGCCCGCGGGCGTCGCCTACTCGTACAGCGGGTTGGCGTCGCAGAGTTCCTGCACGCGCTCGGAGACCTCCGCGAGCACGTCGTCGTCCTCGGGGGCGTCGACGACCTTCACGATGAGTTCGCCGACTTCGCGGATTTCGTCTTCGCCGAAGCCGCGGGTGGTGAGCCCGGGCGTGCCGGCGCGGATACCGCTCGGGTTGAACGCCGAGCGCGTCTCGCCGGGGACGGTGTTCGCGTTGAGGACGATACCCGTCGATTCGAGCGCCTCCTCGGCGGTGCCGCCGGTGAGGTCGGGGTGCGAGTCGCGGAGGTCGACGAGCACGAGGTGCGTGTCGGTGCCGCCGGAGACGACGCTGAGACCGTGGTCCTGGAACGTCTCCGCGAGGACCTTCGCGTTGTCGACGACCTGCTGGGCGTACTCCTCGAACTCGGGTTCGAGCGCCTCTTTGAATCCGACCGCCTTGCCGGCGATGTTGTGCATGAGGGGACCGCCCTGCGCGCCGGGGAAGACGGCGCTGTCGATGTCGGAGGCGTACTCCTCGTCGCACATGATGATGCCGCCGCGACCGGCGCGGATGGTCTTGTGTGTCGAGCCGGTGACGAAGTCGGCGACGCCGACCGGCGAGGGGTGGACGCCGGCGGCAACGAGGCCCGTGATGTGGGCGATGTCGGCGAGGTGGAGCGCGTCCACGTCGTCAGCGACCTCCTGAATCGTCTCCCACTCGACGGCCCGCGGGTACGCGGAGTAGCCGGAGACGATGATGTCCGGCTCGAACTCCGCGGCCTTCTCGGCGAGCTGGTCGTAGTCGATGTAGCCGCTTTCGGCGTCGACCTCGTACTGCTCGACGTCGTAGAGCTTGCCCGTGAAGTTCGCGGGGTGACCGTGGCTCAGGTGGCCGCCGTGGGTCAGGTCCAGCGAGAGGATCTTGTCGCCGGGGTCGAGCATGGCGAGGTAGACGCCCATGTTGGCCTGCGTGCCGGAGTGGGGTTGGACGTTGACGTGCTCTGCGCCCCAGAGTTCCTTCGCGCGCTCGACGGCGAGGTTCTCCACGTCGTCGGCGTACTCACAGCCAGCGTAGTAGCGCTTGCCGGGGTAGCCCTCGGCGTACTTGTTCGTCAGCGCGCTCCCCTGTGCTTCGAGGACCGCTTCGCTGACGTGGTTCTCCGAGGCGATCATCGCGAGCGTGTCGCGCTGGCGTTCGACCTCGCCGTCGAGGGCGTCTGCCACGGCGGGGTCGACGTCGCGGACGTGGCTGTAGTCCATACGTAGTATCCGGGCCAATTACGGCATAAATGTGTCCCATTTGGCTACGCCTGCCGGTGTTGTGTTGCACACCCGTGTATATTCTGTGGCGTGCTACCGTGAACAGATACACGAACGCGTGATGCCACCCGTCGCGGACGTGTCTCCGACCCGAGTCGACCGCTCGGGGCGACTCTCGCGGGCGACGACTCCTTCCCGACCGAGTCAGCCGGTTCGAATTCGATTTTCCCACTCTTCTCTTGGAGTAAAATTTCTGAAACGTATCGCTCAATTCGCTCGGTACAGCGTTGGTACAACTCGATTTCGAATACGTTCTGCCGGTCGTCTTGCGTTAATATTAAATATATTACTGGCGATATTCAAGCTATGGCTATTCGTTCTAATCTACTCGCTGAGGGGGTAGAAGACATCATCCAGTCCGTCCTCTCCTCGTCGGAAGACGAGGTGCTGGTCGCGAATCCGACCGCCGAAGTCATCGAGGGGCTCGTCGCCGTGGCGACCGACGTCGACGACGACCTCCCGGAAATCCGTCTCGTCGCCGACGAGGGCATCCTGAAAGACGTCCTCGACGACTTCATCGTCGCCTCGAACGCCGCGAACCTCGTCGCCGACGGCGCGCTCTCGATGCGGACCGCCGCCGACGAGGTCGAGAACACGCTGTTCGTCACGCCGAACTCGGTCGTCGCGCTCGTCGCCGCCGGGGGCAAGGTCGCCGGCCTCGTCACCGACGACGAGGCGTTCGTCGAGACGGCGTTCGAGGCCCATCAGACCCACTGGGAGAACGCGCCCGAGTTCAAGCTCCGGACCCCGCCGCTGTCGCGCGTCCGCGAGACGCTCGGCGAGGACATCGGCGAGGAGACGCTCGCCGACTTCGACGCCATGCTCGCCTCGCTGTCGTCGGCCCGCGGCGACGGCGACGGCCTCGACGAGGTGACCATCTCGCTTCTCGTCGCCGCCCGCAACGAGGTCCTCCTCTACGACATCTCGAAGTGGGGCGAGGACGTGGGCATCGCCAGCAAGGCGACGTTCTCCCGGACGAAGACGAAGCTCGAAGAACTCGGCCTCATCGATACCGAGAAAGTCCCCATCGACGTCGGCCGCCCGCGGCTCCGTCTGAAGCTCGGCGCGGACGAACTCGTCGCCGCCAGCGCGGACGAACTGGCCGACGAGGCCCAGAAACTGCTCGACGCGTAGCCGACCGCGTCCCCCTCGCTTTTTCCCTCCGCCTCCCCTCGTCGCGCGCATGGATATCGGACTCGTCGGGAGCGGTCCCGCCGCCGAGTCGATTCGCGCGGCGTGCGCCGACATCGACGCGACGGTCGCGGAGACGGCCCCCGACTCGCTCGGTTCGTTCGACCTCGGCTTCGTCGTCGCCGCGGCCGGAAGCGACGCCTTCGACGCGGCCGACGAAGCCGCCTCGCGCTGGCTCGCGGTCGAAATCGGCGGCGTCGGCGGTCACGCCGTGGCCGACCTCGACGCGGCTGTCTCGGCGTTCGACCCCGGGAGCGCCGACTTCGCGGACCTCCAGGCGCGCGTCGCGTCCACCACGGAGTCGGGCGGCCGGCCCGGGGGCGACCGCGCGGCCGTTCGACTCGCCGGCGCTATCGCCGGACGACGGGGTATCGCGCTCCTCGCGGGCGACGACGTGGCCGGGACCGTCGTCGAAGTCCCGGGTCCCGAGCGGTCGGTTCTCCCGACGCCGTCGCCGACGGAGCGAGACCGGACCCTCGACCGCGACTTCCGCGCCGTCGAGTTAGACGACGCGCTCGCGCGGGCCGAGTCGGCCGTGGACGACCGGGTCGGCATCGTCACGCAGGTCGGCGAGCGCGAGTCGTTCCCGCTTCCGTACTACGTCGCGCAGACGGCGGACACGACGGTGTACGCCGACACTCGGGCGGCCGAACTCGCCGGCGGCGCGGCCGCCGGCTGGGACGAGGCCTACATGAAGGCGCTCGGCGAGGCGCTGGAACGCTACTCGGCGGGCGTCTACCGAACCAGCGAGTTCGCCGTCGCGCCCGCGGCGTCCCGACCGGCCGCGGTGCCGCCGAGTCGCTTCGTCAGGCCCGACTCGTTCCGCGACCCCGACCCCGAAGAGCCGATTCAGTGGGTCGAAGGCGAGGACCTCGCCACCGGGGCGACCGTCTCGCTCCCGGCGGAGTTCGTCCACTACCCGCCGCCGTCGGAGCGGCACAAGCCGTCGATTACGACCGGCCTCGGTCTCGGCAACTCCGGGACCGAGGCGGTTCTCTCGGGGCTGTACGAGGTCGTCGAGCGCGACGCGACGATGCTCGCGTGGTACTCGACGTTCGACCCGCTCGGACTGGACGTGACCGACGAGACGTTCGAGACGCTGGCGGCCCGCGCCCGTTCCGAGTCCTTGGAAGTGACTGCGCTCCTCGTGACGCAGGACGTGGACGTGCCCGTCGTGGCGGTGGCGGTCCACCGCGACGGCGAGTGGCCGGAGTTCGCCATGGGCTCCGGCGCGGCCCTCGACGCGAACCGCGCCGCTCGCTCCGCGCTGGCCGAGGCGCTTCAGAACTGGACCGAACTGCGCGCCATGGGACCGGAGCAGGCCGCGACGCAGGGCGGCGCGATTGCGACTTACGCCGACTTCCCGAAGCCCGCACAGACGTTCGTCTCGCCGGACGCAACCATCCCCGCGGACTCGGTTGGCCCCGACGAGGTTCCGGCGGGCGCGGCCGAACTCGACGCAGTCGTCTCGGCGGTCGCCGACGCCGGCCTCGACGCCTACGCGGCGCGGACCACGCCGCGCGACGTGGAGCGCCTCGGATTCGAGGCGGTCCGCGTGCTCGTTCCGGCGGCGCAACCGCTGTTTATCGGCGAGCCGTACTTCGCCGACCGCGCCGAGTCGGTGCCGCGTGACCTCGGCTTCGAGCCGCGACTGGACCGCGAGTTCCACCCGTTCCCGTAGCTGGCGGGTCACGGGATTCGTGGGCTTCGTGGCTGACAGCCGGCACGGGCGGCCGCGTGGCAGGCGGGCCGAATCGGGTCCGCGCGGCGGTGTGCCGGACACCCGCGAGTCGCCGCGCGGCCTGCGTCACAGAATAGCGGCGGTGGCCGCGGCTCGGTACTTGAAGCTTCGTCGGGAGAGAAGCGATACGCGATAGGGTTGGAGAGCGAGAGAGCGAGAAAACGGAAGAAACGGGCCGATTAGACGCCGAACGTCGCGCGGAGCATGTCGCGGCTCCCCGGTCCGAGCCCGACCGCGAGGACGGCGATGAGAAGCAGAATCGCGTAGCGCGGGCTGTCCTCGAATATCTGCTCGTCGAACACCCAGACGACGGCCGTCGCGGCCACGAGCTTGACGAGCAGGAACGGCCACGCGTCGCCCGTGACCGCGAGCACCGACGCGGGGAGCGTGGAGGCAGTGAAATCGACGACCGCCTGATTCACCGGGTGCTTCGGGACGAGGTTGTTCCCCGCGCCGAGCGCGGTCATCCAGTCGAGGCCGATGACGTTCGCCACGCCGTCGACGGCGTGGCCCCAGATGACGACGAGACCGATGTAGCCGGTCCCCTCGTTGATTTCGGGGGCAAAGCGCTCGACGAGCCACCACGTCGCGGCGGCGGTGAGCGTCGCGCCGACGAGGATGACGACGAGCACCTGCGGGTAGAACGTCGCGCCCTGCGCGCCGGTGAGGCCGGCCCACAGGAGATAGCCGAGGGTGACCGCGAGCACCGCGAGGCCGGCTCCGAACAGCGGTTTCACGTAGTCGTCGACGAGGCCCCGACGCTCGGCGAGGACGCTCCCGACGACGGCGACGAGCGTGATTGCGAAGACGGTCACGTAGATGACCGGGCTGATGACGAGCGTGTTCAGCGGGTAGGTGATGAGCGCGTCGGCGACGCCGGGGGCGTCGTTGGCGTCCTCGACCACGCGGAACGCGCCGCCGAACAGCATGAACGGAAAGAGGGCGTAGAAGAACCGCGGGCTCTCGCCGATGTCGAGGCGGCGGAGGAGGAACACGACGCCCGAGAGGGCGATGACGAGCGTGACCATGTACCCGACCTCGGAGACGAGGGTATAACCGGGGTACGCGACGGGTTCGGCCGCGGCGGCGCAGGCCGACGCCGTATCGAGGTACTGCGTGACGCCGCCCGCCCGAACCGCGCAGACGGCCGAGTTCGCGTCGGCTTGGACGGGGCCCCAGAAGTAGTGCCAGATGAAACCGTCGTAGACGACGCGAGGGAACGCGAGCGACCCGCCGACGAGGGCGACGAGGATGGCCGCGACGCCGAGCCCCCAGAGGCGCTCGGGGTCGAGACCCATTCGCTCTGCTACCGTTGCCATAGCCGATACCCCGACGGCGGGCCTGTTGAGGGTTCCGGTCTCTCGCACGCTTCGCGCAGGTCTCGGCGCGGCGACTCAGTTCCGCGACGGGCGGGGGTCAGTCCTCGTCGTCCGGCTCGCGAATCGGCAACACCGGGTCGTCGTACTCGGTCCCGAGGATGACCATCGTCTGGGACCGCGAGAAGCCGTCGAGCTCGGCGATATGGTCGAACATGAGCTCGCGCAGGGCGTCGGTGTCCTCGGCGTACACCCGGAGCATCACGTCCCACTCGCCGGTGGTGAGGTTGATCTCTTGGACGCCGTCGATGTCGCGGAGCTGTTGGAGCGCCTCCTTCTCGCGGCCCTGCTTGACTCGGAACCCGACCAGCGCGGAGGTCCCCAGCCCGACCTGCCGCGGGTCGACGTGGGCGTGGTACCCCTCGATGACGCCGGCGTCCTCCATCCGACCGACCCGGTCGTGAACCGTCGCGCTCGACATGTCGATTCTGCGGGCGATTTCGCTGAACGGGGTCCGCGCGTCCTCCATCAGAATCCGGAGAATCGCCCGGTCCGTCGCGTCGAGGTCCATGCTATCCCTTCTGATGGGGGGTGACTTCGCACTTGCGGATGGGGATTCGGGTCGTCGACTGCCGTCGGAGGCCACTCACCTCCCGGCCCGTCGGTGTTACCGGCCGTCGATTTCCCGCGCCGCTTCGAGCACCGCGTCGTGGACGCGCCCGTTCGAGGCGACCAGTCCCTCAGAGTCGTGTCGCCACTCGTCCCCGTCGAGGTCGGTGACCGTACCCCCGGCCATCCGAACGAGGTGCGCGCCGGCGACCGAGTCCCACGGGTTCGCCCGCTTGTTGGTGATAACGCCGTCGAGCGAACCGTCGGCGACGTACGAGAGCACGACCTGCATGCTCCCGTAGCGCCGCAGGTCGCCGAAGCGCGTGACGATGGCGCGGGTCGCCGCCGCGTACTCGTCGCGGGCGTCGTAGTCCCACCAGAACGTCGGACAGACCGTACACGTCTCGGGGTCGTCGCGCTGGCTCACCGAAATCTCCTCGCCGTTTCGGTAGGCCGTCTCGTCGTCGGCCGCGTAGCAGTCGTCGAGCGCGGGCAGGTAGTTGGCCGCCGCGATCGGCTCCCCGTCGCGGACGGCGGCGACCGCGGTCGCCCAGACCGGCACGTTGCGCACGAAGTTGTTCGTGCCGTCGATGGGGTCGACGACCCACGCCGGCCCCGACTCGGGAACCGACTTGAGTTCGTCTTCTTCCTCGCCGACGATGGGGTCGTCGGGGAACGCACCGCGGATTCGGTCGACGACGCGGCGCTGGGCGTCTCTGTCGGCCTGCGTGACCACGTCCGTCTTCCCGCTTTTCGTCTCGACGGCGACGCCGGTTCTGAAGGCGCGCCGCGCGACCGCGCCGCCGTCTCGGGCCGCGCGCTGTGCCCGGTCCGCTCGGGCGTCGAGTTCGTTCATGGGCGTGGCAGGACCGGCAGGTGCCTATATCCACCGACCCGACGGCGGCGCGGCCCGGTGGCTTATGTCGATGGGCGGTTTACCTCGTGGCGTGTCAGACGCTATCGACCTCCCGGCGCGGCTCCGCGAGTCGCTCGCGGCGTCCTTCGACGACGCCAGAGCGGCGGTCAGAGCCGGCGACGCCGAGACCGCGTTGGAGCACGTCGAGACGGCGTCTCGCGTGGTCGGCCACAAGGTGCCGCCGAGTCCGCTCAAGGAGAAACTGAAACACGGCGTGGCGGCCGTCGAGCGGACCGCGGCCGACGAACCGCTCGTCGCCTCGGAGTATCTGCGACTGATGAGTCAGTTGGTTCGGCCGTAACGTCGTCGCCGACGCGCCACCGACTCGACGGGTCGTGAACTGCGCGCCCCCGCGAGGCGGACCACTCGCTCGAAGGGCAGATAACGGAAAAGCCAGAATCCGCAATTAGAACCCGGACGGAAGACGTTTTCCACAACCCTCACGACCGTTTTCGGCTTGCGCCGAGTTCCCGAACTCCGATTCCTCGTGGTCCGGTACTTGGTCTTCCTGCCACTCGCTCGCAGAGCGGTTACGGGGCTGTTTCGGTTCCTCTTCGGCACTTTGACCTCGTCTTCCTGTTACGAAAGACTCGGTGTTCGTGTCGATTCCATTCCTCCGCACCTTGCGATGCGTACCGTCGTCGACGCCTTTCACGTCGTCCGAGGGATTCGGTTTGGTCATCCGGTGCGTCCTTGCGCTTCCGGCAACACTACAGTAGGCCCGATAACATAATGAATGTTTCTGATATATTTTGGACAGTCAGAGAACACTGATAGTCAGTTCGGCCGACAGCCTAGTCGAAGTCGTCGTCGAATGTCGTCCTCGGTCGGCTCCCCTCCGGCCCTTTTCACCGGAAACGTGGTCTGTTCATGATGAATCGTTCGGGATGCCGCTGGAGACGCGTGGCGTCGCTGTCGCGGCGGCGTGGCCGAGAAGCTCACGGGAGTAGAAACGACGGCGTCGGCGGTCGATCGGTCGGTTTATATTGGCACGGCGGTCCTCCTCGGCGTCCGTATGCTCACCTGTGGAGGAGGTCCACCACGGTCGCTTCCGCTCCCCGATTCGAATCCCGCAGGGCGTACTCGCCGCTCATCGCGTCGTGTTTCGGCAGAAGTGCGAGGGGAGGGATTTGAACCCACGGACCCCTACGGGAGCGGATCTTGAGTCCGCCGCTTTTTCCTGACTTAGCTACCCTCGCGCGTACTCAAGTACGACAGGGGGACCGCTAAAACGTTGCGAAACGTCAGACGAGGCCGCCGAGCCGCTCGACGACGAGGAGACCGACAACGGCGACGCCGCAGACGAGGCGAACACGGCCCCCGGTCCGGTCGGCCGGACCGGGGCGAGCGGGTCCGGAGACTACTCCGGTCGCCACTCGCAGGACGCTCCGGTCGCGAGCCCCGCCGCGTCGATGTGCGACGAGAGGCACGCGTAGTTGCAGAACGCGCCCGCCGGCACGCGCTCGCCGGCGTCGAGTTCCTCCACGAAGACGGGGTCGTGACGCCGAACGTCGCTCCCGCAGTAGGTGCAGTCTATCGCGTCCGTCACGTCCGACCGTTGTCGCGCCAGCAGGAAAAAACCGCGCGACCGATTGCGCCACCGATGGAGTTACCGGCCTCCCGGTCGCCCTGACTCACATGGACGAACACACCCGCGACCCGAGCGTCGCCCCGCCGCTCGGCAACCCGTCGGGGTGGGACGACGACCTGCGGACGTGGGAGCACGCGACGCTCCGGCGGGCGGTCGAACACGGCGTCCGCCTGTTCAACTCCGGCGACTTCCACGAGAGCCACGACTGCTTCGAAGACGAGTGGTACAACTACGGCGCGGGGACCGCCGAAAGCGCCTTCCTCCACGGGATGGTGCAGGTCGCCGCCGGCGCGTACAAGCACTTCGACTTCGAGAACGACGCGGGGATGCGGTCGCTGTTCGAGACGGCGCTGGAGTACATCCGCGGCGTCCCGAGCGACTTCTACGGCGTCGACGTGGACGACGTGCGCGCGACCCTCCGGGCGGCGCTGGACGACCCGACGGCGCTCCACGGCTGGCAGATCGCCCTCGACGGACACCGCGCGACCGCCTATCCCGCCGACTACGAGTACGCCGAGGAACTCGACCACTGACCGCGTCGGACCCGGAGATGCCGCAGTTCCGAGGCGACTGTCTCGGCTGACGCGTCGGCGAAAGCGGCGCGAACCGGGAGAATCTAAAGGTCCATTAGCGTCCAGTTCTAGGAACCGGCAATGCGAATCTACGAACTCGGTGACGGCACGCCGGAAGTGTCGGTCGTCGGGTCCATCCACGGCGACGAGCCCTGTGGTGCTCGCGCCATCGAGCGATTCGTCGCGGAGGAACCCGACGTCGAGCGGCCGGTGAAGCTCATCGTCGCCAACGAGGAGGCGCTGGCGGCGGACGAGCGCTACCTCGACGACGACCTCAACCGGGCGTTCCCCGGCGACCCAAACGCCGAGAGCCACGAGCGACGCCTCGCCCACGACCTCGGCCGCGAGGTCCGCGGCACCACGGCCTTCTCGATTCACTCCACCCAGTCGTACGCCGAGCCGTTCGCCATCGTGGACACGGTCGACGCCATCTCCCGGTCGATTCTCCCTCGCCTCCCGGTCGACGTGGCCGTCGAGACGAACCACTTCGCGGAGGGCCGCCTCATCGAACACGCCCACACCATCGAGGTCGAAGCCGGCCTCCAGAAGTCCGACGAGGCCGCCGACAACGCCTACTGGCTCATCCGGGCGTTCCTCACCGCGACCAACGCCCTCCCCGCGCCCGCGATTGCGAGCGACGGGGGGAAAGACGGCGGCGCACCCGACGAAACCGCGTCGCAGACCGAAGACGACCGGCTGAAACTCGGCATCCCCGAGGAGCACAGCCTCGACGTGTTCCGCCTGCTCGAACGGCTTCCCAAGCCGCCGGCCGACCAGTACGAGGTCCACGCGACCAACTTCGAACCCGTCTCGGCGGGCGAGACGTTCGCCCGCGCCGACGCCGAGCAGTTCGTCGCCGACCGCGACTTCTACCCCATTCTCCTTTCGGCGTACGGCTACGCGGACATCTTCGGCTACGCCGGCGAGAAGGTCGGCACGCTCCCGTAGTCGGTCGGCTCTCTCGGTTCTCCCGTCTGTTCGTCGCCCTCCCCGAGGATTCGAGTCACCGCGTCGGCGACCGAGAACCGCAGAAAAGCCCTATTCGTCGGCGGGTTCGAACTCGACGAGCGTCAGGTTCCGGTCGAGGTGGCAGTGGTCGTGCGGGGGGTCGCCCAGTACGTCGTGGATGCGGTACTCCTGGTCGAACTCCGCCCCCTCGGGGACGCAGTACTCGTGGCTCGGGCACTCGGTGTGCGGGCAGGGACCCTGCAGGCTGGCCTTGCTCCCGGCGTACGCGCCCTTCGAGGGGACGTTCGCCGTGACCGGGGCCGGCTCGACCTCGACCGCGCGGACGCCCTCGTCGTGGACGGCGCAGTCGAGAACCTGCGTGTTCTCGCGCACGTCGAGGACCCGATAGCGGACGCCCTCGGTGAGGTTGAGACACTGGCGGCGGTACGGACAGCCCTCGCAGGCGCTCGATTCGCCGCGGTAGACGAACTCGGTGCCGGGGTCGGTCAGGCGGGCACCGACGAGAGTGACGGAGGTCATAGCGGTGGTTCTCCTGCGAGGTGGTTAAGGCTCCCGCCCGGTCAGCTCGTCGAGCTTCGCGAAGTAGTCCTCGCGGGGGACCTGGTAGGCGCTCCGGTAGTCTATCTCGCCGTCGGAAAACCGCCCGGCGATGTCGGTCGCCCCCTCGACGGCCGCCTCGCGGGAGTCGAACGCCTCGACGACGACCTCGATTTCGGGTTCGAGATAGAGCACCGCGTGCCACGTCTCGGTGCGTATCTGCGTCGCGCCCGGACGGTTCGCCCGCGACCCGTTCCAGACGAAGACGGTCGGCATGCACTCGGCGGGGAAGGCGCTCTCGTTGAACACGTCGGGGCGATACGCGAGGATGCGCCGCCCCTCGGGTTCGTCGTTCCAGAGCGTCCACCCGTCGGGCAGGTCGGTCATGGGCGTGCTAGTCCGCCGCGCGTCCTAAGCCTTCCCGCTTCCGCCGCGCCCGCCGGTCGCGCCCTCGCGTCGCGCTCGCGCGTCGCCGCGACGGCGGCTCGACAGCGGCTTGACGCCGACTCGACGGCGTGGTTCACCCCTCAAACGTGACCGGACGGAGACGACATGAATCCCAGCCGACGAGATTAACGAGACCGCCAACGGACTGAATCGCCGATTAAATCGACACACGTCGGTCAGTCGAAGGGTCACCCGATGTGGTACGTATCTGGATTGGTTGGCGTTCGAGACAATCAGTTGACTACTTTCACAGAAAGCGTTATATGTTAACGTCTCTCATTGATTGGTAGTCTCGGTCCCCGGGCCGAGCGAGCCGTCACGCATCGTCCGCAAATCGCCGATTCTGTCGCCCGTCGCCGACCCGTCGTGAGCGCGTAGCGGCGGCGACGCACTTCGATTCACCGCCCGCGGTCTGTCGCCGCGGGTCCGTGGCTCTGGGTGTGTCGTCTGCGACCCGCGAACGCGGGCGCGTCGCCCTCGGTCGTCTCCGGACGGCTGGTCCGACGAGGCTCCACGAACAATGACCGGCGAAATTGAAACACTCGCAGACCTGAGCAAGCACTACAAAGACTCCGTGCCCGCGGACCTCCGCGAGGCCAAGAGCTTCGAGTGGTACTTGGAAGAGGTCTACGCTCACCCAAAGATCGCTCGCAACGCCCACCAGCGCGTGGCGGACATGTTCGACTTCTACGGCACCCGTTACGACGAGGACGCGGGCGTCGTGGAGTACCTCATGGCCTCCGAAGACCCCCTTCATGACGGAGAGAACGTCTTCTACGGCCGCGAAGTGCACGAGTCGATACACGAGTTCGTCAACAAGGTGAAATCGGGGGCCCGCGGCCTCGGCCCCGAAAAGCGCATCAAACTCCTCTTGGGCCCCGTCGGCTCCGGGAAGTCGCACTTCGACTGGATTGCCCGCCGCTACTTCGAGGACTACACCATGTCCGACGAGGGGCGGATGTACACCTTCCGGTGGACGAACATCGGCGACGTCATCCGCGACCAGGACCCGTCCGACGACGTGGTCCAGTCGCCGATGAATCAGGACCCGCTCGTGTTGCTCCCGCAGGAACAGCGCGACGTGGTCATCGAGCAGTTGAACGAGAACCTCGACGCGCCCTACACCATCCGGAACGACCAGGCGTTAGACCCCGCCTCGGAGTTCTACATGGACCGACTGCTCGCCCACTACGACGACGACTTGGAGGAGGTCGTCGAGAACCACATCGAAATCGTCCGGCTCGTCGCCTCCGAGAACAAACGCCAGTGCATCGAGACGTTCGAGCCGAAGGACAAGAAGAACCAAGACGAGACCGAACTCACCGGCGACGTCAACTACTCGAAACTCGCGGTGTACGGCGAGTCCGACCCCCGGGCGTTCGACTACGCCGGCGCGTTCTGTAACGCGAACCGCGGCATCTTCTCCGGCGAGGAACTGCTGAAGCTCCAGCGGGAGTTCCTCTACGACTTCCTGCACGCCTCGCAGGAACAGACCATCAAGCCGAAGAACAACCCCCGAATCGACATCGACCAGGTCATCGTCGGGCGGACGAACATGCCCGAGTACCGCGAGAAGAAAGGCGACGAGAAGATGGAGGCGTTCAACGACCGGACCAAGCGCATCGACTTCCCGTACGTCCTCGAATACGAACAGGAGGCCGAAATCTACCGGAAGATGCTCCGGAACGCCGACGTGCCAGACATCCACGTCGAGCCGCACACCCTGGAGATGTCCGGGCTGTTCGGCGTCCTGACGCGCATCGTCGAACCCGACTCCGACACCATCTCGCTCGTTCAGAAGGCGAAGGCCTACAACGGCGAGCTGGACGACGGCGACGACGTGGACGTGCGCAAACTCCGCGAGGAGGGCGAGAAGAAAGCCGACATCGCCGAGGGGATGGACGGCGTTTCCGCCCGGTTCATCGGCGACGAAATCGCCGAGGCCATCATGGACGCGACCCACCGCGGTCGGGGCTACCTCTCGCCGCTGTCCTCGTTCACCCACCTCGAAGAGAACCTCGAAAACCACGGGTCGATTCCCGAGGAGAACCTCGAACGCTACCACCGCTACCTCGAGATGGTCCGCGAGGAGTACAAAGAGCGCGCCATCGAGGACGTGCGCCACGCCCTCGCCTACGACATCGACGAGATTCGCCGGCAGGGCGAGAAGTACATGGACCACGTCATGGCCTACATCGACGACGCGACGGTCGAAGACGAACTGACGGGCCGCGACCAAGAGCCCGACGAGAAGTTCCTCCGCGCGGTCGAAGAGAAGCTCAACATCCCCGAGGACCGCAAGGACGACTTCCGACAGGAGGTCTCCAACTGGGTCTCCCGGCGCGCCCGCGAGGGGACGTCGTTCAACCCGCAGGACAACGACCGCCTCCGCCGCGCCCTCGAACGCAAGCTCTGGGAGGACAAGAAGCACAACATCAACTTCTCGGCGCTCGTGAGCGCGAACGAACTGGACGACGACGAGCGCAACGCGTGGATCGACGCGCTCGTCGACCAGGGCTACTCGCGCGACGGCGCACGGGAGGTGCTCGAGTTCGCCGGTGCGGAGGTGGCGAAGGCCGAACTCGAAGGGTGACCATGCGAGACTACATCCGCGAGGCGGACGAGGCGCTCCGCGGCACCTACGAGGAGCCGATGAGCCTCGGCGAGTACGTCGACGCCGCGTTCGAGTCGCCGTCTATCGCCTCCCACGCGTCGAAGTACCTCTTGGAGGCCATCGAGTCGATGGGGACCCGACAGGTGGTCGAACAGGGCGAGGAAAAACAGCGCTACCGCTTTTTCGACGACCCCGCCAACGACGGCGAGCACGCGGTCCTCGGCAACACGGAGGTGCTCAACGCCTTCGTCGACGACCTGCGGACCATCGCCGCCGACCGCGGCAAAGCCGAGAAAATCGTCTGGTTCGACGGCCCGACGGCCACGGGCAAATCCGAGTTGAAACGCTGTCTCATCAACGGGCTTCGGGAGTACTCGAAGACCGACGCGGGGCGGCGCTACACCGTCGAGTGGAACGTCGCCAACGCCGACGACACCCGCGGGCTGTCCTACGGCGGCGAGGTCGACGCCGACGACGAGGACTGGTACGAGAGCCCGGTCCAGTCGCACCCGCTTTCGGTGTTCCCCGCCGAGGTCCGCAAGCGACTGCTCGCCGACCTCAACAGCAGGAACGGCGACCACATCGCCATCGACGTGGACGAGGACCTCGACCCGTTCTGTCTGGAGGCGTACACCTACCTCGAAGAGGAGTTCCGCCGGGCGGGGAAAAGCGACCTCTTCAGCGCCGTCACGGACCCGAAACACCTCCGGGTGAAGAACTACGTCGTCGACGTCGGCCGCGGCGTCGGCGTCCTCCACTCGGAGGACGACGGCTCGCCCAAGGAGCGACTGGTCGGGTCGTGGATGCCGAGCATGCTCCGCGAGCTGAACTCCCGCGGGCGGAAGAACCCGCAGGCGTTCAGCTACGACGGCGTGCTCTCGCAGGGCAACGGCCTCCTCACCATCGTCGAGGACGCCACCCAGCACGCCGACCTGCTCCAGAAGCTCCTGAACGTCCCCGACGAGGGCCACGTCAAACTGGACAAGGGAATCGGGATGGACATCGACACCCAGCTCGTCATCATCTCGAACCCGGACCTCGACGCCGAACTCGACAAGTACGCCGACCGGAACGGCCGCGACCCGCTGAAGGCGCTCAAGCGCCGGCTCAACAAACACGAGTTCCGCTACCTGACGAACCTCTCGCTGGAGGCCGAACTCATCCGCCGCGAGCTGACGAACGAGACGAGCGTCTGGACCGACGACCCCGAGGCGATGGCCGACCGCGTCGCCGAGGCCGTCTCGCTGGACGTGCGCGAGGGGCCGGGCGAGGTCCGAACCCGCGAACTCGCCCCGCACGCGGTCGAGGCCGCGGCGCTCTACAGCGTCGTGACCCGCCTCGACGGCGACGACGTGCCGCGCGACCCGGACGTCGAGTTCGACCTCGTGGACAAGGCGCTGTTGTTCGACCGCGGCTACCTGCAGGTCGGCGACCAGCGCCACGAGGTGTCGGCGTTCGAGTTCATCGGCGACTCGGAGGGGACCCACGGGATTCCCGTGACGTTCACCCGCGACGTCATCGCCGACCTGCTTCACGACCGCATCGACCGCAGACACCCCGACCTCGACGTGTCGTCGGTGGTGATGCCGACCGACGTGCTCGACGAGATGGTCGCCGAACTCTCCGATGCGCCGGTGTTCTCGCGGGCGGAGTCCTCGGAGTACGAGGGCCGCATCGCGATGGTCAAATCGTACATCTTCGACCGGCAGGAGGCGGACGTGCTCGACGCGCTCCTCGCCGACAAGGGCGTCGAGCGCGAGACGGTCGAGGAGTACGTCGAACACGTCTACGCGTGGGCGTCCGACGGACAGATAGAGACCGAGCGCGGGCCGGTCGACCCCGACCCGCTTCTGATGAAGCTGTTCGAGACCGAGCACCTCGGGCGCTTCTCGCCGGGCGACTACGAGGGCAACGAGCCCTCCGAGTCGGTCGAGGAGTTCCGCAACGAGAAGGTCATCACCGCACTCAACCGCTACGCGTGGGAGAACCGCGACGAGGGATTCACCGTCTCCGACGTTGACCTCACCGAGATTCCGGTCATCCGGACGGTGCTCGAAACCCACGACTGGGAGGACGTGCGCCGGCTGTTCTCCGACCTCGACCCCCGCCAGTGGGACGACCCGCCGGCGAACACCGAGACGGCGCGGGTGAAAGCCCGCACCATCGACGAACTGGTCGACCGCGGCTACACCGCCGCGTCGGCCGAACTGACCAGCCGCGCCGTGATGAAGGAGGTGAGCCACACATGGGACTGAGAGACGACCTCGAACGATTCCGCGAAGTGGGCGAAGAGCGCCGCGAAGACCTCAAGGAGTTCATCTCCTACGGCGACCTCGGCGCGTCCGGGTCGAAGGACATCAAGATACCCATCAAGGTCGTGGACCTGCCGGAGTTCAAGTACGACCGCCTCGACATGGGCGGCGTCGGACAGGGCAAAGGCGGCACGCCCGACGTGGGCCAGCCGCTCGGCCAGCCGCAACCCGGCGACGGCGACGGCGAAGACGGCGAACCGGGCGAGGAGGGGGCCGAACACGAGTACTACGAGATGGACCCCGAGCAGTTCGCCGAGGCGTTGGACGAGGAACTCGGCCTCGAACTCGAACCGAAGGGCAAGGAGGTCGTAGAGGAGGTCGAAGGCGACTTCACCGACATCACCCGGAGCGGCCCCCACAGCACCCTCGACTTCGAGCGCCTGTTCAAGGAGGGCCTGAAGCGCAAGCTGGCGATGGACTTCGACGAGGAGTTCGTCCGCGAGGCGATGAAGGTCGAGGGTACCACCGCCCGCGAGGTGTTCGAGTGGTGCCGCGAGCAGAACATCCTCGTCTCGATGGCGTGGATAGAAGACGAGTGGGGCCGCATTCCGGACGACGAGCGCGGGACGTGGGCCTCCTTCGCGGAGATGGAGGAGAACGTCGAGCGGACGACGGCAATCCAGCGCATCCGCCGGGAGGGGCTCCGCGAGATTCCGTTCCGCCGCGAGGACGAGCGCTACCGCCACCCCGAGGTCGTAGAGAAGAAGCAGTCGAACGTCGTGGTCGTCAACATCCGCGACGTGTCGGGGTCGATGCGGGAGACGAAACGCGAACTCGTCGAGCGCACGTTCACCCCGCTCGACTGGTATCTCACGGGCAAGTACGACCACGCCGAGTTCGTCTACATCGCCCACGACGCCGAGGCGTGGGAGGTCGAACGCGACGAGTTCTTCGGCATCCGTTCGGGCGGCGGGACGCGCATCTCGTCGGCCTACGAGCTGGCCAAGGAGGTCTTGGACGAGCGTTACCCATGGCGCGAGTGGAACCGCTACGTCTTCGCCGCGGGCGACTCCGAGAACTCCTCGAACGACACGAAAGAGCGTGTCGTCCCGCTCATGCAGGAGATTGACGCGAACCTCCACGCCTACGTGGAGACCCAACCCGGCGGGACCGCAATCAACGCCACGCACGCAGAAGAGGTCGAGCGGAGCCTCGGCGAGCAGGGTAACGTCGTCGTCGCGTACGTCTCGGAGCCCGACGACGTCATCGACGCCATCTACACCATCCTCAGCACGGAGGCGACAGCAGAATGAGTTTCAGACGACACCGCAGAGACGCACAGCGCGAGGCCGCCAGACTCGACGAGCCCGTCCGGGAGGCCGGCGCGCTCGCCAAGAAGCTCGGACTCGACCCCTACCCGGTGAACTACTGGGTGGTCAACTACGACGAGATGAACCAGCTCATCGCCTACGGCGGCTTCCAAGAGCGGTATCCGCACTGGCGGTGGGGGATGACCTACGACCGCCAGCGGAAGACCGACCAGTTCGGCATGGGCAAGGCGTTCGAAATCGTCAACAACGACGACCCCGCGAACGCCTTCCTCCAGGAGTCGAACTCGCTTGCCGACCAGAAGGCCGTCATCACGCACGTCGAGGCGCACTCGGACTTCTTCAAGAACAACCAGTGGTTCGGGCTGTTCTCCGACGAGGGGCAGTTCGCCGCCGCGGCGATGCTCGAACGGCACGCCCAGACCATCGAGCGGTACGTCCAGAACCCCGAAATCAGCCGGGACGACATCGAGAAGTTCATCGACGCCGTCCTCTGTCTGGAAGACACCATCGACCAGCACCGGACCATCCGCGAGGCCGCCGCCGACGAGGACGGCCGCATCCCCGGCGACATCCGCGCCCAGCTGGAGAGCCTCGACATCTCCGAGGACGTGCGCCGCGAGGTGTTCGACGACGCGTGGCTCGAAGCGGCCGAGGAGGCCGAACGCGAGGCCGCGAAGCTCACCGACCCCCGGAAGGACGTGCTCGCGTACGTCCGCGAAC
Organism: Haloferax sulfurifontis ATCC BAA-897; assembly: GCF_000337835.1. Taxonomy (GTDB): domain Archaea; phylum Halobacteriota; class Halobacteria; order Halobacteriales; family Haloferacaceae; genus Haloferax; species Haloferax denitrificans. Next base: position 58,909 of record NZ_AOLM01000002.1, on the reverse strand, counting down.
ACGGCATGCGGTACGACGAGGAGACGGGCAAAGCCGAGGAGATGGAGCCGTGGCAGAAGGACATCCTCGACATGCTCCGCGAGGAAGCGTACTACTTCGCCGCCCAGAAGATGACGAAGGTGATGAACGAGGGCTGGGCGGCCTACTGGGAGTCGCTCATGATGGGCGACGAGCGCTTCGCGGGCACGGACGAGTTCATCACCTACGCCGACCACCAGTCGCGCGTCCTCGGGTCGCCCGGACTCAACCCCTACAAGCTCGGCAAGGAGCTGTGGGAGTACATCGAGAACTCGACGAACCGCGCGGAGGTCGCCGACAAGCTCCTGCGCGTGAAGGGCGTCACGTGGCGCAACTTCCGCGAGACGGTCGACTTCGACGAGGTGCAGGAACTCCTCCGGGCGGACCCCGCCATCGACGGCGTCAGCGCCGACTCCCTCGACGAACTGTCCGAACTCGGCCCGGACGACCCCAGAGTCGACCACGAGACGCTCGACCGGGCGCTTTCGGGCGACGAGTCGCTCGACCTCGACGCCTACCCGTGGAAACTGCTCACTTACGAGGGGCTCGCGGAGCGACACTACTCGCTGGTCAAGTCGCAGAACCGCGGGTTCCTCAGCCGGATTCGGCGCTCCGAGCTCGAACAGCTCTCGCGGTACATGTTCGACGACGAGGTGTACGACAGCGTCGCGGAGGCCGTCGCCGACGTGGACAAGACCGCCGGCTGGGACCGCATGCGCGAGATTCGCGAGAGCCACAACGACGTGACGTTCCTCGACGCGTTCCTCTCCGAGGAGTTCGTCCGCGCGAACCACTACTTCGCCTACGAGTTCTCCCAGTCGTCGCGGCAGTTCCGCGTCTCCTCGTCGGAGTATCAGGACGTGAAAAAGAAGCTCCTGTTCCAGTTCACCAACTTCGGGAAGCCGACCATCGCGGTGTACGACGGCAACTTCGACAACCGGGGGGAACTCCTGTTGGGCCACCAGTACAACGGCGTCATCCTCGACATGAAGCAGGCCAAGGGCGTCTTGGAGCGCGTCTACCACCTCTGGGGCCGCCCGGTGAACCTGATGACCATCACGAAGGAGTTCGACGAACACGAGGTCGAAGTCGCCCGGCGACGGGGGCGCGAGCCGACGCCCGAAGAGCGGGCCATCCGGATTCGGTACGACGGCGAGTCGTTCGAGGAACACGACCTCGCCCCCGAACTGGAAGCGCGCATCGCCGCCGGCGAGGTCGACTACGACACGAAGCCCGATGACTGGCTCTGAGCGGGGCGATGGTCGACGCTGAGCCGCCGGCGGTGGACGACTCTCCGGACGACTCGCTCGACGAGGCCGACATCCACGACGTGCTCAGAAACGAGCGGCGACGGCTCGCGCTCGAACGACTGCGAGACGCGGCGGGGCCGGAGTCGGTCGGCGACCTCGCGGAGTACATCGCGGTCGCGGAGTCCGGCGAGTCGCCGCCGCCCAAGAACGTCCGGCAGAGCGTCTACATCTCGCTTCACCAGACGCACCTCCCCAAACTCGATTCGCTCCGCATCGTCGCGTACGACTCGCGGGGGAAGACCGTCTCGCTGGGCTCGGCCGCGGCGGAACTCGACCACTTCTTGGCCGACCCGGAGCCGACACAGCCGCCGCTGGCGCTCCTGTCGCTCGCGACGTGTCTCGCCGGCCTCGCGCTCCTCGTCGCCGGGTGGATGGGCGTCCCCGTCATCGGCGGCGTGGACCCGCGGCTGGTCGCCGGCCTCGCGCTCACCGCGGTCGCGGTCGTCGCCGGCGCGGAACTCGGCTTACAGACGCGAAGCCGGACGTAGGTCGGGCGGCGCGGTCGAGGGTCGTCACATTCTCTCAGCCCCGAATCCGCCGTTCGACTCAAGTCACCCCCATCCTAAGCGCCGCCGACGATGTCCGAGTCAACTTCGCTCGCGTGGTTCCGCCGCGACCTCCGCCTGCACGACAACGCGGCGCTCGCGGCCGCCTGTGACGCCGACCGCGTGGTCCCCGTCTACTGCGTGGACCCCCGCGAGTACGGCGACCGACCGTTCGGCGGTCCCGACTCCTTCGTGTTCGAGAAGACCGGCGCGCACCGCGCCCGCTTCCGCCTCGAAGCGCTGTCCGACCTGCGGGCGTCGCTCCGCGACCGCGGAAGCGACCTCCTCGTCCGCGAGGGGACGCCCGAGTCCGTCCTCCCCGAGGTGGCCACCACCGTCGACGCCGATGTCGTGACGGTCCACACGCGCCCGACGCCCGAGGAGTCGAGCGTCGAATCGGCGGTCGAATCGGCGGTCGAAACGGAGCTCCGGGACGACGGGGTCGAACTCCGGCGCTTCTGGGGGCACACGCTCACCCACGTCGACGACCTCCCGATGGCGCTGTCGGCGCTCCCGGACACGTACACGACGTTTCGGAAGGCGGTCGAGTCGGCCGCCGAAGACGCCGACGCAGACGCGGAGACTGGGCCGGGAAGCGCGCGCGGCGGCGACCCCGCCGGCGGCGACCCGCTTTCCGAACCGACCGTCCCGCCGCTCCCCCGAGACGCGCCCGACGCGGGCGACCTTCCCGCGGTCTCGGACCTCGCCGGGAACTCGGACGCCGAGTTCGACCCCGCACCCGACGACCGCGGCGTCCTCCCGTTCGACGGCGGCGAGACGGCCGCGCTCGACCGCGTGGAGTCGTACGTCTGGGCGGGTGACCACCTCCGCGAGTACAAGGAGACGCGGAACGGACTGCTCGGAGCCGACTACTCCTCGAAGTTCTCGCCGTGGCTGAACGAGGGCTGTCTCTCGCCGCGATACGTCAAGGCAGAGGTGGACCGCTACGAGGACCGCCGAGTCGCCAACGACTCGACGTACTGGCTCGTCTTCGAACTCCGCTGGCGCGACTTCTTCCAGTTCCAGTTCGCCAAACACGGGAGCGACTTCTTCCGCCGTGAGGGCATCCGCGAGCGGACCGACATCGACTGGCGACGCGACGACGCGCGGTTCGAGCGCTGGGCGGCGGGGGAAACGGGCATCCCCTTCGTCGACGCGAACATGCGGGAGCTGAACGCGACGGGCTACATGTCGAACCGCGGGCGACAGAACGCCGCGTCGTTCCTCGCCAACGACCTCCGACTGGACTGGCGACGCGGCGCGGCCTACTTCGAGACGCGACTGGTCGATTACGACCCCGCGTCGAACTACGGCAACTGGGCCTACATCGCGGGCGTCGGCAACGACTCGCGGGACCGCTCGTTCGACGTGCGCTGGCAGGCGAAGCGCTACGACGAGAACGCCGAGTACGTGACGACGTGGCTCCCCGAACTCGACGCGTTACCCGCCGAGTACGCCCGCGAACCGTGGAAACTGAGCGAGGACGAACAGGCGTCCTACGGCGTCGAGCTGGGTGTCGATTACCCCGAGCCGATGGTCGACCTCGACGAGAGGTAGAGAGACGGCGGCGCTCGGAGCGCGGTCCCGACCGCGGTCACGTCATCCCCCACGCGTCGTCGGCCTCGCCGCCGATTCGGGCCACGGCGACCGCGAGGACCGTCACGAGCGCGAACCCGATGAACGCGAGTCGCGGAATCGTCAGAAGCCCGCCGAGCATCGAATACTGGATGGACGTACACGGGCCGCCGACGGTGCACGTCGCGCCCGGCGCGACCTGCAGATAGGAGTGGTACCCCGAGAGCGCGAGGCCGCCGAGCGAGAGCGGCAGGACCGTCTTCCAGACGCCGGGCCGGTCTTCGACCGCGGCGACCCCGAGCACCACGACGAGCGGGTACATCAGGATGCGCTGGTACCAACAGAGGTCACAGGGCGTCAGTCCGAGGCCGAGGCTGAAGTAGAGACTCCCGCTCGTCGCGGCGAGCGCGACGAGGGTTCCCGCGGCGAGCGCGGCGCGCGTCGCGTCCGACACGCTCAGGCGCTCCCGAGGACGTTCCTCGTTCCGTTCGGTTTGGGAGCCGACCGCTGTCGCTCCCCGCGCGGTTCGCCACGGTCTCGTCGAGTCGAGTCGAGTATCATCGCTTGTTGGACGTGGAGCGACGATAGCCCTCGGCGTACCTCAAGCCATCGGCTCGCCCGGCGACCGGTCGGCGCGCCGCTCACACGCCCGCGTCAGGCGTCGGTTGCACGCCCGTGTCGATGCCGACCGCTCAGGGCTGAACGCCGACGGTGGTGACGATGACGACCCCGACGAGGCCGGCGGCCACGAGGAGCGCGCTCCGGCGGGCCACCGGCCCGAGGAGTTTCCGGTCGACGCTGGCCGCGAGCGCGACCTTGACCGCGATGCTCGCGGCGGTGCCGGCGAGGACCCCGACGACGGCGGTCGTCTCACCGATGGTACCGCCGCTGTAGAGCGTGACGGCGGTCGTGACGACCGACCCGCTCGACACGAGCCCGCCGAGGAAGCTCGTCACGACGAACCCGGTCGCGCCGAAGTACTCCTGTGCCGCCGCGGAGGCGAGCAGGACGAGGAGGAAGAAGACGCCGAACCGAAGGGCGCTTTCGAGGCTGAACGGCGACTCGAACGCCACGTCGAGGTCGACGTCCCATTCGAGGGAATACAGCGCGTAGCTCACCCCGACGAGCACGATGAGTCCGAGGGGGACGCCCACCTCGACCGCGAGTTCCGGGACGAACACGGCGACGAGCGAGAGGTTCCGAAGCGCCATCGCCGCGTCGGCCATCAGAATCGCGCCGGCCGCGAGCGGCCGAATCGACGGGTTTCGAGTGGTCCGACCGGATATCTCGCCGATGACGGCCGTCGAGTTCACCAGCCCGCCGAAAAAGCCCGTGATGGCGATGCCCCGCTCGCCGTACCGCCGGATGATGACGTAGTTGACGAAGCCGATGGCGCTCACCGCGACGACGAGTAGCCAGACGGTCCGGGGGCTGACGGCGTCCCACGGGCCGACCTGCCCCTCGGGGAGCAACGGGTAGACGACGAACGCGATGATGGCGAACTCGACGGCGCTTCGGACCTCGTCCGTCGTCAGTCGCCGCGCGAACCCGTGGAGTTCGCGCCGCAGGACCAACAGGAGCGACGAGGTGAGCGCGACGACGACCCCCTCGATGACGAAGCCGCTTACGACCGCCGCGCCGACCGCGTAGGCGACCAGAAGCGACGTGGACGTGGTGAGAGAGAGGCTCACGCCGCGGTCGTCTACCCGGGGGACTCCGGCGTCGTCGCGGCGGGCGTCGTTGGCTTCGGTGTCGGTACCGGTGGTGAAACCCGCGTCGGGTTCGGCGTCGCCGTCGCCATGCCGAACGTTCGTCCGATGTTCGAACAGCCCGCGACTCCCGAGCAACACCGCCTGCGCGACGACCAACAGCCCGCCGACCGCGAGGAGGATGTCGCTCCCGACCGCGACGGCGATGCCGCCGAGGAGGCTCATCAGCGTGAACGTCCGAACGCCGGCGCTCTTTTTCGACCGCTCGCGCTCCAAGCCGAGGAACATCCCCAACGCCGCCGCGACGAACAGGCGGGCGACCACGGGGTCGAGTTGCGAGACGAACTCTTCGAGCATCACCGACTCCTCGTCTCGGGACGGTCGGGTTCCATGCTATCGTCCATATTTTAATTGCCATCGTTAAAAACGTGCAAGCTAATCGGGTCGGTCCGCGGGCGACGGGTCGGTCGGGGACGTGCAACGCAGTCGTTCACTCTCCGAAGATAGTTCAGCAGGGGGCTGATCAGTCAGGGAGTTGAACGCCACCCGCAACACGTTGCTCGCTAGTTCAAATCCCCTCTGCTCCGATCTCTCTTCGTCACGTTGTTTCCCAGAGAAGTGCTCGGGAGGGGATTTGAACCTCTGTCCTCGGCTCGAAAGGGCTCCCTCGTTCGCCGGGAACTCTCCCACACCGAGTGCACCCACTTCCGCGCAACCGCGGTTTCCGGCCGCCTGACTAGACGCGCGCGGGCCACCTACTCAACTCACCAGACGCTTGTCCACCGGCCAAGTTCGATTCGGCGGTATTTCGGTGTTGCCAGACGAACGACTGCTACTCCGACGCGCATCGAAGTACACAGCCTACGTATGATACTTCAAAGTATCATACTCTAAAGTACGATAACGACAAGAATTATCATGTGCGACATCGTGAGCCGGGTATGGACAGGTTCGTGGACCGAACCGAGGAACTCCTCCGACTTCGCTCACTGTACGAGTCCGAGTCCGCGGAACTCGCCGTCGTGTTCGGTCGGCGGCGACTCGGAAAGACGGCGCTGGTCAAGCACTCGCTCCAGGAGTACGACGACGCTGTCGTCTACCAGGCGCGACAGAAGACGCGCGCACTGCAACTCGAACAGTTCGTCGAGGTCGCCGCGGACACCTACCCGGGCGTCACGCGCATTCGTGACGACTGGGAGTACGTTCTCGGCTATTTGGCGGACCAAGACGCGATCGTCGTCCTCGACGAATTCCCGTATCTCGTAGCGCAAGACGAGAGTCTGCCGTCAGTCCTGCAAGCTCTGTTCGACCACGAACTCGATGACTCGGCGGCGACGTTCGTGCTCGTCGGGTCGTCGATAAGTATGATGGAAGAGGCGGCGTTGCTCGGGAACAGTCCGCTGTACGGTCGGTCATCTCTCAAACTCGACATCAGACAGCTTCCGTTCGACGCCGCAATGGAGTTCTTCGACGATGCCTACACACCGGCGGAACAAGTGCTGACGTGGAGCGTGTTTGGCGGCGTTCCGTACTACCTCGAAGAAGTCCTCCCCGACGCAACACTCGCTGAGAACGTTCACCGAACGATTCTGTCTCGACACGGCACTCTCCACGACGAACCGGATTACGTGCTCCGAATGGAACTCACCGAGCCGACCCGCTACTTCTCCATCCTCGAATCTATCGCGGGTGGGAACACGAGCCGAAACGAGATTGCAGGTACCACCGGGATCGACTACAATCAGTTGTCGAAGTACCTGAATCGTCTGTCCCGGCTCCGACTCGTCGATCAACACGTCCCAGTTACCGAGCAGAAAACCCGCAGTAAACGGAGTCGGTACCGTATTCGAGACCCATTCTTCCGCTTCTGGTTCAATTTCGTGTACGGGTCGGGCGAGCAGTACGACGCACTCGGCGAAGACGCGTTCGAGGCGCTCATCGAACCGGAGCTTCCGAACTTCGCGTCCGGGTCGTTCGAAGAGCTCTGCGGTGGCGCGCTCCGGACGTTGTACCCGCAATACACGATTTCCGACGTCGGTCAGTGGTGGTACAATGAGCACGAGATCGACGTGGTCGGCCTCACGACCGGTGACACACTACTCGTCGGCGAGTGCAAGTTTCAGCAGTCACCACTCGGGTACGGTGCGCTCGCGTCTCTGGAACGACACACCGAAGAGCTCCGCTGGACGCCGGACAGCGGTGGTCCTCGTGAAGAAGTCTACGCGCTCTTCTCGCGGAGCGGGTTCAAAGCATCCGTCGAGGAAGCAGCTGCGGAACGAGACGACTTGCGACTGTTCACGGTCGAAGACGTCGTCGAAGCACTTGGGTCATAGCCAGAACCGAGAGACACGGAGACCTCTCGGAGGATTGTGTTCGTGAGAAGTGCTCGGTCAGGGATTTGAACCCTGGTCCTCGGCTCGAAAGGCCAAGATGATTGGCCGGACTACACCAACCGAGCGTCTGCATTCACGAGTGGTCGTTGGACTATTTTAAGCGTTGCGTTCCATCGCGGGTGAGTGAGAGGAACCCACCCACGACGGCCGATTACTCGCCCGTGAACTCGGGGTCGCGGTCGCTCGTGAAGGCGGCGACTCCCTCCATCAGGTCAGTGGTCGTGAACACCAGTCCGAACGCCTGTGATTCGACTTCGAGACCGGCGTCGCTGTCTTCCCACGCGCTGTGCATGGCGCGTTTGGTGAGTCGCTGGGCGACGGGCGGTCCCTGTGCGAACTGTTTGGCGTACTCGAACGCGTCGGTCTCGAAGTTCTCGCTCTCGAACAGTTCGTTGACGAAGCCGTAGTCGGCCATCGTCTCGGCGTCGTACCGGTCGGCGGTGAAGATGATCTCCTTCGCTCGACCCGTGCCGACGATGCGCTGGAGTCGGACGGTGCCGCCCCACCCGGGGACGAGACCGAGGTTGTGTTCCGGTTGGCCGAACTCGGAGCGTTTCGTGGCGATTCGGAGGTCGGCGCACATGGTGAGTTCCATGCCGCCGCCCAGACAGAAGCCGTCGATGGCGGCGACGACGGGCATATCGCTCGCTTCGAGTTTGCCGAACGTCTGTTGGCCCGTCCGGGAGAGTTCGGTGCCGGTCAGGGCGTCGGGGCCGCTCGCGGCGATACTGGTCACGTCCGCACCGGCGGAGAAGGCGCGTTCGCCGGCCCCCGTGAGGAGGACGGCGCGAACGTCGCCGTCGTCGGAAAACAGGTCGATGGCCGTCGACAGCTCCTCGATGAGCTCCGTGCTGATGGTGTTGAGTCGGTGCGGGCGGTCGAGCGTGATGTGGCCGACGCCCTCGCGCACGTCAACCGAGATGGTGTCGAACGCGGGGGCGTCGTCGGACCCCTCGTCGCCGTCGCCGTAGAAGCCCTCGCCGGACTGGGCGAGGTCGCGGAGGTACGCGACGGCCTCGTAGCGCGCTTCGCCGGTCTCGTCGTGCAGGTCGTCGAGCGCGTCGACGAGGGGGGCGATACCGGCGCTGTCGGCCATCTTCGCCGGGCCGTCGGGGAAGCGTCCGCCGAGTTTGACCGCGCGGTCGATGGCGGCTGGGTCGGCCACGTCGTTTTCGACGAGGCCCGCGACCTCGTTCGCCATGACGCCCAGCAGGCGGTTTTTGACCCCCTCGCTCCCCTCGTCGTGGGGGACCTCAGCGCCCTCGCCGTCCTCGTAGTCGTAGAAGCCCTGCCCGGTCTTCTGGCCGAGGTCGCCCGCGTCGACTTTCTCGGAGAGGAGCGGACAGGGTTCGTAGGCGTCGCCGAGCACCTCGTGCATGTATTCGAGGACGTGGAAGCCCACGTCGATGCCGACGTAGTCGGCGAGTTCGAAACTCCCCATCGGGAGGCCCATGTCGTACTTCGTCGTGGAGTCGACTTCGGCCATCGTCGCGTCGCCGGCGTGGACGATCCACGCGGCCTCGTTCATCAGCGGGACGAGGATGCGGTTCACGATGAAGCCGGGGCTGTCCTTGCGGACGCGGACGGGCGTCTTGCCCATCGACTCGGCGAGGTCTTCGACGAGGTCGAGCGTCTCGTCGTCGGTGTGCGCGCCGGAGATGACTTCGACGAGGTCCATGCGGACCGGCGGGTTGAAAAAGTGCATCCCGCAGAAGCGCTCGGGTCGCTCCGTCACCTCGGAGAGTTCGGTGATAGAGAGACTGGAGGTGTTGGTGGCGAAAACTGTGTGGTCGGGGGCGTGTTCCTCCAACTCGGTGTACACCTCCTTTTTAATCGACATTTTTTCCGGGACGGCCTCGATGACTACGTCGGCGTCGGCGACGGCCTCGGCGAGGTCGACCGCGGTCGACACGCGGGCGAGCGCCGCGTCGGCGTCCTCCTGCGAGAGTCGGTCCTTCTCGGCGAGTTTGTTCAGCGACCACTCGATTTTGTCGTAGCCCTGCTGGACGAACTCGTCTTCGATGTCGCGCAGGACGACGTCGTAGCCGGCGAGCGCCGCGACCTCCGCGATGCCGTGGCCCATGTTGCCCGCTCCGAGAACGGTGATACTGTCGACGTCATCTACGTTCATGGAAGAACGTTATACTGCGTCGCGGTTTCAACGTTTCCCTCGTCTGAGATGTAAACGTAAGCACTGTTTATTCCCCCGCCGAACAACATCGCCGCAGTCAGTCGATTAACTGGGTCAGTTCGGCTTTCCACCCATTCGCCGTTAGTCCACGCACCGCCAGAGATACCGGCTGGCGTAGCTCCGATACGGTGCCCATCGCTCGGCGCGCTCGCGCATCTCGCCGCGGGAGACGGCGTCGCGCTCGAAGCCGAAGACGTGCTCCATGCCGCGTCGAATCCCGAGGTCTTCGACCGGGAACACGTCCTCGCGGGCGAGCACGAAGATGAGAAACATCTTCGCGGTCCAGTCGCCGACGCCGCGAATCTCTGTGAGCGCCGCGACGACCTCGTCGTCGTTCATCGCCCGAAGCGATTCGGCCGACAGGCCGTCTCGGAACGCGTCGGCGACGTTGCGGACGTAACCGACCTTCTGGTTCGAGAGGCCGCAGTCGCGGAGGACGGCCTCGTCGGCGGCGAGTATGCCTTCGGGGGTGACTTCGACGCGGTCGAACAAGCGGTCCCGAATCGTCGCCGCCGCGGTCGTCGAGAGCTGTTGGTTGACAATCGAGACGACCAGTCGCTCGAAGGGGTCGTCGGCGGGGTCGAGCGAGAGCGGGCCGTGCTCTTCGACCACGTCGCCGAGATGCGGGTCGGCCCGGAGTTCGCGGTAGGCGTCGTCGCTCATCGACTCGTGGTTGGGCCGTCGGGGAGAAAAGTGCGCGTTTCTCGGGGGCGGTCGCGGGCACGCGCGACCGAGGCGAATGCGTCGGGCGCGGTCGCGCCGGCGGCCGACTTACTCTTCGAGGAGTTCCTCTTCCTCGTCGTCGCTGTCGTTGCGGTCGGCGTTGGCGCGGCGGCGCACGTCCACGCGGTAGTGTTCGAGGATGTCGCGCCCGAGGAGAAGCGGGTAGTCCATGTGCGAGCGGTCCTCGACGCTGGCGGTCACGGTGTGCTGGGTGCCGCCGATACCGATGACGAGGTCGACCACGGGGCGGGCCTTCCCGCTCTTGAGGCTCCCGGACTTCACGCGCGTCATGCTCTTGATGGGCCCCGCACCGATTTCGGCGGCGAGGCTCGTGTCGATGCTCGTCCGGGTCGCGCCGGTGTCCGACTTGGCGAGGGTCTGCTGGGAGCCACTGGTCCCGTTGACGACGACCTCCTCGATGTAGCCGATGATGGGCGCTTCGCCGTCGAAAATGGGCGACTCGTTGGGGGCACACGAGGGGACGGAGTCGTCGAGCGTCGCCGACAGTTCCTCGACGCGCGTCTCGTCGACCTCGCCGCCCGCGCGCTCGATTGCGAGCTTGGCGATGTGCGGGGCGGGGCTCTTGCCCGTCGCCTGATACAGACCTTTGAAGCCGGCGGTCGGGTTGGCTTCGAGGACGAACCAGCCGTCTTCGCCCTCCACGAGGTCGACGCCGACGTAGTCCATCTCCATCACTTCGGCCGTGTAGAGCGCCGTTTCCCGCGCTTCCTCGGGCATCTCGTCGGTCGCGTTGAGCACGTCGCCGCCGAGAGCGACGTTGGTCCGCCAGTCACCCTCCGGGGCGTAGCGGTACATCGCGCCGATGATTTCGCCGTCGACGATGTAGACCCGCAGGTCGCGGTGGCGGTCGCCGTCGCGGTCGATGAGCTTCTGGAGGAACGCCTGCCGGTTGCCGACCTTCGGGTTGACGGGTTCGGTCAGGTCGACCTTCCACGTCCCGCCGCCGTGGGTACCGATGGCGGACTTGTAGACGCCGACGTCGCCGAAGCGCTCGCGGCCCTTGTTGAGCCGGTCGTTCGAGAGCGCGAGGAGCGCGTCGGGCACCTGGATGTTCCAGTTGGCGAGCGTCGCGGCGGTGGCGAACTTGTGGATGGCCGCGAGGACCGCGTTCGGCTCGTTGAGCATCGGCCGGATGCGGTTGAACGTCGTCGCCAGCCCGAGCAGTTCCGCGGGTTCCTCGGTGTTCGACAGGAGCAGTCGGTTCGCGATGATGTCCACCTCAGGCTCGACTGTCACCTCGCCGTCTTCGATGCTGACCGCCGCGTTCTCCCGACGGAGCCACACCGGCTCGTGACCGAGGTCTTCGACCGCGTTGAGGATTGCCTTCGTCTCCTTGCTGTTGTGCAGAGAAAGCACGCCGACACGCACGGCGTCGTCTGTGGTGGACATACTCAGTTGATGTCCTCCTGGTTTCAAAGGCATGACGGTCGAGAGCCGGAGGCCCCCGGTTCGCAACTGCGAGGGCGGCGTCGGGCGGTCCGTCGCGACCGTTTATAACCCCGGCCCTCCCATCGCATCACATGGCCGACAACGAGGCCTTCACCTACAACGGCGGGAAGGTCGAGCCGGGCGAGACACAGGACATCCGGTACGGCATCTCCGAGACGTATCTCGGCGACCCGGTTCGCATCCCCGTCACCATCATCAACGGGGAGCGGGCGGGGCCGACCGTGTTCCTCTCCGCCGCCGCCCACGGCGACGAACTGAACGGTATCGAGGTCGTCCGCGAGGTGGCCTACGAGTGGGACCTCGCGGACCTCGCGGGCACGCTCGTCTGCATGCCGGTGATGAACGTCCCCGCCTTTCTCGCTCAACAGCGGTACCTCCCCATCTACGACCGCGACCTGAACCGGTCGTTCCCCGGGTCCGAGACCTCGACGGGGGCAAAGCGGATGGCCCACCGCATCTACCAGAACTTCATCGCGCCCTGCGACCTCGGCATCGACTTCCACACGTCGACGCGGGGGCGGACCAACATGCTCCACGTCCGCGCGGACATGTCCGACCCCGCGGTCGCGCGCCTCGCCAACGCCTTCGGCTCGCACGTCATCATCGACAGTTCCGGGTCCAGCGGGATGCTCCGCACCGAGTCGTCGGCGAGCGGAACGCCGGCCATCACCGTCGAGATGGGCGAGGCCCACCGCTTCCAGCGCGAACTCATCGACGAGGCGCTCGCGGGCGTCGAGAGCGTCTTCGCCGAGTACGGCCTCCGGGAGACCTCGACGGTCAACTGGCCGGGCTGGCGGACCGTCATCTCGGACGAAAACGAAAAGACGTGGCTCCGCGCCGACGCGGGCGGCATCGTCGACATGCACCACGACCGCGGCGCGCTCGTCCACGAGGGCGACCGCATCTGCACGATTACGAACCCGTTCAAGGACGACAACGTGACCGTCGTCGCCCCCTTCACGGGCCTGCTCGTCGGCGTCCTCGAAAACCCGGTCGTCTACCCCGGCAACCCGCTTTGCCACCTCGTCGAACTGAAGGACAAGGTGCGGCGCGTCGTCGAGCGCGAGCAGTCCGGCGCTCCCGAAGCGACGCGCTGAGACCGGCCGCCCCGACCCGAGACAGCCGTGGGGCCGGCGATTTTTGCCGACCCTCACGAAACTCCATACACGTAAGTTCTATACCCTCCCCTTCCCGACACTCACAGGAGCATGAGTCAGTCTTACAATCGGGGCCTCATCGAGGACTTCAGCAGATGGCGGGAGTTCTCGGCCGGCATGTGGGCCTGGATATTCCACAAGTTCACCGGCTGGGTGCTTGTGGGCTATCTCTTCACCCACATCGCCGTGTTGTCGACGGCCCTCTCGGGCGCGGCGGCGTACACGAACACGATTCAGGCGCTGGAGAGCCTCCTGGTCGTGCGTATTCTCGAAGTCGGACTGCTCGCGGTGGCGGTGTTCCACATCCTCAACGGACTGCGACTGCTGTTCGTCGACCTGGGCGTCGGGCTGGAAGCGCAGGACAGGAGCTTCTACGCGTCGCTCATCCTCACGGGTGTCATCGTCGTCGCGAGCGTCCCCACGTTCCTCTCGGGGGTGAGCATCTGATGGCGGAGCGATACACGTCCTTCGAGCCCGGCGGCCGGCGGTGGCTCTGGCAACGGCTGACCGCCGCGTTCCTCGTCGTGGTGCTGGCGTTCCACTTCTTCCTGCTCCACTTCCTCAACCACGCCGACGAAGTGACGTTCGCGCTCTCGCAGGCGCGCATGGAGCAGTTGACGTACTTCTCGCTGATGATCCTGTTCCTCGTCACCGCGACGTTCCACGGGGTCAACGGCGTCTACAACGCCCTCGTCAACCAGGGCCTCTCGGGCACCCGGAAGACGGCGGTCAAGGCGATTCTCGGTCTCGCGAGCGTCCTCCTCATCGTGCAGGGCGTCCGCACGGCCCTCGCGTGGGCCGGAGGTGTTCCCATCTAATGAGCACGCAAGTTCCCGAATCAGTCGAAGAGGAATCGGCCACCGAAACCGCGTCCGCCGGCAAGCAGAAGCGCGACGCGAAAAAGCGCGAGCGCGCCGAGCGCGTCCAAGAACAGCGCGAGGCCGAGGCGGCCGAGAAAGCGCGTTCCGCGGACGACACCTACCACCTCAAGGTCTTCCGCTACGACCCCGAGGTGCCGGAGAAACAGGAGCCCCGCTTCGACGACTTCCACGTCCCGTACAAACAGGGGATGACGGTCCTCGACGCGCTGATGTGGGCGCGGGACCACTACGACTCCTCGCTGACCTTCCGGCACTCCTGCCGGCAGGCCATCTGCGGGTCCGACGCGCTGTTCGTCAACGGTTCGCAACGACTCGGCTGTAAGACCCAGCTGTCGGACCTCTCGGAGCCGATTCGAGTCGAACCGCTCCCGCACTCCGACGTGGTCAAGGACCTCGTCGTCGACATGGAGCACTTCTACGACCAGATGGAGTCCGTCGAGCCGTACTTCCAGACGAACTCGCTTCCGGACGGCGAACTCGACGAGCAACGCCAGACGCGCGAGAACCGCGAGAAGGTCAAGATGTCCACCCGTTGCATCTGGTGTAGCGCGTGTATGTCCTCGTGTAACATCGCCGCCGGCGACAACGAGTACCTCGGTCCCGCGGCCATCAACAAGGCCTACCGCTTCGCCATGGACGAACGCGAGGGCGAGGACATGAAACAGCGCCGCCTCGAAATCCTCGAACAGGAACACGGCGTCTGGCGCTGTCAGACGCAGTTCTCCTGTACCGAGGTGTGCCCGAAGGACATCCCCCTCACGGAGCACATCCAGGAGCTCAAGCGCGAGGCGATTAAGAACAACCTGAAGTTCTGGTGAACTTCCCGGTGAAACCCTGAAGTTCGACCAACCCTACGACACACCCAAACACACCATGTACGAACACGACGTTATCGTAGTCGGCGCGGGCGGGGCGGGCCTGCGCGCGGCGATTGCGGCACACGAGGAAGGAGCCGACGTGGCCATCGTGTCGAAGCTCCACCCGGTCCGAAGTCACACGGGCGCGGCGGAGGGCGGCATCAACGCCGCGCTCCGCGAAGGCGACTCGTGGGAGGACCACGCCTACGACACGATGAAGGGCTCGGACTATCTCGCCGACGCGCCGGCGGCCGAGACCCTCTGTAAGGACAGTCCGAAAGAGACCATCAAGCTCGAACACTGGGGAATGGCGTTCTCCCGGGACGACGACGGCCGCGTCAGCCAGCGGCCGTTCGGCGGGCTCTCGTTCCCGCGGACCACCTACGCGGGCGCGGAGACGGGCCACCAGTTGCTCCACACGATGTACGAGCAACTCGTCAAACGCGGCATCAAGGTGTACGACGAGTGGCACGTCACCCGGCTGGCCGTCTCCGACGAGGAGACGCCGGAGGACCGAACCTGCCACGGCATCGTCGCCTACGACGTCCAGACCGGACAGGTCGAGGGCTTCCGCGCCCGCAACGGCGTCATCCTCGCCACCGGCGGTCTCGGACAGGTCTACGACCACACGACGAACGCGGTCGCCAACACCGGCGACGGCGTCGCGATGGCCTACCGCGCGGGCGCGCCGATGGAGGACATGGAGTTCATCCAGTTCCACCCGACGACGCTCCCCTCGACGGGCGTCCTCATCACCGAGGGCGTTCGCGGCGAGGGCGGCATCCTCTACAACGAAAACGGCGAGCGCTTCATGTTCGAGTACGGCTACGCGAACAACCTCGGCGAACTCGCCTCCCGCGACGTGGTCTCCCGCGCCGAACTCACGGAGGTCAACGAGGGCCGCGGCATCGAAGACGAGTACGTCCACCTCGACATGCGCCACCTCGGCGAGGAGCGCATCATCGACCGCCTCGAGAACATCGTCCACCTCTCGGAGGACTTCGAGGGCGTCAACCCGCTCGACGCGCCGATGCCGGTCAAGCCCGGCCAGCACTACGCGATGGGCGGCATCGAGACCGACGAGAACGGCGAGACGTGCATCTCCGGCCTGTACGCGGCCGGCGAGTGCGCCTGCGCCTCCGTCCACGGCGGCAACCGCCTCGGCGGCAACGCGCTCCCCGAACTCATCGTCTTCGGCAAGCGCGCCGGCCACCACGCCGCGGGCAAGGACATGGAGGACGCCAGAATCACGACCGGCAAGGAAGGCGAGTACGAACTCGGCGAGGTCGACTCGCCGGTCGAACTCGGCGAAGCGGGCATCGGCGAGGACGCCGTCGCGGACGGCGGGACGGCCGCCGACGCCGGCGCGTCCGTCTCCGGGACCGACCTCGTCCAGCGCGCCGTCGAAGACGAGCGCGAGACCATCGAGACGCTCCTGGAGCGAGACGACGGCATCCAGCAGGCCGAGATTCGCGAGCGCGTCCAGAAGTCGATGACGCGCAACGTGAACGTCTTCCGCGAGGAGTCGGCGCTCAAGGACGCGCTCCGCGACCTCCGCGAGGCGCGCGAACTCTACCAGCAGGTGTTCGTGGCCGACAAGTCGCGGACGTTCAACACGGACCTCCTGCAGACGCTGGAGATGCGCAACATCCTTGACATCGCGGAGGCAATCACGCTCGGCGCGCTCGCGCGCAACGAGTTCCGCGGTGCCCACTGGCGCAAGGAGTACCAAGAGCGCCGCGACGAGGAGTGGCTCAAGCACACGATGCTCTCGTGGAACGACGGCCGCCCGGAACTCTGGTACAAGCCGGTCATCCTCGAAGGCGAGAACAAGACCTACGAGCCGAAGGTCCGGAGCTACTGAGCCGACTCCGACCGCGCCGGTCGCGTCGTCGCAGGCGACATTTCTTTCGACGCCGCCAGCCGCCCAGCGGCGCATCGACGGGCGCTCGACCCGCCGAACCGCGTGCCCGTGACCGAACCCACCAACGGCTATTTGCCCGCTCGACACCTACGCCCGGCCGGAAGGGTGGCTCAGTGGTAGAGCACACCGGCACAGGCCCTCGCGGTCGGACCGGTGGTTTTCAATGGCTTCGCGTGGTTCGACTCCCGCCCCTTCCGTCTCGAAACCGCGACGCCCGGAGCGTTCGGGACTCGACGACCCGCGACTCGCGCTCTTCGACTGTCGTCGAAGTCGGAGGCGTCGAACGCCGGGTTTCGTGCGATGTACGTTCGTGACGAATTCGACGATTCTCCCGAATTCGAGACGTTCGACGCCTCATTCCCGGCCCCCGTTCTTCGACGATTGTTGTAAGAGAGTTTTATTATCGTCGAAGCAAAGAGGATGACAACGACCATGCAACAGACGGTTCCGACCATCGAAGTCCCCGGCGAACTCGAATCGCCCTCGGCCAAACTCGTGTACCTCTATCTCACCACGCACGACGGCGCGTCCATCACCGACCTGCAAAACGGGCTGGAGATGAAGAAAATCGCTCTCTACAGCATTCTCAGCACGCTCTCGAAGCGCGGCTTCGTCCGACAGGACGCCGAGCACTACCACGTCGCGCAGTAACGGCTCGGACCGTTAGTGATTTCTCGGTGAGCGGGCCGCCCGCACCTGTGCGCCGTCGCGGACCATATCCTCGCAGTTCGGACAGACGCGCGGGTCCTCCATGCCATCGGGGGTGAAGACTCGAGCGTATGCGGGCGTCACGAACGAACCACAGTTCTGACATTCCGGCATGGTAACTAGTATCCTCCATGAATATCACATAAGTTTTCTCCCTACACGAGTGCGAGAAGCAAGCCGACGAGGAGGAGCGCGAAGAGGAGGAGCGTCACGGCGAGCATGAACTGGTCGGTCGCGTGCATACCGAACGAGATGCTCCGGGTGAAGATAAAATTCCGTCTCGACGGCGGTCCAGCGCCGCGCAGGGCGGCGTTCTCTAATTTTCTCCCGCGATAACGAGGGGGGTAGAACTAAATTCCCCGCACTCGTCGGGCCCGTAACGGTCCTCCAATGGAGTTCGTGTACGCGCTGTCTGGGTTGTTCGCCGGGCTCTTTCTCGGAGCGGTGGCTGTCGTCACCGCCCTCACGTACACGCCCTACGGCGCGTCGCTGTTCGACACCGCGATAACCGCGCTGACCGGCGTCACGCTCCAACTGGGAAACCTCCTTTTCATCTCGGCGCTCACCGCCCTCGCGTTCGAGGCGCTGGCGATGCTCGGGGTTCGGTATCCGGTCGTCGTCCCCGCGGCGTTCGCGTACGTGTTGACTCACGTCACGGTCTACTACTCGTGTATCCGCATCACGGACCTCCAGTCGGAGCCGCTCGACCCCGACGTTATCATCAAGCATAACCCGTTCCGCGCGCTCGTCCTCGGCGTTCCGGGGTCCCTTCTCCTCATTCGCGTGCGGTCGCCCGCCCGCCGGAACTGACGGCGCGCGTCGAGGCACCGACTGCGACGGTGGCTGGGTGACGACGAGACTCGGGAAGAACGAACGAAACGCCGAAAGAAGCCAGGAGTGGGATTCGAACCCACGAAGTCTCGATTACAAGTCGAGTGCATGAACCGCCCATGCTCTCCTGGCGCGTCTGTCGATTACCCGTCCTCCTTTGAGTGTGTATCGCTTCGCATCGATTTCTCCAGTTCGACGCGGTGGGGTCGATAGCCGTGTCGTCGGTAGAACCGACGGGCGGCGTCGTTGGCCGCCAGCACGTCCAGCGCGACGGTGTCGGCTCCAGCCGCTCCGAGGGCGTTCTCCGCGGCCTCCAGCAGTCGCGTGCCCACGCCGGCGTCTCGGGACGACGGGCGAACGAACAGGTTCCGAATCATCCCGCGGGTCACGTCCTGTTCGTACGCCCCCGCCTCGATGTCGAACATGACGAAGCCGACGAGACCGCCCGCGCCCGCGGCCTCCGTGTCGCTTCCGGCCCCTGTCTCACCCTCCGTGCCACCCTCCGTACCGCCCGCCGAATCGCCTTCGCGGGCGACGAGCACCCCGTCGGCGGCGACGTGCCGAGCCAGCGCCTCCCGAATCGGCGTCCGGTTGGCGTCGGCGCGGAGGTGCGACCCGAACGCCCGCTGGTCCGCGGCGAGTTCGACCCACAGGTCGGCGAGGTCGTCGAGGTCCGAAAACGCCGCCGAACTGACGCGCATGGGGTCTGTCGTGGCTCTATCCGCATTTAAGTGTCGCCGATTCGACTCCAAATCGGGGAATCGCATTCCTGCGGGATGCCGAGTAGGGTCAGTAAAGACGACCGATGGGGAAAGATTTATCTATGTTTATGGTCCGCACATATCATGAGGATAGTTATCAATGGGTATTGCCGAAACCTACTCCCGTGGAAGGCAGTTCGCCATCGAGCGTCCGTTCGCGCTCGTCTTGGCGGTCATCGTAGTCGTACTACTCGGTGACTTACTTCGCGGGTTAGCAACGGGGCAGACGCAGTTTGCCGACATTGGCACGCTCGTCTGGGATGGTCTGATGCGGGGGCTCGTAATCGGCCTCGCGGGCATCGGGTTGTCGATGACGTACAGTATTCTAAACTTCGCTAATTTCTCGCACGGCGACTACATCACGGCCGGTGCGTTCTCGGGGTGGGCGACGACGTACCTCATCGCCGGGTTGGGCCGCGCCGATATCGGCGCGCTCCTGCTCGTCGGGGCCGGGGGGTCGGTCTACGGTGGGACGCTCGGTATCGGGGTACTCTCGACGCCGCTGGCGGTCGTCGCCGGCATCGTCGTCTCCGGCGCCTTCTCCATCGCGCTGTCGCTCGCGGTCGACCGAACCATCTTCAGGCCGATTCGAAACGAGGACGGCATCACGCTTCTCATCACGAGCGTCGGCGTCGCGTTCGCGCTCCGCTACCTGATGCAGTTCGTCTTCGGTTCCGACGTTCGCGGCACGACCGCCCAGCCGCCCTCGGTATCGCTGTACTTCATCGACGGCACGGTCTTCATCAACGCCCACGACATCACGCTCCTCGTCGTCGCCTCGGCGCTGATGCTCGGGGTTCACGTCCTCTTACAGCGGACGAAACTCGGGAAGGCGATGCGCGCGATGGCCGACAACAAGGACCTCGCGCTCATCACCGGTATCTCCACCGAGCGCGTCGTCCGCGCGACGTGGATTATCGGCGGCGGACTGACCGGCGTCGCCGGGTACATGTTCATCCTCTGGAAGGGGACACTCGGGTTCAACGACGGGTGGCTCCTGTTGCTTCTCATCTTCGCCGCGGTCATCCTCGGCGGCATCGGCTCCATCTACGGGGCCATCGCCGGTGGCCTCGTCATCGGGCTGACGGCGTCCATGTCGGTCCTGTGGATTCCCTCGGCGTTCTCGCGGGCCGCCGCCTTCGTCGTCATGATCGTCATCCTGCTCGTGAAACCGTCCGGGCTGTTCAGCGGGAGGGCGACCGCATGAGCGTCCGCGACGACTTCACCGACCGCATTCCGGGCGGCGACGCGGGCCTCATCGTGCTGGTCCTCCTCGCGACGTACCTCGCGTACGTCCTCGCCGGGTTCGTCCTCGGCTACACGCTCCGCGGACAGCTCAACTCCATCGCGACGCTGACGTTCTACATCGGCGTCTTCGCCATGCTGTCGCTCGCGCTCAACCTCCATTGGGGGTACACCGGGCTGTTCAACATCGGCATCGTCGGCTTCATGGCCGTCGGCGTCTACGTCACGGCAATCGTGACGAAACCGACGTACGTCGCCGGCGGCGCGGCGCAGGTCGGCGGTCTCGGTCTCCCGCTTTGGGTCGGCATCCTCGCCGGGATGCTCGCGGCCGCGCTGTTGGGGCTCGTGGTCGCGCTCCCGGCGCTCCGGTTGCGGGCCGACTACTTGGCTATCGTCACCATCGCCATGTCGGAAATCGTCCGGTTCAGCTTCCTCTCGGGCGAACTCCAGCAGTTCCAGCTGTTCGGCAACCGCGTCGGCTTCGGCGGCGGGTCGGGACTCATCCTCGACTTCGCCCCGCCGCTTGAGGCGTTGCTCCGCGGCGTCGGCCTCTGGGACGCGTACCTCGGCTTCGTCGACGCCTTCCAAGTGGTGGTGCCGAGGAACCCCAAGCCGGTCGTCGACGGCCTCATCTACGGGCTGTTGCTCCTCGGCTTCGTCGCGGCGTTCTACTGGTTACTCAAGCGCACCGGCGAGTCGCCGTTCGGCCGCGTGCTGAAGGCCATCCGCGAGGACGAGGACGTGGCGAACGCCCTCGGCAAAAACACGGACCGGTTCAAAATCAAGTCGTTCATGCTCGGCTGTGCGCTGATGGGGCTCGCCGGCATCCTCTGGCTCGTCCCGCAGGGCGCGGTGACGCCGAACTTCTTCCGGCCGCGCGTGACGTTCTTCGTCTGGATTGCCCTCATCATCGGCGGGGCCGGCTCGAACACGGGGAGCGTCCTCGGCGGGGCCGTCTTCGCGGCGGTGCTCTATCAGGGGCCGCGGTACTTCCAGAACCTCGTGACGGCGGTGTTCCCCAACCTCGACTCGCCGTCCGGCTTCGGGCAGGCCATCTCGCCGCTCATCTCGCAGTTCGACCCCGTGCCGTTCCTCCTGTACACGGTCGACAGCATCCGACAGCTCCAACTGGTCGTGATGGGCCTCGTGCTCATCTGGCTGATGCACAACCGGCCGGAGGGGATGCTCGGCTACCGCAAGGAGACGGCGTCGGTCATCCCGCTGTCGCGGCCGAAGTCGATGACCGCCGACGGCGGGGACGACGATTCGGTCCGCACCGACGGCGGTGTCGACGCCGCGGCCGAAGGGGGTGAGACCGATGAGTGACGCCGCCGACCAGCCCGTCGAAGACGTGGCGAACAAGGTCGACGAGGGGGCGCTCGGCGCGTTCGCCTCCGGGGTCGACACGTCGGTCGACTACCCGCTTCAGGTCGAGGGACTGGAGAAGTCCTTCGGCGGCATCACCGCCGTCGACGGCGCGACCTTCGAGGTCGAATCCGGGACGCTCACGGGCCTCATCGGCCCGAACGGGGCCGGCAAGTCGACGACGTTCAACCTCATCACGGGCATGCTCAAGCCCGACGCCGGCACGGTCACGTTCAACGGCGAGGACATCACCGGCGAGGAGCCGCACCAAATCGCCAACCGCGGGATGGTCCGGACGTTCCAAATCGCCCGCGAACTGAGCGAGATGACCGTCCTCGAAAACATGATGCTCGCGCCGAAACACCAGCGGGGCGAGACGCTGTGGCGCTCGGTCATGCCGGGCGTCCGCGACGACGTCCGCGAACAGGAAGAGGAACTGCTCGAACGCGTCTGGGAGGTGCTCGACTTCTTCGACATCGCCCACATCGCAGAGGAGTACGCGGGCAACCTCTCGGGCGGCCAGCGCAAACTCCTCGAAATGGCGCGGGCGCTTCTGACCGACCCCGACATGCTACTCTTGGACGAACCGTTCGCCGGGGTCAACCCCACGCTCGAGAAGAAGCTACTCGAACACGTACACGAACTCCGCGAGCAGGGCTACACGTTCCTGCTCGTCGAACACGACATGGACCTCATCATGAACAACTGTGAACACGTCATCGTCCTCCACCAGGGCTCGGTGCTCACCGAGGGGACGCCAGACGAGATTCGGAGCAACGAAGAGGTCATCGAGGCCTACCTCGGAGGCAACGTATGAGCGTCGACGCCAACACCGACGCGACGAGCGGCGCGGGCGTCGAGGGCCGCGACGACGTGCTCCTGCGCGTCCGCAACCTCGACGCCGGCTACGGCGACCTCCAGATTCTCACCGACGTCGACATGGACGTGTTCGACGGCGAGTACGTCACCATCGTCGGGCCGAACGGGGCCGGCAAATCGACGACGATGAAGTCCGTCTTCGGACTGACCGTCCACATGGGGGGCAACGTCCGGTTCAAAGACGAGGACATCACCGGCCGCCGGCCCGAGGACATCATCCACGTCGGCATCGGCTACGTCCCGCAGAACGACAACGTCTTCCCGACGCTGACGGTCGAAGAGAACCTCGAAATGGGCGCGTACATCCTCGACGAGGTACCGAAGGACGCCATGGAGGCGGTCTACGAGCGGTTCCCCATCCTCAGAGAGCGGAAAGACCAGAAGGCGGGCACCATGTCCGGCGGGCAACAGCAGATGCTCGCGATGGGTCGCGCGCTCATGCTCGACCCCGACCTCCTGCTCTTAGACGAGCCGTCGGCGGGCCTCGCGCCCGACCTCGTCGAGGAGATGTTCGACAAAATCGACGAAATCAACGAGGCCGGCACGGCCATCCTGATGGTCGAACAGAACGCCAAGGAGGCGCTCCGGCGCTGTGACCGCGGCTACGTCCTCGCCAACGGACAGAACCGCTACATGGACACCGGGACGGCGCTCCTCGAAGACGAACAGGTCCGGCAGGACTTCCTCGGCGGATAGCCCGCCTCGAAATCCGGCGTTATTTTTCGGCGATCACTCGCAGACGTACTGGAACGACTCGACCGACGGACCGTCGTCTCCGCCGTTCGAACCCCCCGCCGAGTTACCGCCGACCGTTACTTCCGCAGTCGTGCTCCAGCAGTAACACGCCGGGTAGTCGACCGTCTCCGACCCCGCGGCCGTCTCGACGGTTAGCTCGTACTCGTCGCCGATGGGGATGTCGACCGCCACGGTCGACTCACCGGGTGGGACAGTCTGCGCCGTCTCCGAGACGACCGTACCACCAGAGTCGGTGCCGGCCCCGCCGGCGTCGTCACCGCCGGCATCGGCGTCGTCGGGTCGGACGAGCGTCAGCGTCAGGTCGCGTTCCGTCTCGTCCTCGTTCGTCACGCGAACCGAGGCCATCTCGGGCCATCCAGAGCCGACCCGGAGCGAGCCGTCGTCCGCGACGAGTACCGCGAGCGTCGGCCACGCCCACTTCTCCGGGATGTGCCACTCGTGGGTCGCGGTGCGGCCGTCGTCGGCCTCCACGAACACCTCGTAGGTGCCGTGGGACTTCACGAGCGCCGGCGTCGAAATCTCTCTGTCGGTCGCCGCGTCGAACGCGTGCTCGAAAAAGCGGGTCCCGCCGTGTTCGATGGCGACCGTCAGCCGGGCGTCGGCGTCGCTCCGGTTCCGAATCCCCGCGGTCGGCGGCGAGAAGATGTCCGTCGAGCCCGGCACCGAGTACGGCAGGTCGGCGTCGTCGAGTGCCGGCGTCACGCGCTGTCGCGGTTCGAGGCCGGCGTCGGACGTGACGACGAGTTCGAGGCGGCGCGTCTCGTTCGTGACCGTCCACTCGTAGTCGAGCGTCGCGCCCGTGTCGAGTTCCGCGACGACGCGGTAACGACCGGCGTCGACGAGGTCGTTCGCGACGTTCCGACCGTAGCCGGGGCCGGCACCGACGTCGAGCGAACTGTCGACGCGCGTCTCGTCGCCGTCGGTCACTCGGACCGACAGCGCGTGCGGCTCGTCGTCCTCGTTGACGACCGAGAGACCGGCGCCGGACTCGGAACCCGGCCCCGGCGTGTCTGACTCGGCCGGGCCGTCAGTCGCGGCCGTGGTGGTCTGCGGGTTCGTGGGTGTGTCGGTCGGGGCGTCGGTGTCGGAGAGACAGCCGCCGGCGAGTCCGAGAGCCGACCCGGCGACGGTCGAGAGGAGGGCGCGTCGCTTCATCGACTCGAATCTGTCAGTGGTCGTATGTATATCTTGTGTCCCCCGGAGGCGTGCGGCGGGAAGGCGGAACGGAATAGACGGAAACGGAATAGCTGGAACTGAAACGGACGGAAACGGAACAGGAACGGAGGCGCGAACTGGTACGTGGGCGCGGCGACAGAGCGCAGTCGCTCGCGTCGGCGGCGACGAAAGAAAATTCGGGGTTGTCGTCGGGTTAGTTCTCCGGACCGGACAGCGCCGTCTCGATGACGGAGGAGTACGAGGACTCGCCGATGTTGAACGCGACCTGGTTGTACACCTCGCCGTCGAACGAGTCGCTGAACACGTTCGCGAAGCGCTCGGAGAGCTGTTGGCCGTAGTCGTTGTTGACGTACAGCGTCGAGACCGAGCTGACTTCGAGGCGCTCGGACATGACCTGCGCCATGACGCGGCCCTGCAGGAAGTCCGAGGGTGCGGTCCGGAAGATGAAGTCGTTGTCTTCGAGGTTCGAGACGGACAGCGCCGTCGAGGACGGCGAACAGCCGACGATTTCGTTCGGGATGAACGCCTGCTGTGAGACGGGGACGTTCACGCCGGACGACGCCGACCCACAGACCGAGGGAACGCCCGCGGAGACGAGCGACTGCGCGGCGGAGACACCGGCGTCCGGGGACGTCTGGGTGTCTTCGATCTGCGCGTTGACCGAGAGGCCGGCCGGGTTGGCGTCGTTGACCTGCATGACCGGAATCTGACCGGCCTGAATCATCGGCGCACCGACGGCCGCGAGGTCGCCGGTCTCGGGCAGGAGGATACCGACCGACATCTCGCGGTCGGAGCCGCCCGGGCCGCTGTCCGCCGACGGGCCGTTCCCGTCGGGGTTCTCACCGGCGAACGACTGCGTCTCGACGCTCGACGTGGCGTTGTTCTCGGCGTCGAACTCCCAGATGGCGTACGCGGCTTCCGCCGGGTCGCCGTTCTCGTCGAAGTTGACGGACGACGACGCGCCCTGGTAGTCGATGTCTTCGCCGTTCGCGGCGGCCTCGATACCCTCTACGAGGTTGTCCGGTCCGACGGTCATCCCGCCGGGGTTCGCCATCCGGCGCATCTGATCTTTGATGGCCGGCCCGGAGTTCTCCCCGGCGGCGGCGTTCGCGAGAAGCTGAATCGCGACCGAGTCGTACGTCTGCGACGTGAAGACGCCCGGTGCCGCATCGTACTCGTCTTCGAACAGCTGATTGAACGTCTCTTGGTTCGGACCGCCCGCCGCGGGTGCCGTCCCGGTCACGTTCGCCATGTCGTTGCCGACCTGCCCGGGCATCGAGCCGGAGCGCATCCCGTCGGGCACGAGAATCTCCTCGCTCCCGTCGGACGCGCTGTAGTAGTCACGGAACAGTTGAATACCGCTTTCGGGGTAGCCGATGACGACGAGCCCCTCGGGGCCGCCGCCACCGCCGCCGCCACCGATACATCCGGATAAGCCAGTCAAGCCTGCCGCGCCCGCGGCTCCCACTCCCTTGAGGAAGTCGCGGCGTACGATATCACGTACCATGTGAAAGCCAATGGCAACTCCTACTTATAAAACTTACTTCCCGCGTTTGAAAAGCCATGATAATTGCGACCGACGGCGGTGCGAGAATCGGTTGTGTGAAACTGCCTGTCAACGTGTTTTATATACTCGTCCGCCGAAGCCGGCGAACCGCTGCGTTCAAACCCGTTCGCGGGCGTCTTTGGGACAATGACCATCCCGTCGTTCGTCATCGGTATCGCGGGGGGGAGCGGTGCCGGGAAAACCACCGTGTCCCGACTCATCACGGAGAACGTCGGCGAGTCCGTGACGCGGATTCCGATTGACAACTACTACAAGGACCAGAGCCACTTGGAGATGGACGAGCGCGAGCAGGTGAACTACGACCACCCCTCGGCGTTCGAGTGGGACCTCCTGTACGAACAGCTCTCGGAGTTGCTGGAGGGGAGAGCGGTCGAGATGCCCCGGTACGACTTCGAGATTCACAACCGAAAGCCCGAGCGGGAGACCGTCGAGCCGACCGACGTCATCATCCTCGAAGGGATTCTCGCGCTCTACGACGAGGACGTAAACGAGATGCTCGACCTCCGGCTCTACGTGGAGACCGACGCCGACGTCCGCATCCTCCGGCGCATCCAGCGCGACGCCATCGACCGCGGACGCGACCTTCAGGGCGTCATCGACCAGTATCTCTCGACGGTCAAGCCGATGCACGAGCAGTTCATCGAGCCGACGAAGAAGCACGCGGACCTCATCATCCCCGAGGGAGCCAACAGCGTCGCCGTCACGCTCCTCGAAGAGAAGGTGCAAGCCGAAGTGGAGGGCGACGAGACGCGCACCTGGGAGCGCGACGCTATCGAGCAGAAAGTCCAAGAGCGGACCTCGTTTCGCGGGTCCGGCAACTAGCTCGCCGTCGCGGGCCGAAAACAGATGTCCCGAAGGTTACGCGTTCTTGCCGGTGACGAACTGGTCTGCGCCCTCGTAGAACCAAAAGCCGTTTTCGCGCATCGCCTTGCCGATGGCCTTGTGTAGCTCGACGAAGTCGCCGAACTCCTCGCCTTCGACGTGCTCGAAGATGTCCGCGAGCGAGACGACGCGCTCGTAGTCGAGTCGGATGGGGTGGTCGCCGAACTCCTCGACGAACTCCGCTTTGTTCAGCGGGAAGTCCTCGTCTTCGTCGACTTTCTTCGCGATGACCGCCTGGCCGTACTTGCGTCCGCCTTCGCTCCCCTCTTCGCCGTCCGGGTCGTGTGGCCAATCCATACCCGAGTGTTGGCAGGCCGATTCAAAGCCGTTACGCATCTGTGGGGATTTGTCACGCGGCGCGTCGCCGCCGCGTCGGCGTCAGGTCGCCGTCACAATCTCATGTGGCTTGCTACCGATAAACAAGAAATATACGCGTGGCACGCCATCGTTCTCGGAGTCATGCGAGCGACCGAGCGGCCGACGTTCGAATCCGAGGCCAGCAAGCTGATTTACGAGTACGTCGAGCGGCACGGCACCGCCAAGCGAAACGTCCTCCTCGACGTCGCGCCCGTGTCCTCCGACGAGTTCCAGAGCGAACTCGACCGGCTGAAGTCCCGCGGCTACCTCGAAGAGGACGGCGGGACGCTCCAGTTGGCGCTCGACGTGGGCGCTATCGAGGAACACGAGACCGACGCCGGCATCGTCACCATCCGGCCGGGCCGCCAGCGCGACTTCGAGGGCCTCATCGACGCGATTCGCGACGTGACCTCCGAGGAGACGTACGTCGTCGCCGAGACCATCGCCGAGCAACTCCTCTACGACGAGGCCGTCACGCGCCACAACCGCGTCGAGTCCCGCGTGTTCTTCGTCGCCACTCTCGGCGAGGAGGTCGTCGGCTGGACGCACCTCGACCTCCCGCAGGTGTCGCGCATCCGCGAGACCGCCCAGCAGACCGTCGGCGTCAAGGAGGACTACCGCGGGTCGGGCATCGGGAGCCTGCTCCTTCGCCGCGGCCTCGACTGGGCCGAGGCCAACGGCTTCCGGAAGGTGTACAACAGCGTCCCGATGACGAACGACCGCGCGCTGGAGTTCCTCGGCGACCACGGCTGGGAGACCGAGGCGATTCGCAGAGACCACTACACCATCGGCGACGAACACGTCGACGAGGTGATGATGGCGTACCGGTTCTGAGCGGGTCGCAGTCCGTC
This sequence comes from Haloferax sulfurifontis ATCC BAA-897, assembly GCF_000337835.1. GTDB lineage: Archaea > Halobacteriota > Halobacteria > Halobacteriales > Haloferacaceae > Haloferax > Haloferax denitrificans. Next base: position 30,778 of record NZ_AOLM01000002.1, on the reverse strand, counting down.
GGTCGCGTTTTATCGGTTGTCGGTATGGGTTGTGCGGCTGGACTGGGATTTGAACCCCACTCGCTCCGCTCACGTCGTTCGCTCCGCTCCCTGCTTCAGATCCCAGTCCGTTTCCGCGTCACGCGTTCACCGGAGACGCACAGATAAACCTGCGCGTCTCGGTTCTCTGAGAATGCGGTGGGACTGGGATTTGAACCCAGGATTCCGTGAGGAAACCTGCTTTCAAGGCAGGCGCGTTAGGCCACTCCGCCATCCCACCTTCACACGGGAATTTTGAGTCGGATACCTAAGTGTTGTCGCTTCGCTCAGTCGCGGACGAGCTCCAACACGCCGTCGGTCGATTCGACCCGAAGCCCCTTCTCGAAGACGAACGTCGTCGTGTGCTCGGGGACGAGCCGCTCGGATTCGACCCGCGAGCGGAGCATCGGCACGACCGTCGCGAGGTCCGCGCCCGTTTCGAGGACGGGCAACATCGGGACGTAGTCGAGGCCGTGGCCCGCGTCGTCGGCGCGCTCGGCGAGCGTCTCGACCTCCGGCTCCGCGTAGGCGTCGGTGAAGTCGATGGGGTCGAGAAAGCCCGAGAAGTAGACCCGACCCTCCGTCGAGGGACCGAGGACGACCGGCGTGCTCCGGAGCTTCATCGCCGCGCTGTCGATGTGGGTGCGGCCGAGAAGCGGCGCGACCGGGCGGACGACGGCGACCGAGTGGACCTCCTCTTCGTTGAGGAGGTGCGAGACGGTGTTGCCCGCGCGGGCGGAGAACGTCGAGCCGACCTGCGGTTCGAACCGCGCGTCGTCGGTGCCGCCGAGGGCGTCGGCGACGACGCTCCGAACCTCGGCTTCCGACTCGTGGTCCCCGGCGAACCCGTCGGGGATGTCGTCCTCGGCGCGGTAGTTGACGAGGAGGTCGCCGCCCGACCGCTCGACGGCGATACAGACGTCTTTGAGCATCGCGGCGTAGAGCTCCGCGGCTTCGGACTCGGAGAGCGGACTCGTCTCCGCGAGTTCCGAAAGCACCAGTCCCGGCCGCGGCGGTTCGGCGAGTACGGCGATGACCGTCATACCCTCCCTCGCTTCGGGGAACCCTTGAACCCGCCGCTTGCGAGGCGTGGTCGCGGACGCCTCGAACCCCGCGGGCCGCCTCAGCGACTCTGCCGGCCCTTCGTCTGCCGGTAGTCCCGGGCGAAGACGGACTCGCTGACGTGTTCGACGAACGCCTCGGCGTCGTCGTCGGTCAGGCGCTCCGGTTCCTTCATCGGGACGAGTTCGAAGCCGCGGCCGCGGATGGTCGTCGCGTGCTCCGCGTCGACGTCGAAGCTGTCGGCCGCACGCGTGGTGTAATCGAACGCGAGCGCCTCCAGTGCGGCCTGTCCGACGGGGACGATGATGTGCGGGTTTATCATCCGAATCTCCGCGTTCAGATACGGCTCGCAGGTCGCAACTTCGTTATCGGTCGGCCCTCGGTCGGGATGTCGACAGCGCGTGAGATACGTGAAAAAGACGTTCTGCACGTCCGGCTCGTCGGCGTCCGGGTCGGACCGGACGAACCCGAGGTCGCCGAGGATGCGCTGGACGCGCTTTCCGGTCTCGTCGCCGGTGAAGGGGACGCCCGTCCGCTCCGCGGCCGCGGTCGGGGCCTCGCCGACGAACAGGAACTCCGCGCCCACGTCGCCGTAGCCGTGGACGACCCGCTCGCGCGTCTCGCAGAGCGCCGAGCAGTTCGTGCAGTCGGTGTCCATCGAGAAGGGGTTCCGGAACTGGCGTTGGTGTGCGTCCACACCCTCGAATTCGGCTCCGGAACCAAAACCCGCCCGGTCCGCGCAGGTTCAGCGTCCCCCGGCGTCCAGTCCGTGGTGAAAGTGAACACGAGGCGGATAGGCGGGCGAGTCGACGGAGGCGGCGCTGGCGGTCGAACCGCGGACTCAGAGAAAGCGGAAGTGAAGCCGCTGGAGGCGGACACCAGCCGGGGACTGGGGAGGCGTGGGTTCCGACGGTTCAGCGGTCGATGCCGCCCTGCGCCTTGATGTCCATGATGTGGCGGACGTTCAGGTAAATCTCCTCGGGCGAGGTGTCGCCGTCGGGGTCGTAGAGGTCGCTGACGCGGTAGAGGATGGCCGACACCTGCCGGCTCTCGGAGGACTCGCCGTAGATGTCGTCGGCGATTTCACGGAGGAACGCGACGCGTTCGGGGTCCGCGGGGAAGTCGGCGTCCGAGTCCGGGGCCATCTCCCAGTCGACTTCGTCGGCGTCGGTATCGGAGTTCGAGTCCGCGTCGGGTCGTCCGCCGTCGCTCATCGCTCGCTGACGGTTCGCCGCTGGACGACACCGACCATGTCGGCGATGTTCTCGGTCATCACGCGGAACGCGTCGGCCGTCTCGTCGTCGTCTTCGAGGACGATGGGCTTGCCGCCGTCGCCGCCCTCGCGGACGGCCGGGTCGAGCGGGAGCGCCCCGAGGAACGGCAGGTCGTTCGACGCGGCGAACTCGCGGCCGCCGCCCGCGCCGAAGATGTCGTGGCGGTTGCCGCAGTCGGGACACCGGAACGTGCTCATGTTCTCGACGATGCCGAGGACGTTCGTGTCGTGCTTGCCGAACATCCGAAGCCCCTTGTTGGCGTCGTCGAGGGCGACGTTCTGCGGGGTCGTGACGATGACCGCGCCCGTGAGCGGGAGCGTCTGGAGGATGGAAAGTTGCGTGTCGCCCGTGCCCGGCGGCAGGTCGAGGATGAGGTAGTCGAGACTGCCCCACTCGACGTCCTCGACGAGCTGGGTGAGAAGCTGGTGGACCATCGGGCCGCGCCAGATGACGGGGTCGTCGTCGCCGACGAGGAAGGCCATCGACATGAGCTTCATCCCGTACTTCTCGGGCGGGACGATGGTCTGGTCTTGGGTCGCCTGCGGGGCCTCCTCGGCGGCGACCATCCGCGGGACGTTCGGCCCGTAGATGTCGGCGTCGAACAGGCCGACGCGCGCGCCGAGTTTCGAGAGCCCCGCCGCGAGGTTCACGGCGACCGTCGATTTGCCGACGCCGCCCTTGCCGGAGGCGACGGCGATGATGTTCTTCACGCCCGGGAGCACCTCCTCGTCGGGGTCGCGGTCGGTCGGGACCTTGGCGGTGAGGTCGGCCTCCAGTCCGTCCTCGGCGAGGACCTCGCGGATTCGATGGCCGATGTCCGTCTCCGCCGGGGAGTACGGGGCACCGAGCGCGAGCGAGATACGGGCGGTGTCGCCGTCCACCTCGACGGCGTTCACCAGTCCGAGCGAGACGATGTCGTCTCCGAGTTCGGGGTCCTCGACCGCACGCAAGCGGTCGCGTACGTCGGCTTCGTCCATGTCCGTCACTCCGGCGGTGCGGCCGATAAGGGTTTTGTAAGGTCTCGTCGCGCGGTGACGGTCGCCGTTAACGACCCGGCCAGCGTGCGGCCCGCGTCGGGCTCCGACCGCCGTCGGTGCGTCGCCGACCCAACCCGCACCGACTTCGAGACGCCGCGTCCGTAACGAAATACGGTTACTACGCCCCGGCTATCGACAGCGAATTTATCAACGTACACTCCCAGGATTCGGTATATGGTGCTGGTGGACGACTTCGGCCGCGAGGTAACTGGCGTTCGAATCTCTCTGACCGACCGGTGTAACTTCGACTGCGTCTACTGCCACAACGAAGGGTTGGGCGACACGCGCGGGCCGATGGACGCCTCCGACGCGGAGATGAGCGCCGACGACGTGGTCCGCTTTCTCGAAGTCGTCGAGGAGTACGGCGTCGAGAAGGTGAAGTTCACCGGCGGCGAGCCGATGCTCCGCGCGGACCTCGAAGAGATTATTCGCCGGACGCCGGATTCGATGGAGACCTCGCTCACCACCAACGGGACGTTCCTCGGTGACCGCGCCGAGGACCTCGTCGCGGCCGGACTCGACCGCGTGAACGTCTCGCAGGACGCCCTCGACCCCGAGGCGTTCGCCCAAATCACGAAGTCCGGCGCGTACGACAAGGTGATGGAGGGCGCCAAGGCCGCGGTCGACGCCGGCCTCACGCCCGTGAAGCTCAACATGGTCGTGTTCACGAAGACCGCCGGCCACGTCGAGGAGATGGTCGAGTACGTCGCCGAAAACGAGGGGCTTCAGCTCCAACTCATCCAGTACATGCCCGAACTGACGGGCCGCCCGGAGTGGAACATCGACATCGAGCGCGTCCACCGGTGGCTGGCCGACCTCGCCGACGAGGTGGAGGTCCGCGACATGCACCACCGCCGCCGCTACTACGTCGGCAAGGGCATGGTCGAAATCGTCGACCCCGTCGAGAACCCCGAGTTCTGCGCCAACTGCCACCGCGTGCGCGTGACGCACGAAGGGTACCTGAAGGGCTGTCTCAACCGCAACGACGACCTGCGCCCGATGGGCGAGATGACGCGCGCGGACATCCGCGAGACGTTCGAGGCTGTCGTCGAAAACCGCGTGCCGTACTACGGCGAGTACCTCGTCCGCGACGGCGACGACGGCTGGACGATAAACGAGGAGTACATCGGCGCCTGAGCGCCGGTCGCCCCGACGCGCGAGCTTTTCTCCTCCGACGACCTCTCGGGTCGCATGACTGTCACCGTCGAGCGAGTGGTTCTCGCGACGGACGGAAGCGCCCCCGCGGCGACCGCCGCGGCCCACGCGCTGTTTCTCGCCCGCGTCCTCGACGCGCCGTTCCACGTCGTCTCCGCGACCGGCGTGCAACCGACTCACGCGACCGAGACGTCCGGACCCGAGACCGCCGGACTGTCCGCTAGCGCCGCCGTCGAAGCGGAGGAAGCCGTCGGCGCGGTCACGCGTCGGGCGCTCCTCGCGGGCGTCCGTCTGACCTCGGAAGTCGTCGGCGGGCCGGCCGCGACCGCGGTCGAACGCGTCGTCGGCGACGGCGACCTGCTCGTCCTCGGTCGCCACGGCCGGTCCGGTCCCGGTCGGTTCCTCGTCGGGTCGGTCGCAGAGCGCGTCCTTGACGCGTCGCCGGTCCCGACGCTCGTGGTTCCGTCGGCGTCACCCCAGCCGACGTACCGGCGAATCGCGCTCTTCGCCGACGACGCGCCGTCGTCGGGGTCGGCCGCGACGCTCGCTCGCCGCATCGTCGCGGCGACTCGCGGGGTTCTCGAACCGCTCGCGGTCGTCGACGAGCGCGCCGTCTCGACGGCGTCGCCCGACACGCGCCGGTCGCTCGAAACCGAGGCGAGAGCCCGCGTGAACGCCGTCGCCGCCGCGGCCGCGAGAGACGCCGTCGAGTCCGGCGGGAGCGTCCGAACCGGCGTCCCCGCGGCCGAACTGCTGGCGCACGTCGAACGGACGGGAGCCGATGCGGTCGTCCTCGGCGTCGGCGGGGACGACAGGGTTCGGCTCGCGGAGCACCGCACCGCGGGAACCGTGGTCGGGCGAGTCGTCCGCCACGTCGGGGTACCGGCACTCGTCGTTCCGAGTGCAGGCGACGACGAGGCCATCGACTTGCCCGAGCGACGATAATTCGCGCTCGCGGAGACTGTTTCGGGAGCGCCGCGCCGGGTTGCGTGGCTCACTTTATGTGTCCGTTCCACGTCGGTTCACGTGTCGATGTGCGTTCGGTCGCTCGGCGTCAGCGGCGGACGCGCGAGCGCGTTCGCTCGCCGCGTCTCACGAACGGAACTCTCATGAGCGAGAATCAACCCAATCCACGTATGTCCGCACTCACGAAACACCGCCCTTGGCTCGCCGCGATACTCGGCCTCGTACTCACGGGGCTCGGGCACCTGTATCTGCGACGCTGGCGGCGGGCCGCGCTCTGGGTGCTTCTCACGTTCGCGGTGTCCGCGCTGTTCGTTCCGCCGGAGGCGTTCGACCCGCTGACCGGCGGTGCGGCCATCCCGCCGTCGGAGTTCGCCGCGGTGCTCGGGGAACTGGTGCCCATTCTCGTGGTGAGCTTCGCGAGCGTCCTCGACGCCTTCTTCCTCGGCCTGCGGCAGGCCGCGGCGCGGGCAGAGCGCTCCGCCGTCGAAGACGCCGAGGAGTCGGCGGCCACCGTCGCCGACCCCGACGCGGACGCCGTCACGTGCCCCGAGTGCGGCCGCGAGGTCGACGCCGACATCGACTTCTGTCACTGGTGTACGACCCGACTCGACGAACCGACCGACCGCTGAGACCGCCACCGCGGGGTCGAAAGAGAGTGCCCCCGCCGGCGGCCGCGCCGAACCGACGCGACCCGACCTTACCGCTCTTTCTCGACGAAGTCGACGACCGCCTGCGCCCCTTGGAAGCCGTCGGCGAGACGGTCGACGAGGTCGCCGTCCTCGAACAGGAGGAGCGTCGGGACGCTCCGAATCGTGTACCGCTCTGCGACCGACATATCCGTCTGCGGATTTAGCATCGCGACGACCACGTCGGTGGCTTTCGCGACGTTGCCGAGGACGGGTTCGATGCTCTGACACAGCGTACAGCCTTTGGTGTAGATGTCGAGGAGGACGCGGTCGTGTTCGGCCACGAGGGCGTCGAGCTCCTCGGCGGTGTCGATTCGCACGGGCTTCGTCGTCGCGGTCGCGGACTCTGTCGAACTCATTGGCGTGAATACGTAACCACCATTATTATGATTTCGGTGAGGTGGTATACCACACCACATCGCCCGCGAGCGGCGGTGTCTCGGGCTGTCACGCGAGGTCCCTTTCGTGATGTTTAAGTAATGCCCCCGTCTCGTAACGGATGCAATCGATGTAGGGGAATGTCGTCCCCGAGTCCGGAAGGGCGAAACTAACACAACCGAAGTGTTGCGGTAGCCAAGCCTGGCCCAAGGCGCTGGGTTGCTAACTCAGTGGCGTCAAGCCCCCGGGGTTCGAATCCCCGCCGCAACGCTCACAACACGACTTCCAAAGTCATGAGTGCAGAAGAACCACAGGACGGCTCTCTGGAGGAGGAAGAGGACCTCCGTTACTTCATCCGAATTGGTCAGACCGACCTTGACGGGACGAAGACGGTAGAGCGCAGTCTGACGGACATGAAGGGTATCGGCAAGCGCACAGCGCGCATCATCGCCGACGCCGCGGAAGTGAACCGAACGGCGCTGTTCGGTAAGCTCCCCGAAGACGAGATCGACTCCGTTGTCGATGTCGTCGAGAACTTCGAGGACCACGCCCCCGAGTGGATGGCAAACCGACGGAAGGACTTCTTCTCCGGTGAGACCGACCACATCACGGGTTCGGACCTCGAAGAAAAGCGGCGGCATGATATCAACCGCATGAAGATGATCAGCTCCTACAAGGGCGTTCGACACCAGCGCGGCCAGAAGGTTCGCGGCCAGCGGACGAAGTCCACTGGACGTACCGAAGGCACCATCGGTGTCAACGTCGAGGAGATCAAGGAGGCGCAGGCTGAAGAATGACGACGGGTAACAACACCAAGTTCTACGAGACCCCGAACCACCCGTTCCAGGGCGAGCGTATCGCGCAGGAATCGGACCTCCTCTCTCGGTACGGTCTCAAGAACAAGGAAGAACTCTGGCGCGCGCAGTCCGAACTGCGCAACCTCCGCCGCGAGGCGCGACGCCTCCTCGGCGAGGCCCAGGGTGACGTCGAGGAAGCCGAGTCGCTCGGTGACGAGTTCATGGCGCGCATGCGCCGCTACGGCATCCTCTCTGCGGAGGACGACATCTCCCAGACACTCCGTCTCGACGTGACCGACATCCTCGAACGTCGGTTCCAGACGGTCGCCTACCGCAAGGGGCTCGCACAGACGCCCCAGCAGGCCCGTCAGTTCATCGTCCACGGTCACGTGACCGTCGACGGTGCGCGGACGACCGTCCCCTCCCGCAAGGTCGAGGTCGACGAAGAGGACACCGTGGCGTTCGACGAGACGTCGAAGCTCGCGGACGAACTGCACCCTGAGCGCGCGGAGGCCCAAGAATGAGCGAATCCGAAACCGGTGACAAGTGGGGAATCGCCCACGTTCACGCATCGTTCAACAACACGCTCATCACGGTGACTGACATCACGGGCGCCGAGACGATCGTCAAGTCGTCCGGCGGTTCCGTCGTCAAGCAGAACCGTGACGAGGCATCTCCGTACGCGGCCATGCAGATGGCAGAGAGCGTCGCCGACCAGATTAAGGCGGCCGGTATCGCCGGTCTGCACGTCCGCGTTCGCGGTCCCGGTGGCAACGGTAACAAGAGCCCCGGACCCGGCGCACAGGCAACGATTCGCGCCCTCGCTCGCGCCGGTCTCGAAATCGGTCGCATCGAGGACGTGACGCCGATTCCGCACGACGGAACTCGCGCGCCGAAAAACAGCCGACTCTAACACACCATGGTAAACGACTTCCAGGTCGAGTTCATCGAACGCGAAGACCGACGCGCCCGTTTCGTCGCGCGCGGTCTGACCCCGGCGCTAGCCAACGGCATTCGCCGGGCGATGGTCGCCGACGTGCCGACGTTCTCCATCGACACCGTTCGGTTCGTGGAGAACACCTCGGTCATGTTCGACGAGATGATCGGGCTTCGTCTCGGTCTGGTTCCGTTGACCACGCCTCTCGACGACTTCGAGCCCGGTGACACCGTCACCGTCGCGCTCGAAGTCGACGGGCCGGCAACCGCGTACTCCGGGGACATCGAATCCGCGGACGACATGGTCGTCCCGGCGGACGAGAACATCCCCATCATCGAGCTGAAGGAGGGCCAGCGCCTCGAGTTCGAGGCAGACGCCGTCCTCGGCTACGGTAAAGACCACGCCAAGAACCAAGGCGGGGTCGCCGTCGGCTACCGACACCTCCAGCGCGTGGAGGTCGTCGGCGACGCCGGCGAGTTCGATGAACAGGAGCCGAACATCCTCCGCGGCGTCATCGAAGAGGCCGCGGCGGAGCACGCCGAGGGGGACGCCGAAGACGGCGACCTCGTCGCGACGGAGACGTTCGGCAACGACCTGACGGAGCGGTACCCCGGTAAAGAGGTCGAAGTACACGACGTGCCCGGAGCGTTCGTCTTCAGTGTGGAGACGGACGGTTCGTTCGACGTCGACGAGCTCGTGACGCGCGCCGTCGCCTCCTTAGGTGACCGCGCGGCCGAACTCGAAGAGAAGGTCGCACTGTAAGAATGAACACTGCCCCGTCTCAACACCGACGTTCGCCCGCCCCACGAGGGGTCACAGCCACCGATAGCGTGGCGTGTGACTCCCTCACGGCGGCGGGTCGGACCGAAGGTGTTTTTACGGGGCATGAAGTACAGCGGAATACTTGCAGGGATAGCCAAGTCTGGCCAACGGCGCAGCGTTCAGGGCGCTGTCTCATAGGAGTCCGCAGGTTCAAATCCTGCTCCCTGCACTCCGCTTTCTCTCTGGAGGTAGACAATGAGTAAGACGAACCCGAGACTCAACAGTCTCATCGCCGAGCTGAAGGCGGTCTCGCGTGAGTCCGGTGCCAACGTCTGGCAGGATGTCGCGGACCGTCTCGAAAAGCCACGGCGCACCCACGCGGAAGTCAACCTTGGTCGTATCGAACGATACGCTCAGGAAGACGAGACCGTCGTCGTGCCCGGCAAGGTGCTGGGTAGCGGTGTGCTGCAGAAGAACGTCACAGTCGCGGCCGTGGACTTCTCGTCCACCGCTCGAAAGAAGATCGAGCAGGTCGGCGACACCGTGACGCTAGAACAACTCGCTGAACAGAACCCCGACGGGTCCAACGTACGGGTGATCCGATGAGCCTCGCAGAATTCGACGCAGACGTCGTCGTCGACGCTCGAAACTGCATCGTCGGCCGCGTCGCCTCGGAGGTCGCACAGCGCGCCCTCGCGGGCGAGACGGTCGCCGTCGTCAACGCGGAAGACGCCGTCATCACGGGCTCGGAAGAGGACGTGATGGCCAAGTACAGAAAGCGCGTCGAAGTCGGTTCGGACCAGGGTCCGTACTACCCGAAGCGTCCCGACCGCATCTTCAAGCGTGCCATCCGCGGCATGCTTCCGTACAAGAAGCCCCGCGGCCGCGAGGCGCTCTCGAACGTCCGCGTCTACGTCGGCAATCCGTACGACGAAGACGGCGAGATGCTCGAAGACACCTCGCTGGACCGCCTTTCGAACATCAAGTTCATCTCGCTCGGAGAGGTCTCCGAGAAGCTGGGTGCTAACGTCACATGGTAACGAACACGTCCGGTAAGAAGAAGACCGCAATCGCCCGCGCCACCGTGCGCGAGGGCGAGGGTCGAGTCCGAATCAACTCCCAGCCGGTCGAGCTGGTCGAGCCGGAGATGGCCCGCCTCAAGATGCTGGAGCCGTTCCGCATCGCAGGCGAGGACCTCCGCTCGCAGGTCGACATCGACGTGCGCGTCAACGGCGGCGGCGTGGCCGGTCAGGCCGACGCAGTCCGCACCGCGCTCGCTCGTGGGCTGGTGCAGCACCTGAACGACGCGGAGCTTCGCGACGCGTACATGGAGTTCGACCGCTCGCTTCTGGTCAACGACGTCCGCCAGTCCGAACCCAAGAAGTGGGGCGGACCGGGCGCGCGCGCTCGTTACCAGAAGTCCTACCGCTGAGGTGATCTAACCATGATGATTCCCGTCCGGTGTTTCACCTGCGGCACAGTGATCGGCGAACACTGGGACGAATTCAAGGCCCGTGCTCGCGAGGGAGACGAGGACCCCGCTGACGTCCTCGACGACCTCGGGGTCACCCGTGCTTGCTGCCGGCGGATGATGGTGTCGCACAAGGACCTCGTGGACGTCGTGTCTCCCTACCAATGATGCAACGGTACAACCGATACGAGAAGGCACGCATCCTCGGCGCGCGAGCGCTGCAGGTATCCTACGGCGCACCGGTTCTCGTCGATTCGGAACAGACAGAACCGATATTAATCGCCGCTGAGGAGTACGACGCAGGTGTACTTCCGTTCACCGTCAAACGAGAGGGTAAGTGACAACATGACACGAATCACATCCGTAGCTCTGCGCCGCGTGCTCGACTCCCGTGGGAACCCGACGGTCGAAGCCGACGTGCTCACCGAATCCGGTGGGTTCGGTCGCGCTGCGGCCCCCAGCGGTGCGTCCACCGGCGAGTACGAGGCAATCGAACTGCCGCCGACCGAAGCCATCGCCGCCGCGCGGCGACACGCGGTTCCCCGACTCGTGGACGAGGTCCACGCGGGCAACCAGCGCGAGGTCGACGCGACGCTCCGCGCCGCCGACGGCTCCGAGAACTTCTCGGAAATCGGCGCGAACAGCGCGGTCGCCATCTCGATGGCGGCCGCCAAGGCCGGTTCCGACGTGCTCGGTGCGCCCCTGTACCAGCATCTCGGCGGCGCGTTCCGCGGCGACAACTTCCCGACGCCGCTCGGGAACGTCATCGGTGGCGGTGAACACGCCAAGGAAGCGACGAACATCCAGGAGTTCCTCGCCGCGCCGGTCGGCGCGCCGAGCGTCTCCGAAGCCGTCTTCGCCAACGCGAAGGTCCACGCCCGCGCGTCCGAGATTCTCGACGAGCGCGGCGTGCCCGCCGCGAAGGGCGACGAGGGCGCGTGGGCGCCGCCGGTATCGGACGCCGAGGCGTTCGAAATCATGGGCGAAGCGGTCTCCGACGTCGAGGACGAACTCGGCTTCGAGATCGGCTTCGGTCTCGACATCGCGGCCTCGGAGATGTTCGAAGACGGCGTCTACCACTACGGTGACGAGACGAAGACGACCGACGAGCAGATCGACTACGTCGCCGAGATGGTCGACGAGTACGACCTCGTCTACGTCGAAGACCCCCTCGACGAGAACGACTACGAGGGCTTCGCGGAACTCACAGAGCGCGTGGGCGACCGCACGCTCATCTGCGGTGACGACCTGTTCGTCACCAACGTCGACCGTCTGCAGGACGGCATCGACGTGGGCGCCGCGAACTCCATTCTCATCAAGCCGAACCAGATCGGGACGCTGACCGACGCGTTCGACGCCGTCGAACTGGCCTCCCGAAACGGGATGGACGCCGTCATCTCTCACCGCTCCGGTGAGACGGAAGACGCGACCATCGCACACCTCGCCGTCGCAACCGACGCGCCGTTCATCAAGACTGGCACGGTGCAGGGCGAGCGAACCGCCAAACTGAACGAACTCATCCGCATCGCGGACGACGCAGTATGAGCGACAACGAAAACGACGCGGTGGAGGTCGCCGACGAGGAACCCGAGACGGAGACCGAAGCGGTCGCCGAGACGGAACCCGCCGAGGCCGCCACCGAAGACGAGACAGCAGAGACCGCCGAGGCGGCCGACGACGCCGCCGAGGCCGAAGAAGAAGCAGAGCCGGAACCGGCCTTCGACGAGGACGTCATGCCCGACGAAGATGCCGACCTGCTCATCCCGGTCGAGGACTACCTGGCCGCCGGTGTCCACATCGGTACCCAGCAGAAGACCAAGGACATGGTCCGGTTCATCCACCGTGTCCGCGACGACGGGCTCTACGTGCTCGACGTCAGCCAGACGGACTCGCGAATCCGCACCGCCGCGGACTTCCTCGCGAACTACAGTCCGGAGCAGATTCTGGTCACGTCCTCCCGCCAGTACGGTCGCTTCCCGGCCGAGAAGTTCGCCGACGCCGTCGGCGCTCGCGCCCGCACGGGCCGCTTCATCCCGGGAACCCTGACGAACCCGGACTACGCCGGCTACATCGAACCCGACGTGGTCGTCGTCACTGACCCGATCGGTGACGCGCAGGCCGTCAAGGAGGCCATCACGGTCGGCATCCCGGTCATCGCGATGTGCGACTCCAACAACCAGACGTCGAACGTCGACCTCGTCGTCCCGACGAACAACAAGGGTCGACGCGCGCTGTCGGTCGTCTACTGGCTCCTCGCCAACGAGACGCTCGACCGCCGCGGCTCCGACACCGTCTACGCCCTCGAAGACTTCGAGGACGAACTGTAGTTCGGGACGACGTTTCGATTCGACTTTTCTGACGCCCGCCCGGCGAGCGGCGGCGCTTTCGCTCGGTTCAGCCGCAGTTACGAAACGCCGACCGTGCCTTGATTCCCCGCCGCGCGAGAGCCGTGTCGGCCGCGTCCGCCGCAAATGGTTTTGTGCGTCGTTCCCATAGCTAACCACATGAGCAAACTCCTCCACCAGCTCACCGTGGGCGAACTCGCAGACAGAGTAGACGCCGGCGACTCGTTCACCGTGGTCGACACGCGGCCGCCGGAGAGCTTCGAGTCGTGGCACATCGAGGGTGCGGTCAACGTCCCTTTCCACCCCGTCGACGGACTCGGCGGCGACTGGGACTGGGACCGCGTCGGCGACCTCGCCGCTGAGGGGCCGGTCGTCGCCATCTGCGGGAAAGGGCTGTCTTCCACGTCGTTCGGCTTCGAACTCGCGACGCGGGGCTACGACGACGTGGAGGTCGTCAAGGGCGGCATGGAAGACTGGAGCAAGCTGTACGAGGTGGTCGAACTCGACACCGGCGACGACGACCTGTTCGTCGCGCAGGTCCAGCGCCGCGCGAAGGGCTGTCTCGGCTACGTCGTCGGCTCGCGGTCGGCCGGCGAGGCGGTCGTCGTGGACGCGACCCGGCAGACCCACGAGTTCGAACTCGTCGCCGCCGACGCGAGGATGACGGTCACTGGTGTACTCGACACGCACGTCCACGCCGACCACGTCTCCGGGGGGCGCGCGCTCGCCGACCGACTCGGCGTGCCGTACTACCTCGGGTCGGAGGCGGCCGACCGCGACGTCGCGTACGAGTTCACCCCGCTCGACGACGGCGAGGCGTTGACCGTCGGCGACCACGATATCGAGGCGATTCACGCGCCGGGACACACCTCGGACATGACGAACTACCTCGTCGACGGACGATTCCTCCTCACCGGCGACACGCTGTTCGTCGAGTCGGTCGGCCGCACGGAGCTCCAGTTCGGTGACGCCGACGCGGCGACGGGCGCGAAACTCCTCTACGGGACGCTCCACGACACGCTGTTGTCGCTTCCCGACGAGACGCGCGTCCTCCCCGGCCACGTCTCCGTCGGGGCGGACGGACGCTACGGCGTCGCCGCGCCGGGCGAACTCGTGAGCGCGACGCTCGGCGACCTGCGTTCGGACCTCGACCTCCTGTCGATGGACGAGTCAGCGTTCGTCTCTCGCGTCGCCGACGACACGCCCGAGAAGCCGGTGAACTACGAGCGCGTCATCGACATCAACACCGGGCGGGCCTCCGTCGGCGACGAGGAGGAGGCGACCGAACTCGAACTCGGGCCGAACAACTGCGCCGCTTGAGCCCGTTATCCGGCTCCAATCGGCGGCTCAGGGGAGTTCGACCACGCCCAACCGACCGTCGAACAGGTCGTGGTCGAACCACGCCATGCGGCGGTCGCTGTAGCGAATTTCGGGGCCGAGCGACAGCGAGTTCCGCGCCCGGTCGAGGTCGGTGACGCCGACGAGGAACGCGCACGGACCCTCGCCGACCTCCTCGATGCGCTCCTTAAGCGCGCCGTCGCCGGGTTCGCACAGGGCGAGCGGCGTGCCGGGGAGGACGGCGAACCCGGAGAACGGGCCGTTGATATCGACCGGCGATGGGTAGCGGTGCCGCCGGGCGAACAGCGCCGCGGTCGCCTCGCGGTCGGCGGTGGCGACGACGACGGTTCGGAGTCCGCGGACGGCGGCGTTTCGCACGGCGCTCGGAACGCGGTAGCTCCGCGGGGTTCGGTCGCGGATGAAAAAGGGAAGTCGCTGGTCTGTGCCCTCAAAGCACATATCCCACTCGACGAGGCGACCGTCCGGTCGAGCGCGGGAGGCCTCGTGGGGACCGTCGACGGGGAGCCCGGCGTCGATGGCAGTCTTCGCGCTGGCGGCGGCGTCGTCGGTCTCCAGACACCACGCCGCGGGGCCGGCGTCGGCCGCGAGGTAGTCGGGCCAGAAGCCGGCGTCCTCGGCGTCGGTCCCGAGCGTCGGCGCGATGAGTTCGAGGTACGACCCGTCGGGGAACGGAACGACGGCCATGTGGGTCGTTCCGGTCCCGTGTTCGCCGCCGTAAGTCGGCGTGAGACCGACCTCGTTCGCGGCCGCGCGGAGTTCGTACAGCTCGGTACCACCGAACGCGACGTGGTCGATGGTTCGGTCCATACGCCTCCCACGTCGGACTCGGTATAGTGTCTAGGGTCGTCGTGTCTGCGAATCGGCGGGTTCGAACACCCCGACCGAAGCGTTTTGCGTCCGGCCCGCCACGGTACGGTATGAACCTCTTTCGGAGCGTCAGAGCGGTCGCGGACGCTTCGGCGACCGGCTCCGGTACCATCGACTGGGACGCCGTCACCGAGGCCGCGAAGTCAGCGACCGACCCCGGCTCGCTCGACCTCACGGACGCCGAGCGCGCGGGCTACGCGGCCGACGTTCGCGACGCGCGCGACCGTCTGTCGGCCGTCGCCGAGGTCGAGTTCGACGTGCCCGAGGTCGTCGAAGTCCAGAACCGACACCACTGGATAGACGCGAACGTGGCGACGTTCCGCCGGGTGATGGCCCCGTTCGAAGAACACGGTCCCGCGGTCCTCCCCGGCGTCACGCGCGCGGTCAACACCGGGTCGTTCGCCTTCGTCCTCTCGTTTCTCGGCAACAACGTCCTCGGGCAGTACGACCCGCTTCTCCTCGCCGAGGGCGACGACGACCACGGCCTGTACTTCGTCCACCCGAACATCCGCCGGGTCGCCGACAGCCTCGACGTGGACTACCCGCGGTTCCGCCGCTGGATAGCCTTCCACGAGGTGGCGCACGCCGCGGAGTTCGGCGCGGCCCCGTGGCTCTCGACGCACCTCGAATCGCGGATGCAACGCGGGGTCGACGCCCTCGTCGACGGCGACATCGACCGCGACGCCTTCCGCGAGCTCGACACGGCGATGACGGCCGTCGAGGGCTACGCGGAACTGCTGATGGACCGAGCGTTCGACGACGACTACGAGGACCTCCGCCGGAAACTCGACGAGCGTCGGCAGGGCGGCGGCCCGATCGCGAAACTCGCGCGGCGGCTCCTCGGCCTCGGCCTCAAGCGCCGGCAGTACGAACGCGGCGCTCGCTTCTTCGAGCACGTCGCCGACGAGCGCGGCGTCGCCGCCGCGTCGCGGGTGTGGGACCACCCGGAGAACCTACCGACCGACGCGGAACTGGACGCGCCCGAGCGATGGCTCACGCGGGTGTCGCCCTGAGCGACCGCCTCTACCGGCGGTTCACGGCGGTGAACTCGCGGCTCCACCGTTTCAGGTACCACGTGAGGAGGCCGCCGATGACGAGTCCGGCGACGAGCGCGATTGCGCTCTGAAGGAGCGTCGCGCCCGCCTGCACGGCGACGAGCGCGGCCGACACGCCGACCAGCAGGATAAAGCCGATTTTGAGCCGGTTGTTGGCGAGTCGCGTCTCCTCGTCGCTCATGCTCGAACCGACCATCGTCCCTCCGAACTCGCGCCGTGCGGGGAGTGCCGCGACCGCCCGCCGAGCCTATCGTTCATAGATGAGTAATGGATGTGCGAGGGTTTGAAACCGGTGAATCCTACTGGAAGCCGCGGTCGACGCCGTCGGACTCGATGAGGTCGTCGAGGTCCGACGAGAGCAACTCGTCGGCGTCCGTGAACTCGTCTGCGAGGTCGTCGAGGCGGTCGGGTCGGGCGTCGAACTCGTAGTCCATCGGGCCGAACGCCGGGCTGTCGAGCGCCTCCATCACGTCGGTGAAGAAGTCGTCGGCGGTGGTCGGCGCGTCGGCGTGGACCTTCACGGTCTCTTCGAGTCGCCGCGCCATCGACTCGGCCTGCGACTCGTCTTCGGGCGGTCTTTGGACGGCGAACCGGCCGGCGTCATTCTCGCCGTCGTCGCGCCGACGCGGGAACAGGGGGTCGAGGCCGTCGTCGACGCGGCGGGCGACGCGAGCGCCGACGCCGCGGACCTCGTAGGGGTTCTTGGCGTACGTCTTCAGTTGGTAGACGCCGGCGTCGGGGTGGGCGAGAAAGAGGTCCTCGCCGAGGCTCCGCCGCCGGGTGCCCGCGACGGCCCGCCACGCGTCGGGGTCGCGGTCGCGGCCGTCGTCGACGACCTCCGAGAGGATGTCCTGCCAATCTCTGACGCGCATGGGTGTGCGTACCGCGCGGGAGAGAAAGAGCGTGACGGTCGCGGGGAGTCGCGCACGCGACCCGTCGAACCGCCCGCGCCCCACCGACGGCTATTTGCCCGCGCCTCACCCACGCTTTCGACGTGAACCTTCGCGGTCCGCTCGTCGAGGTCGGCGAGCCGCGCGACGTCGAAACGAAGTACGGCGAGCGCTCGCTGGCGGAGGTGACGCTCCGCCCCGAACGCGGGACCGCAGACCCCGTGACTGTTACCCTCTGGGGGAAGTGGACCCACGCCGCCGAGCACGCCGAACCGGGGATGGACCTGCTCGTCACCGACGCCGAGGAGTCCGAGTATCGCGGCGAAACGACGTACTCGACCGGCTCGGAGTCGTTCGTCGTCGTCGAACCCGACTTCCTCGTGGACGTGACCGACATCCGCTCGTGGGTGCAGTGCTCGCGGATGTACTACCTGAACAAGCTCTCGGGAATCCCGCTGAACTACCCGGTGGTGAAAGGGACTATCGTCCACGACGTGTTCGGCGACCTCCTCCGCGGCCGCGACCTCGAGTCGTCCATCGACGAGCGCATCGACGAGCGCGGCCTCGAACTCGGCCTGCTCGGCCGCGAGGTCGACGAAGTCGCAGACGAGGTGCGCCGCAACGCCGCCGCCATCGAGGGCTGGCTCTCGCAGGGCGTCCTCACCGACGAGGACGAGTGGCGCTCGGAGTACACCCTCATCTCGCCGACGTTCGGCATCAAGGGCCGCGCCGACGCCCTCCGCCGGGGGTCGCCCGTCGAACTCAAGACCGGCAAGAACCTCAACCGCGACCCGCGGTTCCAGGACAAGATTCAGGCCGCCTCCTACGCGCTCATCCTCGAAGAGCGGGGCGTGCCGGTCGACACGGGGACGCTCCTCTACACGAAGAACACGACGCTCGACCGCACCGAGGAGTCCGGCGACCTCTCGCCGGCGAAGGACTTCTCCATCGGCCGCGGCCTCCTCGAATTCGTCGTCCGCACTCGCAACGAAATCGCGGCGATGGAACACGACGCGTCGGTGCCGACCGGCTACGAGGTGAACTCGAAGTGCGAGTACTGCTTCGAGAAGGACACCTGCATGGTCGTCTCCGGCAGACTCGACCAGGAGTCGAAGGCCGGCGCAATCGGGAAGCCGGTCCCCGAGGACGAACGCGACTACTTCGACCGCTTCTACCGCGCCGTCGAGGAAGAACGCCGGTCGGTCCACAACGAGTACCGAAAGCTCTGGGACCAGAGCGCCGAGGAGCGCGCCGCCGACGACCGGGCGCTCATCGGCCTCGAACCCCTCGGCCAGACGGAGCGCCCCGACGGCACGTGGGAACTCCGGGCGAAGCAGACCGACGACGCGGTGTCGAAGCTCCGCGCGGGCGACGTGGCGCTCGCCAGCGACGGCCACCCCGTCGAGGGCCACGCCGAACTCGCGCGCATCGCCGAACTCGGCGACGAAATCGTCGTCACGACCGACGAACCCGTGCCGCTCCGCCGCCTCGACGTGTACCCCTCCGAACTCACCGTCGACCGCCTGCTCACCTCCCTCCACGACGCGGTGCTCAAGGGCTCGCCCGACCGGAAAGACGTGCTGTTCGGCCGCCGCGACCCCGAGTTTGCGGACCGCTCTGCGGGTCGCACGTTCATCGACAACAACGACGCGCAGGACGACGCGGTGCGCCTCGCGGTCGACGCCGACGACCTCGCGCTCATCCACGGGCCGCCGGGGACGGGCAAGACTTACACCATCGCCCGCACCATCCGCGCGCTCGTCGAGGACGGCAACCGCGTCCTCCTTTCGGCGTTTACGAACCGCGCGGTCGACAACGCGCTCGAAGCCCTGCGCGACCAAGGCTTCGAAGATATCGTTCGCGTCGGCACCGAATCGGGCGTCCGCGAGGACATGCAGGACGTTCGGCTCTCGCGGAGCGGCGACCCGAACGCGCTCGCCGCCGCCCTTCACGACGCGCCGGTCGTCGCCGCGACCACCGCCTCCTGCGGGTCGCGCGTGATGCGCGAGCAGTCGTTCGACGCGGCGCTCGTCGACGAGGCGTCGCAGATAACCGAACCGGGGACGCTCGCCGCCGTCAACCTCGCCGACCGGTTCGTCCTCGTCGGCGACCACAAACAGCTTCCGCCGGTCGTCCGCGCCGAAAACGACCTCCAGCAATCGCTGTTCCAGCGGCTCATCGAAACCTACCCCGACGCCTCGGTCATGCTCGACCGCCAGTACCGAATGTCCCAGCGGATTCAGGCGTTCGCCTCCAAGGAGTTCTACGACGGCGCGCTCCGCCCGGCCACGGGGGCCGTCGCGGCTCAGCACCTCCGCGACCTCGGCGTCGACACCGCGGACCTCCCCGCCGAACTCGCGGACCAAGTCTCCTTCGTCGACCCCGACGGCCGGCGCGTCGGCAACACGAATCCCGTCGAGGCAGACCGCGTGGCCGAGGTCGTCGCCGCCTACGAGGCCGCCGGCGTCGACACCGACGACATCGGCGTCATCGCGCCGTTCCGGGCGCAAGTCGCCGAGATCTCCCGCCGAACCGACGCGACCGTCGACACGGTCGACCGATTCCAGGGCTCCTCGAAGGAGGTCATCGTCGTCTCCTTCGTCGCCACCGGCGAGTTGGACGGCCCGCTGTTCGAGGACCACCGCCGCATCAACGTCGCCCTCACGCGGGCGAAGAAGGCGCTGTGTCTCGTCGGCGACGCCGACGCGCTCGAATCCGACCCGTTCTACGACCGGATGCTCGCGTGGGCGCGCCGGTAGGACGTCTCGGCGGCGCACCGACCGTCGTCCCGTCGCCCTGTCGCCCCGTCAGCTCACGTCGATGCCGAGGTCCGCCTCGTCGTCGCCGATTTCGGCTTTGACGCGCTCGTGGAACTCTCTGAGCGCCGCGCTCTCGTCTTCGGCGAGGACCACGTCGCTCGCGGTCAGCGTGGCGAGGCCGAACGCCCGCGGCGTCGGCGACGAGACCTGGTGGCCGACCACGTCCACGTCGCCCGCCCGAATCGCCGCGACCGCGTCCTCGATGGCGGCGAGGTTCAGCTTGTCTTCGAGAATCTCGCGGTAGGTCTCTACCATCACCGCGAACTCGTCGAGGTCCTGGGCGAACGACAGCAACATCTCCGAGGAGACCTGCTGTTGGGCGGCGGACTTCTCGTAGCCCTTGTAGCGCTTGAGAATCATGAGCGAGCGCGTCGCGTTGATGCGGAAGTAGCGCTTCAGGAGGTCGGTGCCGTCGAGGGCGGCCCGCAGGTCGTCCTCGACTTCCTCGGGGGAGAGGTCGCGGAGGACGCCCGCGAGGTCGACTTTTCGGTTGAGCGGCATCGACAGCGAAAAGCCGTTGTCTGCGACGGCGACCTGCACGTTCGCGTTCGTCCGGCGGGCCGCGTGGTACGCGAGGAGCCGCGAGAGACCGTCGTTGAACCGCCGGCCGTAGGTGCAGTGGACGTAGAAGTGCCGGCGGTAGGTGTCGCGGTCGAGTTCGGTCTCCACGACGAGTCTGTCGGGCGTCGCCACGCTCTCGGGGCCGGCGTACCTGACCTGCTCGTCGAACATCCGCGTGACGGCGCGGACGCTGTTCTCGTCGAGCGGGAACTCCCGGAGCCACGACCTGACGGCGGGCGCGCCGCCGGCGTCGAGTCGGGCCACGAGGTCGGCCTGAAACGCCGCGAGTTCGCGGCCGAGGTCGTACGAAAGCGGCAGGCGCTCGGAGAACCACGAGGGGACCGTCGGGCGCTGGGCGGTGCGGTCGACGTACACCTTCGACCCGCGGCGGTAGCGGTACGCGAAGTGGTCGCCGCCGAGGACGAACACGTCGCCTTTCTCCAGCGTGTCGAGGTAGCCCTCGTCGAGCGTGCCGACCCACTGGTCGGCCCCGCGGACCAGCACGTCGCAGGTGAAGGAATCGGGAATCGTGCCGATGTTTGTCATGTAGATGACGCGGGCCATCCGACCGCGTTTGCCGATGAGCGGCTCGCCGACGGGGTACTCCTCGTAGTGGTGTTCGCCGTCCGGCGGGTCGTTGGTGTCGCGCCAGATTTTCGCGTAGACGTTTTTGTCTTCGAGGCCGTCGTAGTCGGCCGTGAGATAGCGGAACAGGCGCTCGAAGTCGTCGTCGGAGAAGTTCCGATACGGGTAGGCCCGCCGGAGCGTCTCGCGGAGTTCCGACTCGGGGCGGATGGCGTTGATGGCCATCCCGTACACCTGCTGGGCGGCCACGTCGAAGGCGTTCTCGGGGATGAACACCCGGTCGACGAAGCCCGACTCGGCCTTCGAGAGCATCACCGCGCACTCGACGAGTTCGTCCCTGTCGAGGGCGATGACGCGTCCCTCGACCGTCTGGCCGAGCTGGTGGCCGGCACGGCCGACCCGCTGGAGGAGCGCGGCGACCGACTTGGGGGAGCCGACCTGCACGACGAGGTCGATGTGGGGCATGTCGATGCCGAGTTCGAGGCTCGTGGAGGTGGTGACGACGCGCAACTCGCCGGCTTTTAGCTTCGACTCTATCTCCTGTCTGCGCTCTTTCGAGAGGCTCCCGTGGTGACAGCCAGAGTTGGATTCGTCGATGTCGTCGAACTCCTCGCGGAGGTTGTGGAGGACGCGCTCCGCGCCCGACCGCGTGTTGGTGAACACGAGCGTGTTCGTGTGCGAGGCCACGAGGTCGTGCAGGCGGTCGTAAAACCGATTCTGGACCTCGCTTCGGGGCGTCCGAATCAGGTCGTCGGTCGGACACTCCAGTCGGACGTCGAAGTCGCGGACGAACCGCGTGTCCACGAGTTCGTAGTCACGGGGCTCGCCGTCCTCGCAACCGACGAGGAACTCCGCGACCGTGTCGAGCGGTTCGACAGTGGCCGAACAGCCGATGCGCGTCGGCGACGACTCGGCGAGGTCTTCCAGTCGCTCCAGCGACACCGACAGGTGGGTGCCGCGTTTGTTCTCCGCGAGGCTGTGAATCTCGTCGACGACGACGTACTCGACGGTTCGGAGCTTCTCTTTGAACTTCGGCGAGTTGAGCAGAATCGCCAGCGTCTCGGGCGTCGTGTTGAGGATGTGCGGCGTCTCAGACAGCATCTTCTGGCGGTCCGCAGAGGAGGTGTCACCGTGGCGGATGGCGTGTCTGATGTCCACCGTCTCGCCGCGGCCCTCGGCGATGTCGGCGATGCCCGAAAGCGGCTCGGTCAGGTTCCGGTGGATGTCGTTGGCGAGCGACTTCAGCGGCGAGACGTAGAGGCAGTACACCGAGTTGTCGAGGCCGTCGGGCGACTCCCGGTCGCGGCGGAACAGTTCGTTGATGATGGCGGTGAAGGAGGCGAGCGTCTTGCCCGACCCCGTCGGCGCGCAGATGAGGGCGTTGTCGCCGTCGTGGATGTGCGGGATGGCCCCGCGTTGCGGCGGGGTGAAAAAGCCGCCGTTGTCGGGGACGAACTCGCCGAATCGGTCGACCCACCACTCTTGGACGGCGGGCTCCAGCAGGTCGAGGACGTCCTCGTCGGCGACCGACACCGACTCGGGGTCGAACTCGTAGTCGCCGCCTCTCGACGCGAGAAGCGAGCGGCCGCGCCGGGTCATTACCTCGGGGTTAGCCCGCGCGGGTATGAGGGTTGTGCCTGTGTCCGCGGCGGCCGCCCCGGCGAGCACAAGGACTAACGCCGCCGCCGTGGTAGATCTGCGCATGCGCGTCACGTTCCTCGGCACCGGCAGTGCGATGCCCGTCACCGGCCGCGCCCAGACCGGTCTCCTCCTCGAATCGGACGGTAACGCCCTCCTCGTGGACTGCGGGTCGGGCGTCCTCGCCCGACTCGCCGAGACGGAGGTCGGCTACGAGGGGGTCTCGTCGGTCCTCCTCACGCACCACCACCTCGACCACGTGTCGGACCTCATGGCGCTCGTGAAAGCCCGGTGGCTCGCCGGCGCTGACAGCCTCGAAATCGTCGGCCCGGAGGGGACCGAGACGCTCGTCGAGGGACTGTTCGACGTCCACGACTACCTGCGGGGCCGCCTCGACGTGCAGATTCGGGAGGTCGGCCCGACCGAGTTCGGCATCGCCGGCTTCGACGTGATGGGATTCGAGGTCCGCCACTCGATGCCGACGCTCGCCTACCGCTTCAGCAACGAGCGTGGCGAGGCCGACTTCGTCTTCTCCGGGGACACCGAGGCGTTCTCGGCCCTCGGCGACTTCGCCGACGGCGCGAGCGTCCTCGCGCACGACTGCTCGTTCCCCGACGACGTGGACGTGTCGAACCACCCGACGCCGTCGCAGGTGGGCGAGGCGCTCGCCGGGCGGGACATCGACTCGGTCTACCTGACGCATCTCTACCCGCACGCCGACCGTGTCACCGACGACCTCCGGGCGAGCGTGAGCGACCGCTTCGACGGCGAGGTCCGAGTCGCAGAAGACGGGCTGGTCGTCGAACTCTGAGCCTGACACTGAGCCCGAGTCCGAATCCGAGCCCGAGTCCGACGCCGACTACTCCCCGCGGATGACGGTCCCCGGCGACTCGCCGGCGACGAACGCCGACAGTCCCTCGGGGCCGAAGACGTGCGCCGGCGCGCCGAGCGCGAGCAGTTTTCTGACCTTCGCGGCCATGCCGCCGGTCACGTCGGTGGAGTCCGACCCGCCGAGCGCGTCGGCCGCGTCCGCGAACGCCGTAATCTCGGGAATCACGTCGCCGTCGGCGTCGAGCACGCCGGGAACGGTCGAACAGAGGCCGACGCGGTCCGCGCCGAGGCCGGACGCGAGCGATACCACGAGGTCGTCGCCGCTGACGATGGTCGCGCCCTTGCCCGCGTGCGCGATGACATCTCCGTGGAGGACCGGGACGAAGCCCTCGTCGAGCATCGTTTCGGTCGCCGCGAGGGGAAGCAACAGCGAGCCGTCGGTCTCGCGCGCGCCGGCCGAAAGCGGGTGGACCGGCAGGGCCGCGACGCCGCGGTCCGCGAGGGCGTCGAGGACGGCGTCGTTGAGGCGTTTCATCGCGTCGTGGATGGCGCGCACGCCGCGGGCGTCGTGACTGCCGGTCTCCGATGAGACGCCGTGTTCGGCGGCGTGGTGGTGGCCGAAGCTCCCGCCGCCGTGAACGACGACGACGCGGCCCGACTCGGCGAGGGTCGCGACCGCGTCCGCGGCGGCCGCCAGCCCCGCCTCGTCGACGGTCTCCGGTTCGTCCTTGTCGGTGACGACGCTCCCGCCGAGTTTGAGGACGACGAGGCTCACGCCGAGTCAGCCCCCGTGTGTTCTCCGTCTCCAGCGCGCTCGGCCTCGCCCTCGGCGTCCGCTTCGGGCGGCACCTCGACCCTGACGCCCTCGGTGGCGAGTTCGGCGCGGAAGGCGTCCTCGCAACCGGGGGTGAATCGGAGCGCGGTCTGGGTCTCGGGCGTCGGGTCCAGAGAGACGATACAGCCGCCGCCGCCAGCGCCCGTCAGCTTCGCGCCGTACGCGCCGGCCTCGCGGGCGGCCCACACCATCGAGTCCAGCGAGCGCGAGGAGACGCCGAGGGCCTCCAGCAGGCCGTGGTTGAAGTTCATGAAGCGGCCGAGTTCGGAGAGGAGTTCCTCGGGCGCGTCGTCGGCGTCGGGGTCCGCCTCGGCCAGCAGTTCCTCGCCCCGGCGCACGATGTCGCCGACGGTCGAGACGGTGTCGGCGGCGAAGTCGTACTCCTCGCGGAGCGCGCGGACGCCGGAGACGAGCGCGCCGGTGTCGCCCGCGCCGCCGTCGAAGCCGATGACGAACGGGAGCGGCGGCGCGTCGATGGTCCGGCAGTCGTCGCCCTCGACGCGGACGGCCCCGCCCATCGCCGAACAGAAGGTGTCGGCGCGGGACGCCTGTCCGTCTTGGACCTCGTGTTCGGCTTGGTAGGCATGTTCCGCGATTTCGCGGGGCGCGAGTTCGACGCCGAGTTCGCGGGTCGCGGCGTCGATGCCGGCGACGACAACCGCCGCGGAGGAACCGAGGCCGGCCCCCAGCGGGATGTCGCTTTCGACGGTGATGTCGAAGCCGGCGTCGGGCGCGTCGGCGGCGTCGCGGGCCTGGTCGACCGCGGCGTCGATGTAGCCCATCGCGGCCTCCACGAGCGGTGCCGGAACGTCCACGTCGGGCCGGTCGCCGGTCGAGCCGCGGTACTCGACGGTGAAGCCGTTGAGACTCAGGTCCTCGGCGCGGACGCGGACGTGGTCGTCGTCGCGGGCGGAGACGGTGACGGTCGCCCGGCGCTCGACCGCGCAGGGGACCGCCGGCTCGCCGTAGACGACTGCGTGCTCCCCGAACAGATACACCTTGCCGGGAGCGCTCGAAACGGTCATACTCCGGAGTTGCTACGGGATTCGCTTAAGGGTATCCGACTGCGGTCGAACCCGGCGGCGGGCATCGAGGATAGGGGCCGGTGGAAACAGTCGGTGACACGGCCGCGGAAAAACGGTGTTCGGAGCCGTCGGCTCAGGCGTCGATTTCGACTTCGCCGCGCTCCTCGTCGGCGTCGTCGTCGAGGTCGGTCAGCTCGTCGAGGTCGTCGTCGCCGCCGCGGATGTAGCGGACCGCCGCCGCGATGCCGACGAGCAGGACCAGCCCGACGAGAAGCCCCAGTCCGGAGCGGCCGCCCGACTCGTCCGACTCGGCGTCGTCGAGCTCGTCGCGTTCGTCGGCGTCGAACTCGGCGTCGTAGTCGTCGTACGATTCGTCGTCGGCTTCGAGTTCCGCGTCGCCGCGCTTGGAGAAAAGCGGCGAACTGTTGGTCGGGCTGAACTCGAATCCGTCGTGCAGGTGGACCTCGAAGAGGGTGAAGTCGGCCATATCCATCAGTACGCTCACAAGATGGATATGCCTTGTGGCGACGGGTCGATGCGGGTCGCCGCGGGACGCCGTGCGCGGAGACGACCGACCGGCTTCCGGTGGGGTGTGCTGGATTCGCTGTGTTCTTGTCCCGCCGCCCGCGAACGTCCCGTATGGACGACGACCGACGCGCCTTCCTCGAAGACCTGCTCACCACACCCAGTCCGTCCGGCTACGAGGTCGCCGGCCAGCGCGTGTGGGTGGACTACGTCTCGCAGTTCGCCGACGACGTGACGGTCGACGACTACGGCAACGCCGTCGCGGT
Organism: Haloferax sulfurifontis ATCC BAA-897; assembly: GCF_000337835.1. Taxonomy (GTDB): domain Archaea; phylum Halobacteriota; class Halobacteria; order Halobacteriales; family Haloferacaceae; genus Haloferax; species Haloferax denitrificans. Next base: position 4,634 of record NZ_AOLM01000002.1, on the reverse strand, counting down.
CCACGAGGGAACCGGCGGGGGCCCCGAAATCGCCTTCACCGGCCACGCAGACCAAATCGGCTACATCGTCCGCGACATCGACGACGACGGCTTCGTCCGCATCGGCCCCATCGGCGGCGCGGACCGCACCGTCTCGAAGGGCCAGCACGTGACGGTCCACGGCGACGACGGCGACGTGGCGGGCGTCATCGGCCAGACGGCCATCCACCTCCGCGACGTGGGGAGCGAGGAGTACGACGACCTCGAAGAGCAGTTCGTCGACATCGGCGCGACGAGCAAGGGCGACGCGAAGGACCACGTCGAAGTCGGCGACCCCGTGACGGTCGAAGCGCGGGTCCGCGACCTCGCGGGCGACCGCGTCGCGGCCAACGGGATGGACAACCGCGTCGGCACGTGGTCGGCCGCGGAGGGCCTCCGCGCCGCCGTCGAGGCCGACGTGGCCGCGACGGTGTACGCCGTCAGCACCGTCCAAGAGGAAGTCGGCGTGCAGGGCGCGAAGATGGTCGGCTACGACCTCGACCCCGACGCGATGGTCGCCGTCGACGTGACTCACGCGACGGACAACCCCGACGTGCCCGGAAAGCGCAAAGGCCCCGTCGAACTCGGCGAGGGTCCGGTCGTCTCCCGCGGGAGCGCGAACCACCCGAGCGTCGTCGCGCTCGCCCGCGACGCGGCCGCGGAGGCCGACATCGGCGTGCAGTTGCAGGCCGCCGGCGTCCGCACGGGCACCGACGCGGACGCCTTCTACACGAGTCGCTCCGGCATCCCCTCGCTCAACATCGGCATCCCGAACCGCTACATGCACACGCCCGTGGAGGTCGTCTCCACGAGCGACCTCGACGACGTGGCCGAACTCCTCGGGTCGATGGCCGCGCTCGCGGGCGGCGTGGACTCGTTCGGCGTCGAACTGTAAGCGGGCGGACGGCGGCCCCGCGAGCTGTGCGTAGTTGTCGCATACGGCTCCGGGCGAAAGAAAACCGTTAAAAGTCGCCACACGGTGTTTCCACGTATGGCTGGAACTATCGAAGTACTCGTTCCCGGCGGGAAGGCGAACCCCGGTCCGCCGCTCGGCCCGGAACTCGGCCCGACCCCTGTCGACGTGCAGGACGTCGTCAACGACATCAACGACCAGACGGCGGCCTTCGACGGCATGGAAGTCCCCGTCACCGTCGAGTACGACGACGACGGCTCGTTCAGCATCGAGGTCGGCGTCCCGCCGACGGCGGCGCTCATCAAGGACGAAGTCGGATTCGACACCGGAAGCGGCGAACCCCAGGAGAACTTCGTCGCCGACATGTCCATCGAACAGCTGAAGAAGGTCGCAGAGCAGAAGTCCTCTGACCTGCTCTCGTACGACCTCAAGAACGCCTCGAAGGAAGTCGCCGGGACGTGTGCGTCCCTCGGCGTCACCATCGAAGGCGAAGACGCCCGCACGTTCAAACAGCGCATCGACGGCGGCGACTTCGACGACTACTTCGACGACGAGTAATCGTCTCGGACCCGCCTCGGCGGTTCGAACCGCCCTTTCCGTCGGGCCGAGCGACTCGGCCCGCTTTCTTCTCTCCACCGACCCGACCGCGCCGGAGCGACCCCCATATCGCTCGCGTGCTCGCCAGCCCGCATGTGTGGCTGTGGCACGCGAAACCCCCGAATTCGGGTGTTTCGGCTCCCGTAGTTCGACGGACTTAAGTTGAGCCTACTCGTCCTGCCGGATGAGGCAGGCAGTAGCCTGTTTCACTGACCCGTAGGAGCAATCCTGCGTACTACGGAGGTGAATAATGGCAGACACAATAGTTGACGCAGTCTCTCGCGCACTCGACGAGGCACCCGGGCGGAACTTCCGCGAAACGGTTGACCTCGCCGTGAACTTGCGAGACTTAGATCTTAACGACCCGTCGAAGCGTGTCGACGAGAGCATCGTGCTCCCGTCTGGCACCGGCCAGGACACCCAGATTGTGGTGTTCGCGACCGGTGAAACCGCGCTCCGCGCAGAGGATGTCGCCGACGAAGTTCTCGGGCCCGATGAGCTCGAAGACTTCGGCGACGACACCGATGCGGCGAAAGACCTTGCCGACGAGACCGACTTCTTCGTTGCCGAGGCTGGACTGATGCAGGACATCGGTCGCTACCTCGGTACCGTGCTCGGTCCCCGTGGTAAGATGCCGACCCCGCTTCAGCCCGACGACGACGTCGTCGAGACGGTGAACCGGATGAAGAACACGGTGCAGCTCCGCTCGCGTGACCGTCGTACGTTCCACACGCGCGTCGGCGCAGACGACATGACGCCCGACGAGATCGCGGAGAACATCGACGTCATCGTCCGTCGTCTCGAAGCGACGCTCGAAAAGGGCCCGCTCAACATCGACTCCGTCTACGTGAAGACGACGATGGGGCCGTCCGTGGAGGTGCCCGCATGAGCGAATCCGAGGTCCGGCAGACCGAGGTCATCCCACAGTGGAAGCGTGAAGAGGTCGACGAGCTCGTCGACTTCATCGAATCCTACGAATCCGTCGGCGTCGTCGGCGTCGCGGGCATCCCGAGCCGCCAGCTTCAGGCCATGCGCCGCGAGCTTCACGGCTCGGCCGCGGTGCGCATGAGCCGTAACACGCTCGCGAACCGCGCGCTCGACGAAGTCAACGACGGCTTCGAGGAACTCAAGGAGTACATCGCCGGGCAGGTCGCCCTCATCGGCACGAACGACAACCCGTTCGCCCTGTACAAGGAGCTCGAGGCGTCGAAGACGCCCGCGCCCATCAACGCCGGTGAAGTCGCCCCGAACGACATCGTCATCCCCGAGGGTGACACCGGTGTCGACCCGGGTCCGTTCGTCGGCGAACTCCAGCAGGTCGGGGCGTCCGCCCGCATCATGGACGGCTCGATCAAGGTGACGGAAGACTCCAACGTCCTTTCGGCGGGCGAGGAAGTCTCCGAGGAACTCGCGAACGTCCTGGCGGAACTCGGCATCGAGCCCAAGGAGGTCGGTCTCGACCTCCGCGGCGTCTTCTCCGAAGGCGTCCTGTTCGAGCCCGACGAACTCGCCATCGACGTGGACGAGTACCGCGCCGACATCCAGTCGGCCGTCTCCGCCGCGACGAACCTCTCTGTCAACGCGGTCTACCCGACCGCCCAGACCGCGCCGACGCTCATCGCCAAGGCGACGAGCGAGGCCAAGGCCGTCGGTCTGTTCGCCAACATCGAGAGCCCGGACTTCATGCCCGAGCTCATCTCGAAGGCGGACGCCCAGCTTCGGGCGCTCGCGGCGAACATCGACGACGAAGAGGCGCTTCCCGAGGAACTCCGCGGCGTGTCCGCGGCTGACACGGGTGCCGCCGAGGAAGAAGAATCGACTGACGAAGAAACAGCGGACGCCGACGAGGCAGACGCCGACGCCGACGACGCCGCCGCCGAAGACGACGGCGACGACGACGAAGACGCTGGCGACGCCCTCGGCTCCCTGTTCTAACAACACACAAGGTACACAACAATGGAATACGTCTACGCTGCGCTCATCCTGAACGAGTCGGACGAAGAGGTCAACGAAGAGAACATCACCGCGGTCCTCGAGGCCGCCGGTGTCGATGTCGAAGAATCCCGTGTCAAGGCGCTCGTCGCCGCGCTCGAGGACGTCGACATCGAAGAGGCCATCGAGACGGCCGCCGCCGCCCCCGCGCCCGCCGCGGGCGGTTCCGCCGGTGGCGAGGTCGAGGCCGCTGACGACGACGACGAGGAAGACGCCGAAGAAGAGGCCGCCGACGAAGGCGGCGACGACGACGACGACGAAGACGAAGAGGCCGACGGCGAGGGCCTCGGCGCGCTCTTCGGCTAACTCCCGCGAGACCCCGCCGCGTCCGCGGCGACGCTCGCTTCGAAACTCCGATTTCTTTCGATGTAACCCGCCAGCGACGGCGTCGGCCGCACGCCCGCCGACTCGGATACAGGCCACGGCGCAGTCGCCGTCAGCGTCGGCGCCGAGCGCGTAGCTTCATACCGGAAGCCGCGGCCACTGCGGCGCGATGGTCGTCATTGGCGGCGCGGTCGTCTCCCTCCTCGGCCGAGCGGCGACGCTCGCGGCTCCCGCCGCGGCCGACCCGACGGTCGCCGCCCTCCTCGGCGTGGCCGTCGGCGTCCTCCTCGGGACCTGCTCGGGGCTGGTCCCGGGTCTCCACGCCAACGCCTTCGCCCTGCTTCTCGCCGGCGTCGCGTCCGAGTTCCCCGGTCCACCGGTCGCCGTCGCGGCCGCCGTCCTCGCCGCGTCGACGGTTCACACGTTCCTCGACGTGGTGCCGGCGCTGACGCTCGGCGTGCCCGACGCCGCGCTCGCGCCGGGCGCGTTGCCGGCGCACGAACTCGTCCTCGGCGGGCGGGGGCGGGAGGCGCTTCGGCTGTCGGCGCTCGGGAGCGGCGCGGCGCTCTGTCTGGCCGTGCCGGTCGCGGTGCCGCTCACCGACGTGCTGGTCGAGGGCTACCCCGTCGTCCGCGACTACCTGTGGCTGGTGCTCGCGGGCGTCGTCGTCGCGCTCGTCTGGACCGAACCGACCCGACGGGCGACGCTGGCGGCCTGCGTGACCATCGCCGCCTCGACGGGACTCGGGCTCGCCGTCCTCGACCGGTCGTTCGGGGGACCGCTCCCCGCC
>NZ_AOLM01000001.1 GCF_000337835.1 Haloferax sulfurifontis ATCC BAA-897 | reverse complement strand
TCCGCGACGATGTCGAGCGCCTCCTCGTAGGAGACCGTGTTCTGGTCGCGGTTGCGGAGGTCGGCGCGGTAGGCCGTCGCGGACGTACTCGCCGTCGGCGACGACGCTGAGGACGAACCCGGTCTCGCTCGTCCGCACGGAGAACCGCGCGGCGTCGGACCGGCCGGTCACGACCGAGACGGCGTGCGTCCGAACGGGGCCGGTGAACGTGTCGAGTTCGCGTTCGAGCGCCGCGAGCCGCCCGGAGCTAATCGAGAAGTCCGGCGTCTCGCTCGTGATCTCGCGGAGGGCGACCCGCCGGTCGTCGAGCGCCCGTGCCTCGGCGTCGATTCGCGCGAGTTCGATGAGGAGGTCTCGCGCGGTGATGTCGTCGGCGTTGAACCGCTCGATGGCGGAGCGCTGTGCGCTCTGGAGCGCAATCGCCCGCTGTTCGATGGTGTTGAGCTCGTCGAGGATGAGCTGTTGCCGGGTGCTGTCGTCGGTCGCGGACTCGATGCGCTCGATTGACGCGCCCGTCTGAATCTGGCCGCCGGCCCCGAGGGCGGAGAAATCGAGGGACGGGCCGAGGTCGACGTGATGGGCCTCGACCGTCGCCCGGGCCAGCTCCGACGACGGAATGTCGAGGACGTGAATCGTCTCGTTGGACGGCGACTCGACCTGTGCGGGCTCCGCTTCATCGGGAGCCATCGAGTGGGTCGACCCGTCGGCGGGACCGGCCGCACCGAGCACCGGCGACGCCACGAGAAGCATGACGACGACGAGCGGGAGGGCTTTCATCGCCGTGAGGGTACACGGGGGCAGTACTAAAATGACCCTCTTGACGCGGTCGCCGTCGCCGACATCGAGGGACGCATCTCGACGGCGTCTGACACTGTTGAATCGATGGAAAGCGTTTTCATCGCCGGATGAAACGGATTTACGTATGCGGAGCGCCGCCCTCATCGTTGCCCTCCTCACCATCGTCGCCGGCGTCACAGCGCCGGTGGCGGCCACAGACGCGGCTGCTGCCGGCACCCGGCCGGTCGATGACGGTTCAGAACGCGACGACGAGAGGCTACGTCGAAAACGGGACCGGCGTCCTCGTGTTGACGTTCACGTGGACCAACTTCCTCGAACAGACCGACGAGGGACTGCGCCTCGGTGACGCGCTGTCGGCCGGTGACGACGAGACGTGGCTCACGTCGCTTCGGTCGAATCAGAACCTCACGATTCAGACGCCGCCGGGCTACGCCGTCAGCGACACGAACCTGCCGCTCGAAAACAACGCCGTCGTCGTCGAGGGGCCCCGGACCTTCGAATCGATCGACCAGTTGACCGTCACGTACGTCTCGACGGGCACGGACAGCGCCATTCCGTGGACGCTCGTCGGCGGCGGTGCGGTCGTCCTCGCGGTGCTCGTGGCGGGCGTCGTCCTGTTCACTCGGCGGGGACCGGACGGGGGGGACTCCCGACGGAACGTCGACAGCGACGGCGACGCCCGAGCCGCGGCAGGAGTCGGCACAGGAGCCGGCCCGACGACGAGCCCGCGCCCGCCGAAGAGCCCGACGACGTCGACGTCGACCTCGACCTGCTCTCGGACGAAGAGCGGGTCGAACTCCTCTTGGAGCGGAGCGGCGGGCGGATGAAGCAGGCGAACATCGTCAAGGAGACCGGCTGGTCCGACGCCAAGGTCTCACAGCTCCTGTCGGCGATGGCCGACGAGGGGCGCGTCGAAAAGCTCCGCCTCGGCCGTGAGAACCTCATCTCACTGCCCGACGAGGACGAAGACGAGGCGTGACGAAGACGAGGTGTAATCGGACGACGGGGGCGCCGGTGGCCGCGGTGCGAAAACGTTTATTTGCCCCGGTCGGTAGTGAACGTTGATGAAAATTCTCGTAACCGTCAAGGAGGTGGCCGAGGTCGAAGAGGACTTCGAGCTCGACGGGCTCCGCGTGGCGGACCAGTTCCTCGACTACGACCTCAACGAGTGGGACGAGTACGCGGTCGAGGAAGCGGTCCAAATCGCCGAGGAGAGCGACGACGACGTGGAGGTCGTCGCCGTCACCATCGGCCCCGAGCGGTCCGAAGAGACCATCCGCATGGCGCTCGCAAAGGGGGTCGACCGCGCGGTCCGCGTGTGGGACGACGCGCTCGACGGCGTGGACCTGCTCGACGTGGGCGCGAAGACGCGCCTCCTCTCGGCGGTCGTCGAGGACGAGGACCCCGACCTCGTCCTGACGGGCGTGCAGGCGAACGACGACAGCTTCGGCGCGACCGGCGTCTCGCTCGCCTCGGCAATCGGCTTCGAGTGGGCCGCGGT